>NZ_JAUYNV010000016.1 GCF_030698125.1 Methyloversatilis sp.
CGATTGACGGTGTCGCAGCACATCACCGGGATCACTGACGGATCCTGCTTCGGCTCGTACTTCCACTTGATCTTCTGGGTTTCCAGATCGATCGCGAACACCTTGTTGGGGAACGGCGAATGCACGAACAACGTGTCGCCAATGACCAGCGGACCACCTTCGTGACCGCGCAACACGCCGGTCGAGAAGGTCCAGGCGACCTTCATGTCCTTCACATTCTTCTTGTTGATCTGGTTCAGGGTGCTGTAGCGCTGGTTTTCGAAGTTGCCGGCCTGCATGGCCCAGTTCTTCGGGTCCTTGATCAGCTTGGCGACATCGGCGTTGGCCAGGGCGGTCCCCGGAATTGCGAGTGCAGCCAGCCATAGCGGCACTTGCTTGAACTTGCTGGACATTGGCTTCTCCTTGTTGCTATTTATTTAACCGGGGCGTTTCGAGACCGAAACGCAACCGCCGGCCCGAGAGGTCATAAGTGGCTCGCCTCCATCGGGTTATGGGTTTTATAGCATGGCAAACTGCAACGGCAGGAGATTCTCCCCGGGCTGGGTGAGCCTTCTCCCGTAGATCGGGAAGCCGTCCCTGTCTTGATGGTTGGTTTTCCCTGATTGGTCCGGGCGCACGGCGCAAGCGGCTCGAAACCCGGGCTGCGCGACGCGCTGTTGCACGATGCATCACCGCGCGACAGAGCGGTAATGCATCGTCAAGCCGTGGGGCGGGGAAGGCGCAGATCGGGGCGATAGGCCCAGGCGAGGCACAGCAGACCGAGCAGTGCCGACACCCAACCCAGTTCCGTAGGCACCGATTGCTGACGCGCGAAAGCCGGATCGACCAGCGCATTTGCCAGTTCGTCAGGCGATGCGAGCGCCTCGTAGCGCATGCCGGTCTGGGTCGCCAGATCGCGCAGGTGGGCGCCCTTCAGGTTCGACAGGTGCTCGGTGCCGCTGGCCCGCGTACTCTCGATCGCCTGGCCGGACTCGTCGACCATGGTCTCCTGCGCTGCGCTGCCATTGCGTCCGCGCGAGGCCGTGTTGCTCTGCACCACCTCGTCTGCCTTCCAGTAGCCGAGCAGCCGGCCATCGAGGTCCAGTTTCGGAATCGGGCTCAGCGTGGCGCCGCCGGTGCCGACGATCAGGCCCTTCACCAGCCCCGGCTCGCCGTCGAAGGACGGTCGCATCTTCGGATTCAACGGCGGTGCTTCGTGACCGTCGGTGACGAACACCAGCGACGGCGGCTGTTCCATGTCGCGCAGTGCGCGGATCGACGAAAACAGCCCCTTCGATACCTCGCTGGCACCGGCCCACGACATCTGGCCATCTATATTGGCCAGCGTCGCCAGCAGTTCGTGGTAGTTGCCGCACACTTCGACCGGCGTCATCAGCGCCAGCAGACGGTACTCCGAGAACACGCCCCAGCCGATGCGCGAGCCGCAGGGCAGGGTGCGCAGCGACCGGCCGAGACTGTGCTTGGCATAGTCGAGCCGGCTGACCGGTTTGCCATCGAGTTCGTAATCCCGCGTATTCATGCTCTGCGTGATGTCCAGCACCACCATATGGTGAAAGCTGGGGCCGGGCAGCGGCAGCGGCGGCAGTACGGCGGCCACCGCAAACAGCAGTACCGCCAGACTGAGCGGCAACGCGTGCGCACTGCGCGCGCGGGCCAGCAGCACAGCGGGCGAAACCATCATGGCAGCCCCAGCGTGAAGGCTTTCATGGTCGTCACCGCGCGCTCGCTGTTCTGCGGCAGCGGCGGTGCTTCCGTCAGCACCTCCTCGCGCTCGGGCGCGAGGCGCAGCGTGCGTTCGAGGTTGTACTTCGCGTCCCAGTGGTGCGGATTGCGCTGCAGCAATTCGCGATAGCTGGTCTTGGCCAGTTCGGCCAGCGGCAGCGAACGGCCGATTTCCTCCGGACCGTACTTGAGCGCCTCGCGCAGGTGCAGGTTGCCGAGGTTGTACAGCACGGCTTCCAGCAGCGCACCCTCGGTCGCGCGCGACAGCGCCTTGTAGGCGCGCACGGCACCTTCGTAGTCGTTGCGCGCGGCCAGCGACAGCGCGCGGGCGAATTCGGCTTCCGGCGCGTCCTGCGTGGCCGCGGCATCGACGGCGGTGGAGAGCAGACGGTTGAAGTCGCGCGCCTGCGACAGCCGGTAAGCTTCATAGGCCGAAAACAGCAGGCTCAACACGAGCAGGATGACGAGCAGAGTGCCCGCCTGGCGAAGTTTCATGATGGAAGGTCCTGTGTCCAGGCCGGTTTCGTCAGCAGGCGACTGGCCAGCGCGAGGGCGCCGGCCAGCAGAGCCAGTGCGAAGAACCAGGCCGAGAAGTCGCGGCGCGGAATGCGTTCGGCGTAATCGAGTGGCAGGTTCTGCTGGCGGTCGACCTCGGCCACCGCCTGCTTGACCGCTTCGGGGTCTTCGGCTTCGAAAGCCTGATAGGGCACGCCGGTCGATTTCAGGAAGGCGTGCAGCGCCGCCTCCGGCATGTTGCCGTCGTTCGGGTCGCCATCCAGTCCCTGGCTGAGGGCGGAGCGGATGAAGACCCAGTACACCGCGACCCGGTTCTTGTTCAGCGCGCGGGTGATGCGTTCGCGCATGTCGGGATCGACCTGGGCGGCGCCGTCCGATACCAGCAGCAGGATGCGGCTGCCCGAGTAGGCGCGCCGCTCGAATTGTTCGGCACCTGCCAGCAGGGCGCGACCGATGTCGGTTTCCGACAGGCCGCGGCCGATGCCGCCGGCTTCGATCGCCGCCTGCACCACGTCGCCGTGCTGAGTGAAAGACACCACCGCCATCGGGGTCGAGCTGAACAGCAGCAGCGCGTAGCGGTCTTCCGGTCGCCGTTGCGCGAAATCGCTGAGCAGCCGGCGCGCCACTTTGCCCTTGGATTCGTGCGATGAGTCGATGACCGGCTGCCGGCCCTTGGGCACCAGCGGTTCGTCCATGCTGCGGCTGCGGTCGAGCACGATGGCGATTTCGGCGCCGCGGCCGGTGCGTTGCAGCTCGGTGGCCGGCTGACCGATGCCGGCCACGCCCAGGATGGCGGCCAGCATGGCCAGCGCGGCTGCAATGCGGCCGCCGCGCAGCAGCGCATCGCCCAGTCCGTCGCGTGGCAGCCAGTCGATGCAGGCGTAATCGAGCGTGTGGCGACGACGCGGCCACAGCGGCAGCAGGGCCAGCGGTAGCGCGAGCAGCCACAGCGGCGACGCGAATTCGAGTCCGCCGAACAGGCTGCCGAACAGACCATTCACCGCGTCATTCATGCCAGCGCCTGCCGTTCGAGCCTGGCCACACGTGCGCACAGCGCAGCCGGTTCCTGGCCATCGACCGGGTGGTCGGCAAAGAAGCGCTTCTGCGAGGCCTCGAAGAAGCGTTCGAGCTCGGACTGCTGCGGTGCCAGCCAGGGTGCGCGCGCCAGCAGCGACGCCAGGTTGTGGCCGCGCACCACATGACCGGCCGTTTCGTCGAGCGCGCGGTGCAGGCGTTGCCAGATCGCGGTCGACCCCGGGTCGAGGTGGCGCATGTCACGCGCTGCACGGGTGAACGGCAGGCTGTTGCGCGCGCGCAGCTGGCGCAGCACGTACAGCGCGAGCCAGGCGGCGGCCAGCGCGGCGGCCGCGTACAGCGCAAAGTGAAGCCGCCGCTCCAGAGGCGCCGTGTCGATGCGCGGCGCCTCGGCGTCCGGCCGCATTTCTTCCAGGCCGGCACGCGCCAGCACGATGGTCGGCGTGAGCGGCGCGACGGTCACCGGCAGCACGCCGGTTTCGAGGCGCACGCCGGGAGTTTTCGTTGCGAGGTCGAGCGCCGGCAGGTCGAGCGCCCGCAATTCATCCGGCACATTGATGATCTGGAAGTCGATGACCAGCCAGCGCCGGCCGGCGGCATCGCGTTCGATGCGCACGTCGCGCCGCTGGAACCAGTTGCCGACCCGTTCCAGCTCGGGCAACGCGTCGGGTTCCAGCAGGCGACCTTCGTGTTCGAGCGCGATGCGCTGGGTGATCACGTCGCCGATGACGTGGCCGAAGGGCCGCAGCGGCTGCACCTCGGGGGCGATCGACAGTGCCGCGGCCAGGGGGGCTGCAGGCGGAGCGTCCTGCGTGGTCTCCTGAGCCGGTGCCTGAGCCGGCGCAGCAGCGTCCTGCGCATGGCAGGGGCCGAGCGTGAGCAGGGCAAGCGCGGCGCCAAGGCTGAGCAGGCGCAGTCTCCAGTAGGTGGGTTGCATGTCAGACAGCCTCGAAGAAATAGCGCGACAGCGCGTCCGCATCGAACGCACCCGTCATGTAGAAGGGACGCATGCCGCGGTCGCCGAACAGTTTCTGCAGGTCGGCGCGGCGCTGCGCGAAGGCGTCCTTCCAGCGCCGGCGGATGACCGGTCGCAGCCACAGCCCGCGCCGGCGACCGGTTTCGATGTCGCGCAAGGCAAGCAGCCCTTCGCCGTCCGGCGCCTGCGGTTCCACTTCGTCCCAGATGACCATCGGCACGACGTGTGCGTGCGACAACAGGTCGAGCGCCTTGCCCAGTTCGGGCAATGGCGCGTGGAAGTCGGATGCCACGAACACCAGTGCCTGCCGGCCGGCGATGCGCATGCAGGCTTCGGCCAGCCCGGCGCTCGACGGCTGGTCGGCACGGCTGCGCAGGAGCGCCTCGGCAATCATCAGGCCGGCGCCGCGCGAGCGCATCGGCGCCAGCATCAGGTCGGTGCGTTCGGTGCGGTCGAACGCCAGCAGGCCGACGGCGTCGCCCATGCGGAAACTCGAATCACCGAGCGAGCGGGCGAACTCGGCCAGCCGTTCCAGCTTGGTGGCCGCCGAGCCGAACGCCATCGACGCCGACACGTCGGCCACCAGATAGACCGGAATGCCGGCGCGCTGGCGCGTCACCCGTACCAGCCAGCGCTGTTCAGGGTCGCGCACGCTGGCACGCAGGTCGAGCCGACGCGGGTCCGGCCGGTCGAACAGCGTCTGGTGGGCGATGAATTCCTGCCCGCTGCCCGCCGTCACGCTGCGGTGCGCACCCGGCCGCTGCCCGCCGACGCGTCGCGGCATGCGGTAGTGGAAGTCTTTCGGAGCGTTCATGGTGCCGGTCTTGCCCGCTGCCCGATCAGGGCGTGGCAACCCGTTCCAGCATTTGCGATACCAGCGCATCGGCCAGTTCGGCACGGCGCAGTTCGTAGACCGGCGTGAAGAACACGCGGTGCACCAATGTAGACGGCAGCACGGCGCGCATGTCTTCCGGCGTCAGATAGTCGCGGCCGTCCATCCAGGCCACCACGCGCGCGGCGCGCATCAGCATGCCCATGCCGCGCGGGCTGGCGCCGGCCAGGATCAGGCGCGACATGTCGACGCCGTCGATCTGCAGGCCGTATTTCACCGGGTCGCTGGTGGCGGCCCAGATGTCCATCGCGTAGCGCTGCAGCGCGTCGGTCGCGCTGACCGAACGCTGGATAGCCGCGCCGATGGTGTTCATCTGCATCCAGTCGACAACGCCCGGCGTCACCGTGTCGATCAGCGCATCGGTGTCGTGGAAGCGCGGGTCGAACACCAGCGCGCGGCGCGTGTCGTCGTCCGACGGAGTGAGCATGCGCAGTTCGAACATGAAGCGGTCACGCGCGGCCGACGCCAGCTCGAAGGTTTCTTCCTTCTCCACCCGGTTGCGGTCGGCGAACACCGTCATGTGCGGAAAGCTGTATTCGCGGTTGAACGCCGACAGCGTGCGTTCGGCCATCGCGCGCAGCAGCAGCGACTGAACCTGCGGCCGGGCGCGGTTGATTTCGTTGAAGAAGAAGGTCGTCAGGCGCTCGCCGTGGCGCAGCAGCGGGCCCGGCTCGATGCGCGGCTTGCCTTCGTTGTCGACATAGGTGTGATAGACGAGATCGTTGGGCATCAGGTCGACCGTGCCCTCGACGCGTTCGAAATCACCGCCGATGGCGCGGGCGAACGCACGCAGCACCGTGGTCTTGCCGACGCCGACGTCGCCTTCGAGCAGCACGTGCCCGCGTGCGAACAGCGCAACATTGATCAGACGCAGGGTGTCGTCCTGGCCGACGATGGCGCGACGCACCTCTTCTTCAACGCGCAGCGCAAGGCCGCGCCAGTCCTGCAAGGCTTCCTGGGAGAGCATCAACTTGGGTTCCGGCGACGTTTATGGACGGGTAATTCGCCCCGAACGATACAAGGTTTGCCGGCGCCGCGCATGTTGCAGCGCGCCGGACCCGGTGCTTCGCAAAACGCTGTGAATGGCCCGGATACATGCCGATACCGACCATGGCGCCGCCCGGATGAACCTCGGCCCCCGCCGCGGGTCGATTCATGAACGGGCAAATGCAGCCGCGGGCTGCAAACGTCTTTCCGAGCCGGAATCAAAAGGCGGCCCAATCTATGGAGGACCTGATGATGACTGCCGTACCGACTGAAACCGCCCTCTTGGGCGGCGGCTGTTTCTGGTGCCTGGAGGCGGTGTTCAACCGTGTCGAAGGCGTGATCGAGGTCGAACCGGGGTATGCCGGTGGTCCGGTGCCGAATCCGACCTATGAACAGGTGTGCGGCGGCCTTACCGGCCACGCCGAGGTGCTGCGCATTTCGTTCGACGCGTCGATCATCGGTTTCGCCGAACTGCTCGAGGTGTTTTTCGCGCTGCATGATCCGACCACCGAAAACCGGCAGGGCAATGACGTCGGCAGCCAGTACCGATCGGTGATCTTCTGCCGCGACGGCGTGCAGGCGGCGATCGCCCGCGACGTGATCGCACAGCTGACCGACGCACAGCGCTTTGCCGCGCCCATCGTCACCCGGGTCGAAGGCGACGTCACGTTCTGGCCGGCCGAGCCCTATCATTTCAACTACTATGACCACAATCCGATGCAGCCTTACTGCATGGCGGTGGTGGCGCCGAAGATAGACAAGCTGCGCCGGCTGTTCGCGACACGCGTCAAGACCCGGGTTTGCTGACACCATCGCGCGGACCTGACTGCGCTGACCGGCGCTCCGGCCGGGTAAACTGCAACCCTCCCATTCATCCAACGGAACAATGACATGTCTGCCATCACCACCGAAAGCGGTCTCATCATCGAAGACATCACCCCGGGCAGCGGCGCCGAAGCGGTTGCCGGTCAGCGGGTCAGCGTGCACTACACGGGCTGGCTCACCGACGGCAAGAAGTTCGACTCGAGCAAGGACCGCAATCAGCCCTTCGGCTTCAATCTCGGCGCAGGCCAGGTCATCGGCGGCTGGGATGAAGGCGTGGTGGGCATGAAGGAAGGCGGCGTGCGCAAGCTGACCATATCGCCGCACCTGGGCTACGGCGCGCGCGGTGCCGGCGGTGTCATCCCGCCGAACGCCACCCTGGTTTTCGAGGTCGAGCTGTTGAGCGCAGGCTGATTGCGCCGGCCTCGGCAACTGCGCGGCCAGTCCATGCGCTCGCCGCTTACCTTCCTTTTCTGTCTGTCCATCTGCGTGACGCCGGTCGGCGCTGCCGAGCCGGCGGTTGACGATGGGGCGGAGACCGACGACATGTCGGAAATTGTGCCGGACGACACCCGACCTGCTGCCGAGTTCGGTCGTCTGCCGCTGCGTCCGAACGCGCTGCCGGGCGAGGTGAATGCCATGCTCGAACGTCATGCGCGCTCGCTGGTGCTGCGTGAAGCGCTGATCGACGAACGCGCGCAGCGCCGACTGCTGCGCCGGTTGCGGCGCGAAGTAACCGAACTGCTGTCGACCGAAGGCTATTTCACGCCGACGGTCGAAATCGGCGGCGATCCGCCCGGGCTGGTCATCGAGCCCGGCCCGCGCGCCCTCATCGGTCGCGTCGACATCGAGTTCGAGGGGGCGGTTGCCGATGCCGAACCCGAACGCGCCGAGCGGCGCGACGAATTGCGCCGGGGCTGGCGGCTGGCGGTGGGGCAACCCTTTCGTCAGTCCGCCTGGTCGTCGGCCAAGCAGTACCTGCTCGACGCGCTGACATCGCATGACTATGCCGCCGGCGCGCTCATTGAAAGCCAGGCCGAAGTGGATGCCGCCGCCGCCCGGGTCGACCTGCTGCTGCGGCTCGACAGCGGTCCGGCATTCCGTTTCGGCGACATCGAGGCGACCGGGCTGGCGCTGCACGACCTCGATCTGGTGCGCCGCTACTCGACCGTGCGTGCCGGCGACCCGTATTCGACCGATGCCCTGCTGGCGTTCGAACGCGCGCTTTTGTCGTCACCCTATTTCGGCTCGGCGCAGATCAGCGTTGATCGCGATCCGTCCGCGGCGGCTGCAACACCGGTGCGCGTTGCCGTGGTCGAAGCCAGTTCGCGCCGGCTGTCGTTCGGCGCCGGCCTGAGCAGCAACACCGGCTACCGCGCCGAGGTGGGCTGGTCGGACAACAATCTGTTCAACCGCTCATGGCTGTTCAATACCGCCGTGCGTCTCGAACAGCTGCGCCAGATCGCGTTTGCCGACGTGCTGCTGCCGCCGGCTGCCGGCGGCTACCGTGACAGTTTCGGCGCGCTGGCCGAAAGCGCCGACATCCAGGATCTGGTGACCAAGCGCGTCGGCATCGGCGCGGTGCGCGCGCGCATCCGCGGCAACATCGAAATCCGCCACTCGCTGAGCCTGCAGCGCGAGCAGCGCGAAATCGACGGTCTGGTCACCAGCACGCAGAAGTCACTGGCACTGAACACGTCGTGGACCTGGCGCGAGGTCGATGACCCGTTCGATCCGCGCAGCGGCTGGGTGCTCAACGCCCAGATCGGCGGTGGTGTCGAAGGTCTGCTGTCCGACACCAATTTCCTGCGTACCTATACGAGGGCGCAGTGGTTCATACCGGTCGGCGAGCGCGACCAGATCATCCTGCGCGGCGAAGCCGGTCTGACCGGCGGCAAGGCCGACGCGCTGCCGCAGGACTTCCTGTTCCGCGCCGGCGGTTCGAATTCGGTGCGCGGTTACGACTACCTGCAGCTCGGCGTGCGCGAAGGCAACGCCATCGTCGGCGGCCGGGTGCTCGGCGTGCTCAGCGCGGAGTACGTGCATTGGTGGTCGCATCAGTGGGGCAGCGCGGTGTTTGTCGACGCCGGCGACGCCACCGACAGCCGCAAGGATTTCGACTTCGCCTACGGCGCCGGTGCCGGCGTGCGCTGGCGTTCGCCGGTCGGCCCGATCGCGTTCGACATTGCCTACGGCGAACGCGAACAGACCTGGCGGCCGCACTTTTCGCTTGCCATCGCCTTCTGATGAACGCACCCGATCAATCTCCGCAACCCGAGGTGCCGCGCCGCAGCCTGCGCGCGCGCAGTCGCGTGCGTGGCACCGGCGTCGCACTGACCGATGTTGCGCTGATCGCGCTGCCCTTCCTGCTGGTGTACTGGCTGGTGGCGACCGCCGGTGGCCTGCGCGCGATCGCCGCCGGCGCGCAGTGGGCCGTGCCGGCACTGCAGTCGGTCGAGGTCGAATCCGGCAGCCTGTGGACGGCGCCGCGGCTGGCTCAAATGATCTACGACGACGGCACGCTGCGCGCCGAAGCCTCATCGCTGGCGCTCGACTGGACGCCGGTCGCGGCGCTGCTCGATCGCCGGCTCGACATCGCACGGCTGTCGATGGGCGAACTGCGCGTGGCGACCTCATCGAGTGCGGAGCCGCCGACCACGCCGTCCAGCCTCGCGCTGCCGCTCCCGCTGAAGGCAAGGCTCGACATCGCGCGCATCGTGCTCGCCGAGTACTCGGCGCCCGATGTCGACGGCATCGTGCTCACCGACGTCAAGGCGGCCATCGACTCCGATGGCGTGACGCACCGGCTGGACGAGGTCGCCGTGACCACGCCGTGGGGGGCGCTGTCGGGTGCGCTCTCGCTGGTCGGCGCTGCGCCGTTTGCGCTGTCCGGCGAGGTGGCTTTCACGGCGCAGGATTACTCGGCGACCGCCGTGCTGGGTGGCGCGCTGGTCGACGGCGCCACCGCTGCGCTGCGCGCCCGGGGTTTCGGGCTGTCAGGTCAGGCCGAAGTCAGCGCCCGGCCGTTCCTCGAACAGCCGCTGACCGCGCTCAAATTGCTGCTCGACGAATTCGATCCGCAGCGACTGAACGCCGCAGCCCCGGCCGGTCGCTGGACGGTCGAGGCGGATCTGCAGCCGCGCGACGGTGCGGCTCTCACGCTGACCGGACCGCTGATGGCGCGCAACAGCGAACCGGGTCGCATCGACCGGGACCGGGTGCCGGTGAGTACGCTGTCGGCGCAGGTCGAGGCGAGCCTGACGCGCGTCGATCTGCGCGAACTGCTGATCGAGCTGTCCGGGGGCGGGGACATCCGCGGTGAAGCTGGCTGGCGTGCCGAAGGCGATCTGCCGGTGCACGCGGCGCTGGTGCTGCGCGATGTCGACACCGCCGCGCTGCATGGGCAGGGCGTGGCAACGAAGCTGGGCGGGCGCATCGACATCAGCGCGTCGGGCGAGCGCCAGCAGTTCGACATTGCACTGACCGACCGCGGCGCCAGCCGCATCGCGATAGAGGCGCGCGGCGACGTGGCGCAGCAGCTGCTCACGCTGGAACGCGCCCGGGTGTCGGCGCGCGGAGCCGAATCCACGCTGGCCGGTAGCTTGAAGCTGGACGACACGCTGGCGTTCCGGCTGTCCGGCGAACTGCAGAAGTTCGACCCGTCTGCGTTCGCGCGCGTGCCGGCGGCCCGTCTGTCGGCGAAATTTTCCGCCAACGGACAGATCAAGCCGCAGATCGACGCGCTGGTGGCGCTCGACTTCGCGCCCAGCACGCTGATGGGCGAGGCCCTCGCGGGTACCGTCAAAGGCCGGCTGCAGGGCCGCCGGCTGTCCGGAATCGCCATCGCACTCGACTGGGCGGGCAACCGGCTGGCTGCGCAGGGCGCCTTCGGTGGCCGCACCGGCAAGGCAGACGACGTGCTCGACTGGTCGCTGGACGCGCAGCGTCTGGCGCCGCTGCGTGCATTGACCGGGTTGGAACTGGCCGGTCGCATCTCCGGCAGCGGTCGCCTCGCCGGTACGCTGGACGCGCCTTTCGGCACGCTGACGCTGGCCGCACGCGCACTCAGGCTGGGTGAGCTGGGCAGCGTGGCCAGCGCCGATGTCAGTGCCGAACTCGCGCCCGGTGCCGACGGGCGCATGACCCTGAAGCTGGTGGCGGCCGATCTGCGCAGCCCGTCGGCACCGGCGCCCATCGAGGCGGTGCAACTGGACATCGATGGCACGCGCGCGGCGCATCGACTGTCGGCCAGCGTGAAACTCGCCGATCAGCCGGCGGAACGCGGTGATGCGCCACTGCGCCAGTCGCTCGAGCTCGCGGCACAGGGCGCCCTGTTGTCATCCGGTAACGGCCCGTCCTGGTCCGGGCGGATCAATCAGCTGAAGCTGGTGCTGTCGCCTGAACTGAGCGCCAGCCTGGTTCGCCCGGCGTCACTGTCGGCGTCGAAGCAGCGTGTGGCCCTCGAAGAAGCGACGCTGGCGCTGACCGGTGGCGGTGAGGTGGTGCTGGCGCGCACGCTGTGGACGCCGGAACGCCTCGACGCCAGCGGCCGCATGCGCGGCTTTCCGCTGCGCCTCGTGTGGCGCGACCGTGAAGCCGGCATCGCGGTGCGTGCGCCGTTGACGCTGGGCGCCGACTGGGCGGTCGGTGCCGCGCTGACCGGCAGCGAAGGGTTGAGCGGCCGGATCACGGTGTTTCGCGAAAGCGGTAGCGCCGTCATATCAGGTGAAGGCCGGGTCGAACTTGCGTTCAGCGAGGCGCGCGCGCAGATCGATTTCGCCGGCCAGTCGGCCAATGTCACGGCGCGTGTCGCCGGCCCGGATGTCGGTCTGCTTCAGGCCGCGGTGCGCGTGCCGCTGCGCCACGACGGCAGCGGCAGCCTGTGGCTGCCCGACCTCGATGCACAGACCACCGGCGAAGCGACGCTCGACGTGCCGACGCTGAACTGGATCGGTCGCGCGCTGCGGCTCGACATGACAACCGCCGGCAGCCTGAGGGCCAACGTGCAGATGGCCGGGCGGCTGCGTGCGCCGGAGCTGTCGGGTCGCATCGACGGCGACGGCCTGACCTTCCGGCTGGCCGACGAAGGCCTGCGGCTGGAGCGTGGCAGCCTGCGTGCGCAGTTCGCCGGCGACCGGCTGAATCTCGACAGCCTGAGCTTCGAAAGCGCCAATGTGCGCGCGCCGGCCGATCCACGCCTGAATGCCGCGGCGTTGACGAAGGAGCCGGGCCGGCTCTCTGCGCGCGGCACGGTTGATCTGGCCACGGCGGCGGCCGACATCGCGATCGAGGTGCGCCGTTTCGTGCCGCTGCAGGGCGGTGAGCAGTGGCTCATGCTGTCCGGTGACGGCAGCGTGCGTGGCTCGGCCAAGGCCGGCATTGCGCTGCAACTGTCGCTGACGGCCGATGCCGGGCTGTTCACCGTGCCGGAGGAGTCGCCGCCGACGCTCGGCGACGACGTCGTGATGAAAGGTCGCAACGGCGCCGCCGCAAGCGGGCCGCCGCTGGCGCTCAAGATCGACGTCGATCTGGGTGAGCGGCTCTATTTCAAGGGGCGCGGGCTCGATACGCGGCTGGCCGGCCAGCTGGCGCTGCGCGATCAGGGGCGCGGCATCAGCGCCACCGGCAACATCCGCACGGTGGGTGGCCGCTATCGCGCCTATGGCCAGAATCTCGACATCGAACGCGGCGTCGTCAGTTTCCAGGGCTCGCTGGCCAATCCGGGGCTGAACGTGCGCGCCATCCGCCCGAACCTGCCTGTGCAGGCTGGCGTGGAAGTGAGCGGCACCGTGCAGCGGCCGCGCGTGCGACTGGTATCCGACAGTGCGATGCCGGACTCCGAAAAACTGTCGTGGATCGTGCTTGGCCGCGGCCAGGAAACCGCCCGCGGCTCGGATCTGTCGATGCTGGCAACTGCCGCCAGTGCGCTGCTGGGCGGCGAGGGCGAAGGCATCACCGGATCGCTGGCCCAGGCGCTCGGTCTCGACCAGATTGCCCTGACCCAGAGTTCGATCGCCAGCGGTCCGCGCAGTCAGGTGGTGAGCAGTTCGCAGCGCAGCAGCACGACGGTCGGCGGCCAGGTGGTCAGTATGGGCAAGCGGCTGACGAACAATGCACTGCTGTCGTACGAACAGGGCGTCGCCGGCGCGACCAGCGTCGTCAAGCTGACCTGGACGCTGACCCGCCATCTTGCGCTGATCGGCAGCACCGGTACCGAACAGGCGGTGGATGTGAGGTATGTGTTTTCGTTCAAATAAGGAAAACCGGCGCGGGACTCGCGCCTCAAGTCGGCAAGGCGGGCGCGCCGTCCCTGCAGCCTGAAACGTCTGTCCGGATTCCTATTGGCGTCCGGTGAGCGACCTGTCCAACTTGTCCTCCACCTCACCGATCGCTGCAGCGAGCGAATTCACCGAGTCGAGCGTCGTCTGCTGCATCGCCGCGCGCAGTTCGGCAAATTCCTTCTGCATCGCGGTGTTCAGTTCTGTGAAGCGCGACGCTTCGGCCTGATCCGCCAGCAGCCGCTGTTCGCGCAGCTCCTTGGCATGACGACGTGCTTCAAGCATGGTCGACGTGTGCAGCGTCAGCGTGTAGGCGCCGAGCAGCACCAGCAGCAAGGTCGTGGCGCCGAGCAGGATGATGCCGGCCGGTGCATTGATGGTCGCCACCAGCAGCGACACCTCGACCGGCATGACCAGCACGCTCCAGTTCGCGATCACGAAGGCGGCGAGCAGGCCCATCACGAGTATTCCGAGTGCGCCGAGCAGTTTCATCAGTGTTCTCCCTTTATTGTGATCGCACCATTGTCATGCATGATCGGCCATACCGCCATCGGCATCCGCCTACGCCCGTGCTGCGGCCGGCGGCATGCGCGCCTCGCGGATCGGCAGATTCACCAGTGCCGCGATGGCCGCCAGCAGGGCATCGGCGTACCACATCCACAGATAGTTGCCGGTGTGCTCCAGCGCCAGCCCACCGAGCCATGCGCCGAAGAAGCCGCCGATCTGGTGCGACAGCAGCGTGAGGCCGAACAGCGTTGCAAGATAGCGGGTGCCGAACAGCTTGCCGACCACGCCGGCGGTCGGCGGTACGGTGGCCAGCCAGGTCACGCCCAGACCGATCGCAAACAGGTAGAAGGTCCATTCGGTCTGCGGTGATGCGAGGTAGATCAGGATGAGCACCGCACGCGACGCGTACATCCAGAACAGGATCATCTTGCTGCGCCAGCGGCCGACCGCCCAGCCGGCCAGCAGGCTGCCGGCGATGTTGGCCAGCCCGATCAGCGCCAGCGCACTGCTTGCCACTTCGGCCGGCAGGCCGCACAGCCCGACCTCGCCCGGCAGGTGGGTGATCAGGAAGGCGATGTGAAAACCGCAGGTGAAGAAGCCGGCATGCAGCAGCAGATAGCTGCGGTCACGCAGCGCATCGCGCACCGCATGGCGCAGGCCGCCGCTGCCATCGGGCGTGGCGTGACTGACCACCGGTTCGCGTGCCCGCAGCGCGCGCGCCAGCGGCAGTGCGGCCAGCGCGGCGATGGCCAGCGCATACATCGCACCCATCCAGCCGACGGTGGTGATCAGCTTCTGCGCCAGCGGCGCAAACACGAACTGGCCGAGCGAGCCGCCGGCGTTGATGATGCCGGCCGCCTGACCGCGTTTCGCCGAATCGAGCTTGCGCGAGGCGGCGCCGATCAGCACTGAAAAGCTGCCGGCGCCGGAGCCGGCGGCCGACAGCACGCCAAGCGCCATCATCATGCCGAAGCTGCTGTCCATGAAGGGTGTGAGCGCGCAACCGAGCGCCAGGACGATCAGCCCGGCGGCCAGTACACGACCCGGCCCGTAGCGATCGGCCACTGCGCCGGCCAGCGGCTGTATCGCGCCCCAGACGAACTGGCCGATCGCCAGCGCCAGGCTCAGGCTGACGATGCCCAGACCAGTGGTCGTATTGATCGGCGAAATGAACAGGCCGGACGACTGGCGCACGCCCATCGTGACCATCAGCAGCAGGGCGGCGCACAGCACGGCGGGGAGGGCGGAAGGCATGGCGCTGAGCAGGACTTCGGGTGGCGGGAGGCTAGCACAGGCCGTTGTGCCGTTCGTCCGTGGGAGCAGGAGAGGGACGGGGTGTTGGGCATCGCTGCGCTCACCCCAACCTACGGGGCGTTGGGCATCGCTGCGCTTACCCCGACCTGCGGGGGTGTTGGGCATCGCTGCGCTTACCCCGACCAGCGGGGGTGTTGGGCATCGCTGCGCTTATCCCGACCTGCGGGGGTGTTGGGCATCGCTGCGCTCACCCCGACCTGCGGGGTTGTTGGGCATCGCTGCGCTCACCTCGATCTGCGATGCAGCCTCCCGTAGGTTGGGGTGAGCGAAGCGATGCCCAACAAGACGGCGCATGCTTCCGCGCCACACGCGCCGCGCCGGATCGACGGCTGCCCCTGTTGCGTACGGGGAACCTCGAAGTTCGACGATGCGCCGACCATCGCGTGTCCGGCCGGGTTATCTTCGGCCGATGAACCTGCTTTCCACCACGGCGCTTTTCGTCGCCACCGCGCTGGCGGAGATTGTCGGCTGCTATCTGCCCTGGTTGTGGCTGAAGGACCGCGCGCCGGTCTGGGTGCTGCTGCCGGCGGCGCTGTCGCTGGCCGTCTTCGTCTGGCTGCTGACGCTGCATCCGACTGCCGCCGGACGTGTCTATGCGGCGTACGGCGGCGTGTATGTGTGCGTCGCCGTGCTGTGGCTGTGGCTGGTCGACGGCGAGCGCCCGCATCTGTGGGACATCACCGGCGTCACGGTGGCGCTGGCCGGGATGGCCATCATCATGTTCGCGCCGCGAACCTGACGCCCTTTCACCGAGGAGAATTCCATATGGACCTGCAACTGAAGAACCGTCTCGCGCTGGTGTCCGGCAGCACCGCCGGCATCGGCTACGCCATCGCCGAGGCGCTGCTGCGCGAAGGCGCGCGCGTCATCGTCAATGGCCGCACGCAGGTGGCGGTCGATGCCGCCGTCGCAAAGCTGGGTGTCGGCGCGATCGGCTTTGCCGGTGATCTGGCCAGCGCGGCCGGCGCCGACGCATTGGCACAGGCGCACCCGGACATCGACATCCTCGTGAACAACCTCGGCATTTTCGAGCCGAAAGCCTTCGAAGACATTCCCGATGCCGACTGGAGCCGCTTTTTCGACGTGAACGTGCTGAGCGGCGTGCGGCTGTCGCGTCACGTACTGCCCGGCATGAAGCGGCGCAACTGGGGCCGCATCATTTTCATCTCGAGCGAAAGCGGCATCCAGATTCCGGCCGAAATGATCCACTACGGCATGACCAAGTCGGCACAGATCGCCATTGCCCGCGGTCTGGCCGAGTCGGTGGCCGGCACCGGCATCACCGTCAACAGCGTGCTGCCCGGCCCGACCCGCTCGCGCGGCGTCGAGGACTTCGTGCAGACGCTGGCCGATGAAAGCGGCCAGAGCTTCGAGGACTTCGAAAAGGAATTTTTCGAAAAGGTGCGCCCGACCTCGCTGATCAAGCGCTTCGCCACGCCGGAAGAAGTCGCCGCGATGGTCGTCTATCTGGCGAGCCCGCTGGCGTCGGCGACCACCGGGGCGGCTGTGCGGGTCGATGGCGGCACGGTGAAGGGCGCCTTCTGAACTGCGTCACGACGCGCCTCGAACAGCAGGGGGAACACGGTCTTCAAGGCTGTGCGCGGACAGTTGTCCTTGATAGTGTTCGCGTGCAGCGCTTGCGCCGGCACGGTCGAGCAGGCCCGACCCGGCAGATGGATTCCAGTCATTTTTCGGGAGAAACCGATGAAACGCCGACTTGCCGCCTCATGGATTGCCGCCTCGACTTTGTGCCTGACGGGCGCGCCGGCACTTGCCGCCGATTACTACCTGAAGATTCCGGGTATCGATGGCGGTTCGGTCGCCGAAGATTTCAAGGACCAGATCGAGGTGTCTTCATTCAGCTGGAACGTATTCAATACCGTGCCGACCGGTTCCACCGGCGGTACGGCATCGAAGGCGGTATTCGGCGATCTGCACTGGACGCAGGCGGTGAATCAGAGCATCCCCACTCTGTTTGCCGGGGTGGTCGGCGGCAAGGCCTTCGACGAGGTGGTGCTCAGCTTCGTGAAAGCGGGCGAAGACAAGTCCTATCGCTACTTCACGATGACCTTCGATGACGTCACGCTGACCTCGCTGAGCCTGTCGGGGACATCGGGCGGCGACGAGCCGCAGGCATCGCTGAGCCTGAGTTACACGCGCATCGGGCTCGCCTACATTCCGCAGGACAAGGGCGGAAAGCTGGGCGACCCCATCACGGCAATCTGGGATCTGGCAGGGGTGAAGGGCGACGCACGCGTACTGATGCAGCTTGCGTCACCCGAGGCGCCCATCCTGCTCGACGTGTCGCAGCCGATACCCGAGCCCGAGCAGTCGGCCCTGCTGCTGGCCGGACTCGGCCTGATCGGCTGGGTGGCGCGCCGGCGCAGGCTGCAGTTCGGCTGAGCGCCGCGGCTACAGGATGCCCTTGCCCGGAGGTCCCTGCGGCACCAGCCCGGCCTCCGCGTTCGCCACCGCAGCGCTGTGCGGTTTCTGCGGTCGGCGCAGCATGTCGAGCCAGGCCGCCAGCGCTGTCATCAGTGCGACGCCGGTCATGCCGGCCAGCACCTGCATGCCGGGTGAGTCGCCCGACAGTGCGCCGGCCGCATCGGCCAGCGGAGCCAGCAGCACGCTCAGGCAGAACACCTCCAGCGAGTAGCGGCCCATCAGGCACAAGGCGGCGGCGACACCACGCTGCAGCCATGCACCCGGACGGACCCAGCGCGCGGCGACCCAGGCCAGCGCCAGGAAGTGCAGCACACGCAGCAGGTCGAGGTCGGTCTTGCTGATCGGGTAGATCCACTGCGCCACGGTCAGGGGCATCACCGCATCATGCAGATCAGGTGCGCGCCATGACAGCGACAGCACGAAGGAACCCAGCAGAAAGGCGCACGACAGCGGCAGCAGCAGACGGTCGAAGGCGCGCCGGTCGATCGCGTGCAGGCGGATCAGCGGCCGCGGCCGCGCGCAGCAGGCGCCGAGAAAGAACAGGAACTGCCAGGCCAGCGGATTGAAGAACCACACGCCTTCCGGCGCCGCCGGCAGATTCAGCCCGACGTGCTTTTCAAGCAGCCAGAGCAGCGCCGACGGCACGAGCACCCACCACGGGTGGCGCACCAGCAGCGGCAGCACACCGGCCAGCACCGCCATCAGGATGACGTACAGCGGGAGCGGGTCCATCAGCACCGGCTTGAACTGCAGCAACACGCCGCCCACCAGCGCGGCTTCGGGCTCGTTCAGGAAGTAGGCCAGCCCCATTTCGCTGATGAAGTCACGCGTTTCGACCCGCGCATTGGCGACGAACACGACCGCCAGCAACTGCGCCAGCAGGAAGACATGCGCCACGTAAAGTATCCATGCACGGCGCAGCGCCTTCAGCGCCGCCGGAAAATACCCGTCGCGCACGTACACGCGGCCGTAGGCAAGCATCGCGCCGTAACCGGCGAGGAAGACGAACAGCTCGGCCGCATCGCTCAGGCCGAAGTTGCGCAGCGTCAGGTAGCCCAGCGGGTTGCCGGGTATGTGGTCCCAGAACATGCAGACCAGCGCGATGCCGCGGAAGAAATCGATGCGCAGGTCGCGCGTGTTCGGAAAGTGGCCGGACATCGCGTGCAACTCCAGTCGGAAACAGTCGGGTGCCCGGGCCGACAGCCGCGCGGACGGGACGCCGAAGGATAAAGCAAGCCGCTGACCTGCGGCGTAGTGCTGATGCTGCCGTCGCGCCGGGAAAGGGCGGTGATCGGCGTATGCCGGGCGCGCCATCTGCCTCTTCCGGCCATGACCGCCTGACGACTGCGCACGTCTGGTGATGGTGGGCGAAGCAATGCCCCTCTGATGATTTGAGCTTCGCCCCACCACCACGGCCGGAACCGGAACGGGATCTTGCTATTCAGTACTGGTTTCAGTACTTTCATGCCTTTACGTAACGACAGGTGAGTTCGTGACCAATATCCTGACGGTTGCCGAAATCAAGCGACGTGGCATGGCTGCGATCGAGGAGGGGCTGCAGCGTGGCCCGGTGCAGATTTTCAAGCGCAACAAACCCGCTGCGGTCGTGTTGTCGCAGGCGGATTACCAGCGCCTCATCGGGGCGCAGCACACCGTTACGGGTGGGATGACTGCGCTGCAGTGGCTGCTGGCGCACTCTCCTGCAGCGTCGCGCAACAAGGCAGACATCGACGCCGGACTGGATCGCGAGCGCGCCTGGTGATCGTGTTCTTCGATGCCAGCGCGCTGATCTACCTGGTCGAGGGCGCCGAGCCATTCCGGGGGCGGGTATGCGATGCGATAGGCTCGATCATGCAGCAGCATCCGGATGCTGCGACGGCGCTCAGTCGCCTGAGCTGGCTCGAATGTCGCGTCGGTCCGATGAAGGCGAACGACGCCGCGCGGCTGGCCATGTTCGATGCCTTCTTTGCCCGCCCGGACATCATCTGGGTGGAACTGAGCCGCGATGTGGTTGAACTGGCCGCCGAAATCCGGGTGCGCTATGGCCTGCGCGCGGCCGATGCACTGCAGGCCGCGAGCTGCCTGCAACTCGGGCCCGGGCACGCCATGCTGACCGGTGATGCTGCATTCAGCCGGGTCGCCGGTCTGAACGCCGTCGCACTCGCTTGATGCGACGCCGGGCAAGAGGTGAGGGCGCCGTCCGTGGCACCTGATGCGCCCCGAATCCGTAGAATCCGCCGCTCGACACGAACGGAACCGGAGAACAGATCATGAGTGATGGCGCGAAGCGCGGCGAAGCGGTACGCCGCGAAGTGATGAGCGATGCCTTCGTGGATCGCGCGCTCGGCAATGCAACCGACTTCACGCAGCCGCTGCAGGCCTTCATCAACGAACATGCCTGGGGCGGCGTATGGACGCGCGACGGGCTGGACCGGCGCACGCGCAGCCTGATCACGCTGTCGGCGCTGACGGCGCTGAAATGCCCGAACGAGCTCAAGGGCCACGTGCGCGGCGCGCTGAACAATGGCTGTACGGTGGAGGAAATCCGCGAAACGCTGCTGCACTGCGCGGTGTATGCCGGCGTGCCGGCGTCGGTCGATGCCTTCAGGGCGGCACAGGAAGTGGTCGATGCCTGGCGGGCGGAGCAAACAGCGGGCTGACCGAAAATGCGATGTGGTTGGGGCCACCGTGGTAGCCGTCCGGCCGAACGTGATCCGGATGCCCGAAGAGGGACTGAGTGCGGGGCTCACCACAAGTCCGGTCGCGCCGGAGGCGGCGTCGGCTTCGATGCGATGCCGCTGGTCGCCTGTTCGCCGTCCCGGAATTGCAGGTGTTGGCCTGTCGAGGCGGCGATCTTCCGGCGTGTAAGGTTTGGCGACAGCGCGCGCGGGTCGATCTCGCGTCAGCGCTGGCTGCGTGCTTCCGGGCGGAAGCGGGCGATGAGGATGATCAGGGCGAGCGCCGCCGGCAGCCACGACAGGTCGGTCGGTATCGGGCGCGACACCGCCGCGTCGGCGTTCTTCATGGCACGGGTCAGCGTATCGGCGTCGGCCAGCGTCGCGTAGTCGAAGCCGACCTGCTGCGCGATGGCGCGCAGGTGCGTCTCGCGCAGTGCCGACAGGTGTTCGTTGCCCGGCACGCGCTTGCCGTCGGCGCTGCGCAGCTCGCGCTGGATGACCTCGCCCGCTTTCCAGTAGCCGACCGGGCGCCCGTCGTCGTCGCTCTTCGGAATCGGGCGTGCCGCTTCGCCGCCGGCGCCGATGACCCAGCCGCGGATGTCGCCCGGCTTGATGTCGTCGAAGCCCGGCTTGTCGCCGTCGCGCAGCGGCGGCGCTTCCTGCCCGTCACTGACGAACACGATGCTGGGCGTGTCGCCGATCTCCTTCGCCGCCCGCACCGACCAGAACACGCCCTTCGCCACCTCGCTCGAATTGCCCCAGCGCATGCGGCCGTCGATCTGGTCGAGCGACGCAAGCAGGTCGCCGTAGTGCGCACACACTTCGATCGGCGCCAGCAGCAGCAGCGTGCGGTACTCGGCAAAGCCGGCCCAGCCGACGCGCGAGCCGCACGGCAGCTCGCGCAGTGCGCGCCTGGCCGATTCGCGGGCGTAGGCGAGCCGGCTGACCGGCACGCCGTCCAGTTCGTAGTCCTCCACATTCATGCTCTGCGTCAGGTCGAACACGACGATGGTGTCCCAGCTGTCGCGCGGCAGATTCACCGGCGGCAGCACGGCGGCGAACACCAGCAGCGCCAGCGCCGCCAGCAGCGAGCGCGCGTCGCGCTCGCGCAGGCTGGCCAGCAGATTGCGCAGGAAGGCACGGGTTCTCATGCGCGCGCCTTCACGGCAGGTCCAGCCGCACGCCCTGCAGCGTGGTGACGACGCGCTCCTTCGGCGGTGCCGGGCCGTCGTCGGCCGCCGCAGCCGCCTGCTCGATCTCGGGAGCAAGCCACAGTGCGCGTTCGAGGTTGTAGCGCGCGTCCCAGTCGTCCGGGTGTTCGCGCAGCGCGTCGCGGTAACGCTGCTTGGCCAGTTCGACCAGCGGCAGTGCGTTGGCGACGTCGGCTTCGCCGCGCGCCAGCGCCTCGCGCAGATGCAGATTGCCGAGGTTGTAGCGTGCGCCCTGGCGCAGGTCCGGACGTTCGCCGGCGATCAGTGCCTTCCAGGCGCGGGTCGCGGCTTCGCTGTCGGCGCCGCGGCTCAGCGCCAGCGCCTGCGCGAACTGCGCTTCCGGCAGGTCGGCATCGATGTTGCCTGCGGCGGCGATGGCGGCATTCACGCGTTCGGCCTGCCACAGTTGCGTGGTCTGCCAGCCGGCTGCGACACCGGTCAGCAAGGCGGTGGTGGCGAAGATCAGATGGACGGTGCGTCGTTTCACAGCCAGCTCCGCAGAAGTAGGGATCGATAGACCAGCAGCAGCGCGCAGCACAGCGCCGCCAGCGAAAAGAGGAAACGGCTGTGGTCCTGCCGCGGCACGCGCTCGTCGAAGTCGAGCGGGAAGTTCTGTTGCCGACCCACTTCAGCCACTGCTTTGGCAAGGTCTTCCGGGCTGTCGGCCTGATACAGGCGGTAGGTCACCGGCAGCGACTGGAAGAAGCGGTGCAGCGACACCTCGGCGATCGATTCCTGCGCGTAATAGGCATTGCGGATTTCGATCGCGGCCGGGTCGTCGCCCTCGGCTTGCGGTGGCGGTGCGCTCGCTTCGGCGTCCAGTTCCGGCGCGTTGAGCGTGCGCAGGTACAGCCAGTGCAGCGCGATGCGGTTGGCCTGCAGACCTTCACGGACGCGTTTGCGCGTCGGTTCGTCCAGGTGGGTGCCACCGTCGGTCACCAGCAGGATGATGCGGCTGCCGGTGTAGGCGCGCGTATCGAAGGTACCGATGGCGGCGGTCAGTGCGCGGCCGACATCGGTGTCGGACAGCCCGCGCCCCAGTCCGCCCGCCTTGATGCCGGCCTGCACGACGGCGTCGTGCTGGGTGAAGGGCACCACGTTCATCGGTCCGGCGCTGAAGAACATCAGCGCGAAGCGGTCGTCCGGTCGCTGCTCGACGAATTTCGACAGCAGGTCACGCGCCACCGCTGACTTCGGCTCACCGCGCGATTCGACCTGGTACAGCATGGAATGCGGATCGATGGTGCGCCAGTCGGCGGGTTTCATCTTGGCGTCCATGCTGCGACTGCGGTCCATCAGGATCAGGATTTCCGCGCCGCGCCCGGTGCGTGTCACCGTGGTTTCCGGCGTACCGGGACCGGCCAGTGCGAGCACGATGCCGACCAGCGCGAGCACCGCCAGCGCGCGCCAGGCGAATCCGGCGATGCGACCGACGCGGTCGCGCGGCAGCCAGTCCAGCGTCGGAAACAGCAGCGTGTCGCGCCGCCGGCGCAGCAGAGGCAGTGCCGCAAGCGGCAACAGCAGCAGCGCCCAGGGCTGGGCGAAGTCGATGGCGCCGACGCTCATGCTTCGTGCCGCTTTTCGATGCTGCGCAGCCGGCGGGCGAAGCTGTGCAGCGGCAGGGCGTCATCCGGCTGGCCTTCGCCGAAGAACAGCGTCGCCGACTGTGCATAGAAGCGCTCGATGTCGGCACGCAGCGGTGCGTAGTGCGGTGCGCGCTCGAACAGGCGCGACAGCGAAGCCGGCTGCAGGCTGCGTCCGGCGGTACGGTCGAAGGCGCGGTGCAGCGCCTGCCAGGCGTCCGGTGCGTCGTTGCCACGGCCGCGCAGCGTGTTCAGTTCGCGCAACGCACGGGCGAACGGCTGGTTACGGCCGGCGCGCCAGCTGCGCCAGCCCAGCCAGCCGGCCCAGCCCAGCAGCGTGGCGATGCACAGTGCGCCCCACAGCGCGATCTGCCGCCGGATCGACGCGGTGTCGACGGCGGGCGCCGCGCGGTCGGGCTGCAGCGCGTCCAGCGCGCCCTGAGCGAAGGCGTTGCGCGGCGTCAGCGGTGCTGCGCTGATGGGCCATGCCGGCACGCCGAGCAGGCCGCCGGAGGTCGCGATGTCGAGCGCGGGAAGCGTCAGTGCGGTAAGCGCCTGCGGCGCATTGATCAGTTGATGTTCGATCACCAGCCAGCGTCGCCCGTCGGCATCGCGTTCGACACGGGTCGGTCGACGTTCCAGCCAGACACCGACGCGACCGGGGGCCGGCGGCTTGGCGACGTCGACCGGTGTGCCGTCGATTTCGAGCAGCACGCGCTGGGTCAGCAGATCCCCCAGCGTGTGGCCGTAGGCGCGTGGCTGCTCGACCTGTGCCGGACGCCCCTGCGGAGCAGGAGCGGGCATCGGTGCGACGTCCGGTGCGGCGGCGGGCGGCGTGCCATCCGCCGCTGCTTCGGCCGGTACCGCAACGGTTTCGGAAATGCTGTCGGGCGCTGGGTCCGGGGCGGGTGCAGGCGGTGTCTGCGCGGTCGCGACCGTTGCGTAAAACAGGGCGCAGGCGACGAAGGGCAGGGGGCGGGACGCGCGGTTCGGGAGCGTCATGCGGTGGCCTCGAAGAAGTAATCGGACATCGCCTCGGCGTCGAAGGCGCCGTGGATGAAGAACGGGCGCAGGTCGCGCGCGGAGAAGAAGGCATCCAGCTCGGCGCGCCGCGCGGCCACTGCGTCACGCCACTGCGTGCGCAGTTTCGGGCGCAGGAACAGCGTGCGGCGGATGCCGCTTTCGGCGTCGCGCATCGGTGCGATGGCGTCGTGCGACGGCGGTTCGGTTTCAGCCGGGTCCCACACGATGACCGGCACGACGAAGGCATGCGACAGCAGGTCGAGTGCGGCACCCAGACGGTCGAGCGGCCAGTGGAAATCGCTGACCAGAAATACCAGCGCCTCGCGGCCGGCCATCTGCTGCAAAGCATCCTCAAGACCTTCGATGCCGCCGGGGGCCGGTTCGCACTGACGAAGACTGTCGGCCATCACGCTGCCGAGGCCGCGGCTCAGTGTTGCCGGCACGCACAGGTCGGCGCGTTCGCGGTGGTCGAAGGCCAGCATGCCCAGCGCATCGCCGATGCGTGAGGCGCTGTGTGCCAGCGATTCGACGAAGTCGGCGGCGACGTCGAGCTTGCGCCGGCGGGCGCCGAAGCCCATCGAGGCGGACACGTCCACCAGCACCTGCACGGTGACGCCGACGCGCTGGCGATTGACGCGCACCAGCCAGTCGCCGGTGGTGCTGCGCAGGCTGGCGCGCAGGTCGAGCCGGCGCGGGTCGGGCCGGTCGTACAGGCTCATGTGCGACACGAATTCCTGACCGGCACCCAGGCTGCTGCCCGGGTGCGAACCCGGGCGCGGGCCCGCCGCGCGATGCGGCAGCCGGTAGTGGAATTCATGCATTTCGTCGGCGTCGCTCATCGCGGCGTGGCGACCTTCTCGATGATCTGCGCGACCAGCGCGTCGGCGATCTGCGCCCGGCGCATTTCGTACACGGGTGTGAAGAACACGCGATGGCCCAGCGTCGACGGCAGGATGGCCTGCACGTCGTCCGGCACCAGATGGGTGCGACCGTCCATCCAGGCCACAACGCGCGCGGCGCGCAGCAGGGCGCTCATGCCGCGCGGACTGGCGCCGGCCAGGATGAGCTTCTTCATGTCGACGCCATCGATGCGCACGTCGAAGGCGGCCGGATTCTGGCTCGCGTCCCACAGATCCATCACATAGCGTTCGAGCGCCTCGCTCGCGCTCACGCTTTGCTGGATCGCCGCCGCCATCGAGTTCAGTGACTGCCAGTCCAGAACGCCAGGCGCGACGCGATCGATCAGCGCGTCGACGTCGTGGAAGCCGGTTTCGAACACCAGGGCGCGGCGCACGGCCGGGTCACGCGGCGTTTCCATGCGCAGTTCGAACATGAATCGGTCGCGCGCGGCCGAAGCCAGCTCGAAGGTTTCTTCCTTTTCGACCTTGTTGCGGTCGGCGAACACCGTCATGTGCGGAAAGCTGTATTCGCGGTTGAACGCCGACACCGTGCGCTCGGCCATTGCGCGAAGCAGCAGCGACTGTACCTGCGGGCGGGCGCGGTTGATTTCGTTGAAGAAGAAGGTGGTGAGCCGCTCGCCGTGGCGCAGCAGCGGGCCCGGTTCGATGCGCGGCTTGCCGTCGGCGTCGACGTAGGTGTGATAGACGAGGTCGTTCGGCATCAGGTCGACCGTGCCTTCGACGCGTTCGAAGTCGCCGCCGATGGCGCGCGCAAAGGCACGCAGCACCGTGGTCTTGCCGACGCCGACATCGCCTTCGAGCAGCACGTGGCCGCGCGCGAACAGGGCCACGTTGATCAGCCGCACCACGGTGTCCTGGCCGATCACGGCCTTGCGGACTTCGGTTTCGACGCGCAGTGCGGCGTCGCGCCAGTCCTGCAGGTGTTCTTCTCTGATCATGCTGTCTCCCGGATGCGGAATCGAAAGTGGAGGCGGGGCGCTGCCCATGCACCGACAGCGGCGCAGTCTAGGCAGGAGGTGGCGGGCAAGTTGCCCAGCGTGCAGGCAAGGCGTGAGCGCGGCCACCGTGCATTCGACGGCATGGGCGTACCGATCTGCGATCCGGTGGCCGGTATCGGCACCACCTTCATCAGCGCCTGGCGGGACGAAGCCGGCGCCGACCGAGGGTCGGTGGGCGCGCGGGCAAGATGCCCGCGGTGCGTGCGGCTAAACTCCGGTGATGAAGCGTGGCACCAACCTGAAACTGACGCTGATGCTGCGCATCACGCTGCTCGCCGTGGCGATCGGTGCGCTCGCGTCGGCCGGCCTGATCTGGCGCACGACGACGCGGCTGCAGGCCGAGGCGGTGCGCAACGCCGATCTGGTATCGCGGCTGATCACCGACCAGATGTCGCGCCAGTTGAGCGGGCTCGAACTGAATATCGGCAAGCCCGACCTCGCGCGCTTCGCCGAATTTTCCGAAGTGACGCGACTGTGCGTGCAGTACTTCGACCTCGAAGGTTCGCTGTCCGCCAACAGTTGTCAGCAGCAGGCGCCGCCGGCGCAGGACACTGCGCAGGCACCCGCATGGTTCCGCGAACTGATCCGCTACATGTTGAACCGGCGCATCGATCGCGGTGCCGAAACCGTCGTCGACGGCGGCGAAGCGCCCGGCGTGAAGGTGGGGCGGCGTGTGCTGTGGTACCAGCCCTATGGCGTCGGCCTGGACGTCGGGCGCGCGCCCGGCCTGAAGATGGGCGAAGTGCTCATCCGCGTCGACGCCGATCGGGAAAGTGCCGCCGTGTGGAACGAAATCACGCGTCTGCTGATGTGGGCGGTGCTGGCATTGCTGGCGTTCAATGTGCTGATCTACTTCAGCATCGGCCGCGCGCTGCGCCCGGCGGCGGCGGTGCTGGACGGTCTGGGCAAGCTCGAGCGCGGCGATCTGGACGCGCGGCTGCCGGCCTTCGAACTGATCGAATTCGACCGCATCGGTTCGGTGTTCAACGCGATGGCCGGCAATCTGAAACAGAAGACGCAGGAACAGCAACGGCTGGCGCAGATGCTGCTCACCGTGCAGGAAGGCGAGCGCCGGCGACTGGCGCGCGAACTGCACGACGAATTCGGACAGAGCCTGGCGTCGATCAGCGCCGAGGCCGCCTGCGTCGTGGACGAAGCCGCGCGGCCGCAACCCGAGCCGACCGCGCTGCGCGCCAGCGGACAGACCGTATTGCGCACGGTCAGCGGCATGATGGAATCGCTGCACGGCATCCTGCGCGACCTGCGGCCGGTCGGACTCGACGAGTACGGGCTGATCGCCGGCCTCGACAAGCTGGTGCGCATGTGGGACGCCCAGGCGCGCGGCCGCTGCAGTTACCGGCTCGATGTGAGCGGCGATTTCGCCGACGTGCCGGATGACATCGCGATCAATCTGTATCGCATCGTGCAGGAATGTCTGACCAATGCGGCCAAGCATTCGGACGCGACTGCGGTCGACGTACAACTGGAACGACGCGCGGCGAGCGACGACATCCGCCTGCGCGTGAGCGACGACGGCGTCGTGCGCGGTCCTGACCTGCCGGCGCCGCAAGGAAAATCCGGCGGCTTCGGCCTGATCGGCGTGAAGGAAAGGGTGATCGCGCTCGGTGGTCGCGTGCAGTGGTCGGCGCGCGAACCGCAGGGGCTGGCGGTCGACATCGTCGTGCCCTGGCAACTGACCGATGGGGGAATCGCGGCATGACGGACACACCGGTCAGCGTGCTCCTGGTCGACGATCACGCGGTGGTGCGCGAAGGCTACCGGCGACTGATCGAGCGGCATCCTCCGCTGACCATCGCGGCCGAGGCCGGCTCGGGCGAAGAGGCTTACAGGCTCTATGTCGAACTGGCGCCGGACGTGGTGGTGATGGACATCACGCTGCCGGGCGCCAGCGGCATCCAGACGCTGCAGCACATCCTGCGGCGCGACCGCGATGCGCGCGTGCTCATCTTCACGATGCACCGCGATGCCACCTTCGTCGAAAAGGCGCTCGAATCGGGTGCGCTCGGCTACGTCACCAAAAGCTCGCCGCCCGACCTGCTGGTCGAGGCCATCTGCGCGGTGTACCACCGCCGGCAGACGCTGAGCCCCGACGTGCAGACGGAACTGGCGGCGCTGCGCCGCGCCGGCAGTGGCGCGAAGAACCCGCTGGCCGCGCTGAGCGCCCGCGAATTCGAAATCCTGCGCATGCTGGTCGCCGCGAAATCACGCGAGGACATCGCCGACACGCTGCACATCAGCGTGAAGACGGTGTTCAACATCCATTACCAGATCAAGTCCAAGCTCGGCGTGTCGACCGACATCGAGCTGATGCACGCGGCGCGCCAGCTCAAGCTGATCGACTGAGCAAGGCCGGACCGGACTTGTTGGCTCGCGTCGCGATCACGGTCGAAGCTCGATCGTTGGGCATCGCTGCGCTCACCCCCACCTACGCCTCATCCGGCCCCATAGTTCGGGGTGTGCGCAGCGACGCCCAACAAGTTGCGTTCACCCGCCCGACGCATCGTCCAGTCCCGTAGGTTGTGGTGAGCGCAGCGATGCCCGACAAGTGGCATCCATCCAGCCCGACGCACCGTCTCGAGCTGTAGGTTGGGGTGAGCGCAGCGATGCCCAACAAGATCACGTCCGCCCCGCGCGACGCATCGTCCAGCCCCGTAGGTTGGGGTGAGAGCAGCGATGCCCAACATGCCGCGCTCACCCGCGCAATGAATCGCCTGACGTCACCCGGCCGCTCAGCCGGCGGCCGGACGCGGTTGGCGCGGCGCGGCCTTGTCGAGCAGCGGCGCCAGATAGCGTCCGGTGTGCGACGCCGGCTCGGCGGCGACCTGTTCGGGCGTGCCGGTGGCGACGATGCGCCCGCCGCCGGCACCGCCTTCCGGGCCGAGGTCGATGATCCAGTCGGCGGTCTTGATCACGTCCAGATTGTGCTCGATGACGACGATGGTATTGCCGGCGTCACGCAGCCGTCCGAGCACGCCGAGCAGCATGTCCACGTCGTGGAAGTGCAGGCCGGTGGTCGGCTCGTCGAGGATGTACAGCGTGCGGCCGGTGTCGCGCTTCGACAGTTCCAGCGCCAGTTTCACGCGCTGCGCCTCGCCACCGGACAGCGTGGTCGCACTCTGGCCGAGGCCGATGTAGCCCAGCCCGACCTCGCACAGCGTTTCCAGCTTGCGCGCCACCGTCGGCACGGCGTCGAAGAAATCGCGCGCTTCGGTCACCTTCATCGACAGCACATCGTGAATGGTCTTGCCCTTGTAGCGGATGTCCAGCGTTTCGCGGTTGTAGCGGCGCCCGTTGCACACGTCGCACGGCACGAACACGTCGGGCAGGAAGTGCATTTCGACGCGCACCAGACCGTCGCCCTGGCAGGCTTCGCAGCGGCCGCCCTTCACGTTGAACGAGAAGCGGCCCGGGCCGTAGCCGCGCGAGCGCGCTTCCGGCACGCCGGCGAACAGTTCGCGGATCGGCGTCAGCAGGCCGGTATAGGTGGCCGGGTTGGAGCGCGGCGTGCGGCCGATCGGCGACTGGTCGACATTGATCACCTTGTCGAACAGGTCCAGCCCCTCGATCGCATCGTGCGCGGCCGGCAGTGCGGCCGAGCCATACAGATGGTGGGCGGCTGCGGCGTACAGCGTGTCGTTGATCAATGTGGACTTGCCCGAACCGGACACGCCGGTGACGCAGGTCAGCAGCCCGACCGGGATCGCCGCGTCGGTGCCGCGCAGGTTGTTGCCGCGTGCGCCGCGGATGTGCAGCCAGTCGTCCTTCGCCGCCGTGCGGGTTTGCGGCACCGCGATCTGCTTGCGGCCCGACAGGTAGGCACCGGTCAGGCTGGCTTCGCAGGCTTCGATGTCGGCCGGCGTGCCCTGTGCGATCACCTCGCCACCGTGCTGGCCGGCGCCGGGGCCCATGTCGACCACGTGGTCGGCCATTTCGATCGCTTCCTGATCGTGTTCGACCACGACCACCGTGTTGCCGAGATCGCGCAGCCGCGACAGCGTGCCGAGCAGGCGCGCGTTGTCGCGCTGGTGCAGGCCGATCGACGGCTCGTCGAGCACGTACATGACACCGGTCAGGCCGGAACCGATCTGGCTGGCCAGCCGGATGCGCTGCGCCTCGCCGCCGGACAGCGATTCGGCCGAGCGGTCGAGGCTCAGGTAGTCCAGTCCGACGTCGATCAGGAAGCCGAGCCGTGCGGCCACCTCGCGCATGATGCGGGCGGCGATCGCGGCGCGCGCGCCATCCAGTTCCATGTCATCGAAAATGGCCTTGCAGGCGCGCAGCGGCAGCCCGGCCAGTTCCGGCAGCGTGTGATCGGCCACCTTCACGTGGCGCGCATCGGAGCGGAGCCGCGTGCCCTTGCAGTCCGGGCATACCCTGGTGTTGCGGTACTTGCCCAGCTCTTCGCGCACGGCGACCGAATCGGTTTCGCGGTAGCGGCGTTCCAGGTTCGGCACCACGCCTTCGAACACGTGCTCGCGTATCGTCGCGCGGCCTGACTCCGACAGGTAACGAAAGGGGATGCGTTCCTTCCCCGAACCGTCGAGCACCACCGCCTGCAGCTTCGCCTCGAGTTCGTCGAACGGGGTGTCGATGTCGAATTTGTAGAAACCGGCCAGACTGGACAGCAACTGGAAGTAGAACTGGTTGCGCCGGTCCCAGCCGCGGATGGCGCCGGAGGCGAGCGACAGGTGCGGGTGGGCGACGATGCGCGCCGGGTCGAAGAAGGTGACCATGCCCAGGCCGTCGCAACTGGTGCAGGCGCCGGCCGGGTTGTTGAACGAGAAAAAGCGCGGCTCGAGTTCCGACACGCTGTGGCCGCACACCGGGCACGCGAAGCGGGCCGAAAACAGCTGTTCGGCGTCGCTGTCCATGTCCAGCGCGATGGCGCGGCCTTCCGCTTGCTGCAGCGCAGTTTCGATCGATTCGGCAAGGCGCTGGCGCATGTCGGGGCGTACCTTCAGGCGGTCGACGACGACATCTATCGTGTGCTTGATGTTCTTGTCGAGCCTGGGCAGCGCGTCGATGTCCATCATCTTGCCGTCGAGCCGCACGCGCACGAAGCCGCGCGAACGCAGTTCGGAAATCAGCTCGACCTGTTCGCCCTTGCGCTCGCTCACCACCGGCGCAAGGATGGCCACCTTGCTCTCTTCCGGCATCGCGAGTACCGCATCGACCATCTGCGACACGCTCTGCGCGGCCAGCGGCGCGCCATGCTCGGGGCAGTGCGGCGTGCCGACGCGCGCGAACAAGAGGCGCAGGTAGTCGTGGATTTCGGTCACCGTGCCGACGGTGGAACGCGGATTGTGGCTGGTCGCCTTCTGTTCGATCGAAATCGCCGGCGACAGCCCCTCGATCAGGTCGACATCCGGCTTTTCCATCAGCTGCAGGAATTGCCGCGCGTAGGCCGACAGCGACTCGACGTAGCGGCGCTGCCCCTCGGCATACAGCGTGTCGAACGCCAGCGAGCTCTTGCCGGAGCCCGACAGCCCGGTGATCACCGTCAGGCGGTCGCGCGGGATATCTATATTGATGTTCTTCAGATTGTGGGTGCGCGCCCCACGAATGCGTATCCAGTCCATCAGCCCGCCCGGTTTCATGCAACCGGCTATGAAAACCTATTTTCCGGGGAAAGGCGAGCACGCCGGGTGGTGGCGCGGGGAATTCGCGGGGATGACAAAACAACGGAGACTGGCGCTCGTCGATCCCAAAGCGCGGAATGCGGTGCGACCGCAGCGTCTTGAACCGGTCTGCGGGAGTCGAAGGCGCGGTTCGGGGCTCTTGTCCCGCCCGCAGCGAAACCGAACCGGCCGGCGCAGCCTTCGTGTGAGCGGCAAATGCCGTGAACGCTGCGCGTCAAACAGGCGCTGTCGGCACTCATCGTGCCATGTCAAACTTTGACATGCCTTGATAAGATGGCTGCTCTTGACCACGAGGCATGAATCATGGGTATGAATGTAAACCTCACCCCTCAACTCGAAGAGATGGTGCGGGCAAAGGTGAGCTCTGGCATGTACACGTCAGCTAGCGAAGTCGTCCGGGAAGCCCTCCGTCTGATGGAGGACCAGGACCGTCTGCGACAGGCGAAGCTGGCAGAACTGCGTCGCGAGGTCCGCGAAGGCCTGGACAGCGGGCCGAGTGAACCCTGGGACGCAGCGATACTGAAAAAGAAGGCGCGTGGTCGCCAGGCAGCGAAGTCGAGCGCCACGTAGGTGGCACGCGTCACGCTTCGTCCGATGGCGGAAGCCGATCTTCTCGAAATATGGACCTACATCGCCGAGCACAGCGTTGCCGAGGCCGATCGCTGGACCGATCGGCTGGACGACAGCCTGAGGCTGTGGGCGACGCAACCTCGCATGGAGCGTGCTCGCGACGAGTTGTCACCCGGAATCCGAAGCCTTGCGTTCGACCGGTACGTCGTTTTCTTCGAACCGTCACCCGATGGAATCGATGTTGTCCGAGTCCTGCATGGATCGAGAGACATCGACGAACAGTTCCGATAAACGTCTGGATCGTCCCCCCGGTGAAGGTGACTGGCGTCGAAAGCCGCGCGGCCCTTGTTGGCCGGCACGGCTTTACCTGCCGCTCGCATTCTGTCGGAAAAATTTACACTTTGCCTGTCTGCAGCAAAGTGGCCAATACTTCGGCCCAAAGACTGACGCGTTTCACGCTTGGGCCGTCCGCCCCGGTGATGTCGCGGCCGTTCCGGAACCCGGCGCCGCGGCGTTGTTCTGCGCCGGCCTGGCTGGTCTCGCACTGGCTCGTCGGCGCAACCGTTCGAACGCCTCGTAAGCTTTCTCTTTTATTACAGAGTGCAGGGCCGAGCTCAAGCACTCTGTAACCCCCGGTCGAAAAACCTGACGCCTGATCAGGTTGCGCTGTGCGCGACCTGGCATGCCGCCCGCCCGCGCCGCGGCCGCGCAGAAAAGCGTCCGGTCGGACGCAGCAGACCCTGCCGGCTTGCTAGAATCCCGGCTGACCGTTTTCCTGCCTCACATGACTCCCCCGACAAAAGACCGCATGACCCGCACGGAGCTGCGCGCGGGGGCTGCGCTGGCCTTCATCATTTCCCTGCGCATGCTGGGGCTGTTCCTCGTGCTGCCCGTGTTCGCGGTGTTCGCGCGCACGCTGCCGGGCGGCGACAACATCTTCTGGGTCGGTCTGGCGTTCGGCATGTTCGGCCTGTCGCAGGGCGTGATGCAGATTCCGCTCGGCGCCGCCTCGGACCGCTTCGGCCGCAAGCGCATCATCGTGATCGGCCTGCTGCTGTACGCCGCCGGCAGCGCGATGGCCGCCTGGGCGCCCGACATCAACTGGATGATCGCCGCCCGCATCCTGCAGGGCAGCGGTGCCATTTCGGCCGCGGCGACCGCGCTGGTGGCCGATCTGGTGCGCGACGAGCATCGCACCAAGATCATGGCGGTCATCGGCACGTCGATCGGCCTGGTGTTTGCGGGCTCGCTGGTGCTGGCGCCTGCGCTGTACGGCTGGATCGGCATGGAAGGCATCTTCCTGCTGATCGGCGGCCTGGCGCTCGCCGGCATACCGCTGCTGCTGTTCATCGTGCCGGACCCGGAACACGCGCCGGTCGCCAAGCCTGCGCCGTTCGCGCGCGTGTTCGGTGACCGCCAGCTGATGCGCCTCAATTTCGGCATGTTCGTCGTGCACATGGTGCAGATGGCCATGTTCCTGATGGTGCCGCTCGCCCTCGTGCAGGTGATGGACCTGCCGGTCGCCGAGCACTGGACGATCTACTTCCCGATCGTGATCGCCAGCTTCATCTGCATGATTCCGGCCATCATCTGGGCCGAACGCAAGTCGCGCGTGAAGACCGTTTTCCTTGCGTCCATCGTCACGCTGATCGCCTCGCAGGTGATGTTCCTGCTGCATCTCGACCTCGCATGGGTGCTGATCGGCGGCCTGTTCGTGTTTTTCGTGGCGTTCAACCTGCTCGAAGCCACGCTGCCGTCGCTGGTGTCGCGCATCGCGCCGCCGGACGCCAAGGGCGCGGCGCTGGGCGTGTTCAATACCGCGCAGTCCTTCGGTGCAGCGACCGGCAGCGCGGTCGGCGGTGCAATCGCGCTGCGCTTCGGCGAAGATGGCGTCTATCTGTTCTGCACCGTGCTGGCGGTCGTGTGGCTGCTGTGGGCGCGCAGCATGAAGCCGCCGCCGGTGGTCGCGCTGCGCGAGTATGTGATCGGCGACCATGTCGATCTGGACCGCCTGCGTGACCAGATCAACGACCTGCCCGGCCTGCGCGAAGCGCGCATCGAGGCCGAGCGTCGCATGGCTTTCCTGAAGGTGAATCTGGAACTGTGGGACGAAGACGTCGTGCGCAGGCTGCTCGACCAGCCGGTCGCCGGCACCTGAAATTATGCAAAGGGCGTAATCTGCCCGACGTGTAGCAAGATGCGGCGCGCAGCGCCGTTTTGATCATGCAGTCCGTGGGCCTCGTCGGGGCCCACGTTCAAGACACTCCGGGGGAGAAATCATGGCTTCTGTCAACAAGGTCATTCTGGTCGGCAATCTCGGGAAAGACCCGGAAACCCGCTACGCGCCGAATGGCGACGCGATCTGCAACATCACCGTCGCGACGACTGACAGCTGGAAGGACAAGGCGACCGGCGAAAAGAAGGAAATGACCGAGTGGCACCGCGTTGCCTTCTTCGGCCGGCTGGCCGAAATCGCCGGCCAGTATCTGCGCAAGGGTTCGTCGGTGTACGTCGAAGGCAGCCTGCGCACCCGCAAGTGGCAGGACAAGGACGGCAACGACCGCTACACGACCGAAATCCGCGCCGACCAGATGCAGATGCTGGGCAGCCGCCAGGGCATGGGCGGCGGCGGTGCCGGCAACGAAGGCTACAGCGGCGGTGCCGGCGGGGGCGACGATTTCGATCAGTCGCCGCGCCAGGCGCCCGCGGCGCGCGCGCCGCAGAAGCCCGCTCCGCAGTCCGCCCCGGCCAGCAGTTCGGGCGGCTTTGGCGGCATGGACGACGACATCCCGTTCTGATCCGGCGCGTCTGACGCCCGCGACGGCGCGCCTCAGGGCGCGCCGTTTGTCTTCCCGCGGCACGATGTGGCGGGTTCAGCCGGCTGGTGAACGACTGGCTGGCGGAAAATCTGCTGCATCGTCGAAACGATTGTCCAACAGGCCGTTGGACAATGCCTGCCCGGGTACGCAGGAGGCATGTTCAGGGCGCTCAATCGGCTTCGTGCCAGTCCAGCCACTGCAAACCCCGTACGCGGGAGAATTCGCGCACATTGCGCGTGACCAGCGTGGCCTGATGACGCAATACCGTAGCTGCGATCAGCGTATCGTGCGGGCCGATGGGCGTGCCCGTTGCCTCGAGTTCGGTGCGCAGACGGGCTGCCTGGGCGGCGCACTCGCTATCGAAGGGCAACACCTGCATCGGTCGCAGCAAGGCGGCCAATGCCGCCAGACGGGGAACGGCCGCCAGCGGCGGCAATCGCAAAAGACCGTAGCGAAGCTCGTATTCCACGATGGCCGGGACGGCAACATCAGCTGGCGACAGCGCTTGCAGACGCAGCACGACCTGAGGATCGCCGCGAAAGTAGTAACTGATGGTGTTGCTGTCGAGAATCAACATGGCAGGCGATCCAGTTCCCGCACTCAAAAACCCAGGCGCGGCGAGTCAGCCGGCTGGGCGACCGTGCTTTCCTCGTGCAACGGAAAATCGGGAAAACGCCCGGCTGAATCCAGACAATCCTGCGGCCACTCCTGGGCTGCGTACTTGCGGATGATGTCGGCCACCCAACGGCTTTTTGATACACCGTTGGCCTGCGCTGCCTGTTCCACCAACGCCTGCGTGGCATCGTCCAGATACAGCGTGATTTGCGACATGGCGGCGACTCCTGACGATTGAACAAGGCAAGTATATTTTAAAGTATATGTTGCCTCATGGGCGCGTCAAGCTCACGCGCGCTTCAGGTACGACGCGTCAAACGCCTGCGCGTCTGCCTAAGTTTTCAACGCACCGTTCGTCTTTCCGCGCCCGGGTCTGACCGCCACGAAGGCGCCGGCCGACACGAACAGCAGGCCGGCGATCAGCCAGCCGGACAGCGCCTCGCCGAGCAGCGGCGCGGCCATCACGCCGGCCAGCACCGGCACCAGTGCCACCAGTGCGCCGGTGCGTTGTGCCCCCAGTACCGCCACCGCTTTCAGGAACAGCACCATGGCGACGATCGTGACGGCCACGCCCTGGTAAAGGCCCTGCAACGCGAGCATCGACGGCGGTACGGCGTCGAGCGCTTTCGGCAGCCACAGCAGGTAGACCGGCAGGAACACGAGGGCCGACGCGAGTGCGACGAAGCGGGTCAGCGTCCACGGGTCGTAGGCCCATTTCCTGGCCAGCACCGAGTAGATCGCCCAGGCGAGCGAACTGCCGAGCAGCAGTGCGTCGCCGATCAGCAGTTCGGGCGTCCAGTTGCCGTGGCCGACCAGTTCGTGTCGCGTCACGCAGGCGATGCCCACAGCGATGAACACCAGCCCGGCGACGCTGGCGCCGCCTGGCCGCGCGCCGCTGATTGCCCAGGCGACGGCGGCGATCAGGAAGGGCTGCATGCCGGGCAGCAGGATGGCGCCGTGGGCGGCCGGGGCGAACTTGAATGCAGCGAATGCGAGCACGCCGTACAGCAGGCCACCCATCATGGCCAGCGCCCACAGCCTGCCGTCGCGCCAGGCGCCGCGCGGCAGGCTGCCGGCGAATGGCAGCAGGAGCAATGCGGCCGTGCCCAGACGCAGCGCCAGCGTGTCGTAGGGCGTCAGCGCACTTTTTCCGCCCATGCGTGACACGAGGATGAAGCCGGTCCAGATGGCGACGGTGCCGGCGGCGGCGAGATAGCCGCCCAGGCGGGATGACGGGGAGGCTTCGGTGGCACTCATGATGTGAACGAGCTGACGGGCGGGCGAGAGCTTAGCCGACCCGGCGCCCGGCAGGGCCGGAAGCTGATCAGGCTCAAGAAATGGAACGTAGTCCGGACTATTGTTCGGTTACGGAGCATGGGCTCCGACTGAAGCGGGAGCAGACATGAAAAAACGTTGCATCGGACTTGTCATCAAGGACCAGGATCCGCTGTTGCTGACCACTGGTGAGACGGTTGGCGACGCCTGCCGCCGCATGTGGGAGCGCCGCGTCGGCGCCGTGCTGGTCGTCGATGACCAGGGGGCGCTGGCCGGTATTTTCACTGGCCGGGATGCTGTGCGCATTCTGGCCGAGGCCCACGATGGTCCGAAAACCCGCCTGGCGGTCGCAATGACGCCGGATCCGCGCACCATCGGTCCGGCCGAAACCTCGCTCGACGCGTTGCGCGCGATGAGTGACGGCGGCTACCGTCACCTGCCGGTGGTCGAGGACGGGCGCATTCTCGGCGTGGTGTCGCGCGGCGACTTCAATGGCGTGGAGTTCGAACGTCTGGGCGACGAAACCAGCCTGTGGGAACGTATCTGCTGACTGAAGGCGGCGCGGGCGATCCGGGGACTTCCCGCCCCGCCCGCGCCTTGGGCGTAGCGAAGGCGGCGCGCGCGCGGCCCGCAATTCAATGTCGACAGACCCTAGAATCGCGCGATGCCCAGATTCCAGCTCCTGATCGCCGCGATCGAATTCGCGGCCACCCTTGCGTTTGCGCTGTCCGGTTTCATCGAGGCGGCGCGCCGTCGCATGGACGTGGTCGGGGTGTTCGCAGTTGCCTTCATCACCGCGTTCGGCGGCGGTACGGTGCGCGACGTGCTGCTCGATCGCCGGCCCTTCTTCTGGGTCGAACACCAGGCCCATGTGTGGCTGATCTTCCTGCTGTCGCTGGCGGCCGTGCCCTGGCTGCGCGCGCGCCACCACCATTTCACCGAACGCGCCATCCTGATTCCGGACGCGCTCGGCTTGGGGCTGTTCACGGTGACCGGCGTCGGCCTGGCTTACGAGGCAGGCATGCCGGTGTTCGTGTCGGCGATGATGGGCGTCATCACCGGCGTCTTCGGCGGCGTCATGCGGGACGTGATCTGCAACGAAGTGCCTTACGTGTTCCGCGACCATCGTCCGTATGCGCTGTGCGCCTTCGTCGGCGCCTGGGCGTATCTCGGCATGAATGCGCTCGCCGTCACGCCGCTGGTGTCGCTCGGTGTCGCGGTGGTGCTGATCGCCGGTCTGCGACTGCTGGCGGTGCTGACCGGCTGGTCGGTCCCGGGCTGGCGCGAGGACTGATCACCGGGGCGCCTGCGGACTGACGTCAACTGCGGACGTCAGTTGCGCTGCAGGCTGCCGTCGACCACGCGCACCCGGTCTCCGGCGCGCACGGCGGTATCGGCGCCTTCGGTGAAGCTGCGCTGCTCGCCGGTATCCATGCGCACGCTGATGCGGTAGCCGGATACATGTTCGTTGCGGTTCTTTTCGATCGTGTGGCCGGCGACCGCACCACCGACTGCGCCGACGGCCGTGGCGACCTTGCGGCCGCTGCCGCTGCCGATCTGGTTGCCGAGCAGGCCACCCACCACTCCGCCAACGGCTGCACCCACACCGCTGGCTTCACCTTCAGCCACGATGGGCTCCACTGCGATCACTTCACCCAGATCCGCGCGTACGGCCGGTGCCGGCGTTGCAGCGACCGTTCGGGGCTCAGCCGATTTCCGGATGACCGTGGCCGCTCGTTCCTGCTTCTCCGGCTCCGCGGCGCCGGATTGCGGGCCGATCGGGAAGGTGGATTGCGGATCGCACGCGGCGAGCATGACGCAACAACTGATCAGGCCGGCGCTGCCGACGATTTTTCGGGCGGTCTGTTTCATGATGGTCGGCCTCGTGGTCAGGTTCAGTGATTCAGGATCCGGGTCAGTGACAGCAGGCTTTCGCTGGCCGCTGCGGCGGCCTGTTCGACGGGACCCTCGTCCGGGCCGGTGACGATCAGCGCGACGGTGGCGATCACCATCAGTGCGCACATCAGAAGTTGTGCTGCGGACATCGATGTCTCCGGTCGGTATTCAATCGCGTGGGGAAGTGGATGGCATGAAGCCGTGACCAGAGCTTAAGAGTGGCGCTGCGGGCAACCCGTCAGCATCGGGCGCACCCGCTGTCGGCCCCGTCCTACAAGAATGTGCAGCGCATATGGAACGGGTCTTCGGGTAGGATGCGGCGCGTCGCATGCCGCACGGATCCGCGCGGCAAACCTTCACAACGGAATATCGATATGGCTGGCGCCAGCCTTCTTGCACTGATCGACGACATCGCCAGCGTGCTTGACGACGTATCGGTACTGACCAAAGTTGCCGCGAAAAAGACCGCCGGCGTGCTGGGTGACGATCTGGCGCTGAACGCGCAGCAGGTCGCCGGCGTCAAGGCCGACCGCGAGCTGCCGGTGGTGTGGGCGGTGGCGCTGGGTTCGATGCGCAACAAGCTCATTCTCGTGCCGGCGGCGCTGGCCATCAGTGCTTTCGTGCCGGCGGCGGTCACGCCGCTGCTGATGGTGGGCGGGCTGTTCCTCTGTTACGAAGGCTTCGAGAAACTTGCCCATGGATTCCTGCACAGCCCGGACGAGGATGTGGCGACGCGCAAGGAACACCTGGCGGCGCTGGCTGGTGCCGAAGTCGATCTGGTGGCGCTGGAAAAGGACAAGATCAAGGGCGCGATACGGACCGACTTCATCCTGTCGGCAGAAATCATCGCCATCACGCTGGGCACCGTTGCCGATGCGCCATTCGGCACCCAGGTCGCCGTGGTGGCCGGCATCGCCGCCATCATGACCGTCGGCGTGTACGGTCTGGTGGCAGGTATCGTGAAGCTGGATGACGGCGGGCTTTACCTCAGCCGTTCGGGCTCGGCGCCGCTGCGCGCCTTCGGCCGCGGCATCGTCGCCGCTGCGCCCTGGCTGATGAAATTCCTGTCGGTGGCCGGCACGGCCGCGATGTTCCTGGTCGGCGGCGGCATCCTGACGCACGGCATTGCGCCGCTGCACGACGCAATCGGACACCTGACCGAAACGGTGGCGCAGTCTGCGGGCACGGTGGCCGGCGTTCTGCTGCCCTTCATTGCCGACGCGCTGACCGGCATCGTCGCCGGCGCGCTTACGCTGGCCGTCGTGCTGGGCGTGAAGAAGCTGCGCGGCGCCAGGGGCGCATAACAACGGTCTGTTCTCGCGGACAGCGCCCGCGCGCTCAGCCAGCCGGACTGAGGTCGGGCTTCAGTGCGCCGCGGTCGTCGAACACGACGCAGTTGCCGTGCCAGTGGGCGCCGCCCACCTCTTCGAAGTAGCGCAGGATGCCGCCCTCGAGCTGATATACCTGCGTGAAGCCGGCCTTCTTCATCAGCGGCGCGGCCTTTTCGCAGCGGATGCCGCCGGTGCAGAAGGTGACGATGGGCGTGTCCTTCAGGTTGGCATACTGCTCGAGCGCCGCCGGGAACTGGCCGAAGCTGTCGACACCCGGGTCGAGTGCCTGGTCGAAACTGCCCTGTTCCACTTCCCAGCGGTTGCGCGTGTCGATGATGACGAAACGGCGGCCTTCGTCGTACCAGCGCTTCAGTTCCGCCGGCGGCAGGTAGGGCGCCGGCGTCTCGGCCGGATCGAAATCCGGCGCGCCGACGGTGACGATCTCCTTCTTCAGGCGCACGCGCAGGCGTTTGAAAGGCACCGCGTCCGAATAGCTCCATTTCGCGTCAAGCCCGGCAAGACGCGGATCTTCCGCCAGTTCGGCAAGGAAGGCGCGCAGGTTGTCGGCCGCGCCGGCCAGAAACAGGTTGATGCCTTCAGTCGCCAGCAGCACCGTGCCCAGCAGGCCGCGAGAGTGCGCGGCTTCGTGGATGCGCGCTCGCAGCGCATCGCGCTCGTCCAGTCGTATGAAGCGATAGGCGGCAATGTTGGCGAAACGGGACATGAGTGACTCAATCAGGACGGTCAGAAAGTATACCGTGTGGTCTGGACACACTATTGAAGGCTGAACCTTGATGACTCGTGCTCCGCGCAAGGAAATGCATCGCAGCCACCGCAGCGGCTGGCTGCGTGCCGCCGTCCTGGGCGCCAACGACGGTGTGGTGTCGACCGCCAGCCTGATCGCTGGCGTAGCCGCCGCGAATGCGACGCCGCAGGTCGTGCTGCTGACCGGCGTGGCCGGACTGGTGGCCGGAGCCATGTCGATGGCGGCCGGCGAATACGTGTCGGTCCATTCGCAGGCGGACACGGAACGGGCGGACATCGAGCAGGAGCGGCGCGAGCAGGAGAATGATCCGGTGCATGAAATGAGCGAACTCGCCGCTATCTACGTCGGGCGAGGGCTCGATCCGTCGACCGCCGACGAAGTGGCGCGCCAGCTGATGGAACGTGACGCGCTGCAAGCGCATGCGCGTGACGAACTGGGGATTCCGGTCGATGGTCAGGCGCGTCCGCTGCAGGCCGCGCTGACATCGGCGCTGGCCTTTGCGGCGGGCGCCGGCATTCCCCTGCTCGCCGTCGTGCTGGCGACGGAAGACGCCATGACGACGGCCGTGACCGTCGCGTCGCTGGTTTCGCTGATGGGGCTGGGCGCCGTGGCGGCGCGGGTCGGCGGTGCGTCACCGTTGCGTGGCGCGCTGCGCGTCACTTTCTGGGGCGCGGCAGCCATGGGGCTGACTGCGCTGGTCGGATCCTGGTTCGGTGTTGCCGTCTGAGCCGGGTCCGAGTCGTCGAGGCGACCACGATTCAAGTCTCGGTCTGACGCCTCGTTTCAACCCTCGCCACTTGACGCTTTCGTCGCGCAACCCCGCTCATCCGAGCGCCTTCACCAGGTTGTAGGCACTGAGCGCGCTGATCAGCAGGCCGACCAGCACGAGCAGCGCGCGCGCCGGCAGGGCGCGGCACAGGAAGGCGGCCAGCGGCGCGGCGAACATGCCGCCCGCCACCAGCCCGGCGACGGTGGCCCACGGTGCGGCGTCGATGAACAGCACGAAGGCGCCGGCGCTGGCGATGGCGATGAAGAACTCGGCGAAATTCACCGAACCGATGGTGCGTCGCGGGTCCTGGCCGGCACCGACCAGACTGGTGGTGACCACCGGGCCCCAGCCGCCGCCGCCGGCTGCATCGACAAAACCGCCGAACAGGGCCAGTTTGGCGACGTGCTTCGGTTCCTGCGCCGGCTTGCGACGGTGGCGCCAGGCCTTGGTCAGCACATAGACACCCATCAGCAGCAGGTAACCGGAAATCCAGGGCTTGAGCGCCGCGCCATCGAGCTGGGTGACGAAAAGCGCGCCCAGCACCCCACCGATCACGCCGGGCACCAGCAGACGCAGCATCAGCTTGCGATCGACATTTCCCAGCCGCAGGTGCGACAGGCCGGACAGTCCGGTGGTGAAGATTTCAGCGATGTGCACGCTTGCGCTGGCCACCGCGGGGGACGCCCCGGTGCCGAGCAGGAAGGTGGTGGCGGAAATGCCGTAAGCCATGCCGAGTGCACCGTCGATGCTCTGCGCGATGAAACCGACGGCGGCAGCCGTGAGGAATTCCTCCGATGTGACGACCTCGATGACGATGGCCAGCGCCGCGGCCGGATCGCTCACCGGAAGACCGCGCACCAGCAGGACCGTGGCGAGGCCGAACAGCGTGAAGCCGATCAGCCAGGTGGCGACGGTGACCAGCGGATGCGCCTGGGCGCGGTCGATGACCTGTTCGACCGGCGGCAGGCCGAGGGCTTCGTGGGCTTGCCCGACGGCGGTCGGTCGGGTGTCGATGTGGCGGATTTTCACTGCGCTGCACTCCTAGAGGAGGGCGCAGTCTAGCCAGCAATGCTTATCTCAAAAAGTGATATTTGATTCTAACGATAGGTCGGAAAAGCATTTGCCATCAGTAGAACGGCCGGCGCCAATAGCCCCATGGATAACCCGGGTAGCCGGGGTAGCCGAACATCCACATGCGTTCGCGTTCGCGCATGGCCTCGCGCGCCCGGGTGGCTTCGAGCAGTGTGACCTGCATGTGGTCGATCACCTCGTCGGACACACCCAGTTCGCGCAGATTGGCCAGTTCCGATGCCTTCAGCGCATACAGGCCGCCGCTTTCGTCGATGCGCTGGATGATTTCGGCCGGCGTCAGCCCGTCCTTCGACATCTGCACGATTTCATCGGTGGTCGGTGCTGGCGGGCGCGGCGGGTAGGTCGCGCAGCCACCCAGCATCACGGCAAGCAGGGCGACAAGTATCCAGCGGCTATTCGGCATTTCGGGTGCTCCGGCATCGTTTCATGATCGTTTGAGTCAGGGCGGGGTGGTCAAGTTCGCGGCACCCGGAAACAGCCGCGTCCAGACCGCAGTGATGGCAGCTCGCTCGACGACCACCTGCGCCGGGTCGACGCGCGCCTTCGGCGCGTCGTTCAGGCGCAGGCCATGCTGCAGATGCCGCAGGCGGCGATAGGCGTTGCCGGCGGCGACCGCGTCCAGCGCCGGCAGCAGGCCGACCTGCGAGGCAATGCGCAGCAGCGCGATGTTGCCGAGGTTTCCGGTCAGTTCGGGGTAACGCGATGCGTAGGCCAGCACCAGGTACTGCACCGCGAATTCGAGGTCGATCAGGCCGCCCGGATCGTGCTTGATGTCGAACAGGTCGGATTTGTTGGCATGGCCTTCGCGCATCTTGCGCCGCATGTCGAGCACCTCGCGCCGCAGCGTCGAGAGGTCGCGGTCGCGCGTCAGCACCTCGTTGCGGATGGCTTCGAACTGCTCGCCGACCTGTGCATCGCCGGCCGAAAAGCGGGCGCGGGTGAGCGCCTGGTGCTCCCACACCCAGGCGGATTTTTGCTGATAGTCGCGGAAGGCTTCGACCGAACTGACCAGCAGGCCGGATTCGCCATTCGGTCGCAGGCGGGTGTCGGTTTCGAACAGCGTGCCGGCGCTGGTGTGGCTGGACAGCCAGGTCAGCAGGCGCTGCGCCAGCCGGGCGTAGATTTCGGGCGCCGATTCGTGGTCGTCGTCGAACAGGAAGATCACGTCCAGATCGGACGCGTAACCCAGCTCCTTGCCGCCCAGCTTGCCGTAGCTGATGACCGCGAAGCGCGGTGTGTCGCGATGGCGCCGCGCCAGCTTGCGCCAGCACAGGTCGAGCGTGACGCGCAGCATCACGTCGGCCAGCGCCGACAGGTGGTCGGACAGCCGCTCGACCGACAGTTCGCCCGCCAGATCGCGCGCCAGCAGCCGGAATACCTGCGCATGGTGGGCGTCGCGCATGGTGTCCATCTGGCGTTCGGTGTCGTCGCCCAGATCGTCGAGCTGCACGCGCAACGCCGCTTCGAAGGCCGGCCACTCCGGTTCGGCGGTCAGCAGCCGGGCGTCCAGCAATTCGTCGAGCAGGATGGGGTGGCGCACCAGATAGCCGGCGGCCCAGCTCGACGCACCGATCAGCCGTGCCACCTGGCCGAGTGCCTGCGGAAATTCTGCCAGCAGCGCCAGGTAGGCGGCGCGCCGGCTGATTGCTTCCAGAAGATCAAGCCCGCGCAGCGCGGTCGCCGTCGGGTGAGGTGTTTCGCGACACACTTCGAGCAGTTTGGGTACCAGCGCGTCGACCCGGCTGCGCGACGTGTCGGGCAGTTGCCGGTAGCGGCTGCCTGACTTGAACGCAGCAAGCCTGTTCGACAGGTCTTCCGGCTCGCTGAAGCCCATGGCGGCGAGTGCGCTGCGGCAGTCGTCGCCCTGGTCGGCGTCCTGCCACAGCGCGCGCGGCGCGGAGGTGTCCGATTCCTGCGCGCCGAACACGGCGTCGAAGTGACGGCTGACCCGGCCGCGGTGCGCATCGAGTTCGGTCAGCAGGCCCGCGTAGTCGTCGAACCCCATCGCGCTGGCGATCAGCGACTGGTCGGCGGGGTCGGCCGGCAGCTTGTGCGTCTGCGCGTCGTCGAGGTACTGCAGCCGGTGTTCCAGCCGGCGCAGGAACACGTAGGCGGCGTGCAGTTCGTCCACCGCCTCTTCGGTCATCACGCCGCGCATCGCCAGCCGGTCCAGCACCTTCTGGGTTGGCCGGATCTGCAGCGCGCTCTCGCGGCCGCCGCGGATCAGCTGGAACACCTGGGCGATGAATTCGATCTCGCGGATGCCGCCCGGGCCGAGCTTCACGTTGTCTGCCATGTCGCGCCGCGCCACTTCGCGGCGGATCTGCGCGTGCAGGTCGCGCATCGCGTTGATGGCGCCGAAATCGAGGTATTTGCGGAACACGAACGGCTTGCGCAGCGACTCGAGCTCGTCGTGCCGGCTGCCGGTCAGCGCGCGCGCCTTGATCCAGGCATAGCGTTCCCACTCGCGGCCCTGGGTGAAGAAGTAGTTTTCGAGCATGTCGAAACTGACCGCCAGCGGGCCGCTGTCGCCATTCGGGCGCAGCCGCATGTCGACCCGGAACACGAAGCCGTCGGCGGTCACTTCGGACAGCAGTTCGATCACCTTGCGGCTCAGCCGCGTGAAGAAATCGAAATTGTCGATGTGCTTGCCGAGCCCGTTGGGCGTGTCGGCATCGGTTTCACCGCTTTCCGGATAGACGAAGATGAAATCGACGTCGGAACTGACGTTCAGCTCGCGCCCGCCCAGTTTGCCCATGCCGATGCAGATGAAGGGCTGCACGGCGCCGGCGCTGCCGTCTTCCGTTTCGCCGCGCGGCTCGCCGAAACGCGCAACGAGCGGGATGCGCGCCTGATCGGCCGCCACGCGCACCGTCAGTTCGGCCAGCAGCGTCATGCCCTCGGTGACTTCGTCCAGGTCGGCCAGGCCAGCCAGATCGCGCACGATGAGATGGGCCATCGTGCGGGCACGCAGGAGGCGCAGCGCGCGCTTGATGCCGGCTTCGTCGCCCGTCTCGAATGGCGTCTGCGCCAGCCAGTCTTCGAGAACAGCCGCACTGGCATGCGCCTGCAGGGTGTCGGTCAGCGCGTTGATCAGCGCCGGTCGGGCATCGAGCAGACGGTCGAGGTAGCGGCTGTGCCGTCGGGCGTGGGCAATGGCGGTGGGTGCGTCCATGTGTCGTCTCTGCGGTCGGTCGTGACAAGGCGGGGTCGGCGCACGCGCCGGGCCCGGTGCATCGGCCCGCCCGGCGCCTTGCGCGCCTGTTGTAAGGACTCCCTACAAAACGCGCCGGGTGCGACGTTGCGGGTAAACTCCCGCATCGTCCCACAAACGCAGTCATCCTCCTGTTGACTGCAGGCCCTGATCTTGTCCGAATCCTCCTCCGCCGATGTCACCCACCGGTCCGCAGACCCACACCCGGCGCGGCCCTTGTGGCGGCGACTGCCCGGCCGCGCGTTCGACGCGCTGCTGGTCGCCTGGATCGTTGTGGCGCTGGTTGTGCTCGGCGCGCGCCACCTGCTGCTGCCGCAGGTGGATGCCTACCGCACGCAGATCGAAGGCGCGGTGGGTGAGGCGCTGGCGCGCGAGGTGCGCATCGACAGCATCCGCGCCGACTGGAGCGGCCTGCACCCGCATCTGGCGCTGCGCGGCGTCACCCTGCTCGACGAAGCCGGTCAGCCGGCGCTGCGGCTGGAACAGGTCGATGCCGCGCTCGGGTTTTCGTCGCTGGTGCGCGGGCGCATGCATCTGCACCGGCTCGACATCAACGGCCCTGCGCTGCAGATCCGCCGCGATACGGCCGGCGTACTCCACGTCGCCGGGCTCGCGCTGCGGCAGGACGGCACGCGCGGCGGTTTCATGCCCTGGCTGCTCGCGCAGGGGCAGATCAACATCCGCGATGCGCAGCTCGAGTGGCATGACGAAACGCGCGCCGGTGCGCCGCCGCTGAAGCTGACCCAGGTCAATCTGCGACTGGACAACTCGGGCGACCGGCACCGCTTCGGCCTGCTCGCCACGCCGCCGGCGGACCTGGCCCGGCAGCTGGAGCTGCGCGGCGACGTGGAACTGCCCGACATCGATCAGCCAGCCGGCGCGTCCGGTGAGCTTTACGTGTCGCTGGACAACGCCGACCTCGCCATCTGGCAGAACTGGGTCGATTACCCGGTCGATCTGCCCCAGGGACGCGGTGCCGTGCGTGCCTGGGCGAATTTCGACGGCGCCACGCTGAATGCGGTGACCGGAGAACTGGCGCTGTCGGACGTGAAACTGCGCCTGCTGCCCGATCTGCCGCAGCTCGATCTGGTCACCCTGTCCGGGCGCGTCAGTGCCGAGCATCTGAGCCGCACGCGGGTGACCGCCAATGCGCGCCAGTTGCAGCTGCTGACCCGCGACGGCGTGCGCGTGCGGCCGACCAGCATCGACCTGAAATGGCAGGCCGCCGTCGACGGACGAGCCGGGCAGGGCGAAGTGTCGGCCAGCGTGCTCGATCTTGCCGCGCTGACCCGGCTGTCCGACTTCATGCCGCTGCCGGACCCGCTGCGCGAGCGGCTGCGCGATCATGCGCCGCACGGCCGGCTGACCGACCTCGACGCCGGCTGGACCGGTGAGCTGTCGGCGCCGCTCGCCTTCCGCGTCAGTGCCGGGCTCGATCGCATAGGCTTCAATGCGCGCGGCGACGTTCCGGGTGTGGCCGGGCTGAGCGGCAAGCTCGAAGGCAGCGATGCGCGCGGCAGCGTGGTGATCGACGCGCCGGGATTGACCTTCGACCTGCCGACGGTGTTCGCCGAGCCGCAGATCACGTTCGCCCGCTTCAAACTGCGTGCCGGCTGGTCGCGCAGCGACGGCGAAACCACTGTCGCGCTCGATTCCGTGGTGTTCCAGAACGCCGATACCGAAGGCGAATTGACCGGCCGCTACCGCACGCTGGCCAATACCGCCGGCGAACTCGATCTGGACGGCCGACTGCAGCGCAGCGACGCGCGCGCCATCTGGCGCTACCTGCCGCTGACCATCGGCGCGGACACGCGCGACTGGCTGCGCGATGCCCTGGTGGCGGGCGGTTCGCCCGACGCGACGCTGAAGCTGCGCGGCAAGCTCGACGATTTCCCGTTCGATCGCGGGCAACCGGGCGTCTTCCTGGTCAAGGTGAAGGCCGAAGATGTGACCGTCGCCTTCGGCGGCACCTGGCCGGCCATCACCGGCCTCGACGCCGACGTGCTGTTCGAAGGCAAGCGCATGCTCATCACCTCGCGCGACGGCCGCATCCTGAACACGAAGCTGGGCACCACGACTGCCGAAATCCCCGACCTCGAAGCGGCCGAGGAACTGTTGCTGGTGCGCGGTTCGGCCAGCGGCGTCACGTCCGAGTTCCTGCGCTATATCGACATCAGCCCGGTGGCCGGGCGCATTGACGGATTTACCCGCGGCATCCGCGCCGAGGGTAATGGCCGTCTCAATGTGTCGCTGGCCATCCCGCTGCGCCACTCGCAGGACGCGAAGATCGAAGGCGATTTCACCTTCTCCGGCAACCGGCTGCTGATTGATGACGACGTGCCGCCGCTGACCGATGCGGCCGGCAAGATCGCATTCACCGAAAGCGCGCTCACCGTGCGCGGCGCACAGGCGACGGCCCTCGGCTTTCCGATGACGCTCGACGTCGCTTCGGCGGGCGGCGGCGTGGTGAACGTGACCGCCAGCGGACGTGCATCGATGGACGCGCTGCGCACCCAGCTGGGTCAGCCGTGGCTGGCGGCGCTTGCCGGCACGGCAGTCTGGCAGGCCCGCCTGGGCGTGCGCCGCAACGGCATGGACATGACGCTGGAAGCCGATCTGGCCCAGCTGGCCTCGACGCTCCCGGCCCCGCTCGGCAAGGCGGCCGGCGAGCCCATGGCGCTCCGGATCGAACGCACCGGCACACTCGACGCGCGTGAATCGGCCCGGCGCGGCCTGCCGGCCATCGGCCCGGACCGCGAACTGCTGCACATCACGCTCGGCGATCTGGCGAGCGCCGACATCGTGCGCCGTGCGACGCCGACCGGCTGGGTCATCGAGCGAGGCGCGATCGGGCTGCCACAACAGCCGGCGATGCCCGAGCGCGGGCTTGCGCTGTCCGTGCGTGCCGACACGCTCGACCTCGACGCCTTGCGCCGTGCTTTTGCACCGCGGCCCGCGCCCGAGGGTGCGGCGGGTGCGGCGGGCAGCAGCGACGACGACCTGCCGCTCGCCCGCGTACAGCTCGATGCGAAGCATGTGCGTCTGATGGAGCACTGGCTTGATGCGGTCAAGGCCGATGCGCAGCGTCAGGGCGACGCCTGGGACATCGATCTGGCGAGCACGCAGGCGCGCGGCCGCATCAACTGGTCCGGTCAGGGCAAAGGCCGCCTCCAGGCGCGTTTCGACCAGTTGTTGATCAATACGGCGGGCGAGCCGGGCGTGCAGGCGTTGCCCGATGCAGAGGCGGACGCGGCCGACGTACTCGAAGATCTGCCTGCGCTGGACATCGAAGCCGCGCGCTTCGTGCTCGACGGCAAGGCGCTTGGCAAACTGGCGCTGCAGGCCAGCAACGAGCGGCGCGCCTGGCTGATCGACCGCCTGGTCCTGGAATTGCCGGAAGGCCGTTTCGATGCCAGCGGTGCCTGGGGCAAGCCGCTCGGCGCGCCGGGTGGCGTGCGCGAGACGCGGCTCGATTTTTCGATCAGGGCAGACGAGGCGGGCAAGCTGCTCGATCGGCTCGGTCACGCCGACGCATTGCGCCGGGGTACGGCCGACATGAAAGGCAGCCTGCGATGGAACGGCAACCCGTTGTCGATCGACTATCGGTCACTGTCCGGTGCGTTCAGGCTGACCGTCAGCAAGGGGCAGTTCAGCAAGATCAACCCCGGTGCCGGGCGTCTGCTCGGCATCCTCAGCCTGCAGGCGCTGCCGCGCCGCATCACACTGGATTTCCGGGACGTGTTCAGCGAAGGGTTTGCGTTCGACCTGATCGAAGGCAATGTCGCGGTCGAGCGTGGCATCATGAAAACCGACGACTTCGAACTGGCCGGCCCGGCCGCACGCGTGCGGATCAGCGGCAGTGCGGACATCGCGGCCGAAACGCAAAATCTGGTCGTGCGCGTGCAGCCGGCGCTCAGCGACAGTGTGTCGGTCGGCGTGTTGATCGCCAATCCCGCGGTCGGATTGGCCACCTATCTTGCGCAGAAGGTGCTGCGCGATCCGCTCGGCCAGATTTTCGCCTTCCAGTACGGCGTGACCGGTTCCTGGGACGATCCGGTGGTGGCCAAACTTGCGGTGCCACCACCGTCCGGCAAGCAGGCGGAAAATTGATGCCCCGGGTGCGCGGTCAGGTTTTCGGATGCGCCGGCTGCCGCACCGTTGCGCACCGGCGCATCATCAAACTGAAAGGCTCGCCATGAATACTTCCTCCATGACCCGCGTTGCTGCCGTGCAGATGGTGTCCGGCCCGAATGTTGTCGACAACCTCGACGAAGCCGGGCACTGGATTGCCGAAGCCGCCCGTCAGGGTGCGAAGCTGGTGGCGCTGCCCGAGTATTTCTCGCTGATTTCGGGCGATGAAGCAGACAAGGTGGCGATTCGCGAAACAGAGGGTGATGGCCCGATCCAGCGCTTCATGGCAGAGGCCGCGCAGCGGCACGGCGTCTGGCTGGTCGGCGGTTCGGTGCCGCTGGTCGCCGAGCGGCCCGACAAGGTGCGCAACACCTGTCTTGCCTACGGACCGGATGGCCGCCAGGTGGCGCGCTACGACAAGATCCACCTGTTTGCCTTCACGCGCGGTGCGGAAAACTACGACGAAGCGCGCACGATAGAGGCAGGCAGCACGCCGGTTGCCTTCGAGGCGCCGTTCGGGCGGGTCGGGCTGTCGATCTGCTACGACCTGCGTTTTCCGGAGTTTTTCCGCGCGCTGGGCAACATGAAGCTGCTGGTGCTGGGGGCGGCCTTCACGGAAACGACCGGTCGCGCGCACTGGGAACTGCTGCTGCGCGCGCGCGCGGTCGAAAATCAGTGCTACGTGCTGGCGTCGGCGCAGGGTGGCGTGCACCCGTCGGGGCGGCGTACCTTCGGCGATTCGATGCTGATCGACCCGTGGGGTCAGGTGCTGAATCGTCTGGCGCGTGGCCCGGGCGTGGTACTAGGTGATCTGAACGAGGACTATCTCGTTGAAATCCGTCAAAATCTTCCTGCTCTGGGGCACCGACGCCTTTCATGCTGAACATTTGTTGCTGAGGTCATCATGGCTGATCAACCTACCCGCCCACATTCGCAGTTTCCGCACACACTGGCAGAAGTCACGGTCATGGACGTCGACCGGCTGCGTTCCATGTGCATCGAGCAGGAAGACATTGCCGGCACGCGCGAAATGGCGCAGCAGAAGGACAAGTTCCGGGTGCGCCTGCTGAGCAGCGACAACGAGAAGCGCGAAGGCACCAGCCTGCTGATCGAGAAAATGTATTCGTGGCGTGGCTACCACACGAAGAAGCAGATCGACGAGGTGCCGAACCGGATCACCCTTGTGGCCGAGTTCGATGGCCACATCTATGGAACGATTACGGTCAATCTTGATTCCGACACAGGTCTGTCGGCCGACGAAACCTACCCCGACGTGATGGCAGGGCTGCGCGGCGACGGCCGCCGGGTGTGCGAATTCGGCAAGTTTGCGGTGGAACAGTCGGTCAAGTCGAAGCGCCTGATGGGCACATTGTTCCACCTGATGTGCATCTACGCGTTCCGGCTGCAACGCTGCGACGACGTACTGATCGAGGTGAACCCGCGCCACCGCGTGTTCTACGAGAAATATCTGTCCTTTGTGCCGGCCGCAGAGGAACGCATGTGCAGCCGAGTCGGCGCGCCCGCCGTTCTGCTCAGGCTGACGCAGGAAATGTATCGCAGCCGGGTCGATGAACTGGGTGGGCGCTGGCGTGATCTGAAGGAAGAGAAGTCGATGTACAAGTATTTTTTCCCGCGACAGGAAGAAGATGCCATCGCGGACAGGCTCGGACGCTAGGTGCAACGAAACCGGCCCAAATTGACAGAGGATGCACTGACCCATGACAGGTTCCACCCGCACGACCGGCATCCAGGCAGCCGTACCCGGCCTCGACATGATGGACATCGCGCGGTCAACGCTGCTTGCGCCATTCGATCTGGCGCGCCATGACCTCGACCGGGTGTTCGGCCTGCTCGCCTCGCACCGCATCGACTACGCCGACCTGTATTTCCAGCATCAGTGCAGCGAGGCCTGGAGCCTGGAAGAGGGCATCGTCAAATCGGGCAGCTTCAATATCGAGCAGGGTGTGGGCGTGCGCGCGATCCAGGGCGAAAAGACCGCATTCGCGTATTCGGACGAAATCAGCGCACCGGCGCTGGAAGCCGCAGCACGCGCAACGCGTGCGATCGCTTCGCAGGGCCAGAGCCTGAGCGCGCGCACGCTGACCAGCAAGGCGAAGCTGCCGCGGGCGCTGTATTCGGCCGCCAACCCGCATGCCTCCCTCAGCGACACCGCAAAGGTGCAACTGCTCGAGCGGCTCGAAAGCTATGCCCGCGCGGAAGATGGCCGCGTCACGCAGGTGATGGCGCACATCGCGGGCACGCACGAAACCGTGCTGGTGATGCGCAATGACGGCCATATGGCCGCTGACGTGCGGCCGCTGGTGCGCGTGTCGGTCACCGTCATCATGCAGGACGGTACGCGTCGCGAGCAGGGCTCGAGCGGCGGCGGTGGTCGCTTCGACTACGGCTACTTCACCGATGCCGTGCTGCGCGATTACGCAGCACGGGCGGTCCATCAGGCGCGGGTGAATCTCGACGCGCGTCCGGCGCCGGCCGGCACGATGAGCGTGGTGCTCGGCCCGGGCTGGCCGGGCATCCTGCTGCACGAGGCGATCGGCCATGGTCTGGAGGGCGATTTCAACCGCAAGGGCAGTTCGGCGTTCGCCGGTCGCATGGGCCAGCAGGTGGCGTCGCGCGGTGTGACCGTGGTCGACGACGGAACACTGCCGGATCGCCGTGGCTCGCTGACGATCGACGACGAAGGCAATCCGACCCGCTGCACGACGCTGATCGAGGACGGCATTCTGGTCGGCTACATGCAGGACAGCCTGAATGCGCGCCTGATGGGTGTCGCACCCACCGGCAACGGCCGGCGCGAAAGCTTCGCCCATCTGCCGATGCCGCGCATGACCAACACCTACATGCTCAACGGTGACCGCGAGCCGGAAGAAATCATCCGCTCGGTAAAAAAAGGCCTCTATGCCGTCAATTTCGGCGGCGGCCAGGTCGATATCACCAGCGGCAAGTTCGTGTTTTCGGGGGCGGAGGTGTACATGATCGAGAACGGAAAGGTGACCTACCCGATCAAGGGAGCAACGCTGATCGGCAACGGCCCGGATGCGCTGACCCGCGTTTCGATGATCGGCAACGACATGGCACTGGACAGCGGCGTCGGTACCTGCGGCAAGGAAGGCCAGAGCGTTCCGGTCGGTGTCGGCCAGCCAACGCTGCGCATCGACGGACTGACCGTGGGCGGCACGGCCTGAACGACATTTCGATCACTGACTGATTGCCGCCGCGTCCACTGGATCACGGCGCCTACCCCAATGCCCCCCTTTCTTTCCCGCTGGATGCCCACCCGCGAACAACTGCTCGCGATACGCTGGCTGGCACCATTTGCCCGCTATCTGTCCGACGACCGCCTGTGGCACGCCGACCGGCAAAGTGTCGCCAAGGCCGTATCGATCGGCCTGTTCTTCGGGTTGATGATTCCGTTCGCACAGTTCCTGTTTGCGATCGTGGCGGCGTTCGCGATGCGGGCAAACCTCGCTGTCAGTGCCGGCTGTACGCTGATCACCAATCCTTTCACTTTCCCGCCGATCTACTGGGCAGCCTTTGAACTGGGCAGTTTCGTGCTAGACCGGCCGGGTTCCGACCGCGAGGTTCAGAACATCGAACAGTCGGCCGAAAAAATCGGTGAACTGGCGACCGGCTGGCTGGAAGGGTTCTGGATCTGGCTCGGTGCGGCCGGCATGCCGCTGGTCACCGGGCTGTTCATCATGGCGTGCACCGGAGCGATCGTCGGCTATCTGGCGGTCCATCTGCTGTGGCGCGATTCGAAGCACGGATCGACGCACGATTCGAAGCACGACGGTCTGCACTGACCCTGCGCAGCGCCGTCATCGAACGAAAACGCGCGCCGGGTTAGAATCTCGAACTTTTTACCCGCTTCCGTATCCGCGCGGCAGCCGAACTGAAGGCCATGAACGCTCACATGCAAATGATCACCGACGACGTCCGCATCAAGGACATCCGCGAACTCATCCCGCCGATGAAGCTGCTCGACGACCTGCCGGCCAGCGATGTCGCGGCGCAAAGCACGTTCGGCGCGCGTCAGGCCATCCACCGCATCCTGCGCGGTGCCGATGACCGGCTGCTGGTCGTCATCGGACCCTGTTCGATCCATGACTACAAGGCGGGCATGGAATACGCGAAGCTGCTGATGGCACAGCGCGAGCGTCTGTCGGCCGACCTCGAAATCGTCATGCGCGTCTATTTCGAAAAGCCGCGCACCACGGTGGGCTGGAAGGGTCTGATCAACGATCCGTATCTCGACAACAGCTTCCAGATCAACGACGGGCTGCGCCTGGCGCGTCGCATCCTGCTCGAAGTGAATGAGCTGGGTCTGCCGGCCGGTACCGAATTCCTCGACACCATCACGCCGCAATACACAGCCGACCTGGTCGCCTGGGGCGCAATCGGCGCGCGCACCACCGAAAGCCAGGTGCACCGCGAACTGGCGTCGGGCCTGTCCTGCCCGGTCGGCTTCAAGAATGGCACCGACGGCAATGTGCGCATTGCGTCCGACGCGATCAAGTCGGCGCAGGCACCGCACGTGTTCCTGTCGGTCACCAAGGCCGGCCATTCGGCCATCGTCACGACCGGTGGCAACGAAGACTGTCACGTCATCCTGCGCGGCGGCAAGGAACCGAATTACGACGCCGAGGCGGTCGACAAGGTGTGCCGCGAACTGGCCGCCGCCGGTGTGCCGGCCAAGGTGATGATCGACTTCTCGCACGCCAACAGCCGCAAGCAGTGCGCGCTGCAGATGGACGTGGCGCGCGACGTCGCGGCCCAGCTTGCCTGCGGCGAAGAGCGCATTTTCGGCGTCATGGTCGAATCGCACCTGAAGGAAGGCCGTCAGGACCTGGTCGCCGGCAAGGAGCCGGAGTACGGCATGAGCATCACCGACGCCTGCCTCGGCTGGGAGAAAAGCGTGGAACTGCTGGACACGCTGGCCGAAGCCGTGCGCGCACGCCGCCGTGCCATCGCCGACCGCGACTGATCGGTGAGCCTGTTTTCCGCAACGGCGCCAGCCCACAACTGGCGCCGTTTCTACTTGGCAGCACTGCTGCTCACGCTGGTGTTCCGTGGCTGGCTGGGCGTAGCGCTGCCATTCACCGGCGACGAAGCGTACTTCTACTGGTGGGGCAGGATTCCCGCCGGCGGCTTCTATGACCACCCGCCCATGGTCGGCTGGTGGCTGGCCGGCCTGATTGCCGTGTCCGAAGCCGGGTGGTGGCTGCGTCTGCCGGCCATCCTGCAGCCGGCGCTGCTGTCCTTCATGTTGCTCGCCTTTCTGCGCGACGACCCGCATGCGACGCGCTGGGGTGTCGCCACACTGGTGCTGCTTGCGCCGGCCAGTGTGCTCGACGTGCTCATCACGACCGACATTCCGCTGGTGTATTTCAGCGTGGCGTCGGCTCTGGTTTTCCTGAGCGCCGTGCGTGGCCGCACCGGCTGGCTGTTCGCGTTGAGCGGCCTGCTGCTGGGCGGCGCTTTCCTGTCGAAGTACTTCGCCGTGCTGCTCGGCTTTGCCTACATCGCCTGGGCGCTGTGGCGACCGGCAGTCTGGAAATGGAAGGCGCTGGCGCTGGTCGTGTTGTGCGCGCTGCCGGCCGGGCTGTACAACGCCTGGTGGAACAGTCAGCACTGCTGGGCGAACGTGATGTTCAACGTGTTCAACCGCCATGGCAACGCCCACCTGTCGTGGGAAACGCCGCTGCTGTACGGCGCGATGATGGTGTGGCTGCTGACGCCGATGGTCGTGTGGGGTCTGCTGCGCACGCCCGGGGCCTGGCTGCGCCAGGCGGCGCTGCCCTGGCTGGTCGTCGTGCCGCTGTCCATCTTCGGCCTGCTGTCGCTGGTCAAGACGATCGGCCTGCACTGGGTATTTTCCTTCGTGCCGCTGGTGTTCCTGCTGTACGGCCGCAGCGTGTCCGACCTGACGCTGCAACGGACGGTCCGGTTCGCTGCCGTGATTGCTGCCGTGCATGTGGCCGCCGTGCTGGCCGTGGCCAGCCAGCCGGTCGAGCGCTGGGCTTCGTTGCTCAGCGAACGCAAGTATGCCGGTGTGGTGCAGACCGTGAAGGCGGACGAAGTGATCGCGGCACTCGGCGACGACGTGAACCGCTACGAACTGATGACCGACGGCTACTCGCCTTCGGTCACCGTCGGCTACAACCATCGCCGTTACTGGCCGGTGTTCGGCCCGGCGTCGAGCCATGCGCGCCACGACGACATGCTGACCGACTTCCGCCGCCTCGACGGCCGCGACGTGCTGGTGCTCAGCAAGGAAGCGCCGGTGCTGACCGGCTACACGCCGTACTTCCGCGATGTGCAGGTCGACCCGCTCACGGTGCGCGGCGCGAAGTTCTGGCGCATTCGCGGCCACGGCTTCGATTTCGCGGCCTATCATGCCGGCGTGCTCGAACCGGCGCGCCGCTACTGGTACGCGATTCCGGGCTGGTTGCCGCAGCAGGGCTGTTTTTTCGAAGAACGTTACTTCCGCTGAATGCCTGAAGGTTTGCCACCCGGCCGCCGACCATGATTGCCGCTGCGTTCAAGTTGCTGCGACCGCACCAGTGGGTGAAGAACGGTTTCGTGTTCTTCGGCCTGCTGTTCGGCCACGCCTGGCACAACAGCGCCACGGTGCAGGCGGCCATTCTTGCCTTCCTCGCCTTCTGCCTGATGTCGAGCGCGGTGTACGCGCTGAACGATCTGCGCGACATCGAGCAGGACAGGCTGCATCCGGCCAAGCGTATGCGCCCGCTGGCATCCGGTGCGCTGTCGCCGTCGGTTGCCATCGTGCTGATGTCCGCCTGCTCGATCGGGTCGCTGCTGCTGGCCTGGCAGGTCGGCGATACGCTGGTCTATCTGCTGTGCATTTACGGCCTGATCAACTTCGGCTACAGCTATGGCCTCAAGCGCGTGGTGGTGCTCGACGTATTCCTGATCAGCGCCGGCTTCATGCTGCGTCTGCTGGCCGGGACGACCGGTCTGGGCATTCCCCCGTCGAACTGGCTGCTGATGTGCGGCCTGCTGCTGACGCTGTTCCTCGGCTTTTCGAAGCGGCGCGCCGAACTGATGCTGATGGACGAGGCGGGTGGGGCGCACCGCAAGGTGCTCGACCTGTATTCGCCCGCGCTGCTCGACCAGTTCATCACCGTCACTGGCGCCTGTGCCGTGGTGGCGTACTCGCTGTACACGGTCGATGCGGACACGGTGCGCATCCATGGCACGGCAGATCTCATCTACACGCTGCCCTTCGTGCTGTACGGGCTGTTCCGCTACCTGTACATGCTGCACCGGCGCGGTGGCGGTGGTGATCCGTCACATGACCTGTTCCGCGACCCGCACCTGATCGTCGCAATGGGCGGCTGGCTGGCGGTTACGGTTTCCCTGCTGCGCTGATCGCACGGCGTCGGACGGCTGTTGCGACGCACGATCGCCGGCCTGTTCCCGGAATGTGGGACAACGTCCCGCATTCCGTCGGTCGAATCCCCCGACTTCTGAATGGCATATCCCCCTGACGTGCGATGACATCGCGCGGATAACGGTTTCTGGGCGGCTCACGCCCAACCTTGGCGCGCCGGATGCGGGGTGGAGACATCCTCCCCGCATCCGGCGCCACCCGGGGATACCTCTAAGAAAATCAAGGAGCCGATGTCATGAAGTCAAGCAAGTGGATGCCGCGCAGGGGCAAGATGTTCGCAATGTCGATGGCCTTTTCCATGGTGCTGCCCGTCGCCCCGAGTCTGGCGGCGGGCGCCGTGGATGATGCTGCGCTGAAGGACATGAAGCAGTCCGGAAACTGGTTGTCGTACGGACGCAACTACAGCATGCAACGCTACAGCCCGCTGGAGCAGATCAACGCCGGCAATGCCGGCAAGCTCGGGCTCGAATGGTCGATGGCATTGCCGGATGACCGCTCGCTGCTGGCCACGCCGCTGGTCGTCGATGGCGTCATGTATTTCACCGGCAGCTGGAGCAAGACGCGCGCGGTCGACGCGAAGACCGGAAAGCTGCTGTGGGAGTACGACCCGGAATCGATCAAGCATGCCGGCGATCGTCTGCGCATCATGTGGGACACGAGCCGCGGTCTCGCCTACTGGAAGGGCAAGCTGGTCATTTCGACCATAGACGGGCGCCTGATCGGACTCGACGCAAAGACAGGCAAGAAGCTGTGGAGCACGCAAACCTTCGATCCGAAGCAGGCGCTCTACATCTCGGGCTATCCGACCGCTTTCCGCGATCTGGTCATCATCGGCAACGGCGGTTCGGAATTCGGCGGTGGGCGCGGCTTCGTCAGTGCCTATCACATCGATACCGGCAAGCTGGCATGGAAGTTCTACGTCGTGCCCGGCAACCCGGCCGATGGCTTCGAGGACGAGACGCAGGCCATGGCGGCGAAGACCTGGAAGGGCGAGTGGTGGAAGAAGGGTGGCGGCGGCCAGACGTGGAACGGCTTCACCTACGACCCGGAATACGACCAGATCCTGATCGGTACCGGCAACGGTGGCCCGTGGAACCAGAAGGCGCGCAGCCCGGGCGGCGGCGACAACCTGTTCCTCTGTTCCATCGTTGCGCTGGACGCGAAGACCGGCAAGTACAAATGGCATTACCAGACCGTGCCGGGCGAGACCTGGGACTACAACTCCAGCATGGACATCGTACTGAGCGACCTGCAGCTCAAGGACAGCAAGGACACGCGCAAGGTGCTGCTGCATGCGCCGAAGAACGGCTTCTTCTACGTGATCGATCGCAAGGACGGCAAGCTGCTGTCGGCCGAGAAGTTCGCCGAGAAAGTGACCTGGGCCACCGGCATCGACATGAATACCGGTCGCCCGATCGAACGTGAAGGCGCCCGCTACGAAGATGGCGAGGAGTTGATCTGGCCGAGCGTGTTCGGTGCGCACAACTATCACGCCATGTCGTTCAACCCGAAGACCGGCCTGGTCTACATTCCGAAAACCGAACTGCCTTCACTGTTCAAGGATGGCAAGGTCAACGTGATCGACTGGACCAGGCCGGACTGGAAGCTTGATATGGCCGTCGACATGAGCCTGCACGGCGACATTCCGAAGGAGGCCGGCGTGGCGTCCCTGCTTGCCTGGGACCCGGTGAACCAGAAGAAAGTGTGGGAAATACCGCAGCCCAGCTACTGGAACCCGGGCACCGTAACCACGGCCGGCAATCTGGTGTTCCAGGGCCGGATCGACGGCAAGTTCGCGGCCTATGACGCGCTGTCCGGCAAGGAAGTTTGGTCGGTCAATGTGGGCTCCGGCATCAGCGCGCCGCCCATCACCTACTCGGTCGGCGGCAAGCAGTATGTATCGCTGCTGGTCGGCTGGGGCGGCGCCGGCGTATCGCTCGGCGGCGGCAGTTCGATGGCGCAGTACGGGTGGGGCTATCGAGGCCAGACGCGTCAGTTGCTCACCTTCGCGCTCGACGGCAAGGCCGCACTGCCCGATGTCGGCAAACCCTCCTTCGCGACACCGATCGTGCCGGCCGACTTCAAGCCGGATCCTGCAAAAGTCGAACGGGGCAGCGCGCTCTACACCAGCACCTGCGTGTGGTGCCACAGCGCGGGCGCGGTGTCGGGCGGCTATGCCCCCGATCTTCGCGCCTCGCAGCTCTTCCTGAAGAAAGACACGCTGCGCAAGGTGCTGGACGGCGCCCTGGTCAAGAACGGCATGCCGAAGTACGCGGAGCTGACCGATGCGGACCTCGACGCGCTGCAGCACTACGTGCGCAACCAGGCCATCGTGACCACCCAGCAGGCGAAGCCGTAGCGTCTCGATCGGAGAGGCCTCCTCCAGCGGTCGCGCGGTTGCTGTCCGACCGGCCGGTGGCGCAGGCCTCGCACACGACCTCCTCCTTCAAACCCGCTTCGGCGGGTCTTTTTTTGCCCGCTACCCGACGGGATCGGACCGGTTGCGGCCATCCGGAATCGGGACGGTCAGATTCCCATGCCCTTGGTGCCCAGATAGGCCGGTATCCAGGCCTGCAGCAATTCGAGAAAGGCTTCGGCCGCCCGCGACAGGCGACGTTGCTGCAGTCGGACCACTTGCCAGCGTGACATCAGCGGAAACCCCTCGACCTGAAGGATGACCACTTCATTTTCGAGCAGCGGGTCGCGATGCAGCGTGTGGCGCGAAAGTATGGACAAACCCATTCCGCCCGCCACCGCCTGCTTGATGGCTTCGTTGCTGCCCAGTTCCATCCGCACATTCAGCGTGGCGCCCTGCTGCGACAGGTAGTTCTCGATGGCGATGCGCGTGCCCGAGCCCTGCTCGCGCATGATGAAGCGCGCTTCCGCCAGATCCTGCAGCTTCAGCATCCCGGCATTGGCCAGCGGGTGCGACGCCGGCGCAATCGCGACCAGCGGATTGTCGAGGAATGAATCGCAGGTGAGATCCATGTCTTCGGGCGGCTTGGTCATGACGTACATATCGTCGAGATTGGCCTGCATGCGTTCGATCAGACGGTCCCGGTTTGCCACTTCAAGCTTCACGTCGATGCCCGGGTACTGTGCGCAGTAAGGGCCGAGCACGCGCGGCACGAAGTACTTCGCGGTACTGACCGCAGCCAGCCTGAGCGTGCCGCGGTGCAGGCTGCGCGTGGCCTGAAGGTTTTCCTCGAACTGCTGCCACTGCAGCTGTATGCCTTTCCATGCCGACAGCAGTTCTTCCCCGGCCGGGGTCAGGAAGGTGCGCCGGCCTATGGTGTCGAACAGGGGCTCGCCCACCGTTTCGGTCAGTTGCCGCACCTGCTGCGACACCGCCGGCTGGGTCAGGAAGAGCTGCTCCGACGCGCGTGTGAAGCTGCCGGTTTCAGCCACTTTGGCAAATACCTGCAACTGCCGAAGCGTTATGTTCATAACCTTTTGATTATCGAATCAAGAAAAAAATACTATTTGTTCTAATGGATCAAAGTTTTTAGCATCTCGCGTTGATCACTGCAACCCGAATCGTTCGTGCCAATCACCCTCGTGCCCAGCCCGTTTTCCTGCCCACCTGAGTCCGGATGGCGTAAGTCACGTCTGACGGCCCTGGAACACGCACGGATGATTGCGATTCTGTGCATGGACGATGCGGTGCGGCGCCGGCTTGTTCTGGCGGGCTTCGTGCCGGGCGCTGCGGGCAACGATGGCGCCCGCCGGGCATGGAGTCGGCATGACCCGTCACCGCTGCCGCACCCGTCAACCCTGCAACCCGAACTCCCGCTGCGGCTTACCGGTTGATGCCGTCCGCAGGGCTCCTCCGGGGCGGCTCACCGCCCCGACCACCGCTTCCCTTGGCCAACCCTTCGGTCTTACCCGCGCACCGGTCTGATTCCTCAACGGATCTGACAAGTGTGCGGGATTTTTTTATGCCGGCAACGGCGCAAGTTGCGCATCCGCCTGCCACAGTCTCTGCAGCACCCGCTCAGCGGTGTCCGAGGCAGCAGAGGACCAGAATCTTTCGCTTCCCGCCGCCTTTGCGCTGCGCAAAAGTCGGGCATCGTTCAGCCGTTGCGCCAGCTGGCGGGCCACCGAATCGCCGGTGTCGATCACCTGCACCGACGGTCCGGCCTGGTGCTCGATCCACCGGCGCAGGAAGGGGTAGTGCGTGCAGCCGAGCACGATCACGTCGGCACCGTCGGCCAGCAGCGGTTCGACATGCGACGCGATCAGCGCCTGCGTGGCAGGGGTGTCCAGTTCGCCGCGTTCGACCGCCTCGACCAGGCCGGTACCGGGCCGGGTGATGACGCGGACGTCGCGGCCAAAGGTGTCGAGCAGCGCAGCGAAGCGCGCGCTGGCCAGCGTACCCGTGGTGGCGAGTACGCCGACCACGCCGGACCGCGTGGCAGCAGCGGCGGGTTTGACCGCCGGTTCCATGCCGATTACCGGCACGCCCGGCCAGCGTTCGCGCAAGGCGTGGGCCGCGGCCGCTGTTGCCGTATTGCAGGCGATCAGCAGTGCCTTTGCGCCGTGGCCGATCAGGAATTCACCCAGCGTCAGGCTGCGCGCACGGATCCACTCGGCGCTGCGCTCGCCATACGGTGCATGCCCCGAATCGGCGACGTACAGGAAGTCTTCGGCAGGCAGGCGCGCCCGTGCGTGGCACAGCACCGACAGGCCGCCGAGGCCGGAATCGAAGACGCCTATCGGGGCGTCGCTCGTCGGGGTCACGACGGCGGTAGGGTCGCGGTTAGGCGCCGGAAAGCCGGAAGAACGCAGATTCATCGCGAGAAGGTGACTGTTCCGGGTCTATCCGCCTTGATCGGCATTTTCAGCGTTCATCCGCCGCACTGGATCTGTTCAGCCCGTCCCGCCGTCCTGTGCCCGGCCCCGTTGCCACAGCAGGTCGCCGCGGCCATCGAGCCGGTTGAAGGTGCGGCCGATGACGAACAGCAGGTCGGACAGTCGGTTGAGATACTGGCGGCTGGCGTCCGGCACCTGACCTTCGGCAGCGGCGGCGATCACGGCGCGTTCGGCGCGCCGGCAGATCGTGCGTGCAAGATGCGACAGTGCAGCCGCGCGCGTGCCGCCCGGCAGGATGAATTCCTTCAGTGGCTTGAGTTCGTCGTTCAGCCGTTCCAGTTCGGTTTCCAGCCGCGCCACCTGTTCGGGCTTGATCAGGTTGTAACCCGGGACGGCCAGTTCGCCACCGAGGTCGAACAGATCGTGCTGGATGTCGGTCAGCAGCGCGGCAAGATCGGGCGGCAGCGATTCGCACAGCAGCACGCCGAGCGCACTGTTGAGTTCGTCGACGTCGCCCAGCGCGTGCACGCGGGCGCTGTATTTCGACACCCGCGTACCATCGCCGAGGCCGGTTTCGCCACCGTCGCCGGTGCGTGTCGTGATCTTTGAAAGTCGGTTGGCCATGGCTGCTCGTGATGAGATGGATAAGAGCTATTGATTATAAGTCGGCTTATATATAAGGCCGTACCAGTTAGAATTCTCCATATATTCCCATGGTCACGCGCGCTGCGTGCTGACCGGATGCAACAAATGGAGCTCCCGCAAGCATGACCCAGACAATCGACCCGAAAGATTTCCTCCGCAAGCTGTTCCAGGCCGCGTTCGACGCCGCCAACCCGGATCTGTGCGTGCCGGCCAACCTGCCGCCGCCGCCCCGCGGACGTACGCTTGTGGTCGGTGCAGGCAAGGCCGCTGCGTCGATGGCGCTGGCGGTCGAGAAGAACTGGCCGGGTGACCTGTCCGGGCTGGTGGTGACGCGTTACGGTCATGGCGCCCCGTGCCGGCGCATCGAAGTGGTCGAGGCGTCGCACCCGGTACCGGATGCGGCCGGCCAGCAGGCGGCGAGGCGCATCCTGCAGTCGGTGCAGGGATTGACCGAAGACGATCTGGTGATCGCGCTGATTTCCGGCGGCGGTTCGGCGCTGCTGTCCGCGCCGGCCGAGGGACTTACGCTGGAGGACAAGCAGGCGGTCAACCGCGCGCTGCTGGCCAGCGGCGCCGCGATCCAGGAAATGAATTGCGTGCGCAAGCACCTGTCGTCGATGAAGGGCGGCCGGCTGGCGCAGGCCTGCTATCCGGCGCGCGTGTTCACGCTGGTCATTTCCGACGTGCCGGGCGACGACCCGGCGGTGGTCGCATCCGGCCCTACGGTGCCCGACACCACGACGCGTGAAGATGCGCTGGACATCATCCGTCGCTACAACATCGAAGTGCCGACCGCGGTGATGAACTGGCTGTCGAGTCCCGAATCCGAAACCCCGAAGTCGGACGACCCGCGTCTGGCGCGCTGCGAAACGCGCACCATTTCGACCGCCCAGGCCTCGCTGCTGGCCGCCGCCGAGGTGGCCCGCGCCCACGGTGTGACGCCGCTGGTGCTGGGCGACATGATCGAGGGCGAATCGGCCGACGCCGGCAAGGTGCTGGCCGGCATCGCCAAGGCGTGCGCCATCAACGGCACGCCGCTGGCGCCGCCCTGCGTGCTGCTGTCCGGCGGTGAGACCACGGTGACGCTGGGCCGGATCAAGCCGGGGCAGAAGCCGCGCGGCGGCCGCAATTCGGAGTTTCTTCTGTCGCTGGCCATCGCGCTCGACGGCATGCCCGGCATCCATGCGGTGTCGGGTGATACCGACGGCATCGACGGCAGCGAGGACAACGCGGGCGCCCTGGTCACCGACGACACGCTGGCCCGCGCGCGCGCTGCCGGCATCGACGCCCGCCACATGCTCGACGTGCACGACGCGTACGGCTTTTTCCATGGCATCGATGACCTCATCGTGACCGGGCCGACGCTGACCAATGTGAACGACTTCCGCGCCATCTACGTCGGGAAGAAGGTCTGAAGGGTATTCACAGGCGGCCGTAAGCGGCCGAAGGCGCGGCTGCTGTAGTGCGCCGACACGGCTGGCCCCGCATGGCCAGCCGGCATCGCGGGCGTCGAACAGTGCTCGCCGAAACGCCGCTCCACAGCACCGGCTCCCACAGCACCCGCGCTCCCACATTGGCGAGGCATGCGGTGCCAGCCGTCGTTCAAGTCGGCAAGTTTCGATGTGGCCGGGTCGCTTCGTTGCAACCGACCGCGATCGCGGATGTCTGCGGGTATCATCGATCGCCTGATTGCACCCGAAAACGAGCCATGAGCGCATCGCCGCAGGCGCACGCCAATACCGCCAATTCCCACTCGACTGCCGCTGCACCCACGGTGGTTTCCAGGGCCGCCCTGATCGCGGAACTGGCGCGCGTGCTGCCGGCTGACTGCCTCATCACCGACACCGGCCGCCTGCGTGCCTACGAGTGCGACGGCCTGATGCTGATGCGCGAAATGCCGCTTGCCGTCGCGCTGCCGACGACCGAGGCGCAGGTGGTCGCGGTGCTGCGCACCTGTCACCGGCTGGGTGTACCGGTCGTGCCACGAGGCGCCGGCACCGGCCTGTCCGGCGGCGCCACGCCGCACAAGAACGGCCTGGTGCTGTCGACGGCGCGCATGAACCGCATCGTGTCGGTCGACCGGCTGGCGCAGCAGGCGGTGGTGCAGCCGGGCGTGCGCAATCTTGCGGTGTCCGAAGCAGCCGCCCCGCATGGCCTGTACTACGCGCCGGATCCGTCGTCGCAGATCGCCTGCAGCATCGGCGGCAATGTGGCGGAAAACTCCGGCGGCGTGCATTGCCTGAAATACGGGCTGACCGTGCACAACGTGCTGCGCGTGCGCATGGTGAGCATGGCCGGCGACGTGATGGAGGTGGGCAGTGCCGCGCCGGACAGTCCGGGCTATGACCTGCTGGCTGTCACCATCGGCTCGGAAGGCCTGCTGGGCGTGGTTACCGAAGTGACCGTGAAGCTGATGCCCCGGCCGCGCGTGGCGCGCTGCGTGCTGGCTGCCTTCGACGACGTGCGCCGCGCGGGTCAGGCGGTGGCCGACATCATCGCAGCCGGCATCATCCCGGCAGGTCTGGAAATGATGGACCAGGCGACCACGGTGGCGGTCGAAGCGTTCGTACACGCGGGTTACCCGCTGGACGCCGCCGCCATCCTGCTGTGTGAGGCCGACGGCACGGCGGAAGAAGTGGAAGACGAGATTGCCCGCGTGCGTACGCTGCTCGACGCAGCCGGGGCCACCGAAATCCGCGTGTCAGACGGCGAAGCCGAACGGCTGCGTTTCTGGGCCGGCCGCAAGGCCGCTTTCCCGGCAGCCGGCCGCATCTCGCCCGATTACTACTGCATGGACGGCACCATTCCGCGCCGCAAGCTGGCCGACATGCTGGAGGCGATGAATGCGATGTCGGACAAGTACGGCCTGCGCTGTCTGAACGTGTTCCACGCCGGTGACGGCAATCTGCACCCGCTGATCCTGTTCGATTCGAACGATGCGGATTCGCTGCACCGCGCCGAGGCCTTCGGCGTCGAAATCCTCGAATTGTCGGTCGCGCTGGGTGGCACCATCACCGGCGAGCACGGCGTCGGGCTGGAAAAGATCAACCAGATGTGCGTGCAGTTCGCGCCCGACGAACTCGACCTGTTCCACCGCGTGAAGGCGGCTTTCGATCCTGCAGGCCTGATGAATCCGGGCAAGGCGGTGCCGACGCTGCATCGCTGCGCCGAAATGGGCCGCATGCACGTGCATCACGGCGAGTTGCCGCATCCCGACCTGCCGCGTTTCTGACCATGACCCATCCTTTCCATTCGACGCTGCGCGAGCTGGTGCTGGATGCATCCACGCGAGGCCGCACGCTGCGCCCGCACGGCAGCGGCTCGAAGGACTTCCTCGCGCAGCAGCTCGCCGGCGCGCCGCTCGACATGCGTGGTGCGCAGGGTGTCATCGCCTACGAGCCGTCCGAGCTCTACATCACGGCGCACGCCGGCACCCGCGTGGCCGACATCGAAACGCTGCTGGCCGGCCGACAGCAGATGCTGGCTTTCGAGCCGCCGCATTTCGGACCCGGCGTCACCGTGGGCGGCATGGTGGCGAGCGGCCTGTCCGGCCCGCGCCGCATGGCCGCCGGCAGCCTGCGCGACTTCGTGCTCGGCGTCACCGTGATGGACGGCCAGGGCCGCGTGCTGCAGTTCGGCGGCCAGGTGATGAAGAATGTTGCGGGTTTTGACGTATCGCGCCTGATCGCCGGCAGTTTCGGCACGCTGGGCCTCATTCTCGACGTGACCTTGAAGGTGCTGCCGTTGCCCCAGGCCGAACAGACGCGCATGCTCGAACTCGACGACGCGCTGGCGCTGCTGCGCCTGCGCGAGTGGGGTGCCCAGCCGCTGCCGATTTCCGCGACTTGCTGGCATGGCGGCCGGCTGCACGTCAGGCTGTCGGGCGCGCAGGTCGCGCTCGACGCCGCGGCACCGCTGATCGGCGGCGAGGCGGTTGACGCCGTCGAAGCGGCAGCGCTGTGGCGCTCGGTACGCAATCACACACATGCCTTCTTCGATGGCGATGCGCCGCTGTGGCGCGTCGCGCTGCCGCCGACGGCGCCGCATCTGGCGCTCGATGGCGACTGCCTGACCGAATGGAACGGCCTGCAGCGCTGGCTGCGCAGCGACACCGACGCGGACGCGCTGCGTCACGTGGTCGGCGCGCTGGGCGGCCATGCCACCCTGTTCCGCGGCGGCCGGACGGTGGACCGGGCGCTCGGCGTGTTCGAACCGCTCAAGCCCGAAGTCATGGCAGTCAGCCAGCGCCTGAAGCAGGCTTTCGACCCGTCCGGCGTTTTCAGCCCCGGACGGCTGTACCCCGAACTTTAAGAGCGATCCCGATGCAGACCGGACTGGCCGATTTCATCCGCAGCACGCCTGAGGGCGACGCTGCCGAGGCGGTGCTGCGCAAGTGTGTGCATTGCGGCTTCTGCAACGCCACCTGCCCGACCTATCAGTTGCTGGGCGACGAACTCGACGGCCCGCGCGGCCGTATCTATCTGATGAAGCAGATGTTCGAGGGCACGGTGCCGGCCGAAACGGTGCTGCCCCACCTGGACCGCTGCCTGACCTGCCGCAACTGCGAAACCACCTGTCCGTCCGGCGTGCGCTACAGCGAGTTGGTCGATATCGGCCGTGCCGTGGCCGAGCGTCGCACGCAACGGCCGCTGGCCGCACGCGCGGCGCGCTGGGTGCTGCGGGAAGGGCTGTCGCGACCGGGGGTGTTCAACACCGCTCTGGCGCTGGGCCGGCTGGTCAGGCCTTTGATGCCGGCTTCGCTGGCCGCCAAGGTGGCGCCGCGGCGCGACGCCGGCAGCTGGCCGCCGGTGCGTCACGCTCGCCGCATGCTGGTGCTGGCAGGCTGCGTGCAGCCGGCGTTGATGCCGGACGTGAATGCCGCCGCCGCGCGCGTGCTCGATCTGGTGGGCATTTCGCTGGTCGAGGCGGCGCGCGCCGGTTGTTGTGGCGCCTTGCGCTTTCACCTGAATGACCAGGACGGCGGACGGCGCGACATGCGGGCGCTGATCGACGCCTGGTGGCCGGCCATCGACAGCGGCGAGATCGAAGCCATCGTGATGACCGCGTCCGGCTGCGGCACCACGGTGCGCGAATACGGTCATCTGCTGGCCGATGACCCGCAGTACGCACAGCGCGCCGCACGCGTCGGCGCGATGACGAAGGACCTGTCGGAAATCCTGCACGCCGAACGGGTGCAGATCGAAGGCCTGTTCGCGGCGCAGCCGCCGGCGCCGGCGCCGCTTGCGTATCACCCGCCCTGTTCGCTGCAGCACGGCCAGCAGGTGCGCGGTCTGGCCGAAGGCCTTCTGCGTGCCGCCGGCTATGAGCTTGCGCCGGTCACCGACAGCCACCTTTGCTGTGGCTCGGCCGGCAGCTATTCGCTGTTGCAGCCGCACCTGTCGCGCACGTTGCGCGACAACAAGCTGCATGCGCTGCAAGCCGCGCCGGTGAAGGGGATTGCCAGTGCCAATGTTGGTTGCATCGCGCACCTGCAGACCGGGACCGGAACGCCGGTACGTCACTGGATCGAATGGGTGGAGGAAGCGCTGAAAGCCACTGCATGAGCGCATCGCTTCCGGTTCAAGTTGCGGCAATTCCTGCCGTTACCTGACGTAACCCGCAATAGCTCCGGAAGAACCCCGACCATGCAAAAAGCGCGCAACAAGATTCCCGACACCGCAGAAGCCCTGCTCGATTCCACCGCCGTGTTGCTGCCGGCCAAGCCGCATCTGCTGATGGAGATCGACAACCTGATGCGCACGCCGGATTTCGAGGTGGGTGATCTGGCTGAATCCATATCGCGCGATCCCGGTGTGCTGTCGGCCCTGTTCAAACTGTGCCGGTCGCCGGCCTACAGCCGCGGCCGCGCGCCGAGCAACGCCGAGCAGATGTTGATGCTGGTCGGTCTGTCGCAGACCGTGAATCTCGTACGTGGCATTTCGATCCGTCAGGTGGCGAGCGGAGCGGGTCCGCAGATGACGCACTTCTGGGCGCGTTGTGACGAGATCGCCGCGATCGCCTCGCAGATCGCCAGCGAACGTGTGGCAGTGTGCAATGTGTTCCCTGATCAGGCCTATCTGGCGGCGATGTTCCACGACTGTGGCGTGCCGCTGCTGTGCACCCGCTTTCCGGAATACTGGAAGCGGCTCAATCTCGATGACGACTCCGCCTGGGTCGATCTCGCACTCGAAAACACGAGTTATCGACTTGATCACGCCACGGTCGGTTACTGGGTTGCCCGCAACTGGGGTCTGCCGGAACTGATCGTGCAGGCGATCCAGCACCATCACGCCATGCCGGACGACGATACCTTCGGGCTGCGCAGCACGATAGGCATCGTCGCGCTCGCCACCCACATCTATCTGCGCAACAAGGGACTCGGCGACCCGTCCTGGGCAATCCGCGGGCCGGAAATCCTGTCCGAACTGGGCATCCACGCCGCGGCGCTTGACGAGTACATCGATGAAATCAATGAACGGCACGTCAGTGTCGCGATGTGAATATTCGTCACAATCTTCCGGCGTTTGTGAAGCCGGGTGACGCGGGGCGCAGCGGACCCGCCTGCACGGCTAGAATCAGGGGACGTACCCGGAAACCTTCATGGCACTAAAACTAGACAGCTGCGTTGCGCAGCACATCGGTGACCGCAAGGAACAGCAGGACCGCGCCGCAGTCTTTCCGCACAGCCGCCACAAGGGCATGCTGATGGCAGTGCTCGCCGACGGCATGGGCGGGCACAGCGGCGGGGCGATGGCGGCCGAGCAGGTGGTCATGAAGGCGCGTGACAACTTCGAGGCCTACGCGCCCGCGGTCGAAACACCGATAGACCTCCTGCGCAGCGTGGTCGAGGAAGCGCACGTGGTGATCAAGCTCACCCGCTTCACGACCGAACAGGACCCGCACTCGACTGCCTGCGTGCTGTTGATGCATTCGGGTCGCGTCGACTGGGCGCACTGCGGCGATTCGCGCATCTACCATTTCCGCCACGACAAGCGTGTGGCCATCAGTCAGGACCACTCTCTGGTTGGCGAACTGATCCGGCAGGGCAAGCTCGACGAGGAAGGCGCCAGGACGCACCCGCAGCGCAATCTGCTGCTGCACTGCCTTGGGGCGCAGAAGGAGCCGATGATCGACTACGGTGGCGCCACCGACCTGGCCGACGGCGACAGCTTCCTGATCTGTTCGGACGGTCTCTGGGCCTACTTTTCCGACGAGGAAATCGGCGGCGTGCTGTCCGTCTTTTCCGCCCGCGAGGCGGCGGAAACGCTGATCAAGCGTGCGCGAGACCGGGGGCGGCCGACCGGCGACAATGTGTCGCTCATCCTGATCAAGCTGATCGATGCCGAAGCGCGCGAGAAGGCCGAACGCGAACGGCTGGAATCTGCCCGGCGCAAGCTGGGCAGCATGAAGGACTGAGCGCGGCCGTCGGGCCGCAACGGCTCAATCCAGCCAGTGCCGGCGCCAGAACAGCATGCCGAGCAGCGCCGCGATGCCGGCCATCAGCGCCAGCGCAATCAGAAAGCCATCGGGTGAGTCCAGCCAGGGCATCTGGCGAAAATTCATGCCGAACACGCCGGCCACCAGCGCAGCAGGCATGAACAGCGTGGTGATCACGGTCAGGATGCGCACCTCCTGATTCACCCGCTGGCTCATCGCCGACAGGTACACATCCAGCAGGCCGGACAGCGTTTCGCGCATCGCATCGACCGATTCGATCAGGAAGGTCAGGTGGTCCTGCACATCGCGCAGATAGACGCGCGTTTCCGGCGTCACCAGCGGATGATCGCCGCGCTGCAGGCTGCTGATCACTTCGCGCAAGGGCCATAGCGCGCGGCGCAGTGCCATGGTGTCGCGCCTCGCCTCGTGAAGCGTGGCGATCTGCGCACTCGCCGGGCGTTCGAACAGCGCTTCTTCCAGCCGATCCAGTCGATCGTCGATGCGCTCGATCACGCCGAAATAGTTGTCCACCACGGCGTCGATCAGACTGTAGGCCAGCAGATCGATGCCGCTGCTGCGCACGCTGCCGAGTGATTTGCGCAGGCGCTCACGTACCGGTTCGAAACTGCCGGTCGGACGTTCCTGGAAACTGAGCAGGAAGTCCCCGCCAAGCACCAGACTGAACTGTTCCGACGACAGCGTGTGACCGTCGTCGGACAGCTGCAGCACGCGGGCGACGATGAACAGCTGGTCGCCGTAGTCCTCCACCTTGGGCCGCTGTTCGGTATTGGCGATGTCTTCCAGCACTAGCGGATGCAGCCCGAAACGCTGGCCGATTTCGGCCAGTACGCTCGTGTCGTGTACGCCATGGACATTCAGCCAGCGCAACGGCAGCGTCGCCTCGTGCAGGCGCGACTGTTCGAGCGACGTGAAGCGGGTTTCCCGCAAGGCGTCCGGACCGTACTCGATCAGCGAAATGCCGGCGGCCTGTTCGCGCGCCGCGCCGATGAACACCACCGACCCCGGCGCCAGGCCGCGTTTGCTGGAGCGGCGGGATGTGCCGCGCGCGCGTTTCGGAGTGGTTTGTCGATTCATAAGTAAACCTTTATTTTGGTATACCCCCCTGCGCGTCGCGCTGCCTGGGGATAGTATGCGAAGCCGGCCGGGGGCAGCTTTCAGCGACCGCCCGGGCATCCAGAAACATCGGCACCGCCGCGCCTCCAGGGAGGCGGCCGGGCAGCACGATGTTCAGCGCAGGACGTTCATCACGGGGGGAGGGTACATGGCAGTCACCATTGGTGTGCCGAAGGAGTCGGCCGAGGGCGAACAGCGCGTGGCGCTGACGCCCGAAGTGGTCAAGAAGTTTGCCGCACTGGGCGCCGCGATTCAGGTACAGACCGGCGCGGGCGCAAACAGCCATTACAGCGACGAGGACTACGTCGCTGCCGGCGCGACCATCCTGGACAGCAGCGAAGCGATCCACACGCAGTCCGACATCGTGCTGCGGGTCGGCGTACCGACCAATATGCAGATCGAGTCGCTGAAGCCAGGCGCGGTATTGACCGGCTTTCTGCAACCCTATGCCGACCGCGCGCGTGCCGTGCGGCTGGCTGAACGCAACATCACGAGTTTCGCGGTCGAACTGGTGCCGCGCATTTCGCGCGCCCAGAGCATGGACGCGTTGTCGTCGCAGGCGGCGGTGGCGGGCTATCAGTGCGTGCTGATCGCCGCCGGCCAGTGCCCGAAGTTCTTTCCGATGCTGACCTATGCGGCCGGCACGATCCGCCCGGCCAGAGCGCTGGTGATCGGTGCCGGCGTGGCCGGCCTGCAGGCCATCGCCACGGCAAAGCGGCTCGGCGCCATCGTCGAGGCCTATGACGTGCGGCCGGAAACCAAGGAGCAGATCGAGTCGCTGGGGGCCAAGTTCGTCGATACCGGCGTGTCGGCGGCCGGTGCCGGCGGCTACGCGCGCGAATTGACCGAAGAGGAAAAGGCGCAGCAGGCGGTGAAGCTGGGCAAGGCCGTCGCCAACGCCGACGTGCTCATCACGACCGCGGCCATCCCGGGCAAGCGCGCGCCGCGCATCATCACGCTCGACATGGTGCAGGGCATGAAGGCCGGCGCCATCGTGGTCGACATGGCGTGCGAATCCGGCGGCAACGTCGATGGCACGATCGCCGGCCAGTCGGTGCATGTCGGCAACGCCCTGATCATCGGGCCGACCCACATCACGTCGCGCATGCCGGTGCATTCGTCCGACATGTATGCCAAGAATCTTTTCAACCTGCTGTCACCTTTCGTCAAGGACGGCCAGTTCGTGCCGGACTGGGAAGACGATGTGATCTCCGGTACCGCGCTGACCCACGGTGGCGAGGTGCGTCACACGATGGTGAAGAAGGTGTTCGGCCTCTGAGCCAGCCCAAAAAAGAAAGGATCGAATGATGGAAGCGCTCTATATCTTCATGCTCGCCGCCTTCACCGGTTATGAGGTGATCGCCCGTGTGCCGGTCATCCTGCACACCCCCCTGATGTCGGGTTCCAACTTCGTGCACGGCGTCGTGCTCGTCGGTGCCATGGTCGTGCTCGGCCATGCCGATCCGGAAGATCCGCTGCAACTCGCCATCGGCTTCATCGCCGTGGTGCTGGGTGCTGCGAATGCGGCCGGCGGCTATGTCGTGACCGAGCGCATGCTCGCCATGTTCACCAAGAAGAACTGAGGGAGCCGACAACGTGACTGCAAAACTCCTGGTCGACGCATCCTATTTCGTCGTTGCCGTACTGTTCATCCTTGGCCTGAAGGCCATGGCCTCGCCGGTCACCGCGCGCAAGGGCATCGTGTGGGCGGGCATCGGCATGGTAGTGGCCACCCTGGTCACCTTCTTCACGCCCGGCATGCAGAACTTCGGGCTCATCATCCTCGCCATCGCCATCGGCGGCATCGCGGCCTGGTGGTCGGGCAAGGTGGTGAAGATGACCGACATGCCGCAGATGGTCGCCATCTACAACGGCATGGGCGGCGGTGCCGCCGCAGCGATCGCCGCGCTCGAATTTGCGCGCGGCGGCGTGCATGGCGTGGTGTTCACGACGCTTGCCACGCTCGGCGCGTTGATCGGCGCCGTGTCGTTCTCGGGTTCCTGCGTGGCGTTCGCCAAGCTGCAGGGTCTGATGAACAAGGCCTGGCGACTGCCGGCGCAGAACGCCGTCAACATCGTGCTGGCCCTGGTCACCATTCTGGTGGGCGTCGGCATCGTGGTCAGCGGTGACCCGACGCCGACCCAGATCATCACGTTCTTCGTGCTGTCGCTGGTGCTGGGCGTCATCATCACGCTGCCGATCGGTGGCGCCGACATGCCGGTGGTCATTTCGCTGTTCAATGCCTTCACCGGTCTGGCCGTGGGCTTCGAAGGCTATGTGCTGGGCATTCCGGCGCTGATCATCGCGGGCATCGTGGTGGGGGCAGCCGGTACGCTGCTGACGCAGCTGATGGCCAAGGCGATGAATCGCCCGATCACCAACATCCTGTTCTCGCCGATCACCGGCGAAGCGCAGGCCGGCTCGGGCCCGACCGGCACGATGAAGGAATGCTCGGCGATGGACGCCGCGTCGATGATGCGCTATGCGCAGAAGGTCATCATCGTGCCTGGCTACGGCATGGCGGTGGCCGGCGCGCAGCACAAGGTGTATGAAATGACCAAGCTGCTGGAAGAGGCGGGTGTCGAGGTCAAGTTCGCCATCCATCCGGTGGCCGGTCGCATGCCGGGTCACATGAACGTGCTGCTGGCCGAAGCGGGCGTGCCCTACGAGCAGATCTTCGACCTGGAAGAAATCAACGGAGAGTTCTCGCAGGCCGACGTGGCGCTCGTCATCGGCGCCAACGACGTCGTGAATCCGGTGGCCCGCACCGACAAGTCGAGTCCGATCTACGGCATGCCCATCCTGAACGCAGACAAGGCGCAGAACGTCATCGTGATCAAGCGCGGCAAGGGTGCCGGCTATTCCGGCATCGAGAACGCGCTGTTCTTCGAAGAGAACTGCCGCCTGTGCTACGGCTCGGCGCAGGGTGTCGTGTCGGAAATGATCGGCCACGTGAAGTCGCTCAGCTGATCGGTCCGCACCCCATGTAACCGCGTGTCCGCGCAAGCGGCACGCGGTTTTTTGTGCACCGGTTGATGTAAGCGTGTGGGCCCCTGCGGCCGTTGTGGACTACGCGGCTGGCGTCGGTCCTGACCCGGAAGCCGACCTTGAACACCCGCGAGTTGTCACCCGAACGGATAAGCGCTATACGCATGTTGGCCGGCGGTGCGGGGCGTTTTGCTTCGCGTCGCCTGCAGCGGTGTTCCGTGCAACGCGACAGGCCTTCCAATCGCGTTGTTTTCGTTACGTCTCCACACTTCAGACCAACCTGGAAGGGACAGTTCATGTCGAAAAAGGATGCCGAAAGTGCATCGCCGCCCGACCCGACAGAGAACCGGATACTGGCGTCGCTGCCCGACAAGGATCTCGCTCGCCTGCTGCCCGATCTTGAACTCGTCGACATGCCGATCGGCTGGACCCTGTCGGAGTCCGGCGATCACGTGAATTTCCTGCATTTCCCGGTTTCCGGCATCGTGTCGCTGCTCTATTCGCTGGAGGACGGTTCCTCCAGCGAAACCGCGCTGGTTGGCAAGGAGGGCATGGTCGGCATTTCGATCTTCATGGGTGGCGAAAGCATGCCGACCAGCACCGAAGTGCAGAGCGCCGGGCAGGCCTACCGTCTGAGCCGCAAGGTGATGCAGAACGAGTTCGGGCTGGGCGGTCATCTGCAGGCCCTGTCACTGCTGTTCACGCAGGCGATGATCTGCCAGACGGCGCAGAACGCGGTGTGCAACCAGCACCATGAACTGGCCCAGCAGATGTGCCGGTGGCTGCTGATGAGCATCGACCGGCTGGACGGCTGCAAACTGCCCGTCACACAGGAGCGGGTCGCCAAGCTGCTCGGTGTGCGGCGCGAGAGCGTGACGCAAACGCTCGGGTTGTTGGAGAAGGAAGGCCTGATCGCGCGCTCGCGCGGCCTCATCACCGTCATCAAGCGCTCGAAGATGGAAAAGCGTGTGTGCGAGTGCTATGGCGTCGTGAAGGAAGAGTATGACCGGCTGTTGCCGGCGCGCAAGCGCAGGAACTGAAACCGCGTCCCGGTCCGGTCGATCTCCGCCATGCGCATGCCCTACACCCTGTTGCCCGACGACATCGAATTCACCGCCATTCGTGCCCAGGGTGCTGGCGGGCAGAACGTCAACAAGGTGTCGAGCGCAGCGCATCTGCGTTTCGACATCGGCGCCTCGTCACTGCCGGACGAGTTGAAGGTGCGACTGCTTGCGCTCGGAGACCAGCGCATCAGCAAGGATGGCGTCGTGGTGATCAAGGCGCAGACCTTCCGCAGCCTGGAAAAAAACCGTGCGGAGGCACTGCACCGGCTGGACGAACTGATCGCCGCAGCCGCCCATGTCGCGAAAACCCGCCGTCCGACGCGACCCGGTCGCGCCGCGGTCGAGCGCCGACTGGCCGGCAAGACGCACCGTTCGGCAATCAAGGCCAGTCGCCGCGGCGGTGGCGAATGAGCGGTCGCGCGCCGGCTGAGAGCGCGACCTAGTCAAGCGTTTGCCGCGAGCACCGCCCGACGCGCAGCGACAGCGGCCAGCTCACCGTCCGCGTCTGCGCCGGGTCGCCCCAGGCTGCGAGCAGCGGGACCGACAGCCGTTCGACCGGGTCGAAGCCGTTCGCGGCCATGAAGCGTGCGGTGGCCGACCAGCTGCGCAGGTAGCCGAGCAGGTGCGTCGGCGTCCACTGCGCAGACAGCGCGAAGTCCGGCGCAGGCAGCGGGGGGAACGGGAAGGGCAGATCGCGATATCCCGTTTCGACATGATGGCGTTCGGCCGGCCACCAGGGGCCGACCTCATCGCGATAGAAGTGCTGCACGAGACGGTCCACCGCGTCGCCTTCGTCGCCGACGTGCAGTACGCCGTAACACCACGCCGCGATCACGCCGCCCGGTTTCAGCACGCGCCGCGCTTCAGGGTAGAAGCGGTCAAGATCGAACCAGTGCAGCGCCTGGGCGACGACGACCAGATCGACCGATGCATCGTCCAGCCCCGACGCCTCGGCCGGTGCGACCCGGTAGTCGATGCGCGCGCTCGGGGTCGCTTCGGCGATCTGCGCGGCGCTGGCGTCGGTCGCGATGACCTGTGCGAACACGCGGCTCAGATCGACGGCTGCCTGGCCGGTACCGGTGCCGCAGTCCCACACGCAGTCGCGCGCAGCGCACCGACTGGCCAGCCAGTCGAACAGTTCCGGCGGATAGGTCGGGCGGCTGCTCGCATAGTGGCTGGCGAGCGGGGAGAAGTGATCGGCGAAGGCTTTGGTCACGGCTTGATCATGACCTGGCGGGTCCGCCGCCGATGTCGAGGCACAGATACTTGATGTCGAGATAGTCCTCGATGCCGTGTTTCGACCCTTCGCGCCCGAAGCCGGACTGCTTGATACCACCGAACGGGGCGACTTCGTTCGATATGCGTCCGGTGTTCAGGCCGACCATGCCGAAGTCCAGTGCTTCGGCGACGCGCCAGCCGCGGCCGATATCGCGTGTATACAGATAGGCGGCGAGTCCGGATTCGGTGTCGTTGGCCAGCGCGATGGCTTGCGCTTCGGAATCGAAGCGGAATACCGGCGCCACCGGGCCGAATACTTCTTCGCGGGCGATGCGCATCGCCGGTGTCGCATCGGCCAGCACGGTCGGTTCGAAGAAGGTGCCGCCGAGCGCATGGCGGTGTCCGCCGCACAGCACCCGGGCACCTTTCGCCTTCGCATCGGCGATCAGCGCCTCGACCTTTTCGAGGCCTGCCATGTTGATCAGCGGCCCCTGTTCGACACCCGGATCGGCGCCATCGCCGATGACCAGCCGCGCCGACGCGTCGGCCAGGCCGGCGACGAAGGCTTCATGCACGCCGGACTGCACGATGAAGCGGTTGGCGCACACGCAGGTCTGGCCGCTGTTGCGGTACTTGGCCGCCAGCGCGCCCTGAACTGCGGCATCGACATCGGCGTCGTCGAACACGATGAAGGGTGCGTTGCCGCCCAGTTCGAGCGACAGCCGCTTCAGGGTCGGTGCGCACTGCGCCATCAGCCGCCGGCCGACCGCCGTAGAGCCGGTGAAGGACAGCTTGCGCACCGCCGGATCGGCGCACAGCGTATCGCCGATGTGTGCCGGATCACCGGTGATCACGTTGAGCACGCCCGGTGGCACGCCGGCGTGCATGGCCAGGTCAGCCAGCGCGAACGCCGTCAGCGGCGTCAGTTCCGACGGCTTCACGACGACCGTGCAGCCGGCCGCCAGCGCCGGCGCAACCTTGCGCGTGATCATCGCCAGCGGAAAATTCCACGGCGTGATGGCGGCGCACACGCCGACCGGCTGGCGCAGCGTCAGCAGCCGGGTGTCGGACGCCGGCGACGGAATGGTGTCGCCATAGACGCGCTTGCCTTCTTCGGCAAACCACTCGACGAAGGACGCACCATACTTGACCTCGCCGCGCGCCTCGGTGAGCGGCTTGCCGCCCTCGGCCGTGATCAGTGCCGCGAGATCCTTCTCGTGCAACAGAATCAGTGCACACCAGTCGCGCAGCACCCCGGCGCGGGCTGCCGCGGTCAGTGCGCGCCAGCCGGGCAGGGCGCGTGCTGCCGCGTCGATCGCCCGGGCGGTTTCCGCAGCGCCACAGCGGGGCACGTCGGCCAGCCATTCGCCGGTCGCCGGATTGCGTACGGTGAGCGTGGCGCCGTCGTTGGCAGCGATCCATTGGCCGTCGATGAAATTGGCGCTGCGCAACAGGGCGGATACAGGATTCAAGATACAAGACTCGATTCAGGTGTGGCGATGACAGGCGCTGCTGCAGGCGCTTTCAGCTTGAATCCTGCAGCGTGCCCCCGATTCCAGCCGCACAGACTGGCCGCGGCGCGCGAAGTCGATCCGCAACTGAAGGTGCGCGGGCATTCCCCGTACTGCCCGTATTGCGCGACGACTGTCGGTGATTTTTACATCTTCGCGACAGCGGGAACACCGCCGGTGTGTCGACCCGTGCGGCACTGGTCCTTCATTTACATTTGAAAAGTGCTGTTGAATCAGATTGCTGAGTGCAGTATTCATTCTTCGACGCAGCAAGCGAGCGCACGATCTACCGCGTCTGTGAGACGCGAGCACTGATTTTGCTTGAAATCCGGCAACGTGCGACATGGCCGACATTCCGAGGAGACACGACATGAGTGCATCAAGAGGCATGAATCCAATCCACCTGATGGTAGCCATCGGCGCACTTCTTGTTTCTGCGGCGTCACCGGCCAGAACGCTTTCATTCGATAACGTTGCGACATCGACGGCGTGGACCTACTCTTGGTCGAGCGCGGAACGCTACGCCATCGTGCTTGAAAGACGGGCGGTTGATTCGCCGCCCTGCGGCGCCTCGAGCGACTGGTGCTGGGAAGAGGTCTATCCGGATCAGTGGGAACAGTCATCGTCTTCGCTCGCCAACGTGGTCGTCCAGGACAGCGTCTCCGGCTCGCCCTTGCTGAGGGTTGATACGGCGTGGGCATCGGCCCGGGCGAATACGAGTCTCGGTTCGAACAAGGCCTATGCGATTGCCCGCGACAGTTCGGAATTCGCCTTCGAACTGCTCGACCACGGTGGTAACGTGACCTACGCGAGCACCGGATCATCCTGGTCGCGAGCGCGCGCGGAAAGCTCGTACAACGAGCCGTTCGTCGCATCCGGATCGGGTGAGGCGACATTTCAGTTCGCAGTTGAACGGCACGCTGTGGCGTGGGGCCCGGATGGATTGATCAGCTTCAGTGACCCGGTCAAATCCTTCACCTACTACAGATCGCTTTTCGGGGACGCCAACGCCGAGGGCGCGCTGGACGTGCTGCTGTACAGGCTGGATGGCGCCGCGCCGCTTCTGGTCAGCCAGGAGACTTTCGACATCGGTGTCGACAGCGGGGTCGAAAACTTTTCGTTCGCTGCGCAGCTCGAGGACGGACTGCAGTACGCGTTCATCGTGTCGCTAAGTGCTTTCGCGATCTGGGACGGCGCAATGGATCTTTACGGCACCGCGACGCTGACCGGCATCCAGGTGCAGGCAGGCCAGTCGCTCGCCTTCAGTTCCGGCAGCCAGTACAGCGTGACCGCGGTACCCGAACCGGAAACGTGGACCCTGCTGATTGCGGGCCTCGTGCTGTGCGCCGGTCTTGCAAGGCGTCATCGCCAGACGAAGGATTAAAGGTTAAAGATTCAAGACTGAAGTGGGTGGCTGCCACGACAGGAAGGGCCTTACCCACTTTCAACTTGAATCCTGAACCTTGCATCTGACTTCAACCGAACAACCCGAGCGCCATCAGCAGCGGCAGCGACAGCCAGAACAGCAGCGTACTCCAGCCGATCAGCAGTGCCGACGCGGCGGCATCGATCTTGAAGCGCTCGGCCAGCAGCAGCGAGGTCATGAAGGTCGGGGTGGCGCATTCGACCAGCGAGGCGCGCTGCGCTTCGGTCGGCGCATCGGACCACAGCAGCACGATGGCCCAGATCAGCAGCGGGGCGACCAGCAGCTTGACCGACGCGGCGACCAGCACTTCGGTGCGCGGCACCAGACGGCGCCACGGTATGGTCATGCCGAGTACGAACATGATGACCGGGATGGCCGCCTGACCGATGAAGCGCGCGGCTTCGATCAGCGGCGGATAGGCCAGCCCGCTGTACTGCGCACCCAGTCCGAGCGCGAAGGCCCAGATCGGCGGCATCATCAGCACGGTGCGCAATACGTCCGGGCGCTCGCCGTCGGCGTGCGAACCGAGCCGGGTGGCGATCCATACGCCCAGCGTCCACACGACCGGCATGGTCATGAACATGTCGTTGAAGATGGCGTAGCGCATGGCGCCATCGCCAAAGAAGAATTCCAGCACCGGCGCGCCGACGTTGAAGGTGTTGCCGAACATGCCGCCGAGCATCAGCGAGGCGCGCGTCGTGTCGTGCAGCCCGGCGCCCAGCCGCGTCTTCCACAGCAACACATAGAGCAGCGCGCCATTGGCCAGCGTGCCGATGCCGACCAGCAGCGGCACCGTGAGCAGTTCGAAACTGATCGGCGTGCTGGCCGCGACCGCGAACAGGATGGCCGGATAGAACAGGTAGAGCACCAGCCTGTTCAGCTGCGCGCGCAGCACGCCCGCGTCGTGACCCTCGCCCATGCGGGCCGCCCACCAGCCACCGGCCGCGACCAGCAGCGACAGCGGCAGCATGACCTGCACCATCAGCCCGAGCAGATTGCTGCCCAGCGTCACGTCTGCACCTCGGTCAGATTGCGTCCGCGCGTTTCGGTCACCAGGGCCGCACCGGCCAGACCGATCAGCGCCGCGACGACGAACACCGACATGCCGGTGGCCATGGCTGCGGCGGTCGGTTCGCCCGGTCCGCCGATTTCGCGTTCGATCACCCAGCCGACCAGCGGCTGCTGGATGGCGGCGCCGAGAAAGCAGCCGACATTGACCACGCTGGTGGCCATGCCCGACAGCGCCGGCGGATTCACCTCTTTTGCGCTGGCCCAGCTCAGCGTGAAGGCGGCGGCCGACATGCCGAGCAGCGCGAACAGCGCGTGACTGGCCAGCAGCGTGAGCGGCATGCCCTGGGTCAGCGGCTGCCAGCACAGCAGATAGACGGTGCCGACCACCAGCATGACGCTCTTGCGCCGACGCAGCCGGTCGGACAGCCGTCCGATGAACAGTGCGCCGAAGGCAAAGGCGACCAGCATCAGGGTGGCGTGCTGCGCGGCCAGCGCGCGATCCATGCCCTGGACCTTCATCAGCCAGGGGATGCACCACAGGCCGGCGAACGAAAAGAAGCTGCCGGCGATGCCCAGATTGACGAACAGCCCGGGCCAGGTCGAGCGGTTGCCGGCCACGCGGCGCAGTCCGGCTTTCCAGTCATCGGCCAGCGGCGCATGAGCGGGTTTGCCGGACAATTCGCGCAGCGACGGCAGGCCGGCGTCTTCCGGGCGGTCGCGCACGTGCAGCCAGGTCAGCACCGCCAGCAGCATCGACAGCAGGCCCAGCGCCACGAATACCGAGCGCCACGACACCACGCCGACCAGCAAGGCCAGCGGCGTGGCAGCGACGGCCGCACCGAGGTTGCCGATGAACTGGGTCAGTCCGCTCATGGTGGCGAAGCGGCTTTCCGGAAACCAGGCGGCGTTGATCTTGAGCAGCGCGAGAAACGGGAAGGACACGCCCAGGCCGACGAGCGCACGGCCGACCACCGCCACGATCAGCGAATCCGCCTGCGCGAAGATGATTGCCCCGATGCCGGCGATGACGCCGCCGAAGGCCACGATGCGCCGTGGCCCCAGCGTGTCCATCAGCACGCCGGTCGGGATCTGCATCACCGTGTAGATCCAGAAGTAGCTGGCCGCGAGGATGCCCAGCGAGGCCGGGCCGACCGCAAAGTCGCGCGTCAGCTCGCCGGCAATGGCAGCAGGCGCGGTGCGGTGGAAAAACACCAGCACATAGGAGCAGGCGAGCAGCAGGAAGGCGGTCCAGCGCAGGCGGACCAGCAGGCGGTTCTGTTCGGCGGGAGCCATGGGCCGGATTCTACGTTGCGCCACAACGACGCGGAGGCGCGACGGCCCCTCCGCGTCCGGCCATGACGCTCACCTCAGTTGTACAGATAGTTCGGCAGCCACAGGCCGATGCCGGGGAACAGGTAGAGCAGTATCAGCATGATCACCTGGATGCCCATGAACGGCAGCATGCCGGCGAAGATCTGGTTCAGCGTTACGTGCGACGGCGCCACGCCCTTCAGGTAGAAGGCCGACATCGCCACCGGCGGCGACAGGAACGCGGTCTGCAGGTTGATCGCCACCAGCAGTCCGAAGAACAGCGGATCGATGTTGAAGTGCGCCAGCAGCGGCACGAAGATCGGCATGAAGATGACGATGATTTCGGTCCATTCCAGCGGCCAGCCGAGGATGAAGATGATGCACTGCGCGAGGATCATGAACTGGATCGGTGTCAGATCCATCGACAGCACGAAGTTCTCCACCAGCTCCTGTCCGCCCAGCAGCGCGAACGCGGCCGAGAAGATGGCGCTGCCGACGAACAGCCAGCACACCATGGCCGAGGTCTTGGCGGTCAGGAACACCGATTCCTTGATGACGCCAAAATTCAGCTGGCCGTAGGCGGCCGCCAGCAGCGCGCCGCCGAAGGCGCCGATCGCCGCCGCCTCGGTCGGCGTCGCCAGTCCGAATACGATGGAGCCGAGCACCGCCAGGATGAGCACCGCCAGCGGAAAGAAGGACGACAGCAGCATCTTGAATATTTCCAGCCGCTCGAAGCTGAGGATGGCGTAGAACGCGATCAGCAGCACGGCGCAGATGGCACTGGCGACCCAGAAGCTCGAGGGGGCGGTCGGCGCCGCGGGTGCCTCAACGGCAGCAGGCGCTTCGGCGCCGGGCTCGGCCAGCGAGGGTGAAGGCGTTTCGGCAGCCATCGGCGCCGCACCCGGCGGTTCCGCGAGGCCTGCTTCCTGCGGGGGCTCGCTCAAACCGCCATCGGCCGGCGGCTCCGCCAGCCCGCCATCGCTGTCCGGCTCGGCCAGCGATGAAGACGAATAGCTGCTTTCGAACGATTCGAGCCCGGCCGGCACTTCGTCGATCACCTTGACCGCCGTCATCGAGCCGTGGATGGCGTACAGCGACAGCGCCACTGCGATCAGCGGCAGCAGCGCGAGCCCGAGCTGGCCGAGCAGATTGCCCATCGGCACATCGGCGTTGCGCGGCCCTTTCAGCGCGGCCAGCAGCGAGGGCAGGGCACGCGAACCGTACTGGCGCGCCACTTGCGTTGCCAGTGCCGGCAGCGGAACGTGCCGTTCGGCCTCCGGCAGCGGCGGCGCCCAGTCGGGGCGCAGCTTCGCCATGATGATGACGTAAACAATGTACAGGCCGGCCAGCATCAGCCCGGGGAAGAAGGCGCCGGCATACAGCTTGACCACCGACACGCCGGCCGTCGCCCCATAGACGATGAGCATGACCGACGGCGGAATCAGGATGCCCAGGCAGCCACCGGCCGTAATGACGCCCGCCGACAGACGCACGTCGTAGCCGGCGCGCAGCATGGCCGGCAGCGCCAGCAGACCCATCAGCGTGACCACTGCACCGACGATGCCGGTGGCGGTCGCGAAGATGGCGCAGGTCACCAGCGTGGCGATGGCCAGCGAGCCGGGCAGGCGCGACATCGCCAGATGCAGGCTCTTGAACAGCTTTTCGATCAGGTTGGCGCGCTCGACCAGATAGCCCATGAAAACGAACAGCGGGATCGATATCAGCACGTCGTTGGTCATGACCGAAAACGCGCGCTGCACCATCAGGTCCAGCGTCTGCTGGGTCGCGATACCGGGGTTGTGGGAGCGGTAGGCCAGCCAGGCGAAGATGACGCCCATGCCCATCAGCGTGAAGGCGGTCGGAAAGCCCAGCATGATGGCGACCACGACCAGTGCCAGCATCAGCAGGCCCAGGTGACCGCTCGTCCACTCCCACGGCGCGGGCATCAGGATGGCCGTGGCGGCGATGATGATCGCCATCAGGCCGAAGCCGAAACGCAGTTCCTTCCTCATTTCGTGCTCCCGGCCGGCGCCTGTTCGGGCAGATCGGCGTGCACCATGTGGCGCAGCTTTTCGACGTCGACCTCCTCCACGTCGCGCACGCGCGACGGCCATTCACCCTGGCGGATGCAGATGATGCAGCGCAGGATTTCCACCACGCCCTGCAGCATCAGCGAGGCACCGGCCAGCGGAATGATGGCCTTGAACGGATAGATCGGCGGGCCGTCGGCCGACACCGAAGAATGTTCGTTGATCACCCACGATTCGGACGCGAAGTCCCAGCCGGCCCAGCACAGCGCCAGCACGCCCGGAATGAAGAACACGAAGTACAGGATGAGGTCCAGCGTGGCCTGGGTGCGTGGCTTGAAGAAGCCGTACAGCACGTCGCCACGCACGTGACCGCTCGCTGCCAGCGTGTAGGCGCCGGCCATCATGAACAGTGTGCCGTACAGCATGTAGGTGGCATCGAACACCCAGGCGTGCGGTGAATTCAGCACGTAGCGCGAAAAGACTTCCCAGGTGATGAGCAGCGTGAGCAGCACCACGGTCCACGCAAAGGCGTGTCCGACCAGGGTGTTGAATCGGTCTATGCGCAGCAGCAGTTCTTGCATGGCGGTTCCCTGATCCGGCAGGCACGCGCATCGATGCCTGCAATGAAAAAACCGGCGCCCCGTTCCGCAGCGCCGGTCTGTCACCAACCGAGCGGGCTCAGCCCTTCTTCGAGAAGAAGTGGTCGTAGGCCATGCGGAAATTGACGGTGGTGTCGTTCTGCCATGCAGCGGCGCGCTTCGCGAACGTGCGCTGCGATTCGAGCACCTTGGCGAACAGCGGGTTTTCGGATGCCTTCTTGTCGGTCACCTTGTCCCATGCAGCCAGTTGCGCCTTCAGGATCGGGTCCGGCGTCTTGTAGAACTTCACGCCCTGCTTGTCGCGCATTTCCATGTAGGCCGTGGAGTAGCGGTCGATCGCCTTCCAGGACATTTCGGCCGAAGCAGCCGGAACGGCAGACGCGATGATGGCGCGCAGGTCCGGTGCGAGGGCATCGAGGCGCTTCTTGTTGAACAGGATTTCGAACTGTTCCGACGCCTGGTGGAAGCTCTGCAGCATGCACACCTTGGACACGTCGGGGAAGCCGAGCACCTGATCGCTCGACGCGTTGTTGAACTCGGCTGCGTCGAGCAGGCCGCGGTCCATTGCCGGCACGATTTCGCCGCCGGGCAGGGCATTGACCGACACGCCCATGTCGGTGAACACGTCGATCGACAGGCCGACGGTGCGGAACTTCAGGCCCTTCATGTCTTCCGCCTTCGACACCGGCTTCTTGAACCAGCCGAGCGGCTGGGTCGGCATCGGGCCGTACATGTACGACACGACGTCCATGTTGAGACTCTTGTAGATTTCTTCCAGCAGCGCCTTGCCGCCGCCGAATTCGTGCCACGCCAGCACCATGTTGGCGTCCATGCCGAAAGCCGGACCGGAGCCCCACAGCGCCAGCGCGGAATTCTTGCCGTACCAGTAGGCGATCACGCCGTGGCCGCCATCGAGCGTGCCCTTGTTGACCGCATCCAGCAGGTCGAAGGCCTTCACCACCGAGCCGGCGGGCAGCACATCGATCTTCAGCCGGCCACCCGACATGTCATTGACCCGCTTGGCGTAGTCCTGGGCGAATTCGTGAAAGATGTCTTTCGCCGGCCAGGTGGACTGGAAACGCAGGGAGATCGGCGACTGGGCGACCGAAATGCCCGGAAAGGCCACTGCCGCAGTACCCGCTGCGGTGCCGGCGGCTCTGGCCAGAAAGTTTCTGCGGGCTGCCTGGGGTTTGTTCTGTTCGGACATGTGGTGCTCTCCTCATCGTCGTTGTTGTGACCGCATCGTGCTGTGCGGTGCAATGATCGCCGTGTGCCATACAGATACGACGCGTGACGATGCTAACCCCGCCGTACCGGCCACGACAAGGCGCACTGCAGCGTCGCCGCAGGAGGGCGCACCGTATATTTTCTGCCTTACGGTTTCCTTACTTCACCAGGCCCCAGTTCTGCAGTCGCTGAAAGGCAAATTGCGCCTGCGCGTCCTTGTTGCCGCTGCGGATATAGGCCGCGTAATGCTGACTGGCGTTGCGCTTGTCCTGCATCGTTTCGTAGGCCACACCCTTCAGGAACAGTGTGGACGGGTTGCCCGGCAGGATGCGGTCGTAGGCATTGAACGATGCCAGTGCCTCCTGCGGCCGGTTCAGCGCCAGCCTGGACACGCCGCGCTGGTACAGCGCCTGGCCTTCGCCGGGATAAATTTCTGCCGCGCGCGCGAAGTGACGATCCGCGTCGCCATACTGTTTCTGTGCAATCAGGCACTTGCCCATCAGCACATTGCCGCAGTAGTCGTCCGGCGCCACCTTCAGCGCCTTCGCGAAGTTGCCTTCCGCCTCTTCGATCGATTTCTTCGCCATCAGCGATTCGCCGTCCTGCTGCGCCTTGATGGCGGGCGCGATGCGACGCAGCGACGCCGTGTTGTCCATGTAGCGTTCGCGCGACATCTTCTTGTTGCGCAGCGACCCATAAGTGCCCTGCGCCTCGCGCTCTGCCGTGGCGTAACGCTCGTCGGACATCGGGTGCGACGAGAACATGGTCTGCAGCAGACTGGGCTTGGCCTTGTTCTGGCTGCGCAGCATGTCCATCAGATTCACCATCCCGTCCGGGTTATAGCCGGCCTTGGTCATGTATTCCAGGCCCAGCGCATCGGCCTGGCGCTCGTCGCTGCGCGAGTATCCAGCGAGCAGCGCACTGGCGCCGACCTGGGTCGCGATATTGGCCAGCGGTGCGGCGCCCCGGTAGTCGGACATCGCCACCGCGACATTCACCGCCGTGGCGCCGACCTGGGCCATCATCGTGCGGCCGGCCTGCTTGGCGCTGTGGCGCGCATTGACGTGTCCCGTTTCATGGCCGAGCAGACCGGCCAGTTCGTCTTCGCTGTCCATGTCAAGCATGATGCCGCGCGTGACCGCCATGCTGCCGCCGGGGAAGGTGTAGGCGTTGATGTAATTGGCATTGACGACGCGTGCGTTGTAAGGCACCTCCGGCCGATGCGTGTTCTTCGCCAGCGACAGTTCGAGGTTGTTCACGTAGCGGTTCAGCGCGTTGTCCTGCACCGCACCGTAGTCAGCCGAGAACTGCTTGGGCGAATGCTGGCGGTCGATGCCCAGCTCACTTTCCTCGGACATACCGACGACGACCTGCTTGCCGGTGATCGGGTCGGTCGCACAGCCGGTCAGCTGAGGCAGCGTCACCGCTGCGCCGGCAATGCCGGACAGCCAGAGGAAGTCGCGGCGTGACATTTCGCGGCGGAAGTAGCGGTCATGTGACATGTGGTCGGTCCTTTAGAAGATTCCGGGTGCGGCCTGCGAATACCTCGCCTGCGGGCGCTACTCCGCAGGCGATTTGCAAACTTTGATCAGACGCCGGCGTGCATTTCGAGGCCGGATCGCCTGCAGGGCAGGCTCCTACGAAAGACGAGACCTTCGTGAGAGCTTCGTTGGCCGGTACATCGCTCACGCTGGCTCTGCGTGTTCCACCATCAACTGTATGCGCCGTACGCCCTGGTACTCATTGACGTCCAGCCGGTAGGCCGCGTTGACATGGGCCGGCAGCGGCTCGGCGCGGTTGAACCAGATGGCGTCGAAGCTTGCGCCGTCCTTCACCAGCGCGAGCTTGAGGTGCTTGTCCTTCAGCAGGCGCTGGTTGCGTACCTCGAAGCGATCGGAAAACACCGGCGCCGGAAAGCCCTGGCCCCAGGTTTCAGCTTCGATCATCGTTGCCGCATTGAGGTTCATCAGTGAAGCTTCCAGCGCACCGTCCGTTTCTATGGTGCGGGTCAGCGCCGAAGGTTCGACCATGTCGGCGACCGCCTGTTCGAAGGCGGCCCGAAAGCGCTCGAGGTCGTGTTCGGGCAGCGTCAGGCCGGCCGCCATGGCATGGCCGCCGAAACGGATGATCAGGCCGGGTTCGCGCTTGGACACCAGATCAAGGGCATCGCGCAGGTGCAGGCCGGGAATCGAGCGGCCCGAGCCCTTGATTTCACCCTCGTGGCCACGCGCGAAGGCGATGGTCGGGCGGTGCGCCCGCTCCTTGATGCGCGAGGCGACGATGCCGATGACGCCTTGGTGCCAGTCCGGGTGAAACAGCGACAGCGACTTCGATTCGCCGATGTCGATGCCGGCCAGCTGCGCCTCGGCGTCTTCCTGCATGCCCTGTTCGATTTCGCGCCGCTCGCGGTTGATCGCGTCGAGCTGCTGCGCCAGACCGAGCGCGCGGGCAAAATCGTCGGTGATCAGGCATTCGATGCCGAGCGACATGTCCGACAGCCGGCCGGCCGCGTTCAGCCGCGGCCCGAGCGCAAAGCCCAGGTCGAAGGACTGTGCCTGCGAGGGCTCGCGCCCTGCCGCGGCGAACAGCGCGCGCAGCCCGGGCACCATGTTGCCGGCGCGGATGCGTTGCATGCCCTGGGTGACCAGGATGCGGTTGTTGTGATCCAGCTTCACCACGTCGGCCACGGTGCCGAGCGCCACCAGATCGAGCAGATTGCCCAGATTCGGCGCTTCCCGGCCGTCGAAGGCGCCGCGGCTGCGCAGTTCGGCGCGCAGCGCCAGCATGACGTAGAACATGACGCCGCAGCCGGCGATGGCCTTGCTCGGGAAGTCGCAGCCCGGCTGATTCGGATTGACGATGACGTCGGCCGCCGGCAATTCGTCGCCCGGCAGGTGGTGGTCGGTCACCAGTACCGACATGCCCAGTTCGTTCGCCCGCGCCACGCCCTCGACGCTGGCGATGCCGTTGTCCACGGTGATCAGCATGTCCGGTGCGGCATGCGCGGCCAGATCGACGATTTCCGGCGTCAGGCCGTAGCCGTATTCGAAGCGGTTCGGCACCAGATAGCTCACGTTGGCACCCATGGCGCGCAACGCACGGATGCCGATGGCGCACGCGGTGGCGCCATCGCAGTCATAGTCGGCGACGATCAGCAGGCGCGCGTCGGCTTCGATTGCATCGGCCAGCATGACCGCCGCGTCGGCCAGCCCGCGCATCGAATCGGGTGGCAACAGCGCCTTGAGCGAATAGTCGATCTGGCTGCGGTCGTGCACGCCGCGCGCGGCGTACAGGCGGGCCAGCAGAGGGTGCACGCCCTGCTGGGCGAGCATTTCGCTGCTGCGCAGCGGGACGGGGCGGTTCTTGATGCAGGTCATCGGAATTCCGGCAGGCAGGGGCCGCGCGTCAGGGCGACGGAACGACGGAAAAGGGACGGCGCCAGAATTTCATCAGGTCGCGCCGCTGTACGGTGACATCGACGCGGCCGTCGTCGCCGCTCAGCGTCAGCGTGAGCGTCTGCACATCGCCACACTTGAGTCTGGCCAGTGCTGGCGCGATCCATTGTGCGTCCAGCGCGGTCGCGGCCTGTGCCCAGGCTTCGGCGTCGAGGTAGAGCGAGGGCGCCAGCGCGCTGTCGAGCACCACGAGATTGTCCGGCAGCAGCGCCACGCCGACCTGGGCCGGCAGCGGCGCGGTGCGCACGCCGGCGGCCAGCGCCATGCCGCGCGCCAGCGCGTTGTCGGACCACACCTGGATCGGTCGCGCCTGGGCACGCGCGACCGCCACGCCCGCGCCCCAGAACCACAGGCTGTTGATGGCCGGACGCCCGGCTTCTTCACGCGCGGCATTCACCGGATGGCTGTGAAACAGCATCTGCGTTTCGTTCATCCACTGGCGCACCCTGGTCCCGTCCGGACCGGATGGCAGGCGCACGTCGATCTTGCGCCCGAGCGCACCGCCAGGCGGCGTGGTGTCGACCGAAATGGCCTCATGCAGCGCCAGATGGCCGTGACCACCCGCGCCCATGTAGAGCCAGCCGACATTGGCGAAATGCGCGTTCCAAGACGCGCACAGCGCGGCGGCTTCTTCGGCGTCCGGCGCCACATCGGGCGCATCGGTCAGCAGCAGGGCGTCGCGCGCGAAGCGCAGGTGCACGGCATCGGCGGCCAGCCAGTGCCGGCTGTTTACGGCCTCGCCCTGACCGGCACGACGCAGCGCGCCGAACGGAGCCCGTTCATCCAGTCCGAACAGTGACGCCAGCAGGTATTCGGCCGCCAGCGCCGGCCGCTGCAGGGTGCTGCCGCAACCGGCCAGACGCGACAGTGCCGGCGTCTTCAGCGACTGCAGGGCAGGTGGATGCTGCGGGGAGGGCGGCCAAAGCAGGCCGGGCAGAACGATGTGCAGGGACATCATGCAAGTGTACCCCGCCGGCCGGCCGGACTTCGTGGTCTGCATGGACCGGGGCAGTGGCCCGGTCGGAGGGGATCCCTTGGGAGCGGCCTCCATGGGCGCGGCGACCCACGGCTGGCTCTGCATGGCCAGCCGGCTCTGCGGGCGGCGAGCAGTGCTCGCCGAAACCCCCGCTCCGCCATCGCCGCGATACGCACTCTGCACAGCGACGGTCGCGACACTGATCGCGGCGGGGACGCCGCACCACAGTTACCGCTTCCACAGGTTTCGCTTCCAAGAAGAGCCCTTATCGCCCTCCGCCTCCGGAGACTGCGTCGGCGTGCAGCACCCGGCTCATGGGAGCACAAAAGAAAAGCCCCGCTCTGGGCGGGGCTTTCCGGTACGACGCGATGGAACGGCTTACTTCACGCGATTCTTGTACTCGCCGGTACGGGTGTCGATTTCGATCTTGTCGCCGATTTCGCAGAACAGCGGCACCGACACTTCGAACCCGGTGTTGATCCTGGCCGGCTTGAGCACCTTGCCCGAGGTGTCGCCCTTGACGCCCGGTTCGGTGTAGGTGATTTCGCGCACCACCGAGTTCGGCAGTTCGACCGAAATCGCGCGGCCTTCGTAGAACACCACTTCGCAGGCCATGCCGTCTTCGACGTAATTCAGCGCGTCGCCCATGTTCTCGGCGTCGACTTCATACTGGTTGTAGTCGCCATCCATGAAGGTGTACATCGGATCGGCGAAATACGAATAGGTGACTTCCCGGCGCTCGAGGATGACCACGTCGAACTTGTCATCGGCTTTATAGACAGTCTCCTGACCGGAGCCGGTCAGCAGGTTCTTCATCTTCAGCTTGACGACAGCCGAGTTGCGGCCGGATTTGTTGTAGTCGGCCTTGAGTACGACCATCGCTTCGTTGCCGATTTTCACGACGTTGCCGGCGCGCAGTTCCTGAGCGGTTTTCATGCAGGGTTCGTTCCTGTGGGGAGGGGTGTGATTGAAAGCCGCCGATGTACAGCTCGAACCTTTGCAACCCCTGTTGCAACGCCCGCTGCGGCAAACCCGGCATTATATAGGTGGTTGATTAAACATCACAAGCTGTGTCGCGAGGTCGTCCTGGGACGCCAGCGCGACCGCCCGCTGGCGTGCGTGCGACGCCAGATGCGGCAGGTCACCGAGCAGGGCCTGCCAGTCATGCACCGACACCGCAGCTGAGCTGTTCCAGCCGCGATGAAGCGCCCGCAGGCGTGCCGCCACTTCTTCGGGCAGCCCCTCCGCATGGCGATCGAGGAAGGCGTCGAGCTTGATCAGGTGGGCGCCCTCGTCCTGCGGGTAGATGTGCCATAGCAGGGGCCGGGCGGCCCACTGGGCGCGCACGAATGAATCTTCGCCACGGACGATGTTCAGGTCGCACTGCCACAGCAGCCGGTCGTAATCGTCCTGGTCCATGAAGGCCAGCGCGTGCAGCGCGAGCACACCGCGCTGCACGACGTCACCGGCGCGCAGCGGCCGACCGAGCGCCTCGCCGGCCACGCTCAGCGACCGGCCCTCCGGAACCCACAGCTGCACCGGGCGCGCATGCGCCGCCAGTGCCTCGATCAGCGTCGCGATCGATGGGCTTTCGTAGCCGAACAGCGAAAGCTGCAGCGCGCCGGTATCGACCGTCATGCCGAGCCGCGTCAGATCGCGTCCCCGGGCAGCGGCATCGGCCAGCCAGGCGTCGCGCTGCGCCGTCAGGTCGCGCTCGCGCAGCAGGCCACCGGTGCGCGCGGTGAAACCGGGAAAGAAGAAGTGCTTGGTCAGCCCGCTCGCCGCGTCGTGCGACGGCAGACCATGGCAGCCCTCGACCCAGTCTTCGGCACTGAGGTATTCCAGATTGATCCAGCGTGGCGGCGGATGCTGCGCCGCCATCGCCGTTACGAAGGCCGGCGGCAGGTCGCAGGCGAAGGCTTCGATGACGCAGCCGGCAGGCACGCAGGTCGGGGTGTCGTCGGTCCATTGCAGGACTTCGATACCCGGTTCCGCGGTGCCATGCGGCTTGATGCGCCTCAGCGCTTCCGGCGCATCGACCCACAGTCTGACCTGCCGGCCATGGTCCCGCGCCAGGCAGCGCGCCAGCCGCCAGCACACGGCGATATCTCCGAAATTGTCGATGACGCGGCAGAACAGGTCGGCGTCAGGTCGGGCCAGCGACAGCTTCCGTGATGAATCTTGCGTGACAGGGTGCGACATGCCTTCAAGTCCTGAATCCGGTCGTCGTAAAGGACAAGGTATTCGACATCATCCGTCATTACCTGCCCGCTCAAGGAGTCCAGTCATGCCCATGCAGCGTCCGACGTCCGAAGCTCTCGGTTTTCGCCACACCCGCCGCACCCTGCAGGCCGGCGAAGACATTCCGCCGATGCCGAGCCTGCTCGACCAGATCGCCCAGATCAACGCGATGGCGCTGGTTGCCGAGGCCGATGGCGAGGCCGACAATGACGACTGGGCCGGCGACGCGGCAATCGACGACGACGAGGACTGAACCACGCCTCGCCACCACCATTCAGCCGGCGAGCGTCCCGGCCGTAAACAGGTCATCTGAACGAAGGACCTGAATCATGCGTGATGTTTCTATCGCCACCCTTGACGGCTGGGTGGCGTACATGGGCGACAAGCCCCTGCCGGTTCTCGCACGTACCGTGCGCGAACTGGCCGTATTGCGCGAGAAAGAGCACTCGGTCAGCGCACGCAGCATCGCCCAGGTCGTGCTGCACGACCCGCTGATGACCTTGCGGGTGCTCGCCTTCATCGAATCACGCAATCGGCACAGCCAGCATCACGACATCACGACCATCGAACGGGCGCTGATGATGATCGGCATCACGCCCTTCTTCAATCATTTCGACGGACTGCCCACGCTGGAAGACCATCTGCACGGGCATCCGCAGGCGCTGCTGGGTGTCATGCGCGTCATTGCTCGTGCCCACCGCGCCACCAGTTGGGCCCGTGAATGGGCGCACATGCGGCACGACATGGACGTCGACGAAATCACCGTTGCCACATTGCTGCACGACGTCGCGGAAGTACTGTGCTGGGTGTTTGCGCCCAAGCTGTCGCTCGACCTGCGCGACCTGCTGCGCGCCAACCCGGGCATGCGCACGGCGGCCGCGCAGCAGGCGGTGTTCAACGTCACCGCGCATGAACTCCAGCTCGCACTGGTGCGCGCCTGGAAGCTGCCGTCACTGCTGGTCGAACTGATGGACGGCCGCCATGCGGCCACGCCGCGCACCCGCAACGTGTCGCTGGCCATCGATCTGGCGCGCCACAGCGCCAAGGGCTGGGATGATCCGGCGCTGCCCGACGACTTCGCGGCGATCGAGGCACTGCTGCGCGTCAGTCACGAAACCCTGCTCGGCCGGCTCGGCCTGCCGATGGACGGTTCGCCTCCGCCGGTGTTGCCCGACGAGCCCGAATAGTCCTGAGTTTCGGGCTCGGAGTTAGATTCAGCGGCGCGCCTCCAGCGCCTCCCAGCGCACCATCGCCTGATCGATCAGCGTGGCCAGTTCGCCCAGGCGCGCCGATACCTTGCCCGCATCGCCCCCCGCACCGGCCGACAGGCGGCCGGTCAGCGTCGCCTGTTCCGCTTCCAGCGTGGCGATCAGGTCAGGCAGTCCGTCCAGTTCCTTCTGTTCCTTGAAACTGAGCTTCGACTTCGCAGCGGCGGCCACCGGCTTGTCGCCTTTCACAGCCGGCGCGCTGGCGACTTTCGCTGCCGCACTGGCTGCGGCCTGCACCGTGGCGCGCTGCGCCACCCAGTCGGTGTAGCCGCCGATGTATTCGCGCCAGCGTCCGTCGCCTTCGTAGGCAACGGTCTGCGTGACCACGGCGTCGAGGAAGGCGCGGTCGTGCGACACCAGCAGCACGGTGCCGTCGTAGTCCTGCAGCAGCTGTTCGAGCAGATCCAGCGTTTCCATGTCGAGGTCGTTGGTCGGCTCGTCGAGCACCAGCACATTGGCCGGGCGGGCGAACAGCCGCGCCAGCAGCAAGCGGTTGCGCTCGCCGCCGGACAGCGACTCGACCTTGGCGCGCGCGCGCTGCGGCGGGAACAGGAAGTCGCCCAGATAGCCGATCACATGCGTGCGCTTGCCGGCGATCTCGACGAAGTCCGAGCCCGGACTGATGACTTCGGCCAGTGTGGCCGAATCGTCGAGCTGGCTGCGGAACTGGTCGAAATAGGCCACTTCGATGCGCGTGCCGTTGCGCACCACACCACTGTCGGCCTCCAGCTGACCGAGGATGAGCTTGAGCAGCGTGGTCTTGCCGGCACCGTTCGGCCCGATGAAGCCGACCTTGTCGCCGCGCACGATGCGCGCCGAAAAGTTGCGCACGACCACCTTGTCGCCGAAGCACTTGCTGACGTCTTCCAGTTCGGCCACCAGCTGGCCCGACGCTTCGCCGCGATCGACCTCGATGCGTGCCCGGCCCATCTGGTCCCGGCGCGCCTCGCGCCGGGCGCGCAGTTCGTCGAGCCGCTTGACGCGGAACTGCGCCCGCGTGCGCCGTGCCTCGACGCCCTTGCGTATCCACACCTCTTCCTGCGCCAGCAACTTGTCGGCGCGCGCCGATTCGAGCGCCTCGGCCGACAGTTCGTCGGCCTTGCGCGCCACGTATTCGGCATAGCGGCCGGGGTAGCTGCGCAACTGGCCGCGATCCAGTTCGAGGATGCGGCTGGCGAAGCTGTCGAGAAAGCGCCGGTCGTGGGTAATCACCAGACTGGCGCCGCGGAAGTCGTTCAGCAGCGACTCCAGCCAGGCGATGCCGTCGAGGTCGAGGTGGTTGGTCGGCTCGTCGAGCAGCAGCATGTCCGGCTCGGCGACCAGCGCGCGGGCCAGCGCGACACGCTTCAACATGCCGCCGGACAGCGACTCGACATGCGCGTCGCCCGGCAGCGCGAGCCGCTCCAGCGCCTGTTCAATGCGCTGTTCGAACCGCCAGGCCTGGTGATGCTCGAGCGCGTCCTGCAGTTCGGACATGCGGTCGAACACGGTTTCGTCGCCGTGCGCCATGGCTTCGGCCACGTCGTGGTAATCGATCAGAAGTTGCGCCAGCTCGCCCAGCCCCTGCGCGATCGCGTCGAACACGCGCGCACCGGGCTCGAACCTGGGTTCCTGTGACACATAGGCCAGCTTCATGCCGGGCTGGCGCCAGAATGTGCCGTCGTCGAGCGCGGCGTCGCCGGCCAGTATTTTCAGCAGGCTGGATTTGCCGGTGCCATTGCGCCCGATCAGCGCCAGCCGCTCGCCGGGTTCGACCACCAGTGCGGTGTGGTCAAGCAGCGGCACGTCGCCGAAAGCAAGGCAGGCGTTATCGAGGGTAATCAGTGGCATGGGGAACACGGGAAGTGGAGCGGCGCCGCAGTATATCGCCGCACCGCAGCAAGCCGGTCACCCGGGTACAATCGCGGCCGCCGGCTCCATAGTTGAATGGATACAACAACCCCCTCCTAAGGGGTAGGTACAGGTTCGATTCCTGTTGGGGCCACCAAGAGGGCATCCAAGGAAGTCCAAGCAAGTCCAACCAAGTACAGAAGCAAGCCGTTTCAGAGCGAAAAGCAGTCCAGATTAGTCCGAAGTGCTTCATTGACAGCCGGGGGCATGTGGGGGCAGCATCAGGGGCATCGTTAAACATGCCTTGAAAAGGTGCCCCCAATGGCTGCAACAAACAAGCTTACAGACCGCGCGATCATCAACGCCAAGCCCAAAGCGAAGCCCTATAAGCTTTCAGACGGCGAAGGCATGTATCTGGAGGTCGCGCCCAATGGGGGCAAGCTGTGGCGGATCAAGTACCGCTTTGGGGGCAAGGAGAAGCGCCTGTCGCTGGGTGTGTATGGCGACGTGACCCTTACGATGGCGCGCGAGCGGCGCACAGCGGCACGCACGCTGCTGGCGCAAGGCATCGACCCGAGCACGCAGCGCAAGGCAGACAAGGCCGCAGAGGCCACCAAGCACGCAAACTCGTTTCAGGCGGTGGCGACCGAGTGGTTCGCCAAGAAGTCGCCAGCATGGGCACCTTCACACGCCGACCGGCTGCTGCGCCGTCTTGAGCGCGACATCTTCCCGGTCATCGGCGCAATGCCGATATCCGACATCACCCCGCCGATCCTGCTGGAAGCAATCCGGAAGATCGAAGCGCGCGGTGTAGGCGAAACAGCGCACCGCGCAATGCGCGATTGCAGCCAGATATGCCGGTACGCCATCGCGACAGGCCGGCTGTCGAGTGATCCGGCGCGCGATCTTCGCGGCGCGTTGTCCTCCGTCAAGGCTGTGCATTTCCCCGCTGTTACCGAGCCCCGACAAGCCGCGCCCCTGATCCGTGCAATCTACGGCTATGAAGGCTCGTTGATCGTGCGCAGCGCGCTACGCCTTGCCCCGCTCGTTTTCGTCCGTCCGGGCGAGCTGCGCACCGCTAAGTGGGCAGACATCGACCTGGAGGCGGCGGAATGGCGTTTCCTTGTCACCAAGACCGACACGCAGCACGTCGTGCCCCTCGCGACGCAGGCCGTCGAAATCCTGCGCGCGATCAAACCCGTGACGGGCGACGGGCAATACGTTTTCCCGAGCGCGCGCGCTGGTAATCGCCCGATGTCGGATAACGCGATTCTGGTGGCGCTGCGCACGCTGGGTATCGGCAAGGAAGTAATGACCGGGCACGGCTTCCGGGCGATGGCGCGCACGATGCTGGACGAAATCCTAGGCGAGCGTCCCGATCTGATCGAGCACCAGCTGGCGCACGCAGTGCGCGACGCAAATGGTCGTGCGTACAACCGGACCGCGCACCTGTCGGAGCGGCGGCGGATGATGCAGCGATGGGCAGACTATTTGGACAGCCTACGGACGGGGGCGGATGTCATCGCGTTTCGGGCGGCCTGAGCCCGGCGCAACAAGGCGCGCATTGATGATGAACGAGTGGGCGAAGTTCTGCGCACGGGTGCGTTCAGATGCTGATGTCGTGGCGCTCATCGGTCGCGCTGCTACTTGACTAGATCGATTCGGACACTACAATCCTTTTCATCGGTAGTACTTCAGCGTATCGATCCCGCCCGGAGCGCGGACAGACTCCGGTACCGCACAGGTTGCCAAGGCTTTCCCCTTCCTTGGGTCCTGTGAAGCACGGTAGGCATGTAAGCCCTTAAAAACGGTGGGCCAAAGGTGGGCGCTTTGTTGCGCTCGCCTTTTTTCGTTTACGGCGGCGCGACCCAATTGGAGTCCATCATGCACGCTGGTTTTTTACGCCTTCCCCACATCATCGGGGATACCGAGAAGCGCATATCGCCGCTCATCCCTGTGAGTCGATCGACGTGGTACGCAGGCGTCGCCAGCGGTCGTTACCCGAAACCAATCAAGCTGTCCGAGGGTGTGACCGTCTGGCGCGCGTCCGATATCGACGCACTCTGTGCCCAGATCGAGCAGCAAGCGGAGGTGACGATATGAGCACCGCACCCCAAGACATCGCCGATCCGCTGGACGACTATGCACTCGGCCTTGAAGGTCTGAGCCCAGATGAAAAACGCACCCTGTGCGAACTGGCCGAGTGCCTGATATGGGCCGACCGGGTTCCTTTCGTGCGTGCACTGATCGAAGTCTTTCAGGAACATGGCCCAGACCTTACCGATGACCGTGGCTGGTCTGACCTTCAAGGGTGGAAAGGCTGGGTGCTTGGCGAGCAGCTGGCCCGGGCAGCAGGATTGCCCCATAACCTGAGCGACCCGAACCTGCACTGCTGCCAACCCGAGCAGATGGAGTTTCTGCTGCGCCGCTTATCTGGTGCCCATTCGTTCCACTGCGAGACAGTCGAAGAGACCGCCTTCACCAGGATGCTGTACCTGCTGATCGCTTGCAGGCTCTTTGAACTGTTCAGAACGCTGCCCTTTGCGAAAGCCTTGGATGAAGCATGGATCATCGGCATCCAGTGCATCCATCACTACGGGTTTACCAAATCACAGCAGCGGTGGCGACTCGAAGCACTCCGGGACCTGATCGCATGGTTTCGCGACACAGACGGGTTTCACCGACCCGACGGGAGCATCGACAGCGAAGCGGCGGCCATGCGTGCCTACCTGCGGGGAGATTTTGAATGAACCCCATCGAACCTCAATTCGAACCCCTGGACCCCGTCCAGATCCGAGCAGTGACCCAAGAATTCGAGGATCGGCGATACAACCGGATCGCGGAGCGACTCGGTGCCCAGCGAATACCCGTCACGCTCGCACCTGCTCAACCTGAGCAGCGCTACAAGCTGCGCAGCGCAGACGAATTGCTCCACGCCAAGCCCATCGCATGGCGCGTCAAGGGGGTGCTACCCGAACAAGGCATCGGGGCGATCTTCGGGCCGTCCGGCTGTGGGAAATCGTTTTTGGCCATCGACCTGGCGATGCGCATCGCGAAGGGCGGCGACTGGTTCGGGCATAAGGTGAAACGCTACCCGGTGCTCTATATCTGTCTCGAAGGTGAAGCGGGCCTGTCGGTGCGCGTCAAAGCCTACAGCGCAGTGAACGGACCCATCCCGCGCGGCATTGACTTCATCGACCAGCCCCTGAACCTGCTGAGCTCGACCGATGTGCGCGATCTGGTCGCCGTCATTACGGACCGGGCTGTGCCTCACGGTGTGGTCATCATCGACACCCTCAACCGGGCGACACCGGGGGCAGACGAGAACAGTTCCGTCGACATGGGGCAGGCGGTGGCAGCGGCGAAGGCTGTGCAGACCGCTATCGGCGGAATGGTGCTACTGGTTCACCACACCGGCAAGGACGCATCCAAAGGCTTGCGGGGTCACTCCAGCCTACATGCAGCGCTCGATGCGGCCATTGAGGTGACTCGCGCAGGTGACTCGCGCGAATGGTCTGTCGCGAAGTCGAAGGACGGTGCGGACGGTCTGGGCCACCAGTTCAAACTGGAGGTGGTCGACCTGGGACTCGACGGGGATGGTGACGTGATCACCTCCTGCGTGGTCAAAGCCGGACCAGCTGGCCTGAAGGTCAAACCCTTGACCGCGCCCCAGCAGGTCGGCATGCACGCTTTCACAGAAGCGGCCCTGCACAACGCCCCCACCCCCGACGATCAGCGGGTGCGCGCCAGCCTGGACGAGTGGAGGGAGGCCTTTTATCGGCGCAGCGTGGCGACCCCCGAGAACAAGCAGAGGGCGTTTCACCGAGCGCGGACGGACCTCCTGGCTCTTGGAAAAGTTCGAGAGGTTGACGGCTTTTTCGTGTTGGTCAACGAACCGGAAGAACCCAGCGGGTTTGACGGGTTCCCTGATCTCACATAGCCCAATGGGGCGGACAGACCAGACAAAGCCAGACATTGTCCGGTTTGTCTGGGCAGGACAACCAGACGGACACGGACACGACTCTAACGAGTGTCCGTGTCCGTCCGCTCTTTTCTGTCCGCTGTCCTGATTCACTGAAACAGTTTAGGAGTACCCAATGGGCAGACCAGTTACGTACGACAAATCAAAAATCTGGCCCGAGATCACCAGACGAATCGCGAACGGCGAAAGTCTCGCTTCAGCACTTCGCCATCCTGGCATGCCGAGCTACGAACTCGCACGGAACCAGATTCGCGAGTTCCCCGAGATCAAAGCGGCTTACGAGGCCGCTGTGGAAGATCGAGGGGCGATGTTGGCCGAGGAACTGATCGATCTAGCCGATACTCCGATACCTGAGGACCTCGACCCCGCCAGCCGGTCCGCGTGGGTGCAGCACCTACGGGTTCGACTGGACACCCGAAAATGGATCGCGTCGCGGGTCTACCGCAAGGTCTACGGCGACAAGGTCGAGGTGTCGGTATCGGCCCCGGTGGACCTTGTCGCGGCGATGGAGGAGGGGCGGCGACGGGTGGAGGCTAATCGAGCCCGAACCATCGACATGGGGGACGTCGAGCGCGCGTGAGAAGGTATTAACAGGGCTGGGGGTCTTTCGGGCTTGTTGCGCAGACCACCGACCCCAGCGCCCCCAGCGCAGCCCCTGCCATCACGCCATGCTCTCCTTTAGTTCCTTGTTCCGTGTCGCCAGCACCGCCACCCTCGCACTGGTGCTGTCCGCCCCAATAGGCGCCCACGCATCAACCATCGTGGGCCGTGTGGTCGGTGTGGCCGATGGGGACACGGTGACGGTGCTCGATTCCGACCGGGTACAGCACAGAATTCGACTCGCTGGCATCGATGCACCCGAGAAGGCGCAGGCATTCGGCAACCGGTCGAAGGAGAGCTTGTCGGAGTTGGTGTTCTCCAAGGCCGTGACCGTGGAGACCGACAAGGTGGACCGCTTCGGGCGAGCAGTCGGCAAGGTGCTGGTCGATGGCAGAGACGCGAACCTGATTCAGGTCGAGAGGGGCTTCGCGTGGCACTTCAAAGCCTATGAGTCCGAGCAGTCACCTAGTGACCGGCTGCTGTACGACGCGGCTAGTTCGTTTTGAAGCCGGCAAAGGCCCATGCCAGCAGCTTGAATATCATGATCAAGACCAGCAACAGGGCAGCCGGGACGGCAAGAACCAGGATTACGGCTAGCTCGACGCTCGCCTTCGCCTTCTCTGGATCAACCACCTTCTCCGCGTCCGGGAACTGCTCCCAAAAAGCCCGGTCTTGGCATTCTTTAGTCGTGCAGTCTTTGTTCTTCCTCTGGAATTCTTCCTTTTGCCGTTGCACAACCTTCTCGACGCTCCAGTGCGTCGAACCGAGATACGTCATCACTTCACGGAGGCTACCGACAAGCGACGCAATCGCAAGCAGCATCCAAAATACCAGATAAAGCCGAAGCAGTCCCTTACCAATATTGAGCTTTCCAAATAGCATCATTCAGGTCCATGGTGAGGCGGCGGCATCGCATAGACACCACTCCCAAATTTCCGAAATTTTCCAAAATTTTTTCGCAGTGTCCCCGCTACCTCCCCGGACAACATTCCCGTGGAGACGTGGGGCGTCCCCCCCCCTCCGGTCGCGAAAGCCGGGGAACATCACTCGAAATGGATTCTAGCGCCCTAGATGCAGACCGAGTGCTTGAGGGTCTGCCTGACTGAAGAGATACGCGATGGCGTAACGAGGGAGACTACTTCGTTCGACCAGTGCGGGGGCATCTTTGGGGGCATGTCGGAGCAGTCCGAGCAGCCGCCCCTGGCCCGCAAGCCGTTGTGCGCAATCCTTCGGTAGATGTTGGGCCACCAGCACCGTCCACTTCCCGCTTCCTCCGGACTTTCGCGTCTGCCGTTGAAGCCGGTGAGGCGAGCAGCGCGACGGCGTGTCGCGGGTGACCCAGCGGCGAGGTGATGTCGCGCTGCTGGCCGACGAAGGTGATGAGCCTGAATGCGGTCAACCAGACCGCAATGTCGACCGGCGAGGTCGAGCTTTTCTGAGCGAAGGGGACCTGCCCTTGGGGGCAGGAGTGGGGCCGGCGGCTCAGCCGCGCCGCGCCTCGACCACGCCGTCGACATCGCGCAGCAGCGTCAAAATTTTCTGGATCTGGCCGACGCTCGATATTTCGACCGTGAAGCTCATGCGCGCCATGTCTGCCTTCGAGATGGTGCTCACGGCTGTCACGTTGATGCGCTCTCGCGACAGCAGTTCTGAAATGTCGCGCAGCAAACCCTGCCGGTCGTGCGCCTCGACGAGCAGGTCAGCGGCGAAGCGCGATTCCGGATCCTGGCTGGCAATTTCACCCCACTGCGCGTCGACCACCCGTTCCGGGTTGCGCGCCACCATGTTTATATAGTTGGGGCAGTCGCTGCGATGGACCGCGACGCCGCGCCCGCGCGTGACGAAGCCTGAAATCGGGTCCGGCGGAGCCGGCTTGCAGCAGCGGCCGAGCTGGGTCAGCAGCTTGCCGACACCTTCCACCAGCACGCCGCGCTCGCCCACGGCGCGCGGTGCGCGCGGCTTGATCAGCGGTTCTTCCGGCAGTGGCTCTTCACCCTTGAGCGCGACATGAATCGCGCGCGGTCCGACCTCGCCGTGCGCGCACGCGATCAGCATGGCGTCGACGCTGTTGTAGCCCAGCTTCTGCGCCAGTTCGTCCAGATTGGTCTGCGTCGCCCCTTCGCGTGACAGCTCGCGCGCGAGCCAGGTGCGGCCCTGCGCCAGCGTTTCGCCTTCCTCGATCTGCGCGAACCAGCGCCGTACCTTCACGCGCGCCTGATGGGTCGCGATATAGCTCTGCTGCGGATTCAGCCAGTCGCGCGACGGACCCCCCTGCTTGGCGGCGATGATTTCCACCCGCTGGCCGTTGTCGAGCGGCGTATTGAGCGGCACCAGTTGACCATTGACGCGCGCACCCCGGCAGCGGTGGCCCAGATCGGTGTGCAGCCGGTAGGCGAAGTCGATCGGCGTTGCCCCCTGCGGCAGGTCGATCACCTTGCCCTGCGGCGTCAGCACGTACAGCGTGTCGTCGAGTGCGGCACGCTTGAACTGTTCCACCCATTCAGAATGGTCGGCGATTTCATCACGCCACGACAGCAGCTGGCGCAGCCAGGCGATCTTGTCGTCGTAGTCCTTGTCCTGGCCCGAACCTTCCTTGTAACGCCAGTGCGCCGCCACGCCCATCTCGGCGTGCTGGTGCATCTCGCGCGTGCGGATCTGCACCTCGAGCGAGCGGCCGTCCGGCGCCACGACGGCGGTGTGCAGCGAGCGGTAGTTGTTGCCCTTCGGGTGCGCGATGTAGTCGTCGAATTCACGCGGCAGCGGTTGCCACAACTGGTGCACCACGCCCAGCGCGGCGTAGCAGTCGCGCACCTCGTCGACCAGCACGCGCAGCGCGCGCACGTCGTACACCTCGGCGAACTCGATGCGCTTGGCGCGCATCTTGTTCCAGATGCTGTAGATGTGCTTCGGCCGGCCCTGGATTTCCGCCTTGATGCCGGCGCCGGCCAGTTCGGCCCGCAGCCGCGCCATCGAATCGGCGATGAAGGCTTCACGTTCGACGCGCTTCTCATCGAGCTGCCTGGCGATGCGCTTGTAGGTTTCCGGTTCGAGAAAGCGGAAGGACAGGTCTTCCAGCTCCCATTTCAGCTGCCACACGCCGAGCCGGTTGGCGAGCGGCGCATAGATGTCGAGCGATTCGCGCGCCATGTCGATGCGCTGCTCGTTCGGATTGACCGTGAGCCAGCGCAGGCTCTGCACGCGCGACGCCAGTCGCAGCATGACGACACGTACGTCCGCCACCATGGCCAGCACCATCTTGCGCAGCACTTCGGCCTGGTTTCCGATCTCTGCACCGGTCGTGCTCTTGGTGGCATGCGACCGGGTGATCAGGCGCAGATGATCGAGCCGCTGCAGGCCGGACACCAACTCGCTGACCGACTGGCCGTACTGTTCGGCAATCTGCTGATCGGCGTCGTCGATGACTTCGTGCAGCGGAAACAGCAACGCCGCCAGTCGGGTTTCGAGGTCGAGCCGCAGCGAGGCGCAGATCAGCGCCTGACCCACCACATGTTCGTGCATCGGTTCGCCGGTGCCGAGCGTGCGGCCGGCGTACAGCGTCGCCACGCGGTCGTGGGCGGCCCGCAATGTGGCGGCCTCGGCGTCACCCAGACCGTCGGCCAGCAGTTCGAGTGTGTTGCGGGCAGTGTCTGCGCTGACGAGGGAATGGACGACGGAAACCATGTTCGGGATTATCGCTGATCAGGGACGCGGGGGCTTGCGGCGAAGCAGCATGGGCGGATGCTGCGCAGACTTCAGGAAGCGCAACAAAAAGGGGCGACCGATCGCTCGGCCGCCCCGCAGACACCTGTCTCACGACAGTTGTCCGAATCAGGTCTTCGGCTTGTCCGGTTGGGAGCTCTGGGGTTTGGCGTCGCCGTGCTTGTCGCCCGGGCATGCAATGACAACGCTGGACGACGCAAACATCGCCAGCCCCAACAGGATCGCGAGACGTTTCATCACGGATCACCTCCTTTCATGGTTGCGGAGCCAGTACGATAGGCGCGCCCCCGACCTTACGCAAGCAAGGACCATTGCCAAATGTTTCACTGGCTCAGACGCGCGCTTGCGCCGGCCGACGCCGACCTGCCCGAGGTGACGCCGGACACCTGGACGCGCATCGAGGCGCGGCTGCCCTTTCTCGACTATCTTGAACCGGCCGACCGGCCGGCGCTGCGCGAACTGGCGCGCCAGTTCATCGCCAGCCGGCAGTTCCACGGCGCGCACGACATGGCGCTGCACGACGACCAGCTGGTCGAGATCGCACTCCAGGCCTGCCTGCCCATCCTGAAGCTGGGCCTGGACTGGTACGACGACTGGGTGGGTGTGGTGCTCTATCCGGGCGACTTCCTGGTGCCGCGGCAAAGCGTGGACGACGCCGGTGTGGTGCATGAGTACAAGGAGCCGCTGATCGGCGAAGCCTGGGCCGGCGGGCCGGTGCTGCTGTCCTGGCAGCCGGACGATCACGCGGCCGACGGCGTGAATGTGGTCATCCACGAATTCGCACACAAGCTCGACATGCGCAACGGCGACGCCGACGGCCTGCCGCCGCTGCACGAGGGCATGAGCGTGGCGCGCTGGGCCCGGGTGTGGTCGGACGCGTACCGGCGCTTCTGTGCCGACATCGAAGCCGGTGTCGAAACCGGTATCGACGACTACGCCGCGGAAAGCCCGGCCGAGTTCTTTGCCGTCATGTCGGAATGCTTCTTCGAAATTCCGGATCTGATCCAGGACGTGTGGCCGGATCTTTACGCGCAGCTTGCGCTGTTCTACCGGCAGGATCCGGCGCCGCGCGCCCGTGCGCTGAACGCACCCGGGGGCAATGCTCTCCCGTGATCGCCGAACTGTTTGCGTGGTGGCGCATCGACTGCCTGCCCGCTGCCCGGCGCATGGGTTACCGGCGGGAAGCGGCGGCGCTCGTCGTGCGCCACCGGCGCCTGCGCCGGCACTGGGCCGATCACCTGGCCCGCACGCGCGCCGCGCTGCTGGCATCGGCACGGCAGGCGACCTGCGCACGCGACGCACCGAAACGTGCGTGGATCATGGGCGCCGGGCTGCTGCACGACGTGCCGCTGGCCGAACTGCTCGAGTGCTTCGAACGCATCGATCTGGTCGATGTAGCTTTCGCGCCAGCGGCGCGTGACGCGGCTCGCAGGCACCCGGGGCGCGTCGCCTGCGTGACGCAGGACGTGACCGGACTGATTGCCGACCCCGCGCGCGACCCGCGCGATGCAATGCCGCCGCTGCCCGATGATGCATGGTGCGCGTCGGTCAACCTGCTCAGCCAGTTGCCGCTGCTGCCCTGCAGCGTATGGTTGCAGCAGGGCATGGCGGAATCCGGGGTCGAGCGGCGTGGCCGTACCATCCAGCAGGCCCATGTCGATGCGCTGCAACAGGCAGCACACGCCTGCCTGATCATCGAATGCGCGCAGACGCATCCGCCGCCCGGACCGGCCGACATTGACCTGCTTCCCGGATTGCCGGAACGCCTTGCCGCGTCTGGCTGGCTGCCGCTCGACAGCTGGCACTGGCCACTGAATCCGCCCGGCGAAACCGAGTTGCCGGAAGGTCGCGCGATGCAGGCCTGGTCGCGCTGATCCGCCCGCACAAAGGTTGCGGAGCGGACCCTGTCCGCGATCCGGACGTGAATCACGCGACATCGCATGATCGAAGACCGCATCGCCTGCGGGGCAGGCTCCTACGAAAACAGCGACGGTTTTGCCTTTCGTAGGAGCGGACCCCGTCCGCGATTGGCACGTCGACCACGCGATGCCGCGTCAATCCAGCCTGAACACCACCGGCAGCAGCAACTCGCGTGCGCCGCCCGCGTCGATGCGGCCGATCTGGCGTGCGGCGTCGAGCGCCGCGCGATCCAGAATTGCGTGACCGCTGCCGGCCAGCACGGCGGCGTCGATGACCCTGCCCGACGCATCGAGCAGCAGGCGCAGCGTCACTTCCCCTTCCAGTTCCCGCTCGATCGCCTCCGGCGGGTAGAACACATGACGGTTCAGCTTCTGCTGCGCCTGCTCGCGCGCCTCGGCGGTGGCCGTCGTGCTCCGCGGCGCGCGGACGACCGCTGGCGGACGCGGTGCCGGTTCGGTCCGTTCGCTGCGCGTGTCCTTCAGCAGCGGTTCAGCCGGCTCGGGCTCCGCTGCGCGCGAGGCTGGGGCCGCAGGCGCACTCTGCAGCCGGGCCTGCAGTAACGGCGCCGGCTCGGGTCGCGGCGCTTCGGCCGTGCGTTCGGGCCACAGCAGGAACAGGGCGTGCGTCAGCGCGGACAGTGCAAGTGCGAAATGAAGTTTCAGGCGGGACAAACCGGCGGACGGGATCGTTAGACTGGCGACCTCTATTGTGCCCGACCCACCGGGCCGCCTTGACGGGGACGCACTTGATCCAGACTTTCCGATGTCTTGCCGCGCTGCTGCTGGCGCTCTGCCTGATCCCGCCCGCGTTGGCGCAACTGCCTGATCCGGCGCGTTTCGGGCGCGCGATGGAGATGGGCGACATCCGCTCGGCAACGCGCTGGCTGGACGAAGGCCTGCCGCCGGATTTCGAAGCCGACACGGTGGGCAGCGGCATGATGATCGCGGCCTGGGACGGCAACATCGAACTGATGCAGCTGTTTCTCGAGCGCGGTGCCAACATCGATTACATCAGCCGCATCGGCGAACAGGCGATCGCGCTGGCGGCGTGGCGCGGCCATCAGAAGGCGGTCGAATGGCTGATCGAGCGCGGTGCGTCGCTCGACCCGCCGGACAAGACCTGGGGCGCGCTGCATTACGCCGCGTTCGCCGGTCACCGGCGCATCGCCGACCTGCTGATCGCGCGTGGCGCGAAGCTCGACGCGCGCGCGCCCAATCTGTCGACGCCATTGATGATGGCGGTGCGCGAAGGCCATGAAACCATCGTGCGCGCGCTGGTCGAGGCCGGCGCCAGCACGAATGCGGTGTCCGACCGCGGTGAAAATGCGCTGGCCTGGGCGCTGCGCTACAACCGGCTGCGCATCGCCGGGCTGGTCGCGCCCTCGGAAGAGGTGGCGGCGGCGGTGAAGGCGCAGCCGGTGCCGCCCGCCCCGCCGCCGCAGGCATCGGTGCCGGCGCCGCCCGATGTGGCGGCGCTGCTGAAGAAGCTGCGTGAGGCCGAGACGCGGGGCCAACCGACGGCCGCGCTGCGCAAGCAGTTCATGGCCGCGGTCGACAGCCATCGCAACAGCGCGACCCGGCAGACGGTGAAGGCCGCGCCGTCGGCGCTGGTCATTTCCGCCAAGCGTGGCAAGCCGGGTGCCGAGCGGGCCGAACTGGTGTCCGGCGCCGCGACGCCGGCGACGCAGACGCTCGCGGCCGACGCCGGTGCGCTGGACATCCTGCGCGCGATCGAGGCGGCGCAGGCGGCCGGTCAGCCGACCGAAGAACTGCGCAAGCGCTTCAGGGCGGCGGTCGAGCAGATCCGCGCGCAGTGAGCGTCGTGACCGCTTCGTGATGTGACAGGAACACCCGGCCGCCGAGCTGCGCCAGCAGATCGGTGCGCTCGAGCTTGTCCATCACCGGCCCCTTCACCTCCGACAGGTGCAGCAGCACACCCATGTCGCGCAGCCGGTGCGCCACGCTTTCCAGCATTTCGAGCGCGCTGGCATCGATGTCATTCACCGCCGAACACTGCAGCACCACGTGCTGCGCGGCAGGCTGGGCGGCGACCAGCGCGAGCATGCGGTCCTCGACCTGACGCGCATTCATGAAGTTCAGGCCTTCGTCCACCCGCAGCCCGATCAGCGACGGATCGGTTTCGACCCGGTGACGGTCCACATTCCGGTAGTGCTCGGTTCCCGGTACGCGCCCGACCACCGCCATGTGCGGCCGGCTGGCATGCCACAGCAGCGTGAGCAGCGTAAGCAGCACGCCGGCACCGACTCCGGCTTCGACGCCCGCCAGCAAGGTGACGACCAGCGTGGTGACCACGGCCGCGAAATCGGTGCGCGAACTGCGCCAGGTACGGCGCAGCGTGTCGGTGTCGACCAGCGTCATGATGGCCACGACGATGGTCGCCGCCAGCGTGGCCTGCGGCAGGTAGTGCAGCAGTGGCGTCAGCGCCAGCGCGGCCAGCGCGATGCCGACCGCGGTGAAGGCGCCGGCCGCGGGGGTCGCGGCGCCGGCGTCGAAATTCACTACCGAACGCGAAAAGCCGCCGGTCACCGGGTAGCCGCCGGTGAATGCGGCCGCGAGGTTGGACGCGCCAAGACCGACCAGTTCCTGGTCCGGCTCGATGCGCAGCCGGCGCTTGGCGGCGAAGGTCTGCGCCACCGATACCGACTCGACGAAGCCGATGATGCTGATCAGCAGCGCCGGCAGCAGCAGTTGCGACAGCAGCACGGGGTCGAAGGAGGGCAGCGTCAGCGGCGGCAGTCCGGCCGGAATGTCGCCCACCTTGCGCACGCCGATCTGGTCGAGCCGCAAGGCCCACACCAGCGCGGTGCTGCCGAGCACGGCCACCACCGGCCCGGCCTTGGCGCAGGTGTCGGCTGCGCGGGCCGACAGTCCGAGCCGGATCAACAGTGGCTTGAGCCGGCTGCGTGTCCAGTACAGGAAGATCAGCACGCCGGCACCCAGTGCCGCGGTGGGCAGGTGGGTGTCGGGAAGGTGGGCGATCAGGCCGGGCAGCAGATCGGGCAGCGTGTCGCCGCTGGCCTGAATGCCGAGCAGATGCTTGAGCTGGCTCAGCGCGATCAGCAGCGACGACGCGGTAACGAAGCCGGACACCACCGGGTGACTGAGGAAGCTGGCAAGAAAGCCCAGCCGGAGCGCGCCCATGAGGGTGAGCATGACACCGGACACGAAAGCCAGCGTCAGCGCCGCCTGCAGTCGCGCCGCCTCATCCGCCAGGCCGAGTGAACCGACCGCGGCGGCGGTCATCAGCGACACGACGGCCACCGGCCCGACCGACAGCGCGTGGCTGCTGCCGAAGATCGCGTAGGCGAACAGCGGCGCGATGCTGGCATACAGCCCGACCTGCGGCGGCAGCCCGGCCAGCTGGGCGTAGGCCAGGCTCTGCGGGATCAGCATCAGCGTGACGATGAGCGCGGCCAGCAGGTCGGCGCCGAAGGTCGGCCGGTCATAGCGCGGCGCCCAGCCGAGCACCGGCAGCCAGCGCGCCCACGCGCCGGACGTCGAGACCGGATGCGTCGGCCGGCTCACAGCACGTCGAGCGGAATCTTGAGGTAACGCGTGCCGTTGGCTTCCGGCTCGGGCAGGTGGCCGGCGCGCATGTTGACCTGCACCGACGGCAGGATCAGCACCGGCATGTCGAGCGTGGCGTCGCGCGCCGTACGCATGGCGACGAATTCGTCTTCGGCGATGCCGTCATGCACGTGGATGTTGTGCGCGCGCTGTTCGGCCACCGTGCTTTCCCACGCGGGGGCGCGGCCGCCCGGCGGGTAGTCGTGGCACATGAACAGCCGCGTGGCCGGCGGCAGCGACAGCAGCCGGCGCACCGAGCGGTACAGCGTGCGTGCGTCGCCGCCGGGGAAGTCGCAGCGTGCGGTGCCGTAGTCGGGCATGAACAGCGTGTCGCCGACGAACACCGCGTCCTCGATCACATAACTCATGCAGGCCGGCGTGTGACCCGGCGTGTGCAGCGCGCGCGCGGTCAGCGAGCCGATGGTGAAGCTGTCGCCGTCGGCGAACAGCCGGTCGAACTGGCGGCCGTCGCGCGCGAAGTCGTCACCGGCGTTGAACAGGCTGCCGAACACCTTCTGCACGGTAACGATGTGGGCACCGATGCCCAGCTGTCCGCCGAGCTGTTCGCGCAGATGCGGCGCAGCCGACAGGTGGTCGGCATGCACATGGGTTTCCAGTATCCATTCGAGTCGGGCGCCCAGTTCGCGCACGCGCGCAATCAGGCGGTCGGCGGACTGTGTCGAGGTGCGACCTGCCTTGGGATCGTAGTCGAGCACGCTGTCGACGATGGCGCAGGCTTGCGTGCTGCGGTCGAGCACGAGGTAGCTGACCGTGCTGGTGGCTTCATCGAAGAAGGCTTCGATCTGCATCGAACTGCTGGACATGAATGCTCCCTTGAATCGGATGGGAACACCTTATAACGCCTGCTGCGCCGCGTCAGTAACTGCAGTCACCGTGTCCGGCGGGGCCACCAACGAAAAACGGCGGGAGTGCCCGCCGTTTTTTCCTGCCTGTACTGCCGCGCCGTTCAGCGGTTGGCGATGTACATCGTGATTTCAAAGCCAAAACGCAGGTCGGTCGCCTTCGGGGTTTGCCAGTTCATGTCAGTCTCCTTGGTGGGTGCTGCGTACTGCATCGACGTCTGCCGTGCATGGATTGAATGATGGACGCCGCCACATCGGCACACCTGATGATGCGCACGAAAGAAGGCCCATGATTTTCATGATCGCGGCCGATTGACGCTGCCACCGGCCGGCCGCCATACTCCGCGCGCAAAATAACGGACAACCCGAACATGACGCAGGAAAACCTGTTCTGCGCACTGCGCGCAGCCTTCCCGGACGATGTCGATGCAATCGCCATCGAAACCGCCGACACGCCCGATCCGCTGTACTACACCTGGCGCGATCTCGAACGCGGTACGGCCATGCTGGCCAACCTGATCGATTCGCTCGCGCTGCCGCCGGAAAGCCGCATCGCGGTGCAGACGGAGAAGAGCGTCGAGGCGCTGATGCTCTACCTCGCCGTGCTGCGCGCGGGCCACATCTACCTTCCGCTGAACACCGCCTACCAGGCGGGCGAGGTCGAGTACTTCATCGGCAACGCCGAACCGGCCGTGGTCGTGTGCACCGACAAGAACGTCAGATGGGTGAGCGATCTCGCCGCGCGTCTGGGTACGCCGTATGTATTCACGCTGGAAGACGACCGCAGCGGCAGCCTGCTCGAGGCGGCCGCGCCGCACAGCGACCGCCACACCCCGGCGCTGCGCGCCGCCGACGATCTGGCTGCGATCCTGTACACCAGCGGCACGACCGGCCGCAGCAAGGGCGCCATGCTGACGCACGGCAACCTGCTGTCGAATGCGCAGGTGCTGAAGGAGGTGTGGGGCTGGCAGCCGGGCGACGTGCTGCTGCACGCGCTGCCGATCTTCCATGTGCATGGACTGTTCGTCGCCTCGCATGGCGCGCTGCTCAATGGCAGCCGCATGATCTGGTTCAGCCGGTTCGATCCGCGTGCGGTGGCGGCGCGCCTGTCCGGAGCCACGGTATTCATGGGCGTGCCGACGCTGTACGTGCGTCTGCTGGCCGAACCCGGCTTCACGAAGCAGACCTGCCGCAGCATGCGGCTGTTCATCAGCGGTTCGGCGCCGCTGCTCATCGACACCTTCCGCGACTTCCGGCAGCGCACCGGCCACACGATACTGGAGCGCTACGGCATGAGCGAAACCGCGATGCTCACGTCCAACCCTTACCGGCCGGAAGACCAGCGCCGCGGCGGCACGGTCGGGCCGGCGCTGCCGGGTGTGAGCCTGCGGGTGCGCGACGACCGCGGGCAATCGCTGCCGGCGGGCGACATCGGCGGCATCGAGGTGCGCGGACCGAACGTGTTCAAGGGTTACTGGCGCATGCCGGAAAAGACCGCATCAGAATTCACCGCCGACGGCTGGTTCATGACCGGCGACGTCGGCCATCTGAGTGTGGACGGCTACGTGACCATCGTCGGCCGCAGCAAGGACCTGATCATCAGCGGCGGCTACAACGTGTATCCGGCCGAGATCGAAAGCGTCATCAACGACATGCCGGGCGTGGCGGAATCGGCGGTGGTCGGCGTGCCGCACGCCGACTTCGGCGAGGCGGTGGTCGCCATCGTCGTCGCGAAACCGGGTACGGCGCTCGACGCCTCCGCGATGACGGCACGGCTGAAGGCGCAGATCGCCAACTTCAAGGTACCGAAACGGCTGTTCGTCGTAGCCGAACTGCCGCGCAACACGATGGGCAAGGTGCAGAAGAACCTTTTGCGCGACGCGCACCGTGCGCTGTTCGCGACATGACTGAAGCCGCCGTGGGCGAACCCGACCGCTGCCCGCGCTGCGCGGGCCATTTCACCTGTGGCGCGGCCGGGCCGGCGCCCTGCGACTGCTTCACGCTGAAGATCGACCCCGAGGTGCTGGCCGCGCTGCGCGAACGCTACGTGGGTTGCCTGTGCCTTGCCTGCCTGCACGAACTCGCCGTTCCGCCGGTCTCGGGGCCGGCTTGACGCGCAGCGTCAGGGCTTGGGTGCAGGCTCCGGGGCCGTGGCGGGTGTGGCGGCCGGAGCGGTCGCCGGCGCGCTACCCGCCGGCGCGCTCTTGGGCTGGATGATGGCGCGCACGCGCTTCGACTGGTCGCCACCCGACGGCACCGCCTTCGCGTCGCTCGAATTGGTGACCGTATAGTTTTCGCTGATCGAGTTGTATTCGATGTACTGGCCGCGCACCTCGTCACCGCCGCTTTTCACGTGGGCGCGCACGTAGAAGCGGGTGATTTCGGTCCTGGCGTCGTGCTCGATGCGCTCCGCCTCCCCTTCCATCCACAGGTCCTGACCGTCGCGCTTCTGCCGGAAGCGCGCCAGACCGTTTTCGCCGCCGGTGGCCACGCCCTTCTGGTAGCCGGTGGCATCCTGCGTCACCACGACCTTGTTGGCCTTGATGGTCAGCGTGCCTTGCGTGAACACCACATTGCCTTCGAAGTTGTGGGTTTTCGTACGGTCGTCCACCGTCACCTTGTCGGCTTCGAGATTGACCGGCTTGTCGCGGTCGGCGCGTTCAGCCTGGGCGGTGGTCGGCAGGCCGGCTGCCAGCAGCAGGGCCAGGGTGGTCAATGCGGCAGTGATCTGACGCGAAATCATGGGCGGCGGGCTCTTTCTATGGTGGCTTTGACGCGCGATTCGAGTACGTATTGTTCCTTGATGCGGTCAGCGACCATGCCAACGCCGGTCGCCACCGACTTGCCCTGCGTCATGCGCACCGGCTGATCGGTGCGCGCGATTTCCTCTTCCGGATACACATACAGCAGCGTGGTCGCCAGCGTCATTTCGGCGCGGCCCGGACTGGCTTCGCGCAGCACCCGCACATTGTCGCGCAGGATGGCTTCCTTGCCATCCTTGGTCAGCAGTGCGCGTTCGGAGCTGATGTGGGTCGGTGCCAGCTTGCCTTCATAGCGCAGCGTCGGGTGGTCGAGTTCGGCCGAGTCGTCGTCCGGGAAGTGGCGCATCTGCCGGGCGGTCAGGGTGTGCTGTATCGCGCCGGTTTCGTCGTAGCGGTACAGCGTGAAGTTGTCGATGATCACGTCCGGGTCGTGACGCAGGCTGCCGCTCGACGGCTTGTCGTCGATGCGCGTCGTGCGCTCGAGCCAGATCGTCATGCCGGCGAGTCCGATCAGGATGAGCAGCGGCAGCGCCTGCTGGATGCGCCGGTTCAACGCAGGCAGTCCTGCAGCAGCGCGTCGAGCGCGCCGCGTGCGTCGAGCAGGTATTCGCACACCTCGCGCACCGCGCCGCGGCCGCCGTCGGCCTCGGCGATCCAGCGCGCATGCTGGAGCACGAAGAAGTGGGCATTGGCCGGCGCCGCTGAAAAACCGCAGGCGCGCATCACCGGCAGGTCGACGATGTCGTCGCCCATGTAGCCGCAATGCTCCAGCGGAATGTCACGTTCGGCCGCCAGTTCGCGCATCGCGTCGCGCTTGTTCTCGACGCCGAGCAGCGCGGTGGTGATGCCGAGATTGGCTGCGCGGTGACGCACCGCCGCCGACGAGCGGCCGGAAATGATGACGATTTCGACGCCGGCGCCGGCCAGCATCTTCAGTCCGTGTCCGTCCAGCGTGTTGAAGCCCTTCATCAGGTCGCCGTCCGGGCCGAACCAGATCGTGCCGTCGGTCATCACGCCGTCGACGTCGAATCCCATCAGGCGGACCTTGCCCGCCACCTCGCGTACTGCGTTGCCGTCCATGTTCAGATCACCTTGGCCAGCATCAGGTCGTGCATGCTCAGCGCGCCGGCCAGTGCGCCGTGTTCATCGGTCACCAGCAACTGGTTGACCCGGTTGCGTTCCATCACCTCGGCCGCTTCGGCGGCCAGCTTCGCCTCGCTGATCGAGCGCGGCTGACGGCTCATCACGTCGGCCACCGGTACGGTGCGCACGTCGCCCAGGCGGTCGATCGCGCGCCGCAGGTCGCCGTCGGTGAACACCCCGGCCACGCCGCCGGCTTCGTCCAGCACCACGGTCATGCCCATGCCGCCGCGTGTCACCTGCAGCAGCGCTTCGGTCACCGTGCTGTCAACACCCACCGTCGGCACGTCGGCGCGCGCGCGCATCACGTCGCGCACATGGGTCAGCAGGCGCCGGCCGAGCGCGCCGCCCGGGTGGCTGCGTGCGAAGTCGTCTTCGCGGAAGCCGCGGGCGTCGAGCAGCGCAACCGCCAGTGCGTCACCGAGCGCCAGCGCGCAGGTGGTGCTGGCAGTCGGGGCAAGATTCAGCGGGCAGGCTTCCGTCGCAACGCCGGCGTCCAGATGCACGTCGGCCAGCCGGGCCAGCGTCGAATCCGGCTTGCCGGTCATCGCGATCGTGCGGCCACCCTGCCGGCGCACCAGCGGTACCACCGCCAGCAGCTCGGCTGTTTCGCCGGAATTGGACAGCGCGATCAGCACATCGTCACGATGGATCATGCCCAGATCGCCGTGCAGCGCCTCGGCGGCATGGACGAAGTAGGCCGGCGTGCCGGTGCTGGCCATCGTCGCGGCGATCTTGCGCGCGATGTGGCCGGATTTGCCCAGACCGCTGACGATGACGCGGCCGGTGCTGTCGAGCACCAGCCGGACCGCGGCGGCGAAGTCTTCGCCCAGGCGATCGGACAGCGCGTCGATCGCGCGCGCTTCGATGTCGAGTACGCGACGGGCTGCGGCGACGATGTCTTCGGTGACCGGCGGGGAACTGTGTGTCATGGGTCTGGCGGGGGAAGGCACGGTTGATCCGGCAGTTGCCCGCAGCGCGAGCATTCGGGTGGATCGGTTATGATCGACGCGGATTATAACAACCTGCCCACGGCAGGCGGCCGGCCATCCGCTCATGGCCCTGCCGCCCCTTCTTGCCCACCATGTCCGCACTCGAGCTGGTCCTGCTGTTGCTCGCCGCTTCGGTGCTGGTGGTCGGCCTTTTCCGCAGCATCGGACTGCCGCCCATACTCGGTTACCTGCTGGTCGGTGCACTGGCCGGCCCGCACGCGCTGGCGTTCATTCCCGATACCGACGAGGCGCGCCAGTTCGCCGAATACGGCATCGTATTCCTGATGTTTTCCATCGGCCTCGAATTCTCGCTGCCCAAGCTGTTTTCGATGAAGCGCGTGGTGTTCGGCCTGGGCGGCATGCAGGTGGCGCTGTCGGTGGCGGGCGTCATCACGTTCGCCTGGCTGTTCGGGCTGAGCCTCAAGGGCGCGATCGCTGTCGGCGCGGCCATTGCCATGTCGTCCACCGCGGTGCTGATCAAGCTGCTGGTCGAGCGGATGGAGCTCGATTCGGCGCACGGCCGGCAGGTGATCGGCGTGCTGCTGTTCCAGGATCTGGCCGTCGTGCCCTTCCTGGTGGTGATTCCGGTGCTTTCGCTCGGCGCCGAGGAAAGTATGGAAGCGCTGGCGCTGGCCGGCGTGAAGGCGGCCGTGGCGCTCACCCTCATCCTGTATCTGGGCCCGCGCCTGATGCAGCGCTGGTTCTTCGTCGTGGCGCAGCGCAAGTCGCCCGAGCTGTTCATGCTCAACGTGCTGCTGGTGACGCTGGGCATGGCGTTCGCGACCGAGCACGCCGGGCTGTCGCTGGCGCTCGGTGCCTTCCTGGCCGGCATGCTGATCTCGGAAACGCAGTACCGGTATCAGGTGGAAGAAGACATCAAGCCGTTCCGCGACGTGCTGCTCGGCCTGTTCTTCGTCACCATCGGCATGAAGCTCAATCTGGCGCTGGTGTTGTCCGAGCTGTTCTTCGTGCTGGTGACGGTGCTGTTCATCCTGATCGGCAAGTTCGTGGTCGCCGCGGCGGCGTCGCGATTCTTCGGCTCGTCGCCCGGCACGGCGCTGCGCGTCGGTCTGTGGCTGTGCGCCGGCGGCGAATTCGGCTTCGTGCTGATGGCGCTGGCCGATTCGGCCAACCTGCTGCCCGACCGCATCCTGCAGATCGTGCTCGCCTCGCTGCTGCTGAGCTTGCTGACCGCACCCATCCTCGCCCACTACGCCGACCGCATCGTGCTGCGGCTGGTGCCGTCGGAATGGCTGATGCGCTCGATGCAGCTCACGTCGATCGCCGCCCAGTCGCTGGCCACCGACGGTCACGCCATCGTCTGCGGCTACGGCCGCAACGGGCAGTACCTCGGGCGTTTCCTGGAAAACGAGGGCATTTCGTTCATCGCGCTCGACCTCGATCCGGAGCGGGTGCGCGAGGCGGCAGCGGCCGGAGAAACGGTGGTGTTCGGCGACGCCGGCAAGCGTGAAACGCTGATCGCGGCCGGGCTGACGCGGGCATCCATCGTCGTCATCACGTTTGTCGACACCGAGGCGGCGCTGCGCGTGATTCACCTGGTCAATGAGCTGCATGCCGAAGTGCCGGTGGTCGTGCGCACCTTCGACGAGCGCGACTACGACAAGCTGTCGTCCGCGGGCGCCACCGAAGTGGTGCCGGAATCGCTCGAATCGTCACTGATGCTGGCCACCCACGCGCTGGTGCTGCTGGGCATTCCGCTGCACCGCGTGCTCAAGCGCATCCGCCAGTTCCGCGGCGACCGCTACCACCTGTTGCGCGGGCTGTACCGTGGTGCCGAACATCTGGCGGAAGAGGCGGCGACCGATCAGCAGCACACACGTTTGCATTCGGTGCCGCTGGCGCCCGGCGCATGGGCCATCGGACACCGCATCGACGAATTCCACTTCAACGACATCCGCGTCGAGGTGAGTGCGATCCGCCGGCGCGGCATCCGGGCGCTGGAGCCGAGTTCCGACCTGGCGTTTGAAAGCGGCGATGTGGTGGTGCTGCTGGGCGCGCCGGCCGAACTGGCTCAGGCCGAATCGCGCCTGCTCAAGGGCTGAGCGGCCATTCCTGCGAATCCGACGTCAGAACGCCACGCACACCGTGTAGCGATCAGCCGCGGTTTCGGCCGCGGCGTCGATGTTGGAGGCGGTCGATGTGGCCGACGGCGTGCCATTGACGTCGATCATTGCGCGCACGTTGCCGGTGTTGGTGACGCCGTCGTCCATGGTCGAATCGACCTGACGCGCGAGGCGGGCGGTGATGCCGGACGAACAGATGAAGAAGGCGCCGGTCATCGGCCGCGAATCCGGACCGCTGCCGGTGGCCGGCGTGATCGGCGAGGTGCTGGTGATGCCGATGGTGCCGTTGTCGGCGTTGCGCGGCAGGTAGGCCGGGTCGCTTTCGACGGTCGGGCCGGTCAGCAGGTTGGCCAGTCGCAGGTGCTGCCACACCAGACGCGACTCGTCGGTCGCGGTGGTCGAGTTCCAGTTGCCGCCGATGCGGCCGTTGCCCTGGGTTTCCGGCGTGCCCGGCGTGGTCGCCAGCGTGCCCGCGACGTGCTGCACCACGGCCGGATCATCGCCCGGCATGAAGCGGAAGCGGTCCTGGTAGGCGTACACGGCGGTCGACATCGTGCGGAAGTCATTCACCAGACTTTTCGCCTTGGCGCTGTTGATCAGTTCCTGCCCCTTGAGCACGCCGCCCAGCAGCAGACCGATAATGACGAGCACGATGGCGATTTCGACCAGCGTGAACCCTTGTTGATTGGCTTTCATGTGAATCCTCCGTATGCGTCCCGACGATGCAGATTCCGTGCCCGAACGGACGATACCGGGAGTGTTTCCTTGATTCCGCTGATTTGGAAACGTTTTTTTTCATTGGCGAAGGTGAACGACCGTTCACAACCCGGCTGTTCCGGTGTGAAAGGCACGCAACATGACCGGATCCGGACAGTCCTGTCACGATCCGGTCACCTTTCGCGGGGGTGCGCCACGACCGATGAAAGCAGGGCGACACCGTGATGCGACGTCCTGCCGTTCCGCGCCGCATGCGCGTTATGTGGCTGACGCGCGCGCAGCCCTGGCTGCTGCTGGGCGTTCTGGTGAGCCTGCATCTGCTGCTGTGGCTGGACGACGACCTGCTGTTCGGTCGCGCGCTGCTGCTGCCCCACCTCGGCCTCCTGCTGCTGTGGCAACCGCTGCTGCGTGCGCAGTCCCGCATCGAATGGCCGGTGCTGGTGGGGCTGTGCGCGCTGGTCGGCGTGTTCCTGTGGTTCTTCGGGCCACTGGCGCTCAGCCTGTGGCTGCTGCTGCTGGCCGGTCTGGTCGGCGGCAAGGTGTTCTTTTCGCGCTCGCGCGGGCCGCGCATCTACTACCTCGGCGCACTGGCCTACCTGATCACGGCGCTGCTGACGATCGCACTGCCGCGGGCGCTGCCGCCCGGCCTGCCGGTGCCGTCCGGCATCGATGTGCTCGGGCTGTGGCTGGCGCCGCTTGCCTTGACCGTCATGCTGCTGGTGCCCGGTCGCGAGCGGGTCGACCGCGACCGCGAAGTGCTCGACTTCGTGTCCGGCACCTTCGTGCTGTTGCTGCTCGCGGTGCTCGTGCTGGGCACGCTGGCGGCGATGCAGCTGGCCGGTGTCGATTACCTGCGCGCGCTGCTCGCCACGCTGGGCGTGCTGGCCACCGCATTGATGGTGATGGGCTGGGCGTGGAATCCGCGCGCCGGTTTCGGCGGCGTCAGCGTCGCCTTCACCCGCTACGTGCTGTCGCTGGCGCTGCCCTATGAGCGCTGGCTGGAAAGTCTGGCGTCGCTGTCGCAGGAAGAAAGCCGGCCGGAGGAATTTGTCGCCCGCGCCGCGAACCGCCTGCTCGCCCTGCCGCTGATCAGCGGCGGAGAGTGGACGACTCGCGGTGGCGAGTGGCGCACCCGCAGCGGTGCGAACGCCGCGCCACCGCGTCGCTTCGGCGAGGTGGCCGCGCACCGGCAGGATTTCGAACACCCGTTGCTCGACCTGACGCTCTATACCGCACGCCCGCTGTCCGGCGGTCTGCTGTGGCATTTCAACCTGCTGGTGCAGTTGCTCGGCCAGTTCTACCAGGCCCAGCTGCGCACCGAAGAACTGCGCCGCCTGTCCTATCTGTCGGCGATCCACGACACCGGCGCGCGTCTGACGCACGACGTGAAGAACCTGCTGCAGTCGCTCAACACCCTCTGTTTCGCCGCCCGCGAAGCCACGGACCCGGACAGCGCCGCCCGCGCCAACGCGCTGCTGGCGAGGCAGCTGCCGGTCATCAGCGCCCGGCTCGAAGCCACGCTGGACAAGCTGCGCCGCCCGCAGCCGGTCGACGGCGAATGGACGCCGGCCCCCGAATGGCTGCAGGCCACCGCGGCCCATTTCGCCGGGCAGGGCGTGACGGTCGAAGGCATGACCGAACCCGACCAGCGCTTGCCCGGCGCGCTGTACACGACCGTTGCGGAAAACCTGGTTGGCAACGCGCTGCAGAAGCGGCTTGCCGAACCGGGCATCGCCATCGTGCTGCGCCTCGGCGGTGACCGGCTGTCGGTCGAAGACAGCGGCAGCGCCATCGCCGCCGATCTGGCCGGAAACCTCCTGCAGGCACCGGTCGCCTCCGCCAGCGGTCTGGGTGTCGGGCTGTACCAGTCGGCACTGCTCGCCCGCGCCAGCGGCTTCCGCCTGCAGCTCGACCACAACCGCGAAGGCTGCGTCCGCTTCGTGCTGGCACCCGAGCCCACGCACTGACCCGCCATGCAGCGCCGGCCGTGGAGGTCTTCTGTGAGAACCGCGACGGCTTCAGAACTGGCGATGTTTTTCGTAGGAGCGGACCCTGTCCGCGATAGGCGCGTTGATCAAGCGGAGTCGCCATTTCGGAGACCGGGATCGCCTGCGGGGCAGGCTCCTACGAAAACCGCGACGGTTTCAGAACTGGCGATGTTTTTCGCAGGAGCGGACCCTGTCCGCGATAGGCACGTTGATCAAGCGACGTCGCCATTTCGGAGACCGAATCGCCTGCGGGGCAGGCTCCTACGAAAACCGTGAAGGCTAAAAGACTGGCGGTGTTTTTCGTAGGAGCGGACCCCGTCCGCGATAGGCGCGTTGATCAAGCGACGTCGCCGTCTCGGAGACGGGAATCGCCTGCGGGGGCGGAGCGGGGGTTTCGGCGAGCACGGCTCGCCGCCCGTGGAGCCGGTCGGCCATGCAGGGCCGACCGTGGAACGGCTCCTACGAAAACCGCGACGGTTTCAGAACTGGCGATGTTTTTCGTAGGAGCGGACCCCGTCCGCGATCCGCACGTTGATCAAGCGACGTCGCCGTCTCGGAGACGGGAATCGCCTGCAGGGCAGGCTCCTACGAAAACCCGCGACGGCTTCATGACTGGCGACGTCGCTTGTAGGAGCGGACCCTGTCCGCGATCCGGCGGTGAATACGGCGCATCGACGCTGGGCTACTTCGCTTCGGCAAAGCCCTTCGCCAGCGCATCCACGCGCGAGCGGTTCACGCCGAAATCGGAATAGCCGGTCCGCGCACCGGAGCGGTAGTGGATGACCGACGCACCGGCGTCGATTGCGAACTCTGCAGCATCGACGAAGCGGAAGATGCGCGAGCGGAATTCGGCGGCGATGAAGCCGGGCTCTTCGCGGGTGATGGTGGCGCGCGGCTGGGCGAGGATGACCTGCTTCAGACGCGCCTGCGCGGCGGCGGCGTCGCCGCTGAATGGAATCGGCGCCATCTTCGCCGCGCTGTCCGACCGGGTCGATACGCAGTTGGGCGAGTCGGGGCAGGGCGTCAGCACGCGCGGGGCGGCATCGGCGGCGAGGGCGGTGGCGGCGCAGGCCGCCAGTGCCAGTGCGGCGTCGCGGGTTTTCATGGTGTGCTCCTTGAGCCACGCCAGTACGTCGGCGGCATTGCGATCGGGCGGAAACACCGGGTAGAACACCTTGAGGATGCGTGCGTCGTCGGTGATCAGCGTGAGCCGCCGGTACAGCTCCAGACCGGCCGCGGTGAAGGTAGGCAGGCGCAACGCGGCCTTGAGCTGCAGGCCGTCGTCGCTCAGCAGCGGAAACGGCAGGTGCAGGCGCGCCGCGGCTTCCTGCTGGTAATGGCTGGTCTGGCTGCTCAGCCCGAACACGCCGGCGCCCAGCGCCGCCAGTTCGACATGGTGATCGCGGAACGCGCACGACTGCGGTGTGCAGCCGCGTGCGCCGGGTATCGCGTCCCAGCCGTCGGGCAGCGGCGCATCCGGCCGGCCGGTCATCGGATACACGTAGATCACCTGCAGGCCGCGCAGCGCCGCGAGATCGGTCGTGCCGCCGTCGGTGCGCGGCAGCGCCAGCGCGGGCAGAGGCATCCCTTCGAGATGGGCGGCCGCCCTGTCGTCGAGCGGCACCGGCAGGTCGTCGGGCAGGGTGGTCAGCGATGTCGCCATATATATATGCGGTGCGTGCCTCGCTTGCTTGCCCGGAGCACCTACCAGGTGAGCGTGCGCGTGTTGTCGCGGAACAGCGCTTCGCCGACCCGCTGTGGGTCGTCAAGCTGCATGCCCTGCATCAGACTGGCTTCGGTCACGCCGTAGTGGCGCATGCACACTCGGCACACGAGTACCACGGCGCCCTTGCCCATCAGTTCGCGCAGCAGTTTCTGCTGATTGACGAAGTTGCGCAGGTTGGTGCTGCTGCCCATGCGCACGGCCTGATCGTTCAGCAGCAAGGTCAGCGCGTGGCCGCGCGCCATCTGGTCCCGCGCGAAGATGAGTCCGGTTTCCGAGCGCTGCGAATTGTCAGTGGTCAGGTTGAGGAACAGCGACGGGGGTTCGGCGGCAAACACCGGCATGCCCGCTGCGGCGACGATCAGTGCAATCGGCAGCAGCAGGCGTGAGGCAAAAGACATCAGGTTTCCTTCCACGATAGATCAAGGGTGACATGCATGAATTGCCGCTTGCACGGCGCATTGCACCCATAAGTATCGCGCATTGCACCGCCTTGGTCGGGACAGCCTTGCGAAGGGGACGTTCCTCGTCGGGCCTCATTACTGCGCGACAGACACTTCCCGCGTCGTGACAGGCCCTGGAATGGAGGGGCGACGCAGCACGCTGTCCCGGCGTGACCGATGCTGCACTGCTCCGGCCAGCCTGCATACTCCCCGCGTGTGCAGCGAGGTCCGCCAGCGAACGGCGCGCACGCCATCCAGGCCCGGCTGACGCCGACGCACCGGATCATCGAACCATCGAGCGACGCCGTCGGATCGGCCAGCGAGCCTGACGTCGGGTCGACTTTCTTGCCCGCCGGAAGGGAATGAACCATGGATACTCAGGACGACGTGCTGATCAACAACCGCGTGATGCTCGTGCATTTCGACAGCTACAGCACCGCGCTCGTGTTTGCGAAGTGGAATGACACATTGCTTCTGCCGGCAGCGCTTCCCGCTTCCGCCGAACTGACGTCAGCGCCCGATGAGCTCGCCGCTGCGCATGATGGCGACGCGGTGAAGGCGGCGGTCATCGAGCGGCTGGGGCTCAATCCGGCCGAGGTGGTGCGCGCCGGCGATTTCAATCACTGGGTGTCCACCGAAACCGGCCCGGTCAGGGTGCATCTGCTGCGCTTCACCACCTTCGAGGCGCCGAAGGCCGCCCTCGAACCGCACGGCGGCGTGTTCCGGCCGATCAGCGCACTGCGCGGCGGCGCGCCGGTGGAACTGCTGTTGGCGCGAGAGGTGTTCAATCTGATCGTCGGTGCGGGTGGGGGCAAGGGATAGGGGCGCGCTGCCCGGTGTGCAGTTCGCTGGCGGGGATCCATCGCAGGTCGGTCGCCAGACGACGGCCTTAGACTGCCGCTGCGAGTCGGTCGAGCTTGTCTTCGCTGTCCGCCCGGAATCTCATGTGATCCATGCCCGGCGCATCGGTCTTGCGCAGCACCACGCTGTGGTGGTCGTGTTCGTCCCAGGCCTTGAAATACACGCGGCCTTGCGCGTCGCGCCCGATCTCCATCAGGCACAGTACCTGTCGATAGTGTGTTGCCGCCGTTTCCAGATACGTCACCGTCAGGGCGCATGACCCGGGCGCAGCACGCCGGTCTCGGCATTGCTCCATTATTCCCCATGTTGTCGTGGCCCGGCTCGTGGCCGGGCGGGGACGATCGGCAATCGGCATACCTGAGGACGGTCGAGTTTCAAATGGCTTCGTATTCGAAGATTTGATAAAAATCTCGACATTTTTGGTCGGTGATCTCATGATTTGCGGAATCGTACCGGTCTTGCCCTTGCTGCATTTCCGGCAATCATCACATCGTCGCCGAGTCCGGAATGTCACGCTCCTCGCCACGCGGCCCGCTGACCGCCATCACCGACACCATCGACGATCGTGGACTGGCGAAGAACGTCCATTTCGTGCCGGACAGCGGCCATATTCTGCTGTTCGATCAGCGCATGCTCCTGATGCATGGTTTTTCGGTCGCCGCGCTGCGCCACGAACTGGTCGAACGCCTGGGGCTGGACCGGACGCGCGAACTGTTCACCCGCATGGGCTATCAGCAGGGCGTCGAGGATGCCCGCTGCCTGCGCGAGGCGGAAGGCAGCGATCTGACGCGCACGCTGGCGCTCGGTCCGCGGCTGCGCGAGATCGAAGGTTTCGTGCGCAATCAGGCGGTCGAGCGCATGCAGTTCAACACTGACAGCGGCGAGTTCTGGGGCGACTACTACTGGCAGGCCTCATGGGAGGCTGAAGCCCACCTCAAGCACTTCGGCATCAGCGGCTCGCCCGCCTGCTGGATGATGACCGGCTACGCCAACGGCTTCACCACAACAATGATGGGCCGCCCCATCCTGTGGCGCGAACTGGAATGCGTGGCGATGGGTCACGCACGCTGCCGCGTGATCGGCCGGCCGCTGGAGGAGTGCGAGGACAGCGCCGACGACCTGAGCTTTCTGCGCATCGAGGACTTCGTGTCGGCGCCGCGCGGTCGCCAGACAGCGGGCGAGTCCGCTGCCGCCGCGAGCCTGCCCGACCTCGTCGGCGCCTCTGCCGGCTTCAACTCGGTCGCCCACCTGATACGGCGCGTCGCCCCGACCGACGCCACCGTGCTGCTGCTGGGCGAAAGCGGCGTCGGCAAGGAGCGCTTCTCGAAAACCCTGCACGCCATCGGTCCGCGCGCGAAAGGACCTTTCGTCGGCGTCAATTGCGCCGCCATCCCGGCCGAACTGGTCGAAGCCGAACTGTTCGGCGTCGAACGCGGCGCCTTCACCGGCGCGCACGCATCGCGGCCGGGCAAATTCGAGCGCGCGCACGGCGGCACCCTCTTCCTCGACGAAATCAGCAGTCTGCCGATGCCGGCCCAGGGCAAGCTGCTGCGTGTGCTGCAGGAAGGCGAGGTCGAGCGCGTCGGTGACACCCGCGTGCGGCCGGTGGATGTACGCATCGTCGCCGCCGCCAACCGCGACTTGCGCAATGAGGTCGCCGCCGGCCGCTTCCGCGAGGATCTGTTCTTCCGCCTCAACGTGTTCCCGATCGAGATACCGCCGCTGCGCGAGCGACGCGAAGACATTCCGCTGATGGTGAATGTGTTCGTCGAGCGCTACGCGAAACGCTTCGGCAAGCGCATCGCCGGCCTCACTCAGCGCGCCGCCGAGGCGCTCTGGGCCTACGACTGGCCGGGCAATGTGCGCGAACTGGAGAACATCGTCGAGCGTGCGGTGATACTGGCCGACGACGGCGGCAATCTGGATGTGCAACACCTCTTTTCCGGCGGCGAACGGCTGACCCAGCCCATGTTCAATCTGTCGGCCGGCGGCCGGCTCATGCGCGAAGCGGGCGCCGCGACGCAGGACGCCGATCATCGGCAGGACGATCTGGACGCGCACATCGCTTCGCTGGTCAACGCCGGCCTGCGCTTCGACGAACTGGAACAGCGCCTGCTCGACCATGCGATGACGCGCACGGGCGGCAACCTGTCGGCGGCGGCCCGGCTGCTCGGGCTACGGCGCGGCCAGTTCGAATACCGGGCAAAGAAGCGAGTGCCCGGAGCGGCGTGATCCGCCGCGACCCGGCGGGCAGGGGCAGCTCCGAAAGACTCGATGTACGGAGGCGCCGTGAATGCGAGGTGCCGGGTTTGCATGGGCGGGCGGGGTGGAAAGGGTGGGTGTTGGGCATCGCTGCGCGCACCCCAACCTACGGGGAAATAAGTGACCGACCTACCGTAGGTTGGGGTGAGCGCAGCGATGCCCAACGCCACGCCGTCAACCCGCGCGGCCACGAGCCCGGCACCCCGGGTTGGAACGGAACCGGTTTTCGCAGGAGCGGGCCCTGCCCGCGATACGGTCTGGAGACCACCGGCATCTGATCAACCGCCACATCGCGACCACTGGCCGCTCGCCCTCACCCGGCGCTTCGCGCCACCCTCTCCCGCTGATGCGGGAGAGGGAAGAATCCTCCGCGGCCACGCCCCTCGCCCACATCGGTGGGAGAGGGCCGGGTTCGCACACCTGAGGGCGCCTGCTCAACCTACGGCGCGCAGCGCGCCGAGGCGCTCGGCGTCGATCAGCTTCTTCAGCAGCTTGCGCACGCGCACCGCGGCAATGTCGTTGCTCATCAACACGGGGTTCAGGGAGAAGAAGTCGGTCGTGCCCATCTCGTCCTGCGTGGCCTGGATGACCGGTCCGTCTTCGTTCTCGAAGGCGGCATGCATGGCGCGGATCTTCATCGCGTTGTACTCGGCATTGTCGACGTCGTGGTTGCGCCGGGTCGCGAAGTAGTAGTGCGTCTTCGTCGCCGATTCCGGCGTGCAGGTGTGCAGGTCGTATTGGCCGGTGCAGTGATCGAGGTCCAGCGACCCCTCGCCCTGCAGGGCGCCGACCGACAGCTGGATGTTGGCCGGCGGCGTCCAGGTGATGTCGAAGAAGTGCCGCGCCGAGGCTGCCGGGTCCGGCAGGAAGCTGGCGAAGATGAGCATGGCAGGCGTCTGCGACCATTCCCAGCGCGCGTTCACGCTGGCAATGCCCTCACTCACCGCCGGCACCAGCGGCGACAGCTGGCCGCGCGTGCTGATGATTTCGCTGTGTACATGGTCGATGTGGCTCAGGTCCATCACGTTGTCGATGATGAGTTCGTAATTCACGTCCATGCGCATATAGGTGTGCGCCAGCGCGTTCGGGTGCCCGTCGTCCAGCGGACCGAAGTCCGGCAGTCTCGCCGGGTCGGCCAGTGCGGCCTCGCCCATCCATATCCAGATGAAGCCGTGCTTCTCCTGCAGCGGGAAGCTGCGCACCTTCGCCGCCTTCGGGATCAGGCCGTTGCCGTGCGGGTTGTGCGTGCAGGCGCCGCTGCAGTCGAAGCGCAGCGCGTGATAGGCGCACACCACCTCGTCATCTATGCGCTTTCCGAGATGCAACGGCGCGAAGCGATGCGGGCAGCGGTCGTGCAGCGCCACCGGCGTGCCGTCCGCCTTGCGGTAGATGAGCACCGAGGTGTCGAGTATCCGGCGGTGAAACATGCCTTCGGCCGGCACCTCGCTCGACAGCGCGGCGACGTACCAGCAGTCCGTCAAGAACTCGACCTTCTTTTCCAGTGCATTTACTTCCATTGCGTTGTCTCCTCCGTCTTGTCGTGGTGCGCCCGGCGGACACCGGGCGTCTGGATGCGCCGTCCGCCGCCGATCAGAGATCGAGCACCAGCCCGGCGGATTTCGAGCGCGAACAGCAGGGCGTGAAGCAGTCGTTCGCCGCCTTCTCCGCATCGCTGAAATACAGGTCGCGGTGATCCGGCTCGCCGGCCAGCACGCGGGTGACACAGGTGCCGCAGATGCCCTGTTCGCAGGACAGCGGCACCTCGATGCCGTGTGCCGCCAGCGCGGCCGCCACCGTCTGGCCGGCGGCGACCGGAACGATGCGGCCGCTGCGCGCGAGCTTGATCTCGAAGGCTTCGTCGCCGTTGCGCGCAACATCGGCAGTGAAGGATTCGGCGTGGATATTGGCGTCGGCCCAGCCGGCCGCGCGGGCGCTGCCGATTACGTGGTTCATGAAGCCCTTCGGCCCGCACACGTAGAGATGGGTGTCGGCCGCGGGTGCGGCCAGCACGGCGGCGGCATCCAGCCGCTGCCCTGCGTCGCCGTCGTCGAAATGCAGGCGCACTCGATCGGCCCAGGCCGCGTCGCGCAGCCGGTCGAGGAAGGCGGTGCGCGCCAGCGTGCGGCTGCAGTAGTGCAGCGTGAAGTCGTGGCCGCCGTGCGCCAGCTGCTGCGCCATCGCCAGCAGGGGCGTGATGCCGATGCCGCCGGCGAACAGCAGCGAATGGCGCGCCGCCACCAGCGCGAAAAGGTTGCGCGGTGCGCCGATGCGGATCGACATGCCGTCGCTGAGGTCGGCATGTGCGCTGGCTGAACCACCCCGGCTCGCCGCATCCAGCAGGATGCCGATCTCGTAGCGCGCGCGCTGCGTCGCGTCGCCGAGCAGCGAGTACTGGCGCACCAGCCCGTTGGGCAGTTCGACGTCGATGTGCGCACCCGCGCTGAAGGCCGGCAAAGGCTCGCCGCCCATCGATACCAGTTCAAGCGCGATGACGTCTTCAGCGGCCTGCACGCGTCGTGCGACGCGGACCTGAAACAGGGCGTCCCTCACCGCTCGCCCTCCCGACGCGCGTCGCGTGTCCCACCGGGCACGCATGCGCCATTTCGGTTGTTCTGCATCTTTCCTCCCATTCCTGTGATGCGCAGTCAGCGCTTGTGCAACATGGAGGAGTGCAACGAGCGTGCCAGGGAAGGGTGGATTTCAGGCAATTGTTTTTAAAGCGAAATTTTGCCGACAGACGCGCCATGGCAAGGACGCGGCCATCGTTTTCTCATTTGAGTGAATCGAGGTCGTCAAATGAGGAAACTGAGGGATCGCCCCGCGCTGTTGGGCATCGCTGCGCTCACCCCAACCTACGAGGGAATCAGTGACCGACCTGCCGTAGGTTGGGGTGAGCGCAGCGATGCCCAACAGCTACGTGGCCGGCACGGTACCGGTGAAAAAAAAACCCGTCCCGGGCAAAGCCTGGACGGGGTGTGAACCCGGAGGGCCGGGAACGAGGAGCGTTGTACGGGCCCCGGGGCCCGTACCGGGTGTCAGTTGCCGCTGCGCATGTTCTGCACCTGGAACAGGTTGGCCGGGCTCAGCCTGGGATCGACCTTGCCCTTGAACTGGCCGGTCGTGCAGTGCTTGGCCTGCACGTCCACCATCGAGAACGAATCGTCGAGTGCGACGCCGGTGCCCTTGTTGACCGGAAGGTGGAAGTCCGGGTGCGCCTTGCCGATGGTCCAGGTCTTCCACAGCTCGCCCTTGCGGTCGTACACCAGGGTGCGCGAGGCGCCGTAGACCTGGGCGTCGAAATGCATGACGCGCTTGCCGACCGGGTGATTGCTGTTGACCGGAACCGACTCGACGATGTGCACCTTGCGCAGTTGCCAGGTGATGTCGGGGAAGCACTCGCCCTGGCCGGTGAAGCTCACGTACTTGTAGCCGTCCTCTTCCTTGAATTCGTCCGACAGCTTCATGTCGTTGTGCTTGTAATAGGGCATCAGCAGATTCTTCGTGCCAACGAACTTCCACTGCATGTCCGATACCCGGCTCTCATAGCCTTCGAAGTCCTCGATCATCAGGTCCGAGCCGAGGAAGGCATCGGTCACCTGTCCGGCCGCGAGACGGCGTACGCGGCGCTGAAAGCCGAGGTATAGGTAGGCGTCGTCGAACTTGGTGTCGTCTTCGTACTTCTGGATCAGCAGCTGCGTGTTCTTCAGATCCTGTGGCTCCAGCACCTGGGCGTAGATGGCGCGGTAGAGGTTGGCGGAATTCGGCGTCACTTCGGGCGTCGGTGCGTGATCGGTGCGGTGCTTGAAGTTCAGGAAGAAGAAGTTGAACTTCAGCGTGCGCTCAAGCTGACCGGTCGTCATGTTGCGGTACTTCCAGTAGAACGGATGGATGGCGGCGTTGTCGCCCCAGTTCGCACCGTACTTGAAGTTCCACGCCACCTTTTCGCCGGCGCGCGGGTCCGAAGTGCTGGGCTCCTCCGGGAACGGACGGCCACCGGCGAAGCCCTCGATCTGGCCCACATTCTCGCCCAGCTTCGTCTTTCCCAGATTGCGCTTCGTCGCCTCGACATAGCCCTTGGGGTTCGGGAAGCTCAGTGTTTCGCCAACCTTGATCTGGTACCAGCCGTTCTTGATCACCATGTACATGCCGGCGTCCAGTGCGTCCTTGAACTGGTCGACGTTGTCCTTGTTGATCGTCATGCCGGCACTGAGGCCGGCGAAGGTCGGAAAGCCCTTCTTGTACGGCTCGAAGGCGGTTTCGACATCGGCTTCGCCAGCGGCGAAGCCCTGTGAACACAGTCCGGCTGCGAGCAATCCGGCGGCAATCAATTTGTTCATTGCGTGCGTCTCCTGTGAAGCCGGGGCGCACGCCCCGGCACTGCGGTGGATGGTCAGAACTTGTAGCGGAGGGTTGCGTAGATCTCGTCTTCGGCCCAGGCGGCGCCGATCGGGCCGGCGCGGAAGCGGCCGAGTGGTTCGAGGCCGGCCAGGCCACGCGAGAAGGCCTGGGTCGGATCGCCGCCGTAGTTGCCCGAGGTGAAGGGCGGCCATGGGTTGCAGGCACGGCAGTCGTCGTACTTGTAGCGGTCGTTGTCGCTGCCCAGCTTCACGTTGGCGCCGATGGCAAACTTCAGGTTGTCGCTGAGCAGCCACTCGACCTGCGGCGCGGCGACAGTCGCCTGTGCACGGAAGTCATGCGCGAAGATGATTTGCGGACTCAGCCGGTCGTTCTTCAGGAATGCCTTGACGAGCAGCGTGCCGATCACGTTGTCCTCCCAGTCCGGGATGCCGATGCGGCCGCCCATCGGACCCCGACGGTCGTCATGGTTGAAGATGTGCTGGAAGAAGAGCTGGCCGGAGATGAGGGTCGTGCGACGTGGGTTGATGAAGGGTATGAAGGTGGGCCGGTCGATGCCGATCACTGCCCGGAGCACGTTGTTCTCCGAATACAGTTCGGCCTTGGAGGTGTTGGCGAATTCCTCGCCGTCAGTCAGTGCAGCCTCGACGCGCACCGCGGCGTCTGCGGCTTCCCATTCGAAGTCCATCGATCCGCCGATCAGGTTGACCCGCGGAAAGTGCATGTCGAACGAGATCAGGTAGGGCCAGGATTCACGGAACTCGCCGGTGAAGCCGTTCGTGCCTCGCCTTGCGCCACGCAGGCTGGGCAGTTGCGAGCGATAGGTCAGCGCGTTCAGCGAGAACGACAGTCCGCCCTTCGTGACGCCCTCGTACTTGATGCCAAGCTGCGTGTTCTTCAATTTCCAGCTCGGCAGGTGAACTTCGTTCAGGCCGATCTGACCCGGACCGAAGTCGGTCGCCAGAAACGCATCGGGGACGCCCGGAATGTTGGCGAAGTTGGCCACCGTGCCGCCGTTGTCCCACAGGTTCTTCATGCCGCGGAAGAAGCAGCCGGCGTCGAGGATGACGTTGGCCGTACCGCACTGGCCCAGGTTATTGGCGCGGAACTGGTCGAAGTTCCACACCACCTGCAGATTGCGCTCCTGCATCGACTCGCTGCCGCCCATGCGGTACTCGGCCTGGACCATCCACATCGGAATGCGGATGTCTTCCAGCTCGTCGTAGATGTTGTTGCGCGAGTAATCCACCGGGTTGATCACGTCGAGCACCCGGAACAGGTCGGTACGACCCCACACCACCTGCTGCTTGCCGATCTTCAGGAAGATGGAACGCTGATCGTCCAGCGTGAAGGTCTTCTTGACATACGCTTCGCGGATGAAGTCCAGCCGGGAATTGAACTCGGGCGACTCCAGTTCCGAGCGCTTCTTGTCGCCATACCCGCCGAAGTCGGTACACCCCCGACTGTCATAATCACACGGACGGACGGGCACACCGAAGGCCGCGCCGCCCTCGACGTCGTGCCAGCGGTCACCCAGCACGCGCAGGCCATTGTTCGGATTGACGTTGGTGTCGAAGCCGAAGAACGGCGTATCGATCAGCCCGTTGTCGCCGACCACGCCCTGTCCATGGGGCGTCGCGCGCGTGCCGCCGAAGGCACCCGACGGATCGGTGGTGTCGAGATTGATTGCACCACCCGCCTCCTTTCCGTACTGGTCATCGTTGATGCGATAGACGCCATCCCACGTGCCGCGCAGCACGCCGTGGAATTCCCAGCCGTTGCCCAACTCGCGGTCGAGCTCGACTTGAACCGTATTGCGGAATTTCGATAACCCGACGGTGCGGTTGGTGTTGTCCTTTCCACGAAAGCGGGTGTCGTTCTCGTAATAGACATCAACCTTCCACTTCGGGGTGCTGCTGCCCAGGTCGGGCAGGTTGTTCTGGGCGAGCGCATTCAGCGTGACGAATGCGCACAGCGCACCTCCCAGCCCGGCGCGGGCCATGAGATGGTGTCTCGTCTTGTATGTATCCACCATGTCCTCCTCCTGTTTGTACTGCTATCGCACTGCCGACTCTCTCTGATGTGCCAGGCCGGTTGCCGGTCCAGCGGATTCGAAGCGGTCCGGTCAGGCCGCGGCGCGGGCCATGTCACACGATGCGTCGTCCTCTTCCAGCACGCCGTCGTCGTCGTAGTGGGTGGCCACCACGAAATGCGGGCGGAACACCACGCACCAGGCGGGCACGATGAGCATCGCGGCCAGCGCATTGACGACCAGCATGAAAGACAGCAGGACAGCGGCATCCGACTGGAAGCGCAGGTCGGACATGAAGATCCACATGACGACGCCGGCGATCAGCGTCGCGGCGGTGAAGGACACCGCATAGCCGGTGGTGGCGACCGCGTTGACGACCGCACGGTGGATGCTGCGGGTGACCGCCATTTCCTCGCGGATGCGGTCCATGAAGTACACCGCGTAGTCGATGCCGACACCGACGCCGACCGCGATCACCGGTACCGTGTTCACGCTGATGCCGATGCCGGCCCAGCCCATGTAGGCATAGGTCATGACGGTGGCGAACAGCATGGGCAGCACCATGAGCCAGCCGGCGTGCAGCGACTGGTAGTAGGCCATCACCAGCAAGAAGGCCAGCAGCATCACCGCCGGAATGATGATCATGTGGTCGGTGTGCAGCGCCTGGTTGGCCGCCGCGGTGACACCGATGATGCCGCCGCCCGGTTCTATCTTCAGGCCGGGCACTTCGGCTTCGATGCGTGCCTTGCCCTCTTCGGCGAGCGCGACCACCCGGTTGATCGTTTCTGCCTGGTGGTCCTTGTAGAAGAACACCATGTTGGCTTCGTTCTCGTCCGGGCTGATGTACTCCTTCAGCGCGCCCGGGATCGGGCTGGACGCCATGTAGGCGAACATCAGGCCGCCCACCTCGTCGGCGTTGTCCGGTATCTGTGCCCAGCGCGGGTCGTCGTTGTGGGTGAGCTGGTTCACCACCCGCACCACCCCCGGCAGCGCACGCGCGCCGCCCAGTGTCGGGTCGGACAGCATGTGCGCCTGGAAGCGCTCGATCGCGTGCATCACCTCGGGCCGCTTGATGCCGCCCTTCTCTTCGGTGCGGGCGACGATGTGCAGCTCTTCCGAGCCCGGGAACAGCGTGTTGATTGCTGCCGTCGATACGTTGTAATCGTGGTCGCGGTTCAGCAGCGGGCTGCCGGGTTCGGATTCGCCGAGCTGCACCCTGGCCACGTACCAGCTGCCGACGATGACGCAGGCCAGCGACGCGAACAGGATGGCGCGCGCGCCGCCGTCGGTGCCGCCGGTGCGCGCCATCGCGTTGCCGAGGAAGTTGCGCACGCCCTGGTTGGCGTTCTCCATCGTCTTCGGCTGCGGCAGCACGGTCAGCGCCAGCGGCACCATGAAGTGCACCGTGAAGATGACCGAGAAGCCCCAGAAGCCCGCAGCCAGACCGAGCTTGTAGTTGAAGGGCGCAGCACCGAGCATCAGCACCGCGATGCCCACCGCGTCGACGATGATGGCCAGCGAACCGGGGCGGAACAGCGCATCGAGCGCGTTGCGCGCCGCCTGCCGGCCGTTCTTCACGATGGCCAGTTCCTCGTAGTAGCGCACCACCAGCTGCACGCCGTGCGACGTGGCGCGGGCGGCGATCAGGAAGGGGATGGGCAGCGACAACGGTTCGAGGTTGATGCCGGCCAGCGCCATGAAGCCCAGGCCCCAGATCGACGACAGCGCGATGCCCAGCAGCGGCAGCGCGATGCCATAGAGGCGGCGGAAGTACACGATGAGCAGTGTGGCCAGCAGCGCCAGCGTCCACGCCAGGATCTGCACGATCTGGTCGAGGTAGGTATAGACCCAGCCGGTCAGCACCGGATTGCCGGTCACGTGCACCTTGTGGCCGTCGCGCGCCAGCGTGCCGCGCACGGTCTGCAGCGCGGCGAAGGTTTCGACGTAGTCGAGCTCGCTCTCGTTGAGCTGCGCCTTGATCAGCGCCGCCTTGAAGTCCGGCGACACCATCAGGCCGTACAGATTGGGGTTGGCGATCACGTCGCGCTGCATCTGCGCGAGTTCATCGGCCGAATAGGTCTTCGCCGGGTCGTAGTAGGGCTGCGACACGAAGCTGCCCTCGGGCGACAGGAACACCTTGCGCGCGGTGCGGTGGGTCAGCGAGGACACCAGGTTGTGGTTCACGCTGGGCAGGTTGTCCACGCCCTGGGTCGCTTCATGCACCAGCTTCAGCGTGTCGTTGTTGAAGATCGTGCCCTGCTCGACTTCGATCGCCATCACGATCATGTTGGCGCCGCCGAAGTTCTCCTTGATGCGGTTGTAGGTCTGGATGTAGCTGTGTTCCTGCGGCAGCAGGTCGGAAAAATCCGAATAGATGCGCAGCTTGGGCAGCGCGGCGGCGAAGGCCAGCGTGACCAGGAAGATCAGGCTGAGCACGATCTTCGGGTTGGCGAAGATCCACTCTTCGGCCTTGTGCAGCGCGTGGGTGATGGACTTGCGGATCGGGGCGATCATTTCGCTGCTCCGTGTCTGGATGAACCACCGTCGCCGACGGCACGCAGAAGGCCGCCCGGCCCGCCGATCAGAAGGGTGTTGTGCGCAAGGACGGACGCGCCCGCCGAGAGCGGTACCGGGCGCGCGTCGGCGTAGGCGACGCTGACCCACTCGTCGCCCTGCAGCCGCACCACGGCGCCGCCGGCGCCCACCGCGTGTGGCGCGCCGGCGTGCATGAACACGCGGTACAGCGGCGCACCGGAGCGATTCACCTGCGGCGTCCAGGAGACGCCGCCATCGATGGTCTTCAACACCTGCCCGGCCAGGCCGGTCACCCAGCCTTCGCTGGCCGACACGAACAGCGCCGCATACGGGTAGAACTCTTCCGGCAGCGCACCACGCTTTGCCCAGCTCTGACCGCCGTCGGTGGTGACGATGACTGTGCCGAACTCGCCGGTGGCAAAGCCGTTCAGCTCATCGACCATCTGTACCGTGGTGATCTGCAGGTCTTCCTGCAGGTCGGTCCTGACCCAGCTCTTGCCCTGGTCGTCGCTGCGCACGATGAGCGCACCGGTACCGGCGACCCACCAGCGGCCCTGGCGGTCGCAGTGCACGGCCAGCGCGGTGTGCGGTGCCTCCAGCGGCTGCGCGGTCCAGCCGGACAGCTGCGCGTCGGCCGTCCACAACTTCCGGTAGAAATCGATGGCGATGAAGCGACCGTCCGGGCACACGTCCATGCCGGTGATCGACGACGGGCCGTCGATGGGCTGTCGATTCCAGCTGCGGCCGCCGTCGGCCGACACCAGCACCGCACCGCTGCGGGTGCCGGCAGCGACCTTCTCGCCGTGCGCGGCCAGCGCCTGGATGGCGTCGTAACGCTGTACCGGCTTCTGCGCCTCGGCGCGCGCGGCCGAAAGGTCGGGTGCCTGGGTGCAGCCTGTGGCGAACGAGGCGAGCGCGGCGCAGACGGCCAGCGCCCTGAATCCGTGATGGTTCATGTATTTCTCCTCCTTGCCCGGCTCTGCGGCCGGGTCGTCGATGGGGTAAGTCGCTTGAGGCTGCGGGGCTAGCGCCCGAGGTCCTTGGCGCTGACGCCGCCTATGCCCCAGTGGGACTTCGGCACCTCGATAATCATCACGCGCACCGCTTCACGCGGTGCGCCGACCGCCTCGACCAGCGCCTGCGTCACCTTCTCGATGACGGCGCGCTTCTGGTCCTCGGTCCGGCCCTCGATCAGGTTGATCTGTGCGAATGGCATGTGTCGTTTCTCCTGGAAGGCGAAGGGCGGTCAGACGAAGCGGACGCTGGTCGAACCGAGCGACTGGATGCGCAGACTCACGCTGTCGCCGGCTGCGACCGCGACCGCCTCGGTGATGCCGCCGGACAGGATGAGCGTGCCCGCGGGGATCTCTTCGCCGCGCCGGCCCAGCATGTTGGCCAGCATGGCGATCGCCGCCGCCGGGTGGCCGAGCACCGCGGCGCCGGCGCCGATGGCCACCGGCTGGCCGTTCTTCTCCAGCACCACGCCCAGCGTGCGCAGGTCGAGCCCCTCGACCGGGGTAGCGGTGCCGCCGGTGACGAAGCGGGTGGACGAACAGTTGTCGGCGACCACGCTCTTCAGGTCGAACTTGAAATCGCGGTAGCGCGAATCGATGATTTCGATCGCCGGCACGACGAAGTCGGTGGCGGCGAGCACGGCGCCGATGTGGCAGCCCGGCCCGCGCAGCGCGGCCTTGGTGACGAAGGCGATTTCCGGCTCGACCTTGGGATGGATGAGCTTTTTCGTATCGATGTCGCCGCCGTCGGCCACGGCGAAGCTGTCGACCAGGAAGCCGAACACCGGGTCTTCGACATTCATCTGCTTCATCTTGGCGCGCGAGGTCAGCCCGGCCTTCAGCCCGACGATGCGCGCGCCGCGCGCCAGCTTGCGGGCGCGGATCGCGTCCTGCACGGCGTAGGCGTCTTCCCAGTCCATGTCCGGGTAGTCGTCGGTCACCTTGGTGGTGTCGCGCGCTTCCAGCTCGCAGTTTTCGAGGCGCTCGGCGAGCAGCGCGATGGTGGTCCGGTCGAGGTTCATCGCTCAGCCCTCCACCGCTGCGGTCGCCCGCTCGCGCGCCATGGTGATCGCGGTGTCCTCGATCATGTCCTCCTGCCCGCCCACCATGCCGCGGCGGCCCAGTTCCACCAGGATGTCGCGCGACGCGATGCCGTACTTGGCACCGGCCCGCTTGGCGAACAGCAGGAAGGAGGAATAGACGCCGGCATAGCCCAGCGTCAGCGAGTCGCGGTCGATGCGCACCAGGTGCTCCATCATGGGCAGCACCAGGTCTTCGGCCACGTCCATGATCCGGTACAGGTCGACGCCGGTTTCGATGCCCATGCGGTTGGCCACCGCGACGAACACCTCCAGCGGCGTGTTGCCGGCGCCGGCGCCCAGGCCGTTGGTCGAGCCGTCGATGCGGCTGGCGCCCGCCTCGATCGCGGCCAGCGAATTGGCCACGCCCATCGACATGTTGTGGTGGCCGTGGAAGCCGATCTCGGTTTCGGGTTTCAGTGCCTGGCGCACCGCGGTGACGCGCGCCGTCACGTCGTCCGGCAGCATGTGGCCGGCGGAGTCGGTCACATACACGCAGTTGGCGCCGTAGCTTTCCATCAGCCTGGCCTGCGCGACCAGCTGCTCCGGCTCGATCATGTGGGCCATCATCAGGAAGCCCACGGTGTCCATGTCCAGCTTGCGCGCCAGACCGATGTGCTGTTCCGACACGTCAGCTTCGGTGCAGTGGGTGGCCACGCGTATCGTATGCACGCCCAGTTCGTGCGCCATGCGCAGGTGCTCGACGGTGCCGATGCCGGGCAGCAGCAGCGCCGACACCTTGGTGTGCTTCATCGCCGGAATCACCGCGCCGAGATATTCCTCGTCGCTGTGCAGCGGGAAGCCGTAGTTCACCGAGGCACCGCCCAGGCCGTCGCCGTGGGTGACCTCGATCAGCGGCATGCCCGCCTCGTCGAGGCCGCGCGCGACCGCCAGCATCTGGTCCAGCGTGATCTGGTGGCGCTTCGGATGCATGCCGTCGCGCAGCGTGTTGTCGTGCAGCGTGACTTTCTTTCCCTTGAGATTCATGTCGGAGTCCTTTTCGCTCAAGCGGGGACGGGCTCGAGCGACAGCGAGCCGTTCAGGATTTCTTCGGCGAACATTTCGGCCGTGCGCGCGGCGGCGGCGGTCATGATGTCGAGGTTGCCGGCGTACTTCGGCAGGAAGTCGCCGAGGCCGGCGACTTCCATGAAGATGGACACGCGGTGGGTGTCCAGGTCGATCACCGGGCCATTGACCAGCCGGTAGCCCGGCACGTAGGCCTGCACCTGGCGGATCATGTCGTGCACCGATTCCTCGATCTCGGCGGCGCGCGGCGCCGACTCGGTGAGGCAGTGGATGGTGTCGCGCATGATCAGCGGCGGCTCGGCCGGGTTGATCACGATGATGGCCTTGCCCCTGGCGGCACCGCCGACGCGCTCGATGGCGCTGGCCGTGGTGCGGGTGAATTCGTCGATGTTCTTGCGCGTGCCGGGGCCGACCGAACGCGACGACACGGTGGCGACGATCTCGCCGTAGCTCACCGGCTGCACGCGCGACACCGCGGCCACCATCGGGATGGTGGCCTGGCCACCGCAGGTGACCATGTTCACGTTCATTTCGCGCTTGCCGACGTGTTCCTTCAGGTTCACCGGCGGCACGCAGAAGGGGCCGATGGCCGCCGGCGTGAGGTCGATCATCATGACGCCCAGTGCATTGAGCTTGCGCGAATTCTCGGCGTGCACGTAGGCGCTGGTGGCGTCGAAGGCGATCTGTATGCCGTCGGCTTTCACATGCGGCAGCAGGCCGTCGACGCCGTCGCTGGTGGTCTTCAGCCCCAAGTCGCGGGCGCGCGCCAGACCTTCCGACGCGGGGTCGATGCCGACCATCCAGACCGGTTCCAGCACCGGGCTGCGCTTGAGCTTGTACAGCAGGTCGGTGCCGATATTGCCCGGCCCGATCAATGCACACTTGATCTTGTTCATGCAGGGATGTCCTCGTCTCCGGCGGCGTGCTTGCCGGCGGTCCAGCCGGTGTTCCCGAGCACGCTGCCGGCGGTTTGAAGGGGCTCGGACTCAAGCGTCGTTGCCAGTGAATCGTTCCAGCGGTTGAAGAAGCCGAACAGTGCGATCACGCCGAGCAGTTCGACGATCTGGCCTTCGTTCCAGTGCGCACGCAGGTTCGCGAACAGTTCGTCGCTCACGTCGTTCGGCTGGCTGGCGGCGGCCAGCGCGAAGTCGAGTGCCACCCGTTCGGCATCGGAGAACAGCGGACTCGACCGGTAGTCGGCGATGGCCGCCATCTTTTCCGCGGCGACACCGTGGCGCAGCGCGCTGGTCGCGGTATGCGCGCGGCAGTACAGGCAGCCGGCCGCCATGCTGGCGACGTGACCGATCAGCCGCTTGAAGCCCAGATCGACCTCGCCCGCCGGGTCATACACACCGCGGCTCAGCGCGATCAGGCCCTTGGCCAGTGCCGGCCGGTAGGCCATCGTGCGCAGGCTGTTCGGCACGAAACCCAGCGTGCGCTCGAAGAAGGCGAAGTCGGCCGCCATGTCCGGCGTGGACTCGATGGGAAGGGGTGCAATGCGCGCCATCGGGTGGTCTCCTAGACGAAGCGCACCGAGCAGCCGCCGAGGCCGCCGATGGCGATGCGCAGGCTGTCGCCCGCCTTGACCGGAATGAGGGCGGCGAGCGAACCGGACAGGATCACTTCGCCCGCCTTGAGCGGAATGCCGAGACGGCCCAGCGTGTTGGCGAGCCAGACGACGGCGTTGACCGGGTGGCCGAGCGCGGCGGCTCCGGCACCGGTGCCGACGATGTCGCCGTTCAGCTCCAGCACCATGCCGCACAGGCCGAGGTCGAGATTGCGTGGCGACACCGCGCGGTCGCCGAGCACGAACACGCCGCATGAGGCGTTGTCGGCCACCGTGTCCTGGATGCGGATCTTCCACTCGTGAATGCGCGAATCGACGATTTCGAAGCAGGGCATCACGCACTCGGTGGCGCGCAGCACGTCGGCGCCGGTCACGCCCGGACCCATGATGTCGTGCTTCAGGATGAAGGCGATCTCACCTTCTGCGCGCGGCTGGATCAGCGAGTTGGCGGCGATCGACTCGCCCTCGTTGTAGATCATGCCGTCGAGCAGGTAGCCGAAGTCCGGCTGGTGCACGTTCAGCATGTTCTGCACGACTTTCGAGGTGACGCCGATCTTCTTGCCGACGATGCGCTCGCCGGCGTCGAGCCGGCGCGCAATCATGCGCTGCTGGATGTGGTAGGCATCCTCGATCGTGATGTCCGGTTCGCGGCTGGTCAGCGGGGCTACGGTTTCGCGGGTGGTGAGCGCGGCGTACAGCTCGTCGCCGTACTGCTGGATCTTGTCGGCTTGCATCATGTCCGGGGCCTGTTCAATTGGATTCGTTTAGGAAGTCGCCCACCAGGCGAGCGAAACGCGCCGAATGCTCGATCTGCGTCCAGTGGCCGCACTTGCCGTACACGTGCAGCTGCGCGTTCGGTATCCACTGCGCCAGCGTGAGCGACGTGTCGAGCGGGATGACCTTGTCTTCGCGGCCGTGGATCACCAGCGTTTCGTGTGGCAGCGACTTGATGTCTTCGACGCTGCTGGCCATCGCATTCACCCAGCGCTGACGCGGCGCCGGGAACATGGCGGCGAAGGATTCCTGGAAGCCGGGGCGGATCGACGCCTCGTAGCGCAGCTTCGCGAGGTCGTCATTGGCCAGCGATCGATCCCAGGCGAACAGGTCGAGCAGGCCGCGCATGGCTTCGATCGACGGCGTGTAACCCCACACCGCATCGAGCGCCGGCGTGATGTCGAAGCGCACGCCGACGCTGCCCATCAGCACCAGACGGCGGATGCGATGCGGGTGGCGGATCGCCATCTGCAACGCCAGACCGCCGCCGAAGCTGTTGCCGACCAGATCGGCGCGCTCGATACCCAGCGCGTCCAGCATGCCGACGGCCTGGGCGACCCAGGTGTCCATGTCGTACCGGAGGTCCGGACGGCGCTCGGTGTAGCCGAAACCGGCCATGTCCGGCGCGATCACGCGAGCGTGTTCGGCAAGCGACGGCATGACCAGCCGCCAGTTTGCCCAGGCGCTGACACCGGGGCCGGAGCCATGCAGCATGAGCACCGGAAAGCCGCTGCCGAGGTCGTGGTAGTTGGTCTTGATGCCGGCGGCGACGATGCTTCGGGCGATTTCCGGATTGAGTGGCGCGTTCATGTCGGCGGTCCTCACAGCTTCACGCACACGTTCTTCAGCTCGGTGTAGAACTCGAGCGAATGCACCCCGCCTTCGCGGCCGATGCCCGACTGCTTGGCGCCGCCGAAGGGCGTGCGCAGGTCGCGCAGGAACCACGAGTTCACCCACACCAGACCGGTTTCGAGTGCAGCGGCGACGCGATGACCGCGCGTCATGTCGGTGGTCCACACCGAGGCGGCCAATCCGTACTGAGTGTCGTTGGCCATGCGGATTGCGTCATCTTCGTTATCGAAGGGCGCGATGTGGCAGCACGGTCCGAATATTTCCTCGCGCACCACGGCGGCCGTCTCCGGCAGGCCGGTCCAGATCGTCGGCTGCACCCAGGCGCCATGCACCAGTTCCTCCGGCATGGCGGGTTCGCCCCCACCGGTGACGACGTTGGCACCTTCTTCCACCGCATCGCGGTAGTAGGACAGCACCTTCTGCTTGTGCCCGGCCGAAATGAGCGGCCCCATGCCGGTGGCGTCATCTTCCGGACGGCCCAGCACCAGCGCTTCGGCGCCGTGCTTGAGCGCGGCGACGAAGCGCTCGAAGATCGGCCGCTCGACATACACGCGCTCGGTGCCCAGACAGACCTGACCACAGTTTGCGAAAGCCGAGCGCAGCGTGCCGGCGATGGCGGCGTCGAAGTCGCAGTCAGCGAACACGATGGCCGGATTCTTGCCACCCATTTCCAGCGACACCGGGCGCGCGCCGCTGGCGGCCGCCTTCATGATGGCTTCGCCGGTACGTGTCTCGCCGGTGAAGGTGATGGCGTTTACCCCCGGATGCGTGGTCAGGAATTCGCCGGCCGAATCCGGCCCGAAACCGTGCACCACGTTGTAGACGCCGGCCGGCATGCCCACCGCGTTCATCACTTCGCCGAGCAGCGCCGCGGTCTGCGGCGTCTCTTCCGACGGCTTCACTACCACCGTGTTGCCGCAGGCCAGTGCCGGTCCAACCTTCCAGGTCATCAGCAGCAGCGGCAGGTTCCACGGACACACGACGCCGACCACGCCCACCGGGCGGCGCAGCGCATAGTTGATCGCGCCACGGCCGTCCGGTGTGGCCATCTCGAAGAATTCGCCCGGAGCGTTCTTGACCACATCGGCGAAGATCTTGAAGTTGGCAGCGCCGCGCGGGATGTCGAGGTGACTGGCCAGACTGACCGGTTTGCCGGTATCAGCCACTTCGGCGGCTACGAAATCATCGAAGCGGCGAGTGATTTCATCGGCCACCGCGTACAGCAGTCCGGTGCGTTCCGTCATCGCCATACGCCCCCAGGATCCTTCCAGCGCGGCCCGCGCGGATGCGACCGCGGCATTCACCTCGTCGCGCCCCGCCTCGGACACCGAGGCGATGACACGGTTGTCCAGCGGCGAACGCTTGTCGAAACGGCGGCCTTCGCGCCCCGTCACGAACTCGCCGTTGATGAAGTGACTGATCTGTTTCATCGAACTCTTTCTTGTTGGGTTTGCCGGCGCTTCAGCGAGCGGTGTCGAGACCGAGCGCTGCGAGCCCGGCATGCGCGCAGTCCTCGTCCTGCGCTTCCGAACCGCCGGAGATGCCGACGCCGCCGATGCGTTCACCGGCCACCACCAGCGGCAGCCCGCCGCCGAACATGACCATGCGCGGACGCAGCGGCAGCCCCTGGCGGACTGCTTCGGAATGGGTTGAAAGGGCGGCTGCCCAGTCGCCGGTCGGAAGACCGAAACTGGCGGCGGTGTAGGCCTTGTCGATCGCGATGTCGACCGAATGCAACGGCGCGCCCGGCATGCGCAGGAAGGACACCAGCTGACCGGCGCGGTCGACCACCGCCGCATTGACGCAGGCGCCGATGGTCGCTGCGTGCGCCACCGCCGCATGCACCGCTGCGGATGCCGCCTGCCAGCCCACCGTCGATTGCCGTGCCGCTACGTCCATGTCGTCTCCTCCGCGGGGCCACCTGTATGGCGGCCTCTCTTCCGTCGATATTCAATGGAGTTAACGATATAAATTAAGAATCTCGACGTCAACATGTTTTATCGAGATTTTAGACTTTTCACGGATAAAGTTCGGAACTAGAATGAGCGCATGCTCCGGTACTCCGTGCGGGGGGCTTATTGAAAGTCGATATGGAACAATTGATTACCGGTGATTTCTCGGTCAATGGCGAAGCCTGTGAGCCGAAGACACTGGTGGATGGCGCCTATCGCCAGCTGCGCAGGGACATCATCGAAGGGCGTCATCCGCCTGGCACCAAGCTGCGCGTCGAACACCTGAAGGACGAGTACGAGGTTGGCGCCGGCACGCTGCGCGAGGCGCTGGCACTGCTGGTGAGCGATTCGCTGGTGGTGGCACAGGGACAGCGCGGCTTCCGCGTGGCGCCGATTTCGCTGGCCGACATCGAGGACATCACGCGTACGCGCGTCATGCTCGAATGCGAGGCGCTGCGGCAGAGCATCGCCAACGGCGACGAGAGCTGGGAAGGCAATCTGGTCAGCGCTTTCCATCTGCTGACGCGGGCGGAAGAGAAGCTGGCCAGCGACGTCGATCGCAGCGTGAACGAGTGGGAAGAGCGCAACCGCATGTTCCACGAAACGCTGATCGGCGCCTGCACCTCGCGCTGGATACGTCACTTCCTGGCCATCCTCTACCGCCAGTCCGAACGCTACCGCCGCATATCGGTGCTGAACCGGCCGGTGCCGCAGGATGTGCACGAGGAACACGAACGGATTTTCAAAGCCACGATCGCACGCGACGCCGACGAGGCGACGCGCGTGCTGTCGGGTCACATCTGGCGCACCTTCCAGACGGTGGCCAACGTGCCGCAGTTCGCGCAGGAGCCGGTGAGGAAGGCGGCCAACGGCGGTTGAGGAGGAACTTCGCCGGCCAGGAATCGTGGCGAATGGATTCCGGTTCTCGTATCCACCTTCCGCTTCGGCGCCCTTCTCCCCCGACCCTTCGCGCCCGATTAAACGCGCGAGGCCTCCTCGGCAATGTGTGCTGCAAGGCGCCGCACGAACGTCCCCAAACTGGTCAATTCCGCCATTTCTCCGAAGACGCCGGACGTTGCGGCGCTTCTGGACGACGTCATGACGCAGGCCGACGAGTAGACTTTCTCCTTGACCAGTCGCTGGCAAAGAATGTCGTATCGCGTCAGGTAAGATGCGCCGCGAAATTCCGGGAACACGGGAAAGTGAGGGCTCGCGTCCTTGACCGGATTTCTCGACTTGTCGCAATCCTCTACAAGCATGAGCCAGCCGATGAACGGCGGAGGCTGCTCACCGAACGCACCCTCACGATAGGCAATCCACAAGTCATGGCCGGTACCGATCGCCTCTTCGGCCCGATTATTGAAATTGTTGCCGAATGACGGCCCGATCTGGCTTTTCAGTTCGATAGCGGCGATCAGCCGACCACCGTTCATTACCAGCACGTCCCAGATCTTGGTCGGACGAAAATAGCCAGGAAGTGTGAGGACAGCGCGCTTGAGGTGCACTTCCGCCGATGGCAGCCCGTTCTTCGCAACGAGTGCCTGAATCAGCGGAACGAAGCCATCCATGTTCTTGCCCGAAAGAACGCCGCCACGTTCGCCGCGATCTGCCCTTCCGGATTGACGTTGACGCTCGGCAGCGCCACCACGGCTTGTCCAGAACTCCTTTACCGCCCCGCGCGCACGGCGCTCGTAGTCGCACAATTCAAGAGCCATTCGGTCTCAGCGCCGCTGCGCACCCTCATTTCTTGTCAAAGCCATATCGGCTTCGGTCAGACCGTAGAGCTCGGCAACGGCCCCATTGCACGCCGGAACATCCAGAGCGCGAGCGGCAGCGCCGAGTCGCGATCGCATATCCGATGGAACATCCTTCCAGAACGGCAGCCTGATCCGCCGCAAATACTGCGCCTGAAACCGGAGAAAACCGCCCCGCATACGTGTGGAATACGAGGCGATGAAGAATCGCGTCAGGTCGGACAGCAAGACTGCCTGCAACGCCCTCAGATCCCACTCACTCGCGGTCACGAAGTAAAGATTGTGGTGCGGATAGAGCCGTCCATCCTCGAACACGACCTGGGCGTGACCTTTGATGTCGGGAATCAGCAGCTTGGGCTCGACCGCCAGAGACGGGGTAATCCTGTCTATGGTGCGGAACCAGCGGGACGGGTCCTTCTTCGCGACGTGGCGATTCGCAATGATGTCGCGCCGCTCTTCCAGGAAAGCACGCAACTTCGGATATGCGGCAAGATCGACCAGCCTGCCGTCATCCCGGAAGGGATTGATCACTCCGAATCCGCGCCAACGCACTTCTCCGCTGTCGATATCGCGCGTCATGGCAAGAGGCAGTTTGCGATCATCCTCGACGCCAAGTTCGTCCATGAGCCCGATGAAGGCCCTGTCCGCGCCCGTCGCAACGCCGATCCCCACTTTGCAGCCCGCCTGTTCCAGGGTGGGAAAGGCCCCTTCAAGACGGCGGATCAGGGAAAGAGAATCCTCTTCCGCGAGCACCCATGGCTCGCCATCCGCGGGAAGACTTCCGACCAGACGGACATCGGAAGTCCCCTCCGAGCCACTACCCATCAATCCGGATGTGAGTTCCGCAAGTCTTTCGACATCCGTAACGACTGCGACGCGCGTCGCTCCTGGCATCACACGTGCAATCAGGGTGATCGCCGGATATGCGATCACTTCGGAATGAAAGGCGGATGCCTCGCTGAGATCGACATAGGCCTTGAGCCGGAAACGCGTCGTGATGAAACGTCGCAAGGGCGCTCCGTACTTGTTCTTCATCCAGCGATCGGCACAGATGAAGCACTGCTCCCCGCCATCGGCGAGCAGTTCAAGCGCCCTCTGCATGAAAGGCACGTATAGATCGGCGCGATCGTAGAGCGTCGAATAGCGCGCGCGGTACTCATTGAGCAACGCCTCCGGAATCAACTCCTGTCGTACATAGGGCGGATTGCCCACAACGACGTCGAAAGCGCCCCGCATCGGCGCCAACAGGAAGTCATCGCAGATGAGCCAGCGTCGGGCCAGATGGCGCGAGCCCTCTTCCGAGTGACCCCAGGCCATAAGGGTCTGTACGACCTTGGCGAAAGTGGATTCATAAGTGTCGCGATGCAGCTCGACCGCGCGAATGCAGTCGTCCAGCGCAAAGCCATGGCCCGCCCTGTTCGCTGCACTTAACAATCGCTCGATTGCCGGTAGCAGGAAATCACCGGCACCAAAAGACGGTTCGAGAAAACGGAGGCGGGTGAGATCCCGCTCGGCGGAGTAACCCGCCAGATCGAGCATGAAGTCGACGACCTCGCGACGCGTATAGATCGCGCCACGCTCCTCGGTGCTCGAATCGTCCGCCAGTTGCCGGATCGCCGCTTCGACCGGGCAATCTCCGAACAGACCGGCTTGAAATGCCAAAGGGGGCGCCATGGAAAGACCAAAGTTTCGCAAGCGCGAATACTAAGGCCGAAAGCTCTTCAGGTCATTCCAGCGCAGGCCGACCTGCCTCGATCCGCAGCACAGAACCGGATCGGGGCAGGCAGAAGGACCTCCGCGGTCAATCCCTCTGCGCGGCCTCCCGCTTCAGCGCCTCGACGCTGCGCGCCATCCTGCCCACCACCTTCAGCCGCAGGTCGCTGGTCGGGTAGATGCGGCAGGCAAGCACGCAGTTGCAGCGCTCATCTTCCTCGCTGATCTGGCTGCGGCTCATGATACCGGCGCAGTAGGTGCCGGACAGCACTTCCACCTTGCAGACGCCGCAGCCGCCCCGGCGGCAGCCGACCGGGATGCCGCGGCCGCCCAGCGCCTCCATGCCGCGCAGCGCGTTCTGCGTTTCCGCGCACAGGTATTCGCGGCCGATGCCGTCGAGCACGATCCGGTAGGTGCGCGTCATGGTCAGATCTTCCGGAACAGCGGGCTGCGAACCTGCTGCGCGTCGGCGGCCGAGAAGAACTTCTCGGTATGGATGTCGCGCTCGAACAGCCGGCCCTGCATCAGCGCATTGATGCAGGCATCGATCATGACCGGCGGCCCGCACAGATAGGCCTGGTGGCCGCGGAAGTCCTCGCGGAAGCGGGCCAGCGCGGCCTCGTGCGCGTAGCCGCGGAAACCGGCCCAGTCGCTGCCCGCCGCCTCGTCGGACAGCGCCGGCACATAGCTGAAGGTCGGGTGCGCCGCCGCCAGTGCGATGAAGTCGTCGTGGTAGTACAGCTCCGCCCGGTTGCGCGCGCCATAGACCAGCGTGATCGGCTGCGCGTAGCCCTTGGCCAGCAGGTCGAGAATCATTGAGCGCGGACTCGACAGCCCCGAGCCGCCGGCCATGAAGATGAGCGGTTTCGCCGCCGATGCGCGCACGAAGAAGCGGCCGTAGGGGCCGGACAGCTTCACCCGGTCACCCGCCTGCAGCGACTCGTGTATCCAGGTGGTGCCGCGGCCGCCGGGCACGATGCGGATGTTCAGCTCGACTTCGTCGCCGTTCGAAGGTGCGTTGGCCAGTGAGAACGCGCGCGACATGCCGGGCTCGGCGCCGATGTCGAGGTTGATGTACTGCCCGGCCTGGAAATCGAGCGGCCGGTCGAGCGTGATGAACAGGCCCTTGATCGTCGGCGTGAGCTGTTCGATGCGGCTGACCGTGCCGTGGAAGTCCTCGACCGGAATGTTGCGCGCGTCCGGCTCCTCGTCGATGTCCGCCTCGATGGTCACGTCGCTCTGCAGCCGTGCGCAGCAGGCCAGCGTCTTGCCCTCGTCGCGCTCGAAATCCATCAGCGCGAAGTCGGACGCCTCGCCGTGGTCCACCTCGCCGTCCGTCACCTGCACCTTGCAGGTGGCGCACAGCCCGTGACAGCAGGCGTGCGGCAGCCAGATGCCCGCGCGCAGGCAGGCATCCAGCACGGTCTGGTCGTCCTCGACCTCCAGCGTCTGGCCCAGGGGTTCTATGGTCAGCGCGTAGCCCATCAGCTGCACGAGCCCTGGATGCCGGTCAGGCCGGGCGTGCGGAAGCGGATGGCGTCCTTGTGACCGATGCCGTTCTCCGCCAGCGAGCGGTTGAAGTGCGGCGTCCATGGCTCGCCGGACTTCATCCACTCCACCTTCGACCAGTCGATCTTCGCCCAGTCCGGGTGGTAGCCGTAGGCGCCGGGCAGCACCTTCTCGACGATGTCGCCGAAGCGCAGGGTCGGCGGGAAGGGGAAGGCCAGCGGCGCGCAGAACATCAGGTGATCGTCCCAGCCGATGAAGACGAGCTGGTTGCCATGGAAATTGTCGACCACGTCGCGCGGCACGCCGACGTAGTCCTTCACTGCTGCGACTTGCATGTCGTCGTCCCCCTCAGTCGTTGCGCTTGGCCATGCCGCGCCATGCTTCAAAGTTGCGATGGTCTTCCGAACCTTCGAACTCGCCGTTGTCGCGACCGATGTTGAGCCGGTAGTACTCCAGCACCGCGGCCAGCGGATCGAAGCCGGGGGCGCTCGGGTCAGTCCCCTCGGGGAAGCAGTTGCCCTGGTAGATCTGGTTCACCGGCAGCCAGGCCTGCACATACTTCTCCGGCTCGTTGTCGAAGATGTGCTGGCAGTGGTCGGAGCAGAAGTGGTACTTGTTGCCCTTGTAGGTCCGCTCGCGATAGCAGATCTTCGTCGGGTCGCCGGGCTCGGTGAACAGCATCGGGATCTGGCAGGTCTGGCACAGCATGGGCAGCGTCTGGTTGTAGAAGCGGTTGCCCTTCTCCTGTTGTTCGCGCCAGAACTCGAAGCGCGGCCGGTAGTACGTGTCGAAGGTGTCCGGGTATTTCTGTGACAGCCACTGCATTTCGTCTTCGGTCGGCATCCAGGTGTGGAAGTCGGTGGCGCCGCCGTAGTTGTAGAAGGTGGCCCATACCTGATGCGACAGGTGGTCCTTCTCCAGGCGGATCTGCTCCGCGCAGGCCGGCATCTTGATGCCGTAGCGCGCGAGGTCCTTGAACAGTGCGCCGCCGTTTTCCTCGAAATAGATTTCCCAGGCTTCCTTCCAGCTCATGACGCGCTTGGGCAGCATGTAGTCCATCATCATCGCGACGATGGACAGCAGGCGCACGCCGCGCCAGCACCACTTGTCTATCCAGCGCTGCACGATGGGCAGGTTGGCCGGATCCTGTTCGAGGATGAACTTGATGCACTCCAGACCCAGCGTCATGTGACGCGCCTCATCGGACTGCGCCGAGAAGCCGAAGGTCATGGTGCCCATGTCGCCGTTGTAGGCCGCGCCCGACACGAAGGGCACGAACAGCAGATTGGTGAGCACGTATTCGAACGAAAAGCCGACCGCCACCATGAATTCGAACGGGCCGGCGGTGATCGCGTCGTCGAAGAAGCTCTTCGGCACCGACAGGTACCAGACCCGGTCGTACATGTGCGTGAAATCGTGGAAGCCGTTGTAGTACTTGTTGTAGTTCGACAGCGAGTGGATCTGCGTCTGCGCGTGGCGCATCTCGTCTATCGCCTGCATCTGGCACGCCACGCGCGCACCGGCGCCCGGGAAGGCGCGACCGGCGTGGGCGAAACCGCGGTGGGCCATGTGTTCGAGCGGCGTCACCGCGGTCAGGAAGATCTTGATCGCGTTCAGGTAGCGCGCGTCGGTCACGCCGAGATGGCCGTTGCTCTGGCTGTAGGCGTCGATGATGGCGTACAGCTTGCGTTCCTTCTCCGCCTGGTATTTCCAGTAGGCGTCCATCGTCAGCCGGAACGGGTCTTCCCACTTGTCCCAGTCGTGGATCCTGATGCCCTCATAGTCGGCGTACGGATACACCTTCTCCTTCGGCTGATAGGTGGTGTCCCAGGCCAGATCACGGGTCATCAGCGTGTAGCGTTCCTTCAGGCCCAGCTTCTTCTTCGGTACCTGCATGTCCATCTGTGCGTCTCCTCAATGACGGAGCGGGTGCGGCCGATCGGGCAGCCGTCTGTGTCCCGCGTACTCCCTCTGTGATCGATCAGTTGTCCCAGTACAGCGTGAACTCGTCGTCGCTCTCGTCGATGTGGCCGGACAGCGATATCAGGTGCGTGTGCAGTTCCTGCAGGTCGAAGTCGCGGCCGATCAGTTCGGAAATCGATTCGCGCTTCACCGTCAGGTGGCCTTCGGCATCGATCTTGATCATGGCCGGCGACTCGACCGGCACGGCGTGCGGGTTGTCGGCGAGGATGGATTCGATGATCGGTCGCGTGTCGTCGTTGGTCTGCAGCGCAATGAATACCCTGGACATGGCGCGACCTCAGACCGGCACGCCGCACTTGGCGACGCGGGCAGCGAACTGCGTTGCAAGATCGTCGAGCGTGGAGCCGGCGCGCTCACCCAGCGCGCGCTGTGCCAGCGGCTTCAGCGCCTCCAGCGCGCGGCTCTGCCAGGCAGTGATCCAGTCACGGACCATGACGGCGTTGTGCGGCGACTCGGCGCAGGCGGTCTTGATCTGCGCATCGACCCACCTCGTGGTTTCGGCGTACCACTCGGTCATGAACTGGGTCAGCATCGCGACCGCGGTGCCTCCGCGCAGCGACAGTTCGTCCTCCACCACGGTCTTGTAGAAAAGCGGGTACACCAGACCGTCGAGCACCAGGTTCTGCGCGACGAACAGCTCGAACCAGTCCTGCACCACGAAACTGTCCTCGACATAGCGGCGCAGCCCCTGCCAGTCGGCGGCGTATAGCCAGCGCTCCTTCGCAGCCGCCAGCGACCCGGTGTCGCCGAGCAGCAGGCCGATGCGGGTGAGGTACTGCGCGATGGCCAGGTTGTCCATCGCGTGGAACATGCAGGGCTGGGTGATCGCCGTGCCGTAGCCATAGGCGCAGATGGCCGAATTGTTCAGGTTCGCGCCCCAGGCGGCGTGGCGCAGCGGCAGCAGCAGGTCGAGTGCCTGCTGGCGCACATCGTCGGCGAGCAGGGCGCCGAGATTGCGCGTCTCGACGAAATCGAAGTTCGACTCGGCGGTGTCCTGCTGGCGCGCGCGCGCCAATGTCCAGGCGCCGTAGTAGTACTGGCGCGGGTCCTTGAATGCGTACCAGTCCTTCATCTGCAACCGGGTGCGCGAAGTGTCGAAGATTTCGCGCTCGGGGTCCCAGGTCGGGCGGTAGTGGAAGTTGGCGGTCGGCTGCAGGTCGAACGTGCCTTCCTGGTAGCGCGATGCCGGCTTGTCACCGAAGCGGCGCGCGATGTGACCGTAGGTCTGTCGCTGCGGCTTGATTGATACGGTACGCAGATCGATCTGCATGCCAGTCTCCTCTGATGTGTTTTCGTGACCTCGTGCCCGCGCTCAGCGCGGGCCGCGGTTCAGGACTTCGTTTAGCCGTGCCGACAGCGGCGAGTGCAGACCGGCGTCGCCGCCGAGCGGACCGCCGTCGCCGTCGAGCAGCACCACGCGCTGCGTCGCGCAGAACTCCTCGAAGGCGGCGCGCGTGAGCATCATTTCGGCGAACAGCGCCGGCTCGCCGAGTGCGAAATCGAACTCGACGAAGCCGTCGTCGCGCTCGCCGGTGATGCGCACGAACTTGCGGAAGGGGTCGAATGCCGACGCCATGGCACCCGCCTCAGGTGTACACATTGAGGAAGGCGTCGTTGAGCTTGCGGTCGTGATAGAAGATCGCGCGCCCGAGGTCCTCGACGGTCCACGTGATGACCGGCTTGTCGGGGTAGTAGATATAGCCGCCCGAAAACACCTCGTTGCGGTTGCCCGACGGGTCGAAGAAGTAGATGGTCGCGCCGCGCGTGATGCCATGCCGCGTCGGCCCGATGTCCAGCGACACGTCGTGCTTCGAAATCAGGTCGGCCGCGCGCAGTACGTCGTTCCAGGTGTCGAGGATGAAGGAGCAGTGGTGGAACTTGCCCTTCTCCGGATTGCGGATGAAGGCGATGTCGTGCGGTTTGGTCGAGCACGTCAGGAACACGCCCACCATCACATCGCCAGCCATCACCTGTTCGGCAATCGTGAAGCCGAGCACTTCGGTAAGCAGCTTCACCACGCCGTCGACGTCGTCGCCGTACAGCAGGCAGTGGTCGAAGCGGGTCGGCTGCATGCCCACCAGACCATCCGGCCACGGGTCCGGATTCACGTCCGGGAGCCCGTTGCCCGCCTTGTCCTTGGCGGCGAACAGTTCGATCGCATGCCCGGTCGGCACCGTGAAGCGGAAGCGCCGCCCGGTGTGCAGATGTTCGCCGGCGGGGATCCATTGCAGGTCGGTCGCCAGACGGCTGCCTTCGACGGCCGCTGCGAGTCGGTCGAGCGTGCCTTCGCTGTCCACCCGGAAGCCCATGTAATCCATGCCCGGCGCATCCGCCTCGCGCAGCACCACGCTGTGGTGGTCGTGTTCGTCCCACGCCTTGAAATACACCCGACCTTGCGCGTCGCGCCCGGTCTCCAGCAGGCCCAGTACCTGTCCATAGTGTTTCATCGCCGCATCCAGATCCGTCACCCTCAGGGCGACATGACCCGGGCGCAGCACGCCGGTCATGGTCATCGTGTCCTCCTCCTTTTATGTGGTGCGTGCTGCGGCGCATCAGCCCATCCGGATGAAGGAAACGCCGGAGCGCCCTTGCCGGAGTGCGGAATGCAGCCGTCAGCCGCACCCTCTCCCATCCAAGAAGCGTGCCATACTCGATAATCGATAGAAATCTCGATATTTGGCGGTTTTAAGTGGTGCGATGTACAGTCGTCGCGTCCACCGGTTGATGATTTCGTGAAGCGCCCGAAGAGGTGTTCACCATCTGATGAAGGAGTCGACCGGAAGAAGACCGGCCACGCCATGCAGCTGGAATCGCGCACGCGCTCCACTGCAGCCGACGGAGGCCGAGCCGCTGTGCAGCGCAACATGAAGCACCGGTCTGGAGGAGGCACGGGCAATGAGTACGTTCAAGTACCCGCACAACAGCGATCTGCGTCGGCTGGTCAGGTTCTCGGCCGACGACGGACTGATCTGGCTGGCGGAAAACCGCATGCTGCTGATGCACTGCGCCGCCATGTCGGCGCTGCGCACGCAGCTCATCAAGTCGGTCGGGCCGGAATCGGCGCGCCGCATCCTGACCCGCATGGGTTACGAATCCGGCATGCGCGACGCCGAACTGGCGCGCACGATACGGCCGGGCCAGAACCCGATTGAATCCTTCTTCGTCGGTCCGCAACTGCACATGCTCGAAGGCAGCGTGCAGGTGACGCCGATGCATATCCATATCGATTTGCGCAGCGGCGAATTCGATGGCGAGTTCCTGTGGGAACACTCGTGGGAAGCCGAATTCCACCTGCGCGAGTTCGGCCAGTCGGCCGACCCGGTGTGCTGGATGCAGATCGGTTACGCCTCCGGCTACACCTCGGCGTTCATGGGCCGCATGGTGCTGTTCAAGGAAGTCGAATGTGCCTGTTGCGGCGCCAACAGCTGCCGCATCATCGGCAAGCCGGTCGAGGAATGGGAGGACGGCGAACAGTACGCGCGCTATTTCGAGCCGGACAGCCGCATCGCCCACCTGCCTTCCGCCGTCTGGGCCGGTGTCTCGCAGACCGACAGTGCGCAGGTGACGCCAACGCCGACCGACCTGATCGGCAGTTCAGCCAGTTTCCGTCGCGCCTACGAGCTGGTGCTGCGCGCGGCCGGCACCACGGTGACCGTTTTGCTGCTGGGCGAGACCGGCGTCGGCAAGGAGCGCTTCGCCCGCGCGCTGCACCAGATGAGCCCGCGCAAGGACGCGCCCTTCGTCGCCGTGAACTGCGCGGCGATCCCCCACGACCTGATCGAATCGGAACTGTTCGGCGTCGAGAAGGGTGCCTTCACCGGGGCCCACGCCTCGCGTGCCGGCAAGTTCGAGCGCGCCGAGGGCGGTACGCTGTTCCTCGACGAGATCGGAGAGATGCCGCTGGCCGCCCAGGCCAAACTGCTGCGCGCGCTGCAGGAAGGCGAGATCGAACGCCTGGGCGACGAACGTACGCGCAAGGTGAATGTGCGGGTGGTCGCCGCCACCAACGTCGATCTGGCGCAGGCGGTGAAGGAGGGGCGCTTCCGGCCCGACCTCTATTACCGCGTGCACGTCTATCCCATCCACATTCCGCCGCTGCGCGATCGTCTGGCCGATCTGCGCAAACTGGTCGATTCGCTGGTCGCCAGGTTCAACCGCCAGCACGGCAAGCACGTGCAGGGCGTGTCGGACAAGGGATTCCAGGCCCTGCACGCCCACCACTGGCCGGGCAATGTGCGCGAACTGGAAAACGTGATCGAGCGCGGCGTCGTGCTGGCGCCGCAGCAGGGCTGGATCGATGCGCATCACCTCTTCCTGTCTCTGGAGGCCGTGCTCGCACGCGAATCAGGCATCTCGGCATGCGGGAAACTCGAACAAGGGGGTGGCGATGAAACCCGCTTGCGTCTGTGTGAACAGATATTGAGCGCAGGCATTCCGCTGGAGGAACTCGAACAGCTGCTGATGAAAACCTGTGTCGACCAGGAAGGGGGCAACATCGCCCGCGCGGCGCGGCGGCTCGGCATGTCGCGGCCCAAGTTGAGCTACAGGCTGCAGCGCAGCGATGGCGAAGCCGACGTAGCCGATGCCTGAAGCGATACCCGCCGTCATCTGGAGAGGGGCTGCGCTCGGCAAGCCCCTCTCGCGGTGTGGGCGCCGGAGCGGGTTGTGGCGCCGCACCTCGCCGCCGACCGTGCAGCGCACGGCCGTCACTCACCACAGCGCCGGGTCGCGCAGCGCCTTCACGCACGTCAGCCGGAGTGTCCGACCCGTCGCACCATGCTCGCGCAGTCCCCGCGCCTGCCAGCCGAAGGGGTGTTCCAGTGCGAAGGGCGGCACAAAGTGCGCGGCCGCTGCGATGCCGAAACCGAAGCGGCCGTAATACGCAGGATCGCCATAGACGAACACCCGATCGGCCGGCTGCTCCAGGAGCAACTCGATGCCGTGCCCGACCAGCGCCGAGCCGATGCCGGCGTTCCGGCATTCAGGCACAACCGCCAGCGGCGCCAGGATGTAACCCAGCCAGTCCGGCGCGTCTTCCGCCTTCACCGGGCTGAAGGCGATGTGGCCGACCACACGGCCATCCAGTTCGGCCACCTGCGAAATCGTCGGCGGATCACCCTGTTCGTCGAGCAGGTCGACGGCCAGCTTCGCCACCCGCCGGTTCTCGCTGTCGGGAAAGGCGCGCAGATGGATGTCGCGGACATGTTCGCGATCGGACGTCGTCGCCGGGCGGATGCGGGTGCTCATGTCCACCGCCGGCTGGAAACGCGTTCGAAATCGTCATGACCCTGCGCGGACTGTCTCGCGTCTGCGCCCGTCCCCCGAAATTGCCCCCGCGTTCGTTCGGCGCGAACCTGCTGCGGCAGTCTGCCATGTGGTTCTGCCCCCCGGCCGTCCGGCTCTGTGGCCCGCTGCTTCCTCGCGGTCATTTCTTTCCTCGTCCTGAAGCCATGGCGATACGCGGCGACACGCGGCGTGCCGCCCACGACAATACGTTCATCGCGCAGACCGAAACCGAAACAGATGACGCCGCGAAGACGTAACTGGCGTCCTCGACGGGCTTCAATCAATCGTGTTGCGTCCCCTGTTGCCTTCCTTAAATGGGGTTGTGTGCATGACAGGTGCGCCGTGTCCCGTCTCCGCCGGCGACACCTGAAAGCCGCTCCACCGGGCGTGTCCGTCAGCCCGCGTCGCCGGTCGCGGCGATGAAGCGCACGATTTCGGCGTTGATGATGTCGGGATGCGTGACCGGCGCCATGTGGCCGAGCCCGGCGAATTCGACCCCCTTCACCTTCGGCAGGCGGGGAATCAGTGCTCGTGCCACGGCGTGCGCCGACGCCGGCGACGCTGCGCCCTGCATATACAGCACCGGCAGGTGCAGCGCGGCGAACGCGTCCGGCGGGGTCGGCTCGGTGGTGAGCGCGTGCGCCCAGCGCCGCACGTTGCGCACCGCCTCCGCGATGGCCTGCCGGCGCGGCCCGGGCATGGCGGCAAAGCTGGCGGCGCCCATCCAGTAGTCGATGAAATGGCGGGCGGCCTCGTGCGGGTCGCCGGCTTCCAGCGCAGCGACCGACGCGGCCACTGCGGCGTGGATGCCTTCGGTGCCGTTGGGCCGCGGCTGCAGCGCATCGACTGCGGCAAACAGCGTCGGCTCGTAGATCGCCAGCGCGCGCACGCGGGTCGGCCAGGTCAGGGCGGCGACCAGCGCGACGGCCGCGCCGTAGGAATGTCCGACCAGCACGAAGGGCTCGCCCGCCTGCGCGAACACCGGCGCGAGGAAATCGACCTCGTCGCGCAGCGTGATCTCGCGGTCCGAAGGCCAGTCAGGGCTGCGGCCGGCGCCGTACAGGTCGGGCGCGAGGACGTGGTGATCGGCCGACAAGGCGTCGCTCAGGCCCCGCCACTGCGCCGAACTGCTGCCGTTCGCGTGCAGGCAGATCACGCCGGGGCCGGCGCCGGTCGATCGGAAATGCGGTGTGGGAAGGGTCAATGCGCGCGCCTCGCGTCGGTCGGCAACAGGAACAGGGTTCGGCGCCCCATTCTTCACCGGGCGGGGCGCAGTCGTCTACCCGTCGATCTCGAACACGCAGGCGGGCGCGTCGAGTACCACGCCGCGGCACAACGGATCGTCCTGCAGCGGGGTGGGTCGCGCCGGGGCGCGGTGCTAGGCCTGTTGCGTGGCAACGAACAGGCGCTTGACGATGGCCCGACGCGGCGCGTTCGCGTCATAAAGAACATCCACGCGGTCGCCGCGGGCCAGCGACAGCACGTCACGGGTCTTGTGTATCGGCATCCATGTTCGAACCCGCGTGCCGGGGGCTTCGAATTCGAACACCAACTGCCCGCGATCCTTCGCAATCATCAGGTCGGTAACCGTGCCGCTCACCGCGACCCCGCGCGCGAACAGATCGGCCACACGCTTGATGCGCCAGAGGAGCACGGCGATGAGCGCGACGGACACCCCGACCGGAAGCACCAGCGGCAAGGCCGCGTCGCCACCGTACAGGTAAGGGAAGCCGAAATGGATGGCCCAGGTGATCGGCATCGCCACCCATGACGCCAGCGCGGGCCAGTCGTTCCACATGATTCTGATCGGGCTGAAGTTCATGGTGTAGTGAGTGGGAGTTCGAGCTCGGGCGACGTTCGCCACGCGCGGTTGGCGAACATCAGGTGGCAAGAGCGGCGAGGTCTGCCCGGCAGTATGGTTGGCTGCGCAGCGTACGATCGAGCGCGGAACGCCCTGTGATCCGCTCGGGCGTCGACATCCTGCCCGAAGCAGCGGCAGAAATCAGCGAGGCCGCCCTGTAGCCGTTCGAAACAGGCGGGGAAACCTCGGTGTCGGTCCTCTGCCTGCCCGGCGGCGACCATCCCGGGCCCGTGCCTATTTCCCGGTTTGTCCTCCGCCTTCCTTCGGCGCGAGCCTGCTGAGACTTTCTGCCATGCGGGTCTGCCATCCCGGCCCTGTGGCGCGCCAGCGCTGAATGACATCCTCGGTCAGACGAATCGAGATCAGCCTTTTCGGATTCGCGGATCTGGGTCGCCCGCCTCGATTCACCTTTCCACGCGCAAGCATTTCGTCGCTGAGTTCAGGCAGTTCATCGTATTCGGCCGGCTGAATGACATGCCCGTCGACACGCTTCAGATCAGATCCCAAGGATGGGCCCGATGCGCGCTTGCTCGCGGTCATTTGCTTTCCTCATGCTGAATACATGGCGATCCGCGCCACGCGGCGTAAAGCCCACCACTGAGGGAATGTTGCTACGCCCCCTGTTGTTGGTTCATGTTGCTCACGACCCGTCTAACTTTCATCGGCAAGCAGGTTGTCCAGATTTTCCGGGGTCAGGCCGGCCGCCGCCGCGGTGTCTGCGCTGCGTTGCAGCGTGTGCTGAAGACGGTCGGCGTAGAACGCGCGCATGGCGTCAAAGTCTTCGGGCGACACCATCACGCCGACCACGCGGTCGCGCCGCATCACCCGTACGGGCGCCTTCTGGGCACGGTCGATGAATTCGCCGAAATGCCTCTTGGCCTGATTCGCGGTGAATGTTTCCATGGCGAGACTCCCGGTCCCGAATCGTCAATCAACGATCATAACGGACGAATTGTTCGACTCGAAAAGGATCCCAACCTCTTTGTCCGGCGCGTTATGTGGATAACGCAGCGCAAGGATTGTCGCGCACGCCTCGTGAAAGCAGGCTTCAAGGCTACCATCGGGCAAATGTTGCGGCGTCCCCGATCACCCCAGTATGATTAAGTGTGAATCCAAGCCCATCAGGAATACTGGCCATGCACCCCACACCTCATCCGATTGAACGCCTGACCATCGCAATGCCTGCCGACATGGCCGCGCTGGTCAAAGGCGCTGTAGCCAGCGGCGACTATGCGTCGGTGAGTGAAGTGGTGCGCGAGGCCCTGCGCGACTGGAAATCGGCACGCGCTGTCCAGCAACAAGAGCTTGCCAGCCTCAAGGCGGATGTGGAACGCGGCCTGGCTGATCTTGCAGCCGGTCGCCTGACCGAGTTCGACAAGGCAGCCATCATCACGCGGGGGAGGACGCTATTAGCAAAACCCTGACCCTCCGCCTGACTGAGACGGCCGCAAATGACTTGGCCGAGCTCTGGGCCTACCTCGCCATGGAAGCCACGGAAGATGTGGCCACACACTTCCTGGAGGCCATTGAAACCAGGCTGCACAAGCTGTGCTATGCCCCGTCCATTGGCAGCAGACGCGACATGTTCGCGCCTGACATGCGGGCCCTGCCTCATGGAGCCTATGTCATCTATTACACGGCCACCCCGACGCATCTGGTAATCGTGCGTGTACTGCATGGTGCCCGTGATCCCCAAGCCTTGGCCGAGCGTGGCGGTTTCGAGGCCGAGTAAAAAGCCCAGTGGGAGCAATCCCCGGTGCCCATGTCCAGCAGGTCTCGGTCGCCGCTGATCAGAAGCGGGAGACGGCAAGTCGCAAGCGAGCTTGACACCGCAGGCAGCCTTGGCTGCGCGGAAAGGATTGTCCAGTGCGTAATGCGGAAAATGCAGCCGTGAAGCTTGCTGCGAACGCCTCGTGAAAGAATGCGCCGGGGAGCCCGGCGGGGAAATGTTGCTGCGTCCCCTATTGTTTGCGAGGATGCCGCAATGACCGTACACCACAAGCAATTACAGGCACTACCTGCTCAATTACAGATGGATCGCCTTGCCCCTCAAACGAGAAAAGCCTGTACTCAACCCGCAGGGCTTCCGCACTCGAACATCATAGAGGCGTAAGTCCGAGGATGCTCATACGCAGATCCGGGTTCCAGGCGGCGCGCTTGCGCTTCATGGCCAGACTGCACTTCTTGCCCGGCGTGGTATCGGCGCGGATCAGGTTGA
>NZ_JAUYNV010000021.1 GCF_030698125.1 Methyloversatilis sp.
CTCTTCCGTGCGCGAACTCAGGTCACTGTTGCCCGCCGAAATCTCCCGCGCCGCCGTGTTGATCGCCTCCGTCGAATCCTTGATCCGACCCACAACCTCGCGCAGCTTGTCCACCGTCGTGTTCGTGTCCTCCTTCAACCGGCCGAACGTTCCCGCGTAATCGCGCTCGATCTTGCGGCTCAGGTCGCCTTGCGCCATCGCATTGAGCACCGAGGCAAGATCGGTCAGGCTGTCGGAAACTTGGGCCACCAGCCCGTTGAGTCCGTCGGAGAGCGCCTTGAAGAAGCCCTGCTTGCCGTCCGCCGACAGTCGCTTGCTGAAATCACCCCGACCCGCTGACTGCACGAGATCGGTCACTTCCCTTTCGATGACTTCCTCGTCCGTGCGATCGAGCCACTCGCCGACCGACCCCAGACGCTGCCCGGCTTCGTTGACAATCGGACTGGTGGTCAGCCGGTACAGGCGCCCGCCGATGACGATCTCGCTCTGCACCGTGGCGGACATACCTGCCAGCCGACGGCGTGCCGCTTCCGGATCGTCGTAGAACACCGTGATGTCGCTGCCGATGAAATGCTCGGCCGAGAACGTCGGCAGCTTCTTGCGGATTTCCGCTTCGGTGCGGCGCAAGGTGTCGAGCAGGGTCTTGTTGGCGTAGATGACGCGACCGTTGTTGTCGGCGATGCGGACATTCGTCGTGACGCTGTCGAGTGCCTCGCGGATGCGCAGGTTCTCGTTGGCGACCCGTCTTGCCTCCGCCATGTCGGCACCCAGCTTGATCTTCATCGATTTGGCCGCATCGAAGATGACAATCATTTCATCGCGGCGTGTGGTGTCTATCGTCACATCGAGCTGGCCGTCGGTCATCCGTTGCAGCATGGCGGTCACATCGTTGATCGGCCTGACAATGGCACGCATCAGCAGCCAGGCGCCCAGCGCGGCCAGCAGAAGGCCGCAAACCAGCAGCGCCGAAATGATGATGAAGGCGCGCGACGATTCGTCGCGGACACGCTGTATCTCGCCGCCGGCCACCCCGGTCTGCAGATTGATCAGTTCGCTGATCTTGCCGGAGATGGGATCGATGACCGGATACAATTCACTGACGGTGTAGGCCTTCAGCGCTTCCATGTCCTTGCTGCGCATGATCGCGGCCAGGCGTTCGATGGACGCATCGGCCGTGGCCATCAGCGGCGTCGCCTGAGCGACCAGGGCGGATTCATCGCTGATCATTTCGCTGGCGAGGTAGGCGTTCCAGTTTTTCTCGATCGCGTCGTTCGCCTGAGCCAGACTGCGTGAGCCTTCGGCGAAATCGATGTTGCCGTTGCGTACCTTGTGTGCCGTGTCGACGATGTTTACCGCATACATGTCGGCCACTGACTTGAGCTGTTGACTCGGCAGTACGCGATCGTGATACACCCCCTGCAGGATGGACTCGGTCAACTTCATTTCGTACATGCCGATGGCGGCAATGGCCGACATCATCAGACCAACGAAGCCGACGATGGCAAACATGCGGGCGCGGACGCTCAAGTCGGTAACGAAGCGCTTCGGCGAAAAACCTTTCCTGACGATCGCGCCATCACGCATGGCAAGCCCGGCTGCGTTGCCTTCGCGGAAGTCGCCATAGGCCTTTTCGACCGCATGGATCTGATCGCGCGTTGCGCGCGTGCGCACCGACATGTAACCCGAGATCGAGCCGCTCTCGAACAGCGGCGTGACGTTCTCGACCACCCAGTAGTGGTCGCCGTTCTTGCAGCGATTTTTCACCAGGCCGGTCCAGGGGCGCATCCCCGTCAGGCAGCGCCACATGTCTTCGAAGGCTTCCTTCGGCATGTCCGGATGACGCACGATGTTGTGCGGCTGGCCGATCAGTTCGGATTCCTCGAAACCGCTGATCTCCATGAAGTCGTGATTCACATAAACGATCAGACCCTTGCTATCGGTACGCGAAACGATGTTGTGGCGTTCGGTCACTTCGACCTCACGCTGGGTCACCGGCGAGTTCATCCTCATTCGTCTCTCCAGAATCTGTGCTGCTGACTGTGCTGCCGAACGTGCTTTTTCCCTGCTGCCGGGCGGGTCAGAACTCTTCCCACTCTTCCTCGTCGGCGATCACCGCCGCAGCCTGAACCCGCTTCACCTTGCCCGGTGCCCCACCCCGCGTGCGCGGCGGCACCGGGCCCGTGTTCGCCGCCTCGCGCTGCCTCAGCGACGCGCCATCGAACTGCATCCCTGCGCCAC
>NZ_JAUYNV010000023.1 GCF_030698125.1 Methyloversatilis sp.
CTCTTCCGTGCGCGAACTCAGGTCACTGTTGCCCGCCGAAATCTCCCGCGCCGCCGTGTTGATCGCCTCCGTCGAATCCTTGATCCGACCCACAACCTCGCGCAGCTTGTCCACCGTCGTGTTCGTGTCCTCCTTCAACCGACCGAACGTTCCCGCGTAGTCACGATCAATCTTTTCGGTCAGCACGCCGCGCGAGATGGCATTCAGCACGCGTGCGGTGTCTTCGAGGCCGGCGGCCACGACGGCGACCAGTTCGTTCATGCTGACGGCGAGCGACTTGAAGAAGCCCTGTTTGCCCCGGACCTCGATGCGGTGAGTAAAGTCGCCGCTGACGGTTGCCGCGATCATGGCTTCCACCTCGCGCTCGACGGCAAGTTCCTGCGTGCGTTCGGTCCACTCGGCGACCAGCCCGATGCGCTGTCCGGCATCGTTCGGGATGGGCGTGGTGACGACATCGAAGGTGCGCGAACCGATGACCAGTTCGCTGTACTGCGTATTGCCGACCTGTTCGGACTTGCGGACGAATGCCGGGTTGTCGCACAACGAGGCGACATTGCTGCCGATGATGCGGGCCAGGGAAAACGACGGTACACGCAGTCTGACGTCATTCTCGATCTCGCCCAGCGTCTTCATCATGGTGCGGTTGGCGTAGATGACGTTGCCATCCGCATCGGCAATGCGCACGTTGCGACCTACGAAATCCAGTGCGGTGCGGACCCGCAGGTTCTCCGCGAAAACCGCATGATCACGCTCCATGCGCTGCTTCAGGTCGCCGCGCATCTTGTCGAGCGCCTGCAGCAGATGACCGATCTCGTCCAGCGCACCGGCGTTGATCGACCGGTCCAGCACGCCCGTCGAAATCGCCTCGGCATGGCGTCCGGCGTCACGCAACCGCGACGCGATGCTGCGCCCGAGCCGTATGCTCGGCACGCCGATCGCAAGCCCTACCGCCAACACGCCGAGGACAACCCACAAGGCCTGGTCGAGAATCAGTGCATCGACCTCATCCACATAGATGCCGGAGCCGACGATCCAGCCCCACGGCGCGAAAGCGCGTACGTACGAAACCTTGGCAACGGGGTCTGTCGAACCTGGCCGCGGCCACATGTAATCCACGAAGCCGGCGCCGTCGGCTTTTGCGACTGCCACCATTTCAAGAAACAGGGCTTTGCCGTTCGGGTCCTTCGAGCCGCCCAGATCCTTGCCTTCCAGCTCAGGCTTGGTCGGGTGCATTACCATGCGCGGCCCGAAGTCGTTGATCCAGAAGTAATCCTCGCCGTTGTAGCGCAGCGTGCGCAGCGTCGCGATGGCCTGCCGACGCGCTTCATCCTGCGCAAGCTCGCCGGACGCGGCGCGCTTTTCGAAGGATTCGATCACACCCCAGGCGGATTCGACCGCAAATCGCGCGGCGCTCTTCCGGTCATCCAGCATGTTGCCGCGCATCGCGAACAGCAGTATTGCGGCAAGCGCAACGAAAGCCGAGAGCGTCACGGCAACCATCATCATCAGGCGTCGCTGCACGGTCAGGTTGCCGGAGTCAGAAGGAATTCCAGATGTCTTTGACATTTCTTGCTTCTCAGTGCAGGGGATTTTCGACGAGTGCCATGTCGGCCGAGAGCATCAGCCTTTCGATATCGACAACGATGAGCATCCGGTCATCGATCGAGCCGAGCGACTGGATGTAGCGGGTATCCAGGCTGGAGGCAAACTCGGGCGGCTGGCACAGTTGTGCAGGGTCCAGCGACAGTACGTCGGATACGGCATCGACCACGATGCCGACAACGCGACCGCCGACGTTGAGGATGATCGTGACGGTAAAGGGGGTGTACTCGACGACACCGACACCGAACTTGATCCGCAGATCGACAACCGGAACGATGATGCCGCGCAGATTGATGACACCCTTGATGAATGGCGGTGCGTGGGCAATGCCGGTCACCGCATCATAGCCACGGATCTCCTGCACCTTGAGGATGTCGATGGCGTACTCTTCACCGCCGAGCGTGAAGGTCAGGAACTCCTGGGCGTACCCGCCATCGACGGTGGCGTCTTGTTTCGGGTGCGCTGATCGCGCCAGTTGGGTCATTGCATGCTCCGCAGCGTCTATCACTCTTGCTATATCGGCCGGAACACGAAGTGCCTTGAGGACGCTCAGCGCCTGAAAGCAAGCTTGTCTGCAATCCAGTGACCTGCATCAAGCGGCAAGCCCGCACCGGGGGCAACTGCAAGGCAGGGATGGGGGCTGCGAACGAAGCAGCTGGAACCGGAGGGGCTGCGACGACTGCCTACGCAGCCACCGCCATGCCGACACGGGCTGTTTCGACCAGTGCTTGCACGTCAAGGATCAGGCCGACGTGACCATCACCCATGATGGTCGCACCGGAGATGCCCACCACCCTGCGGTAATTGGCTTCCAGACTTTTGATGACGACCTGGTGCTGACCGACCAGGGCATCGACGAACAGCGCGATCTTGTCGCCGTCCGATTCGAGCACGACGAGAATGCCGCGCTCCAGATCCGTCGTGCCGCCAGTCAGGCCGAACACATCGCGCAGCGTCAGGATGTTCAGGAACTCGTTGCGCACCTGCACCAGGCGGGGCACGCCACCGACGCTCTTGATCATGTCGGCGGCCGGCTGCAGTGACTCGACCACGTAATTCAGCGGAATGATGTAGGTTTCGTCGCCGACCGCCACCGACATGCCGTCGAGGATGGCGAGCGTCAGCGGCAATCGTACCGTCATGCGCGTGCCGACACCGGTCATCGAATCGATGTCGACTCGCCCACCCATCGCCGTGATGTTGCGCTTGACGACATCCATGCCGACGCCGCGCCCCGACACTTCGGTGACCTGATCCGCGGTCGAAAAGCCCGGTTCGAAGATGAGCGCCCACACGTCCTGGTCGGTCATCGAATCACTCACTGCCAGACCGCGCTCGCGCGCCTTGGACAGGATGCGCTCACGACTGAGGCCGGCACCGTCGTCACCGACTTCGATGACGATGTTGCCGCCCTGATGCGAGGCCTTCAGCGTGATGGTGCCTTCTTCCGGCTTGCCGCGCGCGGCCCGTACTTCGGGCGTCTCGACACCGTGGTCAAGACTGTTGCGCACCAGATGGGTCAGCGGATCGGCAATGCGTTCGATCAGGCCCTTGTCGAGTTCGGTCGACTCACCCGCCAGTACAAGCCTCACCTTCTTGCCCAGCTTCTGCGACAGGTCGCGCACGACGCGCGGAAAGCGCGAGAACACGGTGGACATCGGCAGCATGCGGATCGACATCACCGATTCCTGCAGGTCGCGCGTATTGCGTTCCAGTTGCTGCATACCGCTCATCAGGCGTTCGAACTCGACCGGATCGAGTTTTGACGCAGCCGACATCAGCATGGCCTGGGTGATCACCAGTTCGCCGACCAGATTGATGATCTGGTCGACCTTGTCTACGCCCACGCGTATCGACGTATCGGCGACTGCGGCGGGTTTCGCACTGCGTGGCGCAGCGGCCTTGGGGGCGTCGATCGACGGCTCGACCGATGCCTCGATCGGTGCATTGACGGCGGACTTCTCCCGCGTTGCGGCAGCCGGTGACACGATCGACAATGCCGCAGCGGCGCCCGGCGCGTCGACGACAGCCTGCCCGGCTGGCGGATCGAAGAAGCCGCAGGACGAATCACCCGCCTGGCCGTTGTCGGCTGTCGGCGCAACGGGGTCGGTGTCGAACAATCCGTAACTGTCATCAACCGTGCTCGCCGTGTCAGGCAAAGCGTTGTCGAACAAGCCCCACGCGTTATCGCCGTCGGACGATGTTCCGGGTGCCGCGTCGAACAGGCCATACGCATCGTCGGCATCGTCGGCATCGGTGGCCGGCACGGTCAGCGCAAAGCTGTCGGTGACGGAAACGAAGTCAATCAGATCGCGCAGTGCCTCAGCGTCAACACCACCCTGGAAGACGCCGTGCCAGCGCCCGTCAGCACCCAGGGAAAGGTCAAGCAGGCGGCCACCGAGCGCACCGGCCTCGCGAGCAAGATTCTCGATCACGCCCGCCACATCGGCATGGTCGGACAACAGCAGAAAGCTGAAGCGTAAAGTCGATGCGGCAGACAGCGGAACCGATTCTGCACCTCCGCCCCCCCGTGCCGGCTCGACCGCACCGGAATACAGGGACTTGAGTGCAGCGCACACCTGCGCCACCCGCTGCAGATCGGCTTCGCCGATGCCACGGTGCGCCGCCACCAGATCGCGCAGCAGATCGCCGGCTTCGAGTGAGGCGTTGACCATGGCCGGCGTCATGACGACATCGTGCTTGCGCACGCGATCGAGCAGGGTTTCGAGCTCGTGGGTGACCTGCGCGAGGTCGGTGAAGCCGAAGGTGCCTGCGCTGCCCTTGATCGAGTGGGCGGCGCGGAAGATCGCATTCATCTCTTCGTCATCGATGCTGTCGAGATCGATGTCGAGCAGCATCTGCTCCATGTTCGACAGGTGTTCTGCGGCTTCTTCGAAGAACACCTGGTAGAACTGGCTCAGGTCCATGGTCATGAACGGTCTCCCGATTGCGGATATCGACGCACGTCGCGTGCGCTCAGCCGATCACTTTCTTCACCACTTCGACCAGCTTCTGCGGGTCGAAGGGCTTGACCAGCCAGCCGGTTGCGCCGGCGGCACGGCCCTGTGCCTTCATCGCATCGGACGATTCGGTGGTCAGCATCAGGATCGGCGTCGACTTGTACTGCGCCAGGCTGCGCAGATTGCGGATCAGCGTCAGTCCGTCCATGCGCGGCATGTTCTGGTCGGTCAGCACGAGGTTGACCGATTTCGCCTTCGCCTTGTCCAGGCCGTCCTGTCCGTCCACCGCCTCGATCACGTCGTAGCCGGAGTTTTTCAGTGTGAATGCCACCATCTGGCGAATCGACGGCGAATCGTCAATTGCGAGCACAGTCTTTGCCATTACGCTTCTCCTTCAGAACAGTTCAATTTCGCCTGCCCGGAACGCTTGCTGCGCCACCGGGTTCTTGCTGTCGGCAGCTCGAAGCTGTTCCAGCACGTCATCAATCCGACGGACATGCACCTCCGTTGCATGGCCCTGCACCGCGGCTTCGCTCAGTTCGCGTACCGCTTCCATGACCTCGTCGACATTGCCGATGCGTCGCTGCACGTGTCCGATCAGCTGCGACGTCATGTCCTGGAACTGCAGCGACTTCACCGCAGTCGCCACCGCGAGATCGACGCGTTCAACCGATTCGCCCAGCGTTTCGATCGAGCGCTGACGCCGCTTGTGCAGCGTTTCCAGGCCGCGCACCACGCTTTCGACACGCTGTTTCGATTCAAGCGCAAAGGTCATGTCCTGACCGGCGAGGGCGGCCAGAGCGTGCTCCGTCATTTTCACATTGGCCTGTACGCGATCGACCATCATGACGATCTGCTGACTGAATTCACTGGTCCGCGACGACAGCGTGCGCACCTCGTCTGCGACCACTGCGAAACCGCGCCCGGCCTCGCCGGCCCGGGCCGCTTCGATGGCGGCATTCAGCGCCAGCAGATTGGTCTGCTTGGAAATGCCTCCGATTTCGCCGAGCAGCGAACGCACACTTTCGGTTTCGCGCGCGATGCCCTCGGTCAGTTCGACCAGTTCCATGCCCAGCTTGCTGTTCTGCACGACACTGTCGACGACGCGCTGCATGGTGCCCGACGTCTCCTCGACAAAGGATTCGAAGTCGAACTGCCCGTCACCGTCGCCGCTGGTCAGTGCGAACGCGGTCGTACGTTGATCGGTGGTTTCGGCCTGCATGCTTTGAAAACTTCCGGTCAGGCCGCTGATCGCCTCGTGCAGCAGGGTCTGCACCCGGGACAGTTCCTCGGTCATCTGGTCGCACTGCAACCTGATATGAAGTGCGCTGCCGGACAGCACGGCGTGCCCCGCATCGGAGTCGTAGGTACGTTCGGCCTGATGCGCGTTCGCAGACGAAAGTGTCGCCCTGCTACGCAGCAGGACAATCGACGTCATCGTCCAGATGCATGCAATGAACAGCCCCAGTGACAGTACCGGCGCGATCGCATCGGGCCGGAGTGCGACAGCCAGCACCGCACCGAGCACCGTGAGGCTCCATGCGGCTACAAGTGGTATCGAGATGCGATTCATGTCTTCAGGCATTCGGATTCAGGGTAGGGGACTGGACGGTGTAACGGCGGACACGATGAAAACTTGATCCATACGTATGGCACGAATTGATCCGGATCAGGGCATCGCCGGTTCCGCCTCGCCGCCGACGATGTTCTCGACGTCGACCGACTTGCCATCGGCGAGGAACAGCTCTTCGGTCTGCCGGTTGAGAACGATGATGCTGATGCGGCGGTTGATCGGGTTGTATGGATCTTCCTTGTCGAAGGACACGATGGACCCCATGCCGACCACGCGCAGCACCTTGTCCGGATCCATGCCGCCGGCAATCAGCTCGCGCCGTGAAGCATTGGCACGGTTGGCCGACAGTTCCCAGTTCGAAAAGCCGCCGACGCCGCCGGCAAACGGCTTTGCATCGGTGTGTCCCGACAGGAAGATGCGATTTTCGACCTGGTTCAGGATCAGCCCGATTTCACGCAGGATGACCGAGGTGTAGGGCTGCAGCCGATCACTTGCCGAGGTGAACATCGGCCGGTTCTGCTCATCAACGATCTGGATGCGCAGGCCTTCCGAAGTCACGTCGAGCACCAGTTGATTGCGGAACGGCCGCAGATCGGGATTGGCTTCGACGCGCGCCTCGATCTGGCTCTTCAGTTCGATCAGCTTGGCGCGTTCGATGCCTTCCGCCCTGGCCTTGGCATCGTTCTCGGAATCCTTGCTGGCGGTGAGGTTGATCGATCGTTTCTTCGCCTCGACGGTGCCGTACTTGACCTGGCCGGACTGCCGCGTCAGGTCGCGACCGCCGCCCTGGATCACGCTGGAACTGTCCCCCGAGCCCGACCCACCCTGCTGGGCGACCTTGAGCGGATTTTCGAAGTATTCGGCGATGCCTTCGAGATCGCCCTGCGCGGTCGAGCCGAGCAGCCACATGAGCAGGAAGAAGGCCATCATCGCGGTCACGAAGTCGGCGTAGGCGATCTTCCACGCACCGCCGTGCGCGCCGCCGCCGCCTTTCTTGATCTTCTTGACGATGATGGGCTGCTGGGTATCGTCGGACATGGTTCAGTGCTTCGGAGCGGGTTTCGGGTCGATGTGGCGCGGGCGCGGCATGGAAGTCGGAATCAGAACGGGGGTCGGGCTTACTTGCCCTTGCGGTTCTTCACTTCGTCTTCCAGCTCCTTGAAGCTCGGGCGGTCCGGCGAGTACAGCACCTTGCGACCGAACTCAATCGCCACCTGCGGTGCATAGCCATTCATGCTGGCAAGCAGAACCACCTTCATGCACTGATAGATCTTGCCGCCCTCTTCCATCTTCTGTTCGAGCTGCGCGGCGATCGGTGCGACGAAGCCGTACGAAAGCAGGATGCCGAGGAAGGTACCGACCAGTGCGCCGCCGATCATCTTGCCGAGCACCGCCGGCGGCTGGCCGACCGAACCCATCACATTCACCACGCCCATCACCGCGACGACGATGCCGAAGGCCGGTACGCTGTCAGCGACCTTGGAGACGCAGTGCACGGCCACATGCTGCTCCGCGTGGTGGGTGTCGATCTCGGCATCCATCAGGCTTTCGATCTCGAATGCATTCAGGTTGCCGCCCACCATCATGCGCAGGTAGTCGGTCAGGAAATCGACCGCGTGGTGATCGGCGAGGAATTTGGGGTATTTCGAAAAGATCGGACTGGCTTCCGGGTTCTCGACGTCGGCCTCGATGGACATCAGGCCTTCCTTGCGCACCTTGGCAAGTATTTCGTACAGCATCGCCAGCACGTCTACATAGAACGCCTTGTTGTACGACGACCCCTTGAACACGGACGGCAGGGCCCCAAGCGTGGCCTTGATTGCCGGCATGCCGTTGCCGGCCACGAAGCCGCCGATCATCAGACCGAAAATGGCCACGTATTCGGCCGGCACCCACAGTGCAGCCAGACTGCCATGAAGGGCGTACGTGCCGATCGACGCGGCAAGGACGATGACGTAGCCAATGATCAGAAACATGGACTTTCCCTGTGTATGACGGATGTTCGCGGCATCAAGCACTCAGTGCCTGTTGGTGTAACGGCACCGCACTGCGAAACTTGATCGTGATTCCCCGACCACCGGCATCCACCGCAAAGCCGCACCCGTGGCGACGACACAAAAAAAAACCGCCACGGGTTGCCCCGCGGCGGCGAGCTCCCTGCTTTCGCAAGGAGGAGGTCAGACAGGAAAGTAGAACGGGCTGTCAGGCGGCGATCAGGGCCTCGCGCGCGCGTCGCGTCTTGCCGGCACGTGCCGGGATGTGGCACAGGCCGCAGACGTAGCTGGATTTCGGGTCGTAGGCATGGGCCACGAATTGACCGCCGCAGCAGGTGCAGGGCGTACGCTGCAGCAGCTTGGCGTCGAAGAATCGCACCAGGGTCCAGGCGCGGGTCAGGCTCAACACCTCTTCCATGTCGTGCGTCTGCACATGTTCCTGGTAAAGGCGGAACGCCTTCACGATGCAGTCGAGCTGGGATCGCCCGGTGTTCTGCTTGAAGAAGGAAAAGAAGGACATGAACAGCGAAGCGTGGATGTTCGGCTGCCAGGTCATGAACCAGTCGGTCGAAAAGGGCAGCATGCCCTTGGGCGGCGACACGCCCTTTACTTCCTTGTACAGCTTGAGCAGACGCTCGCGCGACAGGTGGGTTTCAGCCTCCAGGAGCTGCAGGCGTGCGCCCAGCTTGATCAGGTCTGCCGCCAGGGCAATTTCACGACCTTCAGAAACGATGCTTTTGTTTTTCATGACCCTTAACCCCTTGAATCAGGAAACCGCTTCGACCGGCTGGGCGCAAGCGAGAATCGTGGCATGCAGGTGGGACGTCGTGGCATCGCGGCCGTGGCTCGACAGCAGGCCGAGCAGCACGCGGTCGTCGAAGCGCAGGCGGCACAGCATCATGTTCGCGCTGGCCATCTTCAGGACCTGGGCCGGCGACAGCGACTCGATCATGTCGGCCACTTCTTCGCTGACACCGAGGCGGAACATCGCCGCATCGCGGTCTTCGCGGATCATCTGCTGGGCAAGCATGAGGTACGAAAGATTCAGTTCCCTGATCTCGTTGAGCAAACCGGTCGTCTTCATCATGCATTCCCTTCCGTCGGCAGGCACCGTGTGTTTCAGTGCATGGGATGCATTCTGCCCAGCAGGGGGGCGTTGCCCAATCAGGACAAGACGTAAGTTCATGTACGTGAAGACGAGCGGAATCCTGTAGGAAGTTTTCCTACATGGCTGGACCGGGGTCGGGATGTCGCGCCTGCCGACGGGCGCGCGGAGCGGGAAATCCGGCTAGATCAAGAGGGTTCCATCCAGGATGCGCTTGCTGAGCAGGTCGGCTTCCACCGGCCGTGAGAAGAAGTAGCCCTGAAACCGGTCGCATTGTTCGCGCCGCAGGAAACCCAGTTGCTCCGGTGTTTCAACGCCTTCCGCCACCGTCGTGAGACGCAGGCTGCGCGCCAGTGAAATGATGACGCGGATGATGGCGGCATCGTCTTCGTCGTCATTGATGTCGCGCACGAAGGACTTGTCGATCTTGACGATGTCGATCGGAAAGCGCTTCAGGTAGGACAGCGACGAATAGCCAGTGCCGAAGTCGTCCATCGAAATGCGCACGCCCATGTTCTTCAGCGCCTTGAGCATGCCGATGGTGGTTTCCGCATCCTTCATCAGCACCGATTCGGTGATTTCGAGCACCAGTTTCTCGGCCGGAAATCCGGTGTCTTCCAGCGTCGTGCGCACCGTTTCCAGCAGGCGCGGCTGGGCGAACTGCACGGCCGACACATTGACCGACATCGACAGGTCCTGCATGCCCTGCTCGTGCCACTTCCTGCCCTGCAGGCAGGCTTCGCGCATGACCCAGGCACCGATCTCGACGATCAGGCCTGATTCGTCGGCAAGCGGAATGAAGCGGTCCGGCGGGATGATGCCGCGCTGCGGGTGACGCCAGCGCAGCAGGGCCTCGACGCCGGACGTACGGCCGGTTACGCCATTGAGTATCGGCTGGTAATTGAGGAACAGTTCGCCGCGCTGAACGGAGTGGCGCAGATGCGTCTCGAGCACCAGCTTCTCGGCCGAACTGGCGCTCATTTCGTGGGCGTAGAAGCTCAGGCCATTGCCACCGGCACGCTTGGCACTCGACATCGCCGCTTCGGCGTTCATGATCAGCGACTGCGCCTCGTTGCCGTCGCCGGGCGTCATCGCGACGCCGAGCGAAGCGGTCAGGAACAGCTCCAGACCATCCTTGATGACCGGTGAAGCGAACGCATCCAGCAGCCGGTGCGCGAACAGGCGGGCGTCGTCGCGCGTCGTGCAGGACGGCGCAAAGACACAGAAGCGGTCACCGCTCAAGCGCGCGATCATCGCGCCCTGGCCGGCACGCTCGATCAGGCGCGACACGACTTCGCGCAACACGACGTTGCCAGCGTCATAGCCGAAACTCGTGTTGATGCGCAGGAAGCGGTCGATATCGATCACCAGCAGCGTCGCATGGCGCGCTTCGGCGCTGCGACGCGCCGTATCGAGCCAGTCGTCGATCTGGGCGCGCAGCAAGGTCTGGTTCGGCAACGCCGAAAGCGTGTCGAAGAAGGCCAGCGCATGGATGCGTGCATCGGCGGTCTGTACCGCCCGGCGCGTTTCGACACCGCGCAGTTCGCGTTCGATGACCGGCACCAGGCGCGCGATATTGCCCTTCTGGACGTAGTCGGCGACGCCGTTGCGCATGGCCGAAAACGCCATGTGGTCGGAAATCTTGCCGGAGTAGATGATGAAGGGAATGTCGCGACCGCTGCGCCGCAGGACTTCCAGCGCGGAGGCCGAATCGAAGCCCGGCATCGCATGATCGGAAATGACCAGGTCCCACTCGCGCTCTTCGAGCGCGCGTGCGAGTTCATGGGCGCTGTCCACGCGCTCGGAATAGGTTTCGAGGCCGCGTGCGCTCAGCTGCGCATTCAGCAGGAAGACGTCGTCTTCATTGTCCTCGACCATCAACACCTTGATGGTTCTGAACCCTCCCATCCTGTCTGAGTGGCGATCCATCAACTTCATTCCAGGTCGTGTGCACGATCAACGAACCTTAACGACGGCAGGAATGGGGCGAACTTGAGCACCGCGAAACGCGCGGGCGGTAAAAATGCCGCTTTTGCCGGGAAATCAGAATCCGCTCAACCGGCTGCGCGCACCCGTCCGCGGCCCGTGCTTTTGGCAGCCATCAGAGCCTGATCGGCCAGTGCAAGCAATGCGTCGGCGTCCGGCATCGGCGCAAGCCGTTCCGCCACACCGATGCTGATCGAGCTTTTCAGGCGCAGCTGGCCGGCCTGCAGCGGCACGGCCGCCACCCCGGCGCAGACACGCTGGGCGCAGGCCATGGCCTGTTCAAGCGTGGTATCCGGGCAGATGATCAGGAATTCGTCGCCGCCGGTGCGGCACACCACATCCTGTGCGCGCATGCATTCCCGGATGGCACGCGCCGTCTGCTCCAGCACCTGATCGGCCACGTCGTGACCGTAGGTTTCGTTGATCTGCCGGAAGTAGTCGACGTCGATCAGCATGCACGACAGCGGCCGTTCGCTGCGCAGCGCGATCGCCCATTCCTGCCCGATGCGCACCATGGCGTAGCGCCGGTTCGGGAATCCGGTCAGCGCGTCGGTCAGCGCAACTTCCTGCAGGCGCCGGTTGCTCACGCCCAACTCGGCCGCGTAGCGGCGGATTTCCTCACGCTCGGCCTCCAGATCCTTCTGTAGCCGGATCATCCGCTGGCCCGCACGCAACCGGGCTTCGAGCACGCGCGGCTTGAGCGGCTTCACCATGTAGTCGTCCACACCCGCTTCGAACGCCTCGACCAGACGCTCGTCGTCCTCGTGACTGGTCAGCACGATGATGTAGATATTGCGGCCCATCCGGGTCTGACGCAGTGTCCGCGTCAGCTCCAGCCCGTTCATCTCCGGCATGACCCAGTCGACCACCATGATCTGCGGCTGAAACTCGAGCGCGCGTTCCATGCCCGCCACACCGTTCTCGGCGCACGTCACCTGGTAGCCGCTGCGCAGCAGCAGCGCCTGCAGCGTCATGCGGGTGGCGGCGTCGTCATCGACCACCAGCGCGCGCAGTGCGCCCGGGTCCGGTGCGTCGTTCGCGGCTTCCACCTCGATCGACGCGGGCGCCGGAATGGCCGGCTCGGGCAGTGCGACATCGTTCAGGTTGGGCAATGCATAGGCATCGACCGGCAGTATCTGTGACCAGTCCTTCCACTCGCGTGCGACGTCGTCGCACAGGGTGCTGACCTGATCGGGCAGCCACGACATGCGCGCCGCCAGCGCGCGGGCAATGCCCATGTGAAGGGCGCGCTCCGCCTCGTCGCACAGGCAGGCTGCCTCGACCGCGCGCGCCAGGCCGAGTGCGAGCGTCAGGCTGTATTCGCGCGATTCGGGCTCGCCCTGCACCGACAATGCCGACTCATGACCGAGCACCGCCGCGATGAAGAAACGCGGCATGCCCCAGTCGGCAAGCATCGCGGCACTCAGTTCGACGTGGGTCATCGCGAACGCCTGCCGCTCGACGTCGAGCAGCATTTCCGGCTCGCCACCACGTACCTCGTCGAGTACGCGCGAGTACTGCGCCGGAAACAGACTGGCCAGCCCGAGCGCGCCGATGCCGGACAGCAGGCCGACGCTGAAGCTTTCCTCGACCCCGGCCGAGCGCATCACCGTCATGATCTTCTGTGTTGCGATGGCACGGATGACCGAGCCGGTCCAGAAGCGCGAATACGGAAAACTTCGGCACAAGCCCTTGCCATTGCTGGAAATCAGCGAAAAGCCCAGCGCCAGATTGCGTACCGCAGCCATGCCGAGCACCGACAGCGCGTCGCGCAGCGCCACGATGGGCCGCATGCCGGGCGCCAGCGTGCCGTTGGCCGCGCACACGAGGCGGCCGACCAGCGCCGGATCGCCCTGTACAAGACGCGCGAGCTCGGCCAGCGAGGCGTCACCGCGTTGCGTGACGCGTGCAATCGCCAGCGCAATGCCACGCGGAGAAGGCAGTTCGCCGGCCGCCTTGATCTCTTCGAACCGGCGTGTATCAATCAGGTCATTCATCTATTTGCCATCGTCCAGGCCCGAACGGCGCGTCATGCGTCCGTTGCAGAATATGCCTCATGGCATCAGCTTACGGCGGGGGAGACACGGTTCTTGAGGGCAGGTGCGCAGATAACAAACAGGGCGCTACACTCCGGACTCCTCATTCCGAAAACCGGTGTACCCATGAATTTCTGCGCTGACTGCGGCAGCAAGGTTGAACAGCGCGTGCCGGTGGGCGACAACCGGCTGCGCCACGTCTGCCCGGCGTGCGGCACCATCCACTATCAGAACCCGCGCATGGTGGTGGGCACACTGCCCGTCTGGGAGGGGCAGGTGCTGTTGTGCCGACGCGCCATCGAACCGCGCCTGGGTTACTGGACGCTGCCCGCCGGGTTTCTCGAGAACGGTGAAAGTGCGGCCGACGGTGCGTTGCGCGAAACGCTGGAAGAGGCGTGTGCGCGGGTCGCATTGATTGCGCCCTACACCATGGTCAGCGTGCCGCAGATCGACCAGATGCACATCCTGTTCCGCGCCGAGCTGATCGACACCGACTTCGCGCCGGGCAGCGAATCGCTCGACGTGAGGCTGTTCGACGAAGCCGACATTCCGTGGGACGAACTGGCGTTCCGCAGCGTGTCACTGACCCTGCGCACCTTTTTCGAAGAACGGCGCAACGGCGGTTTCGGGGTGCACCACTTCAGTCTGGACGTACCGGGCCGAAGCTGAAGCTGAAGGTTGCGCCCTGGCCGACCACGCCCTCGGCCGACACATGGCCGCCGTGCAGCCGGATCACCCGCTGCACGATCGCCAGCCCGATGCCGCTGCCGTCGAATTCGCGATTGTTGTGCAGGCGCTGGAATGGCGCGAACAGTCGCCCTACATAGGCCATGTCGAAGCCGACGCCGTTGTCGCGCACGTAATAGGCCGCCTGCCCATGCAGCTCGGACTGTCCGATCTCGATGCGCGGCTGCGCCTGCAGACGGGTGAATTTCCAGGCGTTGCGCAGCAGGTTTTCGAACACGACACGCGCCAGTCCGGAATCGGTGTCGGCCCACAAACCTTCCGGAATGACCCAGTGGATATAGCGGTCGGGGGCTTCGGCCGTCAGTTCGCGCACCACGTCACGCGCAATGTCGGACAAGTTGGTCAGCGAGCGGTGGACCTCGGCACGCGACACGCGCGACAGCTCGAGCAGATCGTCGATCAGTTCGCCCATGCGCTGGCTGTTGCGGCGGATGCGCGACAGATATTCGCGCCCCTGTTCGTCCAGCAGGTCGCCGTAATCCTCCACCAGCAGGCGCGAGAAGCCGTCGAGCGCGCGCAGTGGCGCCCGCAGGTCGTGCGACACCGAATAGCTGAACGCTTCCAGTTCGCGGATGGCCGATTCAAGCGCCGCCGTGCGCGCGCCGACACGCCGTTCGAGTTCGTCGTTGAGTGACTGAACCCCCTGCACGTGCTCGGCCTGGATGCGTTCGGCGTCCCGTTGTGCGGTCATGTCGCGCCGCACCGATACGATTCCGTTGAACTGGCCATCATCGTCGGTCAGCGGAATGACGCTGACTTCGAACACCCGCTCCTCGCCGTCCGGCATGACGAGGCGCTGCTCCTCCCGATGCGGCTTGCAGGACAGCGCCACCGCTTCGGCGATCTTGTGGTCCTGCTTCAGCACGTCGGCCATCGATGGCAGGTGCGCCGCCAGTTCCTCGCTGGTGGCACCCAGCCAGGCCATCTTCTTCAGCCAGCGCGTATCGAGCAGCGCGCGATTGGCGAGCCGCCAGCGCAGGTGCTTGTCCTGCAGCACGATCAGTTCCGGCAGCGCATCGACCAGCGCGCGGAGTCTGAATTCTTCCTCGCGCAAAGCTTCGCGTGCCTGCATTTCGGCCGTGATGTCCCGACTGACGCCGCGATAGCCCGAAAACGCGCCACGCGCGTCGAACACCGGCTCACCGGACGAGGCCAGATAACGCCAGCGCGAACCGTCGCGGCGACGCGACAGGAAGTCGCGGAATGCGTCGTGACGCTCCAGCGTCTGGCGCAGCAGGCCCCATGGCAGCGTAAGCGCCTCTTCACCGGCGATTTCCCAGGGTGCGCAGCCATCCAGTTCGGTATCGCCGAAATGCACACCGGTCAGTTGATCCGGCAAGCGGTGGTAGTGCAGATCGCCGTCGAGCTCCCAGTGCCAGTCGGCCGACAGCAGCATCAGCGCGCGAAAGTGCGATTCGCGTTCGCGCAGCGCGCGCCGTGCCGCCTGCTTCTCGAACATCGCCGCACCGATGAACAGCGCGGTCGCGGCGGTCAGCGTGATCAGCCCGTGCAGCACGAAAACCTGCACGCCCATCGCGTGCTCGTTCAGCAGCGAGGTACCGTGTGCGGTGCCGGCCAATGCGATCAGCGATGCGATCAGGAACACCGTCCAGCCGACACGGGGCGGAAAGCGCAACGCGATCCAGATGACCAGCGGCAGCGAGGCGTACAGCTGCAGGATGGGTTCGGCCAGCAGGGTGACGCCGTAAAAGGTCGCCGCCAGCATGCCGAGCAGCGTCAGGATGACCAGTGCCTGTTCGATCAGCCGGCGCGGCGACTGCACCGGCGAGCGATCGGACGTCCAGGCCAGCAGCGGCAGCATGGACACCACAACGCCCAGTGCGTCGCCGAGCCAGATTGTGGCACCGGTATCAAGCCAGCTGGCCGCAGGCAGGTCATGCGCCAGCGCCATGCCGAGGGTGGTGGCCGTGGCACTGACGATGGCCACCGCATACGCCACCGCCAGCAGCTTGAAGGCGCCGTCGGTGCGCTCCAGCAGATGCGCCGGTTCGCTGATCAGATGCCGCAGCATGCGTGCCCCCAACCAAGGCGCGATGATCTGTCCGGCCGCGTACAGCAGGGCCATCGGCATGGGCAGCTGCGCCAGCGCGGTACCGGCGATGACACCGATCAGCACGCCCGGCAGCGCACGGTTGCCGAAGTGCAACAGCGCGAACAACGCGAGGCCGATCGGCGCCCACATCGGCGTGATGCCCGAAGCGTCACGCAGCTGCAGGTTGGCCACCACGAGCACGCCGTAGCAAAGCGCGATCAGGGCGTTCAGCGGAAACGGGCGAGGCCGCGGCTGCAGCGCACCGGGCGGCATGGCGTCAGCCGCCGGTGCGCGGGTCAGCGGATCCTGTTCGTGCATTTCATCCACCGGCCGGCTCATGTCAGGCTCGCACCCGCTTGACTATCGCAACAACTGTTTCTAGGTTTCAACGACCGCAGCACAAACCGTCCCTGTGGAGCATGAAAATGGAAAGACGCCACTTCATCGCGACCTGCAGCGCTGCGTGCGGCATGCTGGGGCTGAATCTGCCGGCGCACGCCCGCATCGTGCGAAGCTATCCGCGCAGCGTACTGACCAATCGTGACGGACAACCATTGCGAGCAGGCTCGCTTGAGCCGGGCGTCAATTATGTTTTCCAGTGGCCCTACCCGGCCACGCCGTGTTTCCTGCTCGATCTCGGTACAAAGGTCGCGGGCCGGAAGGACATCCGCACGGCGGATGGCCGCCGCTATGACTGGCCGGGCGGCGTCGGGCGGCGCCAATCTGTCGTTGCCTACTCGGCCATATGCTCGCACAAGCTCACCCATCCCACACGCGACATCAGTTTCATCGCCTATCGCGCTGACGCGACGCCGCACAATGCGCGCGCCCGGGTCATCCACTGCTGTTCCGAGCACAGCCAGTTCGATCCGGCCGCTGGCGCTCAGGTGCTCGAAGGCCCTGCCCCGCAACCGCTGGCCGCGATTGTATTGGAGTACTCCCCCGAGCGCGACGAACTGGCTGCGGTCGCCACCCTGGGCGCCGACGTATTCGATCGCTTCTTCAGCAGTTTCGGCTTCCGGCTGGCACTCGAACACGGTGGCGATCGCGCCATGCAGCCGGTCGGCGAACGCACGCGGGTCATTCCGATGGCGGAGTTCTGCCGCCAGCAGGTGCGCTGCTGAGTCGCCGCTCAGGGCTTCAGCCGGGCGCGGTGATCTGTTCATCCTGTTCGGCGTCTGCCGGTTCGCCATCGAGTTCCAGTTCCACCGCGAAGCCGTGCGGCGGCAGATCGACCGACATGACGGCGCTGCTCGCCGCGGCCCTGAACGCAGCCAGCACCTGCGCATCCAGTGCGGCGTGTCCGCTGCCGCGCACGAGCGAAACCGCGACGACACGGCGCGCATGCAGCTGCAACGCGATCACCATGCGCACACCCGTTGCCTGCAGCAACGCGCCGTCGCGGGCAACGGCGCGCGCGATCGCGTAGCGGAACGCACGCAGCGAGCGTTCCGCGACGACCGGTGACAGCGCGCTGCCGTCCGGCCCGGGCGGGGCGGTCCGGGCGACGGCGGCAACCACGGGCGGCGGACGATCGACCGACAGGCGGGTGTTTGCAGCGGCCGGCAGGTCGTCCGCAACGGTGACCGGTGCCACCGCCGGAGCCGCCGGCACGAGCTGCAACACACCGGCCTGCCGGGCGGGTGGTTCGGGCGCCGGGCGTGGCACCGGAAGTGGCCAGATCAACAGCCCGTGCACTGCCAGCGACAACCCCGTTGCCACAAGCAGCTTCGATGATGGAACACCCCGGCGACGCGATTGCAAATTCATCTTCCTTTGCTAGAGTACGTGCGCGCTGCGGGCGGAAGGCCGTTACACTCGATCGGCAAACGATCGCCCGCGCGCAAGTCCGCGTTTCCGCGTTTCCTGCCTGTCAAGCTGGACACTATGGAGGTTGCCAAGGCCGTGTTTCCGTCGATGGAAGAGCACCCACTGCTGAGCCTGGCGCGGGAACGCCGCCGGCCGGCACATCCGTGGATACTCACGCTGGATGCCAACGGCGTGCCGCATCGCTGGGTGAGCTGGCAGCACGCCGTGTTCTATCACGCCAAGGATCTGGTGGCCTGGGTCGCCGGCAGCCACGAATTCGAAATCCGCGGCGGCATCAACCGGGTGACCGGCGAGCAATCCTTCATCCGCACCAACAGCATCATTGCGATCAAGGGTCGCAGCCACGCGCACAAGCTGCAGATGGCCGTGCCGCCGCTGAACAATCGCGAGCTGTTCCACCGCGACCGCTCGATCTGTGCCTACTGCGGCGGCGATTTTTCCGCCCAGAAACTCACGCGCGACCACATCCTGCCGGTTTCGCAGGGCGGCCGGGACCTGTGGATGAATGTGGTCACCTGCTGCCGTCCGTGCAACCAGCGCAAGAGCGGCCGTACGCCCGAACAGGCGCACATGCAGTTGCTGTACGCGCCCTATGTGCCGAACAAGGCCGAGTACCTGATCCTGAGCAACCGCAACATCCTGGTCGACCAGATGGATTTCCTGTCCCAGCACGTGAATGCCAATAGTCGCTGGAAGGCGGCCTGACCGTTACGCGGGCAAGGCAGCCGGCGCACGTCGGCGCGTCTGGCGCGGCAGCAGAAGCTGGAATACCGTGCCCTGACCGATTGCGCTCTTGCACGACAGCGAGCCACCGAGCGCCCGGATCTGCGCCAGTGCATGCGCCAGCGTCGGGCGCGCCAGACCTTCGCCGGCCGTCGAAGCGAACAGCGCCGCCACCCGGGCGGCGTCCATGCCGCGGCCGAAATCGCGGATGCGGATTTCCGCGTGCAGCACACCGTTCCAGTTCACCCCATCCGCACTGCTGACCGCGATGCGACCGCCGCCGCTGCCGATCTGCTCGGCACTGACCGTGAGCAGCGCGGCCACGATGTCGCGCATCGCCGGCAACGGCAGGTGCAGCGGCGGCAGCGCCGAGTCAAGGTGAAGTTCGGTCGTGATCGAACGCGCGCGGAACGTCCGCTCGTCGGTCTCGGCCATGATCTGTTCGATCAGCTGGTTGATATCGGTCCATTGAGCGGCCGCGGTGATGTCCGGCGGGCGGCTTTCGAACTGGTGCAGTACCGTGTCGATGCGGATCACCTGATCGTTGAACACCGACAGCTCCGATTCGAGCATCGAATCGGCGCCCATCTTCAGGCGCATCGACTTCACCTGATGCTTCAGCAGGCCGAGCGGCGTGTTCAGGTCGGCGCGCAACTGCCGCGAATGCGCGGCGTACTGCTCGACCATGCTGCTGCGCAGTTCGCCCAGGTTGCGGGCCTGCACGCGCTGCATGCGCAGTGCCCGCGCCGTGGCGCCGGTCAATGCGTCGAGTCCGGCGGCGCGTTTGCGCAGGCCGGACAGTGCCGACACCGGCATCCGGTGCAGTGCCAGCGCCTCCACCCGGCCGTCGCCGAGCAGCGGCAGCATCAGGCAGGCTTCACCGCGCGCCGGGCGCAGCAGTCGCTGGATGCTGATCGGCAGACGCGTCGCCTGCCGGGCATCTTCGCAGTACCAGGGCAGACCGCGCAGCAGTTGCTGCCCGAGGTCACCCAGCCCCGAATGCGCCAGATCGAGCTGGATGCCGCCCGGTTCGCCGGCTTCGTCGAGCACCGCGAAACGGGTTTCGCCATGCGCCGGCAGCAGCATCTGCGGCATCGGCAGATCGAGCAGCAGGGCGCCGGCCAGACGGTAGGCGCGCAGCACGTCATTGTCCGCCGCGGGTTCGAGCACCTGTGCGAGCAGACCGCTGCGGGCGAGATCGAGCAGCACCGACTGCTGCGGATCATTGCCGTTCGCCGGGTTGAACGCAGGGTCGGGCGAACCCTCGAAGAACGGGCGATAGGGCTCACCGGCGATCATCGGCGCCCCCGGGTCGAGCAGTTGCAGCGCGTCCAGCCGGGAGTGCGTGCGTCGGCAGGCGGTCTGCCAGGCGTCGTTGAGCTGGTCCATCGGCAGCCCGGTCAGCGCATGCGCCAGCGCGGCGTGCTGCATCGCGTCGCCGCTGCCACCGCCCGACAGCTCTTCGGCCGCGCGCGCGACGCGCAGCAATTCCGGCGCGTCGTGGAACAGCGCTGCGTCGGCATGATGGAAGCGCACGGCGTCGGCCAGTTCACCGGCCCAGCCGGCTGGCAGCAGATCGGCGGCCATTTCCGCATGCGACACGCCCAGTTCGGCTGCTTCGAGGCCCGCCAGCGCCGACTCGTCATGGCCTTGCGCCAGCAGGTTCAGGTAAGACGGGTTGACCGACAGCAGCGGCAGCGCCACATCGAGCAGCAAACCGGCAATGTAGGCCTCGTCCGGGTCGCTGTGGCCGCAGCGCAGCGACAGCTCGCGCGCAGTTTCGGCGGTCAGCAGCGAATGTGACCAATAGCGGCGGAATCCGTCCGGCACAGTGCCGACGCTGGACGACCAGTGGTGGGTGTCGAGCAGGGCGGCGCGGATCAGCGCCTGTCCGCCCGCGTCGATCACCGCATCGATACGGCGGGCTACACTGAGGCCATGCGGATGTTCGAGTGCTTCCGACGCGCGCAGCAGGCGCAGCACGAGCACCGGATCGGCGCGCAGCAACGCCGACAGCGGCTGCGCCTCACCTTGTGCGGGACGAAAGCCGAGCGCCGTTCCGGCAATCACCGGAACGGAGGGCGCGCCAGACAGCACGGCACATTCGATCGCGCTTGCAGCGTTGGCTGACATGCTGTGCAGGAAACGGGATACGTCGGGGTGACCCCCGGCGCTGACCTTTTTGATTGTTTATCGGCCGTTCTGACGGACGGGGCCTCGCCGGATAATACCGCAGCGCTTTGGCGCAGAACCCGCGCCAACACTGGGAATCGTCACGTCCTGACCCTTCATTGCAGGTCCATGTCACCCGTTTCGACCGCAACCCGAATCCCGGCCTTGAAAAATCCGGAACCCCGCGAATCTTACAAATCGTTACTGCGGTCGCGCAGCGGGTTTACAGCAGCCGCCGACACTGGCTTCGCTGCCGGAGCATTCCGGCAAATCAGAGGAGTCAGATCATGAACCACCCGAACGCTGTCACTGCCCGCCCCCTGCCGGCTGCAACATCCCGCGGCCGCTGGCTGGCCACGCTCACCGCGGCCGGCGCACTGGCCGCAATGGTGGCCGCCGTTCCGCAGGCTTCCGCCGACGCGGGTGAGCAGCGCGCACCGCACGCCATGAAGACCGCAGCGCATCATGGCCACGGTCAGATGGAAAAGCGCATGGCAGAACGCGTCGAACGTGTATTCAGCAAGGTCGGCGCGACCGAAGAGCAGAAGGCTCGCGCCCGCACCATCGTCGAGGCCTCGGCAGAACAGATGAAGGCGATGCGCCCTGCCGACGGCAGCGGTCCGAAGGAAATGCTGGCGCTGTTGTCGGCCGAGTCGATCGATCGCGACCGGATCGAACAGCTGCGTGCCGCACGCCACGCGCAGATGGACGAACGTTCGAAACTGATGACGCGCACGCTGGCCGATCTGGCTGAAGTGCTGACGCCCGAACAGCGCAAGGACACGGCGAAATCACTGGCCCGTCTGGGTGGCGGTCACCCGCATCATGGCAAGCACCACGGCGGGCATCATGGCCATGGCGACAGCCCGCGTGCCGCCGACGGCGCAGTGCGCAGCTGATGACCGGACTGCCGTGGTTCAGACCACGGCAGTACCGAACAGGCGGGCCAGTTCGGCCCCGGGGTCGGCGGCGCGCATGAAGGCTTCGCCGACCAGAAAGGCATGCACGTCGCGGGCCCGCATGGTCGCGACGTTTTCTGCCGTCAGGATGCCGCTTTCGGTGATCACGATGCGCCCGGCCGGAATGCGGTCGAGTTGCGACAGCGTGAAATCGAGCGACACCTCGAAGGTGCGCAAGCTGCGGTTGTTGATGCCCATCAGCGGCGTATCGAGCTGCAGCGCCAGATCGAGTTCGCCCGCGTCGTGACTTTCCACCAGTACCGCCAGGCCCAGCTCGCCCGCCAGGGTTTCGAGTGCGCGCATGCCGGCCACGGCTTTTGTCTGCTGCGCGGCGTCCGCCTCGCCCGACGGCGGCAGGAAGGCGGCCACGATCAGCAGGATGCAGTCGGCGCCCATCGCGCGCGCCTCGACCACCTGCCACGGATCGATGATGAAATCCTTGCGCAGCACCGGCAGCCGGCAGGCAGCACGCGCCTCGACCAGATATTCGGGCGCCCCCTGAAAATACTGCCGGTCGGTCAGCACCGACAGGCATGCGGCACCGCCCGCCTCATATGAGCGCGCGATCTCGGCCGGCCGGAAGTCGGGGCGCAACACGCCCTTCGACGGACTGGCCTTTTTCACCTCGGCAATCACTGCGGGCTGCCGGCGCGCCACGCGATCGCTCAGCGCGGCGACGAAGTTGCGCACCGGCGGCTGGGCCTCGGCCCGGATACACAGCGCGTCCAGCGTCTGCAAGGCGCGGCCGGCGGCAATTTCTTCCCGCTTGGTGGCAAGGATTTTCTGCAGGATGTCGGACATTCCTTCTGACCCCATTGAATGTTTCGGACCCGTAGGAGCCTGCCCCGCAGGCGATCAGGCTGTCGATCGCCTGCGGGGCAGGCTCCTACGAAAACATCAGGTGGCGAGCGAGCGCGTCAGTTCGACCAGTGCATCGAGACGTGCCCGCGCGGCGCCGGATTCGACCGCCGCACGGGCGCGGTCCACGCCATCGCGCAGGCTGTCGGCCACACCTGCCACGTAAAGGCTGGCACCGGCATTGAGCAGCACGACATCGCGCGCCGGAGCGAAGCTGCCGTCGAGTGCGGCCAGCAGCATGTCGCGCGAAGCCTGCACATCGGCCACGCGCAGCGTGTCGAGTGCATGCACCGGCAGACCGACGTCTGACGGGTGCACCGTGTATTCGCGCACCGCGCCGTCGCGCAACTCGCCGACGAAGGTGTCGCCGCTGATCGTCAGTTCGTCCAGCCCGTCGCGGCCATGCACCACCATCACGTTGCGCGAACCCAGTTCCTTCAGCACGCGCGCCAGAATGCCGACCAGGTCGGCGTGGAACACGCCCATCACCTGATTGGCTGCACCGGCCGGATTGGTCAGCGGACCGAGAATGTTGAACATCGTGCGCACGCCCAGTTCGCGGCGCACCGGCGCAGCATGCTTCATCGCGCTGTGGTGGTTCGGTGCAAACATGAATCCGACACCGGCCTGTTCGACACAGGTCGCGACCTGCGCCGGCGTCAGGCTCAGCGTGACGCCAAGCGCCTCCAGCACGTCGGCCGATCCGCTCTGCGACGAACTGGCCCGCCCGCCGTGCTTGGCCACGCGCGCGCCGGCCGCGGCGGCGACAAACATCGCCGCGGTGGAAATATTGAAGGTGTGCGCGCCGTCACCACCGGTGCCGCAGGTATCGACCAGGGTCTGGCTGTCATCCACCGGCACCTTCATCGACAGTTCGCGCATCACCCGTGCCGCGGCAGCAATTTCGCCCACGGTTTCCTTCTTCACCCGCAGACCGATCAGGATGGCGGCGATCAGCGTTGGCGACACTTCGCCGGTCATGATCTGGCGCATCAGCGCCGTCATTTCTTCGCGGAAGATTTCGCGGTGCTCGATGACCCGCTCGAGCGCCTGCTTCGGCGTGAAAGTCATGCGCCTGCCCTCCACTCGTCGAGGAAATTCTTCAGCATCCGGTGGCCATGCTCCGTGAGGATGGATTCGGGGTGGAACTGCACACCCTCGACCGCCAGCGTCTTGTGCCGCATGCCCATGATTTCGCCGTCGTCGGTCCAGGCCGTCACTTCCAGGCAATCGGGGAGCGTGTCGCGCGCCACCGCCAGCGAGTGGTAGCGGATGGCGGTGAAGGGATTCGGCAGGCCGCGGAACATGCCCTTGTCGGCATGATGGATCGCCGCGGTCTTGCCGTGCATCACCACCTTGGCGTGCACCACGTCGCCGCCGAACGCTGCACCGATGCTCTGATGGCCCAGGCACACACCCAGTATCGGGTACTTGCCGGCGAAGGCCTTGATCACCGGCACCGACACGCCCGCCTCGTTCGGCGAACACGGACCGGGTGACACCACGATGTGGTCCGGCTTGAGCGCATCAATCTGGTCGAGCGTGATTTCGTCGTTGCGGAACACCCGCACCTCCTCGCCCAGCTCGCCGAAGTACTGCACGAGGTTGTAGGTGAAGGAGTCGTAATTGTCGATCATCAATAACATGTCAGTTCCCCCGCCCGTCCGGGCCCGGCACCAGCCCCGCTTCCGCCAGTTCGGCTGCGCGCAGCACGGCGCGCGCCTTGTTCAGCGTTTCCTGCCATTCGCCTTCGGGCGTCGAATCCATCACCACGCCGCCGCCGGCCTGGGCGTGCAGCTGACCGTCCTTGATGACGGCGGTGCGCAGCGCGATGGCCACGTCCATGCCGCCGTTGAAGCCGAGGTAGCCGACCGCGCCGGAATAGATGCCGCGCTTGACCGGCTCGAGCTCGTCGATGATTTCCATCGCCCTGACCTTGGGCGCGCCGCTGACGGTGCCGGCCGGAAAGGTCGCGCGCAGCACGTCCATCGCGGTCAGGCCCGGCTTGAGCACGCCTTCGACATTGCTGACGATGTGCATCACGTGCGAATACTTTTCCACCACCATGCGGTCGGTCACTTCGACCGAGCCGATGGCGGCGACCCGGCCGAGGTCGTTGCGGCCCAGATCGACCAGCATGATGTGTTCGGCGCGTTCCTTCTCGTCCGACAGCAGGTCTTCGGCCAGCGCGCGGTCTTCGTCCGCCGTGGCGCCGCGCTTGCGGGTGCCGGCGATCGGCCGCACCGTCACCTTGTCACCTTCGAGACGGGCGAGGATTTCCGGGCTGGCGCCGACGATGTGGGTGTCGCCCAGATTGAAGAAATACATGTAGGGCGACGGATTCAGCGCACGCAGCGCGCGATAGACCGCCATCGGCGTCGTCGCCAGCGGCTTGCTCATGCGCTGCGACGGCACGACCTGCATGATGTCGCCGTCGAAAATGTAGCGCTTGGCGGTGTCGACCGCCGCGCAGTAGGCGTCGTGGCCGAAGCCGGACACCGCGGCCACCGAAACGCCGCGCGGCGTGTCCGGTTCGCGCAGCGGCGACTTCAGCCGCGCCGACAGCGCTTCGAGTCGCAGATGCGCGTTCATCAGCGCGTCCGGCTGCGCCGGGTCGGCATAGACGATGAAGGTGAGCCGGCCCGACAGGTTGTCGAACACCGCCAGTTCGTCGGACAGCAGCAGATGGATGTCCGGCACGCCGAGCGGATCGGCCTTGTTCCAGCCGGCTTCGAGCCGGTGCTCGACATAGCGCACCACGTCGTAGCCGAAGTAGCCGACCAGCCCGCCGGAAAAGCGCGGCAGGCCCGGCAGATCGGGCACCCGGTAGCGGCTGATGAAGTCCTGCACGAAGCCGAGCGGGTCGGCCGATTCGCAGTGCTCGATCTCGACCTCGTCGCGCAGCACGCGGATGTCGTTGCGTCGCACGACGATGCGCGTCTGCGCCGGCAGGCCGAGGATGGAATAGCGGCCCCAGCGCTCGCCGCCCTGCACCGATTCGAGCAGGTACGAGTAGGGCGCGTCGGCCAGCTTGAGATAAGCGGACAGCGGCGTGTCGAGATCGGCCAGCGCCTGGCGCGCGACCGGAATGCGGTTGTAGCCGGCGCGTACGAGCGCCTCGAATTGATCGTGATTCATGGACAGACCGGAGAGCAGGATTTGAACGGGCGCCGCGGTGTCACCGCATGCGCCGGACCGGAAGCGGACTCAGGCGGCTCGCCACAGGTACCCGTGCAGGGGCGCGGGCGCGCAGCTGCGGGCGGGTATCTCCTTGGAAGTCAGGCTGTCCATTGGGTGTCGGTTCGTTGTGATTTGCTCGGCTCAGTGGCCGGTCGAAAGCATGACCCGGTCGAGCAGGTCGGGGAGAGACGATAGTAGCCCATCGCAATCTTTTGCGTCCAGCACGCGCCCTTCGCTGTAGCCCCAGGGCACGCCGAACACCGCCACGCCGGCCGCGCGGGCGCAATCGATGTCGTTGTACGAGTCGCCTATATGTAACAGCGCGGCAGGTGCGCAGCCCAGTTGAGCGGCCGCATGCAACAGCGGCGCCGGGTCGGGTTTCTTCTGCGGCAGCGTGTCGCCGCTGACCACGCAGTCGAAGTACGGCCGCAGCTTCATCAGTTCGAGCAGCGGCTCGGTGAAGTCGGCCGCCTTGTTGGTGACGCAGGCCAACGGGAAACCGGCTGCCTTCAAAGCGGCCAGCGTGTCGTGCGCACCGGGGTAGGCGGTCGAATGTTCGCCGTTGCGCGCCCGGTAGCCGCGCTTGAACGTCTCGATCGCCCGCGCCAGCAGAGCGGCGTCCTGCGCGCGTTCGCCCAGGCAGCGTTCGACCAGATCCGGAATGCCGCGGCCGACGAATACCCGCACCTCGTCTTCGCGCCGGGGCGGCAGGCCCAGTTCGAGCGCCATGTCGCGTGCTGCGGCGGCGAGATCGGGCACGGTGTCGAGCAGCGTGCCGTCCAGGTCGAAGCTGATCGCGGCGACCGCGCGCGTGTTCTTCATACCACGACGGTGGCCAGCTGGGCGCGCAGTGCGCCGATCACGCTGTCGTAGCGGTTCGGGTCGGTGTCCAGCCCGGCGCCGAACACGGCCGAGCCGGCGACGAAGGTGTCGGCGCCGGCGCGCGCGATGTCGGCGATGTTGTCCACCTTCACGCCGCCGTCGATCTCCAGCCGGATGCGCCGGCCGGTGCGCGCTTCGTACTCGTCCAGCTTCGCGCGTGCGGCGCGCAGCTTGTTCAGCGTTTCCGGTATGAAGCTCTGGCCGCCGAAGCCCGGATTGACCGACATCAGCAGCACGAGGTCGAGCCGGTCCATCACGTGATCGAGGTGGTGCAGCGGCGTCGCCGGGTTGAACACCAGACCGGCCCGGCAACCGTGATCGCGGATCAGCGCCAGCGAGCGGTCGATGTGTTCCGACGCCTCCGGATGGAAGGTGATCACGTTGGCGCCGGCCTTCGCGAAATCCGGAATGATGCGGTCGACCGGCTTCACCATCAGATGCACATCGATCACCGCGTCGGTATGCGGGCGCAGCGCCTGGCACACCAGCGGGCCGATGGTCAGGTTGGGCACGTAGTGGTTGTCCATCACGTCGAAGTGGATCCAGTCGGCGCCGGAATCGATGACGTTGCGCACCTCCTGCCCGAGCATGGCGAAATCGGCCGACAGCAGGCTGGGCGCGATCAGGAAATCGGCGGCGGATGAAGGACGTGCGGACGAGTGGCTCACGGGCGTGCTCCGGATGGCGGGAGCGCAATTGTATCGGCTCCCGTGCCCTGCCCCGCTCATTGCCCCGCGCTTTGCCCTGCGTATCACGGCTGCTGCTTGCCGCACCGGTGGACTTCGGTTAAAAAGCTGCCATGGCCGAAGCGAAAAAACATGAAATCACGGTGTCGGTGCAGACACGCTATGTCGAAGAGCAGTCCGACCCCGACGAGTCGCGTTTCGTCTTTGCCTATACGGTGACGATCACCAACACCGGCAACGTGCCGGCACAGTTGATCAGCCGTCACTGGGTCATCCGCGATGCTGCCGATTCCGAACAGGAAGTGCGCGGGCTCGGCGTGGTCGGACAGCAACCGCTGCTCAAGCCGGACGAGAAATTCGAATACACCAGCGGCTGTGCGCTGACCACACCGGTCGGCACCATGGGCGGCACTTACCAGATGGTGGCCGAAGACGGCACGCAGTTCGAAGCCGTCATTCCCGAATTCACGCTCGCGATGCCGCGCGTGCTGCACTGAGGTCCGGGGCGGCGCGGTGTCTCTCGACGCGTCCTATACCCGACTCGCCCCGCTGTACGACGCGGTGGTTGACCTCGCCTCGCGCGGCGCGCGGCGCGCCAGCCTCGACGCACTGCCGCGTTCGCCGTCCGACATCCTGCTGTGCGGCATCGGCACCGGACTCGATCTGCCGTACCTGCCGCCCGACCACCGCTACACCGGCCTCGACTTCAACAGCGCCATGCTGGCGCGCAGCCTGCCGCGCGCCGAGGGGCTCGATTACATGGCCGTGCGCGGCGACGCGATGCGTCTGCCCTTCCGCGACGAAAGTTTCGACTGCGTCGTGCTGCACCTCATCGTCGCCGTCGTGCCCGATGGCGCCGCCTGCCTGCGCGAAGCCGCCCGCGTGCTGAAACCGGGCGGAGCGGCACTGCTGCTCGACAAATTCCTGCCCGCCGGGCGCCCGGCGCCCCTGCGCCGCCTGTTGTCGCCGATCGCAGGCCGCATTGCAACCCGGCTCGACCTGGTACTCGAAGACGCGCTGAAAGAGCTGCCGTTCGGCGTGGTCAGCAACGAACCCGCCGCCTTCGGCGGCTGGTTCAGACGCGTGCGCCTGCTGCGCGTCTAGCGCAGTCGACCGCCAGTCGGGACTTTCGGCGAAGCCGCTGCGGAAGCTTTGTGTGTCGGGCAGTGACGAGCTGGACGAGCGCCGTACCGGGCGGCAGCCGTGAATCGCCGCCCCGTCAGCGGGCGGCGCGACCGAGGCCGCGCATCTGCGCATGCCAGCGGGCACGACCGGCGTCATCCATGCTGTCCACGCTGCCGATCAGCGTCGTGCGCACCGGCCGGATGCCGACGAAATTCAGTGCATTGCGTTCGAAGCTCTTCACGCCGTGCGCAAGGTAGATCCAGCGGAAGACGGCAGCCGGCATGCCCATGGTCACGACCAGCCGGGCCGAACGGCCCTTCAGCAGCGGCTCGAACGGGCTCAGCCCGGTACCTTCGCCAATCGCGAAACCCGGCCGGAGGATCTGCTCGAAAAAGGCCTTGAGCAGCGCCGGCAGCGTACCCAGCCACAGCGGGAAGAACACCGCCACATGCTGCGCCGCAGCCACCGCCGCCTGCGCCCGCGCGACATCACCGTCGGCCGCGACAGACCAGGCTGCCTTGTCGCGCAGCAGCGGAAAGTCGAGCCGGGTCACGTCGATCATGTCGACTTCGTGTCCGGCCTCCCGGGCACCTTCGATGTAGCTGTCGGCAAGTGCGCGCAGCAGCCCCGGGCGCGTTTCGGGATGCCCCTGGATGACAACGATGCGGCCCATGTGAGGACTCCCGTATTGGCAATACTGCGATCCTGGTCAAAGGCGGGGTGTTGGGCATCGCTGCGCTCACCCCAACCTACCTGAAATGCCGATGCGCCCATCCTGGTCAAAAGCTGGGGTGTTGGGCGTCGCTGCGCTCGCCCCGACCTACCTGAAATGCCGGTGTGTCCATCCTGATCAAAGTCCGGGGCACGCACCTTGAGCGGGATCATCCGCCAGTGCATTTCGGGGGCGTGATCGCCGGCGCAACCGAGCGCACCGCGCCCCCCGTCACGGCGGCGGGCCACTCGCACAGCTCGCTGCCCGCGGTCCTCACCCCAGCCAGTGCGCGACGATCGGTCGGCCGAGCGGGCTGGTGACGAACAGGAAGATGAGCACATTCAGCGCCACGGTGACCCAGAAGCCGCGCCGGAACGAGGCCTTGACTGACTTGTGGCGCAGGAACTGCTGTGCCAGCAGGCCGCCGGGCCAGCCGCCAACGAGCGCCAGCAGATGCAGCCGCGCTTCGGGTACGCGCATGCCGTCGTTCGCGGCCTGCGCCTTGTCCACCGCATACAGCCCGAAGGTGACGACGCTCAACCCGAGATAGAGCAGGAACCAGCCGGCCGGCACCTGCCATAGCCAGGCCGCGACCAGCATGACCACGAGAAAGGCCGGAATGACGAACAGCGTGGCGCCGCCCCACTGCGCCGGATGATCGTCGCGACCCTGACCGCGGGCTCGGGCCGTCTTCAGCGGCACGCCGTCGAGCAGCACCTCCTTGGCACAGCGCCGCCCCGCGCGGTCGGTCCCGACGGCAAAGCTGACGCGGTCGCCCGCAGAGGGCCGGCGCCCTTCGGCATTCACTTCGCTGATGTGGGCGAACAGCTCATCGCCGCCGCCATCCGGCACGATGAAACCGAATCCCTTGTCGTCCTTCCACTTGCTGATGCGACCTGTGCTGCGCATGTCGTCTCCCTGAAACACGGGGGCGGAAGATAGCACCGCTTCAGTCGCCGCGCCCGGCCTGCGCGACGATGTGGTCCGGCCACTCGAAGGCGTCGCAGCGCGGGCAGTCGAGCAGCGCGCCGAGATGGGCCGCGCGCCCTTCTTCGGTCGCCACCCAGGGCCGGTTGGTGAAGGGCGGGTGGTGGCGCACGTGCTGGCGATGCCCGCAGGCCAGCCGGGCAACCCAGTCGCCTTCGTCGTCGATCAGGTAACCGGTGATCGGCTGCTTCATCCGGCCGGCGCCGGGCGGCGCGGGCGCACCGCGGTGATCCACGGCTCGAAGCGGCGGCCCCACGAAACGTCCATGTCGAAGGCCGCGCGCCCGGTGTCGAGCGCAGTGCGGTCGATGCCCTCCATCGCGCCGCGCAGCGCGTGCGGCACACTGATGCGGGCAACCGACAGCTCGCCGATGTGGCCGCTGAAGAGGGTTTTCCCTTCGATCACCGTGACCGACGGCGTCACCGTTGCGGCAACGATGGCATGGCTGCGCAGCTCGGGATAGCGCTGGCGCAGCGCCGCCGCGTCCAGCCCGGCGTCGACGGCGAACAGGCGCGACGCCTTGTGCTGTTCGTACTTCATGGCCTCCTGCGCCGACTTCAGCGCGTCGGCGTCCTGCTTGTCGGTGCTGCCGCGGGCGAGTGCGCGGTCCAGCCGGCGCTGCGCCTGCGCCAGGGCCGCCTGCCAGGACGCACCGGCCAGTTCGAGCACGACGTACACCTCGCGCCTGGCGCGGTAGGCGTCGCGCCCGTCCTTCAGGTCGAAGCCCAGTTCGCGCAGCTTGTCAGCATCCAGCCAATCAGGGCCACGGCCGTAGTGCATGTCGTAGGCGGCCTCCGCGTTGTCGTCGCGCATCGGCGCGCGCCACAGCAGTGCCACGTCGATGCCGCCGCGCTCGCCATCCAGCCCGAAGGCATAGGGCAGGCTCAGTTCGCGCTGCGCGAGCGTGAGCACGCTGGCGGGCGCGCCCGAACGGTTCCACGCCACCCCCGCCAGCACGAAGGCATTCACCGCGACGATCAGGGCCACGCCACCCACCAGCAGGATCTTCTGCGCGCGCCTCATTGCCCGCCCTCCACCGCCACGACGGCGCGCAGCCGCTTCAGCACCAGGATGACCAGCAGTGCCACCAGCCCGAGCACGAGGAAGAACAGGAATTTGGGCATCACCGTCCACCACCAGTCGAACAGCTTGGTGTACAGGAAGATGACGAAGAACACGACCGCGGTATTCATCACCTCCGGCCAGCCGCGGCGCGCGCCGAGCCAGGTCAGCAGGCCGCCGGCGACGAAGCCGCCCAGCTGATAGAGGCCTTCGACCACCTCGGCATCGAAGGGCAGATAGCTCGCGCGGCCCCAGTTCGACAGCACCAGCATGGGCAGGAACAGCGCGAGCAGCGCGACCAGCCGCCAGGTTGCATCGAAGCCGGGATGACGCCGGTGATCGACCAGGAACGGCACGCAGAACATGAGCAGCGCCGCCGGGAAGAAGTGTTCCGGCCGCTCACCGACGCTGAGCCAGTACATGCCGGTCCAGGTGCCGACGCGGGCGGCGATGAAGCCGGTGATGCAGATCAGGCCGGCCACCAGCAGCAGGCGCAGTTCGCAGGTGTAGGCGAGCAGCAGCGCGAAGGCCGCCCACGGCAGCAACGCCTTGTCCGACGGGGTGATGTTGAAGCTGGAACCGAGCAGGCTCAGGTTCAGCACGAAGCAGGCGAAGGCCACCAGCGCCGCCAGCTTGGTGAAGTAGCCGGAGGCGTCGCGCCCGTGCAGCCAGGCGGTCAGCCCCAGCGTGCCGAGCGCGGCGCCGGCCAGCACCATGACCTGCACGGTTTCGGGAAACAGCGGCCAGTACTGGCGGAACAGGAAGAACACGCTGGCCGCCAGCGCCAGCGCGCCGAGAAAGGAGGCGATGCGCAGCCCGAGCGTGAGCTGGCGGGCGCGCTGCGTGGTGTCGACGTCAGGCCGCGCGGCGAGGCGCGTCAGCAGCACATCGTGGTGCGCCCGGATCGCCGCCGCATCGGCCGCGGCCAGCCCGTCGGCCGCGAGTCGCGCCTGTTCGCGGCGGAAGGCGCGGATGTCGTCGGCGCGTTGCTGCGCGTCGGCGCGTGACAGGCTGTCGTCCATCGCTTCGTTTCCGGATGTCATCGCCGCATCATGCCACGGCCGCATCGTGCTGCCGACAACCAGCACAGCCCGGGCCGGTCAGGCACAATCGGGCGATGGATCAAGCCCCCGTCCCGCTGCTGCGCGGCAGTCTGCGCGCCCTCAAGATCATCCTGCTCACCTTCACCGGCATCGGCCGCACGCGCATGATCAACCGCACCACCGAAGGGCTCGGCCCGCAGCACTTCCTGCTCGGCGGCCTGTTCGCCGTCATCGCAGTGAATGTCGTGCTGATCGCACTGGTGATGTGGGCAACGAGCTGATCGGTACGAATTCAAACTCGCGATTGCTCAACCAGCGGCGACGTCTTTCACAGGAGCGGACTTTGCCCGCGATGCGAACGTTGTACATGCATAGTCGCATGTTCGGAGACCGCATCGCCTGCAGGGCAGGCTCCTACGAGATTCGCGCCGAATTCAGCGTCATGCGACGTCTTTCGTAGGAGCCTGCCCTGCCCGCGATTCCCGTCTGCGAAATGGCGATGGCGCGTGATCAACGCTCGCATCGCAGGCAGGACCCGCTCGCAAGAAAACCCTGTCGGCGGCGGTGGCGTCAGACGCCCTCTTTCGCGCCGAGTCGCCACAGGCGGGTCACTTCCTGCGAGCGCGCCGCATGCAGCGGGTCGGATTCGTCACTCGCCTTGGGATGGCGCGGGCGGGCGTCGAGGTGGCCGAGCACCTTCAGACCTGCGTCGTCGATCCAGCGCTGAAGTTCGTCGGCGGTGCGCAGGCCGAGGTGTTCGGCAAAGTCCGACAGGATGAGCCAGCCTTCGCCGTCCGGCCCGAGATGTGCCGCCAGCCCCGACAGGAAGCCGCGCAGCATGCGGCTGTCCGGGTCGTACACCGCGTGTTCCAGCGGCGAGGCCGGGCGCGCCGGCAGCCAGGGCGGGTTGCACACGATGAGCGGCGCGCGGCCATCCGGGAACAGGTCGGCCGCCCGCACGTCGATCTGCGATTCGAGCCCGAGGCGGGCGACGTTGTCGCGCGCGCAGGCCAGCGCCCGTTCGTCCTGATCCGTCGCAACCACCTTCGCCACGCCGCGCTTGGCGAGCAGCGCGGCCAGCACGCCGGTACCGGTGCCGATGTCGAAGGCGCGCGACGCCTTCTTCAGCACCGCCGGCAGCGGCGCCTTCGCAATCAGATCGACATATTCGCCGCGCACCGGCGAGAACACGCCGTAGTGCGGATGGATGCGCGCTTCGAGCGCCGGCACCTCGACGCCGTTGCGCCGCCATTCGTAGGCGCTGATCACGCCCAGCAACTCGCGCAGCGAGCACACATAGCCTTCGCGCGCCTCGCCGTGCGCCTGCGTGCACGCCTCGACCACATCGGGCGCGCGGCGCAGTGGAATGACGTGGCCGGCGTCGAACGGAATCAGCAGCATGCCCAGCGTGCGGGCGCGCTGCGACTGTGCCAGCCGGTGCTGATTGAACGCGTCACGCAGCGTGGCGGCGGGCTTGCGCGGCTTGCGGTCCACCCGCCGCACCAGCGCCTGCAGCAGTTGCCGCGCGTTCTGGAAGTCGCTGCGCCACAACAGCGCCGTGCCCTCGCTGGCGAGGCGGAAGGCGCTGTCGGCGCTCAAGGTGTCGTCAGCCACCACCACGCGCTTCGGCGGCGGCAGGCCGGCTTCGGATTGCCAGCGCAGGCTCTTCTCTGCGTCGCCTTCGGTAAATACAAGTCGTGAATCAGTCAAGGTTCGGTCACCGGATGAATCTTCATTGCATATATATATGCGAAAGCGCCAGGCAGCCGCCGGCGCTCAAGCGGGCGCAGCAGGGGCGCGCGTCCAGTTCTCCACCACCAGCCCGGGGTAATCGGCGAAGTCCGCTTCATTGTTCGTGACCAGGACAGCATCGACGCTCACCGCATGGGCGGCAATCATCCGGTCGAGCGCATCGCGGCGGCGGTCGCGCACCGCGGCAGCGAGTGCGCCGTAACGCTCTGCGGCTGCCTCGTCGAAAGCGAGCACAGGCACGCGCTGCGTGAAGCGTCGCAACCCCGCCGCGGCCTGTTCACGGTCAGCGCCCTGACAGCGCTCGACGCCGTGACACAGTTCTGCGTAGGTGACCACCGAAATCGCAATGTCGCCCGCTCTCGCCTGCTGGAATCGGGCCACCACCTGCGGCGGTTGTCGCGCCATCAGGTAGATGCAGATATTCGTATCGAGCATCCAGACCAAAGCTCAGTCCTTTGCAGAAGGCTCGGCAAGGTCCCATTCGCGCTCTCGCTGCTCATGAAACTCGCGCCCTTCGGCCATGAAGCTCTTCGGAAAGGAAGCGAATATCTCAGGCAGATCGGCCAGCGACGGTCTTTGTGCGGGCCTCAGCACCAGAGTGTTGCCCACCCGCTCGATCTCCACCTCTTCCGACACCCCGGCGATCGCCAGTTCCTTCGGAATGCGCACGGCGAGCGAGTTGCCACTTTTGAAGATACGGGTTCGCATGGTGGGCCTCTGTACTCAGTGATGTGTATACAGGATATACATCGATCACTCGCGGCACAACGCGTGCGGCCCGCGGGATCGGGGTCGAGGCACCGTTGCCACGTTCAGATCGAAGGCGCGCGCGCCCAACGCAAGGCACCAGCCAACGGCCGTGGGAGCGGCCCTGTGGGAGCGGCGGCCTCGCCGCGATACGCAAGCTGGTCATCGACCATCCCGACTGGCGCCAAGCGAAGTCAAGCCAAGTTGATCAACGCAATGCGCCCTTGTCTGGACACCATCGGACAAGCCGCAGCGCGACCTCCGTGCGCGCCCGCGTGCTCAACATCGGCAGGGCGCAGGGGGCGGCATACGGATCGCCTCGCGCGGCGGCAGCCGACAAGCTTGAAGCTTGGTTACGAAGACTACGCAGCCTGATAGCTTCGGCGACTGCGCCGGCCAGTGTTGGGTGAGTGCATCAACAAGCACTGCAGAGTCAGGATCCGAAGTCCGGCGGTTCGCGAATGGGCCCACGCTGCGGCAACTCGAGGTCGACGCCACCGAATGACTGCACCGCCGCTCTGGCAACCTCGACCAAGGTCTGACCGGACGCAGGCTCCGCGCTGAGCGCCTGCCTGATGATGTCTGCCGCCTCGTCTTCCATCGAACGGCCATTCCGGGTAGCCCGAATATTGAGCCGAGCCTTTAGCCGTGGATCGAGATCACGGATTTCAAAAGTGCCCATGAGCCACCTCCATCGGTCAGTCCAGCGATTCTACCGGGCGACCAACGACGCTTTGAGGCCGAGCCGCGCGCCGCGTGCTGCCCGCCAGGCGGACCGCAAGCTTGATAGGCGGCGAAAGCAGACTGTCATGAGGACACGCACATAACCACTCAGCGCTCGTCGCGCGACTGTCGCTGCAGAACCTCTGACGGGGTCTGGCGTCGTCCTTCGCTGAGTTTGCGGACCTTCTCGCTCAGTACGCGGAAAACTTCATTGCGACGCTGTTCCGGCACCGACTTGCGTTCCTTTCCGGGATTCTTCGCCATGAACACGCTCTCCCCCTATCACCCGTCGGCCGAGTGCCATTGTCCAAGCTGCCAAAGGTAACCCGTCATGCTGTCGCGTTACTCTCTCATCCCACTTGGAGAATGCGACAAGGGCTGATACGGATGTTACGACCAGAACGCATCGCCTGCAGCCACGGCATAGCGCGAGTTATTTTCTGTGCGCCGTGACGCATGCGGGTCTTCTCGGACATCGAGCTACAAGATGGGAGGACTACAACAGCCAGCAATACAGACTGCCAGCCATCCTTGCCGTTGGCGACAAGGTCAATTCCGAAGGGACCGTGCAATTTCGAAAATGAGCCACGATCATCGCCGAGGAATTTGCCCTCAAAGGCTTCGCGATGGACGACGAGCGCCCAACAAGCGGCGGCTCTGTCCTATCGAACAATTACTTCGAGGAACAGCTTCAGCGCATCTGCACAGATGCGAGGCCTCGCACGCCGATGAGCCATCGCCCCGACGCCTACAGGGATGATGAATCTACCGATTCCGCCTAAGCCACATGTACTATCCGTCACGCATTCAACGCGCTGACAGAAATACATCCGGATGTCACGTACAGACCGCCTGCACCGGCTCGCCGCATTGTTGAGCCCCCACAGAGTCATTCCTTTCGACCGGCTGCAGTCGGAACTTGCCGTGTCCCGGGCCACCCTGACGCGCGACATCACCTATCTGCGCGACGTATTGTGCATGCCGCTCGAGTTCGACCGCGATCGCGGCGGCTACTTTCTCGACCTCAGACAGGGCAGCGGCGGCCAGCTCGAACTGGCCAACCTATGGTTTTCGAGCACGGAAATCCACGCCCTGCTCACCATGCAGCATTTGCTCGCCAACCTCGACCCCGGCGGAATCCTGACCCGCCATGTCGAGCCGCTGATGGAACGCCTCAACAAGCTCCTGGGCGCAGCGAAAAATGACACAGCCGCCGTGCGCGAGCGCGTGCTCATCGTCGGCCAGGGCAAGCGGCCGATCACGCTGAAACACTTCGAGCGCATCGGCTCGGCGCTGCTGCAGCGCAAGCGCCTGATCATCATCTACGCCGCGCGCGGCAATGCGACCGTCACCGAGCGCGAAATCTCGCCGCAGCGCCTGGTGCACTACCGCGAGAACTGGTATCTCGAAGCGTGGTGCCACCTGCGGCGCGAGCTGCGTCGCTTCTCCGTCGACGCCATCCGCGAAGCCCACCTGCTCGACCGCGCCGCGCGCGAGGTCGGCGGCCGGACCCTGAAGACAGTGTTCGGCCCCGCCTACGGCATCTTTTCCGGCAAGCAGATCGAATGGGCGCGCCTGCGCTTTTCGCCCGAACGCGCCCGCTGGGTCGCGCATGAGGCCTGGCACCCGAAACAGAAGAGCCGCTTCGACAATGACGGCTACTACCTGCTCGACATTCCGTACGCCGACCACCGGGAATTGCTGATGGATATCCTGAAGCACGGCCGGCATTGCGAGGTGCTGGGGCCGGAGGCGTTGCGGGAAGCGGTTGCGGAAGAAGTCGTCGCGCTCCGGCAAACCTATGCCGGCTAAGCGCTTGGCCGAGGCTCATAATTTGAGCCTGCGCGAGCGCATGCTGTCTCGGTCGTTCCATGAAAAGGCGCCCGAACTAGCCCTCTCGCTTGCAGCAATTCTGCGGCATGTACATCTAACGACTGGCGACTGAACATTGACTTACCTTGACGCCATATCTTTCGATAACGAACGCTCGATGAATGCACCAAGAACTTACCGCTGTTAGTGCCTTTGGCAAGCTTGAGCGATCCCCGGATGAAATAGGCTGGCATCCGCTCGTCGATCACATGGCCGATGTCGCAGCCGTATTCGAGGCACTTTGCGCGTGCGAGCGCAGTCGCCGCTCTCTCGAAGCTGCAGCGGCGCGTGCGCTCGACGATCGGGACGTTGCTCGTCTCGCCGCAGTGGTGTTCCTGCATGACCTTGGCAAGGCCAACGCCGGATTCCAGGCCAAGCGCTGGGCGGATGCCGAGCGGCCCCGCGACTGGCTAACTGCGGGACATGGCGCTGAAGCGATCGCACTGCTCGAAGCGAGCAATCACAACGAAGAAGCCGAAGCGCTGCTACTGCGCCTGCCCATCCTTGACATATGTGCTTGGGGCAAGCTCGAAACGTTGGACAGTCTTCTCCGGGCCAGCATTGCCCACCACGGCCGCCCCATCGCCCAGGCACCGGACTGGTTCAATGCACGCATTCATTGGATCGCACATCATGGTTACGATCCCGCCACGCAGCTGACGCATATCGGGACTGCCATCAAGCGCTTTCTCCCTGATGCATTCCTTGAAGGCGGTCTGCCGCTGCCAGACGCTCCTCGCTTTGCACACTATTTTGCTGGCCTTGTGCAGTTATCCGACTGGCTGGGTTCAGACAGACGCTTCTTCCCTTTCTCGGAAGATGGCGAGAATCGCCTCGCCACGAGCCGTGAGCGCGCAAGAATCGCAGTGAGCGATATCGGTCTGGAAGCGGATCGTTACCGACTGCCACTCAGGCGCACGCCGCCAGCGTTCGCAGATGTATTCGACGCTCCTGCTGCCTACCCATCTCAGGCAGCAATGAGTAATGACGCCTTGGGGCCGGTCGTCGTGCTCGAAGCAGAGACGGGTAGCGGCAAGACCGAAGCGGCGCTGTGGCGCTATTTCCACCTTCTTGCACGCGGTGACGTCGATGGTCTCTACTTCGCGCTGCCGACTAGGGTTGCCGCCACTCAGGTCTACCGACGCGTCTGCGACGCGCTCACTCGCGCCTGGCGCACAGACGCCCCGGTCGCCGTGCGTGCACTTTCCGGTTACGCGGCGGCGGATGGCGAAACCCCGAAGTCATTGCCCGACTTCAAGGTACTGTGGAGCGACGAGCCGTCCGATGCAGAGGCAGGTCGCCGCTGGGCTTGCGAGAACGCCAAGCGCTTCCTTGCTGCTCCGGTCGCCGTCGGCACGGTTGACCAGGTTCTGCTGGGCACCCTGCAGGTCAAACACGCTCATATGCGCCACGCGCTGGCCGCCCGCTCGCTTGTGGTCATCGACGAAGTACATGCTTCGGATGCCTACATGGCCGTCCTGATCGAACGGTTGATCGCTGCACAGGTGGCGCTGGGTGGCCATGTGCTGCTGCTGTCGGCGACGCTGGGCGCCGCAGCTCGCGTGCGCTACCTTGCTGCCGGCACGCGAAAGGCGCCGCAGTTTCCGTCTCTAACCCAAGCGATCGATCTGCCGTATCCAGCAATCAGCGACTTCGCCGGTCTGCGTGCCACGAGCGGGGCAAAACGCGAGAAGGTCGTCGCGTGGCAGTGCGACGATTCCATCGATGTACCCCAGCGGGTCGCCACCGTTGCGCTCGAGGCTGCCGCGCAAGGCGCCCGCGTGCTGGTGATCCGCAACACCGTTCCAGCTGCCATTGCCACTCTTGCTGCGCTTGAAGCGGCCACCCCGTGCGCCGCATGGCTGTTTCACCATGCAGGCGTAGTCACCCTTCACCACAGCCGATTCTCGCGCGAAGACCGTCCGAAGCTCGACGCGGCCATCGAAGCCGCGCTCGGAAAAGGACGGTCCAGCGGGCCACTGGTCGTCGTCGGAACACAAACTCTGGAACAGAGCCTCGACCTCGACGCCGACTTTCTGATCACCGACCTGTGCCCGATGGATGTGCTGCTGCAGCGTATCGGCCGCTTGCACCGCCACATAAGGCCGACCGAGGCGAGGCCTGCAGCATTCCGCGAAGCACGCGTACTTGTGCTGACTCCAGCAGGAGGCGATCTTGAGCCTTGCCTTGCCCGTCCTCGACATGGCCTTGGCCGCTTCCGAGACGGCGGCGGGGTATATCCCGATGCACGCATCCTCGAAGCAACTCGCAGGCAGATCACCTCCGAACTTCGCATCCGCATCCCGGCGGATAACCGGCGCCTTGTCGAATCCGCCATGCACCCCGAGTCTTTGCGCGCAATGGATGCGCTCGGTGAAGCATGGGAAAGCCACGGCAGGCAGATCGACGGTGACACCGGCGCCCGCCGCACCAGCGCCAAGCTCGGCCTGCTCCCGCTGGAGACCGCGTTTTCCGAGCTAGCCTTCCCTAATGAGGTAAAACTCGCCACGCGCCTTGGCGCCGCCGACCGTATCGTGGTTTTCGATCCACCCCTGCCCGGCCCTTTTGGCAATAGCGTCCGCGAGTTGCCGATCCGGCACCACCTGCTGCCAGCCGGGCTCGCACTTGAGGTCGAGCCCAAAGTGGAAGCAACCGAACCCGGCAGTTTCGCCTTCAGCCTGGGCGAAGCGCGCTATCGCTACAGCCGGCTCGGTCTCGAAAGACTTTCGCAAGCCGCCCCCCAGGAGTAATGCATGGACAGCCCCTGCCTGAATCTGCTGGACGAACCCCTGATCCGCATCCGCGACTTCAGCGGCAAGGTGCAGAAAGTATCGCTGCCTGAACTCTTCATGCAATTGGGTCGTGACGCGGTGCGCGACTACCCCGCGCTGCGCCCGCACCAACGTCACCCATGGCACGCGTTGCTGGTGCAGTTGGCCGCGCTTGCGCTGCATGAGGCTGACCAGACAGGGCATTGGCACGAAGTGGCGGAGTGGCGCAAGGCGCTGCTCGCACTGACCCCTGGCCACCCAAATGGCTGTGCCTTCGCTCTCCTCACTCCGCACGAGAAGCCAGCTTTTCTACAGGCGCCGGTGCCAGGTGGAAAGCTTGATGGCTGGAAACGCATCGAAACTCCCGATGCGCTGGACATGCTGGTCACGTCGAAGAACCATGACCTCAAAGGCGCACGGATGCGGCAGGTCGAAGCCGACGATTGGCTGTTTGCACTGGTCAGTTTGCAGACCCAAGAGGGTTTCCTCGGGGCCGGAAACTACGGCATCTCGCGTATGAACGGAGGATTTTCGAGCCGCCCCGCATTGGGCGTGGCACCCGCTCACGGTGCAGGTGCGCGGTGGCGGCGCGACGTGGCGGCGCTGCTCGCAGCGCGCCGCGACATAGTCGAGACGCAGGGCCTACAAGGAGATGAGGGCTACACACTTCTTTGGCTGCAACCTTGGGATGGTATGAAAAGCCTTGCCTTTGGGGCGCTCGATCCCTTCTACATCGAAATCTGCCGCCGCCTTCGATTTGTGAGCGACCAGGACAACCGCATCTGGGTGCAAGGAATCAGCACGAAGGTGGCACGCATCGATGCATCTGCACGCAAGGGGGTCACAGGCGACGCGTGGACTCCGGTCGAGGAAGAAAAAGCCCTCACGCTCGGCGCAGACGGTTTCAACTACAGCCTCGCCACCGAACTCGCCTGGGGTTCAAAGTATCGCAAGACGGTCACACAAGTGCTGCGGCCGGAAGATGGGACATCCGGCATCGCGCTGCTCGCGCAAGGCGTCGTGCGTGGGCAGGGAAAAACCGAGGGCTACCACGAGCGCCGTATCCCGCTCACAAAGAAGGCTCTCGGCTTCCTGAGAAGCGGGGACACGAACGTACCGGCGACAATCGCCGCCTCGAGAGTAAAGGACGTCGCGACGATGCGGGGTTCCGTGCTGCGCACCGCGCTTTTCTACCTGCTCGAAGCTGGCACTGAGAAGGTCGACTTCGAGCGCCGCACCGCCAAGCAGCAAATCGAAACCTTCGTACAAGCCTTCGAACACGCGGAGGACGCGCGCTTCTTTGACGATCTGAACCTGGAGATCGAGGCTGACGATCCGCATGCCGAACGGCTCGCCTGGCTGGTCGCGCTCGCCGAGCGCGCCGAGGCGGTGCTGCGCAGTGCCTTCGTGATCGGCCCGCAATGCGGCGAACGGCGTTACCGGGCGCGTTCGCGCGCGCTGTCCTTTTTTCATGGCGCCCTTCGCGGCGACAAGCACTTCCCTGCACTCGCTCTTCACCTTCGCAGACAGCCAGCGGCAGAGGAGGCCGCGTCATGACCGATCAAGATTCGATATTGCCCACTTCACCACTCGCGCGCCTTGCGCAAGTCATCGCGAAGTCGCAGCGCTTTCGCGGCGACACGGCGTCACTGAACAAGGGCGAGCAGGCGGCATTGGCGCGCCTTGACCCCGACGCCCCTCGGCCACATCAAATCGGCGCACTGGCCCACGCGCTTGTACTGGCCGGAATCGAACCCGACGACTGGAAAACAGGGACATGGCACCGCTGGGCTCTGCTCGCGCAAGGCATGGCGCTCGCCGGCCATGATGGCTCATCGCGCCTTGGCGCACAGTTCGCGCACGCCAGTGTTTCAGAGAGCCGAGTGACCCGCCTGCTGACAGCGCGTGGGGACGCGTTCCGCCAGCAGGTGCCACGCCTTGCAAGACTGATGGCCAGTCGTCGCATCGCCCCCAACTGGCTCGAATTCGGTGCGCTGATCCTCGCTACGGACCGTGACGAAGCACATGCCGAAGCGCTGCGCCTGCGCATCGCTGGAAGCTACTACGCCGCGGCCCATCGTTGAACCGAACCCTCCTGATCGATATCGCCAAGGACAACACCATGAGTCTCCCGCGCTTCATCCAGATACACACCCTACACACCTACCCCGCCGCCCTGCTCAATCGTGATGACGCAGGTCTCGCCAAGCGTCTCCCGTACGGTAGTGCGGTGCGCACCCGCATTTCCTCGCAATGCCTCAAGCGCCATTGGCGCGTTGCCGACGACGCCTTTTCTCTGACCAAGCTTGGCGTCCCGATGGCAACACGCACTCGCTATGTGGCCGAACTGGTTCGCCAGCGTCTTGTGAAGCAAGGTATCGACGAGGAGCGTGCGTTTGCGACTGCTGAAGCGCTGCTTGAAGCCCTGTTTGGTGACAAGGCTGACAAGAAGAAGGAGGGCGCCAAGGCCTTACAGACAGGCCAGGCGGTGTTGTACGGCAACGAAGAAATCGCTTACCTGACTTCGCGGTGTCGCGACATCGCTTGCGACGTCACCCAACCCACCGAACTGAAGGTCGCCGTCGCGAAGTTCCTAAAAGACGAGAAGAAGAACATCGAATCGATGAAGCTCGGCAGCGGTCTCGAGTCCGCATTGTTCGGCCGCATGGTCACCTCGGACGTACTCGCCAACCGAGACGCTTCAGTCTCGGTCGCTCACGCCTTCACGGTGCACGAAGCACAGGTCGAGAACGACTACTTCACTGTCGTCGACGACTTCGCCCAAGAAGAAGATGGCGCCGGTTCGGCCGGCATCTTCGACACCGAACTGGCCTCAGGGCTTTACTACGGTTACGTGGTCGTCGACATACCGCAGCTCGTGGACAATCTTGAAGGCATCAGCGCCAAGGATGTCTTTACGTCTGGCACTGAGGCTGCCACGCGCGAGCTGGCCGGCAAGGTCACGCAGCACTTGTTGCACCTGATCGCCACCGTGAGCCCCGGCGCCAAACGCGGCTCCACAGCCCCGTACGACTGGGCCAAGTTCGTATTGGTCGAAGCCGGCGACTGGCAGCCTCGCAGCCTCGCGGCCGCCTTCCACGATCCGTTGCCGCTCAAGGGTGAGACGCCGATTCGCGCCCGCGCGGCGAGCAAGCTGGCGGGGGAAATTGCCGCTTTCGATGCGGCCTATGGCATGCCCACGGCGCGCCGTTTCCTCTCGCTGGACGAAATCGCGGTACCAGCGGCCGAACGCGTGACGCTGACGCAACTGGGCGATTGGATCGCACAGATCATCCGCGACGGCGCGTGCTGACATGGCAATGCACCTTTTGCTGCGCCTCGAAGGCCCGCTGATGGCGTTCGGCGGCGAGACGATAGACAACCTCGGCGTAATCCGCGACTTCCCGGCGCAGTCGATGGTGACCGGTCTGATCGCCAACGCACTGGGCTGGCGGCGCGAGGATTCCACCGAGCATGACCGTCTTCAGGCTCGGCTGCTGTTCGGAGCGCGGCTGGATCGAGCTGGCTCGCGTCTCACCGATTTCCAGACTGCAGAGTTGCACAAGGACGACAAGGGCTGGACCACGATCGGCGCGCCAGAGGGCCGCGCTGGGGGCGAAGGCACCTACAAGGGCCAGCACTTGCGCTACCGCGACTACCACGCTGACGCGGTAGCGTTGATTGCGCTGCGCCTCGACCCTGCCGAGGAATCCCCGACACTGGAGGACGTGGCCGCCGCGCTGCATCGCCCGGCGCGCCCGCTCTTCCTCGGCCGCAAGTCCTGCCTCCCCGCCGTACCGTTGTTCGCCGGTTGGTGTGAAGCGCCAGACCTTCTTGGCGCACTGCAGAGCGCCGCTCCTGTTACCGCCAACACACGCCCGCGCGTTCTGTGGCCGGCCGGCGAAGGGGAGTTGAGCGGAAGTCGGCAAATAGATGTGTGTGACGAACGAAACTGGACCAGCGGTGTTCACGGAGGTTGGCGGCCAGTGTGCGAGGGCGTTCTGTCGCGGGAGACCGGCGCATGAAGCTAACCCTGCTGCAATGCCACCCCGACCCGCGAAAGCTCGCAGCATGGGCAACCCGCTTCGGCCTGACCGCAGGCGGCGATGACCTGGGCTACGCGCTGCACACGTTGCTGTCCTCCGCCTTTGGCGACGCCGCACCCAAGCCTTTCCGGCATTTCGGCGATGCAAGAGGCTTGCTTGGCTATTCCGCGCGTGACGGCGACGCCCTGCAACTCGCTGCGCAGATGGCCGCGCCCGATGTACACGCTGCACTCGGACTGGAACGCTTCGCGACACGCAGCTTTCCGACCGAATGGGCCGCAGGTCGACGCCTTGGATTCGAATTGCGCGTACGTCCGGTGCTGCGCACGCGAGAGGGCCGCGAACGCGACGTGTTCCAGGTGGCTGCCGAAAAGACCGGCACCGACGAGTTCGCACAATCACGCGACGCCGTTTATCAGGAATGGCTGATGCGCGAGCTATCGCGCGGTGAGGCTGCGCGCATCGAGACCATGCAGCTTGAAGGCTTCCGCCTGACGGCGAGCCTGCGCAAAGGCACTGCCGTCGAAGGCAAACGCTCCGCGCAGCGCGTGGCCGGCCCTGACGCGCTGTTTTCCGGGGAGCTCACCGTAAGCGACCCTGCTGGCTTCGCTGCGTTGCTAGCGCGAGGGGTAGGCCGGCACCGCGCCTTCGGCTTCGGCATGCTGCTGCTGCGCCCGCCTGCCACATGCTGAAGGGTCGCCTTGGCCTCGAGACGGCTCGTATCCCGCACGCTGACCGCCACGGTCTTCTTTGGTTGGATCGCGGGGAATTGTGCGTGATTGACGGGTGCCTGCACTTTATGACCGGCAAAGACAGTCTGACTCCGTCTGTCGACCAGATTCCACATCAAGCCGTGTCGATGATCCTGCTTGGACCAGGCAGCAGCGTAACCCACGACGCGTTGCGGCTGCTCGCGCGCCACGGCACGCTGATGGCGGCGGTCGGCATGGATGGCGTGCGCAGCTACACCGCTCCAGCACTGCTACCTGACCGGTCCGACGTCGCACGCCGTCAGGCGGAACTTTGGGGCAACCCACGTCGACGCATCGCAGTTGCCCGCCGCATGTACGCCCTGCGGCTGGGCGAAATCCTGCCGCACCGAGATCTGGACACATTGCGCGGTATCGAAGGCTCGCGAGTGAAGACGCTCTACCGCCTGACCGCCGAGCGCTACCAGGTTCCCTGGAACGGCCGCCACTATGACCGTGCTGCCCCAAACGCAGCCGACGCCCCCAATCAGGCCATCAATCACGCAGCAACCGCCGTGCAGGCAGCCGCAGCCATCGCCGTGCAGTCGCTTGCGGCGATACCGCAGCTCGGCTTCATCCACGAAGATTCGGGTCAGTCCTTCGTACTTGACATTGCCGACCTGTTTCGCGATGCGATCACGCTACCCATCGCATTCTTAGCGGCACGCAAGGCGCTGGACGGCGCGCAGGATTCAATTGACCGAATGGTTCGGCGTGAAGCGGCCACAGTTTTTCGCAAGCAGTCTGTAATTCCGTCGATGATCGACAGCATCAAGTCCGTCTTGCGCATGGAGGAAATCGATGCCTCTGGCAGTAATAGTGACGCGTGACGTTGCAGACCGCTTCCGCGGTTTCCTCTCCTCCGTGATGCTGGAGGTGGCGCCGACCGTGTTCGTCTCTCCGCGCATGAGCAAAGGCGTACGGGGCCGAACGTGGCAGGTCCTCACTGACTGGCACAACGCCGAGCCGCGAGGCAGTCTCGTCATGGTCTGGCGCGACAACAACGAAACGGGTGGTGTCGGCCTTGCACACCTTGGTGAGCCACCAAGGGAGTTGATCGAGATAGACGGCATGTGGGTAGCGCGATCTCGACGGCACGCCCGAAATCTTTAACAATCCGGAACAATGATGTTGGTAGTTTTCCTTTTGGAGTCATGAACTTGACCCCAAGAGGTTCCCCCGCGTCCGCGGGGATAGGCCCGCTTCGTTGTCGAGATCGGGCGTCATGGTCAGGGTTCCCCCGCGTCCGCGGGGATAGGCCCTAATCACCATATACACGAAGAAACGACAGCCGGGTTCCCCCGCGTCCGCGGGGATAGGCCCGCTGCACTACCGGGCGCGCCGTTTGAGGTGCTGGTTCCCCCGCGTCCGCGGGGATAGGCCCATGGATAACAAATTCGCTGACTATCTCAAGGAGGTTCCCCCGCGTCCGCGGGGATAGGCCCGTGTGTCGTCTGCGCAGGCTCTGGGCTGGCCTGGTTCCCCCGCGTCCGCGGGGATAGGCCCCCCATGAGCCATTCTGTCCACGTCGGGTTCAGGGTTCCCCCGCGTCCGCGGGGATAGGCCCGACCGTTACAGGCGCCGGCGTCGTGCACCCAGGGTTCCCCCGCGTCCGCGGGGATAGGCCCATAGCGTCGGGCAATGCGAAGCGCGTCAGCCCGGTTCCCCCGCGTCCGCGGGGATAGGCCCCCAGCAGGATGGCGGTGAATTCCGGCTTGATGGGTTCCCCCGCGTCCGCGGGGATAGGCCCATGGTAGCCCTGAATCAGGGCGCGTGGGATACGGTTCCCCCGCGTCCGCGGGGATAGGCCCGAGAGCTGGGCTGTTTTCCACGTACACGAAACGGTTCCCCCGCGTCCGCGGGGATAGGCCCTAGTTGATTCAGCCGCTCAAGGGATTCGATGTGGTTCCCCCGCGTCCGCGGGGATAGGCCCATGCTCGCGCGACCGGTCAGAAGCTGCCGTTGGGTTCCCCCGCGTCCGCGGGGATAGGCCCTACGGGCAAAATCCGCCTTAAGCGCCGCAATAGGTTCCCCCGCGTCCGCGGGGATAGGCCCGAGGATTGCCCTGACGCCGTTGATCTGCATGTGGTTCCCCCGCGTCCGCGGGGATAGGCCCATCACGGCTTCACCTCCCCGCGCAGGGCTGCGGGTTCCCCCGCGTCCGCGGGGATAGGCCCCATTGAAGCATTGGTAGCGGTTGCCGAACATGGGTTCCCCCGCGTCCGCGGGGATAGGCCCCCGTAATCATTAGGAGTGATCGAATATGACCAGGTTCCCCCGCGTCCGCGGGGATAGGCCCTCGATGGTTACCCAAACCCGGAGTTTGTCGAAGGTTCCCCCGCGTCCGCGGGGATAGGCCCCGCCAGATAGCGAAATGCGTCCGCCGCGTGGCGGTTCCCCCGCGTCCGCGGGGATAGGCCCGATTCGTCCAGCTTCTTTTCGTGCCGCTGTGCGGTTCCCCCGCGTCCGCGGGGATAGGCCCGGGAGGGCGGCATGACCACGGCCGCGCAACGTGGTTCCCCCGCGTCCGCGGGGATAGGCCCGATCCGGAATGTGGAAGCACATGGCGCGGATTGGTTCCCCCGCGTCCGCGGGGATAGGCCCACTGCGCTCGAACGGACAGCCGCCGGAGTACCGGTTCCCCCGCGTCCGCGGGGATAGGCCCTTCAGGCGGCCGGGTTCAAGCTGACTGGCCTTGGTTCCCCCGCGTCCGCGGGGATAGGCCCGGTTCGAGCTGGCAGGTTGTTGGCTCGGACTCGGTTCCCCCGCGTCCGCGGGGATAGGCCCATCACGTATTACGGAGTCTGACATGGCCGCTGGGTTCCCCCGCGTCCGCGGGGATAGGCCCGCGAAGCCTTCTCAATACACCCACAACTGTCCGGTTCCCCCGCGTCCGCGGGGATAGGCCCTACACCCACACGTTGCTCCCCACTGATGCGCAGGTTCCCCCGCGTCCGCGGGGATAGGCCCACGTCGGGCACGGCCGGCTTCATCAGCCTGCGGGTTCCCCCGCGTCCGCGGGGATAGGCCCCGCGCTGCCAGCGAAGAAAAGGGCCACGCCGTGGTTCCCCCGCGTCCGCGGGGATAGGCCCGAGAACGTCTTTCGCTTTCCGTACGACGCAAAGGTTCCCCCGCGTCCGCGGGGATAGGCCCTGACATGGCAGCACTACCTGGACTCACCGACTGGTTCCCCCGCGTCCGCGGGGATAGGCCCGTCTGGGCGCTGATCAACCCCGCGCTGGGGGTGGTTCCCCCGCGTCCGCGGGGATAGGCCCCCGTAGAACCTGACGCCCTTGCGCCCCGCCCAGGTTCCCCCGCGTCCGCGGGGATAGGCCCCATGCAGACGACGACACAGCGCCTCATCGACGGGTTCCCCCGCGTCCGCGGGGATAGGCCCCCGCTCGCCGCATCGATCATCCGCGTGATGGTGGTTCCCCCGCGTCCGCGGGGATAGGCCCTCGA
>NZ_JAUYNV010000024.1 GCF_030698125.1 Methyloversatilis sp.
TCGAACACGCGGCCCTCGGCCAGTGGGTCAAGCGCGCTGGTCGGTTCGTCGAGCAGCAAGAGCGAACTGCCCTGCGCCGCCAGCGCGCCGCGGGCGAGCGCCAGCCGCTGCCGCTGACCGCCCGACCGATTGCCGCCCCGCTCGCTCAGGCCGCTGTGCAGCCCGTCGGGCAGGCGTTCGAGCACCTCGTCGAACGCCGGTATGCATGCCGACGTGAGCGCGGCGCAGCGGCGCCATCACCGTGTCCATGCGCCGGCCGAGCAGCGTGCGCGACGCCGCCTGCAGCCGCAGGCCGATCACCGTGCCGGCATTGCCGACGAAGTCGAGCAGCGCCGCGGCATAGCGGCGCTCGGCGTCGTTTTCGGCGCGGGCGAGCTGCATCAATGTGCGGTCGAAGCGCAGGATGATGAAAGAAATGATCACGTAGCCGGTGATCGCGATCGCCCCGCTGGTGCGCGACAAGAGCGCCAGCGCCACCAGCGGGCCCACGAAGTTGAACGCGCTCTGCAGATAGTCGAACTGGTTCTGCGCAAAGTCGGACAGCGCCCGGCTGGCCTGCATCACGCGGTGCTGCAGCTCGCCCGAATGCCGCCCGTCGCGCCACGCCAGGGGTGCTGCGGCGATGCGCGCATAAAGCTGATCCGCCAGCCGCACGCGCACCCGCACCCGCACCCCCACATTGCGCTCCAGCACCCGACCCGGGCCATGCAACAACCACGACAGCAGATAGATGCCGATCAGATAGGCAATCCAGCGCCCCGCCGTCGCCATGTCGCCCTGCTGCAGCGCATTGATCGCCTGCGCGGCGAGCCAGGGCATGGTGAGCCGCATCAGTTGCGCACCGGACAGCAGCGCGGCGGCGCCGAGCATCTGCGGCCGCACGCCTTTTGCATGAAGCCACAGCGCGCGGTAGAGGTCGCGGGCGGCGCCGCTGAGGCCGATGGCGGGGGGCGGGGCGGCGGAAAGGCCGGGGGCGGAAGTGGATTCCGTCATGCGGTGAGGGCTCCGGTGCTGTGAGTCGCAGCGCGTTGCCGCATGGGGCGCGGCGAGGCAAAGCACTATTGTGCCGGGTCAGATGTGGAAATCCGGAGAGCGCGCTGCGGGGCTACCGGTGCAAACCTTTTCGGATGGATCCCAACGTGAAAACGATGCGATGGCTCACCGGGCCTTGGGGTGCTCGACGGCAAATCACGTGCGAACCTTGCCCGCACTCATTGCTCGCGCTGACCGGTTTTCCCGGCCTTTGCGTCCTCGGTCCGGCCACGGACAAATGCCGACCGCGAGAACTTGAAGCGCCCGGCAACGGGTGGTATATATCGCCGTATATACCATGTCGAGAACACCTCCCATGACCACGGCGAAACTGTTCAAGAACGGCCGAAGTCAGGCGGTACGCCTGCCGGCCGAATTCCGCTTCGAAGGTGACGAGGTCTGCATCCGGCGTGACCCCGAAACCGGCGACGTCATCCTGAGCCCGTACAGACGCACATTCTCGGACTGGCTCGCATTGCGCGACGCGCTCATTGCCGAAGCCCCTCAGGAATTCGCCGACTTCGACATCCCTCGCGACAGCGCGCCGCCGCAGTTGCGCGACTGGCCATGACACCACTCGGCCCCTGCATGCTCGACACCAATGCCGCGTCGGCACTGATACGCGGCAACGCGCATCCGGTGCTGCTGGCCGCGATGGACGAACAGCGCGTGTGCCTCTCGGTCATCACCGAAGCCGAACTTCGCTACGGCGTGCGCCGCCGCCCGGAAGCCAAGCGCCTTGCGCGTGCGGTCGACACCTTTTTGCAAGCCCTGCCCATCGTGCCCTGGACATCTTCCACCGCCGCGACCTTTGCCGAACTGCGCACGCGGATGGAAGCCCATGGCGTGAGTCTCGCCGCGATGGACTTGTTGATCGCCACCCAGGCCGTCGCCGAGGGCTGCACCCTCATCACCGCCGACCGCGCGTTCGCGCACGTGCCGGGTCTGAGGACATTTGACTGGTCGGCCGGCAATACGCCGGCACACGAGCCCGCGGACTGAGGCCGGAACAGGCGGCCGCCCTAGACCCCCGGCCAGCGGGCCATGCGCGCTGGTGGGTTCGTCGCCCTGTCCTTGGGCAGGGTGATGCCCAGTTGCTGCGTAGTGCGGGTTTTCAAAACCCGCACAACCGGTTCGGGTCATCGAAAAACCCGTGAACCGATCCGGGTTTTCGTAGGAGCCTATCCACGGCTGGCGATGCGGCCTCTGAACACGCGCCGGCGCCCGATCAACCGCCCCATCGCGGGCAGGGCCCGCTCCTGCGAAAACCGGGCGCACCGATCCGGATCTCGAAAATCCCGCGTGCCGGTTCGGATCATCGGGGTGATGGGGGACGGATGGGGTTTCCGTCATTCAGTCATTGCCCCTTTTCTGGCGACCCGCATCAAGCCGCTGCTCGCTCACCAGTCCGGAGACCTGTCTATGCCCGGTTGCTCAAGGCTGCACATCACCCTCAGGATCATCCCGCAGCATGGCCTCGTAATCCTGACCACCGTAGTAGATGCCGAGAATGGACACCTGATCGACATCGACCGCGAAGGCAATCACCGCGCGCTTGCGGTAATGCGTGATGCGCAGTCCGGCCCGAACATCATCACGCCGTATGCCTCGATGCGGGAAGACATTCAGACTTTCGCAGTACGCGACGATGGCGTCGGTGTAGTGCGCGGCAACAGTCGGGGATGCCGCGCGCGCAATGTAGACATACAGGGACAGAAGCTGCCCGGAAGCTTCCGGCGTGAAAACGACGCGATGGCTCATCCAGCCTTGGCGTGCTCGGCGGCCAGTTGCGCACGAACTTCGTCCGGGCTCAGCGCACGTGAAGGATCCGCCTTGAGCGCGTCGTAGGCTGGCCCCACCTGTTGCACCAGCCAGCTTTCAACCGCCCTGTCGCGCGCCAGCAGCGCGCGCAGACCATCGCGGATGACTTCGCTTTCGCTGGCGTATTCGCCCGACCGGACTTTCTCTTTCACCACATCCGCCATGTCATTGGGCAGGGTGATGCTCAGTTGCTGGGTGGTGCGCATCGTGGGCTCCTCGGCAGGACAGGATTTAATCCTATTCCCGAGTGGTTTCAGCGTCCAGCCCACTCCCGGTTCGGCGACGACAGCGAGCGCTGCGGAGGACATGTCCGGCGACCAGCCCAGCGCCCCTTACACCGGGCGGACGGCACCGCTAAAGTAAGGATTCCTTTCTTTGGAGCCCGCCATGCTCGCCAAGCTCACCAGCAAGAACCAGCTCACGCTACCCCGGGCGGTGACGGAAGCCATCGGCCCGACCGAGTATTTCGAAGTCGAAGCCGTCAACGGCCAGATCATCCTCACGCCGGCGCGCATCCAGCGCGGCGATGCGGTGCGGGCCAAGCTCGCCGAACTGCAGATCAACGAATCCGCTGTCGCCGACGCAGTGCCCTGGGCGCGCGACGCCGCCGCGCGTGACTGAGTCGGCCGTCCCGCCGAACGACGGGCGCGTGCCGCGCCTCTTGCTCGACACCAATGTCATGATGTCGGGGCATGTCAAACGGATGCTCGGCCATCTGGAAATCGCCGGGGCGACCGGCAGCAACGGGAGCAAGGCACCTTGAGAACTTTGACGATTGATCTCGAACATTGCTACGGCATCCGCAGGCTCACGGCGACGCTGGACTTCACGAAGACCAGCGCCATTGCCATCTACGCGCCGAACGGGTCGATGAAGACTTCGCTGGCGCAAACCTTCCAAGACATCGCCAGCGATACGGCTTCTAGGGACCGCATCTTTCCAGCGCGCGCCTGCACGCGGAACGTCAAGGATGAGACCGGCGCCGAACTGCCGAAAGAGAGCGTGCTCGTGGTCCGCCCCTACGAAGAAGCTATGGGGCACACGACAAAGACGTCGACATTGCTGGTGAATCCTGCGCTCCGAAAGGAGTACGAGGACCTGCACACTGCGATTGACGCAGCAAAGGCGGCGTTGCTTAAGGCCCTGCAGGAGCAGTCCGGTTCCAAACGCGATATCGAGAAGGAATTCTCCTTGGCATTCACGGCCAACGACAACGAGTTCTATGTCGCCCTGAACCGCATCAAGGATGAGGTGGCGAACCGGCCGGATGCTCCGCTGAAGGATGTGCCCTACGACCTGATCTTTGATGAGAAGGTGCAGAGCTTCCTCGACACCAAGGACTTCAAGACCGCAATCGACGGATTTATAAAGAAGTACAACGAGCTGCTGGCCGAATCGACCTACTTCAAGAAGGGCGTCTTCAACTACTACAATGCCGCGCAGATCGCCAAGCAACTCGCCGACAACGGCTTCTTTGCCGCAAACCACTCCATCAACCTCAACGCGGGCGAGAAGAAGGAAATCACGACGCAGAAAGAATTGGAGGAGCTGATCTCCAAGGAGAAGGAGGCGATCTCGAACGATAAGGACCTGCGCAAGAAGTTCGCTGAGATCGAGAAGCTCATCCAGAAGAACGTTACCGTACGCGACTTCGAGGCTTATCTCCTCAACCACGAGGAGCTGCTGGCCAAGTTCGCCAATATGGCCAACTTCCGGCAGGAAGTCTGGAAGGCCTATATCGATGCCCGGTTTGACCTCTACAAGGCCTTGCTGGACCAATACCAAGCGGCCGAGGCGCGGCGCAAGGAAATCGAGGAGCAGGCGAAGAAGGAGAGGACCCAGTGGGAATATGTCATAGAGATTTTCAACGAGCGCTTCTTCGTACCGTTCAAGCTGGAAGCATCGAACCGCGTGGACGTGATCCTGGGCCAGCAGGAGATGCTGAGTCTCGACTTCATCTTCAACGACGGCACCGAGCAGGCGCCCGTTGACCGCGCTTCACTGCTGCAGGCCCTCAGCACGGGGGAGAAGAAGGCCCTCTATGTACTGAACATCCTGTTCGAGATCGAGGCACGGAAGAAGGCTGGCCAGGACACGCTCATCATCGTGGACGATATCGCGGACTCGTTCGACTACAAGAACAAGTACGCGATCATTCAATACCTAATGGACATCTCGGAAAGCCCGCATTTCAAGCAAATTCTGTTGACGCACAACTTCGACTTCTACCGCACTGTCGAAAGCCGCTTCGTGGGTTACAGCAACTGCCTAATGACTTCGAAGACCGGTGCCGGCGTGGCGCTGGAACCGGCCGCTGGAATCAAGAACGTATTCACGAAGGACTGGAAGGGCGCGTTCTTCAAGGACGCGATGAAGAAGATCGCATCGATCTCATTTATACGGAATCTCATCGAGTACACGCGTGGCGAGGCCGATCCGGAATTCGTGAAGCTACGCTCTCCCTCGCGTGCGAGATCGCCAACCAGGCGCGGATCGTGCGCCCGCGCCCCGCTGGGCTCAATTTCCCGCCGGCCAAAGCCCCGCGAAATCGAATGACAACTGCCGATGGTGGCGGATGGTCAGCAGATAGACCGTCGCCACGTCATCCGCCACGGTGTAGAGCATGAGGTAGTCGCCGTGCAGATACTCGCGGAGGGAGTCGGCGGCACCTGCGGGCATGGCGGCGAGCAGGCTGAGTGCCTCGGCGGATTGGGGCGGGTGGTCGAGGTAGCGCCGACCGATGCGAGGAAAGCGGGCCAGATTCGGGATGATGGTGTTGCGCAACTGATCGAGCAGATCGTCGAAGGCTGCGCCGGCATCGGCTTCGATCAGAAAGGCTTCGATGGCTTCGAGGCGTTCCAGGAAGCTATCGGTCAGCTCGACCTGGTGGAGGGTTTCAGCCACGCGTCTTTCGGGCTTTGCCGGTGGAAGGAACAGTCTCGCTGGCAACTGCCGCCGACCCCTTCGCGCGACGCTGCTGCAGCCCGGTGATCGCGAAATCGGCCGCCTGGGTACGCCCGGCCGTGATGTCGGCCAGACCGCGCCGTGCATCGTCAATCAGCAACAAGTGGATGCGTTCGCGTTCCAGCCGGTGGTAATAGTCCAGCCGGTCGGCGTCGATCAGGGCCACGTAGCTTTCACCGTTCTTGGTGATGATCTTTTCTGCGCCGGCCTTGGCCTGGTCGGCGAGTTCGGAAAGATTGGCGCGTGCCTGGGTGAAGGGCACGACATCACTGGCAGAAAACCCCATGGCTCGCTCCCTGGAGGGTGGGTAGGTGACAGAATTCTGTGCAGTTTATCTCAGCGAGTCGGGGACTGGAGGCGGGTCATTCATTGCGGCGGTGAGGTCAAGCAGCGTGCTCGCACGTCGCTTGACCTGACGCATGCAGCCGATGGCGGCGGCGCTTGCAGCAACTGCTTGAACCGCCGCGGGCGTGGACTTCCTGGACAATCCTCTTGAGCTTTTCGATTGACGCGTCGTTCGGCGCGATGGCGATGACCGGCATGTCGCGGTCGCCCCTCGTCGGCGAGCAGTCGGCACCTCAAACTATCGACTTTTATCTGAAATTAGATAAATTATCCGAACTCAGATAATTTTGGATAATCGCGATGATCGCCTTCCCCCGTACTGCGCTGGCCCAGGAGCTGGTGGCTGCATTGCAGGGCAAGACCCTGCTCGGCGATGCCCACAACGGGCTGTTTCTGGCCGCACCACGGCGCACCGGCAAATCCACCTTCCTGCAGGGTGACCTGCAACCGGCCCTGCAGGCGGTGGGCGTGGTGGTCGTCTATGTGGACTTGTGGGCCGATACGCGGCGCGACCCCGGCGCGCTGATCGCCGAAGCCATTGCCCGGGCACTGCAGCCTCAACTGGGCCTGGTGGCGCGCACGGCAAGGAAGGCGGGCCTGGACAAGGTGAAGGTCGGCGGGCTTGAGGTGGACACCAGCAGGATAGGCAAGGTCGATGGCCTCACCTTGACCGACGCACTGCGACTGCTGCATGAAAGAGCGGGCCAACCGGTGGCGCTGATCATCGACGAAGCCCAGCATGCGCTGACCAGTGACGCGGGTGAGGCGGCGATGACGGCACTGAAATCCGCGCGTGACCAGCTCAACAAGCCGGGTGCCGTCAATCTGATGCTGGTCATGTCGGGCTCTGACCGCGACAAGCTGCTGCGACTGGTCAACACCGCTGGCGCCCCGTTCTACGGCTCGCAAATACAGCGCATGCCGCCGCTGGGGCCGGACTTCATCGCTCACGTGGCAGGCCTGATCGAGGCGCAAAGATCTGAACTCGGGGCGGTGGATCAGACCTTGCTGCAGCAGGCCTTCGAAATGTTCGGATTCAGGCCACAGTTTTTCATGGCGGCATTGGGTCAGGTGCTGAGCCCCCTCGCCGCCCTGAGCGGACGTTTCGAACCCGCCCTGCTTGAGGCGGCCATGCGGCAGCAGGCACAGGATGAAGCGCAGATGGAATCCGAATACGTGGGGCTCCGGCCTGTCGAGCAGGCGGTGCTCTGGCGCATGCTGGCGCAGGGGCCGATGTTTCGGCCTTACGACGCCGAGGCACTGCGCTTTTACCGCGACAAGTCAGGCCAGCCGGTCAGTGTGACGCAGGCACAGAAGGCGCTGGAATCATTGCGCCAGCGCATGCCGGCACTGGTGTGGAAATCGGCACGCGGCGAATACGCTCTGGAAGATGCCGCCATGCACCGCTGGTTCGAAGCGCGTGTGGGCAGCGAAACCTGGCCACCCAGCCCACCTCAGGGGATGCTTCCCCTGGAAGACGATTGACTGCTACCGGTAGCGGTACGTCTAATCCGTCCGCACCACCCCCCCCTTCGCATTGAACGCATACCGAAACGAAAACCACTTTTCCAGCTCCGATCCGGTCTCGATGCGGAAGGCGGTCATCAGCCGCTCGCCGTCTGTCTTCAGGTAGATCGCGCCGTACACCTCCACATTGCTGCGCGCCAGTTCCTTCACGTCGAGCTTGATGGCGTCGAGCGCTTCGGGTGACAGCGCGGTGGCCAGGGCGTCGATGCGGTCGAGCAGTTTCTGCACTTGCGCGCCGTCTTCGAGCGGGCGCGACGAGCGCTGCAGTTCGGTGGACAGGATGACCGGCGCGTCGCCGCGGCCGTAGCGGCCGAGGCGGCCCAGCAGGTCGGGGCGCGGATGGACGTGCCCTTCCTGGTCGCCCGATGAAATGATGAAGGCGGCCGGATTGACCGCGGCGAGAAAGGCGTCGGTCACCTTCTCGGAGCCGTGGTGACAGGATTTCATCACCTCGGAGCGGAAGGTTTTCTGCGCCTCGGCCACCATGGCGTCGTGGTCGGGCGTACCGGGCTTCGGGAACGTGGCGCGGCCGGTGTAGTGCTGCAGCAGGAATTTCTCGGCCGGCTCGTTCAGGTCGCCGCCGAACAGCACGGAAAACTGTCCGTACTGCAGCCTGAGCAGCACCGAATGACCGTTCTTGGTTTCGCCGTAGCTCTTCAGGCGGCGCAGGGCGGGCTTGCCGCCGGGCCCTTTTTCGACCACCGGCCCGAGCACGCGGATGGTGTAGCCGCGCCGGTTCGACGGCGCGAAGTCGGGCATCCACGCGACACCGCCTTCGCGTTTTGCGTGTTCGGTCGACAGCATGCGCAGGGTTTTGATTTTCGGGTTCTGCAGCGCCGCCCGCATCAGCTTCGGAAACTCGTAGCGGGTGTTGGCCGGCAGCGCACCGAACAGGCGCGTCACGTCAGCCTTGTCGACCGCCAGCGCGGTCACGTACGACACGCCGCTTGCCGGATCGGCTACCGGTTCGCCGCCGAGCTTGGCCCAGGTGCCGGTGACGGCGCGTTCGACCAGACCGTTGTGATAGACCGTCCTGAAGCCGATCTTGTGGTCGCTGAACAGCGCCTGGAAGCCGAGATAGTGATCGTTGGTCGGGATGCGTCACGACCGCGGCGTGGAAATTGAAGCCGCGGTAGCTCTTGAACCGTGCGTTCAGGAAGGCGCGCATATTGCCCTCCTTGCCGGCGTCGATGACGATGATGCGTTCGTCCTTGCCGGTTTCGGGTGAGATGAGCACCGCGCCGTCGCCCTGCCCCACGTCGACGAACACGATTTCGAGCGGGCGCCGCTCGACGGTGTCTTCGGCCGCGATGTACAACGTGCGGCGCTTGTCGGGCGAGCGCGCCGCCCAGTCGATCTCGAGCCGGCCGTCATCCAGCGCGCGCTTCACCGTCAGGTAGTCGCCCCAGATGACTTCGCGCACCTTGCGGCCGGCTGCGTCATGGAGATATGTCTTCCTGCCGTCCTTGCGCAACGCGACGAACCGGTGTGCCATGGCATTCCCCTGCGGAGTCAGGTGCGAGTGAAATGAAGCCGCGGCGTGCACATCGGAAGCGGATCGGGTACGCGAGGCGGGCTCGTGTGGTCAAAACTAGCACAAGGACATCGGCTTGGCCTGAAGGACGCGCGGAACGGCGGGCTTCAGCGGAGTTGTCCGCACGGCAGGGTTCGCCCGCCGCTTCGTTTCAGGCAGCAATCGCGAGCAAGCTCGCTCCCACGAAAGACCCGGCTGCGATTGCGGCTCACGCGCGGAAGTCTGAGTGCGTGCCCCCGTGGCGGATATTCAAGATGTTCAGGGTGGGCTCTGCAGAAAAGGCCCCGTGTATTTCAAGATACTTTTACGTGGATGCTCTTCAGGCAATTGTTCTTAAGCATTTTTTTTGTGATTTTAAAGATACCAGTCAAGTCGATTACAGATAATCTATGATCCGGATTCCATTTCGACGCCCGGGTTGCTCATGCCAGCCTTTCGCCACCATGACCTGAATTTGCTCAACCCCGCCTTCGACTCGCCGCTCGTCGATGTGGTGACCGAGCTGGAACATCTGCGCCGCCTGCGGCTGGAAGGCAGCACGCCGGCACCGGTGTTCTTCCAGCTCAAGCAGATCTTCCACATGCTGGAAAGCCTGGGTTCGGCCCGTATCGAGGGCAACCACACCACGCTGGCCGACTACGTCGAAAGCCGGCTCGAAGCAAGTGTGGCGACCGTGAGCGACACGCTGCGCGAAATGGCCAATATCGAAGAGGCCATGACCTTCATCGAAGCGCATTTCGCACCGGGCGACGACATCACCGAGCATTTCGTGCGCGAGCTGCATGCGCTGACGGTGCGCGAATTGCAGCGGGAAGGTGACGCCACCCCCGGCGCCTACCGCCACGGGTCGGTGCAGATTTCGCAGTCCGACCACCTTCCGCCCGAGGCGCTGCAGGTGCCGCAGTACATGAGCGAGCTGGTGGCCTTCATCAATCAGCCTGACCCGCGCAAGTACGACCTGATCAAGGTCGCGCTCGCGCACCACCGTTTCGCGTGGATACACCCCTTCGGCAACGGCAACGGTCGGGTGGTCCGGCTGCTGACCTACACCTTGATGATCAAGTACGGTTTCGACGTCAAGGCGGGCGGGCGGGTGCTGAATCCGACCGCAGTGTTCTGCAACGACCGTGATCGCTACTACGCCATGCTCAGCCAGGCGGATACCGGCACACCGGAAGGACGGGAGGCGTGGTGCATCTACGTGCTGTCCGGCGTGCTCGACGAACTGGGCAAGGTGGCCCGGCTGACCGACCAGCGCTACCTCATCGAACACATCCTGACGCCGGCGTTGCGCCACGCGCGCGAGCGCGAGTCATTGACGCACATGGAAGAGCGGGTGCTCATGGCGACGGCGCACGCAGGGGTCGCCAAGGCGAGTGACCTGAAAGACGCGATGCCCGCAATGACGGAAGCCCAGCGCACCTACCAGATCCGCAAGCTCGTGGAACGCCTGATGCTCGTGCCGATCCGCGACGGTGCGCGTCAGTACACCGTGGGTTTCAGCAACAACGTGCTGCTGCGCGGCGTCATTCGCGCATTGGCGACGGAAGGCTTCGTTCCCGACGCACTGAACCGCCCCGGATGATGGATAGCGAAGCGCGCGGTGCGCCTCACTCCACCGTCACGCTCTTCGCCAGATTGCGCGGCTTGTCCACATCGGTGCCCTTCACCAGCGCCGCGTGATACGCCAGCAGTTGCAGCGGAATGACGTGCAGCACGGGTGACAGCAGGCCGTAGTTCTCCGGCATGTTCAGGATGTGCAGGCCTTCGCCTTCGACCATTTCGGTGCCGGCGTCGGCGATGACGTACAGCTCGCCGCCACGCGCGCGCACTTCCTGGATATTGCTTTTGAGTTTCTCGATCAGCGCGTCGTTCGGCGCGATGGCGATGACCGGCATGTCGCGGTCGACCAGCGCCAGCGGGCCGTGCTTGAGTTCGCCGGCCGGATAGGCTTCGGCGTGGATGTAGGAAATTTCCTTGAGCTTGAGCGCGCCTTCGAGCGCGATCGGGTAGTGCTGGCCGCGACCGAGGAACAGCGCGTGCTGCTTCATCGCGAAGCGTTCGGCCCAGGCCTGTATCTGCGGCTCGAGCTCGAGCACGCGGGTGACCGCGCTGGGCAGATGGCGCAGCGCCTTCAGGTATTTCTCTTCCTGCGCGTTGCTGAGCGTGCCGCGCGTCTTGGCGACGGCGAGCGTGAGCAGCGCCAGGGCGGCGAGCTGGGTGGTGTAGGCCTTGGTCGAGGCGACGCCGATTTCCGGGCCGGCGCGGGTGATGAAGCGGAGCGACGATTCGCGCACGATGGCCGATTCCGGCACGTTGCAGATCGACAGCGTGTGCATCATGCCGAGCGACTTCGCGTACTTCAGCGCGGCCAGCGTGTCGGCGGTCTCACCCGACTGCGAAATGGTGACGACCAGCGTATCCGGGTCGGCGACCGGCTTGCGGTAGCGGTATTCGCTGGCGATTTCGACGCTGCATTCGATGCCGGCGACGTCTTCCAGCCAGTAGCGCGCGACCAGACCGGCGTGATAGCTGGTGCCGCAGGCGAGCACGAGCACGCGGCGCACCGAGCGGAACACGTTGTCGGCTTCGGCGCCGAACAGATTGGGCGTGATGGAGCGCGCCTGGGCGAGCATTTCCAGCGTGTTCGACAGCGCAGCCGGCTGTTCGAAAATCTCTTTCTGCATGTAGTGGCGGTAGTTGCCCAGTTCGACCGCGTCGGCCGACAGCTGGCTCACCTGCACCGCGCGCTCGACCGGCGAGCCGTCGAGACGGAACACGCGCATCGAAGTGCGCGTGAGTTCGGCCATGTCGCCGTCTTCCAGATAGATCATGTTGCGCGTGACCTGCAGCAGCGCCGAGGTGTCGGACGCGGCGTAGTTGCCGTTGTCCGACAGGCCGAGCACCAGCGGCGAGCCGTGGCGCGACACGACGATGCGCGAATCTTCGCCCTCGGTGACGATGGCGATGGCGTAGGCGCCGATCAGTTCGTTGCAGGTGGCGCGCACCGCGTCGATCAGGTCGGGCGTGGGGTGCTCAGCCCCCTGAGCTGCCGCTTGCGCGTCAGCCCCCCCGAGGGGGGCAGGAGTACTTGGGGCGGCCCGGCGTCCTCCTGAAAGGTGATAACGCACCAGGTGGGCGATCACTTCGGTGTCGGTTTCCGACGTGAAGGTGTAGCCCAGCCCGGTCAGGCGGGCGCGCAGCGGCTCGAAGTTTTCGATGATGCCGTTGTGCACCACGGCCAGACCGTCGCTGATGTGCGGGTGGGCGTTGCGCTCCGACGGCACGCCGTGCGTGGCCCAGCGCGTGTGCGCGATGCCGATCGACGCTTCGAGCTTCTGTTCGTCGGCCTGGGCGGCCAGTTCGGCCACGCGGCCGACCGAGCGCAGGCGGCGCAGCGCGGTGCCCTGCGCACCATTGAGCACGGCCAGACCGGCCGAGTCATAGCCGCGGTATTCAAGTTTGCGCAGTCCTTCGAGCAGGACGGGGACGATATTCTGGCCGGAGATGGCCGCAACGATGCCGCACATGGGGACGTTCCTTTAAGCAGAGCTGCGCAAAAATTCGGATGGGGAAAAGCGTTACTTCTTCTTCACCGGCCGGGTCCAGCCGGTGATCGTGATCTGGCGGGCGCGCGATATCGTCAGCGCGCCGGGCGGCGCGTCTTCGGTCAGCGTGGTGCCTGCACCCAGGGTGGCACCGCGGCCGACGGTGACCGGTGCGACGAGCTGGGTGTCGGAGCCGATGAACACATCGTCTTCGATCACGGTGCGGAATTTGTTTGCGCCATCGTAGTTGCAGCAGATGGTGCCGGCGCCGATATTCACGCGGCTGCCGACCGTGGCGTCGCCGACGTAGGCCAGGTGGTTGGCCTTGCTGTGGGCGGCGATGTCGCTGTTTTTCACCTCGACGAAATTGCCGATGTGCACGTCTTCGGCCAGCCTGGCGCCGGGGCGCAGGCGGGCGTACGGGCCGAGCTGGCAGCCGGCGCCGACGGTGGCGTCGTCAAAGTGGCAGAACGGCGCGATGCGCGTGCCGGCGGCGATGGTGACGTTGCGCAGCACCGAGTGGGCGCCGACAACGACGCCGTCGCCCAGCTCGACGCGGCCTTCGAAGATGCAGCCGATGTCGATCTCGACGTCGCGCCCGCACACGAGCTCGCCGCGCACGTCGATGCGCGCCGGGTCGCGCAGCGTGACACCCTCGTTCAGCAGGCGTTCAGCGTTCTCGCGTTGATGGGTGCGTTCGAGATCGGCCAGTTGCGCCTTGTCGTTCACGCCGAGCGTTTCCGAAACACGCGCCGGTTGCGTGCTCACCACCGGCACGCCGTCGCGCACCGCGGCGGCGACGACGTCGGTCAGGTAGTACTCGCGCTGCGCGTTGTCGTTCGACAGATGGGTGAGCCACCCGCCCAGCCGTGCGCCGGGCACCACCATGATGCCGGTGTTCACTTCATGGATCTTGCGTTCGCCCTCGGTCGCGTCCTTCTGCTCGACGATGCGCACGATGCGTCCGGCGGCGTCGCGCACGATGCGGCCGTAGCCGGTGGGGTCGTCGAGCGTGACGGTGAGGATGGCCAGCCTGTCTTCGCCGGCCGCGTCGGCCAGCTTGACCAGTGTGTCGGCGCGCAGCAGCGGCACGTCGCCATAGAGGATGAGCACCGGCTCTTCGCGCGACAATGCCGGCAGCGCCTGCATCACGGCATGGCCGGTACCCAGTTGTTCGGCCTGCAGCGCCCAGTCGACCTGCAGATCGGAGAAGGCGGCACGCACGGCGTCGCCGCCATGGCCGTACACCACACAGGTGCGCGAGGGCTGCAACGAGGCTGCGGTACGCAGTACGTGCCCGAGCAGCGGGCGGTCGGACAAGAGTTGCAACACCTTGGGCAGCGCGGAACGCATGCGCTTGCCCTGACCGGCGGCGAGGATAACAATCTGCATCGGACACCCTGTAGCGGAAAACCGCATCAACTCTAGCATTGGGGGACATTGGCCTGCTGCGCAGCAGTTCTCGCACAGCCGGGAAAGTGCATCGGCAATGCAACCTGCGCCCGCGCATGCGGACCAATGAAGGCTATGGCTTCGAGTACTTACGACATGAGATACGGATCGCTTTACATCGCCGCGCTGATTTCTTTCAGCACGATCGCGACCGCCGACACGGTGCATCGCTGGAAGGACGAAAACGGGGTGATCAACTACGGTCACACGCCGCCAGCCGGCGTGCGCTCGACGCCGGTCCAGACGATCGATCCGCTGAGAGTGACACGACCGCCGGGCGCGACGGCCGATTCGCCGACGGCGCCAGCCTCACCGGCGAATCTGGATCGCAACGCGGTACGCGATGAGGTCGAACAGGCGCTGCGCCAGCAGTCGGTTAACCAGGCCGCCGAAGCCCGCGAACAGGAAGAAAGCGCCCGCCTCGCGGCGCGAAAGCGGTGTGAAGCGCAGCGCCGGGTGGATTGCGACGACCCCGCCGTGCTCGATGACAGTCTGTACGCCGTCCCCCCGCGCATCGTGCGGCGCCATTTCCCGACCCAGCCGGTGTACGCGCCGATCCGCCCGCCCGCACAGCCGGCCGAGCGGCCGATGTTGATGCGCAAGTTGCCGTAGCGGAACGTCGGCTCACACTGAGGTTTTCGTAAGAGGCACCCACCGCTGGCCCTGCATGGCAGGCCGGCTCTGCGGGCGATTGCGCGCTCCGACCACGCAGCGGCGCTTGAACAATGTACGTATCGCGGACGGGGTCCGCTCCTACGAAAGGCGGCGCAGGTGGTTGATGTGCCGCTTTTTTTCGCAGGAGCCTCCCACGGCTGGCCTTGCATGGCCAGCCGGCTCTGCGGGCGACGAGCAATGCTCGCCGAAACCCCCGCTCCGCCCCCGCAGGCGGTTGCGCGCTCCGGACACGCAGCGGCGCTTGAACAACGTACGTATCGCGGACGGGGTCCGCTCCTACGAAAGGCGGCGCAGGTGGTTGATGTGCCGCCGTTTTTCGTAGGAGCCTGCCCCGCAGGCGATTACGCGCTGACGACCCTCTCCACGCCGGCCGGTCGGCCGGCGTTCCCCCTTTTCGCCCGCAGGGCGATCCGGGAAGGGCGGGCGATCAGCGTGGCAGGGTCGATGAACCCATCAGGAACTGGTCTACTTCGCGGGCGCATTGACGACCTTCGCGGATCGCCCACACCACGAGCGACTGGCCGCGGCGCATGTCGCCGGCGGCGAACACCTTGGGCACGCTGGTCGCGTAGCAGCCGTCACCGTCGGTCGTGGCCTTTGCGTTGCCACGGGTGTCCTTGTCGACGCCGAAGCTGTCGAGGATGCTGGCGGCCGGGCTGACGAAGCCCATCGCGAGCAGCACGAGGTCGGCGTCCATCAGGGTTTCCGAGCCGGGCACTTCCTGCATGCGGCCGTCTTTCCATTCGACGCGCACGGCCTTGAGCTGCTTGACCTTGCCGCGATTCGGGCCGTCTTCATGGCCGATGAATTCCTTGGTCGCGACCGCCCAATCACGTTCGCAGCCTTCTTCATGGCTGGACGATGTGCGCAGCTTGACCGGCCAGTACGGCCACACCAGCGGCTTGTTTTCGGCTTCCGGCGGCTGCGGCAGCAGTTCGAACTGGCTCACGCTGGCTGCGCCGTGGCGGTTCGACGTGCCGACGCAGTCCGAACCGGTGTCGCCGCCGCCGATCACGACGACGTGCTTGCCGGTCGCCATGATCTGGTTCGGCACGGTGTCGCCGGCGACCACGCGGTTCTGCAGCGGCAGGAAGTCCATCGCGAAATGCACGCCGTCGAGGTCGCGGCCCGGCACCGGCAGGTCGCGCGGCTGTTCGGCACCGCCGGCCAGCACGACGGCGTCGAACTCGGCGTCCAGCTGCGCCGGGCTGATGACCGTTGCGGCGTCGCTGTGCACCGGCGAACCTTCCGGCAGATCACCGATGCGCACGCCGGTGCGGAAGGTGACGCCTTCGGCTTCCATCTGCGCGACGCGACGGTCGATGTGCGACTTTTCCATCTTGAAGTCGGGGATGCCGTAACGCAGCAAGCCGCCGACGCGGCTGTTCTTCTCGAACACGGTCACGTCGTGGCCGACGCGGGCCAGTTGCTGCGCCACCGCCAGCCCGGCAGGGCCGGAGCCGACGACAGCCACCTTCCTGCCGGTCTTTACGGCCGGCGGCTGCGGCACGACCCAGCCCATTTCCCAGGCCTTGTCGATGATCGCGTGCTCGATCGACTTGATGCCCACCGCGTCGCTGTTGATGGTCAGCGTACAGGCGGCTTCGCACGGCGCCGGGCAGATGCGGCCGGTGAACTCGGGGAAGTTGTTGGTCGAGTGCAGCACCTCGATCGCCTGCTTCCAGTCCTGGCGGTAAACCAGATCGTTGAAGTCGGGAATGATGTTGTTGACCGGGCAGCCGTTGTTGCAGAACGGAATGCCGCAGTCCATGCAGCGCGCACCCTGCACCCTGGCTTCTTCGTCGCTCAGGTGCAGCACGAATTCGCGGTAATTGTGGACGCGCTCGGCGACCGGCAGCGACGCCTCGGACAGGCGCTGGAATTCAAGAAAACCGGTGGACTTTCCCATGACTCGTGTTCCTGTTACTTGGCCAGGGCTGCGCTCGGCGCTTCCGCGCGGGCAGCCATTTCGCGCAGCGCGCGACGGTATTCGATCGGCATCACCTTGACGAACTTCGAGCGCCACTGCGCCCAGTTGTCGAGCACGTCGCGCGCGCGCGCCGAGCCGGTGAAGTGCAGGTGACGGGTGACCAGGCGACGGATGATCTCTTCGTCGCACATGTCGACATGGTTCACCACCGCGCGACCGATCACATCAACGTCGGCGTCGTCCGCCAGATCACCGCTCAGCGCGTCGATTTCGACCATGGACATGTTGCAGCGTTTGGCGAAGCTGCCGTCTTCATCGAGCACGTAGGCCACCCCGCCCGACATGCCGGCGGCGAAGTTGCGGCCGGTCTGGCCGAGCACGACCACGGTGCCGCCGGTCATGTATTCGCAACCGTGGTCACCGGTGCCTTCGACCACCGCGATGGCGCCCGAATTGCGCACCGCGAAACGTTCGCCGGCCACGCCGCGGAAGTAGCACTCGCCTTCGATCGCGCCATACAGCACGGTGTTGCCGACGATGATGTTCTGTTCCGCCTTGCCGCGGAACGCGTCGCTCGGCTTGATGATGATGCGGCCGCCGGACAGGCCCTTGGCGACGTAGTCATTGCCCTGGCCGGTCAGTTCCAGCGTGATGCCGCGTGCGATGAAGGCGCCGAAGCTCTGGCCGGCGGTACCGGACAGCTTCACCGTGATGGTGCCGTCGGGCAGGCCGGCGTGGCCGTACTTGCTGGCCACGGCGTGCGACAGCATGGTGCCGGCGGTGCGGTTCACGTTGGTGATCGGCGACTCGATGACCACCGGCTTGCCGCTTTCGATGGCGTCCTTCGCCTTGGCGATCAGCGCATGGTCGAGCGCGCGGTCGATGCCGTGGTCCTGCGTTTCCGAATGGCAGCGCGACACCTCGGCTGGCACTGGCGGCATGAAGAAGATGCGCGAAAAGTCGAGCCCGCGCGCCTTCCAGTGCTCGATGCCGGCACGCGTGTCGAGCAGGTCGGCGCGGCCGATCAGGTCTTCGAACTTGCGGATGCCCATCGACGCCATCAATTCGCGCACCTCTTCGGCGACGAAGAAGAAGAAATTGACGACGTGTTCGGGCTGGCCGGTGAATTTCTTGCGCAGCACCGGATCCTGGGTCGCAACGCCGACCGGGCAGGTGTTCAGGTGGCACTTGCGCATCATGATGCAGCCTTCGACGACCAGCGGCGCCGTGGCGAAACCGAACTCGTCGGCGCCGAGCAGCGCGCCGATCAGCACATCGCGACCGGTTTTCATCTGGCCGTCGGCCTGCACGCGGATGCGGCCGCGCAGGCGGTTCAGCACCAGCGTCTGCTGGGTTTCGGCCAGGCCGAGTTCCCACGGTGTGCCGCAGTGCTTGATCGACGAAATCGGGCTGGCACCGGTGCCGCCGTCGTGACCGGCGATCACGACGTGGTCGGCCTTGGCCTTCGACACACCGGCCGCGACCGTTCCGACACCGATTTCCGACACCAGCTTGACCGATACCGAAGCCTGCGGATTCGAGTTCTTCAGGTCGTGGATCAGCTGTGCCAGATCCTCGATCGAGTAGATGTCATGGTGCGGCGGCGGCGAAATCAGGCCGACACCCGGCACCGAGTGACGCAGGAAACCGATGTATTCCGACACCTTGTGGCCGGGCAGCTGACCGCCCTCGCCCGGCTTGGCGCCCTGTGCCATCTTGATCTGCAGCTGGTCGGCGCTGGCCAGGTATTCGGCGGTGACGCCGAAACGGCCGGACGCGACCTGCTTGATCTTCGAGCGCAGTGAATCGCCCTTCTTCAACGGCAGCGCGACTTCCACGCGCGACGAGCCGATCAGCTTGTCGAGCGTGGTGTCTTCGGTCACCGGATTGAAGCGGATCGGATCTTCGCCGCCCTCGCCGGTGTTCGACTTGCCGCCGATGCGGTTCATCGCAATGGCCAGCGTGGTGTGCGCTTCGGTCGAGATCGAGCCGAGCGACATGGCGCCGGTGGCGAAGCGCTTGACGATGTCGACCGCCGCTTCGACTTCCGACAGCGGCACCGGCGGGCCGGCCGGCTTGATGTCGAACAGACCGCGCAGCGTCATGTGACGCTTCGTCTGGTCATTGATGATCTTCGCGTATTCCTTGTACGTGTCGTACTTGTTGGCGCGCGTCGAGTGCTGCAGCTTGGCGATGGCGTCCGGCGTCCACATGTGTTCTTCGCCGCGGACGCGGAAGGCGTACTCGCCGCCGGCATCCAGCGCATTGGCCAGCACCGGGTCGTTGCCGAAAGCCTGGGCGTGCGTGCGCAGCGCTTCTTCGGCGACTTCCGCCAGGCCGATGCCTTCGACCTGGGTGGCGGTGCCGGTGAAGTAGCGCTTCACGAAGGCCGAGTTGAGGCCGATGGCTTCGAAGATCTGCGCGCCGCTGTACGACTGATAGGTCGAAATGCCCATCTTGGACATGACCTTGTTCAGACCCTTGCCGACCGCCTTGATGAAGCGCTTCGACGCTTCCTTGGTCGACAACCCGGACGGCAGCTCGTTGGAAATTTCGGCGATGGTGTCGAAGGCCAGCCACGGACAGATCGCCTCGGCGCCGTAACCGGCGAGCAGCGCGAAGTGGTGGGTTTCACGGGCCGAACCGGTATCGATCACCAGACCGGTCAGCGTGCGCAGGCCCTTGTGCACCAGATGGTGATGTACGGCAGACGTGGCGAGCAACGCGGGTACGGCGACGCGCTCGCGCGACACGGCACGGTCGGACAGCAGCACGATGTTGAAGCCGTCAGCCACCGACTTCTCGGCCGCCACCTGCAGGCGCCGGATGGTCGCTTCGCAACCGGCGACGCCCTCGGCAGCCGGATACGTCATGTCGAGCACCAGCGAGCGGTACTTGCCGCCGGTCAGGCGCTCGATGTCGCGCAGGCGCATCAGGTCCTGGTTGGTCAGCACCGGCTGGGTCAGTTCAAGGCGCGGTGTCAGGCCCTCTTCATTGTCGGCCACGCCCATCAGGTTGGGACGCGGGCCGATGAAGGACGCGAGCGACATGACGATCTCTTCGCGGATCGGGTCGATCGGCGGATTGGTCACCTGCGCGAACAGCTGCTTGAAATAGCTGTACAGCGGCTTGTTGCGGTCGGACAGCACCGGCAGCGTCGAGTCGTTACCCATCGAGCCGATGGCTTCTTCGCCGGCCGAGGCCATCGGCGCGAGGATGAACTTGATGTCTTCCTGCGTGTAGCCGAAGGCCTGCTGCGTGTCGAGCAGGGTTTCCGTGCGGCTGTTCGCGTACTCGACTTCTTCCAGCTCAGTCAGGAAGAAGCGCGAATCGGTGATCCACTTGTCGTACGGATATTCGGTCGACAGCTCGTGCTTGAGCGCGCCATCTTCAATGATCGCGCCCTTTTCGAGGTCGATCATGAACATCTTGCCCGGCTGCAGGCGCCATTTCTGGATGATGCGTTCGTCCGGAATCGGCAGCACGCCCATTTCGGACGCCATGACGACCAGATCGTCGTCGGTCACGAGGAAACGTGCCGGGCGCAGGCCGTTGCGGTCGAGCGTGGCACCGATCTGGCGGCCGTCGGTGAAGGCCACGGCGGCCGGGCCGTCCCACGGCTCCATGATCGCGGCGTGGAATTCGTAGAACGCGCGGCGCTCTTCGTCCATCAGCGGATTGCCGGCCCAGGCTTCCGGGATCAGCATCATCATGGCGTGCGCCAGCGAATAGCCGCCCATGACCAGCAGTTCGAGCGCGTTGTCGAACGACGCCGAATCGGAGCCGCCTTCGACGATCAGCGGCCACAGCTTGTCGAGATCGTCGCCCAGTGCGGCCGATTTCATCGACTTCTGGCGCGCCTTCATCCAGTTGATGTTGCCGCGCACGGTGTTGATTTCACCGTTGTGGGCAATCATGCGGAAGGGGTGGGCCAGATCCCAGGTCGGGAAGGTGTTGGTCGAGAAGCGCTGGTGCACGAGGGCCAGCGCCGACATCGCGCGGCTGTCCCGCAGGTCGAGGAAGTACTCGCCCACCTGGTTGGCCAGCAGCATGCCCTTGTAGACAATGGTGCGCGACGACAGCGACGGGATATAGAACTGACCGACATCGGACAGCTTGAGCGCGCGCACCGCATGTTCGACGCGCTTGCGCACGACGAACAGCTTGCGTTCGAAGGCGGTCTGGTCGGCCACGGTGTCCGGGCGGCCGATCAGCACCTGGCGCATCTGCGGCTCCATGGCGCGGGCCGCTTCGGCCAGCACGCTGCTGTCGCGCGGCAGATCGCGCCAGCCGAGGAAGGTCAGGCCTTCTTCATGGATGATGCGCGCGACGACCGATTCACAGGCGGCGGCGCCATTGGCGGATTGCGGCAGGAAAACGGTTCCGCAGGCGTAATCGCCGGCGGCGGGCAGCGTGATGCCGAGTTTGCCGGCTTCGTCGCGCAGCAGCGCGTCGGGCAGCTGGATCAGGATGCCGGCACCGTCACCGAGCATCGGGTCGTAACCGGTGGCACCCCGATGGTCGAGATTCTTCAGGATCAGCAGACCCTTTTCGATGATGTCGTGCGACGTGCGATTCTTGATGTTCGCAACGAAACCCACACCACATGCATCGTGCTCGTTTTCGGGGTCGTACAGACCTTGAGTATGGGGAAGACCCATTGCATTCGTCCTCGGAACTCGTTTGCCAACCGCGCACGGAACCGGCCCTGCGGCCTGTCGCACTGCGGGAATTCGCACCTCCAAGCCCGTGAAAAAGCCGGCTTCCACGATCATCGCCTGACGGCGGGACGATGTGGGCACCGGCTCGGGTGGCCTGGCCGCTTCAACGCTGAAGCCGCTCCGGGCACTTTTGGGGTGGACGACGGAGTATACGGACATGCACGGCCGCAGACAATACTCGTTCCGCGGTGCATCAAAACGTGACGGATTCCGGCGTGCGTTGGTCGCTTCAGATGTCGCCCACGGCAAACAGCCGGCGGTGTTCGCGCATGGCGTAACGGTCAGTCATGCCGGCGATGTAATCGGCGATGGCGCGTGCGCGGTCGTCCTTCGCCATGGACTGGTACTGCGGCGGCAGCAACTTCGGATCGCCGTGGAAGGCGCCGAACAGTTCGGCCACGATGCGCCGCGCCTTGGCCGTCATGCGCAGCACCTGATAATGGCGGTACAGCTCGTCGCGCAGGAACTGCTTCAGGGTGCGCTGTTCCGCCCGCATGGCGTCACTGTAGGCGACGAGCTCCGGCCCGCCGCGCACGTCTTCGATCGACTTCGGCGCGGCTGCCGCGATGCGGGAACGGGTTTCGGCCACCAGATCAACGACTTGTGCGTTGATCATGCGCCGGATCGTTTCGTGGATCAGGCGCCGGCCGGTGATCTGCGGATACCGCTCGAGCACTTCGCGCCGGTAGCGCGCGAACACCGGCACCTCTTCGAGCTGTTCAAGCGTGATCAGGCCGGAGCGCAGACCGTCGTCGACATCGTGATTGTTATAGGCGATTTCGTCCGCCAGATTGCAGATCTGCGCCTCGATGGTCGGCTGGGTGCGCTCGATGAAGCGCCGGCCCAGGTCGCCGAGGTCGCGCGCGCGCGCCGGCGAACAGTGCTTCAGAATGCCTTCGCGCGTCTCGAACGTGAGGTTCAGCCCGTCGAAGGCGCCGTAGCGCTCTTCCAGCAGATCGACCGTGCGCAGGCTCTGCAGGTTGTGCTCGAAGCCGCCGTGTTCGCGCATGCACTCGTTCAGTGCGTCCTGGCCGGCGTGGCCGAACGGCGTATGGCCGAGGTCGTGCGACAGCGAAATCGCCTCGACCAGATCCTCGTTGACCCAAAGCGCGCGCGCGATCGAGCGGGCGATCTGCGCCACTTCGATGCTGTGGGTCAGCCGCGTGCGAAAGAGGTCGCCCTCGTGATTGACGAATACCTGCGTCTTGTATTCGAGGCGGCGGAACGCGGTGCTGTGGATGATGCGGTCGCGATCGCGCTGGAACTGGCTGCGCCCGGACGGCGCGTCTTCGGCGTGCACACGGCCCAGCGAGTTGTCTTCACGCGCGGCGTACGGGGCCAGTTCAGACATCGGCGCAACACTGTTCGATCGCCGATGCGACGTCAGGCCGCGTCGCCTCGCCCCACACCACGGCTTCGCCGATGGCGCGCAGCAGCACCAGCCGCAGCTTGCCGGCTTCGACCTTCTTGTCGTGCGACATCAGTTCGAGATAACGGTCGACACCCAGGCGCGGACCGCGCAGCGCCAGGCCGGCTGCTTCGTGGATGGCGCGGATGCGCGCGATGTCGGCGTCGCCCAGCCAGCCCAGGCGGCGCGACAGTTCGGCCGCCATCAGCGTGCCGGCGGCGACGGCTTCGCCGTGCAGCCATTCGCCGTAGCCAAGACCGGTTTCGATCGCGTGGCCGAAGGTATGACCGAGATTGAGCAGTGCCCGCACGCCGGTTTCGGTTTCGTCCTCGATCACCACCTCGGCCTTGTTGCGGCAGGAGCGTTCGATGGCAAACGCCAGCGCGTCGGCGTCGCGCGCCAGCAGGCGCGGCATGTTGATTTCGAGCCAGTCGAAGAATTCGCGGTCGCGGATCAGGCCGTACTTGATCACTTCGGCCAGGCCGGCCTTCAATTCACGCTCCGGCAGCGTGTCGAGCGTATCGATGTCGGCCAGCACCAGCTTCGGCTGATGAAAGGCGCCGATCATGTTCTTGCCGAGCGGGTGATTGATGGCGGTCTTGCCGCCGACGCTGGAATCGACCTGCGACAGCAGCGTGGTCGGCACCTGGATGAAGGGCACGCCGCGTTGATATGTGGCGGCGGCGAAGCCGACCATGTCACCGATGACACCGCCGCCCAGCGCGATCAGCGTGGTCGAACGTTCGACCCGGGCGCCGAGCAGCGCGTCGAAGATGAGATTCAGCGTCGGCCAATCCTTGTGCGCTTCGCCGTCGGGCAGCACGACCAGCTGGTGCGCGACATCAACCGAATCAAGGGCGGCGAGCACGCGGGCGGCGTACAGCGGCGCAACCACCTCATTGCTGATGACGACCGCGCGCTTGCGTTTGAGCACCGACGCAAACAAGTCGCCACGATCGATCAGGCCGCGACCGATGTGGATGTCGTAGGCGCGCTCATCGAGGGCGACGTTCAGGCTGCGCATCGGCTCAGGTATTCCCGTTCAAGTTGACGAACGATGGTCAGCGGGCTGCCCAGCCCGCTTTCGGCAATGAAATCCGCGACCTCGCGGTACAGTGGATCGCGGATGCCGTGCAGCTCGCGCACCCGGGCGCGCGGATCATCGACCTGCAGCAGGGGCCGGTTGCGGTCGCCGCGCGTGCGGTGCCACAGCACGTCGGGCGGCACATCGAGATAGACCACCCATCCGCCCGCCTTCAGATGCTCTCGGTTCATCGGGTCGAGCACGGCGCCGCCGCCGGTAGCCAGTACGAGGCCCGATTCCTGGGCCAGCGCTTCGATCACCGCGCTTTCGCGCCGGCGGAAACCCGCCTCGCCCTCGATTTCAAAGATGGTCGGAATACTGACGCCGGTGCGCGCCTCGATTTCGTGATCGCAGTCGACGAAGCGCTTGCGCAGGCGTCGCGCAAGCTGCCGTCCGACCGTGGTTTTGCCGGCGCCCATCAGGCCGACGAGAATGATGTTGTCGCTGTGTTCCACGGGCCGGATTCTAGCAGTGCCCGCCCGCCCCGACAGACGGCCTCAAGATCGGGCCGCCCGTCCGGTAGATCCGGGTCAGCGCAGCGTGAGGTTGTCGCTGACGATGCGCGGCGTCACGAAGATGAGCAACTCTGCGCGGTTGTCGCGGGTTTCCGTGTTGCGGAACAGGAAGCCGACGTACGGCAGGTCGCCGAGGAAGGGTACGCGGGTCTGGCTACGGCGCTCTTCCTGGGTGTAGATACCGCCGATCACCACCGTGCCGCCGTTTTCGACCAGCACATCGGTCTTGACGTGCTTGGTGTCGATCGCGACGCCGGCGCCGGTCGCCAACTGCGTGTTCGGCGTGTCCTTGTTGATGTCGAGTGCCATCTGTACGCGTCCGTCCGGCGTGATCTGCGGCTTCACCTTCAACATCAGGTTGGCCTTGCGGAAGGAAATGCTGGTCGCACCGGAGCTGGTGGCCTGCTGGTACGGAATTTCGACACCCTGTTCGATCAGCGCCTCGTTCTGGTCCGAGGTCATGACACGCGGACTCGAAATCACCTTGCCCTTGCCGTCCTGTTCGAGGGCGGACAATTCAAGGTTCAGGAAGCGCGTCGCGGCCGAATTGAACAGTACAAAAGACAGCTGGCCGGGAGAGCGGCCGCTGATGTTCGACGCACGAAGATTGACCCCGAGCGAATCCGTGGCGAAGTTGGGCTGGGTCTGTACCTGACCGGTCTGGAAGCCGGTCGCCAGAGACGAACCACCGATGTTCAAACCGGCCCGACCAAGTTGCACCGAGCCCGACTGCGCCTGGTTCAGACCCAGTCGCGCACCCAGGTTCTTCGCGAAGTCTTCATTGGCTTCGACGATGCGCGCCTCGATCAGCACCTGACGCGTCGCGATGTCGAGTTCGCTCAGGATGCGGCGGATGTCTTCAAGGCGGCTGGGGATGTCGGTCACGATCAGCTTGTTCGTCCGCACGTCCATCACGATCGAACCGCGCTTGGACAGGAATCGCTTGTCCTTGTCATCGGTGATGGCTTTGTGAAGAACATCCGCCTTGTGATAATTCAGCTGGAAGGTTTCGGTGCGCAGCGGCTCGAGTTCGCTGACCTGCTGCTGGCTCTCCAGCGCCAGCTTTTCCTTGGCGGCCAGCTCATCGCGCGGCGCGATCCAGATCACGTTGCCGGTCTTGCGCTTGTCCAGGCCCTTGGCGTCGAGAATGATGTCGAGCGCCTGATCCCACGGGACATCCTTGAGCCGCAGCGTGAGTGAGCCGCCGACGGTGTCGGAAGTGATGATGTTGTTGTCGGTGAAGTCGGCAATCACCTGAAGCACCGAACGGACGTCGATGTTCTGGAAGTTCAGCGACAGCTTCTCACCCTGGTAGCCAGGCTTGCTGCCCTGAACCAGCTTGTTCGGGTCTTCAACCAGACGCTTCACTTCGAGGATGAACTGATTCTCGCTCTGGTAGGCGTTGTGCTCCCACAGACCCGTCGGCGTTACGGTGAGGCGCGTATTGGCGCCGGAACGCACGACTTCCATCTGGGTGATCGGTGTTCCGAAATCGGTCACGTCGTAGCGCTTCAGGAATTCGTCGGCCACCGAAGCGCGCAGGAACTCGACCACCAGCTTTGAACCTTGCTGACGGATATCGATGCCGGTATTCGGGTCGGACAGTTCGACCACGACACGGCCTTCGCCATCCTTGCCACGACGGAAACCGACGTTGCGCAGCGTCTGCCCGTCCTGCGACACACCTGGCTCGGCAAAGCGCGACACGTTGTCAGACTGGGCAACCGCCTCGGAACTGGCCGGCATCGCGAGACTGATGTAGAGATCACGCCCGGAAATCCGGGAATGGAACGGCGACAGCTTGTTCAGATTCAAAACGAGACGCGTGCGATCACCGACTTCGACAATGTTGTAGCTGCGCAGATGCGCTTCGTTGACGGTCTGCGAGTTGCGCCCCACGGCATTGCCGGTAGCCGGGAAATCGAACGCCACGCGCGCGGGCGATGCGACGCTGAAGTTGGCCGGCACCGCAGGCAGTTCGGTTTTGGTGGTGACCTTGATCAGCACCTCGCCGCCTTGCTGCGACACCAGAATGGATTCGATGCTGTTGGGCTGGCTCTGGGCAAACGCCGCGACGGGTATCAGGCCTGCGCCAAGGGCCACGATCAGGCATGCGATCTTGCGGACGAAATTCATTTGTTTGTCTCCTGCTCCAGCAACTGGAGCGTACTGGTACGTTCGACCCATTCGCCGTCCGCGTCCTGAACGATTTCCTTGAGGGTGATGCCGTCATCCGCAACGGCCGTGATGACACCGAAATTCTGACCCATGTAATTCCCTGACCTGACACGGTGCAATGTCGTGTCGGCCTTGATCAACGCATACGCGGTCTTGCCTTGCTGCAGCACGCCGACCATGGCAAGCGAATCGAGCGGGTATTGTTCGAGCGGCTCCTTGCGGCGATCCAGATCCGGGCCCACACCGCCACCGCCACCGCCCTTCTTCCGCTCGGGTTCGATCTTGGCCTGGCTGAACGGATCGATCAGCGATCCGGTTTCATAGGCCACGATGGTCGAAGGCTTTATTTCAGGCAGTGGCTTGACCTGCCCCTTCAGCCCCTGCGTGCTCTGTTCCATCCATGCGCGCAGGTCCTGATGGTCCTCCGAACCGCAGGCCACCAGGCCGCTGCACAGCATGGCGAGGGTCAATGCGCGCTTCACTTCTTGTTCCCCTTTTCGCGCTCTGCCTTTTCGCGTTTCACGCGGGCCAGCTCTTCTTCGTCCAGGTAGCGGTAAGTGGTCGCCACCGCATCCATCTTCAGCAATCCATCCTTGCCTGATTCGATGCCGATCGAGCCGATCGTCACGATGCGCGACAGCTTGGCCACGTCACCCGCGAAACTGCCGAGATCGTGATAGCCGCCGGTCACCCGCAGCGTGATCGGAAGCTCGGCGTAGAAATCCTTGACTGCTTCGCTGCCCGGACGCCAGATTTCGAACTGCAGGCCACGGCTCAGCCCGGCCTGACTGATGTCCACCAGCAGCGATTCCATTTCCGCCTTGTTCGGCAACTGCTTCAGCAGGGCCCCGAAGGACCGGTCGATATCGCTCAGCTGCTGCTGATACTGTTCGAGATTGACCGCTTCGCCCTTTTTCTGCAGCCATTGCGCCTTCAGCGTCTCTTCTTCAGCGCGCTTCTGCTCGAGTTCCACCATCAGCGGTTCCCACAGGAACCACCAGCCGGCCGCGACTGCCGCGATCAGCAGGCCGAGCAGCACGGCCAGTTTTGGCAGGATCGCCCAGTTGCCGACATCCTTCGGATCGAGGTTCCTGAAATCATCCCCGATGCGTGTGAAATCAATCTTCGGAAGCTGGATGTCCTTCATGTCTTCCTGCCTTTGGCGACGGTTTCGTCCGCGACCCGCGTGATGTACAGATCAAGGTTGAATTCGTTCATGCGACGCTTGTCGACGCTCGACCCCTTGATTTCCACCAGCGTCGGCCGCTCGAGCAGGGGCGACGATTCGAGGTTGCGCATCAGGCTCGACACGCGGGCATTCGATTGCGCGTAACCGATCAGGTTGATCTTTCCGCCTTGCTGCGACACCTTCCGGATGTACACACCTTCCGGCACATTCTTGGCGAGTTCGTTGAACAGGCCGACCGCTTCGGACCGGTTGCCCTGCAAGGACTCGATGACCTGCTTGCGCTGGATCAGCGCGTCGGTCTGCTCGCGCAGACGCTTGATTTCGTCGATCGACTTGTCGAGCACCGCAATCTCGGTCTTGAGGAAGGCGTTCTTTTCGTCCTGCGCCGATACGTAACCGTTGATGACGCCATTCACCAGACCGACGATGAGTGCGCCGAACAGCAGTGTCGCACCGGAAAACGCCACGAACTGCTGGCGTCTTGCCTTGCGCTTTTCCTCGCGATGAGGAAGCAGGTTGATCCGTATCATGCGTCGAACCTCCTCAATGCGAGGCCGCAGGCAACAAGCAGCGACGGCGCATCCTGACTCAGGCGCTTTGCCGTCACCGCAGAAGAAAGCTGCATGTCGACAAACGGATTGGCGATGCGGGTTTCCACCTGCGTGCGGTTGGCCACCACTTCATCGAGCCCCGGAATGACGGCACAGCCGCCAGCGAGCACGATGTGGTCGACGCTGTTGTACTGCGTCGAGGTGAAGAAGAACTGCAGCGCGCGCGACACTTCGAGCGCGAGGTTGTCCATGAAGGGGCGCAGCAGGTCGTTTTCGAAGTTTTCCGGCAGCGTGTTGGTGCGCTTTGCCGCCTCGGCTTCTTCGGGGCTCATGCCGTAGTTGCGCATGATGTCCTGGGTCAGCTGGTAGCCGCCGAATGCCTGTTCGCGGGAATAGACCGGCTGGTCGTTGCGCAGGATGATCACGTTCATCACGTTGGCGCCGACATCGACCAGAACGATGTTGGTGTCCTTGCCGCCGTCCGGCAACTGCTTCTCGACCAGTTCGAACGCCGCCTGTGCGGCGTAGGACTCGACATCGACGACCACGGCACGCAGGCCGGCTGCTTCGGCGATGGCCACGCGGTCTTCCACCTTTTCCTTGCGCGACGCGGCGATCAGCACCTCGACTTCATCCGGACTGCCCGGTGCCGGGCCGACCACCTGAAAGTCGAGATTCACTTCGTCGAGCTGGAAAGGGATGTACTGATTGGCTTCCGACTCGACCAGCACTTCGAGCTCCTGCTCGCGCTGGTTGGCCGGAACGATGATCTTCTTGGTGATGACGGCCGCGGCAGGCAGCGCAAGCGCGACGTTGCGCGTCGACGTGCCCATGCGCTTCCACGCTCGCCGGACCGCGTCGGCCACCTCATCGAGCTTGGCGATATTGCCATCCACCACCGAATCGCGCGGCAGGTTTTCGGTGGCATAGCGCTCGATGCGGTGCTCGCCTTTCGCTGTCCGCGACAGCTCGACCAGCTTGACCGCCGAGGACGACACGTCCAACCCCAGTAAAGGGCGCGCTCCCGGGTTAAAAATCGACAGGTCGAAGGCCAAGCTTTTTCCTTTTAAGACAGTGAATTAGACCCAATACTCACAATTTACATTAAGATGCTAGCAGCAAGGTATCGACAAGTAAACAAATTTTGGGTAGGCGCGAGGCAGGGGTTCTTCGGGTCCGCCAGCTATAATTCGCGCTTGTTGCCCGCCCGGAAATCCGTCCTCTTGCCCCCCGTCCTTCGTTGGTTCATCTACCCGGTGGCCGCTCTTGCCGGCATGCTGATCATCGGCGCCGCACTTGCGTTGATCGTCGTTCTGCTTGCCTACCCGCAACTGCCGTCACTCGACATCCTCACCGACTACCGGCCCAAGATCCCGCTGCGCGTCTACAGCGCCGACGGACATCTGATCGGCGAATTCGGTGAAGAGCGTCGATCGGTCGTTCCGATCGCCCAGGTTCCCGATTCGCTCAAGCAGGCCATCATTGCCGCCGAGGACGAGCGCTTCTACCAGCACTACGGCATCGACTACGTGGGTATCGCCCGTGCTGCGCTGTCCAACATGACGAGCAGCGGACGGAGCCAGGGTGCCAGCACCATCACGATGCAGGTGGCGCGCAACTTCTTCCTGTCCAGCGAGCGCACCCTGCGCCGCAAAGTCTATGAAGCCCTGCTCGCATTCAAAATCGAGAACAGCCTGACAAAAGACCAGATACTCGAGCTCTATATCAATCAGATCTATCTCGGGCAGCGGGCCTATGGCTTCGCTGCCGCGTCCAGAGCCTATTTCGGCAAAAACCTCGCAGACCTTAGCGTGGCGGAATCGGCAATGCTGGCCGGGCTGCCGAAGGCACCGTCGAAGTACAACCCGGTCGTCAATCCCAAGCGCGCCGCGCTGCGTCAGGCGTACGTCCTGCGCCGCATGAGGGACCTCGGATACATCGACGACGCAACGCGGACGGCAGCGGTCGAACAGCAACTGCCGGTGCGCCGCGACGGTGCCCAGTCCGAACAGCGTGCGGACTTCGTTGCCGAAATGGCGCGCCAGATTGCGGTGGAGAAGTTTGGCGAGAATGCCTACGGACTCGGGCTGCGTGTCGTCACCACGATACGGCGCGCGGATCAGGCGGCGGCAATCGAGGCGGTGCGCAAGGGCGTGTTCGATTACGACCGCCGCCACGGCTATCGCGGCGCCGAGGCCTTCATCGACCTGAAGGACATCGTGGCCGACGACGATGAAATGCTCGATGACCTGTTGCAGGACGTGCCGGACGCCGCGGGCCTTTACGCGGCCGTCGTGCTTGAAGCCAGCCCGACCGCGATCAAAGTGTACAAACGCGGTGGCGAGGTGCTCAAGCTCGGCGCCGACGCCATCCGTTTCGCCCGCTCGATGCTCGACGACAAGGCCCCGCCTGCACGGCGGCTGCGTCGTGGCGCCCTGGTGCGCGTGATGCCGGATACCAAACTGGGCTGGGTGATCGGCCAGATGCCGGAGGTCGAGGCGGCACTGGTGTCGATCGACAGCGCGGATGGCGCCGTGCGTGCGCTGGTCGGCGGCTTCGACTTCAACCGCAGCAAGTTCAACCACGTGACCCAGGGCTGGCGTCAGCCGGGGTCGAGCTTCAAGCCCTTCATCTATTCAGCGGCACTCGAAAAGGGCTACTCGCCTTCGACGGTCGAGTACGATACGCCGCTCGTCGTGTCGGCTGGAGAAACCGGCAGCCAGAGCTGGCAGCCCAAGAACTACGACGGCAAGTACGACGGACCGATCTCGCTGCGAACCGCGCTGGCCAAGTCGAAGAACATGGTGTCGATCCGCGTGTTGCGCTCGATCGGGCCGCGTTACGCGCAGGACTACATCACCCGCTTCGGTTTCAACGCCGCGCGTCACCCGCCGTATCTGACGATGGCGCTCGGAGCCGGATCGGTGACGCCATGGCAGATGGCGTCCGGCTACGCGGTATTCGCCAACGGCGGCTACCGGGTCGAGCCGTACGTGGTGCGCGAAATACAGGACGGAAGCGGCAAGGTGCTTGCGCAGTTCACACCGACCGCGCCACATGACGAATCACAGCGCGTGATCGACGCGCGCAATGCCTATCTGATGGACAGCCTGATGCAGGACGTCGTGCGCCGTGGCACCGCAACGCGCGCATTGCAGCTCAAGCGCAGCGATCTTGCCGGCAAGACGGGTACCACCAACGAATACCTCGATGCGTGGTTCTGCGGTTATCAGCCGTCACATGTGACCGTTGCGTGGCTCGGTTTTGACACGCCGCGCACGCTCGGCCGAGGCGAAACCGGCGGTTCGGCGGCGCTGCCGATGTGGGTGGACTACATGCGCCACGCACTGAAAGATGTTCCGGAAGAGCGCCTGCCGCTGCCCGATGGTCTGATCAGCATCAACGCCGGCGAAGACGCGCGGGGCAATCCGCGCACCGATCTGATGTACGAGGAGCACCTGCCGCCCGAGCCGGAGTCGATTCCCGACGAGCCCGAAGGACCGGCCTCGGAAGGAGAAATACTGCCTGATGCGCCACCGACGCCTGTGCCGCCGTCCGGGCCGTCGCCCTCGGGCCACATCGTTCCCGGGTCTGCCGGGCTCGGCGGTGCAGCGGATTTCAGGGCATCAGGCGCACCGGCTCGCCGGCCTGCTGGCTGAGCAGGGCTTCCAGTGCCTGCATCAACTCAGCGCCGTCGCGCGTACCGATCCAGCGACCGTCTTCCGGCCGGAAATGAAAACCGCCGGAACGCGCCGCCACCCAGATTTCCTGGGCAACGCCGTGCCGGTTGATCACCATTTTCGAGCCGTTGGCGAATTCGAGTTCCAGTACGCCGCCGGCCTGCAGTTCATAGTCAATGTCGGCGCCGCTGCGTTCGACGGCCTGTTCGATCGCGGCCAGCGTCGCATCGGCCAATTTGTTAAATTCGTTCTCGTTCATTACCGGCTACCCGACATGTTTTCCAGCACGCTCGTGCGCATTGCCGCACTGACCCTGATACTCGCAGGTTGCGGCACCAAGGGCCCCCTGACGCTGCCGCCGAAGGACACGATGCGGCCACCCGCAGCCGCAGTCCCTGCCAAGCCGAAGACGGCTCCGGCTCCGGCAGCACCGTCAAGGGATGATAGCAAGGTGCCCGCACTATGAAGCACTTCGAAACCCGCGACGGCAGCCTGTTTGCCGAAGCCATTCCGCTCGAACGGATTGCCGCCGAGTTCGGCACACCGACCTTCGTCTATTCGCGCGCAGCGCTGACCGATGCCCATGCGGCCTACGCCGAGGCGCTGACCGGGCGCGACGCCATGCTGTGCTACGCGGTGAAGTCGAACTCGAACCTTGCCATCATGAATCTGTTCGCGCGGCTCGGCACCGGCTTCGACATCGTGTCCGGCGGCGAACTGGCACGAGTCATCGCAGCTGGCGGTGATCCGGCGAAGGTCGTCTTTTCCGGCGTCGGCAAGACACGCGACGAAATGCGCGCAGCGCTCGAACACGGCATCTACTGTTTCAACGTCGAATCGGAACCCGAACTCCACCGCCTCGCTGAAGTCGCCCGCAGTCTTGGCAAGCGCGCCCCGATTGCGCTGCGCGTCAATCCGGATGTCGATCCGAAGACGCATCCCTACATTTCCACCGGCCTGAAGTGCAACAAGTTCGGCGTGCCGATCACCGATGCGCATGCGCTCTATCTGGCCGCGGCGAACATGCCGCAGCTGGACATCCGCGGCATCGCCTGTCACATCGGCTCGCAGTTGCTTGATCCGGCGCCGGTCGCCGAAGCGGCCGCCAAGGTGGTCGCACTGGCCGAGGCACTGAACCGCGACGGCATCGAACTGCGTCATCTCGATCTGGGCGGCGGTCTCGGCATCCGTTACGACGACGAGGCGGTTCCTGCCACGCGCGACTATCTGGCCCCCTTGCTGTCCGTGCTCGCCGGCCGCAAGGAAAGGCTGCTGCTCGAACCCGGTCGTTCGCTGGTCGGCAACGCCGGCGTGCTGCTGTCGAAGGTCGAGTACCTCAAGCGCGGGGAGGACCGCAACTTCGCCATCATCGACGCAGCGATGAATGACCTCGCCCGCCCGGCGCTGTACGACGCTTTCCACCGCATCACAGAAGTGCGTCCGCGCGGCACGCCCGACACCTACGACGTGGTCGGGCCGGTGTGCGAAAGCGGCGACTTTCTCGGCCGCGCGCGCAAACTGGCAGTCGAAGCCGAGGATCTGGTGGTGATCTTTTCCGCCGGCGCCTACGGCATGACGATGAGTTCGAACTACAACACGCGCGCACGCGCAGCCGAAGTCATGGTGGATGGCGACACCTGCCACCTGATCCGCGCCCGCGAGCGCATCGAAGACCTGTACGCGGGCGAGCGCCTGCTGCCGTGATGCGATGAGCGGGCCGAACGACGACACGCGAGAGCGGCTGCGGCTGGACAAGTGGCTGTGGGCGGCCCGTTTCTTCAAGACACGCACGCTGGCGGCCGACGCGATCGACGCCGGCCGCATCCAGCTCAATGAGGCGCGCGCCAAACCGTCACGCGAAGTGCGCATCGGCGACCGGCTGGACATCCAGACCGGCGAGCTGCGCTACACGGTGATCGTGCAGGCACTGTCGGGCAAGCGCGGACCGGCCGAGGTCGCACGCACGCTGTACGAAGAGACGCCCGAAAGCATGGCCGCTCGCGAGGCAGCCCGCGAACAGCGCCGGCTGCAGCCCGAACCTTCGGTCGGCCTGCACGGCCGGCCGACCAAGACACAGCGCCGCGAAATCGACCGCCTGCGCGCTAGAATTCGCGGCGAATGAGCTGCAGCCCGACACGGGTTTCGCGGCGACCGGATTATCAATCAGTCGAAAAGGAAGCGAAATGTCCGAACGTATCGTGATGAAGATCGGTGAAGCGACCGTCTTCGCCAGGGAAGGCCAGTTCACCGACGCCATGCCGGAAATCGTCATCGGTTCGATCGACGGTCCGGTCGGCCAGGCCTTCGCCCAGATGATGGGTCAGACTGCCGGCCACACCCGCATGCTGGCCGTGCGCGACTGCAACCAGATGGCCAAGCCGGCGACGATGATGGTGCCCAAGGTGACGATCAAGAATTCGCGCACCGTCGAACTGCTGGGCGGCGTCGTGCAGTCGGCCACCGCCGACGCCGTGGTCGACAGCGTTGCCGAAGGCATCATCCCGAAGGAATTGGTGGACGAACTGGTCATCATCGATCTGGTGTGGCTGGACCCGAACGCGGTCAAGGACCCCAACCTCGACATGAAGGATCTGTACCGCACCAACTACGAAGCGATGAAGCTGGCCATCCAGCGCGCGATGACCGGCAAGCCGACGATGGAAGAGCTCATCGCCAACCGCCACAAGATCAAGCACTGCATGTACGACCCGGACGCCTGATAGCAGCTTGTCATTACCCGGAAAGCCCCTGCTCGATGCAGGGGCTTTTTTTTGCGGTATGAGCATTCAAAGACCGACCTTGTTTTGAGCACTCTCGGCATCCAGAATGAGTGAAGCTCGGCTGTTGGCTGGGCGCAGGGAGGAATGCCGATGGACATTCGGGCGGACAGCAAAACCGGGCACGAGAATGCGCCGATGCCGCAGATGAGCGGCGACGCGTTCCGGCGCGTCGTCGAGTACGCGCCGAGCGCAATGGTTCTGGTCAATGACCAAGGCATGATTGTTCTGGTCAATGAACAGACGGAAAGGCTGTTCGGCTACCCGCGCGCCGAACTGATCGGCCGCTCGGTTGACCTGCTGGTCCCCTCCGCTGCGCGGGCTCACCACGCCGACTTCCGTCACAGCTTCCTGTCTTCGCCCAGTCCGCGCCCGATGGGTGGCGGACGCGATCTGTTCGCCTGCCGCGCCGACGGAAGCGAATTCCCGGTCGAAATCGGTCTCAATCCGATGGACACAGGCAATGGCGTCATGGTGCTTGCGTCCATTGTCGACATCACCGAACGACGTCGCGCACAGCAGGTACTGGAACAGGCACTGCTCGAAAAGACCGTGCTGCTCAACGAGGTGCATCACCGGGTCAAAAACAATCTTCAGGTCATCATCAGCCTGCTCAACCTGCAGGCCAACACCGCCGACGAACCGCGCGTGCGCGACATCCTGAACGAAAGCCAGAACCGCGTGCGTGCAATGGCGCTGACCCATCAGCTGTTGTACGAGCGCAAGGATTTCTCGCGCATGGACCTCGGCGATTACCTCGATCGTCTGGCCCAGCTGCTGCGCGGCTCCTACCGCAGTGGCTCGAACGGCGTCGAACTGCAGCTCGAACGGCCGGCGCAGCCGGTATACCTTGATCTGGAACGCGCCATCCCCTGCGGGCTGATGGTCAACGAGCTGGTCACCAACGCCTTCAAGCACGCCTTCCCGGACCAACGCTGCGGCGACATCACCATCACGTTAGCAGGCGACGGCCAGCGGCTGACGCTGGCGGTGCGCGACGATGGCGTCGGCCTGCCGGAGGATTTCGATTTCGAAGCGGTCAAGTCGCTGGGCCTGCAACTGGTGCCCTTGCTGATTGACCAGCTGCACGGCGAGCTGCAGATACTGCCTGGCGGCGGCGCCCATTACCGCATCACTTTCCCGGCAGCCCTTTCGACACGAGGTACGCCATGAACGCCCCGCTCCCGGTCAATCTGATGCTGGTCGAAGACGAGCGCGTGATCGCCTTCGACCTGAAGACCCAGCTGCAGTCATTCGGCTACAGGGTCGGCGCCGTGCTGGCGAGTGGCGAACAGGCCGTCGATCGGGTCGCCGACGTGGCCCCCGATCTGGTGCTGATGGACATTCATCTGGACGGAGTTCTCGACGGCATCGATGCAGCGCTGCAGATCCAGGCACGTTACCGGGTACCGGTGGTGTTCCTGACCGCCTACGCCGAAGATGACACGCTCAAGCGGGCACTGGACTGCCGGCCATTCGGTTATCTGGTAAAGCCCTGCGAGGCGCGAGAACTGCACGCAACGATACAGATGGCGCTGGCCCGACGTGAAGTCGAGGCGAATGTTGAACGCAGCGAGCAGCTGTTCAAGCTGGCGCTGGACGCGGCATCGCTTGGCGTACTGGAATGGCAGGGCGCTTCGATGCAGCTGCACGGCGATGGCCATCTGCGCGGTCTGTTCGGCGACCGGCCTGTGCCGCTGGACGAAAACTGGGACATCTTTCTGTCTCGAGTCGATCCGGACGACCGGACGCACATTACTGAAACGCTGAACTCGGCACTGGAGCGCGGCGACGCCGTGCGCATCGGGTTCCGGACTGCGGGCAATGGGGGAGCACGCAGCCTCGAGGCGCATGCCCGCGCGTACGGCGAGTCGCACAGCGAAAGGCGCATCGTCGGCATCCTGCAGGATGTGACCCAACGACGTCTCGACGAAGCAGCCCTGCGCCAGTCCAGCGTGGTGTTCCACAACTCCGCGGAGGCCATCGCCATCTGCGACCTGCAACGGCGCATCGCTGCGGTGAATTCGGCCTTCACCCGCATTACTGGCCACGCGGAGTGTGACGTGATCGCGCTTAACCTCGAGCGGGTGCTGAGCACCGGCCATGACGACGCCTTCTACGCCGCACTGGTCGCCTCCGCGGGCACGGGCTACTGGCAGGGCGAGGTGCAGTGCCGCCGCGCGTCCGGCGACAGCTTTCCCGCGTGGGAGAGCATCAGTGCGGTACGCAGTGACAGCGGCGAAGTCACCCACTTCGTCACCGCGCTATCGGACTTCACGGCCATCCACCAGATCGAAGCCAAGCTGAACCATCTGGCGCATCACGACACGCTGACCGACTTGCCCAACCGGCTGCTGTTCGACGACCGTTTCGAACAGGCAATCGAACAGGCGCGTCGCCTGCAGCAGCGCTGCATCCTGCTGTTTCTCGATCTGGACAGCTTCAAGGTGGTGAATGACACGCTGGGCCACGGCGTCGGTGATCAGCTTCTGCGCACCGTGGCACAGCGCCTGCGCACGGCATTGCGCCGCAGCGATACGCTGGCCCGTCTCGGCGGCGACGAATTCGTCGTGCTGGCCGGAAGCGCCCTGCCGGACGAGGCATCCCGCCTCGCGCTCAAGCTGCTCAATGCGCTCAGTGCTCCGTTCGACCTCGGAGAGGAGCAGATCCGCATTTCGGCCAGCATAGGCATCGCGATATTTCCTGACCACGGGAGTGACCGCAACGTACTGATGCGCGCAGCCGACATCGCGATGTATTCGGCCAAGTCACAGGGTCGCAATCGCTTCCAGTTCTTTTCCGAGGACATGTCGGAACGCACGCACGAGCGCATGCAGATGGAGCAGGGCTTGCGGCGCGCCATCGATGCCGATGCGCTGCAGGTGCATTACCAGCCCCAGCTGCGCCTGATCGACCGTCGCATCGTGGGCGTGGAAGCGCTGGTGCGCTGGCCGCATCCGGAATGGGGCATGATCCCGCCGTCGCGCTTCGTGCCGGTGGCGGAGGAAAGCGGCATCATCGAGGCGATGGGACTGTGGGTGCTGCGTCGCGCCTGCCACGACATCGTCGGGCTGGCAGACAGCGAAGGTCAGCAGATGCGGCTGGCGGTGAATGTATCGGTACGCCAGTTCCTGCGCGAGGACTTCGTCGCCGAAGTCCTCGAAGTGCTGGTCGAAACCGGCTTCCCCGCTGCATCGCTGGAGCTGGAAATCACCGAATCCACGCTGCAGGTGATCGAACGCAGCGCCAGCATGATCGTCGCGTTGAAGCGACTCGGCGTATCCATAAGCATCGATGACTTCGGCACCGGCTATTCGTCGCTGAGCGTGCTGCGCGGTCTGCCGATCGACCGCATCAAGATCGACCGCTCCTTCATCATCGACCTGACCGAAAGCGACGATGCGCGCGCCATGATCGATGCCATGCTCACGCTTGGCCGGTCGCTGCGCATGAGCACCATTGCGGAAGGCATAGAACTGGACACCCAGGCCGAACTGCTCGGCAGTCTCGGTTGCGCGGAAGGACAGGGATTCCTGTTTGCGCGGCCGATGCCGCTCGACATGCTGCACCAGCTGCTCGCCGGACGGCACTGAGCGCAGCGATGCCCGGTGATCGGCCGGCGCAGGAAGTCCGTCGGGCGCAAACCAACAGCCGCACCGCCCTATGCCGGCTCGACCGCTTCGACCGGCAGTGTGTCCAGGTGGCGTCGCAGGATGCGGTAATGGTCGTAGTCGAAGCGCCCGGCGACACCTGCGGGCAAGGCATCCGCTTCTTCCGCGGCGCTGCCCAGATAGCACCAATGGGACAGCCAGTGACGCTCGCCACGCAGCGCACCGGGCCGTCGTTCGCGCACCACCACCCGGCCCGGCCACGGCCAGTCCGGCACCCGCAGCCCGTCGAGCGCACTCATCATCCGCAGATCGTGCTGCCGCGCATCCTCGCGCCCGCAGCACACACCACGGCAGCGCTTGATCTGAACATTCACACAGGCGGCGGTACGTCTTTCGTGCCCCTGCAGGCCGATGCGCTTCGGGCACAGCTGCCACGCCGTCGCCATTTCGCGCAAGGCCGCCATGCAGTCGCGGCGCGAGCGGAACGGACCATACAGACCGCTCAGTTGCTGCGGCGCGACGCGGTCGAGATCAACCACGACCAGCGCCGCCTCTCCGGCAGCGACCTCGTTGCCCGGTCCACCGAGCAGGTGCAACGCCACGGCCGGACCGACGGCGCGTGGCGGCTTGTTGTACGGCGGCTGCAACTGTTTCAAGAGCTTCGCTTCAAGCAGCAGGGCGCCCAGTTCGCCGGCGGTTTCGGTCCATTCGACGCGCCGCGTGTCGCGCGCCAGGCGTGCCGCCTGACCCGCCTTCTGCGGACCGTTGAAATGAGACAGTACGCGCGCGCGCAGATTGCGGCTGCGTCCAACGAAAAGCGGGGCTTCAGCCGTTTTCGGCAACAGGTCTGCAGCGGCGCCAGGCGCAGCCGGTTCGCCATACAGGAGGTAGACACCCGGCGCCTCCGGCGGGTCTCCCACGGCGCCCGGTGCGAAGCCGGGCACAGGCGAAGCGGTGAGCCCGGACTTGCGGATGGCCGCATCGATCTGCGCGACCGGGAAATCGCGCTTCACGATGTCGAGCACATCGCAGACCACGCGGGCGTCGCCCAGTGCGCGATGGCGCGCAGCGCAGCGCAGGCCGAGCCGCTCCATCACGGCATCCAGCCCGTGACGCGGATATCCTGGGTAGAGCGCGCGCGACAATTTCACCGAACACAGTACACGCGGCGTGAAGGACAGTGACAGGCGGGCGAACTCGTTGCGCAGGAAGCCGTGGTCGAAGCGGGCGTTGTGGGCCACGAACAGACGGTCATGCAGCAGCATGGATACCTGCTGCGCGATGTCGGCGAAGCCGGGCGCCCGGCGCACCATGTCGTCGGTGATGCCGGTGAAGCGCTGGATGTTGCCGGGAATCGGGATGCCCGGATTGACCAGGCTGGACCATTCGACACGATGGTCCCCGTCCACCAGCACGATGCCGACCTCGGTGATGCGATCAAGCGCCGGATCGCCGCCGGTCGTTTCCAGATCGACGATGGCCAGCGGCGTGTCGAGCAGGGTCATCGGGCGGATGCGGCCGTGTGCAGGAACGAAACCAGTGCCGGATTCAGCGCTGGATTCAGTGCGACTCGCCTGGCGTCAGGTCAGTCTGATACGGGTAGGCCTTCTGCGGCACCTTCGCTTCGTTGAAGCGGCGCTGGCTTTCGAGGTCCTGCGGCTTGTCCCACCACAGCGCGCGTCCCTTGCGCTGCTCTTCAACCTGCTCCGGATTCTTTTCCAGGTACTCACGCATGAAACGCGTGTGATCCGATTCGTAATCAGCCACTTCAGACTCCATACAGAAAATTCGATGATTATTGCTGCGCGCCCCGGCGGCCTTCTTCGGCCTTTTCGCTACCGGCACGCACCCGGTTGATGCGCACCACTTCCGGCACGCGTCGCAAACCCTTCATGATGCGCGCCAGATGCACGCGATCACTCACCTGCAGCGTGAAATGAATCTGCGTGTACAGGCTGCCGTCTTCTTCCATGCCGACATTCTGGATGTTGGCGCCGCATTCCGCGATCTCGAACGCCACCTTGGCCAGCACGCCCGGACGATTCGCCGACACGACGCGGATGCCGACTTCGAACACCCGACTGTTGTCGCGCTCCCATTCGACGTCCACCCACTGATCGCCTTCCTTGCGGTTGCGCCGCAGTGTCGGGCAGTCGTGCGCATGGATCATCAGGCCCGAGCCCTTGCGCATCTGGCCGACGATGGGGTCGCCCGGTATCGGCTGACAACAGCGCGCGATCCGCACCGCCATGCCTTCGGAACCGCGGATCAGCAGCGCGCTTTCAGGCACCTCGATACCGCTGCCTGCCTCGCGCGCGCTCTGCAGTTCAAGCAGGCTGCGCGCGACGAAGGTGGCAGAACTTTTGCCCTGGCCAATGTCGGCGAGGGCGTCCTTGCGGTTGCGGATATCGGCCGTTTCCAGCCAGTGCGTCCACGACACATCGCTGATTTCATCCGGCGTGACGCCGAACTGGCGCAGCGCCTGGGTCAGCAGCCGCTCGCCAAGCTGGGCCGATTCCTCGACCTGCATGTTTTTCAGGAAGTGACGTATCTGCGCACGCGCCTTGCCGGTCTTCACATAACCCAGCCAGGCGGGATTCGGATTCGGGTGCGTTGCGGTGATGATGTCCACCTGATCACCGCTGTTCAGTTCGCTGCGCAGCGGCATCAGCTCGTGATTGATGCGACAGGCCACGCAGCAGTGGCCGACATCGGTATGGACTGCATATGCGAAGTCGACCGCCGTCGCACCGCGCGGCAACGACATGATCTTGCCCTTGGGCGTGAACACGTAAACCTCACCCGGAAACAGGTCGATCTTCACGTGTTCGAGGAATTCAGCCGAATCAGGGGCTGAACTCTGCAGTTCGAGCAGCGATTGCAACCAGCGGTGCGTGTTGGCCTGCAGATCATCCAGTGACTGTTCGCTGTCCTTGTACAGCCAGTGCGACGCCACGCCGTTCTGCGCGATCTGATGCATTTCCGAGGTGCGGATCTGCACTTCGACCGGCGTGCCGAAGGGGCCGATCAGCGTGGTGTGCAGCGACTGGTATCCGTTGGCCTTCGGGATCGCGATGTAGTCCTTGAATTTGCCGGGCACCGGCTTGTACAGCGCGTGCAGTGCGCCCAGCGTCAGGTAACAGGCGGCCACATCCGGCACGACGACGCGAAAACCGTAGATGTCGAGCACCTGCGAAAACGTCAGGTGCTTGTCGCGCATCTTGCGGAAGATCGAATACAGGCTCTTTTCGCGACCGAACACGTCGGCTTCGAGCCCGCGTTCGGGCAGGCGGGTACGGATGGCGTCGGTGATCTTGCCGACCACCTCGCGCCGGTTGCCGCGCGCTGCCTTCATCGCACGGTAGAGCACCCGATAACGCAGCGGATACATGGCCTGGAAGGCCAGATCCTGCAGTTCGCGATACACCGCGTGCAGGCCGAGCCGGTTGGCGATCGGTGCATGAATTTCGAGCGTTTCGCGCGCGATGCGCCGCTGCTTGTCCTGCCGCACGCTGCCGAGCGTGCGCATGTTGTGCGTACGGTCCGCCAGCTTGATCAGGATGACGCGCACGTCGCGCGCCATGGCCATCAGCATCTTGCGGAAGTTTTCCGCCTGCGCATCTTCCTTCGACTGGAACTCGATCTTGTCGAGCTTGGACACGCCATCGACCAGTTCGGCGACCACCTTGCCGAAGCGCTCGGCAATCTCTTCCTTCGTGATGTCGGTATCTTCCATCACGTCGTGCAGCAGCGCGGCGCACAGCGCCTGGCTGTCGAGCTGCCAGCCGGCGAGGATTTCCGCCACCGCGACCGGATGCGACACGTAAGGCTCGCCGCTCATCCGGAACTGGCCGGCATGCGCGCTGGCGGACAGCTCATAGGCGTCACGCACGCGCTGCACGTCTTCTTCCCGCAGATAAGCGGAAATGGATGCGATCAGGCGTTCGAAATCGCCGCCGTGGGGACCGGCGGGATTGCCCGCATAGGGATCGTTGTCGGCCAGACCGAGGGCGACAACGGCTGCTTCAGGCGCAGGCTGTATGACCGGGGTGGGCATGAGTATGTCGTCCACCGGCCGCATGGTTCAGTTCAGAGCCTGAGGCCCGGTCGCATCAGACCTGACCCCGGTTCAGGATTTCGACGCCGTACTTGCCGGCGGCGATCTCGCGCAGCGCAACCACGGTGGGCTTGTCGTTCTCGGCTTCGACCTGCGGCGTGCTGCCGGCAGCGAGCTGACGCGCACGAACGGTGGCCGCCAGCGTCAGCTGGAAACGGTTGGGGATGCGCTTGAGACAGTCTTCAACAGTGATACGTGCCATGGTCAGTCGATGCCCAGTGATTTGAATGTTTCAGGATGCCGCGCCATCTGGCTCGTCGTCAGCAAGCGCGCGGCCTGCACAACGGACACCAGTTCAGCTTGAGCTTGATTCAGTATGTCATTGATTATAACGAAATCGAATTCGTGAAGATGACGTATCTCGTCGCGCGCCGCGACCAGCCGCCTCTCGATGACGTCGGCGGCATCCTGTCCGCGCCCGTTCAGCCGCGCTGCCAGCGCGTCCAGCGAAGGCGGCAGGATGAAGATGCCGACCGCGGTCGGGAACAGCGTGCGCACCTGCTGCGCGCCCTGCCAGTCGATTTCCAGCAGCACGTCGCGGCCGGCCGACAGCTGTTCATCAAGCCAGCGGCGCGACGTTCCGTAGCAATTGCCGTGCACCTGCGCCCATTCGAGAAAGTCGCCCGCCGAGCGCATGGCGTCGAAAACGGCGGCTGAAACAAAATGGTAGGCCACGCCGTCCACCTCACCCGGGCGCGCGGCACGCGTCGTGTGCGAAATCGACAGCTGTATCTGAGGGTCGCGTTCGAGCAGACCGCGCACCAGAGTGGTCTTGCCGGCGCCCGAGGGCGCACTGACGATGTAAAGCAGGCCGCGTGTTGCCATGATTGCAGTGTTGCTCGGTGTAAGCGGGATCGTTGCGATGCGCCGATCCGTGGATGATGGGTCAAACGGGAACAGTGCGGAATGAAGAATTCTACTGGTGCCGGCGCGACAGATCACTCCGTGCCGTCCGATCAGTGCTTGCGGGGCGATTGGTGGCAGCATCACTGGTCGGAGAGAAAGCCCTGGAACGCAAGTTCAGGGGATCCTGCCAAACGACGACCTGCTGCCATCAACGCGCAAGAATCCGCTGCAATGATACTTACGACCGCCTGTTCGCGGCCCGCCGCTGACCTGCGCGGCTAACTTCACCACACACAAAGGTCCAGAATGACCAATGGCAACAAGGGGGTTCTCAGCGGCAAACGGGCGCTGATCATCGGCGTCGCCAACGAGAACTCGATCGCCTGGGGCTGCGCGCGCGCACTGCACGCGGCAGGTGCTGAACTGGCGATCACCTATCTCAACGACAAGGCGAAACCCTTTGTCGAACCGCTGGCGCAGGAACTCGGCGCCGAACTGCTGCTGCCGCTCGACGTGTCGGTAGCAGGTCAGATGGAAGACGTGTTTGCGGCGATCCACAACACATGGCGTCGACTCGACATTGCGTTGCATTCGATCGCGTTTGCGCCGAAAGAAGCGCTGGCGGGCGGTCTGGTCGATTGCCCGGCCGATGGATTCGCGAAGGCGATGGATGTGTCGTGTCATTCCTTCATCCGCATGGCGCGCCTGGCTGCACCGCTGATGACCGACGGCGGCTCGCTGTTCGCCATGAGCTACATGGGCGCCAACAAGGTGGTGCCCAATTACAACGTGATGGGTCCGTGCAAGGCGGCACTTGAAGCGTCCGTGCGCTATCTGGCTTTCGAGCTCGGGCCGAAGGGCATCCGCGTGCATGCCATCTCGCCGGGGCCGCTGCGCACCCGGGCGGCGTCGGGACTCAAGGAATTCGATGAACTGCTGTACGAAGCGGTCCAGAAGTCGCCGATCGGCGAGCTCGTCGACATCGACGATGTGGGCGTCGCCCTGACCTATCTGGCCACTGATTACGCGCGCCGCCTGACCGGCTCGACCTTCTACGTCGACGGCGGCCACAACATCATGGCTTGACGCGGATGCAGCGCCGGAGCACTCCTGGCTACCGCGGATCCGGACCATTCAGCTGGCTGGCGCGCACATTCGGAAAAGCACCTACACATCCCGAAAGAAGAAAGTTCATGAACCACGTCACCGATCCCGATTCGCTCTGGATAGAAAACCGCACCTACGACGAAATCGCCGTGGGCGACACGGCCACCCTGCTGCGCACGCTGCGCCACGAAGACATCCACATGTTCGCCATCATGTCCGGCGACATCAACCCGGCGCACGTCGATGCCGAATATGCCCGCTCGTCCATCTTCACCGAAGTCATCGCCCACGGCATGTGGGGCGGCGCCCTGATCTCCACGCTGCTGGGCACCCAGTTTCCAGGGCCCGGCACGATCTATGTCGACCAGACGCTGCACTTCAGCCGCCCGGTACGTGTCGGCGACACGGTGACCGTGACGGTGCGCTGCGATCGCAAGTTCGATCACAACAGGCACATGATCCTCGACTGTGTCTGCATCAATCAGCATGGCGAGAAGGTGATTCACGGCACGGCCGAGGTCCTGGCGCCGAGCGACAAGATCCGGCTCATCAAGACGGAATTGCCGGAATTCCGGCTGTCCGACACGAGAAAGACACGCTTCGAACGCCTGATGCAGATCACGCACGGCCTGACACCGATTTCGATGGCGGTGGCGCACCCCTGCGACGCGGAGTCGCTGCGCGGCGCCCTGCTTGCCCGTGACCGTGGGCTGATCGTGCCGACACTGGTCGGCCCCGAAGCAAAGATACGTCGGCTCGCCGAGGAGTTCGGCCTGGATATCGGCGACTGCCGGATCGTCGACACCCTGCACAGCCATGCTTCGGCCGAGCAAGCGGTCGCGCTGTGCCGCGCCGGCGAGTGTGAAGCCCTGATGAAGGGCAGCCTGCACACCGATGAACTGGTCAGCGAGGTGATCCGCAAGGACACCGGCCTGCGGACGGCACGCCGGATGAGCCATGTGTTCGTGATGGACGTGCCGACCTATCCGCGTCTGATGCTGATCACCGATGCCGCGATCAATGTGGCGCCGACGCTGCTGGAAAAGGCCGACATCGTGCAGAACGCGATCGACCTTGCGCACTTTCTGCACATTCCGGAGCCCAGGGTCGCCCTGCTTGCCGCGGTCGAAACGGTCAATCCGGCGATGCCGTCGACGCTCGACGCCGCCGCATTGTGCAAGATGGCGGACCGCGGTCAGATCCGGGGCGGGCTGCTCGATGGCCCATTGGCCTTCGACAATGCGATCTCGGCAGCGGCGGCGCTCACCAAGGGCATCCGGTCGGTGGTGGCCGGACAGGCCGACATCCTGGTGGTGCCCGACATCGAGTCGGGCAACATGCTCGCCAAACAGCTGGAGTACCTCGCCGAGGCGCTGTCTGCCGGCATCGTGCTGGGCGCCCGCGTACCGTTCGTGCTGACCAGTCGTGCCGACTCCGCCGAGACCCGGACCACGTCGACCGCCATCGCCGTCGTCATGGCACACGCAAAGCGCAATGCAGTGACCCGGAGCGATGCATGAGCGATGCCGTGCTGACGCTCAACGCAGGCTCCAGTTCGGTGAAGTTCGCGCTGTTCGCGCTGCCGGCGAACCCCCGCGACGTGCCGCAGCAAGCCCGCATGACCGGCCGCATCGATGGCATCGGAGCGGCCGGGCGGCCGGTCCGTCTGACGGCAGAGGATGCGGCGGGCAACCGCCTGGAAGATATCGAGCTGCCCATCGAGGGGTCGGCGGAACTGCAGCACCGCGAGGCGCTGCGCCGTCTGGCGCATTGGCTTCATGACTGCGATGCCGGACTGCGCATCACGGCGGTCGGTCATCGCGTGGTGCACGGCGGGCGGCAATTCTCGGCACCTGTCCTGCTCGATGCGCAGGTGATCGCCGCCTTGCGCGATCTGGTTCCCCTGGCGCCCCTGCATCAGCCGCACAACCTGGCCGGCATCGATGCGATGGCCCGTGCGCTGCCCGGTGTACCGCAGGTCGCCTGCTTCGATACGGCATTCCACCGCACGCAGCCGGACCTTGCACAGATGTTCGCGCTGCCGCGCCACATCACCGCCGAAGGCGTGCTGCGCTACGGCTTCCATGGCCTGTCGTACGAATTCATCGCCGAGGTGCTGCCGCAGCATCTGCCAACCGCCCAGGCAGACGGACGGGTGATCGTCGCGCACCTCGGCAACGGTGCATCGATGTGCGGCATGGTCGCGCGCAGAAGCCAGGCAACCAGCATGGGATTCACCGCGGTCGACGGACTGATGATGGGCACCCGCACCGGCAGCCTCGACCCCGGCGTGCTGCTCTACCTGATGGAACAACACGGCATGGACGCGAAGGCGCTGACCCACCTGCTGTACAGCGAATCCGGCCTGCTCGGCGTGTCGGGGCTGTCTTCGGACATGCGCACCTTGCTCGCATCGGATAGTGCGGACGCCGCGCAGGCGGTCGACCTGTTCTGCTATCGGGCGGTACGGGAGATCGGCTCGCTGGCTGCCGCCCTCGAAGGCATCGACGCGCTGGTATTTACCGGCGGCATCGGCGAACGCGCGGCCGCCGTGCGCGAACGGATCTGCCGGCCGCTCGGCTGGCTCGGCCTCGAATTCGACCCGGCGGCCAATGACGCCGCTGCGCCTTGCATCAGCACCGCCAGCAGTCGCGTGGCGGTGTGTGTCATCCCGACCAACGAGGAGTGGGTGATCGCGCGCCACACTGCCGAGCTGCTGTCATGACGCGATACAGTACTACTCGATGTTCTGCACCTGTTCGCGCATCTGTTCGATCAGCAGTTTGAGCTCCATCGCAACGTTGCCGACGTCCTGCGCGACCGATTTGGACGCCAGCGTATTGGCTTCGCGGTTGAGTTCCTGCATCAGGAAGTCGAGCCGCTTGCCGGCCGCGCCGCCCTTGGAGAGGATGCGCTCCACTTCTTCGAGGTGCGCGCTCAGGCGGTTCAGTTCCTCGGCCACGTCGATGCGCACCGCAAACAGGCCGACTTCGGTGCGGATGCGCTCGTCGTCGGCGCTGCCGATCGCCTCCTGCAGTCGCTGGGTGAGCTTCGCCTGATATTCCTGCACCACTTCCGGCACGCGCGGCGTGACCTGGGCGACCAGTTCGCGCATGCGCGTCACGCGTTCCATCAGCATCGCGGCGAGCCGCACGCCTTCACGCTGGCGCGATGCGGTGAGTTCGCCCAGCGCCTGGCGCACGGCGCGCCCCGCCGCCTCGACCAGCGCTTCGGCCGACACCGCCTCGTCGCCAAGCATGCCGGGCCAGCGCAGCACTTCGGCCACCGACAGCGGGGCCGCGTCGGGCAGCGCGTCGCGCACGCTGGCATCGAGCGCCACCAGCCGGGCCAGCAGCGGCGCACTGAGCGCCAGTTCGCGCGCGCTGTCACCGCCCGCCTGCAGGCCGCCGCGGCAATCGACCTTGCCGCGCGACAGCGCACCGGTGATCTGCTCACGCAGCAGCGGCTCGGCGACGCGCAATTCGTCGGGCAGGCGGAAATGCAGGTCGAGGAAACGAGAATTAACCGTGCGCAGCTCAAGGTTCAGCGTTGTCTGGCCGACAGCCACTGCAGCTGTCGCAAAACCCGTCATGCTGTGAATGCTTCCCACGCGATGTTTCCCTCTCTGATTGTCAGGCATGATCCGCGTGGTAACTGATGACCCGCGCGACGACCCCGCGCACTTGCCTGCGTGGCTGTCGGGCAGCTTTACAGCGTGTTACCAAACGCCCAGAATCGCGCCAAAACAAGGATCATAGCGGCCCGCAGAATGCCACCACAAGTCAATTGCGCCCTGCCGCCGGGCTTTGAACTCGATCAATACCGCATCCACAGCCAACTGAGCCTGGGTGGATTTTCGATCGTGTATCTGGCGCATGACCGCGACGAGACGGCGGTGGCCATCAAGGAATACCTGCCGAACACCCTGGCTTTGCGCGACGACGGCCAGATTACCCCGAACATTCCCGAAGAATTCCTGCCCGCCTTCCGCTACGGCATGAAATGTTTCTTCGAGGAGGGCCGTGCGCTGGCCGGCCTGAATCACCCGAACGTGGTGCGCGTGCTCAATTTCTTCCGCGCCAACGAAACCGTCTACATGGTGATGCGCTACGAGCGCGGCCGCACGCTGCAGGAATACATCACGCGCCGACGCGGTGAAATTCGTGAGAGCTTCATCCGCTATGTGTTCACGCGACTGTTGAACGGCCTGCGCGAAGTGCATGCGCACAAGCTGCTGCACCTCGATCTGAAGCCGTCGAACATCTATCTGCGCAACAACGGTTCGCCGGTGCTGCTCGACTTCGGCGCGGCGCGCACCACGCTGATGGCCGACACGCCGATGCTCAAGCCGATGTACACGCCCGGCTTCGCAGCGCCCGAGCACTACCGCAACCGCGATCTGCTCGGCCCGTGGAGCGACATCTACAGCGTAGGCGCCAGCATGTACGCCTGCCTGTCGGGCGGACCGCCGCAGGCGGCCGACCAGCGGCTGGACAACGACAGCGTGATCCTCGCGTCGCAGCGCTGGATCGGGCAGTACTCGCCGCAACTGCTTGAAACCATAGACTGGTGCATGGATCTGAACCATCTGAAGCGGCCGCAAAGTGTGTTTGCGCTGCAAAAGGCGCTTGCCACCTGGGAGCGTGATCAGGTCGAGCCCGTGGCGCAGGTCGAAAGTACCGAAGACAACTGGCTGGACCGCGTACGCGCCCGGCTGAGCGCGCTGGTGGGCAAATGAGATTCACGATCTTTCAGGAAAGCCGGGTCGGCAAGCGTAAGTCCAATCAGGACCGCATGGCCTATTCGTATTCGCGCGATGCGCTGCTGATGGTGATCGCCGACGGCATGGGCGGCCACCTGCAGGGCGAGGTCGCGGCGCAGATCGCCGTGCAGTACATGGTCGAATCCTTCCAGCGCGAAGCCAAACCGCGCCTGACCGACCCGTTCCTGTTCCTGTCGCGTGGCCTGACCAATGCGCACTGCGCCATTCTCGACTACGCCGACGAGCGCGACATCGAGGACGGCCCGCGCACCACCTGTGTCGCCTGCGTCATCCAGGATTCGGTCGCCTACTGGGCGCACGCCGGTGATTCGCGGCTGTACGTGCTGCGCGCCGGTCACGTAATGACGCAGACGCGCGACCACTCGCGTGTGCAGCGCATGATCGATCGCGGGCTGCTGGACGAGGATGGCGCGATGACCCATCCGCACCGCAACCGCATCTACAGCTGCCTGGGTGGCCCGATCGCGCCGCAGATCGAGTATTCGCGCAAGACGCCGTTGCTCGCCGGCGATACCGTGTTCCTGTGCAGCGACGGTGTGTGGGGGCCGCTGGGCAATGACCAGCTGCTCAGGTTGTTCACCGAAATCGACGTGATGCAGGCCGTGCCGCGCGTGATGGACAGCGCCGAAGCCGCCGGTGGCGAAACCTGCGACAACCTGACCATGGTCGCGCTGAACTGGCACGACAGCTATGCCGAGGAACCCCGCGGCTCGGTGACGACCAAAACCCTGCCGCTGGACCGCCACACCACGGTGCTCGAAGGCTTCGGCGACCGCGTGCCGATCCGCGAGGACTGGGACGAGTCGGCCATCGAGGCCGCGATTTCCGAAATCAATACCGCCATCAACAAGTATTCATCCAAAGGACAGTAACAGTGACCCGACCCAGTGGCCGCCGGCCCGATGAAGCGCGCACGCTGCGCATCACCCGCAATTTCACGCAGCATGCGGAAGGCTCGGTCCTGATCGAAGTCGGTGACACGCGCGTGCTGTGCACCGCCAGCGTCGAGGAAAGCCTGCCGCCCTTCCTGCGCGGCAAGGGCCAGGGCTGGGTGACCGCCGAGTACGGCATGCTGCCGCGCTCGACGCACACGCGCAGCGCGCGTGAGGCCGCCAAGGGCAAGCAGAGCGGACGCACGCAGGAAATCCAGCGCCTGATCGGCCGCAGCCTGCGGTCGGTCACCGATCTGGTCGCGCTCGGCGAACGCCAGATCACGCTCGACTGCGACGTGCTTCAAGCCGATGGCGGCACGCGCTGCGCGTCCATCACCGGCGCCTGCGTGGCACTGCACGATGCGCTGAGCGGCTTGGTGACGCAGGGCCTGATCGCACGCAACCCGCTGCGCGAGCTGGTGGCGGCGGTGTCGGTCGGCATTCATGAAGGCACGCCGGTACTCGATCTGGACTATCCGGAAGATTCCGCCTGCGATACCGACATGAACGTGGTGATGACCGCCAGCGGCGGTCTGTGCGAAGTGCAGGGCACGGCCGAAGGCAAGACGTTCTCGCGCGCCGAGCTGGGCACGCTGATGGATCTCGCGCAAGCCGGCATCGAAGGGCTGATCGCCGCACAACGTCGTGCACTCGGACTGCCATGAAAATCGAAAAACTCGTGCTGGCCAGCAACAACGCCGGCAAGTTGCGCGAACTGTCGGCAATGCTGGCGCCGCTCGGCATCGAAGTGGTCACGCAGGCCTCGCTCGGTGTCGCCGAAGCGGACGAGCCGCATGTCACCTTCGTCGAGAACGCACTTGCCAAGGCCCGTCATGCCTCGCGCGAAACCGGTCTGCCCGCGCTGGCCGATGACTCCGGCCTTTGCGTGCGTGCGCTCGGCGGGCGGCCCGGCGTACTGTCGGCGCGCTATGCCGGCGAGCCGAAGTCCGATGTCGCCAACAACGCGAAAGTGGTGGCCGAACTGCATGGCATCGAGGATCGCCGGGCACATTTCTATTCGGTCATCGTGCTGGTATGCGACGCCGACGACCCGCGGCCGCTGATTGCCGACGGCGAGTGGCACGGCGAAATCATCGAGTCGCCGCGCGGCGATGCCGGCTTCGGCTACGACCCGCACTTCTGGGTGCCGTCGCTTGAACAGACCGCCGCCGAACTGGCACCCGAACTGAAGAACACGCTGTCGCATCGCGCCTCGGCCATGCGCCACCTGCTGACGCGGCTGCAGGCGCTCACCGGCGGATGAGCCGGGTCATTCCGCTGGTCCCGGCGCGCTCGCCCAGGTCGGGGCACTCGCCGGCCGATCAGCCGGCCGCACTCGAATTCACCGCACCGCCGCCGCTCGCGCTGTACATCCACTTTCCGTGGTGTGTGCGCAAGTGCCCGTATTGCGATTTCAACTCGCACACCGTGCGCGACGGCATTCCGGAAGACGCCTACCTCACGGCGCTGGTCGCCGACCTCGAAGCGTCGCTGCCCGACATCTGGGGCCGGCGCATCCACAGCATCTTCTTTGGCGGCGGCACACCCAGCCTGATGTCGCCCGCCGGGCTGGACCACCTGCTGACGGCGGTACGCGCCCGCGTGAATCTGTCGCCGGGTGCGGAAATCACGCTCGAAGCCAACCCTGGCACGGTGGAAGCCGAACGCTTCGCCGGCTTTCGCGACGCCGGCGTGAACCGGCTGTCGATCGGCGTGCAGAGCTTCGATGACCATCACCTCGCCGCCCTTGGCCGCATCCACGACGCCACCGAAGCGCAGCGCGCGGTCGAACTGGCACAGCGCACCTTCGAGCGGGTCAACATCGACCTGATGTATGCCCTGCCACAGCAGACGATGCGCGAAGCGCTGCGTGACCTCGACACCGCACTGGCCACCGGCGTGACCCATCTTTCCTGCTACCACCTGACGCTGGAACCCAATACCCCGTTCGCGGCGCATCCGCCCGAGCTTCCGGATGACGACGCCTCGGCCGACATGCAGGAGGCCATCGAGGCACGATTGGCCGACGCCGGCTTCGTGCATTACGAAACGTCGGCTTTCGCACAACCCGGTCAGCAGTGCCTGCACAACCTGAACTACTGGCAGTTCGGCGACTACCTGGGCATCGGTGCAGGCGCGCACGGCAAGCTGAGTTTTCACGACCGGGTACGGCGCGACATGCGGCACAAGCATCCGAACGCCTATCTGGAAGCCGCCGCGCAGGGCCGCTTCGTGCAGGAATCACGCGAGGTCGGCGCTGCCGAACTGCCGTTCGAATTCATGATGAATGCCGCGCGCCTGAACGACGGCTTCCACATCGAACTGTTCGAACGCCACACCTCGCTGCCGATCGACCGCCTCATGCCGAAACTGCTCGAAGCGCGCGAAGACGGCCTGCTTGAACTCGACAGCGGCCACATCCGGCCAACCCTTCGCGGCCGACGCTTCCTGAACGAACTGCTGCAGCGGTTTCTGGACTGAAGCACGCCACTACCAAAAACGGAAGGAAGTGCCTTCTGCGCGTGCGACCCTTCGGACTTGCGCCTCGATGATGTTCGGGTGCGGAAGCCCCGGGGGGGCACGCCGTCCTATTTGCGCGAACCGCGCGTAAAAGCACCAACGCAGATCAAACCGGCGAGCAAGCTGGCATAGGTTTCCGGTTCCGGCACACTGGAAATCAGATAGACAAAGCCGTCGTTACTCAAGGCGAGCATTTCTCCCCGGTCATTGATCGACAAGGCAGATGTAAATACAACACCGTGCATGGATATTTCCGCAATGGAGTTCAAATCACGAACAACGCCATTGTTCCAGACGAAGGCGTAATCCAGCCCCGATTGACTGCGACCTGAACCCACAACCTGCCCCGATTGGTTGATGCCATTGAAGCGCGCAGACTGGCCGCCGAACGTCCCCAGATCAGTCAGGTATCCGTCTTGCCACATACCCGCGTGCTCTTCGAGATGTCCATCGGCATTTCGAAAATTCCGTGTGAGGGTTACGAATCCCGAGTCGTTGATATCGGAAGGAATCCATTCGCCCAAGTCCGTCATCTTTCCGTCGGTCCAAACGAAACCAAGGAAGTTGCCTGAGCTGCTCCACATCGAACCGATAGCCTGACCGCCATTATTCACGCGGGAAGCCGAATAATTTTCATCGGTTGCATCAAGCTCCGGGCTCGACCCGAGGTCCATGACACGCCCGTCTTTCCACATGACTGCTCGATTGCCGGACGCGACACGACTCGATCCGACGATGTACCCCGAATCACTGATGTCATAAGCCCAATCGTCAAGCACGCCACCAGGCAAGCTTTCCAAGGCCGTCATGGCGCCCTTCTCAGCCACAAAGGCCCTTGTCCCGAGCACCGTGTTGCCTAGTGCATCGGTGATCTCCGCCGTACTCGTGCCCACAACGTGCCCGAGGTTATTGATACCAAATGCGCCGCTTGCACTGCCGCCAGGCAAGAAACCAATAATCGACAATGCGGCGTTCTGCCACACCACTGCACGCGGCATTCCCGTGAGCGGGTCGAGATCGACTGTCGCAACCTGACCGGCATTATTCAGTGCCTGCGCGCCAAACAGCATGGGGCCAACCCTGGTCACGCCCCAGTTTTCAGACGCCGCACGGGTGCTGAATGAAACAGACAGCAAACCAAGCGATACCAACAAGAGCAATGCATTACGCGGGGAAAAAGCCATGGTTGTCCGACCTCTATTGTATTGATGAAACGCAAATAGCATTAGCAGGAACAAGTCTGTGGCATAAGGTCGGGAACGTCAATTTTTCCATGCCGTCGACACATTTGTTTTGGAACCGAATCAACCGACCAAGGGCATCACCCACGATTCCCTTCGGAAAGCCCTCTGGCCGACCCCGTACTTCCTCAGCCCCTGCGCCGGAAAATGACGTCCCACACGCCGTGCCCGAGACGCAGGCCGCGCGCTTCGAACTTGGTCAGCGGACGGTAGTCCGGGCGCGGCGCGAAGCCATCGGCGGTGTTCTCGAGCAAAGGTTCGGCGGACAGCACGTCGAGCATCTGCTGGCCGTAGTCCTCGATGTCGGTCGCACAGTGCAGATAGCCGCCGGGCGCCAGTTTCGACGCGAGCTGTGACACCAGCGTCGGCTGGATCAACCGGCGCTTCAGGTGGCGCTTCTTCGGCCACGGGTCGGGAAAATACACATGGATGCCGGCCAGCGAGGCGGCGGGAATCATGTCGCGCAGCACCTCGACCGCATCGTGCTGGATCACCCGCACATTGTGCAGCCCCTGTTCGGCGATCAGCTTGAACATCGACCCCACGCCCGGGCCGTGCACTTCGATGCCGATGAAATCGGTGTCCGGTCGCGCAACCGCGATTTCGGCGGTGGTGAAGCCCATGCCGAAACCGATTTCCAGCACCACCGGCGCATGCCGCCCGAACACGGCTGCGCAGTCGATCGCCTGCGCCGCGTACGGGATGCCCCAGCGCGGCATGCCTTCTTCGATGGATCGCGTCTGCGCCGGCGACATGCGGCCCTGGCGCAGCACATAGCTGCGGATGTGACGGTGTTCCGGGCTGTCCGGGGTATCGGTCATGAAAGGCAATCAGGCGGGCGGCCCGCTCGGGCCGCGGTGTCGGACGATGGCATCAGGCAACTGCCGCTCAGCGGCCCGGCGTGATCAGGCCCGTGCTGGGCGAACTGGGCGCAGCGCTGTACAGCTTGCGCGGCATGCGGCCGGCGAGGAAGGCTTCGCGACCGGCTTCGACCGCCTTCCTCATCGCACTGGCCATCAGCACCGGCTGCTGTGCCCTGGCGATCGCGGTATTCATCAGCACACCGTCACAGCCCAGTTCCATCGCGATGGCGGCATCGGAAGCCGTACCGACGCCGGCGTCGACAATGACCGGCACGCGCGCGTTGTCGATGATGAGCCGCAGGTTCCATGGATTCAGGATGCCCATGCCGGAGCCGATCAGGCTGGCCAGCGGCATCACCGCCACGCAGCCGATCTCTTCCAGCCGCTTGGCCTGTATCGGATCGTCAGAACAATAGACCATGACGTCGAAGCCGTCCTTCACCAGCGTTTCGGCGGCGGCCAGCGTTTGCGGCATGTCGGGGAACAACGTGTCGGCGTCACCCAGTACTTCGAGCTTCACCAGGTTGTGGCCGTCGAGCAGTTCGCGCGCCAGGCGCAAAGTGCGTACCGCGTCGTCGGCGGTGTAGCAGCCGGCGGTGTTGGGCAGCAGCGTGTAGCGATCCGGCGGCAGCACGTCGAGCAGGCTGGGCTGGCCGGGTTCCTGTCCGATATTGGTACGGCGGATCGCCACCGTGATGATTTCGGCGCCCGACGCTTCTATCGCGTCGCGTGTTTCGTCGAAATCACGGTATTTGCCCGTGCCTACCAGCAGCCGCGACGAAAATGTGCGGCGGCCGACCTGCCATGTATCGCTGCTCATCTGTATATGTCCGGATCAGCCTCCACCCACCGCGACGACGATTTCGACCCGGTCGCCATCGACCAGGCGTGTATCGGCATGCTGCGCACGCGGCACGATGCAGCCATTGCGCTCGACCGCGACCCGCTTGCCGGCCAGATCGAGTGCCGCAAGCAGCGCGCCGACCGTGGTATCCGGCGCCAGCGCCCGCGTTTCGCCATTCAGGGTGATGGAGGACATGTGGGAAGTCTCGCACGAAGTCTACAGCGAATGGCTGGCCTCGTCCGCCGCGCCCGGCAAACAAAAAAGGGCCACTCCGCGGAGTGGCCCTCGCACCGTGAATGACGCGCTCAGAAGGCGTAACGGATGCCGGCGATCACCTGACGTTCGCGGCCGGCGAACTTGCCGTCCACCCGGCTGACCAGATATTCGCGGTCGGTCAGGTTGTAGGCGCTCAGGAAATAGCTGGTTTTCGAGCCTTGCGGACGGAAATTCATCGTCGCGTTGAACACGGTGTAGGACGGGATGGTGCCTTCCTGACCGGTCAGGTCTTCAACCCGCGTGTTTTCTCCATCGGCAAACTGCTCGCTCACGCGATCGGCACCGAGGCGGGCATCGAAGCCGTGCGGGTTCTGATAACCCACGGCGACCGACAGCAGATGCTTGGGCGCATAAGGCAAGCGGTTGCCGCTCACGATATTTTCTGCCGCAACATCCCGCTTGAACTTAGCCGAAAACAGATTCGTCCAGGACCCGGTCAAGTAAATGTTGTGGGTCGAGTTGTAAAACTGGCCGAAATCAATGCGACCAGCCACTTCAAGCCCTGTCTGCTCGGATTTGCCACCGTTGAAGAAGCGTCCGTTATCCTCAATGACGATCTCGTCAAAGTCGGTGTAGAACAGCGTTGACTGGAGACCGATGCCCTTGAAGTAGGACGAACGCAGGCCAAGCTCCCAATTCGTACTTTCTTCCGGTCGCGTCTTGTTCACATTGGCGGTGTTGGCACCTCCCGGGGCGACGATGTCGCGATCCGGGCGCGGCGGCGCGAAACCCTTGTGCACACCGGCGAACACCGTGGTGTTCTGTATGCCATTCCAGGCAATGCCAAAGCCCGGCAGCACCTTGGACTGATTGTTGTTCAAATCCGATTCCGGATTGTCCTGCGCTTGGCCTTCGGCACGGCGCACATCGGTCCTGATCTTCAGGTCTTCGTAACGGATGCCCGGCGTGATGGAGAAATCGCCGATATAGAAGGTGTTCTGCACGTAATAAGACTTGGCCTCGACGGTGATGTCGATCTGCTCGCGATGACCCTGACCGCCATTCACGCCAATGAGCGAATCTGTGAAGCTCTGGCTCTGGATGCGCGGATCGTTAGTGCGGAACTGGTTACGCTTAATATCTTCCTCGTGATAACGGAAGCCGACCACCGCGTCGCTGGCGATGCCGAAGGTGTTGTGCTTGAAGTCGAGGCGCGGCTCGATGCCCCAGTAACGGTAGTCGCGCGGACGCCAGCGGCCGCCGCACTGATCGGCGTTGGCCAGGTTGGCGGTGCTGACGCCGCCCGGACAGCGGTCAAGCGCCGAGCGACCAGCATTGGTGCCCGGATCGTTGATCTGGCGGAACGATGCACGGTCGGCATCGACGTAATAGGCCTGAGTACTGAGCTTCGCGGCTTCATTGACCTGGAAGATGTGCTGCAGTTGCAGGCTATTGCGCTCGTGCAAAAAACGGTCGTTGCGGCCGGTCGGTGCCTGGAACTTGTCTTCCGCATACTCAACCGACCCGAGACCGGTCTCCGTGATGTGCGAATCTTCCTTGTAATGACCGATCTTGCCGATCAGCGTGTGATCGCGGTTGATGTTCAACTGGCCCTTCATGCTGACCTCGAACACGTCGAAGTCGTGGTTCTTGCGCACGCCGTCGCCCTTCTTTTCGATGACGTCGAGCATGACGCCACCCATTTCGCCACCCACACCGACATTGGCGTGCAGACCCTGATAGTCATTGTTGCCCCAGGTCGCGCTGACGCTGCCGGCGATGCCCTGCTTCGGAATCGGCTTGGTGACGAAGTTGATCATGCCGCCGATGGTCTGCGGGCCGTACAGCACCTGACCGGAGCCCTTCACCACTTCGATACGCTCCACCCGGTCGATCGGCGTGGAATAGTGCGCCGACGGATCACCATACGGCGCGAGGAAAAGCGGCATGCCATCTTCCAGCAGCAGCGTGCGCGAGGTACGGCGCGGGTTCAGACCACGGATACCGATGTTCAGGCCCAGACCGAACGAGTCTTCATCGACCACATGCACGCCGGGCACGGTGCGCAGCGCTTCCTTGATCGAGAACGGACGCTGTGCTTCGAGTTGCTCGGTGTCGAGCACCGAGGTGGATCCCGGAATGTGTTCGAGCTTGTAGGGCAGGATGCTGCCGCGGACGTTGATCGTATCGACCTCGACGGTTTTCTGCGCAGTCGACTGCGCGAAGGCCGCCGACGGAAGGATGAAACAGCCGGCGATGGCTGCGGCGAGCAGCTTGGGCTTGTGCATGGGAGCTCCTCGGTTGGACAATCAACTATTCGTGCTCTAATGAATTAGACGTCGGCGCAATATAGAGAGACACGCCGCGTGGCCGTAGGGAAAGATTCCCGACCGGCGTGAAGTGCGGCTTTTTCGCAACAAATCCTGTCCGGCGCGGTCGCATGCGCTCGTACAGACATTCGGGAGACTTGTGGTGAACAACATCCGCCGATTGATTCGCATTGCCCTGATGGCATCACTGGCCGCTTCTACGGCTGCACACGCCGCCGATCTGACCAAACAGGAACCCGTCACCGTCACGCTCAAGCTGGGCACCGTTGAAGGCCAGCACCGCTTCACGCCCGACTCGCTGACGCTGGAGGCCGGCAAGCTGTACAAGCTGCGGCTCGAAAATACAGGTAGCCAGCCCTACTATTTCGGTTCGGCGGGCCTGGCCGACATGGTCTACACGCGCAAGGTCGTGGCACTGGATGCAGCCGGCAAGGTGGTAGCCGAAATCTACGGTCCGATCCGCCGCATCGAGATTTCCGCCGGGCACACCACAGAGTGGTGGTTCCTGCCGGTGCGCACCGGCGTGTTCGACGATGTGATATCGACGAAAAAGCTCGCCGACGGCGGCATGCGCGCCACGATAGAAGTGAAGTAGAGACCCCGGCTGCGCATCCTGTGACGGGATACGCGGCCGTTCCGGCGTACAATCCGCGGCGTTGCGGGTGTAGTTCAATGGCAGAACGGCAGCTTCCCAAGCTGCATACGTGGGTTCGATTCCCATCACCCGCTCCAGGCATTCCTTTCGACGCCCCCCCCGGATTCCCCGCTGCCCGCTAAGCCGCCAGCCGCGGTCGTCGCGATCCTGCGCTTCCTCTTTTCCTACAGCCAGCCAAACGCTGCGCCACTAGACTGGAAGCCGTTTTTTCTCCGCATTTCAGCAGCCCCGGGTGTCCTCAGCGCCCGGCCTGCACGCTGGGTCCATGACCCGCTCTCCAGGCCGACGAACAGTCGGTCCGCATGTCACACAATCCGGGAGATTTCCATGCGCCTGCGACGCCTGCCGCCATTGCTTGCCCTTTTTTTTCCTGCCTTCATGCTGAGTGCGCCCGGTCATGCCGACGAGATCGAACTGACCAACGGTGACCGCATCACCGGACGCATCGTGTCCAAGGCCGGCAACGAGCTGGTCGTGCGCACCGACTACGCAGGCGAACTGCGGCTGCGCTGGGACCTCGTGAAAAGCCTGCGCACCTCGGAACCGGTCACCGTGATGACCGCAGGTGGAGATCTGCTCAACAGTGCGCAGCTGGCCGCCAGCGAAGCCGACAAGGTGGCGCTGTCGAATCCGAGTACCGAAGGCAATGTGAAGCGGGAGGACATCGCCTTCATCAATCCGACACCGGAGCAGTCCGGCAATGGCGTGAGCTACAGCGGCCGGGTCAATATGTCGGCCGCACTGGTGCGCGGCAATGCCGAGAATGACCGCATCTACGGCGATGGCGCGCTGGACGCGCGCGCCAAGGGCTACGCCTGGGGGCTCGGCATGAAAGTGGACCGGCGCAAGGACCGGGGTGTGAAGACGGCGCAGCAATGGCTGCTCAACGGCAACTACGACCACTTCGTCAATGAGCGTCAGTTCATCTACGCGCGCACCTCGTTCGAACAGGACAAGATCAAGGACATCCAGCTGCGCACGACGGTCGGTGCCGGTTACGGCTGGCAGATCTTCGAGGACGAACAGACGCGGCTGTCTCTGCGCACCGGTCTCGATTACGTCAATGTCGACCGCATCGTCAGCCCGGACGACGACTACCCGGCGCTCGGCTGGGGCGTGCGCGCCTCGCACTGGCTGTTCGACCGGCGTGCCGAGCTGTTCCATGACCAGGACGGTTTCTGGAGCGTCGCCGACACCCAGCAGCGGACCATCCGCTCGAAAACCGGCGTGCGCCTGCCGATCGCCGCGGGCATGACCGCGTCGGCACAACTCAATGCCGATTGGGAGCGAACACCGGCGCCCGGCCGCAAGGCCGTCGATTCGACGTTGCTGCTCGGCCTGGGTTACGCCTGGTAATCAGGGCTTGTCTTCCGGCTTGTCGATACCACGATAGCCACCGCCGAAATACAGCAGCGGATCACCGGCACTGCGTTCGAAGCGTTCCACCCGGCCGACGAAAATGAGGTGATCGCCACCGGCGTACTGGATGTCGTTGCGGCATTCGAAACGCGCGAGACACCCTTCCAGCAATGGCGCGTCGCCAAGGCCCTGGCAGGTGGCAAGCCCGGCGAAGCGCTGTTCTCGACTGCCGGCGAAACGGCTCGACAGCGCCTGCTGCTGCGCACCCAGCACATGGATGGCGTAGTGCGAGCAGGCGCGGAAAGCGTCTTCGCTTGGCGAGCCACACATCAGGCTCCACAGCACCAGAGGAGGCTCCAGCGACACCGAATTGAAGGAGTTCACCGTCAGGCCAACCGGATCGCCGTTGGGCGCGCGGGTGGTGACGATGGTGATGCCGGTGGCAAACAGCCCCAGCGCATCGCGGAAGGCGCGGCTGTCTCGTGCAGGGTTGTTCATCGCGATGTGCGGAACCGCGTGGTCGCGTCCGGATGCTGGATCGGACATGGCACTGCCTGCGCGGCAGCACGCGCGGGTCGGGCGGGCGGGTAGGTCATCAGGCGGACTAACGTGTGTGAGCGCCGGCCGATTATCGCCGCTTTTGCAGCCGGCCAGCGCCCGGCGCCTACAATCCGCTGCCGAGCCACGCTTCGCGATACGACATGGCGCCACAAACCGACGAATCCCCCCTTGTGCAGAACGACGACTTCGCGCCGACTCTGGTGCGCTGGCAGCGTCTGCACGGCCGCCATGACCTGCCCTGGCAGCACGGCGACGCCTACGGGGTATGGGTGTCGGAAATCATGCTGCAGCAGACCCAGGTGCAGACGGTGATCGGCTACTACGCCCGGTTCATGGCGCGCTTCCCGACGCTGGCAGCCCTCGCGACGGCTGACGAAAGCCACGTGATGGAGTCATGGAGCGGTCTGGGCTACTACGCCCGCGCGCGCAACCTGCATCGCGCGGCGCGCGAGATCATGCAGCGCTTCGAGGGGCGTTTCCCGGCGGCGGTCGCCGACATCACCAGCCTGCCCGGCATCGGCCGCTCGACCGCCGCCGCCATCGCCACCTTCTGTTTTGGCGCACACGAACCGATACTCGATGGAAATGTGAAGCGGGTGTTCGCCCGCGTGTTCGGCATCGAAGGCTTTCCGGGCACGCGCACGGTCGAACAGACGATGTGGGCGCAGGCGCGCGAACTGATGCCCGCGAGCGACGGTGCGGCCTACACGCAGGCCTTGATGGATCTGGGCGCCACCGTGTGCACGCGCGGCCGCCCACGCTGCGCCGACTGCCCGCTGCGCGAGCGCTGCGTCGCTCATCGGGACGGCCGCCAGCGCGAATTGCCGGCGCCGCGGCCGGCGAAGGTGCGACCGCAGCGGCTGCGTTTTGCACTGCTGATCGAATGCGCGGGCCGCGTGCTGCTGGAACGCCGCCCGGGTCAGGGCATCTGGGGCGGTCTGCTGAGCCTGCCGGAACTGACTGCGCAAACCCGGCCCGATGCGCTGGCCGAAGCAGGACGCTGGCTGGCGAACCACGGCCTGTCGGACCACGCTGCCGAGGTGATGGCGCCGGTCGTCCATGGCTTCACGCATTTCGAATTGCATCTGGTGCCGCTGCATGTATGCATCGCTGCCAGCGCAGCGCCTGTGCTGGCAGCGGAAACCTCGCTGCACTGGCAGCCGCTGGGCAGCGCCACCGCGGCGGCGCTGCCGGCGCCGGTGCGCAAGCTGCTCGCGCAGCACGATGCAGGCCGCGGCACGCCGCGACGCCAGCCATGAAGTGCCGCGACGGCTGCGGCGCCTGCTGCATCGCGCCCTCCATTTCCAGCCCGATTCCGGGCATGCCTCACGGCAAGCCGGCCGGTGTGCGCTGCATCCAGCTTGACGAACACGAGCGCTGCCGCATTTTCGGCTTGCCCGAGCGCCCGGCCTGCTGCGGCGGCCTGCAACCTTCGGCCGACATGTGCGGCGACGGAGCCGCCCATGCACTGGTGTGGCTGGCAGCGTTGCAGCGCGCAACCGACAGCTGAATATCTTGCCGGGTGCGCTGGCCTACTGGCGACGCGGGGCCCTTGGGACAAACCCGGGAATGCGGCAAATTGGACTCGCTTTTCGGGGCCTGTGACCGGCATCACACGGAGTACCGTTGGCGCATTGCGTTCCGTGGGCCATCCGCCATGCACCTGTTCCGCGCCCTCACCGTGCAGTTCATTGCGTGGGCCGTTGCCGTGTTTGCCTTGCTGTACACGGTGTCGCCGCCTGCCGGCCTGACGGCGGTCGTCATCATGCAGGGCGGCATCGCCGCCGCGCTTGCGCTGGCCATGGGCGCGCCGCGCTGGTGGGTCATCATCCACCTGCTTTTTTCACCGCTGGTGGTCGGAGCACGCGCGCTCGGCATTGCACCCGCGTGGTATCTGTTCGCCTTCCTCGCACTGTCGGCCATCTTCTGGTCGACCTTCCGTACGCGCGTACCGCTGTTTCTGACCAATCAGGCGACCGCACGCGCGCTGCTCCTGACGCTGCCGCAGGACAGGCCGGTACATCTGGTCGATCTGGGCTGCGGCACCGGCAGCCTGTTGCGCCGGCTGGCCATGTCGCGCCCGGACTGCCGCTTCACCGGCGTCGAGAACGCACCGCTGCCCTGGCTGATCGCCCACCTGCGCAACCGCCACCTGCCGAACGTGACCATACGCCGCGATGATCTGTGGTCGGCCCACCTCGGTCACTTCGACGTGGTGTACGCCTTCCTGTCACCGGTGCCGATGCCGAAGCTGGGGCGCAAGGCAGCGCTGGAAATGCGCCCCGGTGCGCTGCTGATCGCCAACAGCTTCGAAATACCGGGGCTGAGCGCGGACCGCGTGGTCGAGGGCGAGCCCGGAGCGCGTGAGCTGTATGTCTACAGTTTCGCCTGCCGACGGAGCAACAACGAACCCGCCGCAAGTGGCGCGAACGCGGAATTGACGCCGGTTACGGCCGCAGTTCCGGGCGATGCCGGCGGGCTTGTCGCGTAACAATCACTCATCGAATTGCACTGGATGCGTCGGGGACGATCAATATGGCTGAAATCATCTGTGTCATCGGCAACAAGGGCGGCACCGGCAAGACCACGCTGTCGCACATGCTCTGCCAGGGGCTGGGGCTGCTTAACCAGCGTTCGGTATGTGTACTGACCGACATCGGGCGCGAGCCGCTGGATCCGGAAGGCCGCCGCTACCTCACGGCTGATGCGCGGTCACGGGATGCACTGGCCAAGGTGGTGGAGAAGATCCGCGGCCTGAACAAGTGGATCGGCGTCATCGATGGCGGTGCCAACCGCAGTGACATGGATCGCCACCTGTACAGCCTCGCACACCTCGTTCTGTTGCCGTTCCGTGATTCGCACGAAGACATGCGCACCGTGCAGCAGGACCTGGAAGCCTTCCCGCGCGCGCTGGCGTTGCCGATGCAGTGGCCGACCAACAGCTGGGCACGCGAAGCAGCCGACCGTACGGTCGAAGCCCAGTTGGGCGCCTACCGCAACCGCATTCTGGAGCCGGTGTTCGCGATTTCGTCGTCGAAACAACTGCTGCAGAAACGCATCCCGGACACGCTGCCGTCACCGCTGGCCAATGCCTGCCGCCGGGTTGCCGCACCGGTGCTTGACATCCTGCGCATCGAGCACGAAGAAGTCGATATAGACGCCGAAGACACGATGGAAGAGCACACCCAGGTGCAGTCTCGACGCGAAGTGGACGCCGCGATCGGCGCTCACTGACCGATCGGGTGATGCCGGCCGCCGGTCAGTGCGAGCGCCGGCGAGTTTGCTCGCGTGCCAGTGCAATCAGAAGCTGGGCACGCGAACCGACCTTGTAGGCACTCAGGATGCGGCTGACGTGCACCTTGACCGTGCCTTCGGCCAGTCCAAGCGATTCGGCGATTTCACGATTGCTGCACCCCTCGGCCAGCAGCAGCAGCACGCGCTGCTGCGCACGCGTCAGGCCATTGGTCGCCGGCGCATCGACGACCTTCGACCGCGCGGGTGGCGTGTATAGATTGCCGGCGAGCACTTCGCGCACTGCCGCAACCAGTTGCGCGCCCGAATCGCCCTTCGACACGAAACCCGAGGCTCCCTGACGCATGGCGCGGGAAACCGTTGGTCTGTCGCTCAGTGCCGACACCACCAGCACCGGTAGCGAAGGGTCGCGCTCGCGCAGCGTCGCGAGCAGGGAAAAACCGTTCATGCCCGGCATGATCAGGTCGGTTATCACCAGATCGATGTCGTCGCGTTCGTCGATCAGCGTGAGCGCGTGAGCCGCGTCCGTCGCCTCGATGACACTGAGGGCGCCGCCAAGCCGGGAAAGTGTCTGCGCCAGCCCCTCGCGCACCAGCGCGTGGTCGTCAATGACCAGTATGCAACTCAACGTAAACTCCTTTGCTCGGCTGACCGCAGCGTGACCGCGCTGGCTCACATGATGCGGACCTACGAAGCATGTCGGATGAACAGCGATATCGGATGTCCGCATTTCGATTCTAATCGCGCACAAACCCTGCCTGGTTCATCCATATAGATTACGTCTTAAGTTATATTTTTCAGCGCGGCATTGTGTCGTTTCCGCCATCATGACCGCCTGTGAAAATGTAAGCTGGCAGACGACATTCCTGCGCAAGCACCATGAAGATACTGATCGTTGATGACCATCCGTTGATCCGCGAGGCACTGCGCCACGTGTTGCCCGGCCTCGCTGCCGACATCCGGCTGTATGACGCTTCTGACCTGGAGAGCGGATTGGCGCTGGCCGATCAGCATCCGGATCTTGACCTCGCACTGCTCGACCTGACCCTGCCGGGTTGCACCGGCATGAGCGCGCTGCGCACCTTCCGCTCCGCTCAGCCGGCACTGCCCATCGTTGTGCTGTCCGGCTTCGACGATACGGACACCGTCATTTCGTCACTCGACGAAGGGGCCATGGGCTTCATTCCGAAGTCCAGCAGCAATGAAGTGCTGCTGGGCGCACTGCGCCTGGTGCTGTCCGGTGGCGTGTACGTGCCGCGCCAGGCGATCGCCGGCGAATACGGTCTCGGTGCACCGCGCCGCGATGACGCCCCGCGCAAGCCGCAGACTGCATCGGACATCGGCCTGACCGAACGCCAGTCCGAGGTGCTGACGCTGATGGTTCAGGGCATGCCGAACAAGGAAATCTGCCGCGAACTGAATCTGGCCGAAGGCACGGTAAAGGTACACATCACTGCCATCCTGAAGGCACTGGGCGCCACCAACCGCACCCAGGCCGTCGTCGCGGCGAGCCGTATCGGCCTCAAGCTCGGTCCGTCGGGCGGCTCGCAATGACGGTGCAGCCGGGCATTCCGGTGCCCGAAAAGACGACGATCGAATCGCTGACCCGCGAACGCGGCGATGCGGCGGCCCTGCTCGACGCGCATGAACAGTCACTGCTCGACAAACAGGTGCGCGCCACCCAGATCGACATGCTGTATGCGAACCTGCGCACTGCCTTTGGCGGCCAGATGCTCGGCACGGCGCTGGTGGCGGTCACCATGTACACCGCCTTCCCGCTGATGACGGTCGCGCTCTGGTTTGCTGCGTCGGTCGCCAACCAGATTTCGCGTCTGGTGCTGCTGCGGATGTACAACCGCGCCGCCCCGGATGCCGACGACGCGCCGCGCTGGGGCAACTACTGGCTGGTCGGCGCAGCGGTTTCGGGTGTGCTGTGGAGTTCCACGCTGTGGCTGTTCTTCAGTCCGGATGCGCCGCAACAGCAGATCGTGCTCATGTCGTTGCTGGTGTCGGTGTGCGGCGTGGCAGTCGCCATTACATCCATGCATCTGCCGAGCTACTACGCCTTCCTGTTCACGACGCTGCTGCCGGTGATTGCCCGCTATATCTGGGAAGGCGGTCGTTACGACCTGCTGATCGCATTCATCGTGACCGTGCTGATGGTCGCGTTGTGGAAGGTAGGCCGCAATTTCAATGCACTGATCGAACGTGCGCTGCGCAGCCGCTATGCCAACGAGGTGCTGAGCAAGCGGCTGGAGGCACAGAACGTCGAACTGTCGCAGGCACGCGACCGTGCCGATCAGGCCAGCCGCGCGAAAAGCCAGTTCTTCGCAGCAGCGAGCCATGACCTGCGCCAGCCGCTGCATGCGATGGGCCTCTTTGCCGCAGCCCTGTCGGCCAAGGCACGCGAGCCCGACGTGGCGAATCTGGTGACCAGCATCAGCAGTTCGGTCGAGGCGCTGGAGGGCCTGTTCAACGAATTGCTCGACATTTCGAAGATCGACTCCGGCAAGGTGAAGCCGGAAATCACCGACGTGTCGGTCACCGCGCTGTTCGACCGTCTGCGCATGGACTTCGAACCGGAAGCGTTCGACCGCGGCCTGTCGTTCCGCATGCCGTCGCGCAGCGCATGGGTACGCAGCGACCCGGTGCTTCTCGAACGCATCCTGCGAAACCTTATCTCCAATGCCATGCGCTACACGCGCACCGGTGGCGTGCTGGTCAGCACCCGGCTTCGCAAGGGCAAACTTCGTTTCGAGGTGTGGGATACCGGCATGGGCATTGCACCAGACGATCAGGCGCGCATCTTCGAAGAGTTCGTGCAGCTGGCGAACGCAGAACGCGACCGTCGCAAGGGGCTCGGCCTCGGCTTGTCCATCGTGCAGCGACTGGCAGCGCTGCTCGGCCATCCGGTCAGCCTGTCATCACGACCCGGTCGCGGAACGGTGTTCCGGGTTGATGTTCCGATGGGGCGTGCGCCAGTCGTGCGTGTTACAGCGGCCCGTGTCGAACGCAGCCAGGCTGATCTCGGCGGGCGCTGCATTCTGGTGATCGACGACGAGGCGAGCATCGTCGACGGCATGAGCGCGCTGCTCGGCAGCTGGGGTGCGGAAGCGCTGATTGCCGGCACCGCGGCCGAGGCAATGGCGCAGGTCACCGCACGTGACGCGCCGCCCGATCTGATCATCGCCGACTATCAGCTGCGCGACGGGGAAATCGGGCCGGAAGTGGTGACCGCCATACGCAGACACTTCGGCACCGAGATTCCGGCCATTCTGGTGACCGGCAGTGCAACGCCGGAACGACTGGAGGAAGCGCGCGATCTCGGTCACCACCTGCTGCTCAAGCCGGTCATGCCGGCCAAGCTGCGCACGCTCATCCAGTTCAAGCTGAAAGAGGCATTGAAAGCCTGAACGGGAGCAGGTCTAGACCAAAAGGACGATTGCTGCCCGACACCCCGTTTAACAGAATGAAGGTGTTGTGCACGTTGTGTCCCTTGACGCGGTCTGCGAAGGCCGCGTTTTCTTTTGTGCGTCGGCTTTGCGTGGCGCCTGAACCATCCGGGGACGGGAAGCGCGCTCATCTGGCGCGCCGCTGCTATGCTTTGCCGACATTCTGCGACAGAGGTGACGACATGGCTGGCGATCCTTCCCAGTACGATCCGATGGAATTTCTCCGCTCGGTATGGGGGCAGATGCCCTTCCCGGTACCCGGTTTCGTGACGCCTACGCTCGACGTCGGCGAACTCGACAAGCGGATAGCCGATCTCAAGGCAGTCGAAGGCTGGCTGCGCATGAACATGGGCATGCTGCAGACCAGCATCCAGGGGCTCGAAGTCCAGCGCGCCACACTGGCCACGATGCAGGCGATGGCGGCACACGCCGGCGGCACCGCACCAGCGCCTTCGCCTGCCGCTTCCGCAAACCCGATGCAGGCCTTCGGCAATGCGGCCATGTGGCCGTGGTCGGTGATGCAGAACAGTGCGCCCACCCCGCCTGCCGCGGCACCGGTCGTCAGCCCCGCCCCACCCAGCGATGGATAACAGCCGCAGGAACTAGTTCGTGAATACCTTTGCAGCGAGCACCGCCTTTCACGAAGACTGGCCGGTTGCGATGGACCGGGCTCTCGGCGCGCTGGACATTCCTGGCGGCGCCAATCTCGGGTTCGTTTATTTCACGGACCAATACGGCAGCGACGTCCAGGCCATGGTTGACCGGCTGACGCTGCTGACCGGCATTCCCAACTGGGTCGGCACCTGTTCCCTCGGCGTGATCGGCCGAAGCAGCGCGGCACAGAACCTTCCCGGTCTGGCGCTGCTGGTCGCCTGCCTGCCGGAGGGCAGCTTCCAGGTCTTTTCCGGGCGTGATCGCCTGCCCAACATGCTGGGCACGGATGCGGGGCGCGAGCAGCCATACTTTGCGGTCGTACACGCCGACCCGTCGACGCCGGACATGAGCGACCTCATCACCGACATGGCAACCAAGGTGTCGAGCGGTTTCATTACCGGCGGTCTGGCGCTGTCGCGCGGCCAGGCGCCGATGATCGCCAACGGCGCGCTGTACGGCGGCATCAGCGGCGTGGCGTTCAACGAACAGGTGAGCATCACGACCCGACTGACCCAGGGCTGCTGCGCCGTCGGCCAGGCGCGCATCGTCACCGCCTGCGACCAGAACGTGGTGACCGAGATCGATGGCCGGCCGGCGCTCGATGCCTTCCTCGAAGCCGCCGGCACCTCGCTCGGTCAGGATCTGCGCCGTGCTGCGCGCTACATCCTTCCCGGACTGGGCATTCCGGGGCGCGACGACGCCGAGTTCCGGGTACGCAACGTGATTGCGCTCGACCCGGCGAGCGGCGTGTTCGCCATCAACGACGGCGTCGAGGTCGGGCAGCGCATCCGCTTCTACCGGCGCGACGGCGACTGCGCACGCGCCGACATGATGCGCATGCTGCACGAACTGCGCGACTCGCTCGAAGCACCGCCGAAAGCGGCGTTATATGTGTCGTGCGCGGCGCGCGGCGAGCACATGTTCGGCAACGACAATGCCGAACCAGACATGCTGGAAGCCGTGTTTCCAGGTCTGCCGGTGGCCGGTTTCTTCGCTGGCGGCGAAATTTCGCATGATCAGCTGTACGGCTACACTGGCGTGCTGACCCTGTTTCTATAGCGGATGCCATGGCACGAAACCCGAACGACCACCCCGATCAGCCGCGCGTTGGCGAAGGCCGGCTTGATCGGCGCGGGTTCCTGAAGCACGGCGCGACGCTGGCGGCTGTCACGACGCCGGCCGTCGCACAGGCGACGCAAGTCGGCGGGGATCTGCCCTGGCTGCATGTGCCGGGCCAACCCTTTTCTGGCTACGGACAGCCTTCGCCGCACGAGCGCTACACCGCACGGCGCATCGGTGCCAACCGCGCGGTTGCCGGAAACGGCGTGTCGTTCACACCGCTGGAAGACCTTGAAGGCACGATCACGCCAAACGGCCTGCATTTCGAGCGCCACCACAACGGCGTGCCGCAGATCGATCCGGCACAGCATCGTCTGGTCGTGCATGGCCGGGTGCGCCAACCGCTGAGCTTCGATGTGAAGTCGTTGCTGCGCTACCCGATGCGCTCGCAGTTGCTGTTCATCGAATGCGGCGGCAACAGCAACGCCGGCTGGCACGCCGAACCGATACAGCGTCCGGCCGGATCGGTGCATGGTCTGGTGTCGTGCGCCGAATGGACCGGTGTGCCGCTTTCCATCCTGCTCGACGAGGCAGGCGTGGATCCGGGGGCCTCGTGGGTGATCGCCGAAGGGGCGGATGCCGGCGCGATGAACATGAGCATTCCGCTCGGCAAGATGCGTGACGACTGCCTGATCGGGCTGTACCAGAACGGCGAACGGCTGCGCCCGGAAAATGGTTATCCGATGCGGCTCATCGTGCCCGGCTGGGAAGGCGTGCTGCATGTGAAGTGGCTGCAGCGGCTTGAAGTTGCCGACCAGCCGGTGATGTCGCGCAACGAAACGTCGAAATACACCGAATTGCTGCCGTCGGGCAAGGCGCGCCAGTTCACCTTCACGATGGGTTGCAAGTCGTTGATCACCACGCCGTCGCACGGCCAGACACTACGCCAGCCGGACGTATATCAGATCAGCGGTCTGGCCTGGAGCGGTCACGGACGCATCTCTCGGGTCGAAGTGTCGGCCGACAACGGTCGCCACTGGTCCGACGCGGCGTTGCAGTCACCGGCACTGCCGCGCTGCTTCACGCGCTTTCGCCTGCCGTGGCGGTGGGACGGCAAGCCGGCGGTGCTGAAAAGCCGCGCGACCGATGAAGCCGGCAACGTGCAGCCGGAGCGCGCAGCGCTGATCGCGGAACGCGGCCGTGCCGGCTACTTCCATTACCACGCAATCGTGGCCTGGGCGGTCGAGGACGATGGACTGGTTTCGCATATTTATTAAAGGCGCAGCGCTGACCGCGTTGCTGACCGGCTGTGCCACGCCGTTGCCCCCGCGCATCGAGGCGCCGAAGCTGGGCACGCCGGTCACTGCCGACACGCTCATTGCGCAGACGCTCAACGTATTTCCGGACGGTCGCGGCCTGCCGTCCGGGCAGGGATCCGTTGCCGAAGGCGCGCGCCTGTTTGCGCGACATTGCGCCGGCTGCCACGGCAAGGACGGGCGCGGCGGCACGGCAGAGGAACTGACGGGTGCGAGCCGGCCGCTCGACCATCCGGCAGCCGACAAGACGATTGGCAGCTACTGGCCGTATGCCACCACATTGTTTGATTTCATCCGCCGCGCCAAGCCGATGGGGGCACCGGGTACGCTGAGTGCCGACGAGGTGTATGCGCTGAGTGCGTGGCTTCTGCACGCCAATGGCCTGATCGCCGCCGACACGGTGATGGATGCCGCGCGGCTGGCCGCGTTACGCATGCCCAACCGGGACGGCTTCCTCCGGATTGAAGCGCCCTGAGTCGCCTGCCCGTCAGCGCAGCCCGACGCGCAGTGCAAGCGCGCCGATCATGACGGCCGCAAAGGCGAGCTCAAGGCCGGATTCCGAAGACTGATCGAACAAGCCGGCAAGCGGGTAGGTCTGTCGGGTGTTCTGCATCGACGACGCCCGGACGTCGTTGCAGGCAGGGCCGGCGGTCACACTACCTCTTGCGTCGGCGCACGCAGCATGCGCGTCGTGTGCTTCAACGGGCAGCACAACCAGCAAGGTCGAACACAGGGCAATTCGCGGGAGAAGAGATCGAATGTTGCAACGCATGATGCACTCCTTCTTCGATAGCGGAATACATCGAAGGCAATGCAACTTCGGGGCCAGCCGACAGACCCTGATCAACATTTTGTTTTTAAACAACTAATCTCGAAGCCTCCGCGCCTGTCCGCCGCCGGCATGGTGCAGCACGGTGCAGTCGCACTATTGCAGTGCAGCAAACGGGAAGCAACGATCACACGGCGAATTCGGCGATCAATCTGACCAAGGTTTCGCCGTAGCGCTCAATCTTGCGGCTGCCGAAGCCGGCAATTTCGGCCAGCTCGTCGCAGTCACCCGGCCGGTTGCGCGCCAGTTCGATCAGCGTGCTGTCGTGCAGGATGACGTAGGCCGGGACCGACTGGGTACGCGCCTCGTCGAGGCGCCAGGCTTTCAATGCGCTGAGCAGGTCGGCATCGACGCCTTCCGTAGAGATCGGAGCGGCCGCCCGACTGCGCCGTGCGCCGGATTCCTTCATGCGCTCGACGATGCGCCGCATCATCACCGTCCGTTCGCCGCGCAGCACCGGGCGGGCGGCGTCGGTGAGCACCAGTGCGCCAAAGGACTCCTGATCCACGCGCGCAAACCCGAGGGCCACCAGCTGGCGGAACACGCTGCGCCACAGGTTTTCGTCTTCCGCCTTGCCGATGCCATGCACCGTCAGCTTGTCGTGACTCCACTGGCGGATGCGCTCGGTGTCCTTGCCGCGCAGCACGTCTATCAGATGGGTGGCACCGAAGCGGTTACCGGTACGGTAGATGGTGGACAGTGCTTTCTGCGACGCGACAGTGGCGTCCCACGTTTCCGGCGGGTTCAGGCAGTTGTCGCAATTGCCGCACGGAGTGCTCTGCTCGCCGAAATAGGCCAGCAGATGCACGCGCCGGCAGTGCGCGGTTTCGCACAGGCCGAGCAGCGCATCGAGCTTGCTGCTCGACATGCGCCGGAAGGCTTCATTGCCTTCCGACTGATCGATGAAGCGACGCTGTTGCACCACATCGGCCAGACCGTAGGCCATCCAGGCGTCGGCCGCCGTGCCGTCGCGACCGGCCCGACCGGTTTCCTGGTAGTAGCCTTCGATCGAACGCGGCAGGTCGAGATGGGCGACGAAGCGCACGTCCGGCTTGTCGATGCCCATGCCGAAGGCGATCGTGGCCACGACAACGATACCGTCCTCTCGCTGGAAGCGCGCCTGATTGACGGCACGCGCCCTGGTGTCCATGCCGGCGTGGTAGGGCAGCGCCTTCACCCCCTGCGCAACCAGCCACTCGGCGGTTTCATCCACCTTCTTGCGCGACAGGCAGTAGACGATGCCCGCGTCGTCCGGATGTTCGGTGCGGATGAAGCGCAGCAGCTGCTTGCGTGCGTCGTCCTTGTCCACGATGGTGTAGCGGATGTTCGGACGGTCGAAGCTGGACACGAAGACACGCGAATCCTGCAACGCAAGCCGTTCGATGATTTCTGCGCGGGTCGCCGGATCCGCGGTTGCCGTCAGCGCAATGCGCGGCACGTCGGGGAAGCGCTCGTGCAGCACCGACAGTTGCAGATACTCGGGGCGAAAGTCGTGCCCCCACTGAGCCACGCAGTGGGCTTCGTCGATGGCGAATAATGCCGGCCGGATATGGCTCAGCAGATCGAGGCAGCGCGGCGTGTTCAGCCGTTCGGGTGCGACGTACAGCAGATCGAGCGACCCATCGAGCAGGCGTCGCTCGACGTCGCGTACCTGATCGAGATCAAGCGTGGAATTGAGGAAGGCGGCGCGCACACCGAGCAGCGTCAGCGCCGCCACCTGATCCTGCATCAGCGCGATCAGCGGCGACACCACCACCGCCGTGCCAGGTCGGAGCAACGCCGGCACCTGATAGCACAGCGACTTGCCACCGCCGGTAGGCATCAGCACCAGCGCGTCCCCACCGCCAGCGACATGTTCGACGATGTCGCCCTGGGCACCGCGGAAACCGGGATGACCGAACACGTCCTTCAGGACGCGCAGCGCGCCTTCACGCATCGCGTTGCGCCCGGTAACCGTCGGCTCGCAGACCCTGCATCACCATCGTCCGAACGCGAGTTTCAGCGCGAACCCGAGCGGTTGCGCGGCGAAAAGAGCGCCGGCGCCTGGGGTCGGCGCGCATCGCCTCGACGGGCATCGCCCGGACGCGGCATCACATTGCCATTCACCTCGCGCGGCGCGGCGGCCGCTGGCTGGATGCGGTTGCCGCGGTTGTCATCGTCGTCATCGTGCGTACGCGCCGGTGCGCGGTTGCCGCCACCGCTGTTGCCCGACCCGGACGTACGACCCGCGGTATTGCCGTTGCGTGGTGCGCCGCCGCCCGGGCCGCGACCGGCTCCACGCGGTGCCGGTGCGCCGCCTGCAGCCTTGGGCTGTGCAGCACGTGCCGGACGATCACCGCTGGCGCGCGGCGCATTGCCTGCGGCGGGCTTGCGACGCGGCGCGTCGGTGTTGCGCGCACCGCGGCCCGGCGGACGAGGGCCGCGATCCGGCTCCTCGACCACGATGCCGGGCACGAAGCCTTCAGCGGTCGCTTTGGGGATGGCCTGACGGGTGACCTTTTCGATCGCGCTCAGCAGCTTGACCTCTTCACGATCCACCAAAGAGACGGCGGATCCGCTGGCGCCCGCCCGCCCGGTACGGCCGATGCGGTGCACATAATCTTCCGGCACGCTGGGCAGCTCGAAATTAACGACGTGCGGCAACTGGTCGATGTCCAGCCCACGCGCGGCGATATCGGTCGCGACCAGCACACGCAGCGAATTGCTCTTGAAATCGGCCAGCGCGCGGGTGCGTGCGTTCTGGCTCTTGTTGCCGTGGATCGCCAGCGCGCTGATGCCTTGCTTGTCGAGCTGTTCGGCCAGCCGGTTGGCGCCATGCTTGGTGCGCGTAAACACCAGCACCTGTGTCCATTCGCCCGTACTGATCAAATGCGCAAGCAGATGGCGCTTCTGCTTTTGTTCCACCATGTAGACGCTCTGATCCACACGCTCGGCGGTCGTGTTTCGTGGTGCGACTTCGACCTCGGCAGCGTTGTTAAGCAGGCCATGCGCCAGTTCGCGGATTTCCGGCGAGAAGGTGGCAGAGAAAAGCAGCGTCTGGCGGGTCTTCGGCAATGCGGCGATCACCTTGCGGATATCGCGGATGAAACCCATGTCCAGCATGCGGTCCGCTTCGTCGAGCACGAAGATTTCAACGCCCGACAGATCCAGCGTCTTTTCGCCGAGGTGATCAAGCAGACGCCCCGGCGTAGCGACCAGGATGTCGACGCGCTGCTTGAGCCCCTGCAGTTGCGGGTTCATGCCGACACCACCAAAGATGACCATCGAGCGCATGCCGGCGTGCACGCCGTAGGTGCGTACCGATTCCTCGACCTGCGCAGCAAGCTCGCGCGTCGGTGTAAGCACCAGGACACGCGGGCGGCCCGGCGGAATCTTTGCCGGGCGGTTGATCAGCGTGTGCAGGATGGGCAGCGTAAATCCGGCGGTCTTGCCGGTACCCGTCTGCGCGGCGGCCAGAAGGTCGCGCCCGGCCATGACGAGCGGAATCGCTTTTTGTTGAATGGGGGTGGGTTGCGTGTAGCCCTCTTCCGAAATGGCGCGCAACAGCGGTTCAGCCAGGCCCAGCCCGGCGAAATCGACTTCAGTGTTCAAACAGATCTCCAGCGACGGCCCGTCGCTCAAGCTGAGTGACACCAATACAGGCAGACAAATGAGTGACTTCCAGTAGGGAGGCGGGTGCCTCCTGTCGTCAGTGTGACGACGGAAGGTGCCTATTGGTTAGGCACACGCAGAGTGTACAGGGCTTCGGGGCAGAAGTCTTGCATTGCTGCACACCGGGTGCGTTTCAGGCGGCGGGTCGGTGAGCGAGGAGATGATCGATCGTTGCCGCGGCAAGCGCGAAGCCAAATCCGCCGGTTACGCAAACGCTGGAGCCGTAACCGGCACAGTTCAGGCCCTGCGGCGCGCTTCCGGTATCGCAGTTCTCTGCATTCGGGCGGCGCATCGTTTCCGACGAAAACACCACGTCGATACCGAATGGCGCCTTGTCGGGAAAGGCTATCCGCCCGCTCTTGCGCAGTAGCTGGCGTACGCGTGCCAACAGCGCGTCTCCCTGTGCGGCCCCGAGATCGGCGCTCCGGATGCGCGTGGGATCAGTGCGTCCGCCCGCGGCACCCGCCATGAACAGCCGGACACGCATCGCCTGGCAGTGCAGCGCCATGGCGACCTTGGCCGACACCTGATCGGTGCAGTCAAGCACTGCATCGTAATGGGCCCCAAGCACCTCGGCCACATTGTCCGGCGACACGAAATCCTCGAATGACGTTACAACGCAAGCTGGATTGATGGCGGCAATGCGTTGCGCCATCGCTTCGGTCTTGGCCATGCCGAGTGTGGGCACGAGCGCCTGAATCTGACGGTTGATGTTCGACTCGGCAACGTGGTCGAGATCGGCAATTGCGATGTGGCCAACGCCGCTTCGGGCCAGCGCTTCGGTTGCCCACGAACCAACGCCGCCGATGCCGACGACGAGTATGGCTGCGCGCTCGAGTGCAACCAGCGCCCCTCGTCCGTACAGACGGTCGACACCGGAGAAGGCGCGAGGCGATTCCCGCTCATCGTGAGTCGAATTCATGAGAACGCTGTCATGAGGACA
>NZ_JAUYNV010000027.1 GCF_030698125.1 Methyloversatilis sp.
GGGGTCGAGTTCAAGCTGATCGCCGAACAGGGCTGTCTCGGGTATGGCGTGTGGGACGTGAACTTCCGCCATGCGGCCCGAGCCTTGGCCGGTGTTGGGCATCGCTGCGCTCACCCCAACCTACGAATGAAGCGAGGTGGCAACCCCAGCCCCGGCATGCCGGTTGGGGTGAGCGCAGCGATGCCCAACACCGCACCCCGCCAATCATCGCGCCGTCGCGTCGACCCCGTAGGTTGGGGTGAGCGCAGCGATGCCCAACACCGGCCAAGGCTCGGGCCGCATGGCGGAAGTTCACGTCCCACACGCCATACCCGAGACAGCCCTGTTCGGCGATCAGCTTGAACTCGACCCCACTCCGAGCCGTGTTCGCCCACTGCGCGCCTCGAGTTCAATCTGCAGGGCCTGCGTTGAACGCCCTGCCCCCATCGACATCGGGTGTGCTGCCCGGTCAGCGCGACATCCCTGCGTGGGGCTCCGCCAACGGCATGAAGCCCGGCACGGGTGACGGGTCGTGACAAGGATCGTCGGTGTCCTGCTCAGCCCGGGCTGACCGGCGCTTCAGTACCGGCTGCCGTCCTTGCGGCTGAATGCCCACTGGCCGTCGATCAGGTCTGCCCGCAGGTCATCGTCCGGATAGCGGACCTCGTCACCACTGCTGCGGTCGCCGATTTCCAGATAGAGCACCGCTGTGGCCGTGTCGTTGACCAGGCAATGAGCGTTGCCGCTGCCGGCCGCGAAGCCGGCGCACATGCCGGGTTCCAGGCGCGTCAGTCCTTCGTCGGTGTGCAGCGCCGGCCGCCCTTCCAGCACGTAGATGAATTCGTCCTGCCGGCTGTGCGCATGGCGCAGCGCAGACACCGCACCCGGTTCGAGCCGCGTCAGGTTCACGCCGAGGTTGTGCAGCCCGAACACCTCGCCCAGCGCTCGTTTCGTGCGGCCGCGCATGCGCGACGCGAACGGTTCCGGATAGCGCGACGGCGTGCTTCGGGGCGCCGCGTCGGCGGCAACAAGGGCGATGGGGCGCAGGTGTTCCGGCATGGTGAATCTCTCGGTGTGGGGTGACAAGGCGTGATTCAGGAATCCGACGCGGAAGTGTCCGGACGTCCGGTATCCGGAAGGCGTGCGCAGGTCGCCCTGATCAGGGCAACGGTACGGTCGCCGACACGGAACTCGCCGGATGCGACGCACAGCCTGCGACCGATGCGGTGCGCATGAATGCGGCCGACCAGCCAGTCGTCTGCGGTGCTCGGGCCGAGGTAGTCGACGGACAGGCTGGATGTCACCATCCGGGCGTCGGCCGTCAGCCGGCCGGCGATGAAGCCGACGATGAAGATGTCGGCCAGCGTGGCGATGACGCCGCCGTGCGTGATGCCCAGCAGGTTGCAGTCGTCACCGGTGATGCGGACCATGAAGTGATCCGTGTGCCCCTCGCCACCGGTGAATACCGTGCGGCCGCCGAAGAACGGCCCGCGCAGCACCCGCGGCGTGAAACCGGCCGGTGCGCGGCATTCGTCATGTGCGGCAGGCGGCATCGAGTGCGTCCTCCAGTTGTTCGCTACCCCAGTACAAGGCGTCGCCGACGAAAAAGCTCGGCGCGCCGAACAGGCCGCGCTGTGCAGCCTGTTCGCTCTGTTCGCGCAGCGCCTGCTTCACGTCAGGCGACTGCGACTGCGCGATCAGGTCGCCGGCCGGAAGGCCGAGCGCATCGAGCACGCGCTGCATCGCTTCGACGTCATTGATCTCTTCGTCATGCACGAAATTGAGCTCGAACACCCGGGCACAGAAGGTCGCGATCCACGGTGCGTCCTCGTTGGCGAGTGCGATGCGTGCCGGCAGCAGGCTGTTGCGGGGGAATTGCGAAGGTTTGCGCCACGGCAGCGCATGGCGCGCGCACTGGCGCGCGAGATCGGTCCACATCCAGGCGAACTTGACCGGCTGCTGCAGGAAGGGCGAACTTTCCCAGCCGGCGGACCGGAAGATAGGGCCGAGCAGCAGCGGGCGCCATGCCACACGCACGCCGCGTTCGCGGGCAAGTGCTTCGATGCGCAGCGTGCTCAGGTAGCTGTAGGGGCTCGCAAAGTCGAACCAGTATTCGATATGCGGATCGTTCATGGCTGACCTTTCAATCGAAAAGTACAAGACAGCGCGCCTCGATGCTGGCGCGCAGCGGCGCATCCGCAGGTGCCGCCGGATCGAGGAAGGCGGCGTGCGGGGTGAATCGTGACACGCCGCTCGCCTGCGAGTCGTATTGCTTGAACACCAGCACTTCATGCTTCGCCATGCCCGGAAAGTAATGCCAGCGATGCTGCGGGGAATGCTTCAGCAGATAGATTTCACCGCTGCGTTCCGGATAGCGGATCTGCGCCGCCACCAGATCCTGCGCCATCACCGACCGCGCGTCGCACATGGCCAGCGGTGCATCGACGACCGGCTCGATCAGCGGCCGCCACACATTTACCACGGCGAAGCGACGGATGCGTGCTCGCGCCGCGTCATCGCGCAGCAGGAGGCCGAGCCGCGCCAGACCGCTCGCCTCCGAGTAGTCGTTGTGCACGCGTCCGACGGCCGAAGCCTGGGTGTGCTGCCGGCCGAAGCTGAGGTGCTGCTCGCCCCGGCTGCGCTGGCGCACCTGATGGTCGAAGCACAGCGCGCGCGTCGCGCCGCTCACCTGGCAGGCGATCGCCTCGACTTCCGGGTAGTAGCGGGCACGGATGCTTTCATCGTCGTCGAAGGCCGTGAGGCCGGGCGGGGCGTCGCGCAGTTCGAATCCCTGATGATCGAGCAGGAAGTCCTGCGCGGCCGGGCGGGCGTCGACGATGTCGACGCGGTGCGTGCGGTAGCTGCAGTTCTCCCACGGTTCGCCGGCGGGCGGCGGGTACATGTAATTGACCGGCGCGCCGGCACTGTCGTGCAGGTAGTCCAGTCCACAGGTGGTCCGCCGCGCGTCAAGACGCGGATCGCGTTCGTCATGCCTGGTCATTTGATTCCCTCCGGTCGTCATTGCACGGCCACCCACAGCAGGCGCGCGGCCCAGGTCGTCAGCAGCGCGATCTGGACCAGCATGAACAGGAAGCGCAGGCGGATCGCCCGCCGGCGGCCCGAGCCCACATGCGACACCGTCTGGCCGACACGTGCGGCAAACACCCACAGCGCCGTCGGGTCGGTGATGTCGGCGTGGCCGCTCAGTACCGCGGTGACCACCAGCACGCCGAACACCGGCAGGTTTTCGCAGCAGTTCGCGTGCGCCCGGCACAACCGGCCGGAGAACGGCGACACGTCATCGCCGGCCGGGGTGAAGGCGTCGGCCGCGCGCTGGCGCGTGATGACCAGGGTGGCGCGCAGTGCCGCGATCGTCATCAGGAGCAGCAAGGTCAGGGCGGCGTACAGCAGCGCGGCCAGCAGTGAGGGCGACATGGATGCGGGCTCCTTGAAGTAATCGGCAGGCGGTGGATCAGGCCTCCATGCTGAGGCTGCGCGGCTTCGCCATCGAGTGTCCATATCGACATCTATCGGGCTAATATGGACACCATGAAAACAGCCGTACTGATCCTGCCCGGCGTGCTGGACATCAGTCTGGGCATCACGCTCGACGTGATGAACACCGCCAATCGCCTGTGCGTGCTCGCGGACCGGCCGCCCCTGTTCGACATCACGCTGGCCGGCAGCGGCCGGCGACGCGAGCGCAGCGGTTCGGGGCTCGAAGTCGGGCCGCTCGAGCGCATGGCCGATCTGCCGCCGCCCGAATTGCTGCTGCTGCCGGGCGCCAATCGCGCATCACGCAGCGAGCTTGAAGACTGGCTCGTCACGCCCGAGGTCGTGAAGGCGATGGCGCGCACGGGCGACTGGCTCGAAGCCGGCTCGGAAGTGGCCGCGTCCTGCGTCAGCACCTTTGCGTTGGCACAGGCCGGTCTGCTCGACGGGCGCGTCGCCACCACGAGCTGGTGGCTGGCGCCGTATTTCCGGGAGCGCTTTCCGCGCGTCGACCTCGACATGGCGCGCATGGTGGTCCGTGACGGCGCCCTCAGCACGGCCGGCGCCGCGCTGGCCCAGGCCGACCTGATGCTCGCGCTGGTGGCCCGCCACGGTTCCGGCGAGCTGGCGCGCAATTGCGCGCGCTTCCTCATGCTGGATCACCGCGTGTCGCAGAGCCAGTACGCCATCGCCTCGCATCTGGTCAGCCAGACCCCCACGCTGCAGCGCGCCGACCGCTGGCTGCAGACGCGCCTCGGCGAACCCATCACGCTCGGCATGCTGGCCGAGGCGCTGCACATGACGCCGCGCACGCTGAGCCGGCATTTCGCATCCGCGGTCGGCCTGTCGCCGATCCAGTACGTGCAGAAACTGCGCGTCGAGCGCGCGACACAGCTGCTCGAAACCGGACGGGCATCCATCGAGTCAGTAGCCGCACAGGTGGGGTATGCGGACGCGTCGATGCTGCGCAAGCTGCTGCGCCGCGAGCGCGGCGTGACACCGCACGGAATCCGGCCCCGGTCGCGCCGGGCGTCGGCCGCCGGCACCGCCCATCCTGACCGCCGTCCTGATGATGGACATGCCCCTGCACACGCGACACCGGATGCGCCCTGCGCGCCCGGGACGTCGCGCTGACCGGCACGACCTTGTTCAGGCGGCCGGACGGTAGAGCCTTCGAAACGCATCCGGTGTCATGCCCACGACGCGCTTGAAGAACTTGAGGAAATTGGTGGGTTCGGAAAAGCCCAGCGCCTCGCCGATGGCCGTCGTCGTCGCACCGGTATGCACCAGCAGGCGTTGCGCTTCGAGCGCCGTGCGGCGGTCGATGAATGCCTTCGCCGACATGCCGACGCGCTCCAGGCAGACGCGCGACAGCGTGCTGGGCGACACCCGCAGTCGCCGGGCGATCGCTTCCACCGTCGGCCGGGTGTTGACCGACGCATCCAGGTCACGCTGCAAGCGCTGGAACAGGCGTTCCTGCGCGGTGCGCGCAGGCGCGGCGATGCGTGCGGCACGGCTCAGCAACAGCATCAGGCTCAGGAACAGCTCGCGCGCCAGTCGCACGCTGACGTCATCGACGCGATCCCGGTCGAGCTGGCGTTCCAGCACGCGCGTGAGCGCTTCGCCGTCGCGCTGATCCTCGGCGGACAACACGAACGCAGCCGGCCACTCGTCGATCTGCAGCAACTGGAAGGCCGGGTCGGCCAGCGCGCTGGCGGCCAGTTGAGCCAGCCGGGTGTCCACCAGCAACAGCAGCCCGTGCACACCCGGGTGCAGGCGCCACTGCTGCACCTGACCGGGGCGCACGACCACCACGGCGCCCGGCGCCAGGCGCACCGGCTGGAAGTCGATCAGGTGTTCGCAGGCCCCCTCGCTGATCAGCAGAACGATCAGGAAGTCGACGCGCTCCGCTTCGGCCAGCCGATCGGCCGTCACCCGGCTGCGCAGGTCGTCGAGGCTGAGCACCTCGACGCCGATGTCCGACAGGCGGGCGTTATCGAAATGGGTATCGCGGACCTGCGCCGTCGTGCTCATGCGTGTTTCCGAAGTTGTGCCGATGCGTGATTTTGACCATAACTTGCCGGATCGCAACCTCGGCGTTTCGCGCGCCTCCGGACAGACTGCGTGTTCGATGACAACCCAGCACTCACGCCGATGAAAAGCCACCGCCTTGCCCATGCCACCGCCGCGGTCGTCGCGGCGATCGCCCTGACCGGCTGCGCCGGACACCCCCTGAGCGGCTACGCCGAAAACCCCACTTCGAAGGAGAAAGTCACCATGACCCCAGACCGCAAGACTCAAGTTGTCGCCCTGCTCAAGGCGATCGAAACCGGTGAATCAGCGCCGGTAGCCGTCATCGATCCGGACCACTACGTGCAGCACAACCTCGCCGTGGCCGACGGACTCGCCGGATTCGGTGCCGCACTCGCCGCGCTGCCCGAGGGATCGACCCGGGTAAACACCGTGCGCGTCTTCCAGGACGGTGACCACGTATTCACCCACACCGAGTACGACTTCTTCGGCCCGAAGATCGGTTTCGACATTTTCCGCTTCGAGGATGGCCGGATCGTCGAGCACTGGGACAACCTGCAGCCGACGCCTGCCGCGCCCAACCCGAGCGGGCGCACGATGATCGACGGCCCGACCTCGATCATCGACCTGGACCGGACCGACGCCAACAAGAAACTGGTGGCGGCCTTCGTCGACGACGTGCTGGTCAACGGCCGCCTCGATCGCCTGGCCGCCTACTTCGACGGCGACCACTACCGCCAGCACAATCCGCAGATCGCCGACGGTCTGAGCGGGCTCGGCGCCGCGCTGGAAGGTCTGGCCAAGGCGGGCATCACGCTGAAGTACCACACGGTGCACAAGGTGCTGGGTGAAGGCAACTTCGTGCTGACGGTGAGCGAAGGCGAATTCGCCGGCAAGCCGACCGCGTACTACGACCTCTTCCGGGTGGAGAACGGCAGGATTGCCGAACACTGGGACACGCTGGAAACCATTCCGCCGCGCACCGAGTGGAAGAACGGCAACGGCAAGTTCTGACGCTTGTGGCGTGTGCGCATTCGGCACACGCCACACGCCACACGCCTTCCAGCGCTGGACGCCGTATGACGATTTGTTGTCGCCCTCGCGCACGCGCGGCCAGATCGTTTGTCGAGTGCGTTTGGCGGCGGTTGCCTGACATGCCCGATTCCGCGCACCGTGAATGACCGGTGGTGACGGCACTTCGCCGTCGTCTGAAGGCTGGCTGGCAGCAACCGAAGACGGGTCACTGGAGCTGGATGCCGGACGCGTGACATTCACGTTGCACGGAGAGCGATTCTGAAGGAACTGCTGCAGCGCTTTCTCGATTGAAGGGTCGAACCGACGGCAGGAAGATCAGCCGGGCGCGGCGAACGTTGGGCATCGCTGCGCTCACCCCAACCTACGTGTTCGATGCGACGATTCCTGGGCGTGGGACGTTGGGCATCGCTGCGCGCACCCCAACCTGCGTGTTCGATGCGACGATTCCTGGGCGTGGGACGTTGGGCATCGCTGCGCGCACCCCAACCTGCGTGTTCGATGCGACGATTCCTGGGCGTGGGACGCTGGGCATCGCTGCGCGCACCCCAACCTGCGTGTTCGATGCGACGATTCCTGGGCGTGGGACGTTGGGCATCGCTGCGCTCACCCCAACCTACGAATGGCGAGGTGGCAAACCCAGCCGCGGCATGTAGGTTGGGGTGAGCGCAGCGATGCCCAACATCGGCCAAGGTCCCACGCGCCGTTCAGCTGCTCGAAACACGGCGGCCGCTGGCTCGCTGACCGCCCGCCGAGCCCCTGCGGCCGCTTGCAATCGGGCCGGAAACTGCCGGTTGACGCGCTGCCGCCCAAGCACAAATACTGGCGGATGCCGGTCGAATTTCCCATTCTTCAAGGCGGCCGGCCCGGGTGCCCGCTGCCCGACGATGCATCACCACCCAGTCCGGGCCCGGATGCGCCCCATGCCATCGAAGCGCAACCGCATCGCTGGTACACCACCAACCTGATCGGCGTGCCGGCCCACGTGCTTGCCAGTCGCGCGTTCAACGAGCATCCGGTGCCGCTGCACATTGCCGGCACGCGCGAAGCACACGGCGGCCTGTTTGCGCTGCTCGAGCGCTGCAACAGCCTCAATGAAGCGCAGGACGTGTTCGAGCACTACCTGTCGATCGCCTTCGGCCTGCAACATTTACCCGCCGCGACGCAGGACAAGGCCGAAGCCCGGCGCTGGCGCAGCAGCTGGCGGCGCCTGCTGCAAGGCTGGGGCATGGATGCCAACGGCCCGGCCGGGGCGGTGCTGAAAGGCTGGGTCGAAAGCCGTTTCGGCCTGGTGCCGCTGTTCCACAAGGCGCGGCTGGAACGCTTCCCGTCGCCGGCCTGGGTCGCATATGTCGAAGAAAAGGCCTGCAGCCGCTACCACAGCAACTGCATCCATCAGCAGCTCGACCTGCTGTACGAATTCAGCCAGTGGGCGCTGATCCGCTTCGGCGTGCCGAACCAGCCCGACGGCCCGCACCTGCGCCTGTGGCGCGGCAGCACGCGCTGCGAAGAGCAGCTGGTGGCCGGCCAGCTGCAGGACCGGCAATGCACCGTGCGCCTGAACAGCCTGGCTTCATTCACGATGTCGCGCGACGAAGCGGGCTGCTTCGGCGACTGGGTGCTCGAAGTGCAGGTGCCGCGCTGCAAGCTGCTGGTGTGGCCCGGCCTGCTGCCCGGCCATGTGCTGCACGGCGAGCTGGAGGTGCTGGCGATCGGCGGCGACTATCCGGTACAGGCCCGCTGCCTCTGAGCACACGAACAACCCTTGCCACCGACCGACACCATGAGCACCGACTTCGACCCCCCGGACGTTGAAACCCCTGACGTCGAAACCCCTGACGTCGAAACGCTTTTCGACCGCGCACTCGGCGCCTACCTGGGCTTTGCCATCGGCGACGCGCTGGGCGCCACGGTCGAATTCATGCGCCCGCGCGAAATCCAGACCCAGTACGGCGTGCACCGCGACATCGTGGGCGGCGGCTGGCTCAAGCTGGCACGCGGCCAGGTCACCGACGACACCACGATGAGCCTGGCGCTGGGTGACGCGCTGCTGCAGATCGGCAGCGAACGTCTGGCCGGCTTCGGTCACGCCGGTGCCGACGAAATGGCCAACATCACCCACATCGCCGACATGACGCGGGTCATCGCCGATGCCTACGTCGGCTGGCTGCGCAGCAAGCCGGTGGATTGCGGCAATACCGTCCGCCGCGGCCTGCGGCGCTACCTGGCCGACGGCAGCCTGAGCGGCGAGTGCAATGAACGCGACGGCGGCAACGGCGCACTGATGCGCAACCTGCCGGTGGTGCTGGCGCTGATGCACGACGCACCCGCGATGGAGCGGCTGAGCCTGGCGCAGGCCCGCATCACCCACCACCACCCGCTGTCGGATGCCGCCACGCTGGGCTTCGCCCGGCTGCTGGCCCGGATACTGGGCGGCGCGTCGCACGACGATTGTCGCGACTGGGTGACGGAGTGGGTGCGCGCCTGCCCGGCCTTCACCTTCCAGCCCTACGCCGGCGGCGCCACCGCCTACGTCGTCGACACGGTGCAGACCGTGCTGCACCACTTCGTGACCTACCCCGATTTCGAAGCGGCGCTGATCGCCACCGTGAACATGGGCGACGACGCCGACACCACCGGCGCCCTGGTCGGCATGCTGGCCGGTGCCCGCTGCGGCGCCCGCGCCCTGCCCGCGCGCTGGCTCAGCCGGCTGCAGCGCAACGTGGTACTCGCCATCACCGACCAGACCAGCGGCCTGATGGCGATGAGCCGCGCCCGCTAAAGTCTGCGCGGCGTTCTTCACAAGGACCCAGCCGACCGCATCATCGGCGCCGCGGCGCGCAAGTTCGCGGCGCCACGGGTCGCCGCCGACGAAAATATGGGGGCCTGCCCGCCTGGGCGGATGATCTGGTGAAGCAGCCAAGCGTTTCCGAGTACCCGCGCTGGAAAGGGAAACAGCGGGCTGACGCCCACGCAGGCGACGACTGCCCAAGCCCGACGTCCGCGGTTTCTCCGAACAGCGCCGCAACGGATCGCCCAGGTACGCCCCGACACTCGTCAGGCAACGACAGCGCCTTCAGCCTCAAACCACTTGAAGCTAGCACCACGTGCCGAACCGTCGCGCCTACCTCATGAACCGGCGCTGGAAGTTCGTCCAGTTCCCGGTCGATCGCTGGCGCATGCACTGACGACTCACACCGATGACGTGGGCAATCTCAGCGTTCGAGTACATAGGTGCCCGGTGCCGGCGCCAGTTCGGGAAAATCGGGCGACGCCGCGGGGCGGGCCTTCACCGGTGCGCCGACGCGCGGCTTGAGCCAGCGCATCCAGTCTTCCCACCAGCTGCCGGGCTGCTCTTCGGCACGCGCGTGCCAGGCGTCGGCGTTGTCGGTGCGATGCGCGTCGGCCACCCGGTAACTGCGCTTGGACGGCTGCACCACCGGGTTGACGATGCCGAGGATGTGGCCGGAACTCGACAGCACGAAGCGCTTGTCGCCAGCCGCGTGGCGGTTGATGCGGAAGGCCTGCTGCCAGGGCGCGATGTGGTCGTCGACGGCGGTCACCGCGTACAGCGGCTGCGTGATGCGCCGCAGGTCGAGCGGCTCGCCGGCGACCGTCAGCGCATCGGGCTTGACCAGCAGGTTGTGCAGGTAGAGCTCGCGCAGATACCAGCTGTGCATCGCCTGCGGCATGCGCGTGGTGTCCATGTTCCAGTACAGCACGTCGAAGGGCGGCGGCGTTTCGCCGTACAGCCAGCCATTGACCACGTATTGCCAGATCAGGCTGTTCGAGCGCAGCAGGCGGAACGAAGCGGCCATTTCCTTGCCGTCGAGATAGCCCTTCTTCGCCATGCTGTCGCACAGCGACCGGATGCTCGATTCGTCGAGGAACACCTCGATCTCGCCCGGCGCGCTGAAGTCGACCAGACTGGTCAGAAGCGTCCAGTCGGCCACCGGCACCTCGTCCGCGGCGAAGCGCCGGTTGGCCCAGGCCATGTACATCGCCAGCGCGGTGCCGCCGATGCAGTAGCCGACCGCATGCACCCTGGGCGCGCCGGTCAGCCCGCGCGCGACTTCGACTGCCGCATGCACGCCTTCGAGCAGGTAGTCGTCGAAGGTGACGTCGCGCATCGACGCGTCGGGGTTCTTCCAGCTGGTGATGAACACGTCCAGCCCCTGGTCGAGCAGGAAGCGGATCATGCTTTTCTTCGGCGCCAGGTCGAGCACGTAGAACTTGTTGATCCACGGCGTCACGATGAGCACCGGCCCGGCATGCACCTTCGCCTGCGTCGGCGCGTAGTGGATCACTTCGAGCAGGCGGTTGCGCATCACCACCGAGCCCGGCGTGGTCGCCAGGTTTTCGCCGACCTTGAAGTCGTCGGGGTTGGTCATGCGCACGTCGCCGGCCTGCAGGTCGCCGAGGAAGTTGCGGAAGCCGCGCGCCAGGCTTTCGCCATTCGTTTCCATCGCCTTGCGCAGCGCCACCGGATTGGTGAACAGGTAGTTGGTCGGCGCCACCGCGTTCAGCCAGTTGCGCCACCAGAACGCCGCCCGCTCGCGATCTTTTTCCGACAGGCCCGGCGTGTCGTAGAGCATGTTCTGCGAGTGGTGGGTGAAGGCGAGGTAGCACTCCTTCAACAGGTCCCAGCTCGGCAAGTCCGACCACGCCGGATCGGCGAAGCGCGCGTCGCCTTCCACCACCGGGATGGGGTCGGAGTCGGGCATGCCGAGCATGCGGTTCATCGTGTGCCGCTGCAGCCGCCACAGGTCCGACGACAGGCTGACCAGCCGGTCGGTCAGCTCTTTCGGATGCGTCATCCACGCCAGCTGGGCGTGCATGATGGGCGCGGTCATGCCGAACGGGTCGGTCGAGCGCGCGATGCCGTCGAGCAGGTCGTGGAAGGTCTGGTGGAACAGTTCGGCCGGACCGGGAAGGTTGGCGGCGGCGTTCGTGTCGGTCGGGATGGTGTCGGGCTCGTTCAAAAGCGTGTTTTTCACGTTCTGGCTCCTGATGACATCGACGTTCGGATGACTGCGGGCGGCGCGCTGCGGCAGCGCGCCATGAACTATGTGCAGCCGGCCAGCGCCTTTCCAGCGCTGCCGTGAAAAGGTCGAAATTCTCGATCTGCGGCAGGTGGCACGGGCAGAAACATCAACGCGAAGCGACTGGCCAGCATGCCGCCCATCGAATGCCCGACGACGATCGATTCATGGAAACACTGGGGACAGACCTTGGGATTCCCCGAAAACACCTTTTGTTTTCAACATCTTGCGCGGTCGTGTTCAAACAAAAAAAGAACATGCACGGCACTTCGGTGCCACGTTCCTCGTTGTCGCGACAAATAACGAGGCGAGCCATGCATGTGAGAGGAATCGTAGCGCGGGTTCTCGGCTCGTGCCTGAAGTGTTTGCATCAGCATCGCGGAGCCGCATTGCAGCGCGCCCCTCGCGACAACCGGATCAAGCATCCGTCAATGAAAACATGTCACCGAATATGTATTCGGCATCCATATCGAACCAGATAATTATTTTTTCACGTCGATTCAATGATTTACAAGCCGCACACGCTGCGCACGCAGCCGGTTGAGAGACCTGCGGTGCACAGGGCCAGCCGCGCAATGCGGGTAAGATGCACGCTCAGTCGCTATCCGAATTGCCCAACCGGGCTCCGGGTAGGCGCAAACCGGGACGAACGCTGGTCCGGAATCCGGTAGCGGCCAATAGCGGCAAGGCGGTATTTGAAATGGAGCATGTTGGTTGACGGTCATGCGGGCCCTATCCGTTAGCGAGATCACGTTGAATGCAGGCGCACACGTGTCGCGCATACGGCGCTGGATTGCCCTGCTGGCGCTGGCATTGCTCGCGGCCGGCGCTCGCGCGGACGCACCCGTGACCCCGGGGCTGACGTTCAATGGCTTTGGCACCCTGGGTCTGGTCCATTCCAGCGAGGACCAGGCGGACTTTGTGGCGAGTACTCTCAAGCCATCCGGTGCCGGCCATACGCGCAGCTGGAGCGGCCACGTCGACAGCGTAATCGGCGCGCAGCTCACCGCCACGCTTACGCCGCGGCTTTCGGCGGTGGTGCAGGTCGTGGCCGAGCAGAATTACGACAACAGTTACCGACCCCTCGTGGAATGGGCGAATGTAAGGTATCAGGTCACACCGGGATTCGACGTTCGCATCGGGCGAATCGTACTGCCGGCCTTCATGGTGTCCGACTATCGAAAGGTCGGTTACATCAATCCATGGGTTCGGCCACCATTGGAGCTCTATAGCCTGATACCCGTCGAAAGCAGCGACGGCGTGGATGCGCGTTACCGGGTGACAGTCGGCGAAATCACACATACTTTTCTGGGCATCTACGGCCGTACCGAAACAAGGATTCCGGGTGACAGCAAAGTCCAGGCGAAGGGCGCTGGAATGATCACCTACACGGCCGAGTTGGGCGCGACGACGCTGCGGGCTGCGTATAGCAGAGCTGACTTGACGGTTGAGGCCTTCAACCCGCTTTTCGACGCGTTCCGACAGTTCGGACCGGAAGGCATCGCGATCGCCGATCGGTATGATCTCGACGACAAGCGCATCACATTCATCGCACTCGGCGGCATGTACGACCCGGGAAAATGGTTCGTGAGGGGGGAATGGGGTCAATCCGACACCAATTCCGTGCTCGGCAAGGCTACAGCCTGGTACGTGTCGGGCGGTTACCGGCTTGGCGACTTCACGCCGTACGTGACCTACGCGCGGCGGAAGGTGGCGAGCAACACTGCCGATCCCGGCCTGACCGTGGCCGCATTGCCGCCCTTCCTCGCAGGACCGGCCGCCGGCCTGAACGCCGCACTCAATGCAACACTGGGGTCGGCTCCTGCGCAGCAGACCCTTTCGCTTGGCGGACGCTGGGATTTCGCAAGCAATGCCGCGCTCAAGCTGCAGTTTGACCACACGCGCCACGATGCGGGCTCCGCAGGCCTGTTGTCCAACCAGCAACCCGGCTTTCGCACCGGCGGCAAGGTCAACGTGTTCAGCGCCACGATTGATTTCGTGTTCTGATGAAACGACTGCCTGTCATGGTTCGCAACGGACTGGCACTCATCGGGCTGCTGATGAGCCTCGGCGCCGGTGCGCAGGCGAAGGATGTGGTCGCAGTGGTTTCCATCGAAAGTCCGGTCACCACGCTGAGCAGGAACCAGACCGTCGATATCTTTCTCGGCAGGTCGAAACGCTTTCCCGATGGATCCCAGGCGGTGCCGATCGACCAGGCCGAGGGCTCGGTCGCGCGCGACGTGTTCTACGCCAACTTCGCCGGCATGACGGCCGCGCAGGTCAAGACCCACTGGTCGAAGATCATCTTCACCGGCCGGGGTCTGCCGCCGCGCGCGCTGCCGAGCGGCAAGGAGGTAATCAGGCTCGTCGCCGACAATCCCAATGCAATAGGCTATGTCGAACCGGATGTCGTCGATGACACCGTCAGAGTGCTTGTCGTGCGCTAGACGGAGTACCCGAATGAAGAAGTCGGTGAGCTCACAAGAACGCCACGGGTGACTATCGCGATGCTCGATTTGGTCTACAGACCGGAGTTCGCTCTTTCGGCCGAAGCGTGCTCACGAGTCTGACAGACCTTCGCGACTCGCCTGGAGCGCACCGGTTTTCAACAATTCGGCCATCTGATCCGCTGCCACCGGCTCGCCGACATAAAAGCCCTGGAACTCGTCGCACGCGTGGCTCCGCAGGAAGTCGGCCTGCTCTCTCGTTTCCACGCCCTGGGCGACGATCGTGAGACTCAGTTTCCGGCCCATCGCCATGATGGCTTCGGTCAGATCCCTGTCTTCGGCGACACTGGATGCGTCACGAATGAAGGAGCGATCGACCTTGATCGTATCGAGCGGGAATCGCTTCAGCGCCGACAACGAGGAATAACCGATCCCGAAGTCGTCGATCGCGATGCGGATGCCCATGTCCTTGAGCCCGGTCATTATCCGCAAGGTGTTATCGACATTGCTCATCAGCATGCTTTCCGAAATTTCCAATTCCAGCAATTGCGGATCCATGCCGGTCTCTTCGAGTATCTCGTGCAGGGTCGGAAGCAGATATTCGTCGTAAAACTGCCGTGCGGTCAGGTTGACGGCCACGCTCAAGCGGGGCAAGCCGCATCGTTGCCACGCCACGTTTTGCAGGCATGCCGTCCGTAACACCCACTTGCCGATCGGGATGATCAAACCGGTTGCCTCGGCGACCGGGATGAACTGCATCGGCGCCACCATCCCCAGGTCGGGGTGGCGCCAGCGCAACAATGCTTCCATGCCCGCGATGCAGCCGCTGCGGATATCGCGCTTGGGCTGGTAGTGAAGCTCAAACTCACCGCGCTCCAGCGCATGGCGCATCCGGGATTCAAGATTGAGCCGATCGAGCGAGCTGACGTTCATGTCCTCGGAATATAACTGGAAATTGTTCTTGCCTTGCGCCTTTGCCTGATACATCGCGATGTCTGCGTTCTTCGTCAGGGTCTGTTCGTCCAGCCCGTCATGCGGGTAGGTGCTGATCCCGATGCTTCCGGTCACGCGAAACTCCCCGTCACCCAGCGCAAATGGGCGGGCGATGGCGGAAAGGATCTTCTGCGCCACTGTTGCGACGTACTTTTCCTCGGTCAGGTCCGGGAGCAGCGCGACGAACTCGTCGCCCCCCAGGCGAGCGACCGTGTCGCTTTCGCGCAGGCAGCCCTTCAGTCTGGCAGCCACTTCCTGGAGCAACTTATCGCCGGCCTCATGGCCGAGGGTGTCGTTGATGACCTTGAAGCGGTCGAGATCGAGGAACAGCACCGCCAGGCGCGTCTGGTGGCGATGCGCGAGGTGAATGCTCTGCTGTAGAAGCTTGCTGAACAGACTGCGATTCGGCAGCGTCGTCAAGCCGTCGTGATAGGCGAGATACTCGACGCGCGCGGCATGTGCGATCTGCTCCTCGACCGCGAGCTGGCGGCTTCGTGCGAGCTGCCAGCTCGTGCGCCCGAGGAGCGCGACGAACAGGACCAACAGGAGGCTGCTGGCGAATGCGATCCAGAGGTAGCGACGTATGTGCTGGCGCGTGGGGGCCAGCTGTTCTTCCGCGGACAATCCGACAATCACCGCCAGCGGGAAATCGAATAGCTCGCGTGCGCTCGTGTAACGTCGCACGCCATCCCAGGGGTTGGTCGATGGTCTCGCTTCGCTTGCCCCATCGTCGCTGCGCGGCCGTACCGCTACCGCGTAATCGACCCGCTCGCCCGCGACCACCTCCTCTCCGCTACGCCGGGCGCGAAATACTCCATCGGTGCCCAGCACACCGAGGACGCCGTGCTCGCCCAGCTTGGACGTTTCGTAGCCGCTGACGAAGTAGGCCGCACCAACCGAAACCGTGACGATGCCGGCGAAACTGCCGTCGGACGAATCGAGCCGACGACTGAAGCGCAAGATCCATTCTCCGGTTTTCGCATCCCGTTGCGGTAAGCCGACCGACAGTGAGTCGGTGTGACTGTGACGCTGATGCAGGAAGTCTTCCTGTTCGGCAACTTTAGCCCACGGGGGCGCAAGCGTGCTGGCCCGCACGTGCCCGGCGCTGTCCGCAATACTGACGACGAACAGCAGATCCGGCGGCAGCATGGCCTTTGTGCGCAATTGTTCCAGTACCTCCGGCCGACCTTCGAGCTCGTATGCATACTTGACGAATTTCAGCGTCTGATCGATCTCCCGCAATGCGCGCACGACCTGCGATTCGTACGTCTCCGCCAGTTCGCCGCCCGACGTTTCGGCGACGCGCCGGGCGGTGGCTTGCTCGACGCTGATGAGATTCAGCGTGGCACCCCAGATGAGGGTGAGCATGAGAATGGCGATAGCCGGAAACAGGATGTGCGGCTCGGTCGCGTGCCCCAGTCTGGATTTCGATGTCGCGGCAACTGGAACCCGGGCATCCCCGGATGTGACGCCTGGCGCGGGACCAGGCCGCTCGCGATCCGGATCGTTGTGGCGGTTCGTCATCCGGCTGCGGGACGAGGATCGGGGGAACCCGGTTCGCCCGCTAGCCCGGTACCGCCGTGGGATAAGGCGCCGTCGAAAACCGGTTCGTTACCGGAAATGCCGCTCGGCGCTTTGCCTGGCACCAATTCGACAAGGAAGCGGACAGCATTCACGTGGTCTGCCCAGGCAATAACGTCTGGTAAAAGATAGCACGGAGGTGACAAGGATCACGCAACCCGTGGCATCGGAAGCGCCAGAAAAAAACTCGGAGCCACCGCACAGGGGCGGTATCAATCGTCCTCGTACTCAATCCTGAAGCCCGGCTGTTCGGCGCGAAGACCAGGCAAAAGTGATCACCGCGGATTGCCTGCGAAAAGTTGCTTTCACAGTCGCGGCGTGAGCTCACGGACGCGGTTGGCCACATGGCGGGCCGAAACGCGGGAAGCCGGCCGGCCTGCCGTCTTGAAACCGGTCTGGACGCGCCTTGCCGCGCAACACCGCCACGACATACGGGCTTGCATCGCCCGGGACAGCCTTGTCGCCGCACTCGACGAACTGATTTCCGATAAAGCCGCCCGCCTGACCGAATACCCTGCTCCGGACAGGCCAGGGCGGTGGTCGTTTCAGCGGTAACCCTCTTCGCGCAACACGCCCGCGACGACCGGCCGGGCGCGCATGCGCTCGTAGTGCGCCTGACAGTTCGGCGGCAGCGCGATGCCGCAGTGGCCAGCCCAGAACTCGACGTAGAACAGCGCGGCGTCGGCGATGCAGAAGTCGCCCGCCAGTTCGCGCAGGCGCGGCAGTTGCGCGTCGACGATGGCGAAGCCCTGTGCGACGATTTCGCGGCCGCGCGCCTTCACCGCTTCGTGCTGTGCGGGGTCGGTGGCGAACTTGTCGGTGGCGAAGATGCGCGCGAAGCCCTGGCCGTGCAGCGTGCCGACGACGTAGTCCATCACTTCGAGCACACGGGTTTCGCCTTCCGCGTCGGTCGGCAGCAGCTTCGCCTTCGGGTGGGTGCGCGCCAGCCACCAGGCGATGGACTGGAACTCGGTCAGCGCGCTGCCATCGTCGCGCACCAGTGTCGGGATCGTGGATTTCGGATTGATCGCGACATAGTCCGGCGCGAGATGGTCGCCGGCCGGAATGCTGATGATCCAGGCCTCGAAAGGCAGTTCCAGGGTCTCGAGCAGGATGTGGATGCCGGTCGTGCACGAGCCGGGGGTCATGTAGAACTTCATGGGTCGATGCCGGAGAGTGATCGATAGCGGCATGGAAGCAAGAAGCGCGCAACGCGCGGCGGGTTGCGGGTTGCACCCGAGGCTCGCGCTCTGGCGCGGGCCAAGAGATCTGCCCCAGGACATTCGATCAGCGTTTGCCGTTTGCGACGCGTTCGGTGCGACCCACCCCGATTTCCGTACCTTCATTTCCATACACCATGGGAGCATCAAACGATGCTACTTTTGATGCCTCACGTTCCGGGAGATACCCATGCGCACGACCATCGCCCTCGATGACGAGCTGTTGGCGAAAGCAGAAGCGCTGACCGGTCTATCGGAAAAATCCGCACTGGTGCGCGAAGCCCTGCGCGCCCTGATTCAGCGCGAAAGCGCGAAACGGCTGGCGCTGCTCGGCGGCACCGAGCCACAATTGCAGGACGTGCCGCGGCGGCAACCGGAACCCGCTGCATGATTCTCGCAGACACCTCGATCTGGATCGGCCATCTGCGCCGGGGCGACGAACGTCTCGCGCAGTTGCTTGAAGCCGGGCAGGTGCTGACGCACCCTCATGTCATCGGGGAGCTGGCTCTGGGCTCGCTCAAGAATCGCCGCACGGTACTCGAGGCCTTGCAGAACCTGCCGGCCGCACCCGTGGCCCGCGACGACGAAGTGCTGGCCTTCATCGACGCAAATGCGCTGTTCGGGCTCGGCATCGGCTACATCGACGGCCATCTGCTGGCCGCGACCCGGCTGGCAGCCGGAACAACGCTATGGACCCGCGACAGACGATTGCACGAGGCGGCGACACGGCTGCGCCTGGCGCAAGACGTCGCGCACTGATCGGGACGGACACTGCGCGACGTCGACCGTCGGTCGGGGCGATACACGAATCCGATCCCGCACGAGCAGCCGGCCGCGCCGGAAATGTAGCCGTCACCGATATCTGAACAACGGGCCCTATGGCATAGTATGCCAACACAAACCACGCTCAACAGAAACCCATGCCTACCCGAAACGTTGTCCTGACCGACCACCAGGCTCAGCTTGTCGAGCAGTTGGTCGCCTCCGGGCGTTATCAGAACGCCAGCGAGGTCTTGCGCGAAGGGCTGAGACTGATCGAGCGCCGGGAGTCCGAAGACGCAATGCGCCTTGCCGCATTGCGCGACGCCGCCGCACTCGGCACGGCCGACATCGAGGCGGGTCGGTTCCAGTGCTTTGACTCAGCGGGCGACCTGGGTGAGCATCTTGCCGCCCTGACCGCCGAAGTCGTCCACCCTTAGTGGGCGGGCATGCTTGGGCGGTTCGCCTGTCGGCAGCGGCCGAGGCGGATTACCGTCAGATTCTGCGCTGGACAACCGAGAATTTCGGTTCGGCGCAGGCGCGCACTTATGCCGATATGCTCGCGCTGGCACTGAAGGCACTGACTGCCGGCCCCGAACTGATCGGCGTCAGGGAATGCCCCGAAATCGGCACCGGCATCCGGACCCTTCATGTCGCGCGAAACGGACGCAAGGGCCGGCATTTCGTGATGTTCCGGATCGCCAGCGCTCAGAACAACACAGTGATCGATGTGCTACGGCTCCTGCACGACAGCATGGACCTGGAGCGAAACGGTCCTTTCACTGAGGGCCCTTTCCCCAAAAGCGACTGACTTGAGGTGAGAAAACGGGCCTCTGCCCGATTCTCGTCCCCCATTTTTTTCCCGATGCTCCGAGCTACCTGCGGCCGGCCAGCGCCTTGTCCAGCACCCCGGTGAACACGTCGAAATTCTCGATCTGCGGCAGATGGCCCAGGTCCGGCAGCTCGTACAGCACGGCGCCGGGAATCAGCGCGACGGCGGTCTTGCCGAGCCGGTCGTAGCGCCCGGGTTCGTAATCGACGCCGGCTCTCATCCAGCCGCGACCGGGGCCGGTGCGATCGCGCGTACCGATGATCAGGCTGACCGGCACCGACAGGTCGCCGAATTCGCTCACGACCGGCTGGGTGAAGATCATGTCGTAGGTCAGCGCATTGACCCACGCCACCTGCGCCTTGTCCGGCCCCTGGAGCTGGCCGACGAGAAAGCGGGTCAGCGCCTCGTAGCGTTCATTCCACTGGCCGGCGTAGTAATTGTCGCGCTGATATCTGGCGATGCCTGCGGCCGTCTGCGCCTGCTCGGCCTTGTAGAAGAAATCGGTGTCCTTGTACTCGGCATACTTCAGGTAGTTTTCGAGGCCGATCGGGTTCACCAGCACCAGTTGCTGCACCGCCTGCGGATACATCAGCGCGAAGCGACTGGCCAGCATGCCGCCCATCGAATGCCCGATGACGACCGATCTTTCGATGCCGAGCGACGTCATCAGCGCGCGCGTGTGAGTCGCCAGCGCGGGAAACGAATACTGGTAATGCACCGGCTTGGACGACTTGCCGAAACCGATCTGGTCGGGAATCAACACGCCATAGCCCTGCTTCTGCAGATGGCGGGCAGTGGACGCCCAGTAATCGGCATTGAAATTCTTGCCGTGCAACAGCGTGACTACCGGCTTGCCGGCTTCGCCTGGCAGATGGATGTACGCCATTTCCAGCGACTGGCCCTGCGACGCGATCGGGAAGAACTTCACCCCGAACTGATATTCGTAGCCGGTCAGCCGGGCATCGTAGGACAGCGTCGAAAGGTCTTTAACCGCAGAGTCTTCCGCCGCACGCGCGGGAAGGCAGAGCGGCAGCAGCACCGCACACAGCAGGACACTCAGACGTAGCAGGGACACGGCATTCTCCGGATGGGGCAGGCAGACCGACGGTCGACGCCGGGCGGCCGCCGCGGTTCCGGAGGCAGGGTACCTTTTTCGCGTGACGGGACCGTGCTCGTATCCTGCCGGTGCGCTCGAAGGGAACCGCTTCTCTGGTCACCAGCGGTATCTCGCGCCACGCGCTTGATGTCGGGCATCGCTGCGCTCACCCAAAGGTACGCGTTTTGCACGCTTCTGTTCGGGCTCATGTTGGGCATCGCTGCGCTCACCCCAACCTACGGGCTGGATCCGCAAGCAGTCTTGCCTAATTTTGCGAAGCCCTCTAGGGCCCGCGCTCGTGTCCTGCCCGTGCGCTCGAAGGGAACCGCTTCTCTGGTCACCAGCGGTATCCCGCGCCACGCGCTTGATGTCGGGCATCGCTGCGCTCACCCAAAGGTACGCGTTTTGCACGCTTCTGTTCGGGCTCATGTTGGGCATCGCTGCGCTCACCCCAACCTACGGGCTGGATCCGCAAGCAGTCTTGCCAAACATTGCGAAGCCCTCTTGTCATGGGGGTCACAACCCGCGCGCAGGGACGCAGCCACAGCGCTCAATCGGCGTAACCGCCGTCGCGCTGCTCTGTCTCGCCGCCGGCACAATCGCCATGTCGCGACGGGCGTCATAGTCATGCAGGGACATGTAACCCGTCCGGCCGTGCGAAATCACCAACTCGCGCAAACCGTGTTCGGCCTTGCGGCAGATCGACGGATGCTGTCGCAACAGCGCGAGACCTGACTGCAGCAAGGGCAGCGTTTCGGCGGCCGTCGCCGAGGCGACCGCTTGCAGCAGACATTCCGTCAGCCGCTCCAGATCGGCCCGCGCGCGCGGCGCCGGAACCAGACGTGTGCTCAATGCAGGTCGCTGCTCAGATCGCCGACAAGTCCGACCTGGATGTGGGTTTGCGAGCGGGTCGACCGTCAGCGCGCGCCTTCAGGTAATCGAACACTTCGTCGGCATCCAGCACGAGGCCGTCGCGCGCAACCTCCTCGCGGGCCAGCAGCGCGTCGGCCACGAGGGCGCTGCGCCGTTGTGCGAGATCGGTCTGCAGTTCGAGCGCCTCGACCATGAAGGCGTGCGCGGTCTTGCCTCTCTGCTGTGCCGCCGACGCGATGCGCGCCCTGAGTTCGTCGGACACCCTCCGCAACGCCGAAAGACGCTCGGGCGCGAGCCTTCCCAAGGCCCGCCATGCGCCCTTGAATTCGTCGATCCGGGCAATCAGGCTCAGGATTTCGGGTGTGATCAGGAGGCTGTCTGAACGGAGCATGCGACCAATACTACGCCCATTTACACCCATTTCTAAGCCATGCCGCAGGGGAATGGGTGTTCATGGATCAACTCTTGGTTTGCTCTGAATCGAACGCGCTACGCGCTGACTTCGTCCGGGTCGAGACATGGGTAAAAGTCCGTGGCCCAGCCGGTTCGGCCGCTCGACCCCTGACAGTTACACCCGCGTCCTTGTCTTGGACACAATCCGCACCTACCATGACCATGGTTCCATGACTATGACCAGAAAGAGGCGAGATGAGTACCGAAGTATCCAAGTCGCAGTTCAAGGCGCGCGCGCTCGAATACTTCCGCGACGTGGAACGCAGCGGCGAACCCCTCATCGTGACCGACCGCGGCGAACCGCGGCTGGAAGTACGCCGCTTCACACCGCAGGCGCGCGCGCCGCTGGACATCCTGCGCGGCTCGGTGCTGCGTTACGACCGGCCGACCGAACCGGTGGGCGAGGACGACTGGGACGCCGCGCGATGATCGTGCTCGATACTCACGCGCTGCTGTGGTGGGCCAACGGCGAACGCGCGCAACTGTCCGCCGCCGCGGCGTCGGCCATCGACGCCGAAATGGACGGCGGCCAGATCCTCGTTTCAAGCATGTCGGCCTGGGAACTGGCCATGCTGGTCGAGCGCGGGCGCGTCGCGCTGTCGATGGACATCGCATCCTGGCTGGACACCCTCAGCCAGATCGACGCGGTGCAGATGGTGCCGGTGGACAGCGAAATCGCCGTGAAGAGCGTGCAACTGCCGGGCGACTTCCACAAGGACCCGGCCGACCGCATCATCGTCGCCACCGCGCGCAAGTTCGCCGCACCACTGGTCAGCGCCGACGAAAAGATCAGGGCCTACCCGCATGTGCGGGCGATCTGGTGAAACGCGGAAAGGGGTAGCGAGTGCCCGACCTTGAGCGGCAACAAGGCGCGCTGCGCGCTTGAATCACCTGCAACAATGCATCGACTATGCACACGCCCCTTCAGGATCGACGCCATGGTTTCCACCGCCTTTTCAGACGCGCTCGAATCGGTGCGCGAAGTCGGCACCTCGCGCTTTTCAGCCGCGAACGTCGCTCATGTCATGGGTCTGCAGTTCCAGGATCTCGCCGAACTGGCGAAAGTCCACCGCAACACGCTGCGTACCCACCCGGAGTCACCGCGGCTCCAGTCCGCGCTGCGCGACCTGATGCGCGTGCTGTCCGCCGCGGCAGCCGTGCAACCGGACCCGCAACGGGCGATCTTCCTCATCAAGAATGAACCCATCCCCGCGTTCCGCCACAAGACGCTGCTGCAACTGGTGCAGGAAGGCCGGACCGAAGACGCGATTGCCTATCTGGAGTCGATCAGCACGGGTTTCGTCGGTTGATTCTTGTCGATCTGCCGCCCGACACCCCGCTGTTCCGGGCGCACACCCCGCAATGGGCCAGCCGGCCCACCAGCGGCGCGGGCGCCGCACTGAGAGGCCGGCGCTTCAACCGCGAAGGCGTGGAGGCGCTGTATCTGTCGCTGGACGAAGTGACCGCGCTGCGGGAGTACCCGCAGACCTCTGCCGCCCTGCACCCTCTGCTCACTATTGTTGTATTAGCTCTCTTCGACTACTGGCATGGGGTGCCGTGGGTCAAGCGCCAAGCAGGCGGCGGGCCAGCACTGATTGCATATCACGGCGTCCGTCAGCAATCAGGTAAATGATCACTTGATTGCCTGTGATGCGGTAGATCACGCGGTACGGCTTGAAGAAGGTCTGGCGATATTCCTTGATGCCAAGGCCAACCAATTCCTTCGGGTAGCTGCCGCGCTCCGGGAATTTCGACAGGCTCTCCACAATCGCCATCAACTCATCCAGTACGTGGTTGGCGTTGGCCACACAGTCAAATTCGGCGATGTAGTCGTGGATGGCCTCCAGGTCCTGCTGCGCACCTTCGGTGAGCAGGACCTCGAACCTGACAGGTGCGCCAGCCATCAGGCCGCGGCGCGTTTCGCGCGCAGACGGGCGACCACATCAGCAACGGACTTGACCTTGCCAGCGGCGACATCCTGGTTGCCCAGTGCCAGGATTTTCAGCAAGGCCAGCGTCTCTTGAATCTCCTCGAACGAGGCTATGTCCTGCAGGACGGCCTTGGCTTCACCGTTCTGGGTGATGACCAGGGGCTGACGCTGCTCAGCAATGTGTGTCAGGACCTCGGCCGCGTTGGCCTTGAGGTAGCTGATCGGCTTGACTTGAGATGAGTAGCGCATGGCCGTACTCCAGATTTGATAAAGACTTAATATAGTCTTTTTATGGTCCTGTGAAAAGATACCTGAATGGGATGGAGTGACTCACCCCGGGTTTTCCAGACGGTTCTGCTGTTCAAAATGTACGGCCGCTCGAACTCAGCTGGTTGGTGTCTCCGTGGCGGCGCTTCACGTTGCAGAGCATCTCGATGTCGTCGAATGCATCGGCACGAGCGTCAGCGCGCGACGGATAGATCCGGCGCTTGATCCGCCCGGGCTTCAGTCGCTCCGGAGTCATCCCCGCCGCCCCCCGGCGGATCAAGGCACTTCCGGTGCCCCCCGATTACCGTCAAGCCCTCACCTTCATGGATGACACGAGAGGCGTCGCAAGGCCGGATCGCAGGATGGGCAGCGTCCCGGTTGCCGTCGCCGGAGCATCGACCTGCAGCAGGAAATCGGTCAGGCATTCAAGGTCCGCCAGCGCGCGCGGCGCCAGCACCAGACGGGTAACCATGATCAGGCCGCTGCTCAGATCGACGACGGGTCGGGCTTTCGGGCCGCCTTTCCTTCGACGCGCGCCTTCAGGTAATCGAACACCTCTTCGGCATCCACCACCAGCCCGTAACGCGCGACCTCTTCCTGCGCCAGCAGTTCGTCGGACCGCTTGAGCGTCGTGGTGCTCGGCATTGTTGGTAAGCCCGAAAGAGGTGACACCGTGGTAGCACCAACACCCCAGCGTCAGCGCGAGCGGCTGGCAGTGCCGAAAATGTTGCTACGTCCCCTATTGTCGGAAAATGTTGCTACGTCCCCTATTGCCGGTCCTCTACGCCCAGCGCATGCGCATCGAGCAGTCGTTTCGCGACACGAAGAATCTGCGCGTGGGCATGGGGCTGGAGGTGGCACGCTCGCGCAGTGCTGCGCGCCTGCAGATGCTGCTGTTGATCGCGCATCTGGCGATGTTCGTGCAGCGCCTGATCGGCGAATCGGCGCGTGCGGCGCAACTGGAACTGTTCTTGAGCGCGACAACCAATCGGCGCTACGCTGAAGTCTCTGTGCTCACCCTCGGGCGTCGGATTCTCGATGTCGCGCCCGAGTATCTGACGAGGCTGCGACCATGGTGTGCGCTTGACCTGCTGAATCAACAGGCGCGCGCCGCGCTCGCACCACGATGAATATGCGGGGAAACCTCAGGGTCTGTCCCAGGGCTTCCGCACTCGAACATCATAGAGGCGTAAGTCCGAGGATGCTCATACGCAGATCCGGGTTCCAGGCGGCGCGCTTGCGCTTCATGGCCAGACTGCACTTCTTGCCCGGCGTGGTATCGGCGCGGATCAGGTTGA
>NZ_JAUYNV010000028.1 GCF_030698125.1 Methyloversatilis sp.
TCAACCTGATCCGCGCCGATACCACGCCGGGCAAGAAGTGCAGTCTGGCCATGAAGCGCAAGCGCGCCGCCTGGAACCCGGATCTGCGTATGAGCATCCTCGGACTTACGCCTCTATGATGTTCGAGTGCGGAAGCCCTGCATTCAGGGGTTAGGCCCGCCACATCTGCTGACAGCGTGATGGTGAGTTCGGGACTGCTTCCCCAATGTAGAAGCATGTTGACCACTTCCTCGAATTCAGCAGGTGCAAACGCCACCTGTAGGTCAAAGAACCCTCCAGGGGTTGATAGATGCAGTTCCGGTGTGTCAGCAGGAAAGAAATTGAATATCCCAACGCCAATATGATTCTTGTCAATGTGGTCGACATTGCTAGGTAGGCCATGCCTGACGATGTGAACCTCAAGAAGGCCGCCCTTAATTTTACTGGGGAAATCAATTGTTCCATGCAGGCGGATTACAGAAGAATACCGCCTGTCCGTTTCCACGATTGATGTCGATCGCTCAATGGTGAAATCGGACATTTCAGCTCGGACAGTGCTGACATCGAGCTCTGGCGCGCCTACAGACTTGTAGCAATCAGACTTTTGTACTGATCTGGACATATATAAACCTAACTTTGATTTCTACAGCAGTTTTGACGAATGAATAAGTTCACTGCCGGATAACTCCAGTTGTGCAATCGGCTGTAGAGCCCTTGCAGTCTTGGTTTTCGCGCACTATGCTGTATATTCATACAGCATTAAAACGCCATGAAAAACCTCACTTCGGATTTGCCGCCGCTTCGTGCCACGCGAGTACTTGACCAGTTGCGGGAACGCATCCGGTATCTGCACTACAGCTTACGGACGGAAAAGACCTATGTCTATTGGGTGCGCACCTTCATCCGGTTCCATCGGTTGCGACATCCGGCGCAGATGGGGCGCGCCGAGATCGAGGCGTTTCTGGGCTGGCTGGCGGACGAGCGGGCGGTGTCGGCATCGACACACAAGCAGGCACTGTCGGCGCTGTTGTTTTTCTACGGCAAGGTACTGGGCATCGACCTGCCGTGGATGAACGATATCGGCCGGCCGCGCACGAAACGTCGCCTGCCGGTGGTGCTGACACCCGACGAAGTGGCCCGTCTGCTCTGCCTGATTGCGGGCGAGCATCGCCTGCTCGCTCAGCTTCTGTACGGTACCGGCATGCGCATCAACGAAGGTCTGCGATTGCGCGTAAAGGACATCGATTTCGAGCGTCTTACGGTTATCGTCCGTGAAGGCAAGGGCGGCAAGGACCGCGCAGTGATGCTGCCGGAGTGCCTCATCTGGCCGCTGCGCGAGCAGCTGGCGCGCGCCCGGGTGCTGTGGGATGACGATCGACGATGTGGGCGCGCGGGGGTCGAGATGCCCGATGCGCTCGCCCGCAAGTATCCGCGCGCCGACGCGTCCTGGGCCTGGTTCTGGGTGTTCCCGCAAGCCGAGCATGCGGTCGATCCGCGCAGCGGCGTGGTGCGCCGCCACCATATGTATGACCAGACCTTTCAGCGCGCCTTCAAGCGGGCGGTGGTTCGCACCGGGCTGACCAAGCTGGCGACGCCGCACACGCTGCGCCATTCGTTCGCGACCGCGCTGCTGCAATCAGGCTATGACATCCGGACGGTGCAGGATCTGCTCGGCCACGCCGACGTGGCAACCACGATGATCTACACGCATGTGCTGAAGGTGGGCGGCGGCGGGGTGCGCAGCCCGATGGATGCGCTGCCTGCGCCGGGGCTGTCGCCCTGAGGCGCGCAGGCGGCAGGCGGGCGATCACTCCGGCGTGCGAGGTACCTCTTCATGCACGCCGCGGATCACCTTCCTCAGGCAGAACAGGAAGCCGGCCACGCCAAGCAGGGCCAGCGGCAGGGACTGCCACAGCGGCCAGCCGCCGTTGTGACTGTCGTCGATGACATTGACCAGGCTCAGCGTGATGCCGGACATGCCGACGATGGCGAAGGCGAGGGCGGCGAAGAAGAAGAGGACGCGCATGGTGTGGGGTTCCGTTGGGTATTTCGTCGCGCCGGCGATCGGGCCGGTGAGCCGGGAGCGGGAGCGGTGTTGTGTCGTGGGAGCGATCCATTGATCGCGAATGGCGCGTTGATCAGATGCCTGCCGCGACTTGGCGCACCGGATTCGCGATCAATGGATCGCTCCCACAACTTCATCGCTTCCACAGCGGATCAAAGCGGGCGGGCGGGTCAGCCGGCGAGCTTCTTCTTCAGCAGTTCATTCACCTGCGCCGGGCTGGCCTTGCCTTTGCTGGCTTTCATGACCTGGCCGACCAGTGCGTTGAAGGCCTTGTCCTTGCCGGCGCGGAATTCCTCGACCGATCTGGGGTTGGCGGCCAGCACGTCGTCGATGATGGGTTCGATGGCCGACACGTCGGTGACCTGTTTCAGGCCCTGGGCTTCGATGACGGTGTCGGCAGTCTGACCTTCGCCGCTCCACAGCGCTTCGAACACCTTCTTCGCGATGTTGTTCGAAATGGTGCCGTCGGCGATGCGCGCGACCAGGCCGGCGAGCTGCGACGGCGTGACCGGGCTTTGCTCGATGTCGCGCTCTTCGCGGTTGAGCCGCGCGGCCAGTTCGCCCATGACCCAGTTGGCAAGCGGCTTGGCCTGCGCCGCGCCGACGACGGCCAGCGCGTCGAGGTAGTACTGCGCCATTTCGCGGCTGGCGGTCAGGCCGGCGGCGTCATAGGGCGACAGGCCGTAGTCGGCCTGCAGCCGGGCCGACAGCGCGACCGGCAGCTCGGGCATTTCGCTGCGCACGCGTGCTATCCAGTCGGCGGCGATGACCAGCGGCGGCAAGTCGGGGTCGGGGAAGTAGCGGTAGTCGTGCGCGTCTTCCTTGCTGCGCATGGCGCGCGTTTCGCCGGTGTCCGGGTCGAACAGCACTGTGGCCTGCTGGATCTTGTGGCCATCTTCGATCTGTTCGATCTGCCACTGGATTTCGAAGTCGATCGCCTGCTGCATGAAGCGGAAGCTGTTCAGGTTCTTGATTTCGCGCCGCGTGCCGAGCGGCTCGCCCGGGCGGCGCACGCTCACGTTGGCGTCGCAGCGGAAGCTGCCTTCCTGCATGTTGCCGTCGCAGATGTCGACCCAGCGCACCAACGCATGCAGCGCGCGCGCATAGGCCACGGCTTCGGCGCTCGAGGTCATGTCGGGCTCGCTGACGATTTCCAGCAGCGGCGTGCCGGCGCGGTTCAGGTCGATGCCCGACATGCCATGAAAATCTTCGTGCAGGCTCTTGCCGGCGTCTTCTTCCAGGTGCGCGCGGGTCAGGCGCACCACCTTTTCGTATGCCTTGTCACCGTCGCCGACCCGGATCGCGAGCGTGCCGCCCTGCACCACCGGCAGTTCGTACTGGCTGATCTGGTAGCCCTTCGGAAGGTCGGGGTAGAAGTAGTTCTTGCGCGCGAACACCGAGCGCTGCGCGACCTCGCCGCCCACCGCGAGGCCGAAGCGGATGGCGCGCTCGACCGCGGCGCGGTTCATCACCGGCAGCACGCCGGGCAGCGCCAGATCGACTGCGCTGGCCTGCACGTTCGGCTCTGCGCCGAATGCGGTCGGGCTGCCGGAGAAGATTTTCGAGGTCGTGTTGAGCTGGCTGTGCGTCTCCAGCCCGATCACGACTTCCCAGTTGGCTCTGCTCATCGCGTTCTCTTTCCGTGTCTTTCCGTCTTGCGGTTACCGGCAGGTACCGGTCTTGCGGCTCACCAGGGTGGGCCACAGATATTCGTGCGCGCCGGGCGAGCACTGGCTGGCGCAGTTCTGGTACGACACCGTGACCTGGTCGCCCTGTTCCCACATGCGCACCGTGCACGCGCCGGCGACCAGCGTCGGCGAGGGCGTGAAGGTGGTCTGCCGGAACGTCGACAGATCAAAACTGCAGCGGCCCTTGCTGCCCATGTCGACCTGCGACCAGAAGCGCTGCACGCGCGATGCCTGCACGTCGATCACCAGCCGGCCTTCGGTGCCCACGTCGTCGCGGTAGCTGCATTCGGTCTTCACCGCCAGCGGCCGCGACGGAATGGGCAGCGGCTTGGTGCTCTTGATCGGCGGTGCCGGCCGTCTGGCTTCCGGTGCGCCCGGCGGCGCCGGCTGCGATCGCGTGGCGGCCGGCTGCTGCGGCGCGAACTGCGCGCAGCCGGCGCCCAGCGCCGCCGCCAGCACACCCGCGAGCGACAGCCCGCGCAGCCACCGGCTCGTCACAGCAGGCTATCCCGCACCGCGCGCAGGCCGTCCGGCATGGTGAGCGACTGCTCGTCCCAGCCTTCGATGCGCAGCACGTCGTCGAGCGCGGCTTCGAGCACCGCGTGGGCGCGCTCGGCCGCTTCGGCGATGCGCCGGTGCGTGGCGGCCAGCTCAGGCATTTCGTCCATGCAGTTGAGCTGGTACTGATGCAGCTTGCGCAGCTCGAGCATCTGGGTGGCCACCTGGGCCGGGCAGGCGCACATGTAGATGCCCGCCTGATCCAGGATGTGCGTGAGCTGCTCACTGTTGTAGCGGTAGCGCTGTGACGTGCTCATGTCGGCTTACCCGGGTGGCGTGCGCAGGTGCCAGTCGGTCGCCTGCTGGAAGCGGTGTGCAGCGCCCAGCATGCGCGCCTCGTCGAAATAGTTGCCGACAATCTGCAAACCCACCGGCAGGCCGCCGGCGCCGAAGCCGCACGGAATGCTCATGCCGGGCAGACCGGCCAGATTGACCGAGGTGGTGTAGATGTCGCCCAGATACATCGACAGCGGATCGTCGGCCTTGTCGCCGATGCCGTAGGCGACGGTCGGGGTGGTCGGGCCGAGGATGAGGTCGCAGTCGCGGAAGGCCGCGCGATAGTCGTCGGCGATCAGCCGGCGCACGCGCTGCGCCTGCAGGTAGTAGGCGTCGTAGTAGCCGTGCGACAGCACATAGGTGCCGATCAATATGCGCCGTTTCACTTCCTCGCCGAAGCCCTGGGCGCGCGTCTTGGCGTACATGTCGTTCAGGTCGCGGTACTCGGGCGCGCGGTAGCCGTAGCGCACACCGTCGAAGCGGTTCAGGTTCGAACTGGCTTCGGCCGGCGCGATCACGTAATAGGCCGGCACGGCGTAACCGGAGCGCGGCAGGCTGATCTCGACCGTGCTGGCGCCGAGCGTGCGGAAGGTCGCCAGCGCAGCTTCGACCGCGGCGCGCACGTCGTCCGACATGCCTTCGCCGAAGAATTCCTTCGGCACGCCGATGCGCAGGCCGGCCAGCGGGGCGTCGAGTGCGCGCGTGTAGTCTTCCGGCGCGCGTTCCAGACTGGTGGCGTCGCGCGTGTCGAAGCCGGCGAAGGCGTTGAGCAGCAGCGCGCAGTCTTCCGCCGTGTGCGCCATCGGACCGCCCTGGTCCAGGCTCGAGGCGTAGGCGATCATGCCCCAGCGCGACACGATGCCGTAGGTCGGCTTGATGCCGGTGATGCCGCAGAACGCGGCCGGCTGGCGGATCGAGCCGCCGGTGTCGGTGCCGCTGGCCGCCGGCGCAATGCCGGCCGCGACCGCCGCCGCCGAACCGCCGGACGAGCCGCCGGGCACGGCGTCGAGCTGCCAGGGGTTGTGCACCACGCCGTAGTGGCTGGACTCGTTGGTCGAGCCCATCGCGAACTCGTCCATATTGGTGCGGCCCAGCGTCACCAGACCGGCCGCGCGCGCGCGCTCGATCAGGCCGGCGTCGTAGGGCGCGGCGAAGTTCTCCAGCATCTTCGAGCCACAGCGGGCATGCCAGCCGGTCTGGCAGAAGATGTCCTTGTGCGCGATCGGCACGCCGGTCAGCGGGCCCGCGCGGCCTTCGGCGCGCAGCGCGTCGGCGGCACGCGCCTCGATCAGCGTCTGCGCCTCGTTCAGTTCGACAAAGGCGTTCAGCGCCGGGTTGGCGGCCTGGATCTTCGCCAGATAGTCCTGCGCCAGTTCGACCGCCGACACTTCACCGGCCGCGAGCCGGGCCGACAGCTGCTTGACGGTGTCCATCGTTCGATCACTCATTCAATCACCCTCGGCACCAGATACAGGCCGTTTTCGACCGCCGGCGCGACCGCCTGGTAGGCGCTGCGGTGGTCGGTTTCGCTGATGGCGTCGTCGCGCAGGCGCAGCACGAGATCGGTGGCGTGCGCCATCGGCTCGACGCCGGTGGTGTCGATCGCCTGCAGTTGCTCGATCAGGCCGAGCATGGAGCCGAGTGCGTCGCGGGTGCGTTCGAGCTGGCCGTCGGCGAGCTCGATGCGCGCCAGCTTCGCGATGTGGCGGACTTGTTGGTCGGTCAGGGACATGGCGGGGCTGTGTGGGTTGCCGGATGCCGGGGCACCCGCGGACAAAGATGTTTCAGTTCAAGGGGTCGGGGTGTGTTGGGTTATCATTATGAACTATTCAGGCTGCCCGCCCGGCCGCTGCAAACACCTCCGGCCGCGCCCGGCGCATCAAGGCAGCTTGATGTTACCGGGTGAAGACTGATCCGGCCCAAACCCGTACAGACCGCCTGCGGTCGCTTCCACATAAGACACTTCATGTTCGGTTTCCTGCGTTCCTATTTTTCCAACGATCTGGCCATCGACCTCGGCACCGCCAACACGCTGATCTACGTGCGCGGCCAGGGCATCGTGCTGGACGAACCGTCGGTCGTCGCCATCCGCACCGAAGGCGGCCCCAACGCCAAGAAAACCATCCAGGCGGTGGGCCTGCAGGCCAAGCTCATGCTCGGCAAGACGCCCGGCAACATCACCGCCATCCGGCCCATGAAGGACGGCGTGATCGCCGACTTCACAGTGACCGAGCAGATGCTCAAGCAGTTCATCAAGCGGGTGCACGATTCGCGTCTTTTTTCGCCCAGCCCGCGCATCATCATCTGCGTGCCGTGCGGCTCGACCCAGGTCGAGCGCCGTGCCATCCGCGAATCGGCGCTCGGCGCCGGCGCGAGTCAGGTGTACCTGATCGAGGAGCCGATGGCCGCGGCGATCGGCGCCGGCCTGCCGGTGTCGGATGCCACCGGCTCGATGGTGGTCGACATCGGCGGCGGCACGACCGAAGTCGGCGTGATTTCGCTCGGCGGCATGGTGTACGCCGGATCGGTGCGGGTCGGCGGCGACAAGTTCGACGAAGCCATCATCAATTACATCCGCCGCAACTACGGCATGCTGATCGGCGAAACCACGGCCGAGGCGATCAAGAAGGAAATCGGCTCCGCCTTCCCCGGCTCCGAAGTGAAGGAGATGGAAGTGAAGGGCCGCAATCTGGCCGAAGGCATTCCGCGCAGCTTCACCATTTCGTCGAACGAAATCCTCGAAGCGCTGACCGAGCCGCTGAACCAGATCGTGTCCGCGGTGAAGAGCGCACTCGAACAGACGCCGCCGGAACTGGGCGCCGACATCGCCGAGCGCGGCATGGTGCTGACCGGTGGCGGCGCGCTGCTGCGCGACCTGAACCGTCTGCTGATGGAAGAAACCGGTCTGCCGGTGGTGGTGGCCGACGACCCGCTGACCTGCGTGGTGCGCGGTTCGGGCACCGCGCTGGAAAAGATGGACCAGCTGGGCAGCATCTTCGCCAACGAGTGACACGCCGCATGATGGCTCACCGGTCCCTGCCCGCCGCCTCGACGGTGCCGCGGGACCGGCACCGCCCGCGTCGCGGGCTTGCTTCGACCCCCTCGGTTTCCTGATTCATGGTTTCTCCGGTCGCCGGACATTCCCCGCCCCCGTTTTTCCGGCGCGGCCCGGCTCCGCTGGTGCGCCTGGTGGTGCTGGTCAGTGCAGCACTCACGCTGATCGTCGTCGATCACCGCCTGAACTACCTCGAACTGCTGCGCCAGGGCCTGTCGGTGGTCACCACCCCGCTGCAGGTCGCCGCCGGCATGCCGGTCAAGGGCGTGCGCTCGGCCGGTGAATACTTCGCCGATCTCGCCCGGCTGCAGACGGAAAACGAAGACCTGCGCCGCGAGCAGGTGGCGCTGGGCACGATTCGGCTGCGCCAGGAACAGCTCGACATGGAAAACACCCGCCTGCGCGCGCTGCTCGACATGCGCGAACGGGTGCAGGTGAATGCCCAGGTGGCCGAGGTGATCTATGCGGTGCGCGACCCGTTCTCGCGCCGCGTGGTGGTCGACAAGGGTCTGACCCAGGGCATCGAGCCGGGCAGCCCGGTGGTGGACGACATCGGCGTGATCGGCCAGGTCACGCGGGTCTATCCGCTGAATGCGGAAGTGACGCTGATTTCCGACAAGGACCAGGCGCTGCCGGTGCAGATCGCGCGCACCGGCGTGCGCGCCGTGATGTTCGGTGCCGGCAGCGGCACGCTTGAACTGCGCTACCTGGCGACCGACGTCGATCTGCGCGAGGGCGATCGCATCGTCACCTCGGGGCTGGACGGCGTGTTCGCACCCGGTTTGCCGGTGGCGCGCGTGAAATCGGTTGACCGCGACGGCTCGGGCGGCTTCGTGCGCATCCTGTGCGTACCGCTGGCCGGCGTCGAATCGCATTCCACGGTGCTCATCATGGCGCCCGGCAAGCCGGTGCTGCCGGCAGACGATGCGGCGGCCACCGCCGGCAGCGCCCGCGCAGAAAAGGCGGTCAAGCCATGAACCAGCCCAGCTTCAGTTCGCGCCGCATCCTGCGCCCGGTCCGGCCGTGGTTCATCTGGCTGTCGCTGATGTTCGCGCTGCTGCTCAACCTGATGCCGCTCGGCCGCACGCCGATGCTGCCCGACTGGGTCGCGCTGGTGCTGTGCTTCTGGTGCGTGCGCGAGCCGCTGCGCGCGGGCATGGGCGCGGGCTTCGTGTTCGGCCTGCTGATGGACATCGGCTACGGCAGCCTGATGGGCCAGCACGCGCTGGCCTACGTGCTGCTCGCCTACACCGCCGGCACGTTTTCACGCCGCATCCTGTGGTTCGGGCCGCTGCAGCAGTCGCTGCACGTGCTGCCCATGCTGGTCGGCACGCAGCTGGTCATGCTGTGCGTGCGCCTGTCCACCGACGCGGAATTCCCCGGTCTGGGCTTTTTCGCCGGCAGCGTCATCGCCACGCTGCTGTGGTATCCGATCAGCTTCGTGCTGCTGCTGCCGCAATACCGGCCGGAGGACAAGGATGAAAACCGTCCTATCTGAGCGCGCCGCGAAACCCCTGTCTCGTTTTCCATGAACGATCTGCACAGCCCGGAAATCCAGCTGGTGCGCTTCCGCCGCCGCGTGCTGTTCGCCGGCGCGCTGGTGCTGGTGTGCTTTTCGCTGCTGCTCGCGCGCTTCTTCTGGCTGCAGGTGGTGATGCACGACTACTACCGCACGCGCGCCGAAGACAACCGCATCGCGCTGCTGCCGGTGACGCCGAACCGCGGCCTCATCGTCGACCGCAAGGGCGAGGTGCTGGCGCGCAATTACTCGGCGTATACGCTTGAGATACAGCCGTCGCGCGTCGACAACCTCGAGCGCACGATCGACGAGCTGGCGGCCATCGTCAATATCGAGGCGCGCGACCGCAAGCGCTTCCGCAAGCTGATGGACGAATCGCGCAACTTCGATTCGCTGCCCATCCGCACCCGGCTCAGCGACGACGAGGTCGCGCGCTTCATCGCGCAGCGCTATCGCTTCCCGGGCGTCGAGGTGCGCGCCCGGCTGTTCCGCCAGTACCCGAACGCCGAACTGGCGTCGCACGTGCTCGGCTACATGGGCCGCATCAACCGGCGCGACGCCGAGCGCATCCAGGAATCGGATGACGCGGCGAACTATCGCGGCACCGACCACATCGGCAAGAGCGGACTGGAGCAGCACTACGAGCGCGAGCTGCACGGTCTGACCGGCGTCGAGCAGGTCGAAGTGACCGCCGCGGGCCGCGCGGTGCGCGTGCTGTCGCGCACACCGCCGCAGCAGGGCAACAACCTGCGGCTGACGCTCGACGCCGGCCTGCAACGCGTCGTCGAAACCGCCTTCGGCGACCGGCGCGGCGCGCTGGTGGCGATCGAGCCGTCGACCGGCGGCGTGCTGGCGCTGGTCAGCAAGCCGACCTTCGACCCCAATCTGTTCGTCGATGGCATCGACACCACCAGCTGGGACGCGCTGAACAACTCGCCCGACTACCCGCTGCTCAACCGCGCCATCTATTCCGCCTACCCGCCAGGCTCGACCTTCAAGCCCTTCATGGCGCTGGGCGCGCTGACCGCCGGCAAGCGCACGCCTGAGTTCGCCATCGCCGACCCGGGCTATTTCGACTTCGGCGGCCACCGCTTCCGCGACGACAAGGTGGGTGGCCACGGTTCGGTCGACATGCACAAGTCCATCGTGGTGTCGTGCAACACCTATTACTACCGGCTCGCTTCCGACTGGGGCATCGACGGCATTTCGAACTTCATGGGGCAGCTCGGGCTGGGCAGCCGTACCGGCATCGACATTGATGGCGAATCGACCGGCGTGCTGCCGTCGCAGGCGTGGAAGAAGAAGCGCTTCAAGCGGCCCGACCAGCAGAAATGGTATGCCGGCGAGACGATTTCGGTCGGCATCGGCCAGGGCTACAACGCCTACACGATGATCCAGCTGGCGCACGCCACCGCCATCCTGGCCGCCGACGGGGTCGTGTACCGGCCGCATGTGGTGCGCCAGATCGAAAATTCGCGCACCGGCGCCATCCAGCTGATCGAACCGGAACCGGTGCGCAGGGTCGATCTCAGGCAGGCGGATATCGACGTGATCAAGCGCGCCATGGAAGACGTGAACCGCGTCGGCACCGGCGCGCGCGCCTTTGCCGGTGCGCCCTACGTCGCAGCCGGCAAGACCGGCACGGCGCAGGCTTTCTCGCTGCGCGGCGGCGACCTGAAAACCAGCAAGCTGGCTGAAAAGCTGCGCGACCACGCGCTGTTCATCGCCTACGCACCGGCCGACGACCCGAAGATCGCGCTGGCCGTGCTGGTGGAAAACGCCGGTTTCGGTTCGCAATCGGCGGCGCCGATCGCGCGCCAGGTGTTTGACTACTATCTGCTGGGCAACCTGCCGGCCGGCCCGGCGCCAGAGGACACGGATGCAACTGACAGCGAATAGGTGGCTGTGGCTGCGCGGCACGCTGGGCAAAGTGCTGGGCAAGCTCGATCTGCCGCTGATGATCATCGCCGGCACGCTGCTGGCGCTGGCCACGCTGGTCATGGCGAGCGCCACGGCCGACTTCGGTTTCCGCTTCGACGCCCATCTGGTCAATCTGGCGGCCGGCCTGACGGTGATGTTGCTGGTGGCACAGATTCCGCCGCTGCGCCTGATGCAGCTGGCGCTGCCGTTCTATCTGCTGGGTGTCGTGCTGCTGATCGGCGTCGAACTGTTCGGTGAAACGTCCAAGGGCGCGCAGCGCTGGCTCGACATCGGCTTCACGCGCATCCAGCCCTCGGAAATGCTGAAGATTTCGGTGCCGCTGATGCTCGCCTGGTATTTCCACCGCCACGAATCGCAGTTGCGGGTACGCGACTTCCTGGTCGCGCTGGTCATCCTGATCATTCCGGTCGGCCTCATCTTCCATCAGCCGGATCTGGGCACCGCCATCCTGGTGCTGGCGGCCGGCGTGTTCGTCATCTTCTTCGCCGGGCTGTCGTGGAAGCTCATCATTCCGGTGCTGGTGATCGGCGTGGTGGCGGTCACCACGGTGGCGGTCGAAGGCGACGCGCTGTGCGCCGAAGGCGTCAAGTGGCCGGGCTTCAAGGACTACCAGCGCCAGCGCGTGTGCACGCTGCTCGACCCGACGGCCGACCCGCGCGGCAGCGGCTTCCACATCATCCAGTCGAGCATCGCGATCGGCTCGGGCGGCGTGTTCGGCAAGGGCTGGAAGGAGGGCACGCAGACCCACCTCGAATTCGTGCCCGAGCGGCACACCGACTTCATCTTCGCGGTGATGGCGGAAGAGTTCGGCCTGCTCGGCTGCATCGTGCTGCTCGCCATATATATATTGCTGATCGGCCGCGGCCTGATGATTGCAGCCAGCGCGCCGCTGCTGTTTTCGCGCCTGCTGGCCGGCGCGATTTCGCTGTCCTGCTTCACCTATGCTTTTGTGAACATGGGCATGGTGACCGGTGTGCTGCCGGTGGTCGGCGTGCCGCTGCCCTTCGTGAGTTACGGCGGCACCGCGCTGGTCACGCTGTGCATCGGGCTGGGCCTGCTGATGTCGATCGAGGCGCACCGGCGGTCCCGCCGGCGCGACCGCTGAGCCGATGATCGCCGCCCGCAGCCGGTGGCCGGTGGCGCTGTGCGCCGTGCTGGCCGGCTGCGCCGGCGTGCCGGTCAGCGAACCGCCGGCCCCCACTGCACCCGCCGGTTCCGCACCTGCCAGCACCGCGCCGGTCACCACCCCTGCGCCCTCGGGCAAGCCGCGCCCGGGCGGTTATTACCTTGACGATGGCCCGGGTGACCGCGCGCCAGACGAACAGACTCTGGCCGCGATTCCCGACGCCGTGCCGCGCGACGAACCGATGCACCGCTTCGCCAACCGGCCCTACAGCGCGCTCGGCCTGAGTTTTGTGCCGCTGACCGAACACCGACCCTTCCGCCAGCGCGGGCGCGCGAGCTGGTACGGCCGCAAATTCCACGGCCAGAAAACGTCGAGCGGCGAGCCGTACGACATGTACGGCATGACCGCCGCCCATGCCACCCTGCCCATCCCGAGCTATGCGCGGGTGACCCATCTGGCCAGCGGCCGCTCGGTCGTGGTGCGGGTGAATGACCGGGGCCCGTTCAAGCCCGGCCGCGTGATCGACCTGTCGTGGACCGCTGCCGCCAAGCTCGGCTATGTGAATGACGGCAGCGCCGAAGTCGAGGTCGAGGCGGTGTTCGCACCGGGCAGCGCCGGCGACCTGCTGGCCCGGCGCGCCGCCGGGCAGCCGGAGATCGCGCGACCCGCACCGGGGCCGGCAGCAACCGCGGCGCCCGCCGACGATGTGATCGCCGCGCTGGCTGCCGACGGCGCACAAGACACGTCGACCGCCGGCCACTGGCTGCAGCTGGGCGCTTTCAGCACGCTCGACAACGCGCAGGCCCTGTCGCGCCGCATCGCCGCAGCGCTCGGCGAGCTGGCCGACCGGATCAGCGTATCGAGTGACGGCGACCGCCACCGCGTGCGCGCCGGTCCGTTCGAAAGCCGCGACGCGGCGCAGGGCGCCGCCCGCGCGCTGCGCGACCAGCTCGGCCTTGAGGCGCTGCTGCTCACACGCTGACTCGCCTGCTGACCTTGCGCTGATCGCGCCGGGAGCAAGGCTCGCGGGGGCGCCGTAACACCTGCATACTAGCCATTACAGAGTTTGCTACATCCGCCTGCAACACTGCATGCGTCGCGGTCCCGCTCGGGTGACCGCATTTCGCAGGCAGCGTCCGCCATGTCCTCCCCCCGCAATTGCCTTCAAGCTATCTGGCGATCCGGCCTGACGGCTGCCCTGTGCGCCGGCCTGCTCGCCGCCTGTGCCTCGCCGCCCCGGCCGGCGCCCTACACCGGGTCGCCACGGCCACCGCCGGTGAAGGCGGTAACCGATCTGTCGGTCTATCCGTCGCGCGGCCAGAACGCCACCACGCAGCGGCGCGACCGCTACGAATGCAATGCCTGGGCGGTCGGTGAATCAGGCTTCGATCCGGCGACCAGCCGCAACGTGCCGACACCGGTGCCGCGCGTCGAGGCCAACCCGCCGTCCGGCTACGGGCTCGCGGCCGGCACGGTGACCGGTGCCGTCATCGGCGCCGCGGTCGGCAGTCCGTATCACACGGGGCAGGGCGCAGCGATCGGTGCCGTGGTCGGTGCAGCCGCCGGTGCGGCATCGGACGCCTCGCGTGAAGCGCGTGCCGCCCGGGTCGAGGACGCCTATGCGCAGCGTGCCGCACAGCGCGACGCCGCCGGCAGCGAACAAGCGAACCGCTACCGGCGTGCGCTGGTGGCCTGTCTCGAAGGCCGCGGCTATGCCGTGCGCTGATCACGCCGCATTCACCACAGGGACGACGCATCATGGAACACGGTGACACGCAACACACCCGTCACACCCGGCTCGGCCGTACCGGCGCGGCGCTCGTTGCGCTGTTGCTTCTGGGCAGCGGTGCCGCGTTTTCGCAGGAGGGACGCGGCGGCGGTGACCGCGGCGATCGCGGTGGCGCGCGCCAGGGTCAGGAATCGCGCGGCGAGCGGCAGGGACCGCGCGAAGACCGCGGCGCCCGGGCGCCCCGCGAAGCTCAGCGCGACGGACAACGCAACGCGCAGCGCAGCCCGGAGCGCACCGAACGACGCGACGCTGGTCGCAGCGACATGCGTGGCGACAACCGCGGCGACAACCGCAGTGACGCCGTGCCGCGCGACGACCGGCGCGGCGATCGCGCCGTGCCGCGCGCCGCCTACCAGAACCGCATCGAGCGGCACGTCCCGCAGGCCTACCACCCGGCGGGGCACAGCCGGCATCCGGCGCACTACCCGGGCCGCGGCGTCGTGGTGCAGCGACTGCCGCGCGACGTGCATGTCCATCATTACCACGGCCGGCCGTACTACCGTTCGAGCGGCGTGTGGTACCGGCCGAGCGGCGCCTATTTCTCGGTCGTCGGCCCGCCGATCGGCGCCTTCATCACGGTGCTGCCCTGGGGTTACTCGGTGATCGACTACGGCGGACGCCCTTACTACCGCTACGACGACGTGTATTACGCGCGGCGCGACGATGGCTATGTGGTGGTCGAGCCGCCGGAAGGCCGGTACGCCGACAGCGAGCCCGCCGGATCGGACGAGCTGTTCGTCTATCCCGCCGATGGCCAGAGCGTGGAACGGCAGGCGACCGACCGCTTCGAATGCCACGACTGGGCGTCGTCCCAGACCGGCTACGACCCGACCCGGGTGTCCGGTGGGCTACCGCCGGACCAGGCCGCCCCCGCGCGCATCGCCTATCTGCGCGCGATGACCGCCTGTCTGGAGGCGCGCAACTACACGGTGCGCTGACGACCGGACCGTCGGGCGTTCTAGCCGGCCTCGGGCGGCGCGTCCGACAGTTCGGCACGAATCTGCTGCACCAGCACCTTGTCGATGCGGTTGCGATCCATGTCCATCACCTCGATCCGCAGACCCGGCAGCTCGAAGTAGTCAGCCGCCACGGGGATGCGGCCCAGCACGTGCAGCACGAAACCGCCCACGGTATGGAAGCCGCCGCTTTCCTCGCCCGGCAGTTCCTCGTCAAGCCCGACGACCGACTTGAGCTTGCTGATCGACGTGCTGCCGTCGACCAGCCACGAACCGTCTTCGCGCTGCACGATTTCCTGCGCCTCGTCGATGTCTTCGACGGAGATGTCGCCGACGATGGCGGCCAGTACGTCGTTGACCGTCACCAGGCCCTGCAGGTCGCCATACTCGTCGACCAGCAGCGCAAGGTGCTTGCGGGTGCGCCTGAAGTTTTCCAGCAACTGCGCGGTGCTGACCGTGTCGGGCACATACAGCGGCGGCGTCAGCAGGGCCTCGATGCTGGCGCGGTCTATCGTGATGCCGGCGAGCGAGCGCTTGAGCAGGCTGCCGGTCTGCAGCACACCGAGCACGTGCTCGATGCCGTCGCGGCAGACCAGCACGCGGCTGTGCGGGCTGTCGGCGATGCGCGCGCGAATCTCCTCTTCCGGGTCTTCGAGGTCGACCGCGAAAATATCCTTGCGCGGCGTCATGATGGCGCCGACGCGCTGCTCGTCCAGCCGCAGCACGTTCGACACGATCTGCTGCTCGCTCTGGTGGAATACCCCGGCTTCGGCGCCCTGACCCATCAGCACATTGATTTCCTCGTCGGTGATCGGGGGCTCTTCGGTGCGCCGGGCACCGACCAGGCGCAGGATGGTGTTGCTCGACACCGACAGCACGACCACCAGCGGCCGCGCGATCAGCGCCAGCAGCACCATCGGCCGCGAAATGAGCGAGGCGATGGTTTCCGGTGCCAGCAGTGCCAGCCGCTTCGGCACCAGTTCGCCGACCACGACCGAAAAATAGGTGATGCTGACCACGACGATCGACAGCGCGATCGTGCGCGCGTAGGGCTCGATCAGCGGAAAGCCGGCCAGCCAGACGGCCAGCGGATCGGCCAGTACGGTTTCGCCCATGGCCCCGCTCAGAATGCCGATCGAGGTGATGCCGACCTGGATGGTGGAAAAGAAATTCGATGGATCATCGTGCAGGCGGACCGCCGCCTGGGCGCCGCGATTACCATCGTCCGCCAGGCCGATCAGGCGCGCCTTGCGCGACGACACGATGGCAATTTCCGACATGGCGAACACGCCGTTGAGCAGAATCAGTGCAAACAGCAAGGCGATATCCATAAAGCAGGCCACCCGCGTTCGTTTGCGTGACCCCGGTGTGAACAAGCGCCCGATTATGGATGCACTGCGTAAAAATCGATAATCCCGGTGCAACGGGAGGACGATGACGCCGGGGCATCAGGCGAACGCCGTCTGCTGACGCGTTTTTCTGCCCGCGGATGACCGGATGGCCAATCACGGGGACCCTGCCCTTGCCCGAATTTTTCGTCGCCCGCTGGCATTGCCGCATACCCATCGCCCGACTGTTCTGGTGGGACATGCTGCTGGTCGGCACAGCCATCAATGGCGCACTGACGCTGGCGGGTCTGTTCGCGATCGCAAGCAGGCTGCCCGAGGTGGCGGCACATATCGCGTTTGCACTGCTGCTGCCGTACAACCTGTTCATCTTCTTTGCGGTGGTCCGCACGAGTTCAAGACGGCGCACACCTTTCGCCCCGCTTTTCCAGCTGACGAGCCTCATCTGGCTTGTCACTTTCACGCTGATCTGACCCCCCACGACCGGCCATCCGGCGACCCGTCCGGACCGTGCTAAGCTTTGACAATGAAATCCGGCTTCCTGCCCCTGCTGCTCGCGCTCTGCCTGTTCTGGCAGTCGCTGGCTTTCGCAGGTATCGGCCACAGTGTCGCCGCCCCGGCCGGAGGCGACGATCATCATGGCCACGCCTTCCTGCACCTGACGGAACAGGCACATCATCACCACGAAGACGGCATTCACTTCGACGATTCGTCGGAATCGGTGCAACACATGCAGGCTGACGGCCTGATCGGCACGGCCGGACCGCTGCCATCACCCTGCAATTTCCTTGCAACAACCCCGCCGCTTGACCCTCTCCCCGCGGTCGCCGCGTCCCGCGTGCCCGAGCCCTTCCTCGAAGGGCTGAAGCGACCTCCCAGACCGTTCAGCTGATTCCGCAACGGCCGATCCGCCTCCGGCGGATCGGATTCCCTTTGGCTGGATGGACCGGTGCCCTGGCGTCTGCCCGGGCCGCGCGTGCATCCGTTCATGGATCGCTGAACGGTGAACACCTTACGACTTTCCCTGCTGTACGGCCTGCTGCAGGTCTTACTGACCGCCCCGGCGCAGGCCGCGCCGCCGTCCGCGCTGGCAGGCGCACTGGATGCAGCATGGCAACGCGCCGTCGTGGCCCGCGAGGTCACTGGCCAGGCGCGGGTTGCCAGCGCCAATCTCGCAGCGTCCGGCAGCCTTTGGGCCGCACCGCCGTCGATCGAGCTGTCGCAGCGCGAAAACCGGCTGCTGCGCGACACCGGTCAACGGGAAACCGAGGTCGGTCTCGTGTGGCCGGTATGGCTGCCGGGCCAGCGCGATGCACGACGAAACTCGGCGCTGGCCGAGGTGGCGCTGGCCGATGTGTCCGCCCAGGTTGCGCGGCTGCGGCTGGCCGGCGAGCTGCGTGATCTCGCCTGGCTGGGCGTGGCGCGACGGGCTGAAGTCGAGTTGGCCCGGACGCACGTCGCACGGCTGGACGCACTGTCGGCCGACGTTGACCGGCGCGTGCAGGCGGGCGAACTGGCGCGCACCGACGCACTGGCTGCGCAGGCTGACGCGGTCTCCGCCGGCACCTCGCTGCGCGAGGCGCTGCAGGCGCTGGCTGCGGCCGAATCGCGCTGGACACTGCTGACCGGAATGCCCTGGCCGCACTCCCCGGATGAATCACCCGGCAGCGGCATCGAGCCGGACCCGCATCCCGAACTGGTTCAGGCACAGTCCGCGCTCGAACTGGTCAGCCGACGGCTCGAGTCGGTCAATCTGACCCGTCGTGACGCGCCCGAAGTAACGCTGTGCTACCGCCATGATGAACCGGGCAGCGGCCTCACTTCGGCCGACAGCATCGGCGTGAAACTGCGCATTCCGCTCGACACCGACGATCGAAATCTCGCGCGCGACGCGGCTGCGGTCGCCGACCTCGAACGGGCCCGTATCCATCTGGAGCGCACGCGCGACCGCATCACGGCCGAGCAGGCGCTGGCTGAACACGTGCTGCGGACGACCGAAGCCACGCTTGCCGAAGAAACGACCCGCGCCGCGCTGCTGGCCGAACGCGCCGCACTGCTGGACAAGGCCTTCCGCGCCGGTGAAGGCGACCTGCCGGAACTGCTCCGGGTACGCAGCGCGGCGACCCGTGCGCAGCTCGACGTTGCGCGCCAGCAGGCAGCGCTCGGACTGGCGCGCGCCCGCGTCAATCAATCCCTCGGACTTCTGCCATGAACGCGAACATTCCTGCCGAACCTCGTCCGCGCAAGCGATCCGCCTTCCTGCCCGCGCTGCTGGTGCAACTGGCGGTGGTGATCAGCCCGCCTGCCTTTGCCGCTCCCGGCGCTCACGGCCCCGATGGCGAGCATCTCGACACGCCTGCTGCGGCCAGCGAGGCCGGCGCTGCGCCGGGCACCGAAGCCCATTCCGAACAATTTGAACTGGTGGCAAGGCTGCTGCGCGGAGAACTGTCGATCCTGATCGACCGCTATGACAGCAACGAACCGGTGCTCGATGCCAGCGTGGAGGTCGAATCCGGCGGCTTGCGCGCGACCGCCACACTGCATGCCGATCAGGGCGACTATTCGGTCACTGACGAGAAATTGCTGGCCGCACTCGCCAGACCGGGCGAGCACGCACTGCTGTTCACCATCGTGACGCCGCAGGACAGCGATCTGCTCGACGCCACATTGCGCGTGGCCGACGCAGCGAGCGCGGATGCCACGCACGATGCACACGAACACGGCCCGGGCAGGCTGTCCCTGCTGTGGTGGGCCCTCGGCGCGGCCGGTGCGCTGGCGGTTGGCGCGCTGCTGCTGCGCAGCCGGTCGAGCAAGGGGAGCCTGCAATGAAGCGCCTGACGACACTCGGCTTCGCCTGGGCGCTCGGCGCGCTATCCACCCTGTCGTTCGCTGCACCGGGCGCGCACGGACCGGACGGCGAACATCTCGACCAGCCCCCAGCCGCGGCAATCAGCCAGCTCGCCCGGCTGCCCGATGGCAGCGTGAACGTGCCCAAGCAGGCGCAGCGGCGCATGGCCATCCGCACCCGCATCGCGCCGCAGACCGAAGCCGCCCGCACGGTCGAACTTCCCGGTCGGGTGGTCATCGATCCCAATGCCGGCGGACGCATCCAGCCCCTTTACGGTGGCCGGATCGAAGCCGGTCCGAAAGGCTTGCCCATCGTCGGCCAGACGGTGAAGAAAGGCGACACCCTGGCCTGGGTGCGCCATCAGACCGACCCGTTCGCGCTGGCCAATCAGCGCGCGCAGGGCGCCGAACTGCGAACCGCCCTCACGCTGGCGGAACAGCGGGTGGTCCGGCTCGAGGGGCTGGAAGGATCGGTCCCGCGCAAGGACATCGACGCCGCTCGGGCCGAACTGGCCGGACTGCGCGAACGCGAAGCCGGCGTCGCTGCCAGCCTCGGCGCGCGCGAGGCGCTGATCTCACCGGTGAGCGGGGTGGTCGCGCGCGCCGACGTGGTGTCGGGGCAGGTCGTGGGCGCGCGCGAAACACTGTTCGAAATCATCGACCCCCGCCGCCTGCTGATCGAAGCCACCGTTCCGGACAGCGCTTTGGCCAGCCGCATCGGGTCGGCCACGCTGAAACATCCGCCCGGCGTGCATCTCGAACTGCTCGGTGCGTCCGGCAGCCTGCGCGACGGCGTGCTGCCGGTCATGTTCCGCAGCCGGGCCGGCAGCACAGCACCGCCGCTGGCTGTCGGCCAGCCGGTATCGGTCATCGCGCAACTGACCGATCGCCTGTCGGGCATCGTGCTGCCGGCGCAGGCGATCACGCGCAATACGGCCAACGAACCGGTGGTGTGGATCAAGTCGGGCGCCGAGCGCTTCATCGCCCAACCGGTCCGGTTCCAGGCGCTCGATGCGGAGACCATCGTCGTGACGAGCGGTCTGGCGGCCGACAACCGCGTAGTGGTGCAGGGCGCACCGCTGATCGCACAGATTCGCTGACCGGAGACATCGCATGTTCAACTGGATCGTCCGGAACAGCCTGTCCAATCGCCTGCTGGTGCTCGCGGTGTCGGCCATGCTGATGGTGTACGGTGCGCTGACGGCGTGGCGCACGCCGGTCGACGTGTTTCCAGACCTGAACAAGCCGCTGGTCACCGTGCTGACCGAAGCGGGCGGCATGGCGCCGGAAGAGGTCGAGCAGCTGGTGACCTTTCCGCTCGAGACCGCGCTCAACGGCATGCCGGGGGTGAGCCGTGTGCGCTCGACCTCGGGCGTCGGACTGTCGCTGGTCTATGCCGAATTCGACTGGGGCACCGACATCTATCGCAACCGGCAACTGGTGGCCGAGCGGCTGGCGCTGGTGCGCACGCAACTGCCCGAAGGGGTGGCACCCGTCATGGGGCCGGTATCGTCGATCATGGGCGAAATCATGCTCATTGCGCTGCCGATCAATCCGGACGGACCGGGCACAGCGGCGTCGATGGAGGCCCGTGAATACGCCGACTTCGTGCTGCGCCCGCGCCTGCTGTCGATCGCCGGCATCTCGCAGGTGATTCCGATCGGTGGCGAGGTCCGCCAGTTGCGGGTCGAGCCCGATACGGCGCGCATGGCGCAGTTCGGCGTGTCGCTGACGCAGATCGAGCAGGCGCTGCGCGGCTTCGCGCAGAACGCCGGAGGTGGCTTCATCGACCGCAACAGCCGTGAATACCTGATCCGCCATGTCGGGCGCACCCACCGCATCGAAGATCTGAACGGGCTGGCGGTGGCCTGGAAGGACGGTCGGCCGGTGCGGCTGGAACAGGTGGCCAGTGCCGGCTTTGCACCCGCCCTCAAGCGCGGGGATGCCGGTTACAACGGCGCACCGGCCGTCATCATCAGCGTGCAGAAGCAACCGACCGCCGACACCCTTCGCCTGACGCGCGACGTGGAAGCGGCGCTGGGCGAACTCAGACAGGGCCTGCCCCCGGCGCTGGGTGAACCCAGGGTGCTGTTCCGCCAGGCCGACTTCATCAAGGCTTCGGTCGGCAATGTGGTTGAAGCGCTGCGTGACGGCACCATCATGGTCGGCATCGTGCTGTTCGCCTTCCTGCTGTCGGCGCGCACGACGCTGATTTCGCTGATCGCGATTCCGCTGTCGCTGGCGGTGACCGCACTGGTGTTCAGCCTGCTCGGCCAGTCGATCAACGTGATGACGCTGGGCGGACTGGCGATCGCCATCGGCGAGCTGGTCGACGACGCGGTGGTCGATGTCGAGAACATCCTGCGCCGGCTGCGCCAGAACCGCACCCTTGCGCAGCCGCTGCCGGTGCTCGAAGTCGTGCGTCGCGCCAGCGTCGAGGTGCGCACCGGCATCGTGTACGCCACCGTGATCATGGTGCTGGTGTTCGTGCCGCTGTTCGCGCTGCCGGGCATCGAAGGGCGGCTGTTCTCGCCGCTGGGTGTGGCCTACATTGCATCGATCCTGGCGTCCATGCTGGTGTCGATGACGGTGACGCCCGCGTTGTGCAGCCTGCTGCTGCCGAACATGAAACAGCTCGACCGCGCAGACAGCCCGCTGGTGCGCTGGCTCAAGCGCGGCGACGCACGTCTTCTGAACGCCTCGTTTCCCCGTGCGCGCGCACTCATCACGGTCGCGGCGTTCACGGTGATTGCAACGGCCGCCACGGTGCCCTTCTTTCCGCGCGTCTTCCTGCCGGCTTTCAATGAAGGTTCGCTGGTGTTGTCGCTGATGTTTTCGCCCGGCACCTCGCTGGCCGAATCGAGCCGCATGGGTGCGCTGGCCGAAACGCTGATCCACGACATACCGGACGTGCGTCAGGTCGGCCGGCGCACCGGGCGGGCGGAACTGGACGAGCATGCGGAGGGCGTGCATTCGGCCGAGATCGACATCGACCTGTCGCGCGGACGCGATCGCGAGGCGGTGATGGCCGATATCCGGCGCGCGCTGTCCGTACTGCCGGCATCGGTGGCGATCGGGCAGCCGATCTCGCACCGGCTGGACCACCTGCTGTCCGGCGTGCGGGCGCAGATCGTGCTGAAGATCTACGGTGAAGATACCGACACGCTGCGCGGACAGGCCGAACAGCTGCGTGCACGATTGGCGGGCATCCCGGGTCTGGTGGATCTGACGGTGGAAAAGCAGGTGCTGATACCGCAGATCACGGTGCGCATCGATCACCAGAAAGCGGCTCAGGCCGGCCTGTCACCGGGCGAGGCGATCCGTGCGCTGCAGGCGCTGACCGATGGCGCACACGACGGCGCGCTCATTGTCGATGGCATCCGTCGCTATCGCCTGGTGCTGCGACTTCCGGACAACGCGCGCGGACCGGTCGATCTGGCCCGCACCCTCATCGACACGCCGGCCGGACGACTGCCGGTATCGGCCATTGCCAGCGTGGAGGAAACGGATGGACCGAACCAGATCGGACGCGAGAACGGGCAACGGCGCATCGTCGTGTATGCCAATACCGATGGCACCGACATGGCCCATGTGATCGAGGACATCCGGCGCATCATCGATGCGGCGCCACTGCCGACCGGGACCTTCATCAGCCTTGAAGGCCAGTTCCAGGCGCAGGAAGAGGCCACGCTGCTGATCGCCGGACTGTCGCTGGTGTCGCTGGCCATGATTTTCCTGGTGCTGTACACGCGTTACCGGTCGGCGGTGCTGGCCGGCATCATCATGGCCAACATTCCGCTGGCCCTGATCGGCAGCGTGCTCGCCATGTGGATCGCGGGCGTCAGCCTGTCGGTGGCATCCATGGTCGGCTTCATCACGCTGGCCGGCATTGCGACCCGTAACGGCATATTGAAGGTAAGCCACTACATCCACCTGTGCCAGTTCGAAGGCGAGCGCTTCGGGCAGGCGATGATCGTGCGCGGCTCGCTGGAACGGCTCACCCCGGTGCTGATGACGGCGCTGGTCGCCGCGTTCGCGCTGACGCCGCTTCTGCTGGCCGCCGAGGCGCCGGGCAAGGAAATCCTGCATCCGGTGGCGGTGGTCATTTTCGGTGGCCTGGTCAGCGCCACCGTGCTGGACACCTTGCTTACACCGGTGCTGTTCTGGTGTTTCGGGGGGCCGGCCTTGCAGCGGCTGCTGGAACACGACCGCGCGTCCGGGGACGTACCGGCACCCGCCACCGGAGCGACCTGACGCATTTCGATGCAGGCCCCGCTTCGGGGCCTGCCGATCGATTGCGACCCCCACCTGATGGAGACCGTGCAATGAGAAAGACCTTCCTGATCACCGTACTCGCCGTGGCTGCCGCAGCGACCCCGCAATTCGTGTCCGCACATGGCGAAGCAAAACCGCGCCATGGCGGCGTCGTGCAGAACGTGAACGATCTGAGTTTCGAACTGGTCGCAGACGCTGCCGGCGCAACGATTCACGTCGACGACCATGGCAGTGCCCTGGCCAGCAGCGGCATGAGCGGCAAGCTGACGGTACTCGACGGCAAGACGAAATCCGAAGCGGTGCTCAAACCCGCCGGCGGCAACCGGTTGTTCGCCGAGGGCGCCAGGCTGGCGCCCGGCGCGAAGGCGGTCGCCACGATCACGGACGCGGCGGGAAAAACGATGACGGTGCGTTTCAGCATCCGGCAGTGAAAGGCGCTCCACATGGCATGGTTGCCTCGCCGGCGCTGCGCGGCGGGGCGCTCGCCTTGCTGGCGGCGCTGCTGTTCGGCCTCAGCACGCCGCTGATCAGCCTGCTTGGGCGCGATATCAGTCCGCTGATCACGGCCGCGCTGCTCTATGTCGGCGCCGCAGCGGCCGGGTTGTCCCTGATCCAGCCAGTGACGCGCGAAGCCCGCGTGCGCCGCCGCGACATGCCGGTCCTGCTGGGCATGGCAGCGTGTGGAGCCGTCATCGCGCCGGTCGCCCTTGCATGGGGGCTGCAGCATGCCAGCGCCGCCGGCGCATCCTTGCTGCTCACGCTGGAAGCGCTGGTCACCGCGCTGCTTGCCCGTCTTCTTTACCGCGAGGACATGGGCCGGAAAGTCTGGCTGGCGATGCTGTTGATCACGGCTGGCGCGGCGGTGCTGATGACTGATCGGGCACACGCCGTCGGCGGCGAACTTTCAGGCCTGCTTGCCGTGCTGGTCGCCACGGTTGCCTGGGGTGCAGACAATACGCTGTCGCGCGCACTGGCCGACCGGGACCCTGGTCAGGTGGTCGTTTTCAAGGGGCTGATCGGTGCTGGCGCCACCGCCGCGCTGGCAGTGCTCATGGGTCACGCCGCGCCCACCGTGCTTGCCGCGTGCGGACTGATTGCGGTGGGCGCGACCGGGTATGGCTTCAGCCTGCGTTTCTATCTGCTGGCACAGCGCACTTTCGGTGCCGCCCGTACCGGATCGGTATTCGCCTTCGCACCGTTCATCGGCGCGCTCGGCGCGCTCGCGCTGGGCGAACGTGATCCCGGTATTGCGGGAATCGCTGCCGGCCTGCTGATGCTGGCCGGCGTGCTGCTTCACTTGTCGGAATCCCATGCCCATCGTCACCGGCATCCGGCCCTGATGCATGAACATGCGCACACCCATGACGACGGACACCACATGCACCTGCATGACTCCGTGCCGTCAGGTCCGCACAGTCATCTGCACCCACACCCGCCCGTTACGCACACCCACGAACATCTGCCCGACGCACATCACCAACACGATCACCGGCACTGACGGGCACCGCCGTGCCGGTGATCGCCTGTTTCAGCCTTTGCCTCAGCCCAGCGGTGAGCCCACCGTGGTCTTGTTGATGAATACCGCTCGATCGACCGGCACCACCCACACCAGCCCGTCACCGGTCTGGCCGGTGCAGGCCACGCTGACGATGCGGCGCACGATTTCATCGACCAGTTCTTCCTGCGCGATGATTTCGATGCGCACCTTGGCCGAGTAGTCGGTCAGTTCGTCCTTGATGCTGTGCGGAATGTGGTCGCTGGGCGAACCACAGCCTTCGACCTTGCTGATCGTCATGCCCTGGAAGCCGGGCATTTCGCGCAGCACCGTGCGCAGCCGGGCCAGCTTGTTCGGGCGGATGACCGCTCTGATTTCCTTCATTTCGACTCTCCTCGGATCAAGCCTCGTAGGGCTTGTCGTCAAACCAGGTGTAGAGGGCGGGCACCACGACGAGGGTCAGCAGCGTGCAGGTGATCAGGCCGCCGATCACGACGATGGCGAGCGGCCGCTGCACTTCCGACCCCGGTCCGGTAGCGAACAGGAAAGGCACCAGACCCAATGTCGCCACGGTGGCGGTCATCATTACCGGCCGGAAACGCATCTTTGCGCCATGCACGACCGCCTGCATCAGCTCCATGCCTTCGTTGCGCAGGTTGCGGATGTAGGACACCAGTACCACGCCATTGAGCACCGCGATACCCCACAGCGCGATAAAGCCGACCGACGCGGGCACCGACAGGTATTCGCCGCTGATGAACAGCCCGATCACACCGCCGATCGACGCGAACGGCAGCACCGTGATGATCAGGGTGGCGAACCTGACCGACCCGAACAGCAGGAACAGCAGGAAGAAGATCGCCGCCACCGTGATCGGCACGATGATGGACAGGTGACCCAGCGCGCGCTCCATGTTCTGGAACTGGCCGCCCCACTCGAAGTAATAGCCTTCGGGCAGTTCGACCTCGGCACCGACCTTCTGTTGCAGCTCGGCCACGAAACCGCCGAGGTCGCGGTTGGCCACATTGATGCCGATCACGATGCGGCGCTTGCCGGTTTCGCGCGAAATCTGCGCCGGTCCGTCGCGCACGTCGATGCTCGCCAGGCTGGACAGCGGCAGCTGCGCGCCGTCCGGCGTCGTGATCAGCATGTTGCTGATGGCTTCGATGTTGTCGCGGAAGCGCTCGGGCAGACGCACCACCGCGGCAAAGCGCCGCTCGCCCTCGAACACGTCGGTGACGTGGCGACCGCCGATGGCCGCTTCGATCAGGTCGTTGATGTCCGCCACATTGAGGCCGTGGCGGGCAATCGTGCGGCGGTCGATTTCGATCGTCAGATACTGCTGGCCGGTCACCCGCTCGATCTTGATTTCCGACGCGCCCGGCACGGTACGCGCCACGCGCGCGATTTCGGCTCCTTTATCGCGCAGCGTGTCGAGGTCGTAGCCGAAAATCTTCACCGCCACGTCGGCCCGCACACCGGTCACCATTTCATCGACGCGGTCGGAAATCGGCTGCGCAATGATGATATTGACACCGGGCAGCGCGGCCAGCTTTTCACGCATGGCGTCCTGGATGGTTTCCTGCGTCCAGCCTTCCGGCCACTCGTCGCGCGGCTTGAGCGACACGATGGGCGTCGACTCGTTCTGCGACTGCGGATCGGCCGGCGATTCGCCACGACCCACGCCGGACACCGCTGACTTCACGCCCGGCACTTCCATCACCAGGCGCATCGCCTCGCGCTCCATCTTCAGCGATTCTTCGAGCGAAATATTGGGCACGCGGTCCATCGCCGGCACGACCGAACCTTCCTTCATTTCCGGAATGAAGGCGGTGCCCAGGAAGGGCAGCATCGCGACAGCGCCGACGAAAGCCAGCACCGCCAGCGACACCGTCTTCCTGCTGTTGGCCACCGCCCACGACAGCATCGGGAGGTAGGGCTTCTTCAGCGTCCTGATCAACCAGGTGTCGTGGTCGGCACCGCCCTTGAGCAGATAGCTCGACAGCACCGGCGTCAGCGTCAGCGACAGCACCAGCGAAACGAACAGCGCGATGGCAATGGTGTAGGCGAGCGGCGCGAACATCTTGCCTTCCATGCCCTGCAGCGTCATCAGCGGCAGGAACACCAGAATGATGATGCCGATACCGAAGATGACCGGCGTGGCCACCTCCATCACCGCGGACAGGATGACGCGGATGCGGCTTTCGCCTTCTTCCTTGGCGTGGCCGAGACGCTCGAAGGCGTTCTCGACCACCACGACCGAGCCGTCCACCATCAGTCCGATCGCGATCGCGAGCCCCCCCAGCGACATCAGGTTGGCCGACAGCCCGACCTGGTTCATCACGATGAAGGTGACCAGCGGCGTGATCACCAATGTGGCGATCACGATGATCGACGATCGCATATCGCCCAGGAACAGGTAGAGCACGATGACGACGAAGATGACGCCTTCGATCAGCACCTTGATGACGGTGGCGAGCGCGGCGTCGACCAGTTCGGATCGATCGTAATAGGGTTCGATCTTCAACCCGCCGGGCAGCATGTTCCTGTCGTTGATCTCGGCCACCTTCTTCTTGATGTCCGACACCACGGCCTTGGCGTTGCCGCCGGCCATCATCATGACGATGCCGCCAACCGCCTCGGTCGTGCCGTTCTTGACGACCGCGCCCACGCGCACCGCGTGGCCGAAGGCAACCTCGGCCACGTCGCGGATGTAGACCGGCGTGCCGCCGACCTCTTTCACCACGATGAGGCGGATGTCTTCGAGGTTCTGCACCAGACCGACGCCGCGGATCAGGTACTGCTCGGCGTTCTGCGGCAGGATGCCGCCGCCGGCGTTGGCATTGTTGCGAGCCAGCGCCTCATACACGTCCTTCACCGTCAGGCCGTAATGGCGCAATCGATCAGGATTGACCAGTACCTTGTATTGCTTGACGTAGCCACCCTGCGAATTGATTTCCGCGACACCGGTGGTCGAGCGCAGCAGCGGCCGTACCACCCAGTCCTGCGCGGTACGCCGCTCGGTCAGTTCGGCCTGCGTCAGTTCGCGGTCGCCGTCGTCCGGCTTCACCAGCGTGTATTGGTACACCTCGCCCAGACCGGTGGACACCGGACCGAGCACCGGCACGACACCCGCCGGCATGCGTTCGCGCACTTCGAGCAGGCGTTCCATCACCAGCTGGCGTGCGAAGTACAGATCGGTCTTATCGGTGAACACCAGCGTGATCAGCGACAGACCCGGCTTGTTCAGCGAGCGCATTTCTTCCAGGCCGGGCAGGCCGGTCATGCCGATCTCGACCGGCACGGTGATGAAGCGCTCGACTTCTTCCGGCGAGCGCCCGGGCGCATCGGTGGCGATCTGCACCTGAACGTTGGTCACGTCGGGGAAGGCATCGACCGACAGTTTGCGCGCGGCGTCCAGGCCGAACGCCAGCAGACACAGCGCAATGACGACAATCACGAGGCGCTGTTTGAGCGCCCCGCGTACAAGAGCTTCAATCATGTTTCATCCAATCCGGTAGCGAGTGGGGACAAGGCGGCGAAGACGGCATCAATCCGTTTCCTTGCGCTTGCGCTCGTTGTTCAGATGGAAGGCACCGTCGACCACGATGCGCTGCCCTTCGGTCAGCCCGGACATCACCGGCCGCACCTCGCCGATCGCCTGGCCGAGCTTGACCGGCGTCATGCGGTACTGGCCCGGGGCCACTTCGACGAACACCTGGTCGTTGTCGCTTTCGCGCACCACCGCCTTGCCCGGCACGGCGAGTCGTCTGGTCGGGCGGGTTTCGATCAATACGGTGGCCAGCATGGCGGGCTTGAGCGAGCGGTCGCTGTTGTCGAGTTCGCTGCGCACGGTGACGGTGCGGGTGACCGGATCGACGATGTCGGCGATGTAGATCAGCTTGGCGGTGAGCTGCTGGCCGAGCGACGGAATTTCGACCTGGATGTTCTGGCCCGCCTGCACCTGACCGGCCTGCTGCTCCGGCACTTCGGCTTCGACCCACACGCGCGACAGGTCGGCGATGGAAAACAGCACTTCGCTCGGCTGCACCACCTGACCCTGGGTGACCTTGCGCTCGACCACGGTGCCCGCCATCGTCGCGACGACCGGCGATACCGAATTGATGGCGCCGGTTTCGGTCAGCTTGTCGAGCGCCCGCTGGCTGACGCCGAGCACGCGCAGCTGGTCGGCTGCGGCACGCTGTTCGGACTGCGAAATGGCCAGCTCGCTCTCGCGCCGCTGCAGCTCGGCGCTGCCGATCACGTCGGCATCGAGCAGCTGGCGGGCGCGCTCGACGCTGCGCTGGTTCAGCTGCGCCTGGGCGCGTGCCTTCATGTAGGAAAGCTGGGCGGCGCCCAGTTCGGTGCTGTTGAGCACCGCCAGCGTCTGACCGACCTTCACCTGCTGGCCCAGCACGGCCTGCAGTTCGCTGATGCGGCCGGTGACGGTGGCACCGATGCGGGTGATGCGCTGTTCGTCGAAATCGACCTGACCGGCCACGCGCAGCATGTCGGACAGTTCGACGCTGGTCACTTCACCCAGCTGGATGATGCGGGTCAGGTTTTCGCCGGCCGACACCAGATTGGGGTCGGCCGGTGCAGCCGCCCTGGTCGGTTCGGCCTTGTCGGCTTCGCCGCAGCCGGCGAATATCAGGGAAGCGCCAAGCAGGCTGGCGTAGAGCAGCGGACGGGTGATTGAAGTCATGTTCGGTCCAGGATCTTGATGATTGGAATGGGTAGCGGAGCGGGCAGGCGGCGCGTCAGCGGACGGCGCTGAGCCGCTCGATCTCGACCACGGCGGCGCTCAGTTCGTAGCGCGCGCTGATCAGTTCGTTGCGCACCGCGCGGAACACGCGCTGTGCGTCGAGGAAGTCGAGGATGCCGCGCTCGCCGAACCGGTAGGCGGCTTCGGCCACCTTCAATGCGGCTTCGGCTTCGCGCACGATGCCGGTTTCGAGTGCGCTGACCTGATTGCGTGACAGTTCGAACTGGCGGTAGGCGGCATCGAGCTGCTGCTGCAGCTGGAACAGCCGGTTGTCCAGCTGCAGGCGGGTGCGCTCGACCTGCGCGCCAGCCTGGGCGATCTGGCCCTGACGGCGATCGAAGATCGGAATGGTCACGGCGACGCCGATTCGATTGGCGTCGTATTCCGGATCGCGGTCGCGCGCCAGCTTGAGCGACACGTCCGGCATGCGGCGCAGCTTTTCCAGTTCGCGCTGCTCGGTGAAGCGATCGATCTCGGCCTTCAGGCGGAAGATTTCCGGGTTGCGCGCCAGCATGTCGTCGCGCAGCTGACCCAGCGGCGGCAGCTCGGCGTCGCGTTCCAGCTCGCCCTGCAGGTCGAAATCTTCCGGCAGCTGACCGGCAACCAGGGCGCGCAGACGGGCCTTGGCCTGCACGATGCGCAGCACGGCGGCGTCGGCATTCTTCTGCGCGGTGAGCAGTTCGGTGTCGGCGCGGATCAGTTCATAGCGCGGCGCCTCGCCGGTATCGACGCGCACTTCGACCCGGTTGCGGATCGAGCGCGCCAGCTCCAGATCTTCCTGCGCGGCGCGCAGCTCATCCTGATAACGGATGACCAGGTAGTAGTTCTGCTTCAGCTGCGCCAGCAGGTCGATTTCGAACGACTGCACGCCGGACTGCGCCGACAGTACGCCGGCCTCGGCCACACGCAGCCGGGCATCGCGCTGCGAGGGGTAATCAAAGCGCTGCGACAGGGCTATCGTGCCGAGCGAACCGGGCGCGAGATTGGGGCCGCGCGAGTTCCGGTCGCCGCCCATCACTTCCAGTTCGGGATTGGGATAGGCGCGCGCGGTAATGGTGTCGGCGCGGCTGACGTCGACATCGGCCCGCGCGGCGCCCAGCGAAGGGTTCGATTCCAGCGCCAGCGCCTTCAGTTGTTCCAGCGTGTAAGGCTCGGCGGCGTGAGCCACCTGCACGCAAAGGCCGATGACGGCCAGCAAGGCAATTGCTTTTGTTTTCATGGATCTGCGTAGTGTTTTCAATGGACAGGACTGGCTGCGTGCACGTCCGGCCACGCAGCGCTGAAACGGTCTGGAGCACCGGGCGAGGCCCGGGCGAGGCGCCACGAGGGCGCCCGATCAGGCGAGCCGGGGCGGCCGCAACAGAACCTGGGCCGGTTCCGGCTGCTGCAGTGAGAACACTTCGCTGTCCAGCGCGGGGCGCGCAGAGAAGGACCGGCCGGGGATGACATGGGCCGCGACCGGATCGGTCGGGTCGCCCGCGATACTGAGAAAATGGATCAGCGCGCTGTGCGGATCGAGCGGCACATCGAGCGATGCTTCGACGCCGGCGCATGTTTCGCACCCGAACGGTGCATCAAAACCGTCGTCAACGGCGGTATCGGCGCTCGTCCAGAGCGACGACAGCGCGATCAACATCAAGCCGATGAACAGCAGCGTACGTGCGAGAACCATAGCGGCCTCCGAGTCGTGGCGTCGGTCAAAAGTTCCTTCCTCCTGGCGCGCCGCGGATTTTGCAGTGCACCACAATACAGCATCAAGCACCATCCATGCCGGTCATCCGGCGGGCTTTGCTAAACTATGTCAGCTGTTCTCCCACACCGGTAAACCTACATGCTGAAGTTGTTGCGCTGCACTGCCTTCGTTCTCCCCGTCCTGAGCGTGCTGATGCCGTCTCCCGCCCTGGCAGACCTCATTCCGCCGCCGCAGCCGAATGCGAAGGCCTGGCTGCTGGTCGACCACGAATCCGGCACCGTCATGGCCGAATCGCGGCCGGACGACCAGGTCGAGCCCGCTTCGCTGACCAAGCTGATGACGGCCTATCTGACTTTCAAGGCCCTCAAGACCGGCCAGCTCAAACCCGACCAGACCGTGCCGGTCAGCGTGAAGGCCTGGAAGACCGGCGGCTCGAAAATGTTCATCGCGCCGGATCGCCCGGTCACCGTCGAAGAACTGCTCAAAGGCATGATCATCCAGTCCGGCAATGACGCCTGTGTTGCACTGGCCGAAGTCATCGCCGGTTCGGAAGAAGCGTTCGCGCAGATGATGACGCGCGAGGCGCAGCGCCTCGGCATGACGGGTACGCAGTATCGCAACGCCAACGGCCTGACGGAAGCCGGACATTTCACGACCGCACGCGACCTGTCGCTGCTGGCGCGCGCGCTGATCCGCGACTTTCCGGATTACTACGGGCTGTATTCGACGCTCGACTACACCTACAACAACATCAAGCAGGGCAACCGCAACCGCCTGCTGACGATCGACCCCAGTGTGGATGGCCTGAAGACCGGCTTCACCGATGCCGCCGGCTGGTGCCTGGTGTCGTCGGCGAAGCGCGACGGACGGCGCGTGGTGTCGGTGCTGCTCGGCGCGCCGAACGAGAGCGGCCGCATCGAATCGTCCCGCGCGCTGCTGAACTACGGCTTCAACGCCTATGAGAATGCGAAGCTCGCGGCCGCCGGCGAGGCGCTCGGCCAGCCCGCTGTATACAAGGGTGCAACGGCGCAGGTCACCGTCGGCCCGGCCAGCGACGTGGTGCTGACGCTGCCGCGCGGCCAGGCCGCCAAGGCCACGCGCGACATCGTGCTGAACACACCGGTGATCGCGCCGGTCGCCGTCGGCCAGCAACTGGGCACGATGAAGCTGCTGCTCGACGGCCAGCCGGTCGGCGAAGTGGCGCTGGTGGCGCAGACGGCGGTCGAGGAAGGCGGCTTCTTCCGCCGCATCTGGGACACGATACGACTGTGGTTCGGCTGGTGACGCGCTGACATGACCGACAGCCTGCTCGAATTTCCGACCGACTTTCCGCTGAAGATCATGGGCGAGCGCCATGACGACTTCGCGCAGGAAATGGTCGATGTGGTGCTGCGCCACGCGCCGGACTTCGTGCCGGCCAGCCTCGAAATGCGGCCGTCGTCGGGCGGGCGCTACATCAGCCTCACCGCGACCATCCGCGCCACGTCGCGCGAACAGCTCGACGCGCTGTACCGCGAACTGAGCAGCCACCCGATGGTGAAAGTGGTGCTGTGACCGCACAGGTCGTGCCGCTCGGACGGGCCGGCTACCGCGAGGTGTTCGACGCGATGAAGGCGTACAACGCACGCGCCGCAGCCGAACACCTGCCGGACCAGTTCTGGCAGGTCGAACACCCGCCGGTATTCACGCTCGGGCTGGCCGGCAAGCGCGAACACCTGCTGCACGACATCGGCGTGCCGGTGGTCGAATCCGACCGCGGCGGCCAGATCACCTACCACGGCCCCGGCCAGGTCGTGATCTACACGCTGCTCGATCTGAAACGCGCCGGCCTCGGCGTGCGCGAACTGGTCAGCCGCATCGAGCAGGCGGTCATCGACCTGCTGGCCGGCCACGGCATCGAGGCCCGGCGGCGTGCCGGCGCACCCGGCGTCTATGTCGGCCCGGCCGGTGACGACGCCAAGATCGCCGCGCTCGGCCTGCGCGTGAAGCACGGCCACACCTATCACGGCGTGTCGCTCAACGTCGACATGGATCTTTCACCGTTTGCCGCGATCAACCCGTGCGGCTACAGTGGATTGCGCGTGACACAGACGCGCGACCTCGGCATCGATCTCCCACCGGAGGCGATCTGCCGGCAACTGACCGACGCGCTACAGCGCGCCCTCTATGGATGAGTCAGGGCGCTGGCTAGAACTGACAACCCGAGCACACCGTCAGGAACCATCCCATGACCGACCCGCTCTCGTTGGAAACCCTTGTTTCAGAGTTCTCGGAAGATGCCGAGGCATGGGTATTGAAGGAGGCGACTTCTGAACAGTACCTTGCCATTCCTCACCCTGCGTATCCCGGTCGCAGGCCACTTCACTTCTTCATGAGCAAGAGCGATGCCGAAGTCATACTGGTCGAAGTTCTCGATGTGAATCCGGGGTTGCGCAGCAGGGATATTTTTGCGCACAAGGTAAGGCTGCTTGAAGCTGTCCGCGCTATTGCTGAAAAGCCGGTTGCGGGTGGTATCGATGGATTTGTCGTCCACTCTCCCAATGAGGTTTACGAATTCCTTCGACAATCGTAGTTCCCGGCTGACACGCGGCCGAATACGACTGACCTGGGCTTGCGAGCTTTGTGAGCTGTTGATCGGTAAGATTTGGCTGCATGACGATTTGATCAGCGTGATTTATGTGAGGTGCGCGTGATGACAACATCCGTTGAAGTGCTCGAAGCAGAGTTTCTGCGGCTCTCGGTACCTGACCGGGCACGATTTCTCGACCGGGTCATCGCTCGGCTGGATGCCGACAAGTTGCTCGATGAAGCATGGGACCGTCTGGCGGCCAATCGTCAGGCCGAATTTGAGAGCGGCGCGGCGCGGTCGATACCCGGGCCGGAATTTCTGGATCAGTTGCGCTCGGAACTGCTTTGACGTATTCGCTGCACGGCGGCGCTGCGGCCGATGTTGCCGCGGCAGCAGGTTTCTACCGTCGTGAAGGCGGGAAGGCGCTTGCCGCGCGGTTCATCAGTGAATTCGGACGCGTCGCGGAATTGCTTGCCGGCAATCCGGGGCTTGGAACACCGACAGAGGGAGGCAGGCGCTGGTTTTCGCTCTACCAGTTTCCGTACGCCCTCATTTATGTTGAAGAGGACAAGGGTATTCACATACTTGTTGTACGCCACCAGAATCGCGATCCCGGCCACGGCGACGAACGCCGCTGAAGAACCGGACGAATCCAGCGCCCAGACGGATACCAACCACCATGACCGACACCACCTACGACCCGACCCACAAACAGAAGGGTTCGCTGAAGACCGCCCGCATCCCGATCAAGGTGGTGCCGGCGGAAACGCTGCGCAAGCCGGACTGGATCCGCGTGCGCGCCGCGCGCCCGGACAGCCGCTTCGGAGAGATCAAGCAGATCCTGCGCGAACACGACCTGCACACGGTATGCGAAGAGGCGAGCTGTCCGAACATCGGCGAGTGCTTCGGCAAGGGCACCGCCACCTTCATGATCATGGGCGACAAGTGCACGCGCCGCTGCCCGTTCTGCGATGTCGGCCATGGCCGGCCCGACCCGCTGGATGTCGACGAGCCGGAGAAGCTGGCGAAGACCATCGCCGCGATGAAACTCAGTTACGTGGTGATCACCAGCGTCGACCGCGACGACCTGCGCGACGGCGGCGCCCAGCACTTCGTCGATTGCATCCGCGCAGTGCGCACCCATTCGCCGCGCACCACCATCGAAGTGCTGGTACCCGATTTCCGCGGCCGGCTCGACGTCGCGCTGGGCATCCTCAACGCCGCACCGCCGGACGTGATGAACCACAACCTCGAATCGGTGCCGCGGCTGTACGCCCAGGTGCGGCCGGGCTCGGACTATGCGCATTCGCTGCGCCTGCTGAAGGACTTCCGCGCGCTGCACCCCGAGGTGCCCACCAAGAGCGGCCTGATGCTCGGCCTGGGCGAAACCGACGAGGAAATCCTGCAGGTGATGCGCGACCTGCGCGCGCACGATGTGCAGATGCTCACGCTGGGCCAGTACCTGCAACCCTCCGGCGGCCACCTGCCGGTGCTGCGCTACGTGCATCCGGACGGCTTCGCGATGTTCGAACGCGAAGCGAACGCCATGGGCTTCACCCACGCCGCCTGCGGCCCGATGGTGCGCTCCAGCTACCACGCCGACCAGCAGGCGCATGCCGCCGGTGTAGACATCGGCGGTCTCGGGGCGTAGTACGGATCGCCTGGAGGGGTGTAGCGGGGTTTCGGCGAGCGCCCCCCGAGCCCGCCCTTCGTAGGAGCGGACCCCGTCCGCGATCCCTGCGTTGATCACACGCTGCCGCTTTTTGAAGAGCGGAATCGCCTGCGAGGCAGGCTCCTGCGAAAACCGCGACGCTGTTGCCTTTCGTAGGAGCGGACCCTGTCCGCGATGCGCGCGTTGATCACGTGATGCCGCATTTCGAAGACCGGATCGCCTGCGGAGGCGGAGCGCGGGTTTCGGCGAGCACGGCTCGCCGCCCGTGGAGCTGGTCTGACCGTCCCCTCGGCCATCAGGTGATCGATGCCCTGCTGGCAGGTCGATTTCGCGA
>NZ_JAUYNV010000029.1 GCF_030698125.1 Methyloversatilis sp.
GTCGATGAAGGCATCTTCGATCACGCGCAACAAGGTCGGCTGGTTGCCCTTGACCGCCAGCAGATAGTCGCCACCCTGCGCGACGATGCGCTCGGCGATTGCCTTCTGGCAGCCCATCGCGTCGATGCTGACCAGATACCCCCCAAGGTCCAGTGCCGCCAGCAATTCGGGGATCGCGGTGATTTCGTTGCTCTTGCCGGAAACCTTCTCCTGACCGAGCACCAGCGACAGATCGGTATGAAAGGCACTGACCATGTGCACCGGCCCGTGTTCCGAGTCGGCCGAGCCGCGCAGGGTCTTGCCATCGACGGCGATCTGACCACCCAGCGCGGTAACGATGCCGCCGACCCAGCGGCGAAAGGCCGCCTCGAACTGCCTCGGGTCGATCAACCGGAAGAGGCGCAGAAAGGTGTCCTGCGAGGGCACGCCGTTTTGCAGCACGAGAAAGCGGCGCAGCCACGATTCCTTGACCGCGGCCCACTCTGCGATGTCCTCGACCGTGTCGCAGTCGGACAGCACCGCACACACGGCGATCACCAGAATCTCCTGGAAGTCGTGCCGCGTACCGTTGCTGGGTCGGCGCGGGTCGGCCACCTGCTGCAACGCGCTCATCAGATCGAGTCCATTCGCTGTGCCCATTTCGTACGCCCAAAGGGCGAGAGTGGACGCGATTTTGGAAGGGTGCACAAGAGGTACGTGCAAGTTCATGAATGTGAACGACAATTCAGGGCGGCGGTGTCAATTGGCATATCTCGGTCAGACGATGACATCCGAGTGCGACGGCCCTGGCTGGCTTCCCTACCCAAGGAGTGGCTGTTCTGCGCCGCTCCATGCTTATGACTCGCCCCAATGAGCGCTGACTTATCCGCCGATATGGTTGTAGGCCTTCTGCATCGCACCTTACCTGCCCATCGATTGAGTTCACCGTACGTGGAAGGAAGGCAACTCAATCAGATAAGGAGAAAGAGAGAAAACGATGGCGCGTAGAAGAAAGACCAGTTCGGCCGAGGATCTGATAGATCTCGTAGCCATGTTGCCTTGGTGGGCCGGCGTCGCGCTGGCTGCGGTTCTCTGGCTTATCTTGCATGGAATGGCGAGCCAGGAAGTGGTCGCAGTCATCAAGCCAGGTGAGATGGGAGCCATGGTCACGCAGACGATCTGGAAGACGTTGGCGACATTCGGACAATACGTCCTGCCTTTGATCTGCCTTGCGGGTGCCGGTATCTCGGCGTGGCGCCGGCAAGCGCGCCGCAGGCTCATCGCGGATGTCAGCCAGAGCAACGCAGCCGACGCACTCGACGGCATGAGCTGGCGCGAGTTCGAGATGCGGGTGGGCGAGGCCTTCCGGTTACAAGGCTACGGCGTACTTGAAACGGGCGGCGGCGCCGATGGCGGTGTCGATCGGGTGCTCTCCAATTGCACCGAGAAGTACCTTGTTCACTGCAAGCAGTGGAAGGCTTTTAAGGTCGGCGTGGATGTGGTGCGAGAACTCCATGGCGTCATGGCCGCCAAGGGCGCGGCCGGTGGCTTCGTAGTAACCTCCGGGCAGTTCACCGAAGATGCAGTTGGCTTCGCGAGCGGGCGCAATCTGAAACTCATTGACAGGCCGTTGCTGCATGGGTTGATTCGTCAGGCTCGGAATTCGATAGGGCCGGCGCCTGCACAACAGAGCGGACCATCGTTAGTGTCGGCGGCTCCGGCGGATACGCCATCAGTACCAGGCTGCCCGAGCTGTACCAAGCCCATGGTGAAGCGAACGGCGAAGCGCGGAGCCAACGCGGGCGAGGAGTTTTGGGGCTGTTCGGCTTATCCGGTTTGTCGTGACACTATGCAAACAGTATGAAAGTTTCCCAACGACCGCGCGATGGGTTGGCTATGCCCGCTATCTGCGTCTTGCTGCCGGAGTAACACATGGCGCTCCCCATCAACATAAACGACCTCCTCGGCGGCAAGCCCGTCGAATGGGAACGCCTCGAATTCAAGGCTGGATGGAACCCCGAGGCCGTTCTGCACAGCCTCTGCGCCTTCGCCAATGACATTCACAACCTGGGCGGCGGCTACATCCTGATCGGCTTTGCGGAAAGCAATGGGCGTCCAGTTCTGCCGCCAGTGGGTATCGATCCCGAGCAAATCGACGCCATCCAGAAGGAACTGTTGAACCTCGGCTTCAGTGCCATCGCGCCGTACTACCATCCCATCGCCGTTCCGGTCGAAATCGAGGGACGGCATGTTCTCGTGCTCTGGGCTTTGGGTGGGCCGACGCGCCCCTACAAGGCAAAAACCAGTCTGAGCAAGGGTAGCAGGGACTATGCCTATTACATCCGCAAGGGTTCCAGCACCATCCGCGCCAAGGGGGCGGATGAAACGGAACTCATGTCGCTGGCGGCTACCATTCCCCATGACGACCGCGTCAACCAGCAGGCCAAGGTGGACAGTCTCTCCCGCGACCTGATGCAGGACTATCTGCAACAGGTGGACAGCGATCTGGCCAGGCAGGCGCCCAATCTTTCATTGATCGAACTCGGCCGTCAGATGGGAGTCATCGGCGGGCCGGACGAAGCGCCCTTCCCGCTCAATGTTGGCCTGATGATGTTCAATCCGGAGCCCTGGTGCTTCTTTCCGGCCATGCAGATTGACGTCGTCTGGTTTCCCAAGGAAGGGCCGGGCGGCAACAAATTTTCGGAAAAGATATTCAAAGGCCCGATACCCCGCATGACCCGCGACGCGCTCGATTACATCAAGCGCAACCTGATTACCGAAACCGTCATCAAGCATCACGGGCGAGCTGAGGCCACCCGGGTCGAAAACTTCCCTTACGACGCTATCGAAGAAGCCGTCGTCAATGCGGTCTATCACAGGGGCTACGACACGCGCGAGCCGATCGAGGTCCGGATCGAGCGCAACGAACTATTTGTCATCAGCTATCCGGGGCCGGATCGTTCAGTGCGGCTGGAGCAATTGCGCGCCGGTCGCGCCCGGCCACGACGTTATCGCAATCGCCGCATCGGCGAATTCCTGAAAGAACTGGAATTCACCGAAGGCCGCGCCACCGGCATCCCCAAGATCATGGAAGCCATGGAGAAGAATGGCTCGCCGCCGGCCGAGTTCGAGTTCGACGAAGATCACAGCTACTTCATGGTGCGGCTGCCGATCCACCCGGCGGCGCTGGAAGTGGCGGCCTCGGCCGCAGGGGAGGCCACGGCGCTGGCCGGGCCAGAGTCGAGGCCAGAGTCGAGGCCAGAGTCGGAGGGCGAATGGCGCTCCCAGCCACAGTGGCGGGCAGAGTGGGGGCCAGAGTCGATCCATCACAGAATCATGGCGGCTATCGCTCGCGCCCCCTTGAGCCGTTCGGAAGTTGCGCAGGCCCTGGGCCACAAATCTGTTTCAGGCGCAGCCAAGCAAGCCATCGCTGACCTCATGGAAGCGGGCCTGGTCGAATTTACCCTCCCGGAAAAACCCAATAGTCGCCTGCAAAAATATCGCAGCCGGAGACGCTGAGGAAATTGCTTGCCATGACTACAAACCCCGCCCTCGCCTGGCTTCGTATCGCCCTCGACAATCCCACCGTCAACTTCCGCGATGGCCAGCGGGAAGCCATCGATCAGTTGGTGAATCAGCGCGGGCGGGTACTGTGCGTGCAGCGCACCGGCTGGGGCAAGAGCATGGTCTATTTCGTGTCGGCCAAGCTGATGCGGGAGCAAGGCGCCGGGCCAACACTGATCATCTCGCCTCTGCTGGCACTGATGCGCAACCAGATTGAAGCGGCAAATCGGTTGAAGCTGCGCGCCGAGACCATCAACTCGACCAACTCAGACGACTGGCACGCTGTGCGTCAACGCTTGTTGAACGATGAGATCGACTTGCTGCTGATTTCCCCGGAGCGTTTGGCCAACGATGATTTCGTGGCCCACACTCTGTTGCCCATCGCAGCACGCATCGGATTGCTGGTGATCGACGAGGCACACTGCATTTCGGATTGGGGGCACGACTTCCGCCCCGACTATAGGCGTATTGGCCAGATCCTTCGTCTGCTGCCGCAGAACATCGCGGTGCTGGCAACCACAGCCACGGCGAATCGTCGTGTCGAGGCAGACGTAGGTGAGCAACTCGGCGGTGGGGTGCTGTTGCAGCGAGGGCCATTGATTCGCGAGAGCCTGGCATTGCAGGTGATGCGTTTGCGCAATCCCGCTGAGCGGCTGGCCTGGATGGCCGATTGGATTCCGGCGCTTCCCGGCAGTGGCATCGTTTACACACTGACCACGCGGGACGCCGACCGGGTTGCCCAGTCGCTGCGGGAGAACGATATCGAGGCGCATGCCTACCATGCAGGCAAGACGGACGACGAGCGTCAGGCCCTGGAAGCTGCACTGTTGGGGAACAAGATCAAGTGCCTGGTAGCGACCACAGCGCTGGGCATGGGTTACGACAAGCCTGATCTGGGTTTTGTCATCCACTATCAGACGCCGGGCTCGGTGGTGTTCTATTACCAGCAGGTCGGCCGGGCAGGGCGTGCCATCGATGAAGCCTTCGGGGTGTTGCTGTCCGGCGACGAGGAAGATGACATCAATGCTTACTTCCGCGATACGGCTTTCCCGCCGGAGTGGCAGATCGAGCGGATACTCACGGCCTTGGAGAACTGCGAAACCGATGGCATGACTGTGCGGGAGCTGGAGCGTGTCGCCAATCTGCGTCAGTCGCAGATCGAAAAGGTATTGAAGCTGCTGGTGGTGGAGAATGCCGCCCCGGTAGTGAAGATCGAGTCCAAATGGAGTCGAACTGCCCAGCCCTTTCGGCTGAACCGGGAGCGTATCGAGCATTTGATCCGGCAGCGCGAGCAGGAGTGGGCCGAGATGCAGGCCTACATCGAGGGGCGGCAGTGCTTGATGCAGTTCCTCGCGGCAGCGCTGGATGACCCGCTGGCGCAACCCTGCGGCAAGTGCGCGGTCTGTCGAGGCGCTCCAGTGATTTCTCCTGTCATTTCCGATGTGCGGCTGATCAAGGCGCAGCGCTTCGTCCGGCAGAGCGAGGTGATGCTGGAACTGAAGAAGCAATGGGATATTTCCGCGCTGCCCGCTTATGCCGCACAGTTTGCCTGGACCAAGTCGACAATCCCGCTGAACCTCCGTGGTGAGCTGGGCCGTATTCTTTCCCGATGGGGCGAGCCGGTATGGGGCGAACTGGTTGCCAGGGGCAAGGCCGAGGGACACTTTGCGGATGATCTGGTCGCCGCCTCAGCAGAATTGATTCAAACACGCTGGCCCATGGAGTCGCCCCCTTCATGGGTGACCTGTATTCCATCGACCCGCCACCCGGAGCTGGTGCCGAACTTTGCCATGCGCTTGGCAATTTCACTGGGCATTCCATTTCGCCCGGTGCTGATAAAGACCCGCCATACCGAGGAGCAGAAGGGCATGGAGAATCGCTACCACCAGTGTCACAACCTGGACGGGGCATTCACAGTTCAGGCTCCGGGGCCGGAATTTGCGGGACCTGCGTTGCTGGTGGACGATGTATTCGATTCCGGATGGACGCTGACCCTTGCGGTCGCTTTGCTCCGGCAGGCTGGAAGCGGACCGGTGTATCCCTACACGCTCGCGACAACGACTGCGAAATAGAGATGGTGTGTCGAAATATGAGTGAAAGATCGACAGCCAGTCTGTCACCGGATACCGAGGCGATTTTGTTGCTGTGCGGTCGCTTTGGCAGTGAGCGTGGCGAGCCGAGCTTGGCGAACCCGGCCCCCCTGACGCAAAAAGAGTACGAGCGGCTGACGAAATGGTTGCTCGAGTGCAAGTTACGCCCCAGCGATTTGCTCGGCGGCGAATTGGCTGGCCGTCTGGGGGAACTGGTTCATGCCGGCCTGGAACCGACGCGCGTAGAGTCGCTGATTGCGCGTGGAACCGCCTTGGCGCTAGCTTTGGAAAAATGGCAGCGCAGCGGCCTATGGGTGCTATCACGCAGCGATGCGGCATATCCTAAACGCTTGAAGAAGAAGCTTGGGCAGTCGGCGCCGCCGTTACTATATGGCGCCGGCGAGACATCATTGCTGGACGTGGGCGGCTTAGCGGTGGTCGGTTCCCGGAATGCCTCGGAAGCAGCGCTCGACTTCACACGCAATGTGGCCCGTGCTTGTGTGCGAGATGGCCTGGGCGTGATATCCGGCGGCGCCAAGGGTGTGGACGCTGCCGCACTGCAGGGCGCCGGGGAAGCCGGTGGGGTGGTGATCGGCGTATTGGCCGCCGATTTGCTGCGTGCCAGCGTGAATAGGCAGAACCGGATGGGCATTCAGTCCGGACAGCTTGTGTTGACCTCACCCTTTAATCCCGAGTCCGGCTTCAATGCTGGAAACGCGATGGCGCGCAATCGATATATTTATGCCCTGGCCGACTACGCTCTGGTGGTTGACTCCGCAGAGGGGGAGGGTGGAACTTGGGCCGGTGCCACTGAAGACTTGCGCCATGGCTGGACTCCGCTTTATGTGCGTACCCCCAGCGAGAGCCCGGGCAATGCGGCACTGATTGCAAGGGGAGCCGAAGGATTCACCTACGGGGTTTCCGAACGCGCATCGATACGCGAGTTTCTCGAGAAAACTTGTCAGTCCGACCCATCGCCATTGTTTCAACAGGTCGTTCTAGACAAGGGCGCCACGATGATTGAGCAACCAGCGCCCGCCCCAGTTGCAGTTGATGTGCTCGTCACGCCCGAGCCGGGGGCGGCGGCAGATGCAACGCCGTTCCCGGGATTCGATATGTTTCAGGATTTTCTTGCCAGACTGCCCTTGCTACTCGGCGAAGCGGCAAAAAGTGATGAAGAAATCCGGCTTGCACTGGGTTTGGAGAAAGGGCAGCTCAAGGTCTGGTTGGCCGCAGCCGTCGAGCAAGGATTCCTCGAAAAGCGGAAGAAACCGGTGAGCTATGCGTTACCTCGCCAAAAGGCGCTTTGCTAAGCCTACGTTGAGTCTTAGGCCATGAGCGAGTACCAGTACTACGAATTCGCCGCCATCGACCGGCCGCTCACCCGAGCCGAGATGGCCGAACTTCGCGCCGTTTCCACGCGCGCTGAGATTACTCCGGCGGGATTCGTCAACCACTACGAGTGGGGCAGCCTGAAAGCCGAACCGGCCGACTGGATGCGGCGTTACTTCGATGCCTTCATCTATTCGGCCAACTGGTGCAATTGCCGGCTGGCCTTGCGGGTGCCGCTGGCCACATTCCGCAAAGCCGAACTGAAGCCTTTCGAGACCAGATATGCGCTGACCATCGAGGCCAGCGATGAGTACTGGATTTTCGACTGGGCGCTTGATGAAAGCGAAGACTACGATCGCTTCGTCGAGGACGACGGCAGCGGCTGGATGCGACGCCTGGCGCCGCTGCGCGATGAATTGCTGCGCGGCGATTTACGGCCGCTCTACCTGGGCTGGCTGGCCGGGGCCAGCGGCGGCGAGCTGCGCGAGGATGCGCAGGAACCCGAGGTGCCGCCCGGATTGTCGGAGTTGTCCCCGCAGCAGCAGGCGCTGGTCGAATTCCTGGAAATCGATCCCGACATGCTGGCGGCCGCCATGGCCGGAAGTCCTCCAGTTTCGCCGGCGGGCGTCGCCGAGGCAGATCGCATCGATGCCTGGCTGGAGGAATGGCGGCGCGACGAGATGGTGGCCGTACTCAAGCTAATCGCACAGGGCAGAGCGCAGGAAGCGGAACGCCGCGTCAGGTCCAGCCATGCCGCCTGGCTGAAATCGCAACGCCCGGCCCTCGCCCCCGCCACGGTGAGACGCAGCGTAGCCGAACTGCGCGAGCTCGCAAAATCCGCTGCCACAGTGCGGCTGGAGCGTGAAGCGAAGGAGCGCGCAAAGCAGGAAGCCGAACGCCGCCAGCAGCGTGAAACCTACCTGCGACAGCTGATGGCCGAAGTGGACAAACACTGGGACGCCATCGACGTGCAGGCGAAGCGCGGTTCCGCATCGGGCTACGAGCAAGCGGTGCGGGCCCTCGTCGATCTGGCCGAAGGTTACGCGCTCACCTCCAGCCGCAACGAGTTCGAGCGGGCATTGCGGCGCTTCGTCGTGCGCCATGCGACACGCGGCGCTTTGTTGCGGCGGTTGACCGAGGCGGGTCTATGGTCGGGATGACAATGAGCATGGACGACGAACTCGCCCGGCTACGTGCCGAGAACACCCGGCTGATCGCTTTGCTGGACGCCCACAGTATCGCCTGGCGTCTGCCTGAACCCGAAAGCGTGCCGGCTGCGTCGGCATTGCTGACCACCGACGAAAAGGTCGCTCTCTTTCGCCGGCTGTTTCGGGGCCGTACCGATGTCTATCCGGCCCGCTGGGAAAGCAAAGCCGGCAAGGGCGGGTATTCGCCAGTCTGTGCCAACGAGTGGCGCACCGGTGTTTGCGAGAAACCCCGCATCAAGTGCGCAGACTGCGGCAACCGGCTGCTGGTGCCCCTGAGCGATCAGACGATCTACGATCACCTCGCCGGCCGCCACACTGTCGGCGTATATCCGCTGCTGGCGGATGACAGCTGCCATTTCCTCGCGGTGGATTTCGATGACGCCGATTGGCGCAGCGATGCGCAGGCCTTTGCCCAATCCTGTCGCGAACTGGATGTGCCCATCGCGCTGGAAATCTCTCGCTCGGGTAACGGCGCCCATGCATGGATATTCTTCTCGTCGAAGGTCGTGGCGCGGGATGCGCGGCGGCTCGGTACTGCGATCATTAGCCACACTTGCGCACGCACCCGGCAACTGAAGCTCACGTCCTACGACCGGCTGTTCCCGAACCAGGACACCATGCCTAAGGGCGGTTTCGGTAACTTGATCGCCCTGCCGCTGCAGAAGGTTCCGCGGGAGAACGGCGGCAGCGTGTTCGTGGACGATGCTCTGCGGCTGTATCCCGACCAATGGGCTTTCCTGGCGTCGGTGCAGCCCATGGCGCCGCACGATATCGAGCCGACGATCCTGCGCGCCACCGGCGGCTCGCATCCGCTGGATGTCACGTTCATCACCGAAGAGGATCAGCAAGAGCCGTGGAAGCATACGTCACCGGCCAAGTTGCGGCTCCCGGGCCCGATGCCGGCCTCGCTGACGGCGACCTTGGCCAATCTCCTCTACTTCGACAAGGCGCAGCTTCCGCAAGCGCTGGCGAACCGTCTGATCCGCTTGGCAGCCTTCCAGAACCCAGAGTTCTACAGGGCGCAGGCGATGCGTCTGCCAGTCTGGGACGAGCCGCGGGTGATCGGCTGTGCCGAGAACTACCCGAACCACATCGCCCTGCCGCGGGGCTGCCTTGATGCCGCCCAGGAGTTGCTACGCGAAAACAGTGTTCGTTGTGAGTTGCGAGACGAGCGCTTTGGCGGCAAGCCGCTGGACGTAAGCTTTGTCGGAACGCTGCGGTCAGATCAGGAGGCTGCAGTCGCTGCGATGCTTCGCCACGATGTCGGCATCCTGTGTGCGCCAACCGCCTTCGGCAAGACCGTGACGGCCGCAGCGCTGATCGCCCGGCGTGGTGTGAACACCCTGGTGCTGGTGCATCGCACCGAATTGCTCAAGCAGTGGCAGGAGCGGCTGCAGGCATTTCTAGGAGTCGGAAAGAACGTGATCGGCACCATCGGCGGCGGCAAAGCCAAGCCCACCGGCAAGATCGATATCGCGGTGATGCAGTCGCTCTCAAGGCAGGGCGAGACCAATGAAATCGTCGAGAACTACGGGCAGGTCATCGTCGACGAGTGCCACCACCTCTCGGCATTCTCCTTCGAGGCCATCCTGAAGCGTGCCCGGGCCAAGTATGTGCTCGGGCTCACCGCCACGCCGATCCGACGCGACGGGCGGCAGCCGATCATCTTCATGCAGTGCGGGCCGATCCGACACACCGCGGCGAAGCCGACTGGCGCGCCGCAAACCTTGGAGGTGATTCCCCGTTACCTGGCAGGGCGCATTGACCTCGCCGCCGACGCCGCCATCCAGGATGTATTCAGGCATGTCGCCAACGACGCCGGCCGTACGGCGGCCATAACGAACGAAATCGTGGGTGCCTTCGGGCAGGGGCACAAGGTGCTGGTGCTGACCGAGCGCACCGAACACCTTGACGCCATCGGTACGGTATTGGCGGGCCGCGTCCCGACGCTATTCACGCTGCACGGCCGCATGTCGAAGAAGCAGCGTGCCGCCTTGATCAGCGAACTGGACGCCCTGCCCACTGATGCGCCTCGGGTGCTCTTGTCTACCGGCAAGCTGGTCGGCGAAGGCTTCGACCACCCACCGCTCGACACCCTGGTGCTAGCCATGCCGATCTCGTGGAAGGGCACGCTGCAGCAGTACGCCGGCCGCCTGCATCGGGAGCATGCGAACAAGACCCATGTGCGCATCATCGACTTTGTCGATGCTGGCCACCCGGCCCTGCTGCGGATGTGGGGCAAGCGACAGCGGGGCTATCAGGCGATGGGCTACCGAATTCCCTCTGCCCCGGCCAGTTACAATCTGGACTTCAGGTTGGTCGCAGCGAACGAGCCGGATGTTGTCGTGACAGAATTGGGCGTGAAATGAAGACAAAAAGCCAATCTTCAATATCCGTACGGGCTGCCGTCTGTTTTTCAAAGAATGGCGCCGGGAACATGCCGTGTCTCTGTGCGTCAATGAACAACTGCCCTGACGCTGCGTTCGACTCAAGTGGTCGCAGACCGTCCATTTGGAGCCCGCACTTTGCGGGTAGCCAGACGGGTAGCTGGCGACAGACAAAAGAAATTGTTGAGCCGTATATTATTGATGTTGCAGAACAAAGCTGCACGCACCCTATCTATTCGACATCGTGCTGCTGTGGCGCGCCAGACGAGTCCGGCCCTGCCATCGCCCCATGCGTGACAGACGGTCACGGATTCCGCAGTGCAATGGCTGACGGCGGGGCGTGTTTTGTGGTTTGATCGGGTTCGTGCTCGAACGACTGACAGAACCTGGTTGCCATGGGACTCAAGGACCGCATCCGCGCCATCAAGCTCGAATTGATGGCGCTCGCAATTGCAGCGCAGGACACACGCACGCCGCGACGCGCAAAAATTCTCTTGCTGTTCCTGCTCGCCTACGCGGCCAGCCCGATCGATCTGATCCCCGATTTCATCCCGGTGCTCGGCCTGCTCGACGAGGTCATCCTGCTGCCGATCGGCGTCTGGATAGTGGTCGGCATGATTCCGCCGGACGTGATGGAGGCGGCGCGGGCGCGGGCGCGCGAGGGCAAGCTGCCGGCCAACTGGATTGCCGGCGTGATCGTGCTGCTGCTGTGGGCGGCCAGCATCGCGGCCATCGTGTGGTGGTGGATGAACTATCGGGACGCCGGTCAAGCCGGTAGCTGAGCGGCAGCCGATCGGCGCTGCCCTTCTTCTGTTGCCGCTGTGGCCCACCGACGGGCGACGGCCTTACTCCGCGGGTGTCAATCTTTTACAATCCGGCGTCGCCATGTCCGCAGGTCGAACGCGGGTGGGTGATGCGCGTACCGGGAACGCGCTGCAAACCACCCACACCTGACCGAAAGGCCTTGCGAAGATGGGACTCAGACTCAAGTTCAACCTGGTGCTGATCGGCGTGTTCGCGATCGGTCTGGCGGCCTGCGCCGCGTTGTCGCACCAGCTGCTGCACGACAACGCGCGCGCCGAGGTCGAGCGCAATGCGCGGCTGATGATGGAAACCGCGCTCGCCATTCGCGCCTATACGGTCAGCCAGATCAAGCCGCACCTCGATCCGCTGCTGTCGGAACAGTTCCTGCCGCAGACCGTGCCGGCCTATGCCGCGACCGAAACGATCAACGAGCTGCGCAAGAACCACCCGGAGTACGCCTACAAGGAGGCGACGCTGAACCCGACCAATCCGCGCGACCGCGCGTCGGACTGGGAAACGGACATCGTCACCAGCTTCCGCAACGCCGAGGATACGAAGGAGCTGACCGGCGTGCGCGAAACGCCGACCGGTCGCCACATGTACATCGCGCGGCCGATCCGCATCACCAATCCGGCCTGTCTGGCCTGCCACAACACGGCCGCCACGGCGCCGCCGACGATGGTGAAGGTGTATGGCGAGGCGAACGGCTTCGGCTGGAAGCTGAATGAAATCATCGGTGCGCAGGTGGTGTCGGTGCCGATGACGCTGCCGGTGACCAATGCCGACCGTGCCTTCAACACCTTCATGCTGTCGCTGCTCGGCGTGTTCGTGTTCGTCATGGTGGCGCTCAACCTGATGCTCGAATGGCTGATCATCCGCCCGGTGGCGCGGCTGTCGGCTGCGGCCGACCAGATCAGTACCGGCGACTTTTCGGTGCCCGAGTTCCGTGATTCCGGCAAGGACGAAGTGTCGGTGCTCGGCGCATCCTTCAACCGCATGCGGCGCAGCCTTGAAACGGCGATGCGCATGATAGACAGCTGACCGTGACGACCGGTCCGCAACCGCCGTCGGATACCGGGGACGACGAGCCGTTCACCGCAGACAGCGTGAACGCCGAAGTGCTGGCGGGCAGCGGCTTCCTGCCGACCGCCAACGCCAGCCCCGGCGCGCTGCCGGCCGGCTGGGCGCTGAACGAGTACCGCATCGAATCGCTGCTCGGCGGCGGCGGCTTCGGCCTGACCTATCTGGCGCACGACACGCTGCTCGACTGCAAGGTCGCCATCAAGGAGTTCCTGCCGACCGACATCGCGATCCGCGGCGACGGCCAGCGCGTGATGCCGCGCAGCGGTCCGGCGGTCGAAATGTTCGAACAGGGCCTGCGCCGCTTTCTCGACGAATCGCGCGCGCTGGCCAACTTCCGTCACCCGCACATCGTGCGCGTCAGCCGCTTCTTCGAGGCGAATGGCAGCGCCTACATGGTGATGGACTATGAGCGGGGCCGGCCGCTGAACCAGTGGGTGCGCGAGCGCGGCGCGCGCATCGACCGCGCCACATTGCTGGCCATCGTGCGGCCGCTGCTCGAAGGCCTGCAGGTGATCCACGATGGTGGCTTCCTGCATCGAGACATCAAGCCGCCCAATATCTGCATCCGCGACGACGGCGCACCGGTGCTGCTCGATTTCGGCGCCGCCCGCCGCTATCACGACACCGAACATACGCTGACCGCCATCGTCACGCCCGGCTTTGCGCCGTTCGAGCAGTACCACTCGCATGGCAATCAGGGGCCGTGGACCGACATCTATTCGCTGTCGGCGGTCATGTACTGGCTGGTCACCGGCCAGCGGCCGGTCGAATCGGCCGCGCGCATCCAGAACGACCCGCTGATTCCCGCGTCGCGGCTGGCCGACGCGTCCGTGTTCGGCGCCTCGCTGCTGCGCGCCATCGACTGGGGGCTGGAGCCGCACGATTCGAAGCGACCGCGCAGCATCGCGGACTTCCGCCGGGTATTCACCGCGGCGCCGGCCACGGCGCGCGGCCCGCTGGCGGCCGGCGCGGCATCGGCACCGGCACCGGTCGCCGCGCCGGTACGCGCGATCGGCGCGTCGGAAGAACGGCGCACCATCGTGTGCAGCGTGCTGTATGCGCAGATCGGCGACAGCCAGCGGCTGGACACCGCGCAGCGGCTGGCCTGCAAGTCGGAGCTCGACGACGCGCTGGCGCGTGCCGCGCGCTCGGTCGATGCCGACAGCCGGCTCATCCTCGACACGCCGGACGGCACCGCGCTGTGTCTGCTCGGCCAGCCGGAAGACGCCTGCGTCGTCGCCCAGCATCTGCGCAAGCTCGACTTCGCCGATGACAGCGGCCAGAACGGCCAGGGTTTGAAGCAGGGCATCAATCTGGGCCCGGTGCGCGTGTCGCGTTCCGGCAGCGGTGCGCTCGACCTGCATGGCGACGGGCTGGATGCCGCGCGTGCGCTGGCCGGACTGGCGCATGCCGGCCAGGTTCTGGTGTCGCGCGCCTATTACGAAACCGTATCGGCGCTGGGCAGTGGTGCGCCGGACGGCCTGCACATCACCGGCCAGCGGGTCGAAATCGCGTCGCGCAGCCAGGAGGTGTTCGAACTCGACAGCCGCAGCGGCATCACGCGGCGCAGTGAGGTCGCACAACCGGTGCTGGCGCCCGACGCGCTGACGCCGCTGCTCGAAGCGCTGCTGGCGCGCCACATCGGGCCGATGGCGCGCGTGCTGGTGACACGTATCGCGCCTCAGGCAACGTCGGCGCCGCACCTGATCGAACAACTCGCCGCGCACATTCCGAACGATGCGCAGCGCGCCGGTTTCCTGATCGAGGCCAAGCGCCACGTCGTGCAGACCGGCGCGACCACGTCGCGCTCATCGCAGTCGATGTCCGGTGCCGCGGCTTCGGGCGCGATATCGACGTCGCGCAGCAGCCTGCCGCCGACCGGCACATCTAGCCGCTACGTGTCGTCCGCGCCCCGGCCGCTCGACGACGCGGTGATTGCCGACATCGAGCGCCGTCTGGCGCGGCTGATCGGTCCGGTGGCGCGCATTCTGGTCGGTCGCGCGCTCAAGCGCACCGGCACCGAGCAGGGACTGCTGGAAGAGCTGGCGCGCGACATTCCCGACCCGGTGCAGCGCGCGGCTTTCGTCGCGGGCAAATAGCGGTGGCAAAACTTTCACGCTGTCCGCACTGCGGACAAGACACGATTGCGCGTCTGGTCAAGCTGATGGCGCGCGCCAAAGCCCCGGCGATCTGCCCGGCCTGCGGCGGACGCTCATGCACCGGCATCACGCCGCTGTCGCTGCTGTCGTTCTTCGTACTGATTCTGGTATGCGGCACGCTGTTGCGCGCCGCGGGCCGCCTGGGCAACCGGTGGACGCTGCTGGGCGTGCTGGCGCTGTTCATTGGCGGCTTCCTGTACATCAGCTTCCACACCGGGCTGGTGAAGCTGGAGCGCTATCCGATGCAGCGCAATATCGCCATCGGGGTCGTGGCGCTGCTGGCGATCGGCTTTTCGTGGTGGTGGTTCAGCCGCGGCACCGCAAGCTGATGACCGGTCGCGCGCGGCCGCACTACTCGAGCAAGGCATTCACCACGGCGATTTCCTCTTCGCCGAGCTGGCCGGCGGCGGCTTTCAGCCTGAGCTGCGCGAGCATCGTGTCGTACTGCGCCTTCGCCATGTCGCGCCGCGTGGCGAACAGCTGCTGCTGCGCATTGAGCACATCGATATTGATGCGCACGCCGACTTCATAGCCCAGTTTGTTCGAGTCCAGTGCGGACTGCGACGACACCTGCGCGGCGCGCAGGGCTGCTGACTGCGCGATGCCGTTGGCCACGCCCAGATAGGCCTGACGCGCCTGCAGCGCGGCATTGCGCCGCGCCAGATCGACCTCGGCGCGCGCCCGGTCGAGCAGATAGGCCGCTTCGCGCACGCGCGATTCCTGCCCGAAGCCCTGGAAGATCGGCACCGACACCTGCACGCCGACGGTGGCCGATTCAGTCTGGTTCGATATCGGGTTGCCCGCGAAGGTGACCACGTTCTTGTTCTGGCCGTAGGTCGCCACCAGATCGACGCTCGGATAGTGGCCGGCACGCTGGCGCTCGATTTCGCGCGCCGCGATTTCCTGATTTGCCAGCTGGGTCAGCACCGCCAGACCGTCGGTCTGCGCGCGCTCCACCCAGTCGTCCATGCGCGCCGGCTCCGGCATCGCGAATGCGACGTCGCGCCGCATGCGGCGCAGCTCGGCCGGTGCGCCGCCGGTGATCAGCGACAGCGCGTGGCGCTTCACTTCGATGTCGCTCGCCGCCGCGATGCCCTGTGCGTTCGCCAGATCGAAGCGCGACTGCGCTTCATGCACATCGGTGATGGTGACGGTGCCCACTTCGAAGCTCTTGCGCGCGAGCGCGAGCTGTTGCGATGCGGCGTCCTTCTGGGCCTCGATTGACGCCAGCACGTCGTGCGCGTACAGCAGATCGAAGTAGGCCTGGGCGGCGCGCAGCAGCACGTCCTGCCGCGCCTGCGCCAGCTGCGCCTCGGCGGCGGCGACCTGCAGCTTGCCCTGTTCGAACTGCACCCAGTTGGCCCAGCGGAACAGCGGCTGCGTCAGCTGGAAGTTGAAGTTGTGCGAGTTGTGCTGCGAGGCGGCATTGACCGGCTGCTTCACGGTCACGTCATTCCATTGCGTGGTGCCGCTGACGGTCAGGCTGGGCAGCAGGCCGGCGCGCGCCTGCGGCAGCTTTTCCGACGTCGCCAGGCTTTGCGCGCGCGCCGACTGGTACTGCGCATCGTTGGCCAGTGCCGCCCGTGCGACCGCAACCAGGTCGTCAGCGGCGAGCACCGCCGCATTCGCCGCGAAACCGGCCGACAACACGGCGCACAGCGACAAACGCCGCAGCAGGGTCGTCATTGCCTCAGTACCGCGCCATCGACGGATCGACCTGCAGCGCCCAGGCGTCGACGCCGCCGGCCAGGTTGTACACCTCGCCGAAACCATTGCGTTCGAGAAAGATCGCCACCTGCATCGAGCGTCCGCCGTGGTGGCAGATGCACACCAGCGGCCGCGCCGGATCGAGTGCGTCCAGGCGCGACGGAATGGTGCCCATGGGAATGTGCTGGCTGCCTTCGACCCGGCAGATCGCCCACTCGTGCGCTTCGCGCACATCGAGCAACTGCGGCTTTTCGCCCTGCGGTTCGGCCAGCCACGCAGCGAGCTCGGCCACCGTCATCTGCTTCATCGACGGTGTCTCAGAACACGAAACGCTGGGCGCCGCGTGCATTGCGCAGCGTCGGCAACAGCGTTTCGAAGAGGATTTCCTGCGTCTGGCTGCCGTCGGCGTTCAGCGTCACCAGCGTCGCGTTCATCAGCGGCGCTTCGCCGATGAAGGCAATCAGCCGGCCGCCCGGGCGCAGTTGCGCGACCAGTTCCTGCGGCAGCACCGGCAGGCCGCCGGACACCAGGATCACGTCGTACGGCGCATGCACCGGCCAGCCCTGCGCCGCATCGCCGACTTCGACGCGCACGTTCAGCGCACCGGAGGCGATCAGGTTTTCGCGCGCGCGCTCGGCCAGCGCAGGTTCGATTTCGACCGTCGTCACCTGGCTGGCGCGTGCGCCGAGCAGTGCGGCCATGTAGCCGGAGCCGGTGCCGATCTCGAGCGCCGTGTCGGTGCTGCGCACATGCAGTTCCTGCAGCACGCGGGCTTCGATCTTCGGCTCCAGCATTTCTGCGCCGTGGCCGAGCGGAATCGGCGTATCGACGAAGGCCAGGTCGCGCAACGCGGCCGGCACGAAGTTTTCACGTCTGACGACGAACAGCAGGTCAAGAATGTCCTGATCCAGCACGTCCCACGGCCGGATCTGCTGTTCCACCATATTGAAGCGAGCCTGCTCGATATCCATTGTTTCCATCCCCTCGGTCAAGCCGTGATTGTAGCCTGCGGCGCCGCGTCAGCGACCCGGCTGCAGCAGCACGCTGCGCCGCATGCACGCGATATACAGCGCCGGCATCACGAACAGCGTGAGCACCGTTGCCACGCCCAGTCCCCACACGATGGCACCGGCCACAGGGCCCCACAGCATCGAATAGCCACCGATGCCGGCAGCCAGCGAAAACAGACCGCCGATCGTCGTGCTGGTCGTGATGATGATGGGCACGACGCGCCGGCGCGCTGCGTAGATCGCCGCGTGCATCACGCTCATGCCGGCCTTCAGCCGCTCGTTGGCGGCGTCGATCAGCACGATGGCCGAATTGACGACGATGCCGGTCAGCGCGATCACGCCGTACAAGGTGTACAGCGACAGCGGCGACCCGCTGACCAGCAGGCCGACCGCCACGCCGGTGAACGCCAGCGGCACGGTGGCCAGAATCATCATCGGCTGCCAGTAGCTGCGGAACTGCGCGGCGAGGATCAGATAGATCAGACCGAGGCCGAGCAGGAACAGCACCTTCATCGCGTCCAGGCTTTCCTGCACGTCTTCCAGTTCGCCGGAAAAGTCGAGATCGGTGCGCGGGAAGCTCGTGCGCCGGGCTTCCCAGGCGGTGCGCACCGACTCGGCGACACCGATCGAATTGAGCTTTTCGGTATCGAGGTTGGCTTCCAGCGTGATGGTGCGGCGCAGGTTGTAATGCTTGATGACGCCGGGACCGCGCGTCGATTCGCTGCCGACCAGCGCGCGCAGCGTGGTGGCGCCACCATCGGGCAGTGCGATCGGTGCGTCGAGCACGCGCATCACGTCGTCGTCGGTCACGCCGGCGGCCGCCACGCGCACCTCCAGCTTGGCGCCCTGGTCCCGCGTGATGGCGACGATTTCACCCTCGACCTGCAGGCGCACCGCGCGCGCCACCTGCGATGCGCTGAGCCCTGCGTTGCGCAGCGCGTCGCGATCGAGTCTGAGCGCCAGTTGAGGGCGGCCGGGCGTGTCGTCGTCGGTGATGTCGCGCGTGCCATCCATCGATTCGAGGATGCGCCGCACCTCGGCGGTCGCCGCGCGCAACTCGGTCAGGTCGTCGCCGCGCACGCGGATCTTGACCGGCTTCTGCACCGGCGGCCCGCCCGACAGCTGGGTGAAGCTGATCATGCCGGGGCCGGGCAGGGCGGTGACGGCGGCGCGCATGCCTTCCACCATGTCGCCCACCTCGCGCCCGTCGTCGGCGCGCGGCAGCAGCGCGACCACCACCTGACCGTAGGAATCGCCGAACAGGGCTTCGGCATCGGTGAACTTGGCGCCGGCGATCGACGCGATGCGGCGCGCCTCGCCATCCTGCATCTGGCGGCGGACTTCGGATTCGAGCTGTTCGACCCGCGCCAATGTGGCGCTGATCGGGCTGCCGGCCGGCATGTCGATATTGACGTAGAAAATGCGCATCGGGTCGAAGGCGAAGAACTGCACCCGGATCAGGCCGGTCGCCGCGGCGCCGATGGCGCCGGCGATCAGCGACGCAACGATCAGACACAGCACGATCCAGTGGCGCACCGCCCAGGCCAGCGCCTGCGCGTAGCGGTGGCGCAGCACGCGGGTGAAGGCGATGCGCAAGCGTTGTTCGCGGCCTGGCGCCCGTGGCACCGGGCCGAGCGACAGCACGTGCGCCGGCAGCATCCAGAACGCCTCGACCAGACTGATCGCAAGCGCCAGGGTCACGACGAAAGGAATGACGAACATGAAGTCGCCGACGATGCCGGGCAGCAGCATCAGCGGCAAAAAGGCAGCCATCGTCGTGGCGACCGAGGCGACGACCGGCGTCCACACCTCGCGCACGCCATCGGCGACCGCCTCGATCGGCGAGGCGCCCCGCTGCAGCCGGTAGTAGATCGCTTCGACCACCACCACGGCGTCGTCCACCAGCATGCCGAGCGCGATGACCACGCCCAGCAGAACGGAAATGTTCAACGTGTCGCCGGTGGCCGACAGCACGGCGAAGGTGCCGGCGAGCGAGAACGGCACACCGAGGCCGACCAGCAGCGCGATGCGCGTACCGAGAAAGACCCAGCACAGGCCGATGACGCACATCAGGCCGAACAGCGCATTCCATTCCATGATGGAAATGGCTTCGCGCGTCGGCACGGTCTGGTCGTCCATCAGTTCGAGCTTCAGGCCCTGCTGCATCAGCACTTCGTTCTTGCGTTCGACGTAGTCGGTGATGCGCTCGACCATGGCGAGCGTGTTCACGCCGGCCTTCTTGCTGACCGAAAACAGCACGCTGGCCTGTCCGCCGGACGACACCATCTGGCTCGGCCGGGCGCGCGCGCGCGCCACGCGGGCCACCTCGTCGAGCTTCACCATGGCGCCGCCACGGGCCGACGCCGCAACGCCGACGTCGGCCAGCCAGGCGGGATCGGCGTCCTGGCCGACCACGCGCACCAGCCACTCCTGTTCGCCTGCGCGCTGCCGGCCGGCGAACACGTCGCGGAACCAGCCGGCCACGCCATCGGCGATGTCGGTCGGCAGCAGCCCGCGCGCCTGCGCCGCCTGTGGTGAATATTCGATGCGCAGTTCCGGGTCGTGCAGGCCGAGCGCGAACACGCGGTCGACGCCGCGCATGCGTTCCAGATCGGTGCGCAGTTCGCGTCCGATGGCGCGCAGCACCTCGTCGTCCGCCTGGCCGGTCAGCAGCACCTGCGCGGTCGGGAAGCCGTTCGAGCTGGTCACCTCGATGATCTGCGGCTCCTTCGCCTCGACCGGCAGTTCGGCCCGCGCCTTGTTCTGTATTTCGCGCCGCAGGTCGTTGATGCGCTTGTCGAACACCGCCGGTTCGATGTCGTCGAAACGCACCAGGATGCCGGCCAGCCCGTCGCGTGCGGCCGACGATATGAATCGGATGTCGGACACGTTCTTGATCGCGTCTTCCAGCGGCTCCAGCACCCGCTTTTCGACGTCTTCGGGCGAGGCGCCGGGCAGTGCGGCGGCGATCTGCACCCAGTTGAAATTGATTTCCGGGTCCTGTTCGCGCGGCAGCCCGAGGTAGCTGATCAGCCCGAGCAGCAGCACCACGATGAAGGTGATGTTGGCCAGCGGATGGTTGCTGATGAAACGCGCGTAGGCGCTCATGGCATTTTCTGTCCGTCGCGCAGGCTGTTGCGGCCGTCGGTCGCAATGCGTGCATCCAGCGGCAGGTCACTGGCTGCAGGGCGCCCTTCCTGCGCACCCGGCAGCTCGACGAAGCGGGCGACGCCGTCGCGCAGCACGAATACGCCGAGCAGGCTGCCGCTGCCGTCGCGCCGGATCACCAGTCCGGCCGGTACATGCGGTGCCGGGTCGGACCAGGCGAGCCGGCCTTCGGCACCGGCCGGTGCGCGTGTGCCGGTGAAGGCGGCGCGCACTTCGTGCGTGCGGCTGGCGTCGTCGATGGCTGGCGACACGCGGGCGATGCGCACCGCGATGCGTCCGGCCGGCGACACGAACTCGACCGACTTCGCGGCGCGCAGCGACACCAGGTCGCGCGGCGCCACGCGGGCGCTCACCTCGACCCGCGTCGCATCTTCGAGCGTCATCAGCACCATGCCGGCGCCGGCCAGCGAACCGGCCGACGCGTCGCGCGTGCGCACGATGGCGTCGTAGGGCGCGCGCAGCACGCACTTGTCCAGATTGCGCTGTGCCAGATCGACCGCGTTGGCGGCCACCGACACGTCGGCACGCACCACCTCGACATCGGTTTCGCGCTGGGTCAGCGCCTCGGGCGACACGAAGTTCTGGGCCTGCAGCGCGCGCGTGCGGCGCAGTTGCGCGTCGGCCTGCGCCAGACGCGCCTCGGCCGCCTTGCGCTGCGCCTGCGCGCGCTCCAGCGCGAGCTGGTAGTCACGCGGGTCGAGCCGCACCAGCACCTGCCCCTTGTTCACGCGCTCGCCCGGGTCGGCGTGCGTCGACGCCACGCGGGCACTCACTTCGGCCGCGAGCTGGGTTCGGTTCAGCGCCACCGCCTGCGCCGGCGCGTCGCGTCCGGGGTAGGTGGCAACCTCGGCAAAGGGCTTGAAGACGACGGTGGGCACGGTCGAGGGCTTGGCAACGCCAGAGGGCGCGGCCGTGGTCTGCGCGTGGCCGGCGCAGGCGGCAAACCCCAGGCAGAACGCGGCGACGCGCGCAGCGCGTGCGGCCTGCCGGTGAAAGTCAGTCATGTTCGAGCGCCCGGATGACGAATTCGATGGCAGCGGCGATGTCGGTCGATTCCGCCTGCGCGGCCGCCGACGGGTCATCCTCGGGCGCAGCGTGATCGACACAGCCGAAGGAATGTTTCATCAGCACGCGCAACAGCAGCGGTGCCATGACGGCCTGTACCGTGCAGGGGTCGCCGGCCACGCAAAACTCGCCGCGCGCATGGCCGTAATCGATGGCGCGCCCGATCAGCGCGCAGCCGCGCGCCATCACTTCGCGGTGATACAGCTCGGCGATGTCCGGGAAGTTGCGCGCCTCGGCCACCATCAGCTTGGGCAGGCCACCGAGCCGCGTGGCGCCGATCAGTCGCCACCAGCCCCACAGCAACTCGCGCATCAGATCGGCGCCGCTGCCGCGATGGCTGTCTACCAGCGCTTCGCCGCCCGCCAGTGCCGGCACCAGCCCCTGGCGCACGACCGCAGCGAACAGTGCGGCCTTGGAATCAAAATACAGATACAGCGTGCCCTTGGACACGCCGGCCGCGAGCGCCACGTCTTCAAGGCGGGTCGCTGCGTAGCCCTTCTCGACGAACAGGTCGAGCGCGCAGGCGGCAAGCGTCGCCGGGTCGACCAGTGCCGGCCGGCCGCGCCGGACCAGCGGGTGCGCGTCGGTAGCGAGCAATTCAGCGGATCGAGGAACGGGAAGCAGGGGCGAGTGCTCAGACATGGGGTGACGCGCTTTTAATGACTGAATGTTCAGTTAATAACCGGGTCGCGTCAATATGAGACGGCATGCGTTGCGTGCCGGCCGAGCGTGGCATCATCGCGCCCTCGCTGGCCTACCCGGCCGGCAGACCCGCGGACCGGTCACCTTCCGGCCCGCCACCGAGGAGATTCTGACGATGGCAATCCCGGATCAGGCCGCACTGCAGCGCACGCCTTTCCACGACCTTCACCTCGCCGCCGGCGCGAAGATGGTGCCGTTCGCCGGCTGGTCGATGCCGATCCAGTACGCGCCGGGCATCATCCAGGAACACCTGCACACGCGCAGCCAGGCCGGCTTGTTCGACGTGTCGCACATGGGCCAGATCGACGTCACCGGCAGCGGTGCCTGCGCCTGGCTGGAATCGCTGACCACCGCCGATCTGGCCGCATTGCCGCCCGGCCGGCAGACCTATTCGCTGCTGCCCAACACGGCCGGCGGCCTCATCGATGACCTGATGATCCAGCGGCTGGGCGACGGCTTTCACGTGGTGTGCAACGCTTCGCGCTGTGCCGACGTGCTGGCCTGGCTCGCCGCGCACCCGCCTGGCGCCGATTGCAGTTACGTGCTGCGCGAAGACCTTGCGCTGCTCGCGCTGCAGGGTCCGCTGGCCGAAAGCGTGCTGCAGCCGCTGGCCGACGTGGCCGGCATGCGCTTTCTGGATGTGCGAACCGCATCGGCCAGCGGCCTGCCGTTGCGCATCAGCCGCAGCGGCTATACCGGCGAAGACGGCTTCGAAATTTCGCTGCCCGCTGCGTCGGCCGCCTCGTTTGCGCAGCGCTTGCTCGACCACGAAAACGTGCGCTGGACCGGGCTGGGCGCGCGCGACACGCTGCGCCTCGAAGCCGGCATGTGCCTGTACGGCAATGACATCGACGACACGACGACGCCGGTATCGGCCTCCATCGGCTGGGCGGTCGGCGCCGCGCGCCGCGCTGGTGGCGCGCGCGCGGGCGGCTTTCCCGGTGCGGCGGTCGTCCTCGGCGAATTCCGGGAACCGCCGGCGCGCGTGCGCGTCGGACTGTTGCCGGACGGGCGTGCGCCGCAGCGCGCCGGCACGAAGCTGCTCGGCGCCGACGGGCGCGAAGTCGGCGTCATCACCAGCGGCAACCACAGCCCGACGCTGGGCCGGCCGGTTGCCATGGGCTATCTCGACCGGGCGGTGAAACTGTCCGGTGAAGCCCTGCACATCGATTCGCGCGGACAGTCCGTGTCCGTTTCCCTTACTTCCATGCCCTTCGTACCCACCCGCTACCAACGCTGAACGGCCACACTGCCCCGAATTTCCCACTCGACTCCGGTCAACGCCCTGCACGGGGGCGACGACCGGTACCTTCACACAGGGACTGCCCGAAGCGGCCCGGAAAGGACTGTTGAACATGAACAAACGCCCTACCCTCGAAGCGCTGGAAGACCGCGGTGATTTCATCCGCCGCCATATCGGTCCGGACGAACGCGACCTCGCCGTCATGCTGGCGGCCCTCGACGTCGCCAGCCTGGACGAACTGATCGGCCAGACCATCCCGGACGACATCCTGTCGGACACGCCGCTGAACCTGCCGCCGCCGCGCTCCGAGCGCGTCGTCGATGACGCGCTGCGTCGCATGTTCGCGCGCAACGAACTGCACACCAGCCTGATCGGCATGGGCTATCACGACACCATCACGCCCAATGTCATCAAGCGCAACGTGCTCGAAAACCCGGGCTGGTACACCGCCTACACGCCCTACCAGGCCGAGATTTCGCAGGGCCGGCTCGAGGCACTGCTGAACTTCCAGCAGATGGTGATCGACCTGACCGGCCTGCCGGTCGCCAATGCGTCGCTGCTCGACGAGGCGACCGCGGCGGCCGAGGCGATGACGATGGCGCATCGAATTTCGAAGGTGAAGTCGGCGCGCTTCATCGTCGATGCGGACACCCACCCGCAGACGCTGGCCGTGGTGCGCACACGCGCCGAGCCGCTGGGCATCGAGGTCGTCGTGTGCGATCCGTGGGCCGGCGTCGAGGGCGACTATTTCGGTGTGCTGGCGAGCTATCCCGGTTCGAGCGGCCGGCTGCGCGATCCGGAACCGGTGATTGCGGCCGCCCGCGCCGCCGGTGCGCTGTCGGCCATCGCGGCCGACCCGCTGGCACTGGTGCTGCTGAAAGAGCCGGGCGCGATGGGCGCCGCCGGCATCGGGGCGGACATCGTGCTGGGCAGCGCGCAGCGCTTCGGTGTGCCGATGGGATACGGCGGCCCGCATGCCGCCTTCTTCGCCTGCCGCGACGAACACAAGCGGCAGATGCCCGGCCGCATCATCGGCGTATCGACCGACGCCCTCGGCAAGCCGGCGCTGCGCATGGCGCTGCAGACGCGCGAGCAGCACATCCGGCGCGAAAAGGCGAACAGCAACATCTGCACCGCACAGGTGCTGCTGGCGGTGATCGCTGCGTTCTACGCGGTGTATCACGGCCCGAAAGGCCTGCGCACGATCGCCGACCGGGTGCACCGCATGGCGACGATTTTTGCGCTCGGCCTGCGCGAACTCGGCTTCGATGTGGTGCATGACTGCTTCTTCGACACGGTGCAGGTACGCGTGCCGGGTGTGGCTCGCCGCATCGCGGCGCGCGCCCGCGCCGCCGGCTTCAATCTGCACGTGATCGACGCCGACCACCTGTCGGCCACCTTCGACGAAACGTCGCGCCGCAGCGAGCTGAAGAACCTGCTGGCGGTGTTCGCGACGCGCGCCGATGCGCTCCTCGACCTGGCGCAGCTCGATGCCCGCGTGATCGACTGCATTCCGGCGGCACTGCAGCGCGACAGCGCCATCCTGAGTCACCCGGTGTTCAACCGCTATCACTCCGAAACGGAAATGATGCGTTACCTGCGCCGGCTGGCCACGCGCGACATCGCGCTCGACCGGGCGATGATTCCGCTTGGCTCGTGCACGATGAAGCTCAATTCCACCACCGAAATGACGCCGGTCACCTACCGGCTGTTCGCCGCACTGCATCCCTTCGTGCCGCTGGAACAGGCGCAGGGCTATCAGCAACTGTTCGAGGAACTGGAAGAGCGGCTGTGCGAAATCACCGGCTTCGCCGCGATGTCGTTCCAGCCGAACGCCGGTTCGCAGGGCGAATACGCCGGCCTGCTGGTGATCCGCAAATACCACCGCACGCGCGGCGACCTGCATCGCAACGTGTGCCTGATTCCGGCGTCGGCGCACGGCACCAATCCGGCCAGCGCAGTGCTGGCCGGCATGGAGGTGGTCGTGGTCGCCTGCGATGCGCTCGGCAATATCGACGCCGCCGACCTGAAGGCAAAGGCTGAACAGCATGCCGACCGTCTGGCCGCGCTGATGATGACCTACCCGTCCACGCACGGCGTTTTCGAGGAAGGCGTGCGCGACATCTGCGCGCTCATCCACACGCACGGCGGTCAGGTTTACATGGATGGCGCCAACATGAATGCCATGGTCGGTCTGGTGCGCCCGGGCGACATCGGCTTCGACGTGTGCCACCTGAACCTGCACAAGACCTTCTGCATTCCGCACGGCGGCGGCGGCCCCGGCATGGGGCCGATCGGCGTGGCACCGCACCTCGCGCCCTTCCTGCCCGACCACCCGGTGGTGCAGGGCGTCAATCCGGTGGCCGGCGCTGACGGCACCATCGGCACCGTGTCGGCCGCACCGTGGGGCTCGGCCAGCATCCTGCCCATCGTGTGGGCCTACATCGCCTTGATGGGAGCGGCCGGCCTGCGCCGCGCCACCCAGGTCGCCATCCTGAACGCCAACTACATCGCACACCGGCTGGCGCCGCACTTCCCCATCCTGTACAGCGGCAAGCACGGTCGTGTGGCGCACGAATGCATCATCGACCTGCGCGCCATCAAGGACGCGTGCGGCATCACGGTGGAAGACGTCGCCAAGCGGCTGATGGACTACGGCTTCCATGCGCCGACCGTGTCGTTCCCGGTGCCCGGCACGATGATGATCGAGCCGACCGAGAGCGAAAACCGCGCCGAAATCGACCGTTTCTGCGACGCGATGATCCGCATCCGCGCCGAAATCGCCGAAGTCGAAGCCGGTCGCGCCGACCGCGAGGACAATCTGCTCAAGCACGCGCCGCACACCCACGAGCTGCTGATCGCCGACCAGTGGAACCGCCCGTACGGCCGCCGTGAAGCCTTCTTCCCTCTCCCGTCGATCGACCGCGACAAGTACTGGCCGCCGGTCGCGCGCGTCGACAACGTCGCCGGCGACCGCAACCTCGTGTGCACCTGCCCGCCGATGTCGGAATATGAGGAGGCGAGCTGAGCGGTGAGCATTTGCGGGAGCGGCGGGCCGCTCCCGCGTGATCCGATCCGGTTCGCGCACGAACGATTGTAAATTTCAGTGACGTGACAGCGCTGTAACACGTCTGAAACCTCCTCCTGTTGTCGTGTCAGGTTCATGCGGCCGGACTGCCGGCCTGCTGACAACAGGAGAATCAATAATGGTCAGAAAGATTGCCGCCGCCGCGATTGCGGCACTGTTCGTACCGGTCGTGCAGGCGGCCGGCTGGGAAAAGTTGTGGACGTTTGAGCACGGCGCCGCAACCAGCGTCGCGGGCCAGACGTCGGAAATCCTTGCCTTCGACAGCCTGAACAATGAACTGTGGGTGGGCGGGCTCAAGGGTGTGGACATCCTGAATGCCGCCACCGGCAGCTTCGTGCAGCACATCGACACCACCGCCTTCGGCGAACTGAACAGCGTCGCCATCCGCAATGGTGTGGCCGCCTTCGCCATCGCCGCCCCGATCAAGACCGACGCCGGCTCGGTGCTGACCTATGACACCACCAGCCGCAGCTTCCAGCAGAGCTATCTGGTGGGCGCGCTGCCCGACATGGTCACCTTCACCGCCGACGGCCGCATCATGACCGCCAACGAAGGCGAGCCGCTGGCCCGCCCGGGTTTCGAAACCATCGAGCAACGCGGCTCGATCAGCATCATCGACACCACGAAGGATTCGGTCACCACGCTGGGCTTTGCCGGCTACGACGGCACGACCGGCCTCGGCCGCATCGTGACGCCGGGCGCGAAGCCGTCGATCGACTGGGAGCCGGAGTACATCGCGCTGTCGAAGGATGGTCAGTTCGCCATGGTGACGCTGCAGGAAGCCAATGCGGTCGCCAAGATCGACCTCATGTCGCAGCAGATCGTGTCGGTCACCTCGCTCGGCCTGAAGGATCACAGCCTGCCCGGCAATGAACTCGATACCTCGGACCGCGACGGCCCGGGCAACAGCCAGCTGGCCGGCAACTACCGCAACGCGCCGGTGTTCGGCATGTACATGCCGGACGCGATCGCCTCGTATGCGTCGGGCGGCAAGACCTACTACATCACTGCCAACGAAGGCGATTCGCGCAATCTGCAGGATTTCGTCCCCGGCGAATTCAACGAGGAAGTGCGTGTGGGTTCGAGCAGCTACAAGCTTGACCCGACGGTATTCCCGGATGCGGCCGCCCTGAAGGCGAACAGCAATTTTGGCCGCCTCGTCGTGTCCACCTCGAGTGGCGATATCGATGGCGACGGCGACTACGACGAGATCCACGTGTTCGGCGGCCGCTCGTTCTCCATCCTCGACGAGAACGGCAACCAGGTGTTCGACAGCGGCAACCAGCTCGAAGCACTGCTGTATGCCAACCCGGCCCTGCGCGCGCTGATCGACGACGGCCGCAGCGACAACAAGGGCGTCGAGCCCGAAGGTGTCACGGTGCTAGAACTGGGTGACCGCACGCTGGCCTTCATCGGCTTCGAACGCACGTTCGACAGCGTGATCGCGATCTATGACGTGACCAACCCGACGGCGGCTACTTTCGTCGACTTCATCGTCGATGCGGAATCGAACGCCGTTGAAGGCCTGACTGCGTACGAATTCGGAGGCCGCTATTTCCTGGCCACGGCCAACGAAGGTACCGGCACGACGTCGCTGTTCTCGATCACACCGGTGCCGGAACCCGAAACCTACGCCATGCTGCTGGCGGGGCTGGGCCTGATCGGCCTCGCCGCGCGCCGTCGTCGTGGCTGAAACACGGATGTAACACCTCGGCACCCGGGCTTGAGCAAGGTCAAGCCCGGGCGGCAGACGGACGGTTAAGGTGGCGCAGCCCATCTGCCGCCACCCGTCCCCTGCTTTGCCATGACAGAAACGCCGACTGCAACCCTCCCGCCGCCCGTAGCCGTTCCGGCTGCGCCGCAATCTTACGTATCCCCTGTCGACCGACTGCGCAACTGCGGTCTTGCGCCGCTGAAACTCGCCGGTCGCACCCTGCTGCCCATCGTGCAGGGCGGCATGGGCGTGGGCGTATCGGCGCACCGGCTGGCCGGCCATGTCGCCGCACTGGGTGCCGTCGGCACGCTTTCGTCCGTTGACCTGCGCCGGCTGCACCCGGATCTGATGGAACGCACGCGCGGCCTGTCGGGCGAGCGCGCGAAGACCGACATCAACGCCAGCAACCTCGAAGCGCTGGCGCGCGAAATCCGTGCGGCGCGACAGATCGCCGGCACGCGCGGCCTGCTGGCGGTGAACGTGATGCGTGCAGTGAGCGACTATGCGGCGCATGTGCGCTGCGCGCTCGAATGCGGCATCGACGCCGTGGTGGTGGGTGCCGGCCTGCCGCTCGACCTGCCCGACCTCGCGCGCGAACACCCCTCGGCGGCACTGATCCCCATCCTGTCGGATGCGCGCGGCGTGCAGCTGGTGGTACGCAAGTGGGAACGCAAGCAGCGCGTGCCGGACGCCATCGTGCTCGAACACCCGGGCTGGGCCGGCGGTCATCTCGGTGCGGCCAAGGTGGCCGACGTGTCGAACGAGCGCTTCGATTTCGAACGCGTGCTGCCGGAAACCCTGGCCTGGCTGCGCAGCGCCGGGCTGGAAGGGCGCGTGCCGCTGATCGTGGCCGGCGGCCTGCGCACGCATGACGACATCCGGCGCATGCAGTCGCTGGGCGCCGCGGCGGTGCAGTTCGGCACCGCCTTCGCGGTGACCGAAGAATGCGACGCCTCGGACGCCTTCAAACATGTTCTGGCCGACGCCGGCGACGACGATCTGGTCGAATTCACCAGCGTGGCCGGCCTGCCGGCGCGCGCCGTGCGCACGCCCTGGCTGCAGAAATATCTGGCGGTGCTGGAGCGCACGCAGGCCGTGGTGCATGAGCGCTCGCGCTGTGCCAAACACTTCGACTGCCTGGCGCAGTGCGGTCTGCGCGACGGCCTGGTCGGCTGGGGCCAGTTCTGCATCGACCATCAACTGGCCGCCGCCCTGCGCGGTGACCTGAAAACCGGCCTGTTCTTCCGCGGCCGCGGCGCGCTGCCTTTCGGCCAGCGCATCGTCAGCGTGCGCACGCTGATCGACTATCTGCTTACGCCTTTGGCCGCGTGAGCAGGGCGTGGGCCGCCATGCCGACCCCCATTGCAACGACGAACACGATGGCCGGCTGAGACGCCATGCCGAGCGACACCAGCGCCGGCCCCGGGCAGTACCCGGCCAGCCCCCAGCCGACACCGAAGGTCAGACTGCCGAGCACCAGCGGTGCGTCGATCTGGCGTGCAGTCGGCAGCTGCAGCCGGTCGCCTGACCAGGCCACGGTGCGCGACTTCGCCCATGTGAAGGCAGGGAAGGCCACCGCGATGGCACCGCCCATGACCAGCGCGAGTGACGGGTCCCATGGGCCGGCCAGGTCGAGGAAGGCGATCACCTTGGCCGGATTGGCCATGCCGGACAGCAGCAGGCCGATACCCAGCACGAGTCCGGCGAACAAAGCGACGAACGGGGCGACGAAGGTTTTCATGTCAGGCTCCGGCCAGGTGACGGACGATATAGACGGTGACGAAACCGGCGCCCATGAAGGCCAGCGTGGCCACCAGCGAACGCGGCGACAGGCGCGCCAGGCCGCACACGCCATGACCGCTGGTGCAGCCTGCGCCGTAGCGGGTGCCGACGCCGACCAGCAGGCCGGCGATGACCAGCGTCGCGGTGCCGGCGTCGGACTGCACGGCGGGCAGGGCGGCGAACAGCCCCCACACCAGCGGCGCCGCGAGCAGACCGACGACGAAGGCGATGCGCCAGCCTGTGTCACCCGAAGCCGGTCTGAACAGTCCGCCGACAATGCCGCTGATGCCGGCGATGCGGCCGCTGCCCAGAATCAGCAGCGCGGCCGCGAGCCCGATCAGCGCGCCGCCGGCCAGCGAGGTCCAGGGGGTGAAGGCGTCCCAGGCAATGTTCATGTTCGATCTCCATGTGGGTCTGCGCAGAAACGCGCGTGCAGGGTGTGCATCAGCGCCAGTGCGTCGTCGCTGGCAATGCGGTAATGGATGTGCTTGCCGTCGCGCCGCGTGCTGACCAGTCCTTCGCGCCGCAACACGCCGAGCTGCTGCGACAGCGTCGGTTGCGCAATGCCGAGCCGTGTTTCGAGCTCGCCCACCGAGTGTTCGCCCTGCGCCAGCTGGCACAGCAGGATCAGCCGGTCATCATGCGCCAGCACGCGCAGCAGCGCGCAGGCACGGCCGGCAGCAGCGCGCAGCGTGTCGAGATCGATGGTCGTATCGGATGGTCTGTCCATTCATACAATATATCAGTTAATAAAATATATAGAAGTAGATTAAGGGAATGCACGAAGGTCGCGCAAGCGGCCGTTCAGCGCGATGATGCGCATTGCGGCCTCCTCACGAACCGATGAACCGACTCCAATGACATCCGATCTCCCTGTTTCGCCCAATACCGCGCACAGCAGCGACCCGCATCTGAACCTGATCACCACGCCAGTGCGCAGCCTGATCCGGCGCGCGCCGATCACCGTGTCGCCCGCGACCACCATCCGCGATGCGGCCACGCAGATGAGTGCGCAGCGCGTGTCGTCGGTGCTGGTGGTCGAGGCGGGCCGTCTGATCGGCATGGTGACCGATCGCGACCTGCGCAACCGCGTCGTCGCGCAGGGGCTGGACAGCGCGCGGCCGGTGCTCGACATCGCCACACTCGATCCGCTGACGATGGATGTGCGCAAGCCGGCGTTCGACGCCCTGCTGCTGATGGCGCGCCACAACATCCACCACGTGCCGGTGATGGACGGCGACAGCGTGGTCGGCATGATCACGGCGACCGACGTCAGCGCGCAGCAGAACCTGTCGGCGGTGCATCTGGCGGGCGACATCTACAAGCAGATCAGTGTCGAAGGGCTGGCTGCGGCCGCCCTGCAGGTGCGCGCACTGCAGCAGAGTCTCGCCGGCGCCGGCGCCACGGCCTACAGCACCGGCCACATCATCACCGCCATCACCGATGCGCTCACCTCCCGCCTGCTGCAGCTGGCCGAGGCGCAATTCGGCCCGCCACCGGTCGGCTACGTGTGGGTGGCCGCCGGTTCGCAGGCACGCAACGAACAGACGGCGAAGTCCGACCAGGACAACTGTCTGGTCATCGACGACGCCTACGATCCAGGCGCGCACGGCGACTATTTCCGCGCGCTGGCCACCTTCGTGTGCGACGGCCTCGACGCCTGTGGCTACATCCACTGCCCGGGCGAAATGATGGCCATGACCGACCCGTGGCGGCAGCCGAAGGCGCGCTGGGCGCAGTACTTCCGCAAGTGGACGGCGGAGCCGGAACCCAAGGCGCTGATGCTCACCTGCGTGTTCTTCGACCTGCGCGCCATTCACGGGCAGACGGCGCTGCTCGACGCGCTGCGCGAGGACGTGCTGGCGCGCACGCGTGGCAACCGCATCTTCCTCGCCTACATGGTGGGCAATGCGCTGAAGCACCAGCCGCCGCTCGGCCTGTTCAACCGCATGTCGACGCTGCGCTCGGGCGAACACCGGGGCACGCTGGATCTGAAGCACAGCGGCATCGTGCCCATCGTCGATCTGGCGCGTGTCTATGCGCTGGCCGGCGGCCACGCCGCGGTGAATACGCATGACCGGCTGGCGGTCGCCGCGGCCAGCGGCGAAATCAGCGAACAGAGCGCGCACGACCTGCGCGACGCGCTCGAATACATCGCCACGCTGCGCATCCAGCACCAGGCGCGCCAGATGGCCGGCGGTTCCGGCGCCGACAACTTCCTGAAGCCGGACGAGCTTTCGAACTTCGAGCGTGGCCAGCTGAAGAACGCGTTCAGCGTCGTGCAGACGCTGCAGAGCGTGCTCGGCCAGCGCTATCAGGCCGGGCGGTTCTGAACTTCGGCGTCACCTCCGGCAAACGACTTATTGCCGCCGTGGCACGCCGGACCGAGCATCCAGCCAATCTTTCAAGCTGGAGTTGCCATGAGAACCGTTCGTCAGTTGTACCGGTATCCGGTCAAGGGCCTGTCGGCCGAACCGCTCGGCGAGATCGCGCTGCGTACCGGCGAGGGCGTGCCGCTCGACCGCCAGTGGGCGCTCACCAACGGCGGCTGGACCTTCGACGCCGGCAGCTACACGCCGCGCCCGAAGACCGATTTCATCGCCCTGATGGATCACGCTGCGCTGGCTTCGCTGGCCACCCGCTACGACGACGCCGGCAACTGCCTGCACGTCAGCGCAGCCGACGGACGCCATCTGCGCATCGACGTTGGCGACCCAGCCGCCTGCAGCGGACTGGCGCGCTTCATCGCACAGCACATCAACGCGCGGCTGGAAGGCCCGCCGGCCTTCGTCAGCGGCGAGGGCTTCCGCTTCACCGACGTCAGCGTGCTGTCGCACGGCATGATGAATGCGGTGTCGCTGATCAATCTGGCCACGGTGCGCGAAGTCGGTGCAGCGCTCGGCGCAGACATTGATCCGATGCGCTTTCGCGCCAATATCTATATGGATGGCGGCGAGCCGTGGGAGGAATCCGGCTGGCTCGATCGCGAGGTGCACGTGGGTGAAGTGCGCGCGCGGGTCGTCATGCGCACGCCGCGCTGCAGTGCGACCAACGTGAATCCGGTCACCGCCGAACGTGACATGACACTGCCGGCGACGATGATGGAGCGCTACGGTCACCGCGAACTGGGCGTCTATCTGCAGGTGCTCGACGGTGGAACGATCGCGCCGGGCGCCGTCGTGACGCCGCTGTCGTAACATCTTCGGACAGTGGATCCGGAACGCCAGCCGGTCTTTACCGGGCCGCTGTAACGCGGGCGCACGGTGCGCCCGCGTTTCGCCGACGAAAGACACGATGCTCCGTACCCTGAAAGACCTGTTCGACAGCTTTGCCGCGCCGGCGCCGCTTGACGCCGCCGCCACCGAACACCAGCTGCAGCTGGCCACCGCCGTGCTGCTGGTCGAGGTGATGCGCGCCGATCCGGATATCGGCGACGCCGAGCGCGCCGCGGCCATGACCGCGCTGCGCGGCAAGTTCGCACTGACCGACGACGAAATCGAGCGCCTGCTCGAACTGGCGACCTCCGCGGCGCGCGAGGCCTATGACTATCAGCGCTTTACGGCGCTGATCAACCGGGCCTTCGACGCCGAGCGCAAGGCGCACATCATCGAGCTGATGTGGCAGGTCGCCTACGCCGACGGCCATCTGCACGCGCATGAATCGCATGTGATGCGCAAGGTGGCCGATCTGCTCTACATCCCGCACGCCGACTACATCACCGCCAAGCTGCGCGCGCGCGACGCGGCCGCTCCTGCCTGATCGCCACGCCACGGTCATTGCACCGGGCTGCGCTGCACCGCAGAATTGCGGTTCTTCCCGACGCCCTCGGTCATGCCCGCACCCGCTGCGCACCTGAAACTGCCTGCCGACCTGGTCGCCTGCCACGAGTGCGACCTGCTGCAGACCGAGCCGGCACTGCTGCCCGGGCAGACCGCGCGCTGCGTGCGCTGCGACGCCTTTCTCGCACGCAACCCGCCGGACAGCCTCGACCGCACGCTGGCGCTCACGCTGACTGCGCTGGTGCTGTACGTGATTGCCAACGTCAATCCGCTGGTCGGCCTCGACATGCAGGGCCGTGTGGTCGCGGTGACGCTGTTCGAAGCAGTGCAGGTGCTGTGGCGCGACGGCATGATGCCGGTTGCCGCCCTCGTGTTCGGCACCGCCATCCTGTTTCCGCTGCTCGAACTGATGATGATCCTGCTCGTGCTGGTGCCGCTGCGGCTGGGCCGCGTGACACCGCGCATGGCCCCGTTCTTCCGGCTCGTGCGTTCGCTCAAGCCCTGGGGCATGGTCGAAGTGTTCCTGCTCGGCATGCTGGTGTCGCTGGTCAAGCTGTCGCATCTGGCGACGGTCATCCTCGGCACTGCGTTCTGGGCCACGGCTGCACTCATTCTCGCGCTCACCTTCGCCGGCCGGGCCTTCGACACGCGTTTGCTGTGGCAGACCCCGCTGCCCGACGAAGCGGAAGACGCCCGGGTGACGAGCCGGTGAGCCGGCGCGCGCTGACCGCCCGCGAGGCCGGGCTGCTGAGCTGCCATGTGTGCGGTCAGCTGGCGCGCCCGCCCGTGGATGGCGCGCACAACCTGCGCTGTCCGCGCTGCCGCGCGCCGATGCACCTGCGCAAGCCGGCCAGCGTGTCGACCACCTGGGCGCTGCTGATCGCATCGATCGTCATGTTCCTGCCGGCCAACCTGCTGCCGGTCATGACCACCACCTCGCTGCTCGGCAGCCAGCAGGACACGATCATGAGCGGCGTCGTCTTCCTGTGGCAGTCGGGTTCATGGCCGCTGGCGGCGGTGGTGTTCTTCGCCAGCGTGATGGTGCCGCTGCTGAAGATCATCGCGCTGGTGTATCTGACGCTGTCGGTGCAGCGCCGCTCGACGCAGAACCTGCTGCAGCGCACCCGGCTGTACCGGCTGGTCGAATTCGTCGGCCGCTGGTCGATGCTCGACATCTACGTGATCACGATGCTGGTCGCGCTGGTGAGCTTCCGCGGACTGGCGACGATAGAAGCCGGCCCGGGTGCCATCGCCTTCGGCGCCGTCGTGGTGCTCACGATGTTCGCCGCCATGAGCTTCGATCCGCGGCTGATCTGGGACCCGCTGGCCGGCAGGTCTGCCGACCCCCACACTGCACATCATGACTGAACCCGAACTGCCGACCGCCACGGTCGACGCACCGCGCCGCTTCCGCATCCCGCTGGTCTGGATCATTCCGCTGGTGGCGCTGCTGATCGGCGTGTTCCTCGCGGCGCGCACGTCATCGCAACGGCCCAGCTGGTGCGCGAAGCGAACCGGCTGCTGGTGGCCGACACGCGCTTCTGGGTGGTCAGCGCGCGCGTGTCCGGCAGTGCGGTGACCGGTCTGGGCACCTTGCTGTCGGGCGCCCATGTCGGCATGGACGTCGGCCAGTCGACCGAACCCGGTCGCGCGTTCATCGCACTGGAACAGGCGCCGGTCATCACGCTGGACGTGCCCGGCCGTGCCTTTGCGCTGCATGCCGACACGCTGGGTTCGATCGATGTCGGCACGCCTATCTACTTCCGGCGCATCCCGGCCGGTCAGGTCACGGGCTTCAAGCTCGACGACACCGGTCAGCACCTCGACATCCAGGTGTTCATCAAGTCGCCATACGACCGCTACGTGACCACCGACAGCCGCTTCTGGAACGCCAGCGGCATCGACGTGAAGCTCGGCGCAGAGGGGTTGCAGATCAACACCGAATCGGCCACCGCTATCCTGGCCGGCGGGCTGGCGTTCGAAACGCCGGACGGCGGCGATGCAGAGCCGGCGCCTGCCGGGCTCGATTTCAAGCTGTTCGGCACGCGCGCCGAAGCGCTCAAACAACCCGGATCGGATGCCCAGATCGTGCAGTTGCGCTTCACTGAAAGCGTGCGCGGTCTGTCGGTCGGCGCCCCGGTCGATTTCCGCGGCACGCAGATCGGTGAAGTGATTGCGCTCGAACCCGATGTCGATCTCGACACCGTCGACGTCGGCCTGCTGGTCGATATCGCGGTGTTTCCCGGCCGCATGCGTCCACGCGCGGGCGGCAAGCCGGAAGACGATTTCGACGAAGCCGCCTTCCGCACCTTCGTCGACCGGCTGGTGGCGCGCGGCATGCGCGCGCAGTTGCGCAACGGCAATCTGGTGACCGGCCAGCTTTATGTGGCGATGGATTTCTTTCCGCCGGCCGGCAAGCAGAAGGTCGACTGGGCCGCCCGACCGCCGCAGCTGCCGACCCAGCGCGGCAGCCTGGACGAACTGCAGGCCACGCTGTCGCGCATCGCCGGCAAGTTCGACCGCCTGCCGCTGGACGACATCGCGCAGGAGACCCGTGCCGCGATCGCCGGGCTGGCGCGCGCGGTCGAGCGCACCGATCAGCTGATGCAGCGGCTCGACGGCCTTGCGTCGAACGAAGTGAGCGCCGCCGTGACCGAAACGCAGCGCACGATGGCCGAGGCGCGCGCGGCGATCGCCGATACGCGCCATCTGCTGTCGAGCGACGCGCCGCTGCAGCAGGACCTGCGCGACAGCCTGCAGGAACTGTCGCGCGCCGCCCAGTCGCTGCGTCACCTGACCGACACGCTGGAACGCCACCCCGGAGCGCTGCTGCGCGGCAAGCCGGAGGAGAAGCCGTGATCCATCTTCGCTCCCTGTGCTGGATCGCCGCCGCGCTGGCGCTGGCTGGCTGCGGCAGTTCGCCGCCGGTGCGCTACTACACGCTGGGCGCCGTGGCCGCGCTGGCGTCGGTGCAAGCCGACGCGCCGAGCATCGTCGTCGGCCCCATCGGCCTGCCCGAAGCGATTGACCGGCTGCAGATCGTGCGACGGGTCGATGGCACGCGCAGCGAACCCGCCGACGGCCACCGCTGGGCCGGCTCGCTGAAGGCGGAAATGGGCCGCCGGCTGGCCGCCGCGCTGGCCAGCGAACGCGGTCTTGCGCGCGTCGTCGCCGTACCGCAGTCAAGCATCGCCCGACCCGACTACACGCTGCCGATCGACGTGCTGCGCTTCGATGCCGAAGGTTTCGAGCGCGTGACGCTGGACGCCGTATGGACCCTGCGCCGCGACGGCCGCGACATCGCGAGCCGCCGCTTCACCGCCAGCGAAACGATCGGTGCCGCCACCTACGAAGCCCTCGCCGCCACCCACGGCCGCCTCATCGACGCGCTCGCCCGCGACGTCGCACAGTCCGTCCCCGCGGCCACGCCGGCACGTTGATCGAGCGGATTCCTGCGCGGGCCTGTTCGTTGGGCATCGCTGCGCTCACCCCAACCTACGCTCTCGACCCGGCACGTCGTAGGTTGGGGTGAGCGCAGCGATGCCCAACAAGCCCCGCGACAAGCCGACTCCGTAGGTCGGGGTGAGCGCAGCGATGCCCAACAGGCCCCGCGACAAGCCGACTCCGTAGGTCGGGGTGAGCGCAGCGATGCCCAACAAGCCCCGCGACAAGCCACCCGTAGGTTGGGGTGAGCGCAGCGATGCCCAACAGGCCCCGCGACAAGCCGACTCCGTAGGTTGGGGTGAGCGCAGCGATGCCCAACAAGCCCCGCGACAAGCGGCCCCGGTAGGTTGGGGTGAGCGCAGCGATGCCCAACAGGCCCCGCGACAAGCCGACCCCGTAGGTCGGGGTGAGCGCAGCGATGCCCAACAGGCCCCGCGACAAGCCGACCCCGTAGGTTGGGGTGAGCGCAGCGATGCCCAACAGGCCCCGCGACAAGCCGACCGCAGCCTGCGTGAGCGCCGCGATGCCCGCCGCCCCCCCCCCGCTCTGCCCGCGCGCCGCCCATTCCCGCGCCGTCGGGCTTCGGTTACCCTGCGCCGGCGCCGTCTGTTGCGGCGCCCATCGACCATGACTGCCACGCATTCCCCCGACTTCACCCGCCCGCGCGTGCTGTCCGTCATTCCGCCGATGACGCAGCTCAACACGCCCTATCCGTCGACCGCCTATCTGACGGGTTTTCTGCGCGCGCAGGGCATCGATGCGGTACAGGAGGACCTGGCGCTTGCGCTGGTGCTCGATCTGCTGTCGGCCGACGGCCTGCGCGCCGTACGCGACGCCGTCGCCGACCTGCCGGAACATGAGCGACCGCCCAGCCTGACGAGTTTTGCCGTGCAGTTCGATCGCTACGCCGCGACGATGGCCGCCACCCTCGGTTTCCTGCAGGGGCGCGACCCCACGCTGGCGCATCGCATCGCGTCGCGCGGCTTCCTGCCCGAGGGGCCGCGTTTCGAATCGCTCGACATCTATATCGACGAAGACGGCGGCGACCCGCTCGGCTGGGCATTCGGTGCGCTCGGCGTGCAGGACCGCGCCCGCCACTTCGCCACGCTCTACCTGAACGATGTCGCCGACGCGATCCGGCTGGCGGTCGACCACCGGTTCGAATTCGTGCGCTACGCCGAATCGCTGGCACAGAGCCAGCCCACCTTCGATCCGCTTGCGCAGGCGCTGGCCGCGCCGCCAACCCTGATCGACGGTGCGCTGCAGCGGCTCGCACTCGCCGCGATCGAGCGCCACGCACCGCGCATCGTGCTGCTGTCGGTGCCTTTCCCGGGCGCGGTGTATGCCGCCTTCCGCATCGCGCAGGCGATCAAGGCGCATGACGCGTCCATCGTCACCGTGCTGGGCGGCGGCTACGTGAATACCGAACTGCGCGAGCTGTCCGAGCCGCGCGTGTTCGACTTTTTCGACTACGTGACGCTGGACGCCGGCGAGCGTCCGCTGCTCGCGCTGCTCGACCATCTGGCCGGCCGGCGTTCCGCGCAGCGGCTGGTGCGCACCTTCGTGCGCAACGATGCCTGCGCGGTGCAGTACGTCAATTTCGTCGAACCCGACATCGCCTTCGACGATGTCGGTACGCCGACCTGGGACGGCCTGCCGCTCGACCGCTACCTGTCGCTGCTGGACATGCTCAATCCGATGCACCGGCTGTGGTCGGACGGACGCTGGAACAAGCTCACCGTGGCGCACGGCTGCTACTGGAAGAAGTGCAGCTTCTGCGACGTGAGCCTCGATTACATTTCGCGCTACGACGCCGCCAGTGCGACCACGCTGGTCGACCGCGTGCAGGCCATCGTCGCCGAAACCGGCCAGACCGGCTTCCATCTGGTCGATGAAGCCGCACCGCCGAAATCGCTGCGTGCCTTCGCCGCCGAACTGAAGCGGCGCGACGTCAGCATTTCATGGTGGGGCAATATCCGCTTCGAGAAGTCTTTCACGCCCGAGCTCTGCCTGGAGCTGGCCGACAGCGGCTGCATCGCGATTTCCGGCGGGCTGGAAGTGGCCAGCGACCGGCTGCTGAAGCTGATGAAGAAGGGCGTGTCGGTCGATCAGGTGGCGCGCGTCACCAAGGGCTTCGCCGATGCCGGCATCCTGGTGCATGCCTATCTGATGTACGGCTTTCCGACCCAGACCGTGCAGGACACGGTGGATGCGCTCGAGTACGTGCGCCAGCTGTTCGCCGCCGGCTGCATCCAGTCCGGCTTCTTCCACCGCTTCGTGTGCACCGTGCATTCGCCGGTCGGTCTCAATCCGGAGGAATACGGCGTCACGCTGCTGCCATTGCCGCCGGTGACCTTTGCGAAGAACGACGTCGGCTTCGTCGACCCGGTCGGTACAGACCACGACGCGCTGGGCATCGCACTCAACAAGGCGCTTTACAACTACATGCACGGCATCGGGCTGGACGAGGACGTGCGCAGCTGGTTCCCCGACCGTACGCCCAAGGCGCGTGTGCCGCGACACTTCATCGAGCGGGCGCTCGGCTAGCGTCATGCCGGCCAACTCGTGGAATGACGTGCATCACACCGATGGCGCGTCCCGCGCTACGCTTGAGGAATCATGAAACGCCCGGTTCTGCTCATCGCCTCCCACGCCGCCATGCTCGGCATCGGCTTCGCGCTGGGCATCTACGCCCTGCCCATCCTCACGGCACCCCCGTCACCGACCGCGGCCGAAGCCGCGTCTGCCGCGGGAGGTGCGATGTTCACCGGCCAGTTCCGGCGCGACCTGAAGGACAGCGATCTGCTGCACTGGGGCGAAGGTACGGTGTCGATCGGGCGCGAGCGCATTGCGTTGACCGGCCGGCTGGCACCCGGGCCGGACTACAAGCTTTACCTGTCGCCGGAATTCGTCGAGACGGAAGCCGATTTCGCGCGCCTGAAATCGGCCATGGTGCGCGTCGGCGACGTGCGCACCTTCGACAATTTCGTCGTCGAGGTGCCGCCGTCGATCGATGTCGCGCGCTACACGACGGTCATCGTGTGGTGCGAAACCTTCGGCCAGTTCATCACTGCGGCCCGCTATCGATAGACGGCTGTGCGACAGCGGGGTCGCCGACGACCGTCCCCGACAGGATCAGGCCGGGAGGGACCATGCTCGGCGGTGCGCTGCTCCAGCATCGGGTTAGCCGGCACTTCTTCGCGGGTGCGCCCGGCACCGGTGCGCGCGGACTGCGCATGCGGCCCGTTGCATCCGGCTTGATGCAGATCGTTCACGCGTCGAGCCATTCGCTTGCCGGTACCGGCCGGCCTTTGAGCCAGCCCGGCAGCGCACCACATCCGCGGTCAGGCTCCGCCATCCGCGATTCGCCATTCGCCGCAGGGCGCTGTACGACCTCTCCCGCATGCCAGCGGACGCCGGGCGTCCGACGGATCGGTGCGCTGACACACAGACGGCGTCCTTCATGGCTGCAAGGATCGCATGCAACGTTGGCGTTCTTCGCCTCGATCGTCCGGAGTCTTCGGATGGCCGGGGTGGCACGTGCAGGTCGGTGCGCGACGCATGGCAGGGCGGCCGGCGCGCGCCCTCCATCTTCGATCGGCAGCCGGAGTGAAGCATCGACATGACAGCCATCCGCAAGGGGCAGGCGCCTGCAGCCTTGACGCGCGAACAGTTCCACGACCGTTTCGAAGTACGTTTCTACGACCCGGCGTTCGCCGGTGAGCGCGCAGCCATCGCACGCCTCGAGGAGATCGCCTGGCAGGCACTGCGAGATGGGCGCAAGGCACCCGTCACGACGCCTGCAGGCAGTGACTTTGCCGATCCGGCCTACGAACTGTCCGTGCAATGGCTCGATACACGCCAGCGCTTGCAGGACGCACAGGTGCGCTGGCAGGACAGCGCCACCCGGTCGCGCGTACTGCTGGTCTGCGGCAGCGCACGCAACGACGGCACCTGTCCGGGAGAGGTGTCGAAAACCTGGCGACTGACCGGCATCGCGCAGCAGGTGCTCAACGCGGCCGGTGTCGACACCGATGTGCTCGACCTGAGTCTGGTCACGTCGGAGTACGGACGCAACATCTACCCCTGCAAGGGCTGCGTGTCGAGCGCGATGCCTTTGTGTCACTGGCCCTGCACGTGTTACCCGAACCATGCGCTGGCCCAGGCCGACGACTGGATGGCCGATATCTATGAGAAATGGGTCGCGGCGCACGGTGTGATTCTGCTGGCTCCGACCTATTGGTATCAGGCGCCGAGCCCGCTGAAACTGATGATGGACCGCATGGTGTGCGCGGACGGCGGCAATGCGGACCCGACCACGACGCATGGCAAGCATCTGGACGAAGCCAGGCAACTCGAGCAGTCAGGTTGGGCGTATCCCAAACACCTGGCGGGGCGTGCGTTCGGCGTGGTGGTCCATGGTGACGTCGCGGGCGTCGAAGTCCATCGTCGCAATCTGACCGACTGGCTCGAATGGATGGGCCTCATCGACGCCGGCTCGACAGCAAAGCTCGACCGCTACATCGGTTACTACGGGTTGTACTGCGAAAGCCACGCTGCGCTCGACGAGGATCTGGCGGTGCAGGAAGAAGTGCGCAACGTTGCAAGGTCGGTCGCGGCCGCTGTAACGGAACTGCGCGCCGGACGCCTGAGTCAGCCCGACAAATCCCTGCACGCGCCGCGTCCGAAGTGACAAGGCCGCAGCGATCACCCCGATCACCCCCCACCGAAAGGAATCACCATGGACGAAAAGACTGCGCACATTCACTGGGAAGGCCGGGGCAAGCAGGGCAAGGGCCAGGTCAGCACGCAAACAGGCGCGCTCAAGGCGTATCCATACGGATTCGCGAGCCGCTTCGAGGACGACCGCCAGGGTACGAATCCGGAAGAGCTGCTCGGCGCCGCGCACGCAGCCTGCTTCACGATGGCCTTCTCGTTTGCCTGCGACAAGGCCGGCTTCGCTACCACCCTGCTCGACACCCGTGCAAGCGTGCGCCTGAGCGTCGACGGAGAGGGTTTCGTGATCGACCGCATCGCCCTGACGCTGGAAGCTTCCGTGCCCGGCCTCGACGAGGCCCGGTTCCAGGAGATCGCACAGGCGGCAAAACGGGACTGCCCGTTGTCGAAGGCACTCGGCAGCGTGCCCGAAATCACCTTGCTGGCCAGCTTGCGGGCAAGCGGCTGAACGCTGCTCGATCGGCGAAGGGCGCAGACTTCGTCGTCGCGCCACCTTCGCCGATCACTGTCGCTTCGGCATGCGGAAGTCATCGCGTGAAGCGGATCCTCCGGCCGCTTGGTCACGGCATGAATGTCAGCCCGAGGCCGATCACCACGCCCGACATGAACAGCGTGATGAGGCAGTAGCCCATGATGTCCTTCGCGCGCAGTCCGGCGATGGCCAGCGCGGGCAGGGCCCAGAAGGGCTGTATCAGGTTGGTCCATGCGTCGCCCCAGGCCACCGCCATCGCCACGCGAGGCAGATCTGCGCCCATGCTGGCGGCAGCCTCGACCATGATCGGTCCCTGCACCGCCCACTGCCCCCCGCCGGACGGCACGAAGATATTCACCAGTCCGGCACCGAGAAAGGCAAACAGCGGCAGTGTGGCATCGGTCGACACGGCAACAAACACATTCGAGATGCTGACCGCGAGCCCGGAGCCGACGATCATGCCCATCAGGCCGGCATAGAAAGGAAACTGCACGATGATGCCGCCGGCGCCGCGCGCTGCGTCGCCGATCGCCGCCAAAAATCGACTCGGCCTCCCGTGCAGCATGATGCCGAGGAACAGGAACATGAAATTGACGATGTTCAGGTTCAGGGTACCGGCGCTGACCAGGAAGTAGTAGCCGGAGAACACCAGACCCATGATGCCGACCGACTGCGCCAGAAGGATGCTGTTGTCAAGCCGCGCAGCCGGCGTACCGGTGGTGGTGTCGGGCACGAATTCGACCTCGACCAGCAGCGCCGGATCGACCGTCACCGTGTCTTCGGGTCGCGGCATCATCAGCCGGTTCAGTATCGGCACGCAGATGAACAGCGCCAGCACGATGACCAGGTTGAAGGTCGAGAAGATCGTGTCGCCGGTGGCGATGACACCGGTGCGGGCGGCGAGGAAGTGGTCGGCGGTGGCGAGCGTCAGCGGCACCGAGCCCGACAGGCCGCCATGCCAGATGACGAAGCCGCTGTAGGCGCTGGCGATCAGCAGACGGTAGTCGACGCCCGTCACGCCACGCGCCAGCTGGCGCGCGAACATCGCGCCGATGACCAGGCCGAAACCCCAGTTGAGCCAGCTTGCCACCAGCGACACCACGCTCACCAGCAGGATGGCCTGCCCCGGCGTATGCGCCAGTTTTGCGATGGCTTCGAGAATGCGGCGGAAGAACAGCGTCGTCGCCAGTACCCAGCCGGTCACGAGTATCAGCACCATCTGCATCGAAAACTGCAGCAGGTTCCAGAAGCCCTTGCCCCAGTGCTCGAGCATCGCCACCGGCGACTGGCCCTCGACGCCTATGCCGGCTGCGAATACCAGCAGCGTCAGCAGCAGCACCAGCACGAACGGATCGGGCAGCCATCTTTCGACCAGCCGGACGGACAGCGACGTGACACGTTGCAGCATGGGAGTCTCCTGTTTATATTTTTGAACGGCGTGCGCGGACGTGCCGCGCAGCGTGAGGATAGCCCAGCCGTCACCCGCGTGACGTCGGGGCCAACGCTACCGGAGAGGAGCACGATGCATGGACCGCATCACCTGGTCGAACACCGGGAAGAAAATCGCGCGACAGGCTTTCGACACTGCGCTGTCGCGCGAAGAGGCATCGCTGCTGGCGGATTTCAAGGCGCGCGCCGCGGCCGCTGCGACGCAGGATGACATGTGGGCGGTCTACCGGTTTCTGGCCGAGCGGGACGGCGTCATGGGCAGGAAGTACGGATTCCGTTACCCGGAACTGATTTCCCTGTTTGTGCTGCTGCGCGCGCTGGCGGCATGATTTCGAGCGCGACGACCGATCGCCGCGCCACGCGGGGATCAGGTGCGCGCCATCAGGCCTTTGCAGTGTCGAGCCACACCTCGAGGCCCTGCGCGTTGAGTTCGATGTCCAGCCCCCACACGGCCATCGCCTCGTCACGCGTGAGCGGGCTGCCGTGGGCGCGCAGTTCGTCCATCAGATATGCGGTCAACGCGGCCAGCAGTGCCTGCTTGCGGCCGTCACCGGCACTGGCGGCCGCCCGGGCGATCGCCACGTGGGCGTCGATGCGCGACAGCAGCGCGCGGCCCAGCGTCGGTACGCCGGTCACCTTGCCGTAGTGGGTCAGGAACATCGCGTCCGGCTGCCGCGACAACAGACGTTCGACCGACGTGCGCATCGCGACCGGATCGAACTGCACCGGCGATGTGGTCGGGAAGATGAAGGCGCGGTCATCGACCGTGCATTCCGGATAGGCCAGGCCGAAGGTGTCGCCGGTGAACCAGCTTCGCGAGCGCGCGTCCCAGATGCAGTGGTGATGTTTCGCGTGGCCCGGCGTGTCGATGAATTCGAGTGTGCGGCCGTTGAAGTCGAGCACGTAACCGTCATGCGTTTCGATCACGCGCGCCGCGTCGACCGGCAGGATGTCGCCATACATGTCGTCCATCGCCTGCGTGCCGTAGACCTCGGTGGCGCCGGCAATCAGTTTCGACGGATCGATCATGTGGCGTGCGCCGCGCGGATGCACCACCAGTTGCGCATCCGGAAAAGCGCGCATCGCGGCACCGGCGCCGCTGGCGTGGTCCAGATGCACGTGGGTCAGGATGACATAGCGCAGCTGTTCGGCGGCGATGCCCTTGTGCGCCAGCGCGGCCATCACATTGGGCAGCGAATGGCCGGTGCCGCAGTCGACCAGCGCTGCCTGGTCACCGGCGCGCAGCAGGTGGATGGACGCCATGCCGTGCCGGATCAGCGCTGCGTCGATGGCGGATATGTCGTGCTCGTAATCGATCATTCGTTCACCTCGCCGGCTTTCGCCTGTTCGGCCTGCATCAGTTCATGGAAGCGCTGGTCGAATTCCAGCCGCATCTGCCGGCGCACCTTGGCGGCGGTCTGGCGCCGTCGCTGGTCCGGCGTGGCCGGCTCGAGCTGCGGCACGCGGCACGGGCGGCGCGCCTCATCCATCGCCACCATGGTCAGGTAGCAGGTGTTGGTGTGACGCGTCGTGTGTTCGCGGATGTTCTCCGTCATCACCTTGACGCCGACTTCCATCGACGTCGTACCGGTGAAGTTGACCGACGCGAGGAAGGTGACCAGTTCGCCGACGTGGATCGGGCTGCGGAAGATGACCTGATCGACCGACAGCGTCACCACATAGCTCTGTGCAAAACGCGCGGCACAGGCGTAGGCCACCTGATCGAGCAGCTTGAGCAGCGATCCACCGTGCACATTGCCGGAGAAGTTCGCCATGTCGGGTGTCATCAGCACCGTCATGGTCAGTTCGTGTTTCGGAAGTTCGGTCATCGGAGGAGGGCGCTGGCTGCGCGGCCAGCGTGTCTTGAGGTTGAAGGAATCACCGCCGGGCGGGGCGGCTGCGGATCAGCGGTCCTGTTCGATGCGCCAGCCGGGCTGACGGTAGTCGCGCACATTGCCGTATGGCGCGGTGGGATACACGCTGGTGCCGTAGGCATCTTCCTCGATGCGCACACCGGGTCGCGAATAGTCGCGGATCTGCGTGCCACGCAGTGTCGGATAGATATTGGTCGTGCGGCTGCGCGCATTCGGCCGGATCAGGTCGCGCGGATGCTGGCCTATCATGCCGCCCGGTCCGGCACCGCCGATACCGGCGCCCGATCCGTACGGGTCGCCGCCGATCGGCGTGACGGGTACGTGGCCCATGCCGCCAGCCAGCGCGGCGGACGACGCGAGCAGCACCGACACGGCGCACAAGGTGGTCAGTTTCATGAAGGTCTCCCGGAGGGGCGCGGCGCGACAGACCCGCTGCAGCGTCGCCGAACACTTCTGAAGTCTAGTGGAACATGCGCCGCGCGCCCGTTACAAGCGCGTGCATCGTGTGAGGTCCTGCCGGCGCAGCGCGTCGGTTGTGGACGGCACGCGACAGCCGGCGCACGACATCGCGCGCGGATGTGGAATCATGCAGCTTATGAACAGCTCAGGCCACAACCCCTTCGAGCCGGCGCCGCAGCCGGTCGTCGTACCGGACGTCACGGCGCCTCAGTCGCACGGCCTGCCGGCCGGCCGCGGTCTGGAATGGCTGCGCCAGGGCTGGCAGTGTTTCCTGGCCGCGCCCGGCTTGTGGATCGTCATCACCGTCATCTGGACGGTGGTGCTGGTGGCGCTCAATGTGGTGCCGCTGTTCGGCACCATCGCAGCGACCTTGCTGGCGATGGTGACGCTGGGCGGCATCATGCACGGTTGCCGCGCGTTGTCGCGCGGCGAACCGCTCGAGCTGGCGCATCTGTGGGCCGGCTTCGGAGAACGGGTCAATCCGCTGCTCGCGCTGGGTGGCTGGTATCTGGGCGCGATGCTCGCGGTGACACTGTTCGTGCTGTTGATGTCGGCCATCGTCGCCGGTCTGGCCGGGCTCGCTGCATTCGCCGCGCTGCTGGTCGTGTCGGCCGCAACCTCGCTGCTGCTGGTGATTGCCGTGATGCTGATGGCGCCGGTGCTGATGGCCGTGTGGTTCGCGCCCGCGCTGGTGATGTTCCACCGCATGACTGCCATCGAGTCGATGCGCGTCAGCTTCTACGCCTGCCTGCGCAACGCGCCGGCCTTTCTGGTGTTCGCGCTGATCTACATCGTGCTCGTCGTGCTGGCGTCGATCCCCGCCATGCTGGGCTGGCTGGTACTGCTGCCGGTCACCTTCGGCGCGATCTACGCGAGCTATCGCGACGTGTTCCGGCAGGACTGAGGCGTCGTTTCCGGCTTTCGATTGGACAGCGGGCTGGCAGTCGGCGACGAGCCCGCGAGAGGTTTCGGTATCGGGAGGGGGTGTTGGGCATCGCTGCGCTCACCCCAACCTACGGAGTGTGGCAAGTAGGTTGGGGTGAGCGCAGCGATGCCCAACAAGCCCCCGCGCAAGTCGCCCGTAGGTTGGGGTGAGCGCAGCGATGCCCAACAGGCACCCGCGCAAGTCTCCCGTAGGTTGGGGTGAGCGCAGCGATGCCCAACAAGCCCCCGCGCAAGTCGCCCGTAGGTTGGGGTGAGCGCAGCGATGCCCAACAGGCACCCGCGCAAGTCGCCCGTAGGTTGGGGTGAGCGCAGCGATGCCCAACAAGCACCCGCAAAAAGTCGCCCGTAGGTTGGGGTGAGCGCAGCGATGCCCAACAGGCACCCGCAACAAGTCACCCGCAGGTTGGGGTGAGCGCAGCGATGCCCAACAAGCCCCCGCGCAAGTCGCCCGTAGGTTGGGGTGAGCGCAGCGATGCCCAACAAGCACCCGCGACCAGCCGACCCGTAGTTCGCGGTGAGCGCCGCGCCGCCCAACAAGCCCCCGCGACCAGCGGACCCCGTAGGTTGGGGTGAGCGCAGCGATGCCCAACGCCGCCGCCGCTACGCCACGCCCCCCTTCACCGCCTTGAACCGTTCCAGCGTCGCCTCGCGCGCCGCCGCGTGATCCACCACCGGCGCCGGATAATCGCGGCCGATCACGCAGCCGGCCATCTGCTGTTCCAGCGGCGTCGCCAGCCAGGGCGCGTGGATGCGCTTGCGGTCGAATTTCGCGAGTTCCGGGCAGTAGCGGCGGATGAACTGGCCGTCGGCGTCGAATTTTTCCGACTGCGTGACCGGGTTGAAGATGCGGAACCAGGGCTGGGCGTCGCAGCCGGTCGATGCCGCCCACTGCCAGCCGCCGTTGTTGGCCGCCAGATCGAAGTCGTTCAGCGTGCGCGCGAACCAGTGCTCGCCGCGCCGCCAGGAAATGCCCAGATCCTTGGTCAGGAAGGACGCGCTGACCATGCGCAGCCGGTTGTGCATGTAGCCGGTCTGCGCCAGCTGGCGCTGCGCCGCATCGACCAGCGGATATCCGGTGCGGCCTTCGCACCACGCGGCGAAGCGCACCTCGTCGTCCACCCAGCGCACGGCGTCGAACTCGGGCCGGAAGCTGCCGTTGAGCACGTGCGGGTTGTGCCACAGGATCTGGAAGTAGAAATCGCGCCAGATCAGTTCGTTCAGCCAGCCTTCGGCACCCGCGCCACCGCGCGCATGCGCTTCGCGTGCCAGTCTGCGCACCGATATCGTGCCGAAGCGCAGATGCACCGACAGGTAACTCGGCCCCTTTGCTGCCGGAAAGTCGCGCGTCTGCTTGTAGCGGTCGATCCGGTCGAGAAATTCGTCGAACAGCGTTTCGGCGCCGGACGCCCCGGTGGGCAGTTTCAGCGTTGCCAGATTGGTCGGCTCGAACCCCATGTCCGCCAGCGACGGAATGTCTGCGGGCGGCCGTGCCGCAAGTGCGGCCGCGTAACGGCGCACCGGATAGGCCTGAAGCTGATAGGGCGTGAGCTTCTTCAGCCAGGCGTTCCTGTACGGGGTGAATACCGAGAACGGCTTGTGCGCCAGCGTCAGCACTTCGTCGCACTCGAAAATGACCTGATCCTTGTACTGTTCGAAACCGATGCCGTGCCGCGCCAGTTCGACGCTGACCTCGGCGTCGCGCAGCTGTGCCGCCGGTTCGTAGTCGCGGTTGCAGACCACGGTGTCCACGCCCAGCTCGCGCGCCAGCGCGGGCACGAGATCGCGCGCGCGGCCGTGGCGCACAATGAGGCCGGCACCGAGGTCGCGCAGGGCCGCGTCCAGCTCCACGATGGCGGCGTGGATGAACTCGACCCGCCGGTCGGCGTGCCAGCCTTCGCGCAGCAGTTCGTCCAGTATTTCGGTGTCGAACACGAATGCGCACCATATCGGGCCGCCTTCGCGCAGCGCGTGGTACAGCGCGGCGTGGTCATCCACCCGCAGGTCGCGACGGAACCACACCAGCCGGGACGAACTCTTTGCCACTTCCACTTCCACCTCCATGATCCGATCGCGTTTTCGAGTCGCGAAGGTCGCACAGGTTCTGCGACAAACGCACAACACGGATAAAATCCCGCCATGCACGCGCACGCACTGACTTCCACGGTCAATCTCACCGGCCATTTCCTGATCGCCATGCCCGCCATGGCCGACAAGAATTTCGCCCGCACGCTCACGCTGGTGTGCGAACACAACGATCAGGGCGCGCTCGGCGTCATCGTCAACCGGCCGATCGACATGTCGCTCGAAGACCTGTTCGAGCGCATCGAACTCACGCTCGAATCGCCGCGCTTCCAGGGCCAGCCGGTCTACTTCGGCGGCCCGGTGCAGACCGACCGCGGCTTCGTGCTGCACCGCCCGGTCGGCGAATGGCAATCCACCATCGATGTCGGCAACGGCCTCGGCCTGACCTCGTCGCGCGATGTGCTGCAGGCGCTGGGCAGCGAAATCGAGCCGAACGACGTGCTGGTCACGCTCGGTTATGCCGGCTGGCAGGCGGGCCAGATCGAATGGGAAATGGCGCAGAACGCGTGGCTCACCGTGCCTGCCGACAGCGGCATCATTTTCGACCTGCCGCCGGAAGAACGCCTGGTCGCCGCAATGCAGCTGCTCGGCGTCGATTTCGCGTCGCTGTCCGACGTGGCCGGGCATGCCTGAACCGGGTGGTCTTCCTGCGCGCGGTACCGTGCTGGCGTTCGACTTCGGCGAAAAACGCATCGGCGTTGCCGTGGGCGAATGCGAACTGCGCAGCGCCAGTCCGCTGCTCACCTTCGATGCCGAAACCAACGACGCCCGCTGGTCGGCCGTCGGTCGACTGCTCGACGAATGGAAGCCGGTCACGCTGGTGGTCGGTCTGCCACTGTCGCCCGATGGCGTGCCGCACGACATGACGGCGCGCGCCGAACGCTTTGCGCGCCAGCTCGAAGGGCGCTACCGCCTGCCGGTCGTGCTGCAGGACGAGCGCTACACCTCGGCCGAAGCGGACAGCCAGCTGCGCGACGAAGGCGGCGTGCGCGACTGGCGCAGCCGCAAGCAGAAACTGGACGCACACGCGGCCCAGCTCATCCTCAAGGACTATTTCGATGTCACTGCCTGACGCAGAACACCTGCTGGTCGTGCTGGCCGACCAGATTCGCCCGCGGGTCGGCGCCGACACGGCGCTGGTCGGCCTGCACACCGGCGGCGTGTGGCTGGCGCAACGACTGCACGCCCTGCTCGGTCTGATGCAGCCGGCTGGCTCGCTCGACGTGAGCTTCTACCGCGACGACTACGCCAAGCGCGGCCTGGCGCGCGACACGCGTTCGTCGTCGCTGCCCTTCGAGGTGGAAGGGCGGCACCTGATACTGGTCGACGACGTGCTGCACACCGGCCGCACGGTGCGCGCCGCGCTGAACGAACTGTTCGACTACGGCCGTCCGCTGCGGGTCGAACTGGCCGTGCTGGTCGATCGCGGCGGGCGCGAACTGCCGGTCGCGCCGACCTACTGCGCGGCGACGCTCGACTTGCCGCCCGGGCAGCGCGTGAAACTGGCGCAGGACGGCGACACCCTCTCGCTGCGGCTGACCGGGAGCTGACCATGGCGCGCAACCCGCAACTGAACCGGCACGGTGAACTGCAGCACCTGCTGACCACCGAAGGCCTGCCGCGCGACGTCATCACGCGCATCCTCGACACCGCCGAGCCGTTCACGGTGGTGGCCGAACGCGAGGTGAAGAAGCTGCCGCTGCTGCGCGGCAAAAGCGTGTTCAACCTGTTCTTCGAAAACAGCACGCGCACCCGCACCACCTTCGAAATCGCCGCCAAGCGCCTGTCGGCCGACGTGATCAACCTGAACATTTCGACCAGTTCGACCAACAAGGGCGAAACGCTGCTCGACACGGTGGACAACCTCGCCGCGATGCAGGCCGACATGTTCGTCGTGCGCCACGCCTCCAGCGGCGCGCCCTACCTGATCGCCCAGCACCTCGAAGCGACCGGCCGCGACCACATCCACGTCATCAACGCCGGCGACGGGCGGCACGCGCACCCGACGCAGGGCCTGCTCGACATGTACACCATCCGCCACTACAAGCGCGACTTCACGCAGCTGTCGGTGGCCGTCGTCGGCGACATCCTGCATTCGCGCGTGGCGCGCAGCCAGATCCACGCACTGACCACGCTGGGCGTGCCCGACCTGCGCGCCATCGCGCCGAAAACGCTGCTGCCGGCCGACATCGACCGGCTGGGCTGTCGCGTCTTCCACGACATGGCAGAAGGTCTGCGCGGCGTCGATGTCGTGATGATGCTGCGGCTGCAGAACGAACGCATGCAGGGCTCGCTGCTGCCCAGCCCGCAGGAATATTTCAAGTTCTTCGGCCTGACGCAGGAAAAGCTGGCGCTGGCCAAGCCGGACGCCATCGTGCTGCACCCGGGGCCGATGAACCGCGGCGTCGAAATCGACTCGGCGGTGGCCGACGGTCGGCAGGCCGTCATCCTGCCGCAGGTCACTTTCGGCATCGCCGTGCGGATGGCTGTCATGGCGATGCTGGGGTCTGTTGAAGCGTGATGGCACCCCTCGACTCATTTCGACAGACCTCCGCCGGAGTCAACGCATGAAGATCCACATCAAGGGCGGTCACCTGATCGACCCGGCGCAGGACATCGATGCGCCGACCGACCTGTACATCGCCGCCGGCAAGGTGGTCGCGCTGGGCGACGCACCGGACGGCTTTCACGCCAACCGCGTCCTCGACGCCACCGGACGCATCGTCGCGCCGGGCCTGATCGACCTGTGCGCGCGGCTGCGCGAGCCGGGGCTGGAGTACCGTGCCACGCTGGAATCCGAAATGGCCGCCGCGGTCGCCGGCGGCATCACCAGTCTGGCCTGCCCGCCGGACACCGACCCGGTGCTGGATGAGCCGGGGCTGGTGGAAATGCTGAAGCACCGCGCACGCATGCTCAACCTCGCGCATGTGTATCCGCACGGCGCGCTGACCATGGGCCTGAAAGGTCAGCGGCTCACCGAAATGGGCGAACTGTTCGACGCCGGCTGCATTGCGTTCAGCCAGGCCAATGTGCCGGTGGCCGACACGCAGGTGCTGTTCCGCGCCATGCAGTACGCCGCCACGTTCGGCTACACCGTATGGCTGCAGCCGACCGATCTGCACCTGTCGTCCGATGGCGTGGCGCACGAAGGCGAAGTGGCCGCGCGGCTCGGTCTGACCGGCATACCGATACTCGCCGAAACGCTGGCCATCGGCCAGATGCTGCAACTGGCCCGCGCCACCGGCTGTCGCCTGCATCTGGCGCGCATTTCCAGCCGGGCCGGGCTGATGCTGATCGATCAGGCACGGCTCGACGGGCTGAAGGTGAGCTGCGACGTCGCCATCCACTCGCTGCACCTGTGCGATGTCGACATCGGCTACTTCGACCCGCAGTGCCGCACCATTCCGCCGCTGCGCGCGCAGTTCGACCGCGAGGCACTGCGCGCCGCGCTGGCCGACGGCCGCATCGACGCGCTGTGTTCCGATCACACGCCGGTGGATGACGACGCCAAGCAGGTGCCGTTCGCCGAAGCCGAACCGGGCACCACCGGGCTGGAACTGCTGCTGCCGCTGACGCTGTCATGGGCGCGCGAAATGCATCTGCCGCTGCCGCTGGCGCTCGCCCGCATCACGTCGGACGCGGCACGCGTGCTCGGACTGGACGCCGGTCACCTGCGCATCGGCAGTGCCGCCGACGTGTGCATCTTCGACCCCGACGCACCCGTCATGATCAGTCGCGCGACCTTGCGCAGTCAGGGCCGCAACACGCCGTTCATCGGTCGGGAGCTGCTGGGCAAGGTGTGCGCGACGCTGGTGTCGGGTCAGGTGGTGTACGAGACGCCCGCGAACGACAAGACCGCCCGGTAGAGGCGGCCAGGCGCCGCCCGAAGTGCATGATCGAAGCTTGTTGTTGGGCATCGCTGCGCGCACCCCAACCAACGGGGCAGCAAGTTGGCAGCGTTGAGCGCAGCGATGTCAGCCGGGCAGCCTCGACACGTCAACCGTAGGTTGGGGTGAGCGCAGCGATGCCCAACGCAGCCCGCTGTGCCCGCGTCACATGACCAGTGCGAAGATCTGCCGCGACGCCGCATCGATCAGGTAGAGCACGATCTGCAGCAGCAGGATGAGTACCAGCGGTGACAGGTCGACGTTGGCGATCGGTGGCATGACGCGCTGGATCGGCTGCAGGAAGGGCCGCGTCACGGCACCCAGGATGCCGCCCAGCGGATTGCCGGGCGACACCCAGCTCAGCACCGCCGAAATGAGCAGCGCGATGATCAGGAACCACACCGACAGGCGCGCCACTTCGAACAGCCCGCGCAGGAAGATCAGCGGAATCAGGTTGTCTGCACCGAGGCCGCCTTGCAGCGTGGCCGCCAGCAGCAGCAGCGCGACCTGCAGCAGCCAGGCCACGACGAAGGTCGCCATGTCGAGGCCGAACACAGCGGGAATCACCTTGCGCGCCGGCAGCACCGCCCAGTCGGTGGTCTGGATGACGAACTGGCCCAGCTGGTTGCGGAAGCTGACACGCGCCCACTGCATGTAGAAACGGGCGAGCAGCAATGTGGTGACGAAGCCGGCGACGGCATTCAGGACGAGCAGGATCAGGTCGGTCAGCATGGATTCGTGGTGAGGTGATTCAGCAAGGAAAGAGGATCGGGCCGCGGTCGGCGCCTATTGCGCACCCAGCTGGTCACCCAGCTCGGCGCCGCGTGCCGCCGCCGCGGCGAGTGCGCGCACGATCGAGTCTGCCACACCGTCGGCGGCCATCGACTTCAGCGCCGCTTCGGTCGTGCCGCCCTTGGACGTGACGCGTTCGCGCAGGGTGCCGGGCGATTCCGGGCTTTGCGCCGCCAGCGCGGCGGCGCCGGTGAAGGTGGCGACCGCGAGCCGGTGCGCCTGATCAGCGCTCAGGCCGAGCGCCTCGCCGCCGCGCACCATGGCTTCGATGAAGTGGAATACATAGGCCGGACCGCTGCCCGACAGGGCGGTCACGGCGTCGATCAGCCGTTCTTCCGCCACCCACACCGTGGTGCCGACGGCGGCCAGCACTTGTTCCGCCTGCGCGCGCTCGCTGTCGCTGACCGCGGCGTCGGCGTAAAGGCCGGTCACGCCCTGACCGATCAGTGCCGGCGTGTTCGGCATGGCGCGCACGATGCGCGTGTAGCCGCCGAGCCAGCGCGACAGGTCGGCCGCGCGCAGGCCTGCCGCGATGCTCAGTACGGTCTGGTGGTCGAGCCCTGGCGCGAGTGCGGCGCACACCTCGCGCATCTGCTGCGGCTTGACCGCCAGCACGATCAGGTCGCAGCGCAGCGCAGCCGCGTCCGGCGCTTCAACCGCCCGTACGCCGAAGTCGCGTGCCAGCCGGGCGCGCGCCTCGGCGTGCGGCTCGACCACGCTGATGCCCGCCGCGTCGCCACCGCGCCTGATCCAGCCGCCAATCAGCGCACTGGCCATGTTGCCGCCGCCGATGAAAGTAATCTGCATTGCCCGTCCCGTGAGTGAAGGCGGCCCGCCGGGCCACCTTGCCCCGTGCCGCCGCGCGCTATGGTAACCGGCGGCGGCAAAGCGGCGAAACGTCCTCGCGGCGCGTGCGTTCGCGGAAGGTTCGCACCGGGCCGTAGCGCCAATCATGAAGTGCCCCGCACGTTGCCGGGTGTAATTTGATTGCTGCTACGATTGGGCAATGCCACAGAAAACCGATGCCCTTCCCGAAGCGATGGATCTCACGCCGGTAACGGCTCAGCTGTGCTTCACGCTGTACTCGTCATCGCTGACGATGACCAAGGCCTTCAAGCCGCTGCTCAACGGGATCGGCCTGACCTACCCGCAATACCTCGTGTTGCTGGCACTCGGCGACGCCGGCCGGGCGCTCACCGTGTCGGCACTGGGCGAACAGCTGTTCCTCGACTCCGGTACCTTGACGCCGCTGCTCAAGCGCATGGAAACCGCAGGGCTGATCACCCGCCGCCGGTCGACGGCCGACGAACGTCTGGTCGAACTGAGCCTCACCGAAGCTGGGCACGACACGTGCCGGCGCGCCCGGGCGATTCCGGTGACGCTCGGTCCGGCCACCGGCTGTTCGGCGCGCGAACTGTCCGAACTGGTAGCTGCATTGCAGGGCGTGCGCTCTGCGCTGACGCGCCACCTCGATGCCGTGGCCGGAAACTGAACGCGGCAGGGGCCCATGAATGAAAGGGGCCGCATTCTCGGCCCCTTTCAATGCAGCGGCTGATTCAGTCGCGCCGGACGCGCCGCGCCGCGAAACCGGTCAGCGCCAGTCCCGCCAGCAGCATTGCGTACGACGAAGGCTCGGGCACTGCGAGCACCGCCACACCGCGCATCTGCGACGGGCTGAACGGCAGGTTGGGATCGAAATCCTGCTGCGCCCGGACGACTTCCACGACACCGCTGCCGTCCAGCGCCATGCTGACGATACGTCCGGCACCCAGCGTGGTGTTGCCGGCGGGCGTTGTGAACAGCGCCTGCAGCGCCGAAACGTAAATCGTGTCGTCGGTGACGTCGATGCCATTGAGGAAGCCCAGCCCGCTGGCCAGCGTGGTGAGGTCGCTGCCGTCGAGGTTGCTGCGCTTCACGAAGCCATCGGTCGTCGTCAGGTAGATGTGGCTGGCGGTGACTTCGAAGTCATACGAGGTCAGGCCGGTCAGCAGCGTCTGCACGTTCGAGCCGTCCAGGTTCGAGCGCATCAGGCGGTTCGACGTGCCGACCTGACTCCAGAACACGCTGTCGGCCGTCACGTCGATCGCAAACGGTGACGTCAGCCCGCTCTTGAACACATCGGCGGGCGGGAATTGCAGCGACGGGTCGAGCGTCAGGATGTCGCCCGAGTTCTGCCGCGTGACATACAGCAGTCCGCCCTGCACATCGATGTCGTAGGCGCCGGAAACGTTGTACGACTTCAGATCCGAACCGTCGGGCAGCGCGGACACGACGCGGTTCAGTTGCTGGTCGGGCCACCAGATGCGTCCGCCGACGAACTCGACGCCATTCGGCCCCTTGACGCGAGTCGGGTCGGTCACCAGCGCGCTGGACGTGCCGCCGGGTACGGATGCCGTATTGATCGAACCGACAGTGGCGAACGTCGGCGTGAACCGCTGGAAGGTTTCTGACCACACCAGCTGGTCAGCCGCCATGGCGGTAAAGCTGCTACAGGACAGCGCAAGCGCGAGGAACTGACGACCCCGTTTTTTCATTTTTGGTGATCTCCGGATCTGAACGGCGATGAACGTTTTCGCCCGGAGAGGCCGGTAGCAAGCGGCATTCCTTCGTACAGCAAGGGTTGGGCCGCGAGGACCCGAGCGGCCATGGCGACCCGGTGTGCGAGCACTTCGATCAATGTGGCGGCGCAGAAATTCCCTTTTTCAATAACGGGTTATCGAGTCGATGGATGTGCGAGGAATGCCGAGGAAGTATGACGTTTGATGGCGGTCTCCGGGCGGCGTCGGCGGTGTTCGCCATGTGCCGGAGCGTCGGACTGTCATGACGAAGGTTCGGTGTAAAAAAATCCGACGCGTCGGCAGCACACCGCGCCCACAAAACCGTCGAGGTTTTCGTGGGCGCCCTCCGCGGCGGCCTCACACCTTCCGGTACACCTCGGCGCCCTGCTTGACGAACTCGATGGACTTGGTCTCCATGCCCTGCTTGAGCGCGGCTTCGTTGGTGAGACCTTGTGCGGCGGCGTAGTCGCGCACGTCCTGGGTGATCTTCATGCTGCAGAAGTGCGGCCCGCACATGGAACAGAAGTGCGCGAGCTTGGCGCCGTGCTGGGGCAGCGTCTCGTCGTGGAATTCGCGCGCCTTGTCCGGGTCCAGGCCGAGGTTGAACTGGTCGTCCCAGCGGAATTCGAAGCGCGACTTGGAGAGCGCGTTGTCGCGGATCTGCGCGCCCGGGTGACCCTTGGCCAGGTCGGCGGCGTGGGCGGCGAGCTTGTAGGTGATGATGCCCGTCTTCACGTCGTCCTTGTCCGGCAGCCCCAGGTGCTCCTTGGGGGTCACGTAACAGAGCATGGCCGTGCCGTACCAGCCGATCATCGCCGCGCCGATGCCGCTGGTGATGTGGTCGTAGCCGGGGGCGATGTCGGTGGTCAGCGGGCCCAGCGTGTAGAAGGGCGCCTCGTCGCACCAGTCCAGCTGC
>NZ_JAUYNV010000030.1 GCF_030698125.1 Methyloversatilis sp.
ACTGACTGGAAACGGCTTGCTTTAGTCGTTTTATACCTCTTTGTGCATGCTGGTAATTGTCGGTGAAAGTGCCGACGGCTTGGCTACGAACCAAGGGGTCGGGCGTTCGAATCGCTCCGGGCGCGCCAACAACGCAAAGACAGTCGCAAAGATGGGCCAGTCGTCAGACTGGCCTTTTTCTTTTGTGCGGTCGGGGACGAATGGCCCGGGGCTGCGATGTGCCCGAGGTGTGTCATGCGGCGATGCGCGCGACCGGCGCGCGGCCCTTCGCCCGTTGCGCCGCTGCCCACAGATCGCGCTGTGCCTGCAGGCGCAGCCAGTAACCGGGCGTGGTTCCAAGGGCTTCCGACAGCCGCAGATCCATGTCTGCGCTCACTGCAGCGTGCCCATGCAGGATGCGCGACAACATCACGCGACTGATTTCCAGGTGCGCAGCGAACGCCGTCACGCTCATGTTCAGGTCTTCAAGCCATCCAGCCAGAAGTTCGCCGGGCGGCGCGGGGTCATGCATGTCCATCGTTCAAGCCTCAGTGATAATCGACGTAATCCACCAGCTCGACGTTCGGGCCATCAAAGCGAAAAACCAGCCGCCAGTTCGCTTGAACTGTCACTGCGTGAAATCCAGCCCGATTTCCCGTCAGCGAGTGCAGTCGCCACGATGGTCGCGCCAGATCGTCCGCGCCGGCCGCTGCGTTCAGCGCTGTCAGCAATTCGCGTAGTCGCCTGGCGTGTATCGGTTGAATACCGGCCTGCTTTCCACTGCGGAAGAACGCCTCAAGCCCCTTGTGGCGAAACGAATTGATCATAAATCGTAAATCCACGCTTTACAACGAGGCGTTCGCCATCGATCCGGTGTTCATGGAAGAAAACGCTTGAAGCCGTACATCAAGCCCGCTCCGAAAAACCGAAGCGAGAATCGCGCAACGCCTGAACGACGTCAGCTTCATGTCTGACATCGCTGCAAGCGCTGCCAATTGAGCATGCCCCGCGATTCTACCTATGCAAATGTCGTTGATGGCATGGTCCGGTCGATGAACGCAGCGGCATTGATCAAACGCAAGGCGGATTCGCGCGCGCCATCCATGCTTGAAATGCCGAAGGCACCCGCCTTCGCATCCCATGGCGACGTGTCATGCCGAAGATCGCAGGTCTCATCAAGCCGGGACGTCATCGCCCTACCGGACCGCAGGTGTGCCCTCCGCTGGAGTTCGCCAGGGCGACCGTGATCCTGTCCGACGATGTGCCCGAGGGCACCGTGGTCCACACCCGGTACACCGCGAAGGGGTGACTTTCGCGTCCATCACCACCCGCCCGGCGAAGCGCAGGCACGCTTGGGCATGTTCGGCCTGGCTGCTCGCACGTACCGGGTACGCATGGCTCCATGGTGTGACAGAGTGGGGCTCGTGGCAGACTGTGCTGTATTCGTCGACCACCGCTAACCTCGCGAAGGTCATCTTTTCGTGTTCGCGCGACGGCAACACGCCGGTCTGTGCGCGGTTCGACCGCTTCGCCTTTGTACCCGACCGTTCGCTGCTCGCTCGCCCCCTGGGCGGCTGAAGCGGCTTGTCACCCGACCCAATAAAGAGGGCCGCCACTGGCCCGCGGAGGAAATCGCCATGAACCCGTCCCTGACCGCAGCACAACGTCAGCGTCTCGAACAAGCCCTGCGTCACGAACACGACGAACTGAGCGCACGGCGCAAGGCATATCTCGGCGGCCTCACGCGCGCCGAGCATGCCCGCGAAGTGCTGCTGCAGGATGGTGACGACGCGCCGCAACGCGCGTCCGACCGCGAGATAGATATGCAGCGCGTCGAAGAAGATGTCGCGCGCCTTGCCGACATCGACGCCGCGCTGCAGCGTATCGCCGAAGGCCGCTATGGCATCTGCGGGGACTGTGGCGAAGACATCCCGGCCAAACGGCTGGATGTCGCGCCGCACGCCCGGTACTGCATCAACTGCGAAGCGCAACGCGAACGCGGCCACAAACCCGCCGCAAGCCTCTGAAGTTCCCCGGCACCCGAGAGAAGGGTCTTCGTCGGGGCGGCGATCCAGTGCTGACCCTGCAGGCGATGCGGTCTCCGATCAAGCGATGTCGTGTGATTCACGCACGTATCGCGGACAGGGTCCGCTCCTACGAACGGCAACACCGTCGCAGTTTTTCGTAGGAGCCGTCCCACGGTCGGCCCTGCATGGCCGACCGGCTCTGCGGGCGGCGAGCAGTGCTCGCCGAAACCCCCGCTCCGCCCCTGCAGGCGATGCGGTCTTCGAACACGTGACGGTGCATGAGCAACGTGCGCATCGCGCACGGGGTCCGCTCTTGCGAAGGGCAAGCCTCGTGGCGGAGGGGCGGGCTGTCGTGTCGCAACCATGTGGCTGGTGCACTGCATGTTCGCTGATCGGCTCGAGTGAGGTAGGGTGCGCGGTGCCGTGATTGCACGGAACCAACCGAACTGAGGCGGAGCGTGTTGCATGAGGAAGACGTACTCACCCCGGGGCTTCATCGAGGCGCTGTCGGCCTTTCTCATTCGCGGCTCGCTGAAGCTGGTGCTGAAGCCTGCGTTTTCACCGCGCTGGTCGATTGATGCGCAGCGGCGCTGGCTGGCGCGGCTCGCCCGTACCACGCTGGTGCCGGCCGGGGTGTCGATCGAGCCGGCCACGGTCGGCGGGGTGGCGGGCGAGTGGCTGCGCCGGCACGAAACGCCGCCGGTGCGCCCGGGCGTCATCCTTTATCTGCACGGCGGTGCCTACTGCGTGGGCTCGGCGCATGGGCATCGGGCGCTGACGTCGCGCATCGCGCTGGCCAGCGGCCTGCCGGTGTTTTCGCTCGAATACCGGCTCGCTCCCGAGCACCGCTTTCCGGCCGCCATCGACGACGTCGTGGCGGCTTTCTGCGCGCTGAACGAACAGGGTCCGGTTGTCATCGCGGGCGATTCGGCCGGCGGCGGTCTGGCACTGGCGGCGGCGCTTGCGCTGCGCGACGCTGACGCGCCGCGCCCGGCCGCACTCGTGCTGCTGTCGCCCTGGGTGGACATGACACCCGCCGGCATGCCCGACACGATTCCCGCCGGTGAAGCCATGCTCAGTACCGACTGGGCTTCAGCCTGCGCCGCGCACTACCTCGGTGATGCGCCGCCCGAATCGCCGCTTGCCTCGCCGCTGCACACCGATCTGCGCAGCCTGCCGCCGACACTGATCCAGGCCGGCACCGACGAGCTGCTACACGACCAGGCGGTGGCGCTGCACGACGCGCTCGAGGCCGCGGGCGTCGAAGTCGAGTGCGACATCACCGAGCGGCGCTGGCATGTGTTCCAGATGCATGGTGGCGCGCTGCCCAGCGCCGACGCGGCCATCGCCCGCATCGCGCGCTTTGCGCACGCGACGCTGGCGCACGCCACGCCGCCGATCACCACGCGGCACGAGGTGGTCATCCTCGGCGCCGGCATGTCCGGCCTGTGCATGGCGGTGCAGCTCAAGCGCGCCGGCATCAACGATTTTGTCATCCTCGAAAAGCAGGCGGGTCTCGGCGGCACCTGGTGGGACAACACCTATCCCGGCGCGCATGTCGACGTGCCCGCGCCGGCCTATTCCTTCTCGTTCGCGCCCAACCCCGGCTGGTCGCGCCGCTTCGCCTCGGCGCCCGAAATCCAGGCCTACATGCAGCAGGTGGCCGAAAAGCACGGCCTGATCGGACACATGCGGCTCGGCACCCGGCTCGCCGAAGCCACGTTCGACGAATCCAGCGGCCGCTGGCAGTTCGCCACCGAGCGCGGTGATGCGCTGAGCGCGCGCTTTTTCGTGTGCAGCACCGGCCCGCTGAGCCAGCTGCGCTGGCCCGACATCCCCGGGCTGGCCGATTTCCGAGGCAAGACGCTGCATTCCGCCCGCTGGGACCACAGCTACGCCATGGCCGGCAAGCGCGTCGCCGTCATCGGCACCGGCTCGACCGCGTCGCAACTGGTGCCGCCGGTCGCCGCCGAAGCAGGGCAGCTGCACGTGTTCCAGCGCACCGCCAACTGGGTCATGCCGCGGCTCGACCGCCGCTACACCGTGCTCGACCGGCTGCTCGCCCACCTGCCGCCGTACGCCGCCGCCGTGCGCGCCGCCTGGGTGCAGGCGCTCGAACTGGGCCGGCGCGGCTTCGACGAAGGCACGCTGGCGCGCAAGTCCATGCTGATGACCGCCGCGCGCCACCGCGACAAGCAGGTGCCCGACGCCGCGCTGCGCGAGCGCCTCACGCCGCCGTACCCGCTGGGTTGCAAGCGCATCATCTATTCCAACGATTTCTACCCCGCGCTGTGCCGGCCCAATGTCGAACTGGTGACCGACGCCATCACCCGCATCACCCCGACCGGCGTCGTCACGGCCGACGGTCGCGAGCGCGAGATCGACACCCTGGTGTGCGCCACCGGCTTTGATGCCGTGCAGCTGCTGTCGTCGCTGCGCATCACCGGGCGCGGCGGGCGCACGCTGGCCGAGGCCTGGTCCGACGGCCCGGCCGCCTACCAGGGCATCACCGTGGCCGGCTTTCCCAACATGTTCCTTATGCTCGGCCCCAACACAGCCACCGGCCACACCTCGACGCTGCTCTATATAGAACCCGAAGTGCAGCACGCCATCACCTGCATGCAGGCCGTGCGCACCGGCGGCCGGCGCTGGATAGACGTGCGCCCCGAAGTCGCCGACGCCTGGAACCGCGACCTGCAGCAGCGCCTCGGCAGCTCGGTCTGGAGCCAGTGCCGCAGCTGGTACCGCATGGAAAACGGCCGCGTCATCGCCATCTTCCCCGGCTTCACCCGCGAATACGTGAAGGCCGTGAAGAAACCGGACCTGGCGGACTACACGCTGGCGTGAGTGGATGCGGGTTCCGTTCAGCGAAACACCTCCTCGGAGCGGTGTCTCACAGCTCGGCAGGGTTTTCGTAGGAGCCGTCCCACGGTCGGCCCTGCATGGCCGACCGGCTCTGCGGGCGGCGAGCGGTGCTCGCCGAAACCCCCGCTCCGCCCCCGCAGGCGATGCGGTCTTCGGACACGCGACATCGCTTGCTCAACGTGCGCATCGCGGACAGGGTCCGCTCCTACGAACGGCAAGACTGTCGCTGTTTCTCGTAGGAGCCTGCCCCCGCAGGCGATGCGGTCTTCGGACACGCGACATCGCTTGCTCAACGCGCGCATCGCGGACAGGGTCCGCTCCGAACGGCAACACCGTCGCTGTTTCTCGTAGGAGCCTGCCCCTGCAGGCGATTCCAGTCTTTGAAAACGTGATGGTGCATGAGCAACGTGCGCATCGCGGACAGGGTCCGCTCCTACGAACGGCAACACCGTCGCTGTTTTTCGTAGGAGCCGTCCCACGGTCGGCCCTGCATGGCCGACCGGCTCTGCGGGCGGCGAGCGGTGCTCGCCGAAACCCCCGCTCCGCCCCCGCAGGCGATGCGGTCTTCGGACACGC
>NZ_JAUYNV010000035.1 GCF_030698125.1 Methyloversatilis sp.
CATCGCCACCGGCGTGCAGTACAGCGTGCGCCAGTTCGTCGAATTCGCCGCCGCCGAGCTGGGCATCACGATCCGCTTCGAAGGCGAGGGCGAGCAGGAGGTGGGCATCGTCGCAGCCATCACCGGCGACCGCGCCAAGGCCAAGGTGGGCGACGTGATCGTGAAGGTCGATCCGCGCTACTACCGGCCGACCGAAGTCGAAACCCTGCTCGGCGATCCGACCCGCGCGCGCGAGAAGCTGGGCTGGACGCCCAAGACCACGCTGCGTGAACTGGTGAAGGAAATGGTGGAAGCCGACTACACCAGCGCCAAGCGCGATGCGCTGGTGAAGATGGCGGGCTTCAAGGCTTACGACCACTTTGAATGAAGGCAGATGCAAGATTCAAGGTGCAAGATGCAAGGAAGGGCGGACCGTGCGGGTTTTGCGGTCACCGTGCTTCGTGAAGTCGGGGCGCGGTGATGAGCAGATTCGAGGATCTTGAAGTCTGGAAGCGGTCTGCGAGGCTGAGTGCCTCGATCTACAAAGGTCTGGTCGATCTTCGTGACTTCGGGTTTCGGGACCAGATCACCCGCTCCAGTCTTTCCGTGCCATCGAACATCGCTGAAGGGCACGAACGCGGTTCCAGCAAAGAAGCGGCTCAGTTCTTCAACTATGCAAAGGGCTCCGCCGGCGAGCTTCGCACGCAGATATACATCGGCATGGACATCGGCTACATCGACCGCGAGACCGGCAAGACCTGGCTAAGCGAAGCCGAAGAGATCTCGAAAATGCTGCATGGCCTCATCCGTTCAATCAAGTGACCCACTCCGCTCCGGACCTTGCATCTTGAATCTTGAATCTTGCATCTACGTCGCGGGCCACCGCGGCCTGGTCGGCTCAGCCATCGTCCGCAACCTTGAAGCCAGGGGCTACACGAACCTTGTCACCCGTACGCATGCCGAACTGGACCTGACCGACGCCGCCGCGACCGACGCCTTCTTCGCCGCCGAGAAGCCCGAGTACGTGTTCCTCGCCGCGGCCAAGGTCGGCGGCATCGTCGCCAACAACAGCTATCCGGCCGAATTCATCCGCGACAACCTGGTGATCCAGACCAACGTGATCCACAGCGCGTGGAAGCATGGCGTCACGCGACTGATGTTCCTCGGCTCGAGCTGCATCTACCCGAAGCTGGCACCGCAGCCGATGCGCGAAGACTGCCTGCTGACCGGCCCGCTCGAACCGACGAACCGGCCGTATGCGCTGGCCAAGATCGCCGGGATAGAGATGTGCTGGAGCTACAACCGTCAGTACGGCACGCAGTACCTGGCGGTGATGCCGACCAATCTGTACGGGCCGGGCGACAACTACAGCCTGATGAACAGTCATGTCATCCCGGCCATGATCCGCAAGTTTCACCTCGCCAAACTCGCTTCGCAGCGCAACTGGGCCGCCATCGAGCAGGACGAGGCGGCGCATGGCGCCATCCCCGACGACCTCAAGGAACAGCTCCGCGCCACTTGCACCTTGAATCTTGAATCTTGCATCTCCCTGTGGGGCACCGGCACGCCTCGGCGCGAATTCCTTTACAGCGACGACATGGCCGACGCCTGCGTCTTCCTGATCAATCTGCCGGACGACAAGTACCGCAGCCTGCTGGGCAGCGACGAGTCAAAGTCCGGCCGTTTCGAACCGCCGCTGGTGAATGTGGGGGTCGGCGAAGACGTCACGATCAGGGAACTGGCCGAACTCGTCGGCAAGGTGGTCGGCTTCGACGGTGACCTGGTGTTCGACAGCACGAAGCCGGACGGCACGCCGCGCAAGCTGATGGACGTGACGCGGCTCAATTCGATCGGGTGGCGGGCAAGCACCAGCCTGGCCGAGGGCCTCGCGCGCGCCTTCCGCGACTTTCAGTCAGGCCTCAGCGCACCCTGACGGCGCCGACACCGCGGTCGACCTTCAGCCGTTGCCGCGCAAAGCCCGCAGGCAGCATCAGCTGCTGTACCGCGCGATACGGCCCGACCACGCTCCGCGCCACTTCGATCACTGCCCGCCGGCCGGTCGCCGAATGTGACTCGACCCACCAGCCCGCTTCATCCCGCACGGTGCGGGTGCCGAACGGGCGCGCCAGCGGCTCGCCGATGAACACGCCCTCGCCCGGCCAGGCGACGCTTTTCCAGTAGGCCTCGATCAACGTGTCGCCTTCCGCGTACATGCTCATCAGGATGCCCGGATGCGGGAATTTCCCTAGGTGGTTGCAGGGTTCGATCACGGTGCCGTAGCTGCCGGTCGCACCTGCCGTCAGCCATTCGAGTGCGCTCATCTGTGCGGTATTGTCGAGCAGGGTGCCGCCCACCGACGTCAGGTGGTCGGCCGGTGCCCCCGGCAGAAAGCCCAGCGTCGGCAGTGCCGGCACGCGCACCGCGCCGGTGAAATAGCCGATCACGTCCTGCTGGCCGAACGCTTCGGCCGCCCTCGGGCTGGCGAACTGCAGGCCGCGCACCTGGGCCATCGTTTCGTCGAACAGCAGCGAGCGGACATTGCGCGCCGTGTCTTCGGTGCGCACCAGGTACACCGTGCCTTTCGGATAGCTGTAGTCGGCGGCCACGCCGCGGTCGATCAGACGCTTCACCTGCTCGACCGATTCGCCTGCCAGCAGCATGGCGGGCCGGGGCATTGCGGCGTTCCCGGGCGCGTTGCGGCCGTTGTTGAAAAAGCCGCTCGGCCGCGTCGGGCCGCAGGTCGATGAACAGAAGCTTTCGTCGTAGCCGAAAGCAAAGGCGGAGGTGATGCTCATGCAGCCGGCGCGCCACGGACGCGTCCAGGCCAGCGCGAAGGCCTTGATGCCGGGCGCCAGCTTTGCGCCGACCTCGGCGTATGCCCGTTCGAACTCTTCCCGCGACAGCGCGCCGCGTTCGTGCGGAAAGCTCACCTCGATGACGTTGGCGGCCGGGATGTCGCGCTGCTGACGATAATAGGCGGCGGCTTCCACGCTCGCCGGATCCGACACATTGACGATGAGCGCCAGTTCGCCGGGGCCGAGGGCGTGTGCAGCGTGCGCGCAGAACAGCAACAGGGCCGGCAGCCGGCAGCGCAGGCGGGACAGGAATTTCGGCATGTCGCGTTCGGAAGGCAGTACGGCAAGGCCGTCAGTCTATATACAGGCAGCCACATGCGAGACACCTGACCGCACCCGGGCATGGCAACATCACGAAGCAGTCCGAGCCATGCGCCCACGACAATATCAAACGGAGGTTCACACGAATGCGTTACCAAGCCTATCTTGAGCAGTGCAATGCCGACAGCCTGACGATGATCGATGCCGCTGTACCGCGTCCCGGTCCCGGCCAGGTGCTGGTGAAGATGCGCGCAGCGTCGCTGAACTACCGCGACCTGTTCATCCTGCAGGGCCTGTATCCCGGCGTCGACTCCAAGGATCTGGTGCCGCTGTCCGACGGCGCCGGCGAGGTGGTCGAGGTGGGCGCTGGCGTTGACCGCTTTGCCGCTGGCGACCACGTGATCGGCACCTTCTTCGAAACCTGGATCGCCGGTCGGCTGCAGCCTGACTATTTCGGCAAGACGCTGGGCGGCACCGCGCCCGGCGTGCTGACCGAATACCGCCTGTTCCCGCAGGAATCGCTGGTGACCAAGCCGGCCCACCTGAGCTTCGAGGAAGCGGCCACCCTGCCGTGCGCGGCACTCACCGCGTGGAATGCGCTGTTCGAAGGTCCGGCGCCGCTGCGCGCCGGTGATCGCGTGCTGGTGCTCGGCACCGGCGGCGTATCGATGTTCGCACTGCAGCTGGCGAAGGCGGCGGGCGCCGAGGTGATCGCCACGTCGTCGAGCGACGCCAAGCTCGAAAAGGCAAAGGCGCTCGGTGCGACCACGCTGATCAACTACCGCAGCCATCCGGACTGGGATCAGGAAGTGCGCACCGCCACCGGCGGCGTCGGCGTCGACCACGTGGTCGAAGTCGGCGGCCCGGGCACGCTGCAGCGTTCGATCGCTTCGCTCGGCCAGAATGGCCAGGCGCACCTGATCGGCGTGCTCACAGGCGGCGAGATCAATCCGCTGCCGCTGCTGTTCACCACCTCGACGGTGCGCGGCGTGTTCGTCGGCTCGCGCGAAATGTTCGAGTCGATGAACCGGGTGATTTCGCTGCACAAGATCCGCCCGGTGATCGACCGCGTATTCGGCTTCGACGAGGCCCGCGCGGCGCTGGCGCACCAGCAGAGCCAGGCCCACGTCGGCAAGGTCGTCGTCAGCATCGGCTGAAAATGCAGATGCAAGATGCAAGATGAAAGATTCAAGGGTCACGCGGTGTGTCCCTTGCATCTTGAATCTTGAATCTTGAATCTCCTAAAGCGTGCGCGCGCCGAAGCTGTCGCAGGCCTTCATTTCACCGCTGTCCAGGCCGCGCCTGAACCAGCGCATGCGCTGTTCGGCGCTGCCGTGGGTGAAGCTTTCCGGCACCACATAGCCCTGCGCCTGTTTCTGCAGCGTGTCGTCGCCGATGGCGGAGGCGGCGCGCAGCGCCTCTTCGACGTCACCCTGTTCGAGAATGCCGCGTGAGCGGTTGGCGTGATGCGCCCAGATGCCGGCGAAGCAGTCGGCCTGCAGTTCCATGCGCACCTGCAGTTGATTGGCTTCGCGCTCGCTGACGCGCTGCTTCGAGGCCTGCACCTTTTCCGCAATGCCCAGCTGATGCTGCACGTGATGGCCGATTTCGTGCGCGATCACGTAGGCCTGCGCAAAATCGCCCGGCGCGGCGAAGCGCGCCTGCAGGTCGCGGTAGAAGTCGAGATCAAGATAGACGCGCTCGTCGCCCGGGCAGTAGAACGGCCCCATCGCGGCCTGCCCGGTGCCGCAGGCGGTCTGCGTGCCGCCGGTGTAGAGCACCAGTTTCGGTTCGCGGTACTGCTTGCCGCCGGCGCGGAACAGTTCGTTCCACGTGTCTTCCGTGTCAGCCAGCACCTGTGCGGTGAAACGCGCCAGTGCGTCGTCTTCCGCCCGACCGGTGGCCTGCACGCCGGGTGCCACCGGCGCCTGCTGCGAAGTCTGCGGCAGGCCGGCCCCCATATTGAGCACCACCGACGGATCGACGCCGAAATACATCGCCACCAGCGCCAGCACGATGGTACCGACACCGATCTTGCGCCCGCCGCCGCGCAGCATGCCGCCGCCGCGTGCACCCCGGCGGTCCTCGATGTTATCGCTTTCCCGCCCGTCGCCCAGTCGCATGTCGATCTCCGATGAATGCGCGGATCATGGCAGAACTTCGAGGCTCAGGTGGTCGCCGTGTCCATCACCGGCAGCCACAGCGTCACGGTGGTCCCGACGCCCGGCGCGCTGTCGATTTCGATCTCGCCGCCATGCAGGTCCATGATTTCCTTCACCAGCGACATGCCCAGACCGGTGCCCGGAATATTGCCCGACGGGTCGGCGCGGTAGAAGCGCTCGAAGATGCGCGCCTGCTGGTCCGGCGTCATGCCGATGCCGCGGTCGATCACGCGCATGCCGGCCATCAGCCGCGAATTGCGCAGGGCTTCGCATACCGTCACCACCACCTGGCCGCCGCCCGGCGAATACTTGAAGGCATTGGTGATGACGTTGCCGAGCGCGCGCACCATCTTCGCGTGATCGACCCGGATGCGCGGCACCGCCGGCGGCATGTCCAGCCGCACGGTATGGGTGTCGTCCGGCATGGTCAGCGCTTCCAGCGTGGCGTTGATGATGCCCTTCACCGACAGGTCCTCGAAGCGGAAATCCTGCCCGGTCCGTGCCTCGATGCGCGCCAGGTCGAGCAGATCGTTGATCAGATTGACCAGCACGCGCGACTGGCGGTGAATGATGGTGTGCATGCGCCGGCGCGCCGGCTCGTCGTACTCGCGGTTGATCAGCAGTTCGGCAAAACCGAGGATCGACGCCAGCGGCGTGCGCAGCTCGTGCGCCGCGGTGCTGAGGAACTCGCTCTTCATGCGGTCGACCTCGAACTGCTGCGTGATGTCGCGGAAGTACAGCACCGTCTCGGAGCGACCTTCGGGCGCCACGCGCGCGCTGCGCTCGAGCACCCGCGGTTCGGGCAGCCGGAGCCACAGGCGCTGCGGTTCGGCGCTCGACTGATCGAGCATCAGTCCCGGCCACGGCTTGTCCGGGTCGGCCAGCCGGGCCAGCCGGCCGTCGAACACGGCAGCGCTGAGGCCGAGCAGATCGGTTTGCGCCAGCTCGGTCATGCGCAGGAACGCCGGGTTCACATTGGTCAGCGTGCCAGCCTCGTCGAAGGTGACGAAGCCGTCCGGCGACAGCGCGAACACAGTGTGCAGCCGGTTGGTGCGACGGATCAGCTTGCGCTCGAACTCGATGCGCTCGGTCACGTCGCCGAACACGTCGACGTAGTGCGTGACCCGGCCTTCGTTGTCGCGCACCGGAGACGATGACAGCGCCACCCAGATCGACCGGCCGTCTGCACGCCTCACGTCGAGCGTGGTGCTGAAGGGCTTCTGGTGTGCGATCGCCCAGCGCATTTCATCGAGCACGTGCTCCGGGTTCTGCTCCCCCGACGCCAGCGTGAAGGTGCGGCCGATCACTTCGTCAGCCGCGCGGGCGGTCAGCCGTTCGAATGCCGCATTCACGTACACCACCGGGTATCCGCCACGCTGAACGTCGCGGATGATCACCGCCTCGCTCGACGATTCGAGCGCGCGATCATGCAGGCGCATGCGCGTCTGTGCCTCTACCTGTTCCGTGATGTCGCGCATCAGCAGCGAGTACACCGGCCGCCCGTGCAGGTTGAAGCGGCTGGCCGACACGGTGACCGGAAAACGACGCGAGCGGCGTACGCCCTGCACATCCTGCCGGAAGCGCCAGCGCAGTCCGATCGGATGCGTGTCCGCCTGGCCGGCAAACCATGCGGCGTCAAACATCGGCAGCAGGCGCGCAAGGGGCAGGCCGATCGCGGCATCGATGCCGATCTCGAACATTTCGGCGGCGGAGCGATTGACGGTCAGCACCATGCCGGATTCGTCGGTGGTGACGATGCCGTCGGCGGCGGTATCGAGCAAGGTGACCAGACGCGATTCGCTGAGGGTCAACGCCTGCGTCATCGCGAGCGCGCTGCGATTGGCACGCGCCGTCACCGCCAGCAGGCGCAGCAGGTAAAACAGCAGCGCGCTCAGGCCGGCACCCATCAACGGTACCAACCAGAGCACGAAGTGGTCGGCGCTGAAGGCGGCCGGCGCGCACATGCGCACCGTCCATACATGCCCCGCCAGCTCGATCTCGCGCACCGCTTCGAGCGACGAAACCGGCTTGCCGTCGGCGTTGCTGTGCAGCAGCGTGGTGGTCGATACGCCCCGGCCGTCGTGGATCATGACGACTACCTTGTCGGCGAAGCCAAGCAGTACGTCGCCAAAAAAATCGTGGGCGCGGAAGGGGCTGTAGGTGTAGCCATGGAGCGCTCGGCGACGTTCGTCCGGCGTGTCAGCCGGCTCGTCGCGCACGTACAGCGGGTAGTACAGCAGGAAGCCCGGCTGCACCGGTCCCTTGCCTTCCTGCACCAGCGTCACCCGCCCGGACAGCGCCACGTTGCCGGTATCGCGCGCGCGCCGCATCGCTTCGGCCCGCACCGGCTCGGAGTACATGTCGTAGCCGATGGCCCTGAAGTTGCGTTCGTCCAGCGGTTCGAGGAACACGATGCTGTGGTATTCGTCGCGCGCGTGCTTCGGCCAGACCGCATAGGTCGGCATGTCATTGAGCCGGACTGTCTCTTCATGCGCGGCGAGCTGTGCCACCGGAATGCGCAGCGACAACCCCACTCCGAGCACGCCCGGAAAGTTGCGCTCGAGCCCCAGCTGGTTCACATAGTTGTACCAGTCGGCGCGCGTCACCTCGTCGCTGGCCTGCATCAGGCCGGCCGCGGCGCGCAGGATGTTCTCGTGCGCCTCCATGCGCCGACCGATCTGGGCGATCACCTTTTCGACCTCGCTGTCAAAACGCTGGGCCGTGGCCTCGGCCAGCCTGTCCCACAGCAGAAAGGTGATGACCAGCGTGACCAGCATGCCGAGTGCCAGCGCCGGCCAGGCGAGCAGCGACGGATCGCGCAGCGCGTGCGCGAAGGGCGGCGCGGCGTTGCCGGATGCGCCGGACGTTTCGGCCCACACCCGGTCGCGCAGGTTCATTTCGCGTCCGGCGGATTCAACAGCCCGGCGATGCGGTCCAGCAGTTCCATCGGGCTGAAGGGCTTGGTCAGGTAGGCATTTGCACCGGCTTCGAAGCCGATCTCGATGTCGCGCTGCTGGCTGCGTGCGGTCAGCAGGATGACCGGAATTGCGTGCAACGCCGCATGCTGGCGCAGTCTGCGGCACAACTCGAGGCCGTCCATCGAGCCCGGCATCATCACGTCGAGCAGGATCAGGTCGGGCGGGTGTTGCTGCATCAGCGACCAGCCGGCATCCGCATCCGGCGCCTCGGCCAGCTCGAAATCACCGAACTCGAGGGTCATGCGTATCAACTGGCGAATCTCTGGCTGGTCTTCCACCAGCATGATCCGGGCGCGCATGTCAGCGTACCCCGCCGACGCGCGAACGGCCGGTTGCCACCCGCGGCAGGGCGGGGCTGAAGTGTCGGATGTTCATGGGTCCGGAAGTGTCGTTACGCCAGAGATGGAAGGCAGCAAAGCTTAACGACGCCCGGAGCGGCGGACTTGAGCCATGGCTGCGGCACGGCTGCCGCAGCCATGGCTCAGCCGGCGGCGAATTCCAGAATGATCTGGTCCACCGTCAGGCTTTCGCCCTGCTGTGCGGATACCTTTCCGATCACGCCGTCGCGTTCGGCGCGCAGGATGTTTTCCATCTTCATCGCTTCGATCACCGCCAGCCGCTCGCCGGCCTTGACCGCCTGGCCCGGCTTCACCGCGACTTCGCGCAGCAGGCCCGGCATCGGCGACAGCAGGAAGCGCGACAGGTCGGGGGCAGACTTGACCGGCATGCGTTCGAGCAGTTCGGCAGCGCGCGGGCTCATCACCTCGGCGTCGACACGCGCGCCGCGATGCTGCAGCCGGTAGCGCAGGCCGACGCGCTCGACCTGAAGCGTGAACGGGCGGCCGTCGATCTCACCGCGATACACCGGGTCGGACACGCGCCAGTCGCTCACCATGCGGTGGCGCACGCCGTCGATCTGCACCGCGTGGTGGTCGCCGTCGTTTTCGATATGCACCCGGTGTTCGACGTCGCGCAGGCGCACCACCGCGTCCGGGCTGATGCGGAACTCATGTCCCGGCAGCTGACCGACGATGCGCGATGCGCGTTCGATGTAGCGCTGATGCACCGTGGCGGCGACGGCCACCAGCAACGCCTCGTCTTCGTAGGCTGCGGTCGTCGGGTCGTAGCCGTGCGGATACTCTTCGGCGATGAAGGCGGTCGTGAAGTTGCCGGCGGCGAAGCGCGGGTGACCGAGCACCGCCGACACGAAGGCGATGTTGTGGTTCGGACCGCGGATGCAGAAGGCGTCGAGCGCGTCGCGCAGCTGCGCGATCGCCTCGGCGCGGGTGGCGCCGTAGCAGATCTGCTTGGCGATCATCGAGTCGTAGTGCATCGACACTTCGCCGCCCTCGAACACACCGGTATCGACGCGCACGCGGTCGCTGGCGACCGGCGGACGGTAGCGGATCAGCCGACCGACCGACGGCAGGAAACCGCGCGCCGGATCTTCGGCGCAGATGCGCGCTTCCATCGCCCAGCCTTCGAGCTTCACATCGGCCTGCGTGAAGGCGAGCTTCTCGCCGGCCGCCACGCGGATCATCTGTTCGACCAGGTCCAGCCCGGTGATCAGTTCGGTCACCGGATGCTCGACCTGCAGCCGGGTGTTCATTTCGAGGAAGTAGAAGGACTTGTCGCGCCCGACGACGAATTCGACCGTGCCGGCCGACTGGTACTGCACCGCCTTGGCCAGCCGCACCGCCTGCTCGCCCATCGCGCGCCGGGTGTCCGGATCGATGAACGGCGACGGCGCCTCTTCGATCACCTTCTGGTGCCGCCGCTGGATCGAGCACTCGCGCTCGTTCAGATACACCACGTTGCCGTGGCCATCGCCCAGCACCTGGATTTCGATGTGGCGCGGCTCTTCGACGAATTTCTCGATGAACACGCGATCGTCGTTGAAGGCGTTCTTCGCCTCATTGACGCAGGAGGCGAAACCTTCATGCGCCTCGGCATCGTTGAACGCCACGCGCAAACCCTTGCCGCCGCCGCCGGCACTGGCCTTGATCATGACCGGATAGCCGATGCCGCGCGCGATCTCGACCGCGCGTTCCGGACTTTCGATCGGGTCGTTCCAGCCGGGAATCGTGGTCACGCCGGCTTCCTTGGCCAGCTTCTTCGACGCGATCTTGTCGCCCATGGCGCCGATGGCGTGCGCCTTCGGTCCGATGAACACGATGCCCTCGCGTTCCAGCGCGGCACAGAACGCTTCGTTCTCCGACAGGAAGCCGTAGCCCGGATGCACCGCCTCGGCGCCGGTCGCCTTGCAGGCGGCGATGATCTTGTCGACCACCAGATAGGACTCGCGCGCCGCCGCCGGGCCGATGCACACGGCTTCGTCGGCCAGCTCGACATGCAGCGCGCTGCGGTCGGCTTCGGAATACACCGCCACCGTGGCAATACCCATGCGGCGTGCGGTGCGGATGACACGGCACGCAATCTCGCCGCGGTTTGCGATCAGTATCTTGTTGAACAAGCCAGGTCTCCTGCAATCAGTATGTTCTCGAACATGTCATGGAACTGCGCGGCAAACGAGCCCGCTGCCCTCACCCGGCGCTGCGCGCCACCCTCTCCCGCTGAGGCGGGAGAGGGAAACACCACCGAGCGCCGACCTCTCCCCTCTCCCGCATCAGCGGGAGAGGGGCCGGGGGTGAGGGCACGCGCTGCGAGTTGCCGCGGTTTGCGATCAGTATCTTGTTGAACAAGCCAGGTCTCCTGCAATCAGTATGTTCTCGAACATGTCATGGAACTGCGCGGCAAACGCGTCCGCTGCCCTCACCCGGCGCTGCGCGCCACCCTTTCCGCTGAGGCAGGCGAGGGAACACCGCCGAGCGCCGACTACTCCCCTCTCCCGCATCAGCGGGAGAGGGGCCGGGGGTGAGGGCGCACGATCACAGCGGAATGTTGCCGTGCTTGCGCCACGGGTTTTCCAGTTGCTTGTCGCGCAGCATGGCCAGCGAGCGGCAGATGCGCTTGCGCGTTTCGCTCGGCATGATCACGTCGTCGATGAAGCCGCGCTTGCCGGCGATGAAGGGGTTGGCAAACTTCTCGCGATACTCCGCCTCGCGCGCCGTGATGCGCTCCGGGTCGTTCTTCTCTTCGCGGAAGATGATTTCCACCGCGCCCTTCGGTCCCATCACCGCAATCTCCGCGCTCGGCCATGCGAAATTCACGTCGCCGCGCAGGTGCTTCGAGCTCATCACGTCGTAGGCGCCGCCGTAGGCCTTGCGGGTGATCAGCGTCACCTTGGGCACGGTCGCTTCGGCATAGGCATACAGCAGCTTGGCACCGTGCTTGATGATGCCGCCGTACTCCTGCGAGGTGCCGGGCATGAAGCCGGGTACGTCCACCAGCGTGATGACCGGAATGCTGAAGGCGTCGCAGAAGCGCACGAAGCGCGCCGCCTTGATCGAGCTCTTGATGTCGAGGCAGCCGGCCAGCACCAGCGGCTGGTTGGCGACGATGCCCACCGTGCTGCCTTCCATGCGGGCAAAGCCGACGATGATGTTCTTCGCGTTGTCCGGCTGGATTTCGAAGAAGTCGCCGTCGTCGACCATCTTCAGGATCAGCTCCTTCATGTCGTACGGCTGGTTCGCATTCGCCGGCACCAGCGTGTTCAGGCTCGGGTCGGGCCGGTCGGCCGGATCGCTGCTCGGGCGCACCGGCGCCTTTTCGCGGTTCGACAGCGGCAGGTAGTTGAACAGCCGGCGCGTATACATCAGCGCATCGACGTCGTTCTCGAATGCCAGATCGGCCACGCCCGACTTCGTGGTGTGGGTCGTGGCGCCACCGAGGTCTTCTGCGCTCACTTCCTCATGCGTCACGGTCTTCACGACTTCCGGACCGGTGACGAACATGTAGGACGAATCGCGCACCATGAAGATGAAGTCGGTCATCGCCGGCGAATACACCGCACCGCCGGCGCACGGGCCCATGATCAGCGAAATCTGCGGAATCACGCCGGACGCCATCACGTTGCGCTGGAACACTTCGGCATAGCCGCCGAGCGACGCCACGCCTTCCTGGATGCGCGCGCCGCCCGAGTCGTTCAGCCCGATCACCGGCGCGCCGACCTTCATCGCCTGGTCCATCACCTTGCAGATCTTCTCGGCATGCGATTCCGACAGCGAACCGCCGAACACCGTGAAGTCCTGCGAAAACACGAACACCAGGCGACCATTGATGGTGCCGTAGCCTGTCACCACACCATCGCCCGGCACCGATTCGTCGGCCATGCCGAAGTCGGTGCAGCGATGTTCCTTGAACATGTCCCACTCTTCGAAGCTGCCCTCGTCGAGCAGCAGTTCCAGCCGCTCGCGTGCGGTCAGCTTGCCACGCTTGTGCTGCGCCTCGATCCGGCGCTGACCGCCGCCCAGCCTTGCCTGCTCGCGCTTTTCGTCGAGCTTTAGGATGATGTCCTGCATCGTCGTTCTCTCCCTGAAATCAGTCCATGGCCTGCAGCAGGCGCAGTGCAGCCGCCGACGCTGGCAGGGTACCCGCCGCCACCGCGGCGCGGATGTCCGGCAACGCGGCACGTACTGCCGCGTGGTGTTCGAAACGGCTGCGCAGACCCTGATCGACCAGGGTCCACATCCAGTCCAGCGCCTGCCGGCTGCGCCGCGCCGTCCACGCGCCGCTGGCCTGCATGGTGTCGCGGTAGCGCAGGATGTCGGCCCAGAAAGCCTCCAGCCCGGCATGCTGCAGCGCCGACACCTTCAGCACCGGCACCGTCCAGCCCGCGGACGCCGCACGCAACAGGTGCAGCGCGCCGCGCATCTGCTGCATGGCGCGTTCGGCCGCAGTCTCATCAATGTCGCACTTGTTGTAGACGACGATGTCCGCCAGTTCGACGATGCCCTTCTTGATCGCCTGCAGATCGTCGCCGGCATTCGGCAGCTGCAGCAGCACGAACACGTCGGTCATGCCGGCAACCGCGGTTTCCGACTGGCCGACGCCCACCGTTTCGACGATGACGATGTCGAAGCCGGCCGCCTCGCACACCAGCATCGCCTCGCGCGTGCGCGCGGCCACGCCACCCAGACTGCCGGACGACGGCGACGGCCGGATGTAGGCTTCGCTGCGCAGCGACAGATGTTCCATGCGCGTCTTGTCGCCGAGGATGGAACCGCCGGTCAACGACGACGACGGATCGATCGCCAGCACCGCGACCTTGTGGCCCTTGCCGATCAGCGCCAGCCCGAGCGCTTCGATGAAGGTCGACTTGCCGACGCCCGGCACGCCGGAAATGCCGACCCGGATCGACCGGCCCGTGTGCGGCAGCAGCGCCCTCAGCACTTCGCCGGCGCGCTGCTGATGGTCCTCGCGCGTCGATTCGATCAGCGTGATGGTCTTGGCCAGCGCGCGGCGGTTGCCGGCCAGCACACCGTCGATCAGGGACGCGTCGGAGGGCGGGGTCATGGCGACGATCCAGCCCTGCTCACCGGTGGTGCGCGGTCGACGATGCGATCGCCTGCGGGGCAGGCTCCTACACAAAGCGGCGCGGCTTTGCCCTTCGAAGGAGCCTGCCCCGCAGGCGATGGCACATCGATACTTCCCACAAGACCCGTCCCGCTCATCACGCCAGCTTCGCCCGGATCGCGTCCAGCGTGTCCTTCGCCGCCTTCGGAATCGGCGTGCCCGGGCCGAACACGCAGGCCACGCCGTGGCCGAACAGTTCGTCGTAGTCCTGCGCCGGAATGACACCGCCGACCACCACGACGATGTCGTCCGCGCCTTCGGCGCGCAGCGCCTTGATGAGCTGCGGCACCAGCGTCTTGTGGCCGGCCGCCAGCGTCGACACACCGACCGCATGCACGTCGTTCTCGATCGCCTGCCGCGCCGCCTCTTCCGGCGTCTGGAACAGCGGTGCGATGTCCACGTCGAAGCCGAGGTCGGCGAAGGCGGTGGCGATCACCTTGGCACCGCGGTCATGACCGTCCTGACCGAGCTTGGCGATCAGGATGCGCGGCCGGCGGCCCTGTTCTTCGGCAAACTGGCTCACGTCGTCCTTCATCACGCTCCACCCCTCATCGTCTTCCACGATGGACTGATACACGCCGCTGACCGCCTGAGTACTTGCGCGGTGCCGACCCCAGATCTTTTCCAGCGCGTCCGACACCTCGCCCACGGTGGCACGCACGCGCATCGCATTGACCGACAGTTCAAGCAGATTGCCCTGGCCGGATTCGGCCGCGGTGGTCAGCGCTGCCAGCGCGGCATCGACCGCGGCATTGTCCCGGCTGGCGCGGATCTGCTTCAGCTGCGCCACCTGCGATTCACGCACCGCGACGTTGTCGATGACGCGCACGTCCAGCTTGTCTTCGTCCTTCAGCCGGTACTTGTTGACGCCGACGATCACGTCGCGCCCGGAGTCGATGCGCGCCTGCTTTTCAGTGGCGCACTTCTCGACCTGCAGTTTGGCCCAGCCGGATTCGACCGCCTTGGTCATGCCGCCCATCCGTTCGACTTCCTCGATGATGGCCCAGGCGTGGTCGGCCATGTCCTGCGTCAGCTTTTCCATCATGTAGCTGCCGGCCCAGGGGTCGATCACGTTCGTGATGTGGCTTTCTTCCTGGATGATGAGCTGGGTGTTGCGCGCGATGCGCGCCGAGAACTCGGTCGGCAGCGCGATCGCCTCGTCGAAGCTGTTGGTGTGCAGCGATTGCGTGCCGCCGAACACCGCCGCCATCGCTTCGATGGTGGTGCGCACGACATTGTTGTACGGGTCCTGTTCGGTCAGCGACCAGCCCGAGGTCTGGCAGTGCGTGCGCAGCATTTTCGACTTGGCGCTCTGGGCACCGAAGCCATCCATGATGCGGCTCCACAGCAGTCGCGCCGCGCGCAGCTTGGCCACTTCCAGATAGAAGTTCATGCCGATGGCGAAGAAGAAACTGAGCCGGCCGGCGAAATCGTCCACATCCATGCCGCGCGCCATCGCGGTGCGCACATATTCCATGCCGTCGGCCAGCGTCAGCGCCAGTTCCAGGCCCTGGGTCGCGCCGGCTTCCTGCATGTGATAGCCGGAAATCGAGATCGAATTGAAACGCGGCATGTTGCGCGCGGTGTATTCGATGATGTCGGCCACGATGCGCATGGAGGGCTGGGGCGGATAGATGTAGGTGTTGCGTACCATGAACTCTTTCAGGATGTCGTTCTGGATCGTTCCTGAAAGCTGGGCCTGCGACACGCCTTGTTCTTCGCCGGCGACGATGAAGCCGGCCAGCACCGGCAGCACGGCGCCATTCATCGTCATCGACACGCTCACCTTGTCGAGCGGAATGCCGTCGAACAGGCGCTTCATGTCTTCCGCGCTGTCGATCGCCACGCCGGCCTTGCCGACGTCGCCCTCGACGCGCGGATTGTCCGAATCGTAGCCGCGGTGGGTCGCCAGGTCGAATGCGACCGACACACCCTGCGCGCCGGCGGCCAGCGCCTTGCGGTAGAAATCGTTCGATTCTTCGGCGGTCGAGAAACCGGCGTACTGGCGGATGGTCCAGGGCCGGGCGGCGTACATCGTGGCCTGCGGGCCGCGCACATAGGGCGCGAAGCCGGGCAGCGTGTCGGTGTTCGGCAGGCCGTCGATGTCGGCGCGCGTATACAGCGGCCTGACCGTCAGGCCTTCCGGCGTGTGCCAGTCAAGCTTCGCCGGATCGCCGCCGGGGGCCGATTTCGCGGCAGCCTTGAGCCATGCGGCGTATTCGGGGTGAGCGCTGCCTGTCGTATCGGCCATGCTGGATTCCTTCGGTATTCGGAGAGGCGCGCGTCGGGCAAGCCGAATGCGGCTTGACAGTCACGCGCATGGCGGAGAATACTTTATCCATAATTATGAATGCAAGTAAGTGCTGCAGTGCGTTAACTGCGGCCACGACAGCCAGCCCATGAACAGCGAAACCCTGAACCGCTCCGCCGACAGCATCGCCCCGCGCGCCCTCTATATAGAAGTGGCCGACCGCCTGCGCCGGTTGATCCAGAGTCATGCCATGGCGCCCGGCGAGTGGATAGACGAACAGGCGCTGGCCACGCAGTACGGCATTTCACGCACGCCGCTGCGCGAGGCGCTCAAGGTGCTGGCAACCGAGGGCATGGTGGTGCTCAAGCCGCGCCGCGGCTGCTATGTCGCGCAGATCAGCGGCGGCGACCTCGAAGAAATCTATCCGATCATGGCGCTGCTCGAAGGCGAATGTGCCGCGGGCGCGGCCCGCCGGGCGTCGGATGCCGATCTGGAAGCACTGGCTGCGCTGCACCAGGCGCTGGAAGACAGTGCCGCGGCGCGCGACATCGATCGCTTCTTCGACGCCAACCAGCGTTTCCACCTGCTGATCCACCACATTGCCGGCAACCGGCGCATGGCGCAGATGATCGACGAGCTGCGTGCCGTGCTGAAGCTGCAGCGCCACGACTCGCTTTATCTCGAAGGCCGTCTGGTGGCCTCTCTCGAAGAGCACCGCATGCTGTTGGCTGCACTGCGCGCGCACGACGCCGAAGCGGCGCGCGCGACGATGCAGCTGCACATCGAAAGCAGCCGCCGGGCGCTCGGCGGCTGAGACTTCAGCGCCGGATCACTTCTTTGCCGTGGTCGGTGCGCACTTGCTGGAGCGGTTCCGGTAGGCGGTCACGCCGTCATCGACCGACCGCAGCACCATGCGCTCTGACTCCATCGACACCACCTGGTCGCTGAGCGCCTTGCCGCCGTCGTACTCGGTGATGATGACGCCGTTCCACACATGCCAGCGCGACTTCAGAAGCGCCGACACGATGCGGCATTCCTTGTCGTCGTACTCCCGGTACTCATAGCTCCCGTCGGCGTTGTAGGTTTCGCTGCTGGCGAAGTTCTCGTAATCCGGACTGTCCGGCGGGTTGATCCAGGTACCGATCAGTCTGGCCGCCAGGGCCTCGTCATCCAGCTTCGGCGCGCCCTGTGCCGCGACGGGCTGTGCCGCAAGCGCCCATGCGGTGATCAGAGCGAACAGCGATTTTTGCAGCACGGTCGTTTTTTGCAGCACGGCACTTCCTCCGAACATGTCTTGTGCGCCCGGCCGGGTGGATCCGGCTCGAACGATTGGCGATCTTCGGCGTGGGCGCCTGCTGAACCCCACCGTACCCACAGCCTGACTACGCGAAAAGCCTTTGCGCGGATGCAGACAACACCAGGGGGACAGCGTGCCCGTCGGCCGGCCGGCCGGCGCCAATCCTGGCGATCATTCTCGGGCTGCCCCGCAACTTTGCCAAGCCGGACGCCGCACACATCAGTAATGCAGCAAGCACCATTCTCTCTGGCAGAAAAACAGCGCCGACGCGGCAGCGCGAGCATGACCCCGCGCGACAAAAGCCGCGACTGCTTCCGGTGCGTCATGGGCACGAAGGGTGGCGGGCGGAGGCTGACGCCCGCAGGGTCAGGGCTCCTGGCTGGCGAACCATTGCGCGAGCATGTCGATGAGCCGTGCCACTTCGGCCCGGTCATCCGCGCTGCGGCTTCTCAGCATGTGCACCCACGCGCCTTCGCCGTCGGCATCGACGAAACCGGTGGTATCCATGAAGCACTCGAGCTGGTGAATGCCGGTGCGGATGTCATCCGGCAGCTTGGCGCGGTTCATCCGGTGCAGGCCGAGCCGGCATTCGAGGAAGGCACGTCCCAGTGCTTCGTGCTCGCCGTCCGGATGCGGCACCGTCAGAGCCTGGCGCGCGGACGAAAACTTTTCGGCTGGGTAACTGTAGCTCATCGACCACTCCCGTTCTTGAACGCCCGATCTTCGCTCGCGCGTCCTGCATTCATGGACCGGCGCCGGACGAGCGGCGCCATCGGCTGCGCATGATACGGGACGCGGTGGCTTCGTGAAGTCACGGACCCGTCGGGCGAACCGCGCCCGGGTCAAGGCGTGCCTGCGCATCGGCCTGCGCCGCTTCGCTGTGTTCGATGAATTCGTGCGCCCAGCGTTCGGCCCGCGGCTGACAGCTGACCAGCGCCGCCTGGAATTCCGGAATGCTGAAGTACTCGGGCTCGTGCAGATAGGGGTGATGCATGCGGCCGACGTCCAGCGCGTCATGGCTCAGATCGACCAGCCGCCCGTCAATGAAGTTGTACTGGTGTTCGAAGTGACCGCGGATCGCGCCGCCGAAGATCGACTGCATGTACAGCGAAGCGTACTTGCAGGAGCCGGACAGATCCGGCGGCTCGCCGAGACCGCGATCCGAGGCCCAGTCCGACCACTTCGCGAAGAACCATGACTTGGCCGCCGCGAACTGCGCGTACGTGTAGGTCACCCTGCCACAACGTGGCGAAGTCCAGTCGACGTCGTTCATGCGGAGTACCGGGTTCATGAATGCAGCACGGGGCGGATCGAGCCGCCCGGCGTCCGGCTCGGGCGGGGAACGACGTCAGGTCAGCACAGACAGGCTGACTGGACTGTACCGCATGGCACCCGCCCGGGACCGGTGCGGCCGACGATCACCGACCGCTACCCCTTCCCGGGCGGCAGCGTCGCGACGAAGTCCAAGCAGCGCTGCAACCAGAACGCGAGGTCCGCGTCCGTGGCGGTACCCGCCGCATCGACGTAGACATACCCGCCCATGGGCTTGCCGTTGAAGTCCATGACCCGGACGTGCGCGCGGGACAGCGATTCGTCGTGGAGGCCCTTTCCGACCCTTGCCACGAGGCTGCTGTCCAGCACACCGACGACCATGAGGCCATTGCGCAGGAATGCGAGGCCGCCGAACATCTTCCTCTCGGAAATGCCCGGAGCCCGGCCCAGCACCACGCGGATGCGCGATGCCAGATGTTCGTCGTACGCCATCCGGACCGCCCTCTGCTACCAGGTCAGGGTCTTCGTGTTGTCCCTGAACAGGGCGGCGCCGGTCAGCTCCGGATTTCCAACCCTCACCCCGGGCACCAGATCGCCCTCCGTGACACCGTAGTGCTTCATGCACATCGGGCAGATCAGCACGCTTGCGCCGCGCGCGATCAGGTCGGTCAGGGTCTTCTGGTGGTCGGCATACTTCGCCGCGTTCGCCTTCGCGCCGATCAGCACCCCCTTGTCGTTGAGAAAGATCGTCAGCGGATGCCCGCGTTCCATCTGATTCTTCCCGAACGAAATACCCATGTTTGCGCGGTGCTGATCATCGGTCGTGAGATTGATGAAGAGCGGGTCGGTATCGCCCGCCATGGCCGGTGATGCGATTGCGCCCAGTGCCAGCGCGATGAGCAGGAACAGTCTTGCAAGGATCTTCATCAAGGTAACCTCAGGTTTGAACACCTGTTCAAGCTATGCCCGATCGGGTGTGCGCAGGTTGACCCCTGTCAAAGGCGGCTGCGCAGCGGTCGCGCACCGCGTCTTCGCTGCAGTTGAACGCATGCAGCGGACTTTCAGCGAGGCGGAAGGATATGCGGAATGCCTGGTCGCCCGGAGCGAAACCCGCGGGTGTTGGCCTCCGGACATCCGTCTTGACCGGGCGGCCGGGGGGTCACCGTGCCGCTTCGCCCGGCTGCAGACCGGCGACCAGCGCAGCCCGCATGTCGGCAGGCAGGCTGGCGACCCCCTTCACCACGCCCGGGCCGCCATGTCGCCGGTGAACCGTGAATTGGCGTGGTGGCGCATCGCCCGGCACCGGAAAGGTGCTGACGTGCAGCAACACCTCGGTGCCGCCTTCGACCAGCGCAGCCGATGACAGCAGCCTGACCACCGGGCCGAGCTCGCGCACGGCGATGACAACAACCCGCGTGAAGCGTCCGGCTTGCGCAGCATGCTGCGCGGACACGGCAGCCGGGTCGAGACTGTGCACGCGTCGCAGCGGGGCCTCTGCGAAGCATCCGTAACGGGCGAAGAAATCCTTCAGCCCCTTTTCAGCGGCCGCTTCCCGCTCCGCGGCGTCTTTCTGGTCCGCCCGCCATTCGGGCGCCCACAGCACCAGCGCCGTCGCCGAACGCTCGCACACCGGCGCCTGCGGTGACGGTGTCAGGGTGACGACCGTGCTGGCGCACCCGGCCAGCAGCACCGCGCAGAATGGCGCCGTCAGGGTTCGCAGACGTCGGATCCTGAAAGCCATGGATGCGTGCCGGGGTTCGGTGCCGAAGCCTTCAACTCAATGACCGTGCGCGTCGCTGGTGAGGCTCTTGTCGGTGAACAGGTAGTCCTTCAGTTCGTGCGAGAAGCGATCGTCCTTGCGACGGATCCATTCGAGCACCATGGCGGCGTGTTCCTTTTCCTCGTCTCGGTTGTGTTCGAGAATCTTCTTCAGCACGGGATCCTTGCAGGCGGATGCACGCTGGTTGTACCAATCCACCGCTTCAAGTTCTTCCATCAGCGAAACGATGGCGCGATGCATGTCGCGTACTTCATCCGACAGTTCTTCAACAGGTTCGTGGTAACCGACGCTGGACATTGGGATCTCCTGGTTCGCGCTGTTTGGGGAAGGCTCATTCTGCCCTGCCAGGGAGGCGGCCGGAATGGCGGCGAGGCGGGCCGGCGGCCCAGCACTGCGCGACATGGGTCATGGCCGAACGGCCCGCAGGTGCTCACCGCATCCTGGAACGCAGCTTGATGCTCTCGCCGGCGACCATGAACTTGCCGTACCCGCGGTGATGAAGCGTGCGGGGGTCCTTGACCTTCGGGTCAACCCAGGCGGCCACGACTTCCAGTACAAACTGTTCGTACCGTCGAACCAGCCTTGTGTCGACCACCCGGCACTCGAGGCTCGCGTAGCAGTCATCGAGCAACGGCGCGGCCACTTGTTCTGCGGGACTGGACGACAGCCCGAACCTGGCGAACTTGTCGATTCCGGCTCCGCTGCAGTTGCCGCACCCGACCACCTGCTTCGCCAGTTCCACCGTCGGAATGTTCAGCACGCACGTCTTCGACGCCCGAAGCAGCTTCTGCGAGTGATTGCCGGCACTGACCACGCAGGCCACCAGCGGCGGCTCGAACCCGAGCAGGGAGTACCACGTCATCGGCATGACGTCGCTGGCGTCGCGGTGGGCGGTGGTCAGCAGCAGCAATGGCCCGGGTTCGAGCAGGCTGTAGACCTTCGACAGCGGGAAGCGCTTTTTCATTTGCGGCTCAGGTGGCATGGTGGTCGCCTGCGGACACCCGTCAGGCCGCAGCCTCCGACCAGACCGCAAACTCGTTGCCGCTGGGCTCGGTGAAGTGAAACCTGCGGCCACCCGGAAACGCGAACACCGGCTTCACGATCCCGCCACCCGCAGCGACCACCTTGGCAAGCGTGCGCTCTAGGTCCGCGCTGTAGAAGACGATGAGCGCACTCCCCTGGCGGGTATCTGCCACCAGATCGGACCTGAAGAAGCCCCCGTCGAGGCCCTGGCCGGAGAACGCCGCATAGTCGGCGCCGTAGTCCTCGAACACCCATCCGAAGGCGTCCTGAAAGAACCGCTTCGTCGCAACCATGTCACGCGCCGGGTACTCGACGTAGTTGATCTTCTCGTGTGCCGGCATGGCCATCTCCAGAGTCCTGCTGTTCGAAATGAAGGGCGGTCGTCAGGCCAGTCGCTTGATCGGCGGGTCAGCCGACGACGCCCCCGGAACGGCTCGATAGTGCGACACCACGGGAAACGGCTCGTAGAAGTGATGCAGCAGCGCCTTCCATTCCTGGTACCCGGCAGACTGCCGGAAACCCGCTTCGTGATCTTCGAGCGTGTGCCAGACGACGAGCAGCATGTACTCGCCGGGCCGCTCGATGCAACGCTGCAAATCGTGCGACACATAGCCCGGCATCGACGAAATGATGCGCTGCGCGCACCGGAACGCAGCTTCGAACGCGTCCTCCTGCCCGGCCTTGATGTGCAGCGGTGCGATTTCAAGAATCATGTGTTTGCGCTCCTTCGGCTGCGGACGTCGGCGGCAGCTCGTCGCGCTGTGCAACCACTGTTGCTGCCTCGCAGCATTGAGATGAACCATGGACTTTCGGGGGACGATGATCGAGGTTCCATGCGAAAGACAATGGGTATCAGCACCCATGAATCCACAGGCTTTCCATCTGTCCGTACCGGAGAAAAACACCACTTCCTCATGGTATCCATGGCTGATTGATCCAGATTGCCGTATCCACTCGACGTGTGTACCTCAATGACTTCCGGGTAACCGTAAGCGGTGACGAAAACACGCAAGGTCGTCTTGCCCTGCTGGCCAAGGATTCTCGAGGCTGCCGGATACACGGGTGGCGGATTCTCTCTCGTTCCGCGCACATCGAAGCACGACTGCGGCACCGACGCGCAGCTCGCAACAAGCACACAGCTGCTCAGGGTCATGACAAGAGTCTTCAAATTGCAGCGCTCCCGAAACGCCCGACGCCTAAGCTGAGCGACGCATCAGCCGCGGCCCGCCTGGCCGTGAGGTCAGTGTCTGCGCGGCGGAAAACGCCACCACGCCGCAAGGACGAGAAGGCCGAAGGCCACGTACGCCACCGTGAACACCCAGAACGGCGCCTCGTAGAAAAGAACGCGCTGAACCCAGTGTTCAATGAAGCTTCGGCTGTAGGCCGCACCGCCGGCTTGTTCGCGCAGCCACGATTCCAGCACCGTCAACGGACACAGCCTGCCCAGCATCGACTGGACGACGACGACCCCGATGGCAGCGAGATGAGCGAGACGAAACCACAGGCCATTCACCCAGCGCCATCCTCGCAGATTCCCTGCGACGATCGCAGCGAGCCCGGCGACGACAAACACCACCACGCCGAAATGCAGCAGCAGGACCGCATCCGCGAGCAATCGGTAGGGCAGCGGCTCGTGCATCGGCTACGCCTGGCGCCCGGGTTCGTCGCCACCAAGCCGATATGACTCAAGGCGGCGTTTCAATGCCGCCGACAAGCGAGGAAACGAGTACAGGCCGTCGGTATTCCAGGACGACGTGTTGATGATGTTCATGTTCTGCTGCGCCCATGCCAACAACTCGTCATGTGGCGCCAGATACCAGGCTCCATCGTTGTGAAAGCAGATGTACAGGTCTTTGCCCATGTACTTCTTTGCCAGTGTGCATCGACCTTTGAGCTGCACCTTCAAGAACTGCTGACCGTCGATGTGCTGTGCAATGAAATCTGCGCCCTGCCAGTCATCCGACAGCCGGATCGTCGTGAATCCGTAATCAGCCAGAACCCCGGACACCTTCTGGAAGTTGTACGACTCCTGCTGCCGCGCATTCAGATTCGCATACTGGACGAGTGAAAGTTTCATGACACGGTAAGTCTGACGTAACCGGCGCTGCGCGGCTTCATCGCGCAGCGTCCGTGTCCATTGAGGGTCGAGGCAGCACCGCGCGACTACTGTGCCGTTGCCTCGGCTATTGCCGCGAGCGCTTTGCCCAGGTTGGCCGCGACCGGGCAGCCTGCGGCAGCGTGGCGCTTTGCAAGGAAGTCGGGGTCGTTGTAGCTGAGCCAAACCTGATTGCCCGCGTCCTGCCAGACCAGCGCCTTGAGCGGCAGATCAATTCCGACCGTTTGTGCGCACTCCATGAACGGTGTGCCGCCCTGCGGGTTTCCAAAGATGAGCAGCTCCGTCGGACGGAGAGTCTTGCCGACCTTGGCGGCCCCAGCTGCATGGTCGATCCGCGCGAAGACGGTAAGGCCACGTTGCTTGACGACGTCCTCGAGGCGATCCATCGCTTCCTTCGCGCCGTGAACGCTCTTGACAGAGATGAGACCGTCCGCAGCGCCGGACGTCGACGCAGCAGCGGCCATCGCCAAGGCCGCCAGGAGTTGCCGCGCATTCATGAAGGTTCCGATGCTGAGTGGTGTGGGGGTGTTGCCGGACGTTTGAAATGAGCTGCTTGCCGAAGGCAAGTCCGCTCGATGAAATGGTTGGGTGTCTCCGCCCCTGGTGGACAGTTCGCATACGCATATGTACAATATTCCGTACAATCACCGAGGTGCCCAATGGATGCCATTACCTACTCCTCAGCCAGAGCAAACTTGGCTCGCACGATGGATCGCGTGTGCAACGACCATGAGCCTCTGATCATCACCAGAAACGGTGACCAAGCCGTGGTCATGCTCTCCCTTGAAGACTTTCAGGCCCTTGAGGAAACGGCGTACTTGCTGCGTAACCCGGCCAATGCCAGACGGCTCTTGTCCGCGACCGCACAACTGGACGCCGGCAAAGGCACCGAACGGAAGCTTGCCGAGTGAAGCTGATCTTTTCTGACGAGGCATGGGAAGATTATCTCTACTGGCAGAAGCAAGACCGAAAGATGGTTGAGCGCATCAACAAGCTCATCAATGAAGTCAAGCGCGAGCCGTTCGCTGGCGTCGGAAAACCGGAGCCACTCAAACACGCGCTATCAGGCTACTGGTCTAGGCGCATCAATGATGAGCACCGGATGGTCTACAAGATCGAAGACGGCTCTCTTCTCCTCGCACAACTCCGCTACCACTACTGAGACGCCCAACGTCTGAATTCACCGGCCTGGCGCGGCTTGCCGCGACAGGTCCGGTGGAATGATGGGTCGGGCCTCTGCTTGCCGGGCATGGCTTATTTCCCGGCGACAGCGAGTAACGCCTTCGGATTTGTACTTGCGATAGAGAGCAACGTCCGAGCCGCTCCACTGGGCTGTTTGCGGCCCTGTTCCCACCCTTGCAAAGTGCGAACCGACACGCCCATGAGCGCAGCGAACTGCGACTGAGACAACCCCGTTTTCTTGCGCGCCTCAATGACTGGCGACGACACGACACGGACTTGCCCAGCCTTCATTTCGCGCACCGACTGCAACAACTCCGCAGCCAAATCGCGCTGCGCTTCATAGGCCTCCAACTCGGCGGGGGCCAGCGGCTTAATCTTCGAGGGCACGGCGAATCTCCTTGAGCTTTGGACCAGTGAGGTTGTCTGTCTTGGACTTCGCGTACAGCGTGAGTAAGACGACCTCACCTTCCACGGTGCGCGTGAAGTAGATGACCCGCACACCGCCAGACTTGCCCGAACCTGCTCGCCCCCACCGCACTTTGCGGATGCCACCGGACTCGGGCACGACGTCTCCGGCGTTTGGGTGTTCCGCGATGTACGCAGCGAATGCACCGCGTTCTTCCTCTGTCCAGTACAGCGGCCACTGCTTCTGGAAGAGCATCGTTTCGACGACTGTGAGCATGCGCGGACTGTACTCCTAAAGCGCATAGCTGGCTACCGCCGCCGCGATGCCCAACGTTTGACATGAGCGGATTGCCGAAGGCAAGTCCGCTCGATGAAATGGGCATCACCGGCGTGGCACGTGCTAACTTTATGCGGCCTCTGCGTGCAGACGAACGCCAAGCGCACGAGCCACCTTCAGGACCGTTGCGAAGCTTGGGTTTCCGTTTTCGCTCAGCGCCTTGTAGAGACTTTCTCGGCTCAAGCCGGCGTCGCGTGCGACCTGCGTCATGCCTTTGGCGCGGGCGATATCGCCGAGTGCCCTTGCAATGCCTGCTGCGTCATCAGGAGCCTCAACGAACCAGGCATCAAGGTACGCAGCCATCTCTTCAGGTGTGCGCAGTTGTTCCGCCACGTCGTAGGCGAGAGTCTTTGTCTTTTGAGTTGCCTTAGCTTTGGTCATCTCGGTACTCCTAGAGGTTTCGGGCGAGCGCAATAGCAGCCGGCGCGCGTCAAGGTAGTTGTCGCCGCAGTCACGCAGCCTGCTGCTGAGTATGTTGAGCGGTTGCAGCCCCTTTGATTGCCGCGTCTCGCTCGGGATTGAGGGTCACCACATCGATGTGCGACCAGTCGCGGGTGTTGC
>NZ_JAUYNV010000051.1 GCF_030698125.1 Methyloversatilis sp.
CGATCCGGCCGCTTGGCTGCGCGACACCCTGGAGAAACTTCCGACTTGCCGCAACAGCGACATCGATTCTCTGCTCCCAATCGCGCGCCTGTCATAACACGCTCACCTCGCGACTGCCAGGTGGAACGGCTGGACGCTTACATTCGACCTTCTGACCAAACTCTTTTAGATTTAGGATACCTCGCAGGGTTTCGTCGAAGGCTCCCTTCGCCTGCACGACGTAGTCGTGTGTAGCGGGATCATCCGAATAAATGGGAATACCAACCATCATGTCAGGATGCCGAATCTGAGCATAGTCTGCGGCGAAGCGTCGATCCGCAAAAAGACGGCCATTCGACAGAATGTGAATAGAGGTTCCAGGGTGTAGAGCCTTAGTCAGTCGGAGCGTTTCCAAGAAGCGCTCGCCAAATAGCGTTGGTTCGCCCCCTGAGAAGCCCAACTCCCCTGTCCCCCTGGGCATAATGCGAATTAACTCGTTGGCTTCATCGAGAAGCCAACTGTCATCGACTTCCTTTGGCGGCTGCGAACACATCAGGCAATAATGCTGGCATTGCTCCGTAACCATGATGGTGTTGTGAGGACTGCTCTTCCGGTAAAGGACCCTGATTTCTCCACGCGCAGAGTTTAGGCGAATAATGTCGCCATCCTCCAAGTAGGAGAAGTCGTCAGACAAAGACGTTACCCTCTGCCAGTTTTCTAACTCGCCGAAATCGATTTTGGCCGCCTCGCCAATCTGTAAGTAATGGCCAAAGCCGCTGGGAATCTCCGTGACTCCTGCCCGAACAAGATAGGCGGACCGCTCTCTCAATGACCTAGGGAGCCGTGGGTTAGTTGAGATCACGACGAGAGTTCTATCGCCCTTTGGAACTTCTGTAGCTCCGCCCGCAACCTCAATTCGGATCACCTTCCCGCCAAGCTTCAGCACAATGCGCTCCAACGACGGAATAACGCCTCAACTTCCCTGTCCTCCCGCATGAGTTGGATAAGGTGGCGAAAGATGGCCATATTACGTTTGCAGAAGTCAGATGCCGGTTTTCGGCCCACCACATCTCCGTAAACGGCATGGGAAAAAACCGGATCTGCTCCACAAAAGGGCTCGAAGGCACATTCCGAGCACATGGGTGCGGACAAGGTGAAAGACTCCTCTAAGGTGCTGAGGAGCTTCTCGTTCAAGAATATCTCTTCGTATGTGTTCTCAAGAACCGAACCTAGGCGGAAGGTTTGATCCTTCATCTCCGCCAACATTCGACTCTCATCAGAGGCGTAGACGCTCCCGTCATAGTTGAAGACGACTGCTGCAATCCCGATCCCGGCAGGATTCATTAAATCAACGAAACCTGGGTCAGCACACGTGAACATCTTTTGCAGGATCAGCGTCGTGTAGTACTCCCTGAACGGAATCCCAGCTTGGTTAAGTTCGATGATGTACTGAAGGCCATCCTTGTAGAACTTCAACCATTGCTCAGTATCGTAGGCGGCGTAAACCCTCGTCTTCACCGCGAATCCGTAGGGCGACAAAGCCCGTAGGAAGATACCCTCGAACCCTAACCCAACGTATTCATCGACAATCTCTCGAACTCGCGGCAGGCTCGCTAACGTCGTTGTCATTAGTGCAGACACGCGATCATACCCAACGATTTCCCGAGCCGCTTGTAGGTTTGCGACAAACCGTTGGTAGCTATCTTTTCCGGGGCGGGGGCGGTTTTTGTTGTGAAGATCGCTAGGACCGTCTAGTGATACCGAGAGCAGGATATGATTGTCTCGGCAATACTCGAGAATCTCGGTGGTTGCCAGCGACAATGTGGTAGCAATCACAATTTCAAGATCTCGTCCCTCTGCCGCCGCTCGCACCTTTGCCTTTGATACGATATAGCGGATTAGATCGAAATTGAGCAGAGGCTCTCCACCCTGGAACTCGATCTTGACCGCCTTCGACGGAGATCGGAATACCATATCCAGAGATTTATCGGCCATCTCCAGGGTCATGTCAAAAGCCCCTTTGTCTTCTGACTGCCGGGAGACTTGACAATACTGACAACTATGATCGCACCTTAGCGTGGTGACGAACATATGAAGATTCGTGAAGTTCTGAAGTCGCTGATATCGGGTGCGTGTCTTCAACGCCAGTAATTCAGCTGATGCTTTGTCTCCTTTCTCAGCGATCAAGTGTTTCGCTCGAGCATCCGTATAACTTGGGTGAGAAGGAGCAAGGCGCTTATTTACGAGATCATCGAGCGTACTACGATCTACGATCAATGACTCCCCGACCATATTGGTGGCTAAATAGCTGTCACCCTCAAGCCGCGTAAAGTTGAAGGGCAATAGGTCGTAGGCGCCAGTAGCCGCAAAAGACTCTGGCGGTAAAAACTTGCTCATGGGTCTTACACCAAGCCGGTGCGAGAAAAGGCGTGGGCCAGTATCAGGTGGCGAATGGATTCTGTTTCTTTTGCGATTCGGGCACGAAGATGCTGGTCCAGCACCTCCTTACGGAAGTCCTGAATCACTCCGTCAAGGTCATCGACCTCTTTATCGAACTGCAAAATGCAATCGATGGAGGCCTCTTTGACATTGAATCCAATGCTGAACTTGTCAATGTAGCGGTATGCCGCCCTCTGAATCGTTTCGAGGCTGTAGGCGGCAGGATCAAACGAGATCACGCGCTCTAACACTTTTAGTAGCCCGATCGATGTGAGGAGTGCGATCGATGTGAGGAGTGCGATCGATGCGAGCGATGGTAGGCCATCATCTGACCAGTGTCGGCCCGCTTCAGAACAAAGTCGAAAACCTCCCCGTCCGAGTGGATAGCCACGGTCTCGGTAGTGCCAACCAGGTTGAGGACGTGATTATCAACGGACGGGGCGTAAGGCACCGCCAGATCCGTCCCCTTAGGCGCCTGCTTAGCGTAAGCGGAGAGAATCCCACTTGCTAACAGAGCAACGGGCACGAGAAACTTATGTGATTTTTTCACACGCTCTCCAGCCAAAGATCACTGCCAAGGCAAGAATTAGAACCCCGATCGATGCGAACTATGCGAGCTGTGCGACGCGTGAGACGCGTGAGACGCATGTGATTGATGCCAAGCCATCATCTCGCCAGAAGCGGCCCGCTTAAGAATGAAAGAGTAGTTGTCATCACCAGCTCGAACCAGTTGCTCCCCACCATGAGTGAGTGCAAGGGTCGTTGGTGCGTCAGTCAGGCCGGCCGCGACAGGGGTACTCGAAGGCTCCGTGTTCTCGATAGCAGCACTCGCGTACTGATTCGCTATGGCTGCAACAAGGCCAGCAACCGGCACCAAGAACTTGAACTTCATTTCTATCCCCCCTAAAACCGCTTCGACCTACTGCTCTACGTTAGCATAAATCAATTCCGGTTAATGTTGTACCACCACGCCGGTACTCTTCTAAATACTCTGCGCACGAGAGTTCGAGGAAGTTGCGCTCTATCCGGGGTTCCTATAGTTCATGACGGCTCATGTGCCTGTGCAGCGCGCCCGCTAGATCGTTCAATGCCACGTCCAGTGCTTCGGCTTCGGTCGCTTGGATATGAGTGCGGCGGATATAGGCGCCAGGGAATCCCTCATTGCCCCCGCTCGGGTGCAGGTGGGGCAGACGCTTACATCCAATGATGCACCGTCGGGGAAGTGCAGGCATCAAGTTGGCTACGCTCCTGATGGCAAGAACCGCCCCCGAATTGAACTAACGCTCAATAGTTGGACGGTTGCCGTGCGCCAACTAGGTGGCGTTGCTCAAGCGGTACCTCACTGGGCTTTGGCCGCTCAACTTTAGCTTGGAGCACAGCACGGGGCGGATCCACCGACTGCTCCGCGTCCTCAAGGTCGGACATCGGGTTCCGTAATGTGGAAGATGCGCCACGACCAGATTGCTTCCAGCAACCTCACCACCGCCCCGCCGCAGCCGCCGTCTAAGACTCCTGCTCGGAAGATTGGCAGAGGGCGCCCCGGCGTCCACATCGTCCAGTTCCCGTCGGAGAAGAACCAACGAGTCATCCCTGTAGAGGGCCGGCTCGAGGCAGACATGTGCCTGCTTCTTGAGTTTGACCCCGCAATCAAGAGCTACAGGTCACAGCCGCTGACCGTTCGACTTGAGGACGAGCACGGGCTGTTCAATCACACGCCTGACTTTGAAGTTCAACCGACGGGGGGACGCGCCTTCCTGCTTGAGGTGAAGCCGCACGCACGAGCCTCTCAATCGTTTCGGGCTCAACGCATCGAAGTTGCACGGCAACACTTTCTCGGTATGGATCTCGAGTATGTGCTTCGGACAGAGCGCCATATCCGTATTGAACCTCGCATCACTACTCTGAGAAATCTGTACGGCCGCGCCCGAACGGTATCCCGAGAAGGACTCATCGATCTCTTGGCGCTATTGCCTAAAGACGGCTCGCCAGCAACTTTGAAGGAAATCGCAGCCCAGATGCCCAGCAACCTCGGGCACATCGGACGGGGTCTCCTTGAGGGGTGGGTAGAGGTGGAACTGGAGAAGCCAATTGGTCCGAATTGGCTTGTGTGGAGACGGCCACGATGAGCGCGCTGGCGAACCAAGAGTTCAGGCCGCCCAAGGTAGGCGAGCGCTATCTCTATTCGGGATTCGAGTACGAGGTGCTGCGGATTGACCAAGCGGTCGTCACCATCCGCGGCGTAAACGCGAAACGACAAAGCGATATCCCATTGCTGCGCTGGCAGGACCTCGCTGCACGGGGACGAATGACAGCGCTTGTCGAGCATGCAGAGTGGCAAGATCTCTACCGTAACGCCGCAAACCTCACAGACAAAGAAGCGACGACACATCAGCGCCGCCTCGCCTATGTGCAGGCATTTGAACGTGAGCTTCTCGGACGCGCGCCAACCGAGCTTGGACTCTTACTGATCAAGAGGGTCGCAGAGGAGCGGTCGGAAAAACCACCCTCCATCTCCCGCGTACGGTTCTGGCTTCGTCAGTATCGAGAAGCCGGGAAGAATCCGTTGGCCCTCATCACACGAGAGCATCGGACTCGACAGCGTAAGCCCCGCATGAACCACACGGTGATCGAGCTTACCCAATCGATCCTCCGTTCAACCTTCCTCGATGACCGACGCCCAAGCGCACAAGCGATCTATCACCTGCTGTGCGCGGAAATTGAAGGCGAGAATCTCAAGCGAAACCCTGAGGATAAGTTGCGCGCGCCCTCCCGCGCGTCGTTTTACCGGACGGTCGCGACCCTGGACGCTTACGACGCTGACTTGAATCGCCACGGAAAGCAGTACGCGAAGCGCAAACACCGCCATGGCGTGCGTATCCATCCACCTTCGATGGTTCTGGAGCGCGTCGAGTCTGATAGCAACTACGTGGATCTGATCGTAGTGGACGAGAACGGCGATCCGATAGGTCGGCCTGTATTGACCGTTCTTATCGACATATTCAGTCGCTGCGTTCTGGGGTGGGATCTCTCGTTTGTGCCGCCTTGCGCCGCAAAAACCCTCCGCGCATACAAAGACGCCCTTTCTTCGGAGAACGGGCGCCTCGCAGGCGGCGCTCCGATTGAGCTCATCGTAGATGGCGGCCCCGAATTCAGAAACAGCAGCCTGTTCCAAGTGGCAGAGCGATTTGGTACCTCTGTCCGCCTCGTTTCCCCGCGGGAGCCCAACGAAAAGCCTCATGTGGAGCGGTTCTTCCGCACCATGAACACCACGTTCATTCACCTCATGCATGGAACGACCCGTTCCTCTCCACAGGATCGAGGTGACTACAGGGCCGTCAAGAACGCGTGGATTCAACTCGAGGAATTGCGCGAGCGATTCGCGGCCTGGCTCGAGCAGATCTACCACAACTCCCTGCATTCCGAGCTCGGGATACCGCCGTCAGTCGCGTGGAAAAAGGCGACTGAACTCGACACGCCTACACGGTATCGCGACGAAGGCTTGGACATGGTTTGCCGCAAGTCGGTTGAGCGCGCCATTTCCGGTGGGCGAGTGCAGCTCTTCAATTTGTGTTGGACAAGCCCCGCCCTGCCGGATCTGGCGGCAAGACTCGCACAGCATCCGGAGAAGGATCGAGTGACAGTTCTCTACGACGAGACCGATCTCGATCATGTGTTCGTTGTGGATCCTGAAGATTCCACCCGGCTTGTCCGCGCAGATCCCGTAGATGCGCGTTACCAAAAGGGGCTCACGTTTACTGAGCACCAGGCGGCCACCACTGCGCTCAAGGCTGCGGGCAAGGAAGCAACGAACACCATCCTTTTGAACCAAGCGCGCAAGCGCCTTTGGGACGAGCTCGATCTCTCGACGACGAAAGCCCGAAAGCGATTTGCTCGGATGCAGAACGAAAAGATGGCAAGTCGTCTCCGCGCCGCGGGAGACCAGGGCCAGCTCGCATCCGATCCGGACGCGAGCGCACTCCCCTCCGAACAGACTAACCTTCTGGAAGCAACGCTACCCTCTTTTGAGGAGAGCAAGCCTGGCCAAAGCACCGTCGAGGATATTTGGGACGAAGAAGGCGACATCTTCAAGTCCCTCTGATCGAGAACGACCAACATGAAACTGGAAATGCTGCCAACCGGTCTCGAGGCCTTTCGGGACGTGTTCTATCAACACGATGAGGTGCTGAAGTGCCTCGAAGCTTTCAACGAAGTCCTCCGCTTCAATGACGGCCGACTCGAGCCGGTATCGCTTGCCATAAGTGGCCGCGCCGGCACTGGCAAGACAACCCTTTGCAACCACTTGCTCGCGCAACACCGTATCCAGACACAGGAGGAACCCGAGGGCATCCGACGGGTGATTCCGGCGTTCTACCAAGCGGTGCCGGGGGTTGCGACGATCAAGGACTTGGCGCAGAAGCTGCTGATTCGCCTGCAGGTGACAGATCTTTCCGGGAACCGTACGCAGCTGACCGAGAGACTCGTTCAGAACCTGAAGACGTGTCAGACGCGCTTCTACATCCTTGACGAATTCCAGCACCTCGTAGATCCGAAAAAGGAGAAAACCCACGCAACCGTGCGGAACTGGGTCAAGGATCTGATGAACGAGTCCAAGGTGCCCATCATCTTGGTCGGGACGGAAGACCTGTTGCCACTTCTGGAAGGGGATGAGCAGATCGAACGGCGATTTCGACGCAGATGCTCCCTTACAGAGTTCAGCTTGAACAACGACTACCTCAAGGTTCTCGTGTTCTTTGTGAAACGTCTAAAGGACCATTGCTCGTTGCAACCAAGCGCTGAATTGAAGACGCCCCAATTCGGTCAGCGCATGTACGCAGCCACTGCCGGCAACATGTGCGCCACAAAGGATCTATTCGTCGAAGCGGCCGACCTCGCACTTCGTGGCAAGAGCGCAGAAATCAGCGGTGTGCACTTCAAGCAAGCCTTCGAACGCATCCAGATAGCTCGGGCGCTGGTTCCGGAAGGCCTCAACCCGTTCACCATGACTGAAGACAGCCTCGCACTATCTAGAAAGCGCCGATGAACTATCTGCCGCTGCCCATTCCTGGCGAATCGCCCCTTAGCGTCGTGCTCCGCTGTACGGAAGAGAACGGATACTCTTCGGCAAGCAAGTTCATCTACCGGTTGATCAAGAGCCCCGCTCAATCTGTTCTGTTTCGGAGCGGTCATTTCGCGAAAAAAATCGTAGAGCTATATCCGGAACGCCTTCAGGCGCGACTGCTCGCCTGCTTCTTTCAGGAACTGCCTAGCATATCTTCCCGCAAGCCGGTCCGGATTCTGAATGCGGAATTTCCTGGGGATCTGATCCGGTTCTTCTATCAGCCGGTTTGTCCTCGATGCGCAGCCGATGGCTACTATCGTGCGGAAACCAGCGTTGCGCTCTTCGAGTACTGCGCCAAGCACGGCCAAAAACTGATTCGTAAGTGTCCTGAGTGCGAATCTCTATACGGGCCCGGGCAGCGCGGCATTGATCAGTGCAGCTGCAAGGCCAGGATATCCAGCAATCCCGGCTCCAGAGCATTCGCCTTTGGTGAGCGAAGGCTGTACCGAGCCATGGAGGATGGCGACCAAGCCTGGGTGTCCCGCCTGCTGGCGTTCGTACGCGTTCTCGAGATCGAACGGGAACCCGACTACGTAAAGCGTTCGAAACTGCTCGCCTACGCAGCACTTCTTGCTACGGACGTCGACCGTGGAGTCCGCGCATTCGCGCGGCACCAACAAAGGCGCTATCCGCACCTACTACCCCGGGTTTGGCTCGCTCGTTTGCTTGCTATCCACTCCCCAGCGAGGCAAGCAGCCGAAGATCTTGCCCAACGCCTCTCCCGTGACTACGACATCTCTTGCGCAAGGACAGTCCCGGAGGGGGTCGCGGACGAAGACCTGTTGCTACTTTTGGACAGCAGAGCTGCTTCTGCTGTCCTGGGCATCACGCCCAACACACTCACTAGTCTGAGCACCGCTCAAATCCTGAACCGCATCGAGCGCAGTTCAATCATCAGAAATCGGTATGGCAGTCACGAGATATCGTCCTTGATGGCGAGGCTTGCGAAGAGCAGCCGTTCAGAGTGCCACGGATCTGACGAGCAAACGCGCACTCAGGCATATGCGGATGAGTTGGCTGAAATGAATGCGGGCGCCCGAATCGTCGATCGATTCAACATTGCTCAAGGACTGCCGTCTTTGAGGTCAATCAAGATTAAGGATGTGCAGGGAGCTCTGCCTTGCAGTGCCCGCGTTGCCGTACCGTGGGCCAACTTGGAGGAGTCTGGGACTGCAGAGAGCCAAGCGAAGGATAAAAAGCTCATGGGCTTGCAACAGACGGCTGAGCGCCTCCGTACCTACCCTGAAGCTGTGCGACGGATAGAAAAGACCCGACTGCTCTCCCGCCACGTCCCGTCCGGTGAGAAAGCTCGGCAACCCATGATGTTCGCCGCTAGCGACGTGGAGGCGTTCGATAGACAGTATGTGTTCGTGGGCAGCCTCGCAACGCAGTTGGCTACCGGAGCAACCTCACTATCCGACAAGCTTGCGGCTGTGGGGGTCCATCCGGTATCCGGTCCTAGGGTAGATGGCGCCCTGGTCAATGTTTTTCGCCGTTCGGACATCGCCAAAGTTGATCTCCAACGCGTTAAGGCGCTCAAGGACTACCCCACCCGAGCAGGACGCAAGCCGGCAGGCAGCGTGACCTACGATCAAACGGTCTGGATGACGGCCGTCGAAGCGGCTGACGAGCTCGCCATGAACACTCAACAGATCGCAGTCTTACAACGTACCGGGCAGTTGCCTGCAGAAGTTCCGCCCAATCGAGAAGCGGACAACCGAAAGTACTTCCGAAGAACTGCCGTCAAGCGATTGAAGGATGAGTTGGCCTCACTTCGAACGATTGAATCCGTATCGTCAGAGGTCGGCTTAACGAAGCGAGAGTTCGTCGTTCGCTTCATTGACTCGGGCTTCATTGAGTGCGTGGCGCCGTTAGGCGAGCTCCGCGTCCAACAAAGCGACATTCCAAGAATTCACGAGAACCTGAAGCGATTCATGAGCGCAGCTCAGGCTGGCACGCTCTTGAATACGCATAGCCGATACCTGCTGAATGCAGAACGAAGCGGCAGGATCACGCGAGCCCCTGAGAAGGAAACCCAGATCCACGGAGTGGTACTGTTCCGGCGGAACGACGTGCTCCAGATGGCTAACGCGGGCGAGGTGCAGCCGATTCGTAGGGGGGTGTCGAAGCGGTTGAACGCATAGTTCCACGCCCCTGACAGTTCCACCGCGAACCGGGCGGTCACTTTCCAGATTCCCCGACACGCCCTACCAGCGTCAAACACGCGTTCACCCCCAAGAACGCGAAGCCCAAAATGCACGTACCTGGGCGACGCATGCGCCCCTGCGCGTCATCCCTCATCTCTACCCGCTGGACGACCTCACTCCCCACCACTCTTGTCTCTAACGAGACTCCACTTCTGTCTCAATCGTTAAGCGGCCCGAGGTAAAGCCGGTTTCAATGGCGGCATGTAGGCGAGAACCCAAATCCGTGCAGGGCGGCAGAGACACACTACTCTCGTCTTTAATGAGATATTTTTCTTGTCTCTAGTGAGACAGCTAAAAGACAGCAAGGTCGTGCTGGTCCGAGAGCACGCAACACCTTCCCGCATGAGAGCGCTCTTCAATCCAGCGGGAACAAGAAAAAGGGCGCCCGAAGGCGCCCTGAGGTGTGCGTTACCGTCTCTAATGAGACGTTATCGTCTCTAGTGAGATTGCTCTCGTCTCTAATGAGAATCTACGTTTTTCATGAACTCAATCCCAGCTCAACGCCCCGCCCGTCTGATATTCAATTACCCGCGTCTCGAAGAAATTCCTCTCCTTCTTCAGATCAATCATCTCGCTCATCCACGGGAACGGGTTTTCCGCGCCCGGGTAGAGCACGTCGAGACCGATCTGCTGCGCCCGGCGGTTGGCGATGAAGCGGAGGTATTCCTTGAACATGGCTGAATTCAGGCCGAGCACGCCACGCGGCATGGTGTCTTCGGCGTAGCGGTATTCGAGCTCGACGGCCTTGCGGAACAGGGTTTTGAGCTCTTCGCGGAATTCGACGGTCCAGAGGTGCGGGTTTTCGAGCTTGATCTGGTTGATCAGGTCGATGCCGAAATTGCAGTGCATGGACTCGTCGCGCAGGATGTACTGGTACTGCTCTGCGGCGCCGGTCATCTTGTTCTGACGGCCGAGGGCGAGGATCTGCACGAAGCCGACGTAGAAGAACAGGCCTTCCATCAGGCAGGCGAAAACGATCAGGCTTTTCAGCAGCTGCTGGTCGGTTTCGGGCGTGCCGGTCTTGAACAGCGGGTTAGTCAGCACGTCGATGAACGGGATCAGGAACTCGTCCTTGTCGCGGATCGACTGCACTTCGTGATAGGCGTTGAACACTTCGCCTTCGTCGAGACCGAGCGATTCGACGATGTACTGGTAGGCGTGCGTGTGGATCGCCTCTTCGAACGCCTGGCGCAGCAGGTACTGGCGGCATTCGGGCGCGGTGATGTGGCGGTAGGTGCCGAGCACGATGTTGTTGGCGGCCAGCGAATCGGCGGTGACGAAGAAGCCGAGGTTGCGCTTGATGAGGCGGCGCTCGTCGTCGGTCAGGCCGTTGGGCGTCTTCCACAGCTCGATGTCGCGCTGCATGTTCACTTCCTGCGGCATCCAGTGGTTGGCGCAGCCGGACAGGTATTTGTCCCACGCCCACTTGTACTTGAAAGGCACGAGCTGGTTCACGTCGGTGCCGCCGTTGATGACGCGCTTGTCTTCGGCGCGGATGCGGCGCATGCGGGTGGATTCGGTCGCGGCCGGCGCGGGGGCGCGCGGCGCGATCGGCAGTTCGGCGATGGGGGCGGTGATCGGCAGGGAGTCCGCGTACATATCGCGGCGGGCCGCCGCTCCCACAGGGGCTGCGCCGGCGCGCGGGGCGAACCCGGTGGCCGGCTCGGCGGTGGCGGTGCGCAGGCCGAGGCCGGGTTGCGGGGCGTTCACGGGCAGGTCGTCTTCAAAACTCAGCATGGATGTTCTCTCCGTGGGCGGTGCGTGGAGCGACCGGGTTCTGGTTGATTCGGGTATTCGGGGCGGACGTTGCCGGCATTTTTTCAGTCCCCCCCGGCCCTCACCCCCGGCCCCTCTCCCGCTGATGCGGGAGAGGGGAGCGGACGCGGGGTGCGGGAGAGGGGAGCGGGTTCCACTCACCCCCCGGCCTCTTTCCCGCTGATGCGGGAGAGGGGAGAGGTCAGGTGCAGCATTACTGGCAGGCTTCGCAGGTCGGGTCGTCGATGGCGCAGAACTTGGGTTCGGCTTCGCTCGGCACCGAATTCAGTTCGCCTCCTCGGCCTGTGGACTTCTCGGCGTGCGTGGCGCCCATGGCGCGCAGGTAATACGTGGTCTTGAGGCCGCGCAGCCAGGCCAGCTTGTAGGTTTCGTCGAGCTTCTTGCCCGAGGCGCCAGCCATGTAGATGTTCAGGCTCTGCGCCTGGTCGATCCACTTCTGGCGGCGCGATGCGGCTTCGACCAGCCATTTCGGCTCGACTTCGAAGGCGGTGGCGTACAGGCTGCGCAGCTCGGCCGGAATGCGGTCGATGCGCGACAGCGAGCCGTCGAAGTACTTCAGGTCGGCGACCATGACTTCGTCCCACAGGCCCAGCTTCTTCAGGTCGCGCACCAAATGCTCGTTCACCACGGTGAATTCGCCCGACAGGTTCGATTTGACGAACAGGTTCTGGTAGGTCGGCTCGATGCTGGCGTCGACGCCGATGATGTTCGAAATGGTGGCGGTCGGCGCAATGGCGAGGCAGTTGGAATTGCGCATGCCGTAGTTGGCGATGCGACTGCGCAGCGCGCTCCAGTCCATCGTGACCGAGCGGTCGACTTCGAGGTAGCCACCGCGCTCTTCGGCCAGGATGTCGAGCGAGTCGTGCGGCAGGATGCCGCGGTCCCACAGGCTGCCCTTGTAGCTGGCGTAGCGGCCGCGCTCTTCGGCCAGTTCGGTCGAGGCCCAGTAGGCGTAGTAGGCGACGGCTTCCATCGAGCGGTCGGCGAATTCGACTGCGTCGTCGGAGGCGTACGGCGTGCGCAGCTCATGCAGCGCTTCCTGGAAGCCCATCAGGCCCATGCCGACCGGGCGGTGCTTCAGGTTGGAATTGCGCGCCTTGCCGACCGAGTAGTAATTGATGTCGATGACGTTGTCGAGCATGCGCATCGCGGTGCGGATGGTCTTGCGCAGCTTGTCGTGGTCGAGCACCTTGTTGCCCTGGCCGTCGTCCTTCAGGTGGGCGACCAGATTCACCGAGCCGAGGTTGCACACGGCGATTTCGGTGTCGGAGGTGTTCAGCGTGATTTCTGTGCACAGGTTGCTGGAATGAACCACGCCGACATGCTGCTGTGGCGAGCGCAGGTTGCACGGGTCCTTGAAAGTGATCCACGGGTGGCCGGTTTCGAACAGCATCGACAGCATCTTGCGCCACAGCGCGACCGCCGGCATCTTCTTGAACACGCGGATTTCGCCGCGCGCGGCCTTCTCTTCGTAGCGGGTATAGGCCTCTTCGAAGGCGCGGCCGAACAGGTCGTGCAGGTCGGGGCAGTCGGACGGCGAGAACAGCGTCCACTCGGCGTTTTCCATCACGCGGCGCATGAACAGATCCGGGATCCAGTTCGCAGTGTTCATGTCGTGCGTACGGCGGCGGTCGTCGCCGGTGTTCTTGCGCAGTTCGAGGAATTCCTCGATGTCGAGGTGCCAGCTTTCCAGATAGGCGCATACCGCGCCCTTGCGCTTGCCGCCCTGATTCACCGCGACGGCGGTGTCATTGACCACCTTCAGGAAGGGCACGACGCCCTGGCTCTTGCCGTTGGTGCCCTTGATGTGCGAGCCCAGCGCGCGCACCGGCGTCCAGTCATTGCCCAGACCGCCGGCGAACTTGGCCAGCAGCGCGTTTTCCTTGATGGCCTCGAAGATGCCGTCGAGGTCGTCGGCCACCGTCGTGAGGTAGCACGACGACAGTTGCGGGCGCAGCGTGGCGCTGTTGAACAGCGTCGGCGTCGAGCTCATGAAGTCGAAGCTGGCCAGCAGCTGGTAGAACTCGATCGCGCGCGCTTCGCGGTTGATTTCGTTCATCGCGAGGCCCATGGCGACGCGCATGAAGAACACCTGCGGCAGTTCGATGCGGCGGTCGCGGATGTGCAGGAAGTAGCGGTCGTACAGCGTCTGCAGGCCGAGGTAGTTGAAGCGCAGGTCGTTGCGGTGGTCGAGCGCGGCGCCCAGCTTCGCGAGGTCGAACTGCGCCAGCTTCGGGTCGAGCAGTTCGGCTTCGATGCCCAGCTTGATGTAGCGCGGGAAATAGTCGGCGTAGGCCGTGGCCATCGCGCCCTGCGACGTTTCTTCGCCCAGCACTTCGGCGCGGATCGTGTGCAGCAGCAGGCGGGCGGTGACGTAGCCGTAGGCCGGGTCGTTCTCGATCAGCGAGCGCGCGGCCAGGATGGCCGACTTGCGCACTTCATCGACCGGCACGCCGTCGTACAGATTGGTCAGCGTGGCATCGAAAATGGTGGCGACCGACACGACGTCGCCGAGGTTTTCGCAACTGTCCTGGATCAGCGTGCGCAGCGCTTCGCGGTCGAGCGGCATGCGGCGGTCGCCATCGACCACGTGAAGCACCGGCTGCTCGGTCGATGCCTCAACGGCCTGCTGCTTCTGCGCACGTTCGGCGGAGCGCTTTTCGCGGTACAGCACATAGGCGCGGGCCACGTCGTGCTCGGCCGAGCGCATCAGCGCCAGTTCGACCTGGTCCTGGATGTCTTCTATATGGAAGGTGCCGCCGTGCGGCAGGCGACGCAGCAGCGCGCCGACGACCGCGTCGGTCAGCGCGGCAACCTGTTCGCGCACACGTGCCGATGCCGCGCCCTGCCCGCCATTCACGGCCAGGAAGGCCTTGGTCATGGCGATGGAAATCTTGGCCGGCTCGAACGCCACCACGGCACCGTTCCTGCGGATGATCTTGTAGTCGGTGTGCGCACTGTGCGCGGCGGCCGACGACTCGAGGCTGATCTGGTCCGGCGTGCCGGACAGTGAACGGTTGCTGCCGTGTTCGGCGCTGATCTGCATGCGTACATCTCCCTGGAGAACCGCAGCCACGCTGCGGCGAAATGAATCTGGAGGTGGGGAAGTGTGCTCTTCGACCACTACCTATAGTGGTTCAAGCGGTTTGAGCTACTAAGTGTAGTGATGCGACCCGGACACCGCAAGCGCTTTTTTCCGTCCGCGGCGAATCCGCAGGAAACGCTTCAGGGGCGCGGGATACCGACCGCCGACCAGTCGAAACAGGCGCCCGGATCGATCTTTCGACCGGGCGCGACATCCGAATGGCCTACGACATCGGCAATCGGATGGCGCTGGCGCAGCGCCCCGATCAGCGCGCGAGCGCGCGCGTACTGGGCGGCTTCGAAGGGCAGCACGTTGCAGCCTTCGAACTCGATGCCGACCGAGAAATCGTTGCAGCGGCCGCGCCCCTGCCAGTTCGATACGCCTGCGTGCCAGGCGCGCTCGAGGGTGGACACGAACTGCAGCAGTTCGCCGTCGCGCCGCACCACGAAGTGCGACGACACCCGAAGTGCCGAGATATCAAAGAAGTAGGGGTGAGCCGATGGGTCGAGCCGGTTGGTGAACAGGTGTTCGATCCACGGCCCGCCGAAATCGCCCGGCGGCAGGCTGATGCTGTGGAGCACGATGAGCGACACCGGCGCATCGTCCGGCCGCGCATCGCGATTGGGTGAATCGACGCGCCGCGCCCCCGCGCACCAGCCGTCGGCGTCGATGACGTGATCGGGGTGGGTCAAGAGGAGGTGCCTTTGGAAACTCGCACGTTGAGCACGCGGCAACTCGAATTTGACGAGCCGGATCGCCTGCGGGGCAGGCTCCTGCGACAAACATCGCCAACCATTGAATTCGTTGATTTTTTACATGACCCTGACGGCTGATCAGACCAGCCAGTCGGGGCGCAGCAGCATCACCACACCGAGTGCCAGCATCACCAGACCGCTGACCAGCTTGAGCACGCGGCCGCCGCGCTCGGTGAGCTTGCCGCTGCCCAATGCGGCAACCGCGGTACCGACCATGAGCGCGTCATCGGCGATGTAACCGGCGATGTACAACGCCAGATAGCCGTAGTGCGCCGCCGGGCTCAGCGCATGCTGCGCCAGCACCGAGGTATAGAGCGCCGGCAGGCCGGCCGTGCACAGCAGCTCGATCAGGTTCACCAGCACGGCGAGCGCGGCCACCGACAGCAGCGACACCGGCAATGACGGCGCCTGCACGACGCGACGCATGCGCGCATACAGGCCGGGCTTGGCCGACTCGGGGATGGACAGCGACAGCCCGCGGCCGAAGGCGAAGAAATCCTTCACATTGATCGCACCGATGAGCAGCGCCAGCGACGCCAGTGCGCCGCGTACCAGCGGCGTCAGGCCGACCGCCAGAAACAGGTTGAGCCAGGCCGCCATGAAGGCGAAGTAGACCGCACCGCTGACCAGCACGAAGGTGCCTGCGATCAGCGTCATGCGTCGACGATCCTGCAGCCGCACCAGCAGCGACAGCAGGAACAGCAGCACCCACATCGCGCACGGGTTGAAGCCGTCCAGAAGACCGAGTGCGAGCGTGAATGCAGGCAGGCCCAGCCGCGCCACATCAAGTTCGCCGATCAGCGGCAGGTGGAGCGCGGCGGACGGCGGGGCCCGGCCGGTGTCGGCGATGAAGGCGAGCAGCGCCGGCCCGCCTTCGAAACCGCTGATCACCCGCCCGCCCAGCACGAAGGTGGGCACGCCGGGCGGCCAGATGCCGGCCTGCTGCGACAGCGCGATCAGCTCGTCGCGCGCCGCCTGATCGGCAATCACGTCGTGATAGACGATGCGCAGCCCCGGCCGCTCCGAGGACTGCACATCGTCGAGAAAGCGCTTTGCCTCGGCGCAGTGCGGACAACCGCGCTGCACATAGACATGCAGCGTGTCATCCGCGTCGCCGGCCCGGACTGCCGTCGCGGACACGGCCAGCAGCACGCACCACAGCAGATGCAGCAGGACAGTTCGGGTGCGGGCGAAGGTCATCGGGCAACGGCAGCATTGAGGAGCGCCCGATTATCGCGCCCTTGTTACGGCCGGTCGCTGCGGTACATCTTGTCCGGATTCATCTTCATGCTCCACGGCAGGCCGGAGTTCTGCCAGCCGTTCTGCAGGCGGAAACCCTTCTGCGGGCCGTCCTTGATCGGCGCCCCCTGGAAGCCGTGTTCGACGTAGCGCGCGTTCGGAAATCCATTGGCGCGCAGAAAGGTCGCGCTCGGCTCGCCGCGTTCGCTGCCGGAACGGCACATGGTGATGACTTCGGCATCGGCGCCCAGCCCGCGCTTGTCCAGTTCGGCCTTGATCTGTGCCGCGAAGTCGGGGTTCTGGAAGGTCTTGAACACGTTCTTTTCGGCATTCCACTTCGTGCGATCGACGATCAGGTAGGGAATGTTCACGTGCGCCGCGTCGGTGAAGCCGACGAACATGATTTCGACCGGATCGCGTACATCGACCAGCAGCACCTTGCTGTCGGCCTTCTGCACGGCGGCGTGCGCGTCGGCCGCCGAGATCGCCATGTCGACGGCGGATGCGGTGAGCGTTGCCAGCGACAGCGCGGCAGCGAGGAGCAGTCTTTTCATGATGTGTGTTCTCCAGGGTCAGTGCGGATGCATGGATTCATCGTGCGCCTTTCGCGCGTGCCTGCCAGTGACTGCGATCACCGACGGAACGCGCGGGGTGTTCTGCGCCGGGCCCGCAGACGCTTGCATACCGAGCCGAGCGGACCGGCAGCCGCCTTCATGCCTGTGCGTCTGGCGTGTGTGTGTCATGGCGCGGGCCGGACACCGCGGTCAGCAGGGGCCAGACGAAAGCGAACACCAGCACGCCGACAGCCACCGACAGGCCGATCAGATTGGCCCAGTCGACCCAGTAGCCCATTTCGCTGATCGAAGACCGGGTCACGAAGGGCACCAGCCAGACGGCCAGTGCGGCAAAGGTTGCTCCGATCACCAGCGATGCCGGAAGCGCTTCCCGCCAGTGGGCGTGCCGGCGCAACAGTGCCGCCGACATGAGCGCAATCCACACCGCAGCGGCACCCCCTATCCACGGCAATGCGGTCAGCGCGAGTTCGAAAACGATGTTCAGGGCCAGCCATATTTCATACATGTCGTTCTCCTCACACCCTGCCCTTGGCCACTGCCATGTAGGCGGGCTTGAGCAGGCGGTATTTCATCAACCAGGCGAAGTAGCTGTCCTGCAGCGGCTCGATCATCGGCAGCGACGGCACCAGCCGGCCTTCGTAATCGAACTCGACCAGCAGCGCCGAGCCTTCGCGCAGCAGCAGCGGGCAGGAGGTGTAGCCGTCGAAGCGCTGCGACGGCTCGCCGCCGGCAATCACGTCGATCAGGTTGCGCGCGACGAGCGGCGCGCTCTTCTTGATGGTCGCCGCCGTCTTGCCGCGCGGCGTGCCATTGATGTCGCCCAGACCGAACACGTTCGGGTAGCGCCGGTGGCGCAGCGTGTCCTTGTCCACCTCCAGCCAGCCGCCGGCGGCGAACGGACCGTCCTGCCAGGCGAGCGGACTGTTCTTCACCGCGTCCGGTGCGCGCATCGGCGGCACCACGTGGATGAAGTCGTAGCCCAGTTCGTTGCGCTCGCCCTCGGGTGTCAGGAAGGTGGCGCGCCGCGTGCCGATGTCGATCGCGACCAGCTTGCTGTTGAAGGTGACCGGCACGTCCAGGTCGGCCCAGCGGCGGAGCACATCGTCATTGACCGGCTTCACGCTGAAGATGTTGTCGAGCGCGGAGTGGAAGCTCACTTTCGACGCGGCCTGCGTGCCCGCTTCGCGCAGGCGGTCGACCAGCATGAAGGTCATCTTCAGCGGCGCACCGGCGCACTTGAGCGGCGTCGCCGGAAGCGTCATCAGTGCCTCGCCGCCCTGCCGGCGGAAGGCATCCATCGCCAGCCAGGTCGCCTGCGCCGCCTGCGGACCGGGATACACGCTGGTCAGGCCGTTGGCGCCGATGGCCGACACGTCCATGCCGTCGATCTGCGCGTAGTCGAGGTGCAGGCCGGTCGCCACCACCAGATAGTCATAGCGGATGCGCTGGCCGCCTTCGGTGATCAGGGTGCTGGCGTCGGGGTCGAACCCGGCCGCCATGTCCTTCACCCATTCGACGCGGCCGGGCAGCAGGTCGGCGTTGCGGTCGCTCACCTTGTCCACCGGCCAGATGCCGGTCGCCACCAGCGTGTAGCCCGGCTGGTAGTTGTGGATTTCCTTGCGGTCGACAATCGTGATCTTCGCGCCGTCGAGTTCGCGCGAAAGGCGATTGGCGATGGCCACGCCGCCCAGCCCGCTGCCGGCGATGACGATGTGCGCCGAGGTTTTCACCGCCGCCCGCGCCGGGCGCGGTGTTGCAGCGCCAAGTGCCGCAGCGCCCAGCGGCACTGCCGAGGCGCGCAGCATGAAGCGCCGCCGGCCGATGTCCGGCAGCGCAGTCGATACAGCGACCTCCGGTTTCCCGTGTTTCATGAATGTCTCCTCCCGGCTTTTCGCCTTGTCGGAATGGCTCACGCAAAGGTCTGCAGACGCGGCCATGAGAGCGCGTCGCGGATCAAGCAGGCCAGACCCGAAAAACCTGCTCGCCGCAGCATGCAGTGCGAGCGGACGCCGCCGCCCGGAGAGGCATCCGGGTTTCGGATCCGCCAGATTCAAGGCGCACGGCATGGCCGTATCCATGACATATCAAGTCTCGTGCCAGCACGATGACAAAGATCAAAAATCCATATGGATGAGTGGTTTGGCGAACTACCCGAACGGGCAGTACTTGACCTTGGAGCTGCCAGCGACACAGACTGACAGCCCGATCACGTCAGAACTGTCAGTGCCATGTCAGACGAACTGCGTCCGCTGCCCGAACTGGTGTCCTTCATCGAACTGGCACCCGAACCGCACATCCTGTTCGACCGCGACTACCGCGTGATCGCCGCCAACAAGGCTTACCGCGCGCAGTACGGCGGTGGGCGCAGCGTGGTCGGGCGCACCTGTTACGACGTGTCGCACCACTACAGCGTGCCGTGCGACCGCGCCGGCGAGGCCTGCCCGCTGGCGCGCAGCCTGGAATCGGAACAGCGCGAGCGCGTGCTGCATCTGCACCAGACGCCGCGCGGCGAGGAATACGTGAACATCGAACTCACTCCGGTGCGCAACGGCAGCGGCGACATCGCGTGGTTCATCGAAAAGATGGAACCGCTGAAGGTGGCGCGCGGCGTGTCCGAACGCAGCGGCCTGATCGGCCGCGCGCCCGCCTTCCAGCGCATGCTCGAACTGGTCTCGCGGGTGGCGCCGTCGGATGCCAGCGTGCTGCTGCAGGGCGAATCCGGCAGCGGCAAGGAACTGGTGGCGCAGGCGGTGCATGACGCCAGCCGGCGCGCCGACCGCCCCTTCGTCGCGGTGGACTGTTCCGGCCTGCAGGACACGCTGTTCGAAAGCGAGCTGTTCGGCCACGAGAAGGGCGCCTTCACCGGCGCCATCGCACGCAAGGCGGGTCTGGTCGAAGCGGCCAGCGGCGGCACGCTGTTCCTCGACGAGCTGGGCGACATTCCGCTGACCATGCAGGTGAAGCTGTTGCGCCTGCTGGAGACCGGCACCTATCGCCGCGTTGGCTCCACGGAGCTGATGCGCGCCGACATCCGCCTGGTGTCGGCCACGCACCGGCCGCTGAAGCAGATGATCGCCGAAGGCCGCTTCCGGCAGGACCTGTACTACCGGTTGAATGCCTTCCCCATCGTCGTGCCGCCGCTGCGCGAACGGCGCGAAGACCTGCCGCTGCTGGTCGAATCGCTGCTCGCACGCGTCGCACCCGGCCGTCGGCTGACCGTGGCGCCGGCAGCCATGCGCGCGCTGCAGGCCTATGCCTTCCCGGGCAATGTGCGCGAGCTGCGCAATGTGCTGGAACGCGCCAGCCTGCTGTGCGATGGCGAAGAGATCGGCACGCAGCATCTCGATGAGGAAATCTGCATCGGCTGCGCCGGCCCTGCCCGCCGTGACGCGACAGGCGGTCTGCCGGCAGACGGCGAGGGCGCGGTCGATCTGGAAGAGGCGCAGCGTCAGATGCTCGCGCGCGTGGTGCGCAACCACACCGGCAGCCGTCATGAGCTCGCCCGCAAGCTCGGCATCAGCGAACGCACGCTGTACCGCCGGCTGCGCGCGCTGGGCATCGCGCAGGACTGAAACCGGCGCTGCGGGCGGCGCGATTGCGCCATCGCTGACAGGCAGCCCTGCCTGCGCTGGCAGTGCGGCAGTGGATGCCCACCGGTGCTCCGCCCGCAAACGGCGCGCAGCGGCGCACCGACCGGGTGGCACGCGGATTGCGAATGTCCAGTGACAGAAACCGGCAACCGGGCGCAGGCAGCGCCCCGCTCGACCGCGCGGGCCGCGCGCCCTTCAACACGCGTGCAGCCCGTGCGTGCGGCCCCGATGCCCGCCGTGACCCGGGTCGCCGGCTTCGTCCTTTTCCGCATGCTTCACCGGAGCCCGTGCCATGACCCACACGACCGAACTGCCCGCCCTCCTCCCGCACGCAATGTGCGCCGACCGCCGCCGCCTGCTGATCGCCACCACCGGCGTCGGCGCAATTGCCGTCGCAGCGACCGCCGTTCCCTTCCTGTCCAGCTTCGCGCCTTCCGATCGGGCACGCGCCGCCGGCGCGCCGGTCGAAGCCGACGTAAGCAAGCTGGCGCCGGGCGCCATGATGACCGTCGAATGGCGCGGCAAACCGGTGTGGGTGCTGCACCGCACGCCCGACATGCTGGCCGCGCTCGATCGACACGAAGCACGGCTGGCCGACGCCGCATCGGCCGAGGCCGAGCAGCCCGGCTATGCCGCCAACCGCGAGCGCGCGCGCCGCGCCGACTATCTGGTGGTGATCGGCATCTGCACCCACCTCGGCTGCTCGCCGACCGAAAAGATCGACACCGGCAGCAGCTCCGGGCTGGGCGACGACTGGCCGGGCGGCTTCCTGTGCCCCTGCCACGGTTCGACCTTCGACCTCGCAGGACGCGTGTTCCGCAACCAGCCGGCGCCGACCAACCTCGAAGTGCCGCCCTACCAGTGGCTGTCGGATACGCGGCTGCTGATCGGGGACGACGGGCGTGGCGAGGCCTGACTGCGGGAAGGGCGGTTGATCGTTGCCCCGACGGGGGCAGCGGAAGCAGGGCGTTCCCGGCCCGATGAGCGCGGGGTTATGCCGCGCGGCAAGGTATCGCTGTCAGATGTGATTTCAAAGGAGCCAGCGCAACGGGCTGGCGTGACCTCGCCACCTTCTCTGAGTTACCGCACCACCTATGCAAAGGCTGTAAATGCATACACTTCAGGGGCTTAGACAAGCGTATTGCTAGGATGCTTCACAGGGCGTAATGTCCGCAATCATTCCCAGCGATGAAATGTGGTGACAAGCATGGCAACAGAGCTAAGAACAGGCCTCGAGATCGATATCGACGCTGCGTACCGGTACCTCGCGATCGCGCGGCAACATCATTCGCAAGCTGACATAGCTTCGTATCTGGACGTCAATGTCAAAACCGTCCAGCGTTGGGAGGCCCGGCAGTCGATGCCCAAGCCTTATCTGACGCATGCCCTGCGGCAGTTGATCCTTCCGTTCGGCATGCCGAAAACCGATGACGCCGAGTTCACCTTCATTGATCTCTTTGCGGGAGTGGGCGGAATCCGGGCAGCTTTTGAGGGAATCGGCGGACGTTGTGTCTTTACGAGTGAGTGGGACACCTACGCGCAGAAGACCTACGCCGAGAACTTTCCTGACGGACATCTCATCGCAGGCGACATAACCAAGATCGCTGCGAGCGACATACCGCACCACGACGTATTGTTGGCAGGCTTTCCGTGCCAGCCTTTTTCGATTGCCGGTGTGAGCAAGAAGAACGCACTCGGGCGTGCGCACGGCTTCCACGACGAAACGCAAGGAACATTGTTCTTCGACGTATGCCGGATCATTGATGAGAAAAGGCCGCGCGCTTTTCTGCTGGAGAATGTCAAGAACCTCGTGTCACATGACAAGGGCCGCACTTTTGACGTCATCCGCAGATCGCTTCAGGAACTTGGCTACTTCATCCATACCCGCGTGATCGATGGTGCCCACTTCACACCGCAACACAGGGAGAGGATCATCATTGTCGGATTCCGCGAGAATTCAGCCTTCGATTTCGATGCGCTCCCACTGACGCCCAAGGGCAGCAAGGTCATGCGTGACATCCTGCACCGCACGGACGGTAGCGAACCTGAGATCGAGGCGGACGGTGATCGTTTTTTCGATCACAGGGGTTGCAAGGTCCCCGACAAATACACGCTCACGGACAAGCTGTGGTCGTATCTGCAGCGTTACGCAGACAAGCACAAGGCCAAAGGCAATGGCTTCGGCTTCGGACTGGTGTTTCCAGACAGTGTGTCCCGCACATTGTCGGCGCGTTACTACAAGGATGGTTCGGAAATTCTTGTCTGGCAGGGTGAGGGCCGGAATCCTCGACGCCTTACTCCAAGAGAATGCGCAAGACTGATGGGGTTTCCTGATACCTACAGGATTCCAGTGTCGGATACTCGTGCCTACAAGCAGTTCGGAAATTCAGTTGTTGTTGATGTGATTCGTCATGTCGCAAGCCTGATGAAACCCGCACTGACTTCCGACGGGCAGGAGCCTGAACTCCCTTTGCGCTTCAAGAACGCCTGACGTCACCTATGCTGGCAGAAGCGTACGTTCCAGGGTTCTCCTCCTCGCGTCGGGGCGATTCGTGATTCAAGCAATCTAACCCGCCTCTGTTCAGCGCGACGCGAATGTAAACTCGCCTTCTGCTTATTCGAATGCAACTGACATCTCATGTGGCTCTTCATGGCTGATGTTGTCGACAAGGCAACGCGTAGCCGGATGATGTCGGGTATCCGGGCGAAGGATACCTACCCAGAGACTTTTGTACGGAAAGGCCTGCATGCGCAGGGTTTTCGCTACCGCCTCCATGTCAAGGGCCTTCCGGGAAGTCCTGATATCGTTCTACCGAAGTACGGAGCGTTGATATCGATAATGGGATGCTTCTGGCATGGTCACGACTGCCGCTATTTCAAGGTTCCAGCCACGCGCACGGATTTCTGGTTGAAGAAGATCGAAGAGAACCGCGCACGTGACGCGCGGAACCTTGCCAGTCTGCAAGCACAAGGCTGGCGGACCCTCGTTGTCTGGGAATGCGCGATCAGAGCTGGCGGCAAGGTGAAGCCTTCACTGGATGTCATCGCACTCATATCCGAATGGCTGCGAAGTGGGGCAATCAGCGCCGAAGTGAATGAGAATGGAATGCTGGAGGGTTGATGTTTTCGGACTCGATTGCGAATTACTTCGAAGGCGTAGCTGCCAAGCACCTCAGCGCGGTTGACGCGCGCCCCGAGCGATCGAACCAGCACGAGATCGGTGGGCTGGTAAAAGTTGGTTTCAAGCAGTTCCTCGGGGAGCCGCTAAGGGGTGAGATCAACCGCTTCGAAGCAAGTCTTGTCTACTTGTCGGATGCAGACGAATCGCCTGTCATGTGCAAAGACACCGTGACATGGTACGGCGCAACGCGTCGCGATCCCGAACGCCCCCTCGAGTATCGCCTGTACTACCCGACCAATGCCGTCACGTCGCAGCTGGCAGAAGGGGACTTCTTTCTGATTGCAAAACGCACAGACGGGACGCTGCTACTGGTTTTCTGTCCTCCGGAGTCTACGGTCGAGGCGCAGCTGCGAGCTGTATTCGGGCTGGGTGCTGTTGGAGACTCATTCCGGAGTGGTGAGATATCTGTTTCTGCACTGATCCTTCCGGTAAGGCTCTTGCTGGAAGAGATCGGCCTTGTCACCCGGGAACAGGATGAACGCGGTCAATGGCTGGCACTTCTTGTCGAGAGCTTTGGCGGCGAGGTTTTTCCGGCCACCACTGAGTTCTCGGCTCTGGCCCGGAAAACTCTGAGCGGCGAGCTCGATCCTGTTGCGGATCCCGACACCGCGCTTATGGCGTGGATGGATCATGAGGAGTTCCTGTTTCGTATCTATGAGCGCCACATCGTGCAACAGAGGTTGCGGCAGGGATTCGGCGAGGACGGCGACGACGTTGATGCGTTCATCGGATATTCGTTGAGCGTCCAGAACCGGCGCAAATCGCGTGTAGGACATGCGTTCGAGGGGCACCTCGAGCACCTGTTCATGTTCAACGGATTGAAGTTCGAGCGAGCTCGTGGAAAGGGCAAAGTGACCGAAAACAATTCCAGACCTGATTTCATGTTTCCGGACTTCGGCGCATATCACGATCCAGAATTTCAAGTGGAACGCCTGACCATGCTGGGGGCCAAAACGACTTGCAAAGACCGCTGGCGACAGGTTCTGGCGGAGGCCGAGCGTATCGAACACAAGCACCTCGTAACACTTGAACCGGCAATCAGCGCAACGCAAACAGCCGAAATGGCTGCGGCAAATCTGCAGTTGGTCGTACCGGAATCAATTCATCCCACTTATAACGCCCAGCAGCGCGAGTTCATACAAAGCTTGCGGGACTTCGTGGCTGATATCCGGGCAAAGTCTTTCTGAGGGCAATACGCGAACTTGCGTGGTTCGAGAACGCAGCATCGGCGCTCTGATGGGAAACGAAGCTTGCCGGACGGGTACTGCCATGCTCGCTTACGGATGCTTTAGCGCCTCGTAGCCTGAAGCCAACAATCGGCAAACATGCGTGAGCACGTCCTGCCCAAACAGCATGGAACGTTCATCGCTACCGTAGTCTGACTACGATTCAACTCAAAATATCAAATTGACGGGCATTTGAATAAAGTGTTTGAATCGCAGTATGGCTACGACTGGAACAAGCAAACTAAACGCGCTCTATACCCGCCTGCCGCCCGGAGCGCCCCTGACCTCGGCCGATCTGGCGGGTCTGGGCATTTCGGCAGACTTGGCCGTGCACTACGTGCGCGCAGGCTGGCTCACGCGTTTGACGCGCGGGGTGTTCTGCCGCCCGAACGACACGCTGGCGCTGCATCCGAGCCTGTTGCTGCTGCAGCGCCGCTTCGCCGGTCTGCACGTGGGCGGGAAGTCGGCGCTGGACTGGTACGGCGTGCGTCAGTACGTGGCGCAGCAACCGGTGCTGCAACTGTATGGTTGGGCGGCCGGGCGCCTGCCGGAGTGGTTCACCGAGCGCTTCCCGGCCGAGTACCACCGCAAGCGCCTGTTCGACGAACAGCCCGACGCACTGCTGCACGCTGGCCCGTTCGAGAAGCGCAGCGGGGCACCGCAGGTATCGACGCCTGAACGCGCGCTGCTGGAACTGCTGAGCGACGTGGGCGTGCGCCAACCGCTGCAGGAGGCGCGTGAACTCGTGGAGAGCAGCTACAGTCTTCGCGCCGACGTGCTGCGCGAACTGCTGCAGCGCTGCACGAGCGTCAAGACCGTACGCCTGTGCCTGCAGCTTGGCCGGGAGGCCTCGATGCCCTGGGCGGCCGCGCTCGATCCTGCCACGCTGCCGACGGGCGGCAACCGGCCCTGGGTGTCCCGATCAGCCGACGGCCTGCTGGTGCTCAAGGCATGAACCAGACTTATCTCGACACCGCGCGTCTGCTGACGCAGGTCGCGCCGCTGGTGTTCGCGGATGACACCTTCGCGCTGAAGGGCGGCACCACAATCAACCTGTTCGTGCGCGACATGCCGCGCTTGTCGGTGGACCTCGATCAGGTCTTCCCTGACCACAGATTGCCACGTGACGAGGCGCTGACACGCATCAACGAGGCTGTCCGGCAGTCGGCCCAACGTTTGAAGAAGCAGGGCTTCGAGACCCAAGCGCCGGCAGCGGCGGCTGGAGAAACCAAACTGCTGGTCCGCCGTGGCGCCGTGCAGGTCAAGATCGAAGTGAACTTCGTGATGCGGGGCACCGTGAGACCCGTGCGCCGTGCCTCGCTGACGCCGACTGCGCGCGATGTGCTGATGGCCGATCTGGAAATTCCGCTGGTATCGCTGGAGGATCTGTACGGAGGCAAGCTGGTCGCAGCGCTTGACCGGCAGCACCCGCGCGACCTGTTCGACGTAATGCAGCTTTTCGCGCACGAAGGCATCACTCCCGGCATCAGGCGCGCCTTTGTGGTCTATCTGGCCCGCAGCAACCGGCCGGTGCACGAGGTGCTGTTCCCGCCGTTGCGAAACATCCAGAACGACTTCGAGCACAACTTCAAGGGCATGACAGCAGAGCCCGTGCCGCTGGCAGGCTTGCTTGAAACACGCGAGCGACTGCTGCGGGAGATTCAGCGCGGGCTGGACGATGACGAGCGGCGCTTCCTGTTGTCGGTGGTGGCTGGCGCGCCCGAATGGGCGCTGCTGGATGTCGCCGATCTCGAACATCTGCCGGGCGTGCGGTGGAAGCTGCAAAACCTGGCGCAGTTGCAGAAGACCAACCCGAAGAAGTTTGCCGAGCAGGCTGACTTGCTCGCCGAGCGGCTGAGCGGCTGAGCAAGGACGTACCCGCATACATCTGGCGGGCGCAGGCGGCCCGTCTGTCGCAGGCCGCCCGCCGCAAGGATCAGAACGCCACGACCTTGCGGTTCGGCTCCATCAAAGCGCGACCCATGGCATCCGGCTTGGCCGGTGCGATGCCGTCCTTCAGCATGTCCGGCTTGTGGCCGGTGTTCGGCAGATAGATCGCGCACACCGACGCGGTGGCGCCTTTCTTCATGGCGGCATCCAGCAGTTGCGCGGGCGTGACGTCCCTGGGCTTGAGCGGCGTGCCGCCGGCGCCCTTCAGCGCGAGGTCGCCGGCCTTGTCGCACAACAGGATGTCGACCTGACCGCCCTGTTCCTGCATCTGGTTGGCCAGCACCATGGCCATGCCCTGGGTCATGCCGCTTTCGGCGCTGAGGATGACGGTGACGGCCTGCTTGTCGGCCAGTGCGACCGACGACAGGGTGGCAAGTGCGAGGGTGACGAGTGCTTTCTTCATGGGTAAGTCTCCGGTGGTGAGTGGAAGGTGTGGCGTTTCAGCGCCGCTTCGCCGTCGGCGAAGGACGCGCGTGCCGCAGCAGTGCGGCGCGTCTGGATGTCATGTCGGTGATGAAGGCGTCGCGACTGCCGGCGAGCAGCGGTGCGCTGCGCAGGCGCAGTTCGCCCAGCGTGGCCACGCGGCGGCCGCGCAGCGGATGGGCCGGAAAGACGAGGGTCTGTTCCGGCAGCATGAAGAGGCGGCAGGTCAGGCTGTCGTACAGCAGGCCGGCATCGGCGTCATCGTCGCCATCGGCGCAGCTGCCCAGATCGAAGGCATCGCCGCAGAACAGGCGATCGCGCCACAGATAGCTCACGCAGTGCGCGGTGTGGCCGGGCGTGGCCAGCACGCGCAGCACCTCCTGGCCGAACACCAATGTGCTGCCGTGCACCGCACGCTCGACCTTCGCCGGGCAGGCGGCATTGATGCCGACACCGTCGGCGATGACCAGCGTGGCACCGGTCAGCTCGCTCAGCGCGCTGCAGTTCAGCGGCTGGCTGGCATGGACATGGGTGCGCAGCACGTGGCTCAAGCGGAATCGGCGCTCGGCCAGCAACGCAAGCAGCAGTTCGGCGCTGCGCGGCGGCGGATCGATGATGACCGCGTCCAGCGTGCCGGAATCGGCGAGCAGATAGCCGATTTGGCCGGCGTCAGGGTCTTCGATCGGGTGGAAATACACGGTGGGCTCGGCAGTGCGCGAAGGATGTCGTGCACTGCCCTATCAAGTGCCGTGCCAGTCGCGTCCGCCGCGAAAATAGCCATTCCAATCAGTCGCATGCGCTTCGGAGGTGACAAGCTGGCAGGGCGTACCGACTGCCTTTGGCAGTCGTGCTGCCATCTCGGGCAGATGTCTGGCAGCGCCTCACGACCCATGCGGTCTCCGGACGCAGTCCCAAGTCCATGAATGAACGCGTCTTTGCGTCAGCAGGACGAACATTCGCGCACGGCACGCATCTTGATAGGGGAAACGGGACCGGCGACCGCAGTTGTGCCGGGACTGATTCAGCGGACCGACCATGACCCGCGGTCCACCGATCGTCGTTCGATCACCTGTCCAGCCCATGACCCCAGACCTTGTCTTCGCCTTGATCAGAGCCACGTGCCAGCATGGAATGGCGCCGGAGCCGCCGACAGCGTCGCATGTCGGGGCGCGCGTCGACATGCACGCGTCGCCGTTCAGACGCTGGTTGCTGCGACGCTTTGCGGCCACCCGCGAGCCGCATGCGACCACGCCGTCGGACTGCGGACTGCCGGCGGTCACCGTCTGGCTGACGGCCTGCGATGGCCGGCGCCTGCACGGCTGGTTCGTGCCGGCCGGCACCGACCCGCGCCCACCGGCCGCACTGGTGATGCACGGCTGGGGCGCCAATGCGTCGATGATGCTGCCGTTGGCCCGCCCACTGCACGAGGCCGGCCACGCCGTGCTGCTGCTCGATGCGCGCGGCCACGGCGACAGCGATGACATCGACTTCATGTCGCTGCCGCGCTTCGCCGACGACGTGGCCGCCGGGCTGGACTGGCTCGGCGCGCGGAGCGACGTCGACCCGGCGCGGCTGTCGCTGATCGGCCATTCGGTCGGCGCCGCCGCGGTGCTGCTGGAAGCCAGTCGCCGCCCGCGTGCGCAGGCGGTGATCAGCCTGTCGGCCTTCGCACACCCGCAGGACATGATGCGGCGCTACCTCGCGGCGATGGGCATCCCGTGGCGTCCGTTCGGCGCGCTGATCACGGGCCATGTGCAGCGCGTGATCGGTGCGCGCTTCGACGACATTGCGCCGCTGGCCACGCTGCCGAAAGTCCGCTGCCCGGTGCTGCTGGCGCACGGCCTTCACGACAGCACCGTTCCGATCAGCGAAGCGCACCGGCTGGTGGCCGCGCGGCCCGGTACGCCGCTGATTTCCCTTGATGCCGAGCATGACCTGAGCGCCGCACTGCCACAGGCGCGCGCCGCGCTGATGGCCTTTCTGGCCGTGTCGGGTGGAGCGCCCACAAACGGGGAGCTCTGACGTGAGGGCGCTCTGACATGACGCCGCGAGCAGACCACAAGCGAAGGGCCGTGGGAGCGACGATCAGCGGCTGGCCCTGCATGGCCAACCGCTGATCGCAGCTCCCGCGGGGGACGCTACGGCAGGTCGCGCACCCGAAGAAACACCGGGAAGCGCGGCTTGCCGCGGGCCGTCAGTTCGCGATAGCGGTAGGTCACCTGATCGCCGATGGCCGGCGGCGCGGCGCGTGCCGCGTCGCTGAAGCCGCTGCCGATGCGAAAGCGCCGGCCTTCGGCGTCCATCACCTCCAGCGCACCGAGCCGGCCGCGATGGCGGCCTTTGCCCGGCACGTGACCGGTCACGGTGGCTTCGGCGTCAAGAAAGGGCGTGAGCTTGAGCAGGGCATCGCTGCGCCCGGCGGTCCACAGCGCGTCGGCTCGGTGCAGCATGAGCCCTTCGCCGCCACCGGCGACCACATCATGGAATTGCGATGCCAGTTCGACCCGGTCGGCCACGCGCCACTGCGGCACGACCTGCAGCCAGGGCAGACCTGCGTCGGCGACGATGCGGGTCAGGCGCGCGAAGCGCTGGCTGAAGTCGCCCGGCGCGCCCGGCAAGTCGAACAGCAGATAGCGCACCGGCCGCCAGTCGGCATCGTCCGGCACATCGCGCCGCACTACACCGGACAGCACTTCGAAGCGGCCCCGGGCGATCCACAGTTCGCCATCGAGCGGCAGCGCGGGCAAGGACCCGGTAAACCAGGCCGGCGCCGCGATCGGCCGGCCGCTGCGAAAGCGCAACACGCGCCCGTCCCACACCGCGCGCACTCCGTCGAGCTTTTCGCTGACCCAGTAGGCGGCCGGATCGATGCCGTCGTGATGGCGCTGCGCATGCATCAGCTCGGGCGGCGCAGCCAGCGCGGCCGCCATCGACAGCATTGCGCACAACACAAGGCGCAGCCATGCGGGCAATCGGATCATGCAACCGGTTCCTCGGGAAGCGGGACGCAAAGCTTAACCCGTACATGTCGATGGCATCAACGATCCCTGGCCGTGATGCGCGCGGGTGACGTTGCATCTGACGGCGCCGTGGCCAGGCGCGACGCCTCACCGGCCGCGGCCGCATCGGCAAACGCGGCGGTTCACTCGCCCAGGTAGGCGGCGCGCACGGCGGGGTTGTCGAGCAGCTCGGCCGAGGCGGCGGCCAGCGTGATGCGCCCGCTGTCCATGACGTAACCGCGGTCGCACAGCGACAGTGCAAGGCGCGCGTTCTGTTCGACCAGCAGCAGGGTGACGCCGTCGCGCGCAATGTCGCGGATGACGCCGAACACGGTATCGACCATGACCGGCGACAGGCCCATCGACGGCTCGTCGAGCAGCAGCAGGCGCGGCCGGCTCATCAATGCGCGACCGATGGCGACCATCTGCTGTTCGCCACCGGACAAGGTGCCCGCGGTCTGACCGGCGCGTTCCTTCAGCCGCGGCAGCAGCGTGTAGACGCGTTCGAGGTCGGCCGCGATGGCGGCGCGGCCGTCGCGCGCGTAGGCACCCATGTCGAGGTTTTCGCGCACCGACAGACGGGCGAACACGCCGCGGCCTTCCGGCACCAGCGCCAGACCGCGACCGACCAGCGTGTGCGGCGGGGCATGCGAAATGTCACCGCCGTCGAAACGCACTTCGCCGCCGGCCGGCAGCATGCGCGCCAGCGCCTTCAGCGTGCTGGTCTTGCCGGCGCCGTTGGCGCCGATCAGCGCCACCTTCTCGCCGGCCGCGATGTCGAGATCGATGCCCTTGACCGCCCGGATACCGCCGTAGTGCACGGTCAGCCCGCGTACTTCCAGCATCAGGCGGCCTCCGGGTCGGCCTGCCGGCCCAGATAGGCGGTGATCACGCGCGGATGGCGGCGCACCACGTCGGGTACGTCTTCGGCGATCTTCTCGCCGTAATCGAGCACGGCCACGCGGTCGCACAGGCCCATCACCAGCTTCACGTCGTGCTCGATCAGCAGCACCGTGAGCCCGTCGCCGCGCAGCTTTTCGATCAGCGTGCGCAGACCGGCGGTTTCGGTGGCATTCATGCCGGCCGCCGGTTCGTCGAGCGCCAGCAGCTTCGGTTCGGACGCCAGCGCGCGGGCGATTTCAAGCCGGCGCTGGTCGCCGTAACTGAGGTGGGTGGCCTGCTGGTTGGCCAGTTGATCGATGCCGACATAGCGCAGCAATTCATGCGCGCGCGCCTCGGTGGCCGCTTCTTCGGCGCGCGCCGCCGGCGTGCGCAGGATGGCGCCGATGACGCCGGTACGCAGCCGGATGTGCCGGCCGACCATGACGTTCTCGAGCGCGCTCATGGCGCCGAACAGCCGGATGTTCTGGAAGGTGCGCGCAATGCCGGCGCCGGCGATGCGGTGCGGCACGCCCGGCGGCAGGTCGCGCCCGTCGAAGGTGACGCGGCCTTCGTCCGGGCTGTACAGGCCGGTCAGCACGTTGAAGAAGCTGGTCTTGCCGGCGCCATTCGGTCCGATCAGTCCATACACCTCGCCGCGCCGTATCGTCAGCGACACGTCGCGCAGCGCCTGCACGCCGCCGAAGCGCTTCGACACGCCGCTGGCCGACAGCAGCACGGCGTCCTGCGCGATCGTGCCCATGGGGTCGCTCATGTCGCCTCCGCGTGCGCAGCCAGTTCGCGCTTGCGCAGCGCCGACGGCCACAGGCCGGCCGGTCGCCATCGCATCACGAGCACCAGCGCCACGCCGAACAGCAGCAGGCGCAGCGATTCCGGATCGACCAGCACTTTGCCGAACAGCCACTGCTGCACCGGTGCGGCGCCCCAGCGCAGCAGTTCGGGCAGCAACGCGAGCAGCAGCGCGCCGAGGATGACGCCGGCAATGTGGCCCATGCCGCCCAGCACCACCATGCACAGCACCATGATGGATTCGAGCAGGCCGAACGACTCCGGACTGACGAAGCCCTGGAAGCCGGCGAACAGGCCGCCGGCCACGCCGCCGAACGTCGCGCCCAGCCCGAACGCCAGCAGCTTCACGTTGCGCGTATTGATGCCGCAGGCACGCGCCGCCAGTTCGTCTTCGCGGATGGCGACCCAGGCGCGGCCGAGCCGCGAATCCTGCAGCCGTACGCAGATGAAGACGACGCCCAGCGTCAGCGCGAGGAAGAAGTAGTAATGCGCGGTGACCGACGGAATCTGCAGACCGAACAGTTCGAAGCTGCGGCCGAGCGACTGGCCGGCGATCTGTGCCGACTGGATGTTGTTGATGCCCTGCGGCCCGTTGGTCAGGTTCAGCGGCGCGTTCAGATTGTTCAGGAAAATGCGGATGATTTCGCCGAAACCGAGCGTGACGATGGCGAGGTAGTCACCGCGCAGCTTCAGCGTTGGCGTGCCGAGCAGCACGCCGAACAGGCCGGCGACCAGCGCACCGAGCGGCAGCACCAGCCACACCGACCACGCCGGCGCGCTGGCAAACACGGCCGGAAAGGCGATGGCCAGATGCGGGCTCGACAGCAGCGCATACAGATAGGCGCCGACTGCATAGAAGGCGATGTAGCCCAGGTCGAGCAGGCCGGCGAAGCCGACCACGATGTTCAGGCCGAGCGCCAGCATGACGTAGAGCAGCGCGAAATCGATGATGCGCACCCACGAATTGCCGAAATTCGCGCCGACGACGAAGGGCAGCACGGCCAGCGCGATGCCGATCAGCACGATGCCCAGCCGGGCGCGCAGTTTCGGGTCGCCGGGCAGGGTCACGCGGCGTTACCGGGAAATGGGTTCTCGACGCGCACGCCGTCTATCACCTGCCCGTGACTGAGGTCTTCGGTGATCAGCGTGCCGCATCCGGCATGGGCGGCCGCCGAAACGATGAGCGCGTCCCAGAACGACAGTCGATGATGCTGACTGCGCCGCGCCGCGATCAATACCAGTTGCGGCGTGACCTGCACGACGTCCAGCACGGTCAGCGCCTCGGTCATGCGGAAAGCGTCCTCCGCCGGAACGGTGGACGCGAATCGTGCTCGAAGCACGTAATGGAATTCCTGCATGACTTGCGTGCTGATGACTGCGTTGCCGGCTTCGGCGTGGTGATTGAAGCACGCGCGGGCGGCCTGCTGCTTGATCGGGTCAGCCGTATCTATCCGGTACAGCAGCACATTCGTGTCGAAGAAGAATTTCACTGCTCGCGCGCCGGGCCATGACGGGACATCCGCTCTTCATAGATGTCGTTGCGATCGAAGGTCCAGCCGTCTCCGCTGGAGGGCTGAAGGCGGTCGACCAGTGCGTCGAGTTCAGCCAACGCGCGCAGGCGCGCCTCGCGGCCGCTGGCGTAGCGGGCAATCTGCTCGCGCACGACCGCATTGACCGAAGTCCCTTCGCTCGCTGCCCGGATTCTCGCCTTCTGCAGCACCTCGTCATCAATCACCAACGTCAGATTGGCCATGGTGCCCTCGACATCGAAAAATCACACGGGACCAGCGTAGCACAGGTCATGTGTTAAAGATGCCCTGCGCTCATGCCCGTTCCGCCACTTTCTCGCCCATCAGGCCGGACGGACGGAATACCAGCACCAGGATGAGCACGAAGAAGGCGAACACATCCTGATAGTGGCTGCCGAGGAAACCGCCTGTCAGGTCGCCGATGTAGCCGGCGCCCAGACTTTCGATAATGCCCAGCAAGAGGCCGCCCAGCATGGCGCCGCCGACATTGCCGATGCCGCCCAGCACGGCGGCGGTGAATGCCTTCAGGCCGAGCATGAAGCCCATGGCGTAGTGCGCGATCGAGTAGTTGGCCGCGACCATGACGCCAGCCACCGCCGCAAGCGCCGAGCCGAGCACGAAGGTGATGGCGATGACGCGATCGACGTCGACACCCATCAGCCGCGCGACCGCGGGGTTCTCGGACGTCGCGCGCATCGCGCGGCCGAGCCGGGTGCGCGTGATCAACCACAGCAGCGCCGACATCAGCACGGCGGCGGTGACGACGATGAGGATCTGCAGATCGGTGATCGCGGCGCCGAACACCTGGTGCGGCGTGGTCGGCAGGATGGCCGGAAAGGTGTGGTAGTTGCGGCCCCAGCCCATCATGGCCAGCTGCTGCAGCACGATGGACACGCCGATGGCGGTGATCAGCGGTGCCAGCCGCGGCGCGTTGCGCAGCGGCCGGTAAGCGATGCGCTCGATCGAGAAGCCGACCGCCATGCAGACCGGAATCGCGATCAGCAGGCCACCGAGCACCACCACCGGGCCGGGCAGGCCGGACGGCACCAGCAGGCCGATGGCGGTCAGCGCAGTCAGCGCACCGATCATCACCACCTCGCCGTGCGCGAAATTGATCAGCCCGAGGATGCCGTAGACCATCGTGTAGCCCAGTGCCACCAGCGCGTAGATGCTGCCGAGCACCAGACCATTGATGATCTGCTGGATGAAAATGTCCACGCGGCGCTTACGGCGTCGCGTCGCCGCCCACTGTCTCCAGCGGCGACCAGGCACCGGACTTCGCCTGGTACAGCGTCACTGCGCCGTTCTTGATGTCGCCCTTTTCGTCGAAGGCGATCTGCGCGGTCAGGCCCGGGTAGTTGATCTGTTCGAGCTCGGGCAGGAATTTCATGCGGTCGGTCGAGCCGGCCTTCCTCATCGCTTCGGCCACCACGCGCACCGCGTCGTACGCATACGGCGCGTAGAGCTGGATGTCGGTGTTGAACTTCGCCTTGTAGCGATCACGGAAGGCGGTGCCGCCGGCCATCTTGTCCAGCGGCACGCCGGGCAGTGAGCAGTAGTGACCTTCGGCGCCCTCGCCGGCCAGCTTGTGGAATTCGACCGTGCAGCCGCCGTCGCCGAACAGCATCGGAATGCCCAGGTTGAGCGTCTTCAGCTGGCGCGCCATCGGACCGGCCTGGGTGTCCATGCCGCCGTAGAACAGGAGGTCGGCCGACGTCGATTTCACCTTGGTCAGGATGGAGGCGAAGTCGGTCGCCTTGTCGGTCGTGTACTCGCGGGTGACGATTTCAGCGCCGGCCGCCTTGGCGGCCTTCTCGAATTCGTCGGCCAGACCCTGGCCGTAGGCGGTGCGGTCATCGATGATGGCGATGCGCCGCGCATTGAGGTTCTTCATCGCGAACGCGCCGAGCGCACCGCCCTGCTGCACGTCGTCGGCGAACACGCGGAAGGCGCCGGCGTACCCCTGCCGGGTGTATTGCGGGTTGGTCGCTGACGGCGACACCTGCACGATGCCGGCGTCGTGATAGATACGTGACGCGGGAATGGTGGTGCCGCTGTTCAGGTGACCGATCACCGCATTGACGCGCGAATCGGCGAGCTTCTGCGCCACGGTCGTGCCCTGGCGCGGATCGGCCTGGTCGTCTTCGCCGAGCAGTTCGAAACGCGCCCGCTTGTCGCCGATCTGGAAGCCTTCGGCATTCAGGTCGTCGATGGCCAGCCGGGCGCCGTTCTCGTTGTCCTTGCCCAGATGCGCCTGCGGCCCGGTCAGCGGGGCCACATGACCCAGCCGCACGACGAGCGGCGCTTCCATCGACGGTTCTCCGGCCACGGGTGCCGCCGACGGCGCCGTATCGGACTGTTCGCCGCACGCCGCGAGCAGGCAGGCCGACAGAACGAGAAGCGCAGGCAGGGGACGCGACGGGAAGGGCTGGGTCATGGAAAAGTCTCCGCAAGGCTGGAAAGAAGGTCAGCGCCGGATTTTGCGGGCGGCTGCGGGCAGCGTCAATTTTGTTTGTGCGCTACTGCGCCGGACGGACGGTCGACAAAAAAGCCGCCGTGCGATTGCGTCAGCTCGCACGCCGGCTTTTCGGCACTCCTGAGGCGCGCCTGCGTCAGCTGCGCGCGCGCCTGCGTCAGCTGCGCGCGCGGCGGCGTCAGCTGCGCGCGCGGCGGCGTGCCGCCACGATCAGGCCCAGACCGGCGAGGAACATCGCATACGTTTCCGGCTCGGGCACCGGCAACGACAGCACGATGGGGTTCTGCGACAGCTGGACCGCACCGGCTCCGGCGAAGGTCAGTCCGGTCACGAAGGCGGTCGGGTTCAGCGGATCGAGTGCCAGGCTTTCTTCGATGCCGAGCACGCGGAAGCGGTCGACGCCATCGCTCAGCGTGTATTCCTCGCCGGCCAGCACGTTGTCGGCGAACACCCATTCGGCGCCGTTCCACAGCCAGACTTCGTAGGCGTTGTCGCCCAGTTCCGGCAGCAGCACGCTGGCGAACAGCGGGCCGCTTTCGAGGAAGTAGTCGTAGCCGATGGCGATGTCGGGGTCGATGAAGAAGGTTTCGCCCGGGCGTACGTTGAAGGTGAACGACCAGCCCTCATCGGTGGCCACCGGCAGCAGCGGGTTCGACGGCGACGATCCGGGCGGTGCGCCGTTGCGGATGGCGAACGTCCACAGACCCGGAGTCTCGGACGACACATTGCTCGCGTGCTGCAGGTCGAGCACGGCGTCGGAGCGCGATCCGGGCAGCGTCAGGAAATTGACGCCATCACCGGCGTCATAGCCGGCCTGTGCAGGGATGCCACCCAGGCCAGCCGTGCCTTCACTGGCGTCGCCGGTGGTCCATTCGAGGCGCTCGTAGCGGAAATCCACATCGAAGTTGCCAGTGCCGGTGTCGGCGCGATTGCGCAGCACCAGCTGGAAGCTGTTCGTCTTCGGACCGACGGCCGCGGCGAGCAGCGTTTCACCGCTGCCTTCGCCGCCTTCTTCACCGCCACCGGGAATCTGGTCACCGAAGTAGCCGACGGACGACCAGGTCACCGCGAGGGTGTCGGCATTCGGCGAGTGGATCCACAGATTGCCCGCCACACGCGTGTCGACGTCAGCCCAGTACGGCGCAATCATCGGCTGACTGGCGACGGGGAAGGGATCCGGCGTGAAGGTGCCGAGTGCAGACTCGAAGGTGATGTTGCCGTTGTTGTTGACGAAAAAGCTGCTGTACGTGCTGCCGAAGAAGTTGATGTCGAACGGCAGGTCCAGCAGGTTGGTCGAGCCGTCGTCATTCGCGGGCAGGAACTCGGTGCCGAAGCCTTCTTCGCCGACCCCGAAATCAAGCAGCGGAATGGCCTGCGCCGAACCGACGAACGAGGCGAGCAGCAGGGGCAGGGCAAGACGACGAAAGACCATGGTGGAGCTCCTTGAACGCAATGCGGGAGCTCAGCAACTATCGTTCCATCACAGTCATGTCATAAAAATGATGTACGGGAACAAGGCACTCCGGTCATGCGTTGCAGCACTGCCATCCGCTCTGTAAAAAAGTGCGACACGCCATCAGCGGAGGTCACCGACCTTCGAGGCAGCCGGCGCCAATCCGCCTTCTTCCCGCACATCGTCCGGCAACTGGTCGCGCAGGTCGCGGATGATGCCCAATATGGCCAGCAATTTGAGGATGTAGTAGGTCAGGTCGATTTCGTACCAGGCGAAGCCGGCGCGTGCGCTGGCGCCGTAGCGATGGTGATTGTTGTGCCAGCCGCCACCCATCGTCAGCAGTGCCAGCAGCGGGCGGTTGACCGAATCGTCGTCGGTGTCGAAGCGGCGATAGCCACCGGGCAGATGGCCGAAATGACCGATCGAATTGACCAGTGACACCGTCTGTACGCCGAGCGCGGTCGGCAGGAAGAAGCCCCACATCAGCGCAGCCCCGCCGGTCACGGTCGGGCCGAAGGCACCGGCCGTCGCCAGCAGCCAGATGCAGAAGGCGCCGGACAGCATGAGCAGCGTGTAGTGCTTGTTCACCCACAGGATTTCCGGGAAGCGGGCGAAGTCGGGCACCACGTCGAGATCGGTGTCCTTGTAGCGCTCGCACCACACCCAGCCGACGTGCGACTGCATCAGTCCGTGCTGGCGCGGCGAGATCGGATCGTCCGGCTGTTCGACGTTCTGGTGATGGACGCGATGCACCGATGCCCACCACAGCGGCCCGTGCTGGCCGCACTGCGACGCAATCACCGCGAGCACGAACTGCACCGGGCGCGAGCACTTGAAGGCGCGGTGCGAAAAGTAGCGGTGGTAGATGGCTTCGACCCCGAACATGCGCAGCGCGTAACTGGCAACGGCGAGCAGCACGAGCGGCCAGGTCGGCGGAAAGAGGAAGGGGGTGGCCATCGCGCAGCCGAACAGGATGACGTAGCGCACCCGGGTCTGATTGATCGATTCGGTGACCTGCTTGCCGTAACGAACGCGCGGCGGGGCCGTTTCACTCATGCTCGACTTCTCCTGACAGACACATGTCCGGCGCGAGCTTAGCAAGGTCGGCGTCACCCTTTGGCCTGATGAAAGGGGTGTAAAGGCTGCTATTCCGGCTGGACAAACAAGAAAAGCCGGCTGTCGCCAGCCGGCTTTCTGCTGCGCAGCATGCCTTGCAGCCTTATTTGGCGCCCGCGAGGATCCAGGCAGCCAGCTTCTTGGCGTCGGCTTCGCTGAGGGCGGGATTGGCCGGCATCGGCACCGCGCCGCCCCACATCAGCTTGGAGCCAGCCGGCGTGCCGGCGCGGATGAAAGTCGCCAGTTTGCCTTCGGCGTCCTTCTGACCTTCGTATTTCTTCGCCACCGCCTGATAGCCCGGGCCGAGGACGCCGGCCTTTTCGATGGCATGACAGCCCAGACAGCCCTTGGCAGTAGCCAGGTCCTTGCTGGCGAAAGCCGGTGCGCTCACGAGCGCGATGGCACAGACGGCAGCGGAAATGATCGTTCTCATGACGTTCCTCGACAGTAGTTTAACCAATGATTATCGCGGGGCCGGGCTCTCCGGCATCAACCCGGGCGGCGCGGGTCGCAAGTCTAGTCCAGCCGCAGAAGGTGAACAAGTCACGCGAAGCGCAGCGACGCTAGCGCATAACGGCAGTCCCGCGCCGTCCGTTGACCGGGAATATCACCCAGGCGTTCGCCGCCAGCCCAGGGTCAGCGCGGTGCCGGCCAGAATGACTGCCGTGCTGGCCAGCATGGCGGGTGTCGGCACCTCTTCGAACAGCAGGTGACCCCACAGCATGGCGAACGGCGGAATCACGAAAGTGACACTCAGCGCGGGCGTCGCGCCGATGCGGCCAAGCAGCCGGAAGTACATGACGTTGCCGAGTGCGGTCGACACCAGGCCGAGTACCAGCACCGCAGCGATTGCCGGCCACGACGGCAGCGCCGCGGGCAGCGACGCCAGCGCCCAGGGCAACAGCAGCAGCGCGCCGGTGACCGAAAACCCGGTCGCGACCGACGATGCATCCAGATCGCCGAGCTTGCGCCGCGCCAGTTGCACGCCCAGCCCGTAGCAGGCGGCGCCGGCCAGGCCGAGCAACACGGCGTCGATACCGATGCGCAACGGGCCGAGCTCGCGCAGGCTGGCCAGCAATGCGACGCCGGCAAAGCCCAGCAGCAGGCCGACCGCCTTGCTGCGGGACAGCGCCTCGTGCCACACGCACACCGCGAGCAGGGCGGAAAAGAGGGGCGAACTGGCATTGAGCACCGCGGCAAATCCGGCGCTGGAGCGCATGACGGTTTCAGCGAACAGCGTGAAAGGCAGCGCGGTGGTGCCGGCGCCGATCAGTGCGAGCCAGCCCAGCGTGCGCCGCCGGTCGAGGGCCGCGACGCGGCGCAACGGCGAACCGAATACGAGGCACAGTGCCGTCGCCGCCAGCAGCAGGCGCAGGCTGACGGTCGCGCCGAGGCCGAATTCCGGAATCGCCACGCGGTACAGCGCGAACGACGCCCCCCAGACCAGACCCAGCAGCAGGAACTCGATGGCTGAACGCATACGGCGTTGCGACGACGGCAGAACGCCGGCTGGGCGCTCAGCCGCGCAGGCGCGCGATCAGGCCGTCGAGCTGGTCGAGGTCGTTGAAACGGATGGCCACCTTGCCAGCACCACGCGCGTTGGCCTGCACACTGACCGCAGCACCCAGCAGATCGGACAGTTCCTCTTCCAGCCGCGCCAGATCGCGCGGCACGCTGGCGGCGCGCTTGCCGCCCTGTTCGGCCACGCCGCCCTGCGCCACCAGCTTTTCGGTGTCGCGCACGGTCAGGCCCTGCGCGACGACGCGATTGGCCAGCGCGATCTGGTCGGCGCGCGGCAGCGTCAGCAGCGCGCGCGCATGGCCCATGTCGAGGTCGCCGGTAATGAGTTGTTCCTGTACCGGCTCGGCCAGCTGCAGCAGTCGCAGCAGATTGGTGGTGGCCGAGCGCGAGCGGCCGATTGCTGTGGCCGCCTGCTCATGCGTCATGCCGAATTCGTCGATCAGCCGCTGCACGCCGGCCGCCTCCTCGAGCGGATTCAGGTTCTCGCGCTGGATGTTCTCGATCAGGCTCATCGCCAGCGCGGCTTCGTCGGCGATCTCGCGCACCAGCGCCGGAACTTCGGTCAGCCCGGCCAGCTGTGCGGCACGCCAGCGGCGTTCGCCGGCGATGATTTCGAAGCGCTCGCGCGCGACCTCGCGCACCAGGATGGGCTGCATGATGCCCTGCGCGCGGATCGACTCGGCCAGCTCTTCGAGCGAGCCGGGATCCATGCGCGTGCGTGGCTGGTACTTGCCCGGCTGCAGCGCGCCGACTGCCAATGTTCGCAGCTCGCCGGCGTTGCCTGACTCGCCGGAATTGCCGGCCAGCAGCGCATCGAGCCCGCGGCCGAGACCTTTCTGTTTGGGTGGGGTCATTGTTTGCCTTCTTCTTTTATGGCGGATGTACGCAGCTAAAGGGTTTTCACCCGCTCGATCATTTCCTGCGCGAACGCGGTGTAGGCCTGTGCGCCCTTGGCGCTCTTGTCGAACAGCACGCCCGGCACGCCGTAGCTGGGGGCTTCTGCCAGACGGACGTTGCGCGGGACAACGGTTCTGAACACCTTGTCACCGAAGTGCGATTCGAGCTGGGCCGACACCTGCTGCGACAGCGTGCTGCGCGGGTCGAACATGACGCGCAGCAGTCCGATCACCTTCAGGTCGCGGTTCAGGTTGGCGTGCACCTTCTTGATGGTGTTCACCAGATCGGACAGACCTTCGAGCGCGTAGTACTCGCACTGCATCGGAATGATGACGCCGTGCGCCGCGCACAGGCCGTTCAGCGTAAGCAGGCTCAGGCTGGGCGGGCAGTCGATCAGCACGAAGTCGTAATCGTCTGCGCACTCCGAAATGGCATTCTTCAATCGGTTTTCCCGATTTTCAATCTGGACCAGCTCGACTTCTGCACCCGCCAGGTCACGGTTGGCCGGCAGCACGTCCAGACCGGCATGCGGGCTGGTGACGCGCGCTTCGACGAGCGAGGCCAGGCCGAGCAGCACCGGGTAGACGCTGGACTTGAGCGTGCGCTTGTCGACGCCGGCGCCCATCGTGGCGTTGCCCTGGGGATCGAGGTCGACCAGCAGCGTGCGCTGGCCAGCTTGACCCAGCGCGGCGGCGAGGTTGACGCTGGTCGTCGTCTTGCCGACCCCGCCTTTCTGGTTGGCGATGGCGAAGATGCGCGGCATCGGCCGGTCAGCCTGCAGCGGGCACGCGGGCAAGCCACAGCAGATGACGCGCGCCCTCGACGCCCGGCACCTGCAGTTCCTCGGCCCGGCGCAAGGCCCAGCCGGCGGGAATGGCGCGCACTTCCTCATCCGGGTAAACGCCCTTCATCGCCAGCATCTGGCCGTCGGGCTTCAGCAGATGTCCGGCCACCTTGATGAAATCGGCCAGATCGCCAAAGGCGCGCGACACGATGAAGTCACGGCTCTGCGACAGCTCGACCGCTTCGGCGCGCGCAATCTGCACGTCGAAGTTCTCCAGGCCGAGGTCGATGCGTACCTGCTGCTGGAACGACGCCTTCTTTGAATTCGGCTCGACTGACAGCACATCGAGGTCGGGCCGCGCGATGGCCAGCGGAATGCCCGGCACGCCGCCACCGGAACCGATGTCGATCAGCGTCGAACCGTCCGGAATGAAGCGGGCAATCGACAGCGCATCGAGCAGGTGATGCGTCAGCATGCGCGACTCTTCGCGGATCGCGGTGAGGTTGTACACCGCGTTCCACTTGGCCATCAGCGCGATGAAACGCAGCAGTCGCGTTTGCGCGGCAGCGGGAATCGACAGGTCGAGGACGTTGAGGCCGGCGGCCAGTTCGGTTTGCAAGGTCATGGGCAGATCGCTTGAGGCAACTTCAATTCGGGGGTCGGCTTGTCCGCTCAGGCCGCGCTGCGCACGGCCTGACGCTTCTTCAGGTGTACCAGCAGCAGCGATATCGCGGCCGGCGTGATGCCCTGGATGCGCGAGGCCTGGCCCAGCGTTTCCGGGCGGTGCTGAACCAGCTTCTGGCGCACCTCGCGCGACAGGCCGGTCACGGCGGCGTAATCCATGTCGTCAGGCAGGCGCGTGTCTTCGGTGGCGCGCAGGCGCTCGACTTCATCCTGCTGGCGATCGATGTAACCCTGGTACTTGGCCAGGATGTCCAGCTGTTCGATCGCGTCGATGTCAGTGATCGGCTCGGGCGCGCCCGGCAGTGTCATCAGCGCGGCGTAGCTCACGTCCGGCCGGCGCAACAGGTCGAACAACGAATACTCGTGCTCGATCGGCTTGCCGAGCACACGGATGGCGTCGTTCGCAGGAACGGTGTCCGGGCGTACCCAGGTCGCGCGCAGGCGCTGCGTTTCGCCGGCGATCGCGTCGCGCTTGCGGTTGTAGGCATCCCAGCGCGCGTCGTCGATCAAGCCCATGTCGCGCGCGATGTCGGTCAGCCGCAGGTCGGCGTTGTCCTCGCGCAGACTGAGCCGGTACTCGGCGCGCGAGGTAAACATTCGGTAGGGCTCCGACACGCCGCGCGTGATCAGGTCATCAACCAGCACGCCAAGGTAGGCGTCACTGCGTGCCGGGCACCAAGCGTCGAGGCCACGTACCTGACGCGCCGCATTGAGGCCTGCCAGCAGGCCCTGCGCGGCGGCTTCTTCATAGCCGGTCGTGCCATTGATCTGACCGGCGAAGAACAGGCCTTCGATGGCGCGGGTTTCCAGCGACGACTTCAGACCGCGCGGGTCGTAGTAATCGTATTCGATCGCGTAGCCCGGCCGCAGGATGTGGGCGTTTTCCAGTCCCGGAATGCTGCGCACCAGATCGACCTGCACGTCGAACGGCAGCGAGGTTGAAATGCCGTTCGGATAGACCTCGTGCGTCGTCAGGCCCTCCGGTTCCAGGAAGATGTTGTGGCTGTCGCGGTCGGCGAAGCGGTGGATCTTGTCCTCGATGCTCGGGCAGTAGCGCGGACCGACGCCTTCGATCACGCCGGTGTACATCGGCGAGCGATCAAGACCGCCGCGGATGATGTCGTGCGTGCGCGTCGTGGTGTGCGTGATCCAGCATGGCAACTGGCGCGGATGCATGGCGCGCTTGCCGATGAAGCTGAACACCGGCACCGGGTCATCGCCCGGCTGCGCTTCCATCAACGAATAATCGATGCTGCGACCGTCGATGCGCGGTGGCGTGCCGGTCTTCAGGCGACCCTGCGGCAGCGCAAGTTCCTTCAGCTTTTCGGCCAGGCGGATCGCGGGTGGATCGCCTGCGCGACCGGCGGAATGGTTTTCCAGACCGACGTGTACCCGGCCATTCAGGAAGGTGCCGGCAGTCAGCACAACCGACCGCGCACGGAAGCGGATACCGACTTCGGTCACGACGCCGGCGACACGGTCCCCTTCCATGATCAGATCGGCGGCAGCCTGCTGGAACAGATCGAGGTTCGGCTGATTTTCAAGCCGGCTGCGGATGGCCGCCTTGTACAGAACGCGGTCGGCCTGGGCGCGCGTGGCGCGCACCGCCGGGCCCTTGCTGGCATTGAGTGTGCGGAACTGTATGCCAGACTCGTCGGTAGCCAGCGCCATCGCACCGCCGAGCGCATCGACTTCCTTCACCAGATGACCCTTGCCGATGCCGCCGATCGACGGATTGCACGACATCTGGCCCAGCGTTTCGATGTTGTGCGTCAGCAGCAGCGTACGTGCGCCGGTGCGCGCAGCCGCCAGCGCGGCTTCGGTACCGGCGTGACCGCCGCCAATGACGATCACGTCGTAACGGGTCGGGAAATCCATTTTCGCTGCAATGCAAAATAAGGCGAAGGGGCTGAATGATACGACCGAAGGCAACGATTACCAAGGTCGCACGCCCTTGCAGCCTTGCAAGTTCTTACAGTTGCTTACGGCGCAAAGCGTCCGCGCTCACTACGCTTGTGTCGTGTTCACCACGAGTAAGAACCATGAAAATCCTCAGTTCGGTACTTGCCGCGCTCACATTGACTTTCAGCGGTGTTGCCATGGCTGACCGCGACGATTGGCGTGGTCACGGCGGCGACCGTCACCACGGCTACCAGAAAGACTACCGCGGGCACCATGATTTCGGGCGCCATCACCGCAGCTACGGCCACCGACATCACGGTCCGCGGGTCAGCAACCACTACTACGGTGGGCCTGCCTACTACGTCGCACCACCGCGGTACTACGGCTATGGCGGCTACGGCCACCATGGTCATCGTGGGGGCGGCGGCGTGACCATCGTGCTGCCGCCGATCCGCTTCGGTCATTGATCTTGTCTCGGCTACGCCTTCACGATGTTTCACGTGAAACATCGTTCAGGTGGTCAACACGTCCCAGGTCAACCGTGCGATCAGCACACTGACCACGACGATGAATACGCGGCGCACGAACAGTGCGCCGTTTTTCATTGCAAGGTGGGCTCCGACCCATGCGCCAGCAAGATTGGCCAGCGCCATCAGCGCAGCCACCTTGACCATGATGGCGCCCACGGGAACGAACCAGCACAGGGCTGCGAGATTGGTACTGACGTTAACCACCTTGGCAGCCGCCGACGCGCGCAGGAAATCCCACGCATAACATCGGATGAACAGAAAGATCAGGAAGCTGCCCGTACCGGGCCCGAAGAAGCCGTCGTAGAAGCCGATCGCAGCGCCAAGCAACAGTGCAAGCACCGGGCGCGGCTTTCTGTCCATTCCGCGCGACGACGCGCCAAAGTCCTTTTTCTTCAGCGTGTAGGCAAGCACAGCGACCAGCAGCACGATGACCAAAGGTCGCAGCATTTGCGGCGGGAACAGACCGACCGCCGCCGCACCGGCAAATGACGCAATGAATGCCGCCAGCGCAGCACGCCAGAGCACCCGCCAGTCCATGTCTACCTTGCCAAGGTAGCGGCGCGCCGCGAAAGTGGTCCCGACGATGCTTACGGCCTTGTTGGTACCGAACAGCGTCGCGGGCGCAACGCCCGGAAACACGTTGAACAGCAGCGGTATCTGCACCAGACCGCCGCCACCGACCATGGCGTCCACAAGACCTGCGAAGAATGCGCCGACGACCAGCAGGGTGAAATCAGCGACCACAACACACGCCCGGATGTTTCACGTGGAACATCACTTTCCGATGCAGAAGCGGGAGAAGATTTCGCCCAGAAGATCATCCGGCGTGAATTCGCCGGTGATGTCACCCAGGGCACGGTGGGCGAGCCGCAGTTCTTCGGCAAACAAATCCAGCTGCAAGACTTTGCCAGCGATACAGGTGCGCGCAACGTCCAGCCTGTCTATCGCCGTATCGAGCGCATGCAGGTGCCGGGCACGGGCAGACAGCGCATCTTCCGCGCCGCCGTGCCAGCCGATGCAATCAAGCAAGGCTGTGCGAAGCAGGTCCAGTCCCATTCCATCGCGGGCAGACAGCCATACCGAGACGACATCGCCCGCGCGCTCGGCGTGGGGCGAGTCATCGGTGAGATCTATCTTGTTGAATACGCGTATGCGCTTCAGCCCGTCCGGCAAGCCTTCGTCAATGCGCCGCGCCGCCGCATCGAACCCGGTCGTCGCGTCGATCAGGTGAACAACGGCATGCGCGCGATCGAGCTCGCGCTTCGTGCGGGCGATGCCGGCCTGCTCGACCGGATCAGTCGTGTCGCGCAGCCCCGCCGTGTCGATGATGTGAAGCGGTACGCCGTCGATCGAAATCAGCTCGCGCAAGGTGTCGCGCGTGGTGCCGGCGATATCGGTCACGATGGCACGGTCTTCCCCGGACAGCGCATTGAGCAGGCTCGACTTGCCGACGTTCGGCGCGCCCGCCAGCACGACCGTCAGTCCATCGCGCAGCACCGCGCCGCAGCGCGCTCTTTCGCGCAACGCGCCGACCGCCCGCATCACGTCGTCGAGCTTGCGCCGGGCGCCCGACTGTTCGATGAATTCGACGTCTTCTTCGGGAAAGTCCAGCGTCGCCTCTACGAACAGTCGAAGATTGACCAGTGCGTCTTCCAGCTGATGAACGTGGCGCGAGAACTCCCCGTCCAGCGAACGCATGGCCGAGCGCGCCGCCGACGACGTGCTGGCGTCGATAAGGTCTGCCACCGCTTCGGCCTGGGCCAGATCGATGCGGTCGTTCAGGAAAGCACGTTCGGTGAATTCGCCCGGGCGGGCAGGGCGGGCACCCAGTTCGAAGCAGCGTACGAGCACCGACTGCAGCACCGCACTGCCGCCATGACCATGCAGCTCGAGCACATTCTCTCCGGTGTAGGACGCCGGCGCCGCGAACCACAGCGCGATGCCGTGATCCAGCACCGCGCTGTCGCCTGCCAGAAACTTCAGGAAAGAAGCCTGGCGCGCAGGCGGCAGGCGCCCGAGCACGCCAAGTGCAACATCGGCCGCCCGGCTGCCGGACACCCGTACGACGCCGATGCCGCCTCGACCGGTCGCCGTGGCGATGGCTGCAATGGTGTCGCTGGGGTACCTGACTGGATGCATGATCGGGGGTCCGTTAACGAAGAGGGCGCCGCGCCCACAATACAACCCGTCGTGGGTGATTGCAGTCGCGGCGCCCTGGGCGCCGGAACGAAAGTCTGCGGGATCAGGTTTTCGCGGTCTTGCCGCTTTCGATCATGCGGGTGATCTGCCACTGCTGGGCGATCGACAGCACATTGTTCACCACCCAGTACAGCACCAGGCCGGACGGGAAAAACAGGAACATGCCGGTGAATACGATCGGCAGGAACAGCATCACCTTGGCCTGGATCGGGTCCGGCGGCGTCGGATTCAGCTTGGTCTGCACGAACATCGTGATACCCATGATGATGGGCAGAACGAAGTAGGGATCCTTGATCGACAGGTCGGTAATCCAGCCAATCCACGGCGCGTTGCGCATTTCGACGCTGCCCAGCAGCACCCAGTACAGCGCAATGAACACCGGGATCTGCACCACGATGGGCAGGCAGCCGCCGAGCGGATTGATCTTTTCCGTCTTGTACAGCTCCATCATTTCCTGCTGCATGCGCATGCGATCGCCGCCGTGGCGCTCCTTGATCTGCTGCATGCGCGGCGTGACCACGCGAAGCTTGGCCATCGAACGATAACTGGCAGCGGACAGCGGGAAGAAGATGGCCTTGATCAAAATCGTCAACAGGATGATGGCCCAGCCCCAGTTGCCGACCATGTCGTGCAACTTCGCCAGTACCCAGTGCATCGGCGATGCGATGATGGTCAGGAAACCGTAATCGACCACCAGATCGAGGCCCGGCGCCAGCGCCACCAGATCCTCCTGGATCTGCGGGCCGGCGTAGAGCGGAACCTCGATCGACGAGGTGGCGCCCGGCGCTGCCGCAGCAAGCGGAACGACAACGCCTGCCGTGTACAGGTCATTGCCGACCTTGCGCGCGAAGAACTCGCGATCGGCGCCCTTCGGCGGCACGAAGGCACTGACGAAATAGTGCTGCACCAGCGCCACCCAGCCATCCGGCGCCTTGCTGACGAACTTGGCCGAATTGTCGGCGATGTCCGAAAAGTCGATCTTCTGGTACTTGCCCTGATCGGTATAGAAGGCCGGGCCGGTGAAGGTACTCAGCATTGCATTGCCGCCGGCGGTGGGCTTGCCGTCGCGAAGCAGCTGGAAGTAGGCATGCGCACTGACCGGCGACTGCGAGGCATTCGCCACTTCGTAGCGGGTACCGATCTGGTAGCTGCCACGCGTGAAGGTGAGCACCTTGGTCACCGTTACGCCTTCGCCACCGGGCGCCGTCATGCGCAATTCGACCTTGTCCTGACCATCGGCCAGCGTCAATTCGCCTTCCGGCAGCTGGAACACCGTCTTGTGCGTCGGCAGCCCTTCACCGATCAGGCCGCTCTGCGCGTGATAGAGGTGGGCTCCGCCATTGTCGAGCAGCACGAAATTGCCGGTCGCCTCGGGGCCCGCCTTGTGCTGCAGCAGTTCGAGCCGGATGATTGAGCCACCCTCGGCCGACACATCGGCGATGAACAGATCGGTCACCACACGGGTCGCGGTCGTCTGCGCCACGACCGGCACGGCCGGTACATCGGTTGCGCCAGCCGGCGTACTCACGGTCGGCACCGGTGCCTGGGCACCCGGCGACTGCGCCACCGCGTCGGCAGCCGGTGCCACAGCGACCGGTGGCTGCGACTGCCGCTGCCAGCCGTCCCACAGCATGAACAGCGAAAACAGGAAAACGATCAACAGGGCGGAGCGTTGGGTATCCATCTGGGGAATCGTCGGAAAAATGCGTCGTTGAGTGGAAAGCGATCGTGGAAGCGGCCGGGAAAACCCGGTGCTCAAGGCACCGGATCGTGCCCCCCGGGGTTCCACGGATGGCAGCGCGCAATGCGCCTGAGCGACAGCCAGCCGCCACGCAGGCTGCCATGGCGGCGGATCGCTTCGGTGGCGTATTCGGAACAGCTGGGCAGAAAACGGCAGTTCGCGCCCAGCATGGGACTGATGGCGTAGCGATACACGGCAAGTACGGACAGCAGAAGACTTTTCAACTGGCTGGCTCCGGAACAGGCGGCTTCCCGCTGGACGGCCCGGCATCGGGCGCTACGGCCGGCGGACGCATCCGGCCAAAAAGCTGGTCAAGTTCCGCCCGCAGCGCCTTGCGGTCCAGACCATCAGGCCGCGAATTCAGGCGCAGCACCAGGTCGAGTGGCCGCAATCCGGCTCGCGCGTGGCGGAATGCTTCGCGCGCCAGACGCTTGACCAGATTGCGATCATGCGCGCGTTTAAGGTGCCGCTTTGCGACCACAACACCCAGACGCGGTCCGGTCTCGGCATCCGGTCCGGACGCTTTGACCGGACCGTGATGGATCACGAAATGACGACTGCGCTGTGTGCGCCGTAAAGCAAAAACGGATGAAAACTCATCCGTTTTTCTGAGCCGGAATACCGGGCGGAAACTGAACGTTCCTCGCGGCGGTTTTTCGGGTAGTTCTGCCGTGCCTGCCTCGCTCACGTTGCATTTACCATCCGGCCTGCTGCCGGATGGCAGACGACCGGACGATTACAGACATGGTGGAGCGGGTGCGGCTGAAAATATCGGACTGCTTTAAACCGCGAGCCGGACGCGGCCCTTGGCGCGACGTGCTCGGATGACGGCGCGACCACCGCGGGTGCGCATGCGTTCGAGGAAACCGTGGGTGCGGGCACGGCGGACAGATGACGGCTGGTATGTGCGTTTCATGGCCTGCTCACTAGGTATACGGAAAAGCCCGCGATTACAGCGCAACAACCGCGCCTTGTCAATCGCCCCGCAACGGCGCGGGTTTGGCCGGTGTGGATAAGCAGGGCTGAAAGCGCTAGACTCCGTCACTCAAAACAGCTGGCAAAAGCGGACCCGGGCCACCGGTCACCGCAGTACCCGGAACACCGCAAAGAGGCGATCCCTCAATACGGATCGACTGTTCCGGGTCAGGTCACAAAGCTGTGCCACACCCCCTAGAAATCGACCCGGCGACCTCGCAGACCATGATGCAACAGTTTTGGGCAGTCTGCCTCAGCCGCTTCGAGCAGGAACTTCCCGCGCAACAATTTCACACCTGGATCAAAGGCTTGCGCATCGATCCGTGCGCAGATGCCGAAACCGAATCACTGGCGCTGGTCGCCCCGAACCGTTTCGTCCTGCAATGGGTGCGCGAGCGCTATGTGTCGCGCATCGAAGCACTGGGTCTCGAATATTTCTCGCAACCCGTATCCGTGCGCCTGAGTCTGCCCCAGTCAGGCAGCCAGGCGAGTGACGCTGCCGACGCACCCATTCTGGTGCCGTCTTCGCCGGAAGCACCCCGTGTGCGCCAGACGCATCTGCGTGCAGACGGTGAAGAAACCACCCGCGTCACGCCGCCTGCCATCATCAAGTCAAATGGCGACGCGCAGTCCGACCGCAACGAACGCAACCGCGGCCGGCCTGATGAACGCGACCGCTCGCGCCTGAACCCGGGTTTCACCTTCGACAACCTGGTCACCGGCCGCGCCAACGAACTGGCGCGCGCAGCTGCCATACAGGTCGCGCAGAACCCGGGCATGTCGTACAACCCCATCTTCATCTACGGTGGTGTCGGCTTGGGCAAGACGCACATGGTGCACGCGCTGGGCAACGAGGTGATGCGGCACAACCCTGACGCGGTCGTCCGCTACGTGCATGCCGACGACTACTACGCCGACGTGGTGCGCGCCTACCAGCAGAAGAGCTTCGACGCCTTCAAGCGCTACTACCGCTCGCTCGACGTGCTGCTGATCGACGACATCCAGTTCTTCAACAACAAGACGCGCACGCAGGAAGAGTTTTTCTACGCGTTCAATGCGCTGACCGACGGCAAGAAGCAGATCGTCATCACCTGTGACACTTATCCGAAGAACATCCAGGGCGTCGAAGAGCGCCTGACGACGCGCTTCGGCTGGGGGCTCACGGTGCAGATCGAGCCACCCGAACTCGAAATGCGGGTGGCCATCCTGAAGAAGAAGGCCGAGATGGAACGCGTGAAGGTGGGTGACGACGTCGCCTTCCTGGTCGCCAAGAACATCCGCAGCAATGTGCGCGAGCTCGAAGGCGCGCTGAAGAAGATCATCGCCTTCGCCCACTTCCACACCGTGCCGATCACCCTGGAAGTGGCCCGCGAGGCGCTGAAGGACCTGCTGGGCGCACACAACCGGCAGATCACGCTCGAATTCATCCAGAAGACCGTCGCCGACTATTTCAAGATCAAGGTGTCGGAGATGTATTCGAAGAAGCGCACGCGTGCCATCGCGCGGCCGCGCCAGGTCGCCATGTGGCTGGCCAAGGACCTGACGCCCGAAAGCTACCCGGCGATCGGCGAAGCGTTCGGCGGGCGCGACCATACGACCGTGCTGCATGCCTGCCGCACCATTGCCGACCTGAGGCTGAAGGACGAAGTGCTCAATCATGACCTGCACGTGCTCGTGCAGACCTTGCGCAAATAGCCGGAAAACGCCACAGGAAGGGTGTGGATGAAACGGTATTGAAGCTGTACGGATAAACAGGCGTTGAAACGTGTATGGCCGCTGTGGATAAGCGGGGTGTTTTCAGCGGGTCACGTTTTCATCCACATTTGTTCAAGCGCAGAAATGGCAGTTGTACAGACAACGATACATACTGCAAGCAACTGAAAATAATAAGAATTAATGTGTTATCCACAGAAAATGGTCGACGTTAACGGTTTACAGAGGTTTATAAAATGCTCTTAATGAAGATAGAACGCGAACAGCTGCTGCGTCCGCTGCAGTCGGTCAGCGGCATCGTCGAGAAGCGCCACACCCTGCCGATCCTGTCCAACGTCCTGATCGAAACCGAGGGCGATGCGCTCACGCTGCTGGCCACCGACATCGAAATCCAGATCCGTACCCGGACCACCGGCAGCATCAGCGCCGCCCAGCCGGCAGCGCTGACGGTCGCCGCCCGCAAGCTGCAGGACATCCTGCGTGCCCTGCCGGAAGGGCAGGAGGTGAGCCTCGACGCCGACGACCGCAAGCTCACGGTGCGCTGCGGCAAGAGCCGCTTCACGCTGCAGACGCTGCCGGCGCAGGACTACCCGCGCATGCAGGTCGCCGAGGGCGAAACCGTCAAGCTCAGCCTGACCCAGCGCAAGCTCAAGCGGCTGCTGTCGCTGGTGCAGTACTCGATGGCCCAGCAGGACATCCGCTACTACCTGAACGGCCTGCTGCTGGCCGTTGGCAGCGAGGAACTGCGGCTGGTCGCAACCGACGGCCACCGTCTGGCCTACGTGTCCGAAGCGCTGCCCGGCGTGACCGACAAGCTCGACGTGATCCTGCCGCGCAAGACCGTGCTCGAACTGTCGCGCCAGCTGGCCGACACCGACGACCCGGTCGACATCGAACTGGGCGGCAACCAGGCGCGCCTGCGCTTCGGCTCGGTCGAGCTCATTTCGAAGCTGATCGACGGCAAGTTTCCCGACTACGAACGCGTGATTCCGAAGGACCACCCGAAGGAAATCATGCTGCAGCGCGCGTCCTTCCTGCCGGCATTGCAGCGTGCCGCCATCCTGACCAACGAAAAGTTCAAGGGTGTGCGCGTCGTGCTGTCGTCCGGCCTGCTCAAGCTCATTTCGAGCAATGCCGAACAGGAAGAGGCGCAGGAAGAGCTGGAGGTCGATTACACCGGCGACGCCCTCGACATCGGATTCAACGTGAGCTACCTGCTCGACGTGCTCGGCAACGTGGCCGGCGACACACTGAGCCTGCGCCTGAATGACGGCAACAGCAGCGCGCTGATCACGCTGCCCGGCACCGACGGCTTCAAGTACGTCGTGATGCCGATGCGCGTGTAAGCCGCGCTGCCTGCACCACCGCCCGGCCTTCGCGCCGGGCTTCGTGTTTTTTGATGGACCCCGCGCACGCAGTGCGCAGCACCGGAATACGCCATGTCTGACGAGCTCACACCGAATGTCCCCGAAGCGCCCAAGGTGCCGGAGGTGCCCAACGCCGACGCCTACGGCGAAGGCAGCATCCAGATCCTCGAAGGGCTGGAAGCCGTGCGCAAGCGGCCGGGCATGTACATCGGCGACACGTCGGACGGCACCGGCCTGCATCACCTGGTGTTCGAAGTGGTCGACAACTCGATCGACGAGGCGCTGGCCGGCCACTGCGACGACATCGTGATCACCATCCACACCGACAACTCGATTTCGGTGACCGACAACGGCCGCGGCATTCCGACCGGCATCAAGTTCGACGACAAGCACGAGCCCAAGCGCTCCGCCGCCGAGATCGCGTTGACCGAACTGCACGCCGGCGGCAAGTTCAACCAGAACTCGTACAAGGTGTCGGGCGGCCTGCACGGCGTGGGCGTGAGCTGCGTCAATGCGCTGTCGAAGTGGCTGCGCCTGACGGTACGCCGCGACGGCAAGAAGCACTTCATGGAATTCGAGCGCGGCGTGCCGGTCGAGCGCCTGCTTGAGGTGCAGAACGGCGTCGAAGTGTCGCCGCTGAAGGTGCTCGGCACGTCCGAAAAACGCGGTACCGAAGTGCACTTCCTGGCCGACGAAACGATATTCGACAACATCGAATTCCACTACGACATCCTGGCCAAGCGGCTGCGCGAACTGTCCTTCCTGAACAATGGCGTCAAGATCAAGCTGATCGACCAGCGCAACAGCAAGGAAGAGGATTTCGCCTTCCTCGGTGGCGCGCGCGGTTTCGTCGAATACATCAACCGCAACAAGACCGCGCTGCACCCCAATGTGTTCTGCAGCGCCGGCGCGTCGATGCAGGGCAATGTGCAGATCGACGTCGAAGTCGCGATGCAGTGGAACGACAGCTACGCCGAACAGGTGCTGTGCTTCACCAACAACATTCCGCAGACCGACGGCGGCACCCACCTGACCGGGCTGCGCGCGGCGATGACGCGCATCATCAACAAGTACATCGAAGAACACGAAATCGCCAAGAAGGCCAAGGTCGAAATCACTGGCGACGACATGCGCGAAGGCCTGGCCTGCGTGCTGTCGGTGAAGATGCCCGACCCGAAGTTCGCATCGCAGACCAAGATGAAGCTGGTGTCATCCGAGGCGCGTCCGGCAGTCGAGGAAGTGGTGGCGCAAAAGCTCACCGACTTCCTGCAGGAACGCCCGAACGACGCCAAGACCATCTGCGGCAAGATCGTCGAGGCCGCGCGTGCGCGCGACGCCGCCCGCAAGGCGCGCGACATGACGCGCCGCAAGGGCATCCTCGACTCCTTCGGCCTGTCGGGCAAGCTGGCCGACTGCCAGGAGAAGGACCCGGCCAACGCCGAGCTCTACCTGGTCGAGGGTGACTCCGCCGGCGGCTCCGCCAAGCAGGGCCGCGACCGGAAGTTCCAGGCCATCCTGCCGCTGAAGGGCAAGATCCTGAACGTCGAAAAGGCGCGTTTCGACAAGCTCATTTCCAGCCAGGAAATCGTCACGCTGATCCAGACCCTGGGCACCGGCATCGGCAAGGACGAGTACAAGCCGGAAAAGCTGCGCTACCACCGCATCATCATCATGACCGACGCCGACGTCGACGGCGCCCACATCCGCACCCTGCTGCTGACCTTCTTCTACCGCCAGATGCCCGAGCTGGTCGAAGGCGGCCACATCTACATCGCGCAGCCGCCGCTGTACAAGATCAAGCACGGCCGTACCGAGCTGTACGTGAAGGACGACCACGAACTGAACCAGTACCTGCTCAAGCTGGCGTTCGACGAAGCCAGCCTGCTGCCGCGCGAAGGCGCCGAGCCGCTGTCCGGCTCTGCGTTCGAGGAAATGGCGCGCGAATACCTGCTGGCCGAAGCCATCGTCGAACGTCTTGCCGAATACGCCGACGGCGAACTGCTGCGCACGCTGCTTGAACACAACATCGCGCTCAGCCTCGACGACGAAGCCGCCGCCCGCGACAGCGCCGCCCGGCTCGCCGTCAAGCTGCCGTCCAATGTCACGCTGCTGGCCGAATACAACGACAAGACCGAAGCCTGGCAGCTGCGCATCGAGCGCATGCACCACGGCAACCGCAAGATTGGCCGCGTCGACAGCGAATTCCTGCTGTCAGGCGACTACCAGCGCATCCGCCACGCCGCCGAACTGATCGCCGGCCTGGTCGGCCCCGGCGCCGTCGTCAAGCGCGGCGACAAGCAGCAGGAAGTAGCGAGTTTCACCGAAGCCACGCGCTGGCTGCTGAACGAAGTCGAACGCAACCTCGGCAAGCAGCGCTACAAAGGCCTGGGCGAAATGAACCCGGAACAGCTGTGGGAGACCACGATGGACCCGACCGTGCGCCGCCTGCTGAAGGTACAGATCGACGACGCCATCGCCGCCGACGAAATCTTCACCACGCTGATGGGCGACAACGTCGAGCCGAGAAGGGCGTTCATCGAGAACAATGCGCTGAATGCGCGGAATATTGATGTGTGATCTGTCGGATGCCTCAGGAAGTGAATTTTCCGCCAAGTGAGTGAGAGATAACTGCCACCGATAATGACGAAAAGCTCCCTAGGGAGCTTTTCTCTTTTCTGAACTGTATCTTATCGAACTGTGCTGCCCACTCTCTCAATTGCGACGGCGGCATGGCCCTCTCATTGGGTGGCCGTAATTCGGCCTTACGGACGTTGGGCTGGTGCGTCACCAACGGCTACAAGGTGCCGACTAGCCGCCGCACAGCAGTGGTTCGAACGGGCGATGCAGCCACCGTGAACACTCTCTAGACCGCCCCTTACACAAGTAAACAGGGGGCGTCAGCGCACCCGACGTGGACAACTCATTGTCATCCTGTTATACGCATTGCATCTACGAAGCGATATTCGAGCAGCAAATGACGATTGACGACATCAAGAAAATGCTCGACTCCGGGATGATCGCGCCTACCGACGAGGATATTGTCGAGAAAGGTCAAATGGCCTCTCCGAAGGGAGGTCATGTTGAGTATCAACTGCATCATGGGTGGGACCCCGCAAAAGCCCACGTTTGCGACAAGACCTGGGGCGTCTTCAACGTCGAGTTGATGCGCTTCATTAAGTGCCAAGCCTACGACGACGGACAGCTAAGGGCAGTGTTAGACCAAATCCAGATCGATGACAGTCATTGGAACTGGCTGACAAAATCGCTGTTTCATAAAAGCGCCGAATATGACTGGTTTTTCTTGATGGCGGAGGGATACCCTCAAGGAGCTTGCCTTATTTACCACCCTAAGCCTAGTGCGATTGCCAGTGGCGATATCTTCTATATCGAATATGTAGCTGCGGCGCCTTGGAATCGTGACAATCCGATGAGCGGCCGCACCTTTAAAGGGATTGCAACGATTCTCCTGCGCTATGCAACGAACTACGCGCGGAGGGAGTTGAAATTGAGATTCGGCTTTTCTCTCCACGCGCTGCCCAAGGCTATCGCCTTTTACCGTGGTATCGGTATGGTTGAACATCCGCCGGGAAATAAGGACAACCTTTCCTATTTCGAGATGCCGGAAGTCTCCGCATCTAAGTTCGCAGGGGCGGCGTAAATGGCGAGCGACATTAAGTTCGAAGATTTTCCGGCATCGCCGACCGGATTTCTCAACGCATATGATTTTTACGATTCCTTTCTGAAGTGCGAGGTACTCGCAAAGCAGGTCCCAAGAAAAGAACTCGGTCAAAACCCGGACTACTCTTTCTACCAGCTACTGAAGGAAATTCACTCAGCTAAGTCAGACAACCCTGCCCTCTTCCGCAAGAGAACTGACGCCGAGGAGGCACTGACGAGATTGTGGCTATCTAGGGCCAGAGAGAAAGCAAATCTGTTCGCTGCGTACAACGAGGTTCCAACCTTTCCGGGACTATCGTCTGATGACCTCGTGAAGATAGGGAAAGCAAGCAGCGACGAGAGCAACCTGATTAAGATCGACCGTATTCTCCTTGATCTCGGCATTGTCTTAGTTTATGAGCGATCGATTCCAGGAATGAAGCTAGATGGGGCAGTCTTCCGCTTGGGAACGGGAAACCCTGCGATTGCCCTCAGCCTTCGATATCCGAGGCTAGACCATTTTTGGTTCACGCTGATGCACGAGCTGGCACACGTTAGCCTCCACAGCGACACGCTCGGCACTCCGATCCTTGATGACATGGATGTGCAAACTGGAGACCTCATCGAGAGGCAAGCTGATCGGCTGGCCAACGCGTCATTGATTAGTAGGAGCGCATGGAGAAGTTGCCAAGCCATGTACTCACAAAATGATAACGAAGTGCGCAGTTTCGCTGCCCAAGTAGGGGTGCACCCGGCTATCGTGGCGGGCCGTATCCGAAACGACTTGAATCGGTACGATCTTTTTTCCAAGATCATCCACGCTGTGGACGTTAGAAAGATATTGCTCGGCGATGAATAACTACGTTCCGTTCCTCAAGCTTAAGGTCAATGAAGTTGGCGCGCTGAGCGCTCTCCGCAGCGAGATAAAGGAAAACCTAGTCCCCTTCTTCGACCTTCCTAAACAAAAGGACGGGGCCACCACGGAAGATTTTCAAAGGCTGGTTGAGAAGAGCGCCCGCAGTGCGAAGAAGAATTTGAAGGATTTCAAGACCTTCTTTCTCGATAACTTCGACATAGACGACGGCATCGTTATAAATGGGCGAAGTAACTACGCCTTTGTCATCGATAGTTTTTCAGATCTACATTTCGTACCAGTGATCGGTCTAGACAGATCGCCTGAGAGGAACAAGGTGGTCTTCGACGACAAGAAAGCAGGGATCATCAAGTCGGATTCCGTCGCACTTCGCCTGCTCGCAGAGGACTTTGAAAGCTTCGACTTGGTCGAAGGTGAGCTCGCCCACTTAATGAACGACGCTTCGAGTCTATTTGAGCATCAGGTGCTGATACTTGATAACAGGGTGTGCACTAACATCAACGTTCCTGAGCGAGTAAACCAAATCGTTCAGTTCATTATAGATAGCGCCAAGAAGTTCACTTTTTTCTCGACGATCATTACCGGCTCATCCATTCCTGCCTCGATAAAGGATGTGCTCGAAATCGAGTCGGAAGCGACTCAAGATAGAAACGAGCTCACGATCTACCGTGAAGCGGCGAGTGAGCTCAAGAACAGTCATCTTTTCTTGGGCGACTACACGATTGTCAGCCCCCTCTACTCAGAATTCACTATCCCACCGGCCGCTATGCTCAACGTTATGGCGCCGAAAATCATCTACTCCTTCGACCGCCTCCACTATGTTGCACGAGGAGGGGCACTTAAGAGTCACGCCCGTGGAAATATGCAGTACAACGACATCGCCAACCACCTTGTCTCGAAGGCATTCTATCGCGGCCCGGAATACTCATTCGGCGATGCGTTCTTGCACGAGAAGGCGCAGTACAAGGGAACAACGGTTACTCCCAGCAGCATTTTGAAGCCTACGATCAATGCCCATATAACCTATATGGTGCGGAGCTTCGTTGCCTGAAGATGGCGGGACAAGAGCTTCTCTCCGATGTCCTTACTGAGAACAGCGTCAGGCAAAGCAGAGGCGATTAGTCCAGACAGCTGTGATCGGTTCATCTTCTCAACCTTAACTAAGGGAATCGAGAGCGCAAGCTCGACAAGCTCCGATCGCCACAGCGTCAATAGCGCGAGCCTCTTATCGAAAGCGGGACTTGGCGATGCTGACCGAACATAGCTGAGCGTGACAACCGCCTCGCGCTGTCGAGCCCTCATAATCCCCCAGTGTGGCGGGGCCAAGCGAAGAGCCTTTTCAAGCTGCTTGTCTGTCGTTACTAGCGTGGTTTTGTTGAACGCAAGATCGTAGAAACGGCTTTGCCTCAAAATCCTCTGCACGCTGTCGTTGTCACCCTTAATCTCGTAGCAGTGCGCGGTCGAATAAACTGCGACAACGTCAGCGATGGCGTTTCCGTTGTGCACTCGCAACTCTTCTAGAATTGCCTTCGGCGCTCTAGACAACCGCGACAAACGGTCGATGAGCGCCTTGCGAATATTTCCGTCGTCTAGCGCCACACTACTCATTGTCCACAACGAAAGGTGTACTGCTGGTGGGCAGGCTCGACCGGACGAGCACCCTGCTTCTTAGGTACTCGTATCGTTCATTGTCGTCTTTAGAGATGATGCGAGACACTCTCGCACGGCTGACGAGCACCTCGACAATGGCGTTTTCATCCGTCCTCTCCGCCCAGTACCTGTCTGCTTTTTCCGCAACCTGATCGGCGCTACCGAGAAGTGCGTGAGCGGAATCGACGAGTGCCATGTCGGCTCTTAGAAGCACGTCGCTCAGCTCAACTTCGACCTCGTAGAGCTTGCCATCTTTCATCTTTGACCAATATTTCTTAGCGTCTTCGAGAGCCTCGAAAACATAGAGAGCTCCCATGCGCTGAGGAAGATGAGCCGGGCGTCGGGACTCAAATACGGCCTCGACTTCCCGCGTTCCTGCCGGGGCTTTATCCCAGAACTCCCCTGCGGGGAGCACTGCATCACCGGCATAAAAATCACGCTTATCAACTCTGAAAAACGTATCCACTTGCTTGCAGCCGAGTTTGAACACCAGGAGGCGATTTTAGCCCACCCCCTACGCAACCGCAGTGGCGGGTCACGCAGTAGTCCGCGCGGAATTAGGGGCGCTCAGAAGTGGAGCTATGCGACCATAGCCGACCCATGTCATGGCGTGACGCCGCCCAAGGCCAAGTTGGGGCGGTAGCCCGGATCGATGAGGCGCGACGCAAATCGATCAGTCGATCCGGTTCGCGACCCTACGATCGTGACCCGCCCAATACCGCCGTTGGTTGCGCACTGAATCGCGCCGGGCTTTCTGGACACCAATCTGCCTCAGACTGCAATGCTCCGGCTTTTGCGACGGCTCGCTGGGTTAAGTTTGGCCGAGACGGCAGCACCCCTGTCAGGTCAATGGCCGCTGTGCATATGTATAGAAAACGCCGATTTCTATACATATCGCTCGCCATATGTCTAAAAGTTAGCTACTTTTAGACACGTCTTCACACAAAGGTCGCTGAATGCCGTTCGATCGTGCGCAGCCCTACAACGACCTGCCCCTGCTTCCGCCGCCGGTCGAACTCGAAAGCCGGGCCGTTCTCAAGCAGGCGATCAGCGCAAATCGTGTGCTGGCCAACCTGCGCGGACTGGCGGCACAGATCCCGAACCAGGGCATGCTGATCAGCAGCATCGCGCTGCAGGAAGCCCGTCTGTCGTCCGAGATCGAGAATATCGTTACCACCAACGATGAACTGTATCGGGTCGATGCCGATCCCGAAGGCAAGAGCAATCCGCACACGAAGGAAGTGCTGCGCTACCGCGAAGCGCTCTATCGCGGCTTTCAGGCGCTGAAGGCGCGGCCGTTGGCGACCAACCTGTTCATCGAAATCGTCCGCCTGATCAAGCAGACCGAACTCGACATCCGGGCGATTCCGGGTACGGCGCTGAAGAACGAGGCCGGCGAGGTGGTGTACACGCCGCCGGTGGGCGAAGCGGTGATCCGCGACAAGCTGGGAAACCTTGAACAGTTCATCCATGCCGACGACGGCATCGACCCGCTGGTGAAGATGGCGGTGATGCATTACCAGTTCGAGGCGATCCATCCGTTCCCGGACGGCAATGGCCGTACCGGGCGCATCATGAATCTGCTGTATCTGGTCGAGAAGGGGCTGCTCGACATCCCGGTCTTGTGCCTGTCGCGCTACATCATCGCCAACCGTGCTGCCTATTACGAAGGTTTGCGCCGCGTCACCGAAGCGCAGGACTGGGAGAACTGGATTCTGTTCATGCTGCGCGCCATCGAATCGACGGCGCAGCAGACCCACGACCAGGTGCAGCGGATTCGCGCCTTGATGGAAAGCGTGCGCGTACGGGTGCAGACCGAAGCGCCGGCGATCTACAGCAAGGATCTGATCGAGGTCATCTTCCGGCACCCGTACACCAAGATCCAGTTCGTCGTCGACGCGGGCATCGCCAAGCGGCAGACCGCCTCAACCTACCTGCAGCACCTTGCCGGGCTGGGCATCCTGCGCGAACAGAAGCACGGCCGGGAGAAGTACTACATCAACGAAGGCTTGTTCAACGAGCTGGCAGGTTGAGCGCGGAACGCGTCGACGTGATCGACACGTCCGGAAAACGTGTCGATTTTCGATGTATTTTTAAACACGAATTTCGCATGTGTCGATTTGCTCGACAGGTTTCAGTGACCCGCGAACCTAGAGCACCGCATATCGCAAGGCCGGTCGCTGTGCATTCCGCGCCGAAGCAATCAGGTTGACGATTTCTATATTTTCTATAGGTTGTCAACTTGGGAGGCCGTAATGATCCATGACCGCATCCGCCGTGCCCGCGTGCTCCGGGGTTTGAGCCTCGAAGATCTCGCGCAGAGGCTGGGCGATATCAGCAAGCAGGCATTGAGCAAGTTCGAGAAGGGCGCTTCGGTGCCGAATTCGGCGCGCCTGCTGCAACTGGCACACGCGCTCGACGTGAAGCCCGAGTACTTCTTTCGCCCGGACGCCGTGACCCTGGCGCCGCTGGAATTCCGCAAGCTCGCGAAGATGCCGAAGTATCGACAGCAACAGGTCGAGGAACAGATGCGTGAGCATCTGGAGCGTTACATCGCGCTGGAGCGATGCTTCGACGCGGCGGACGTCGCGCTGGTCGCCGTTCCTGCGCGCGCCATACCCGTCGCGTCCGTAGACGCCGCCGAGGACGCGGCCAGGAAGCTCAGGGAAGACTGGGCCATCGGTGGCGATGCGATCGCCAATCTGACCGAACTGCTCGAAGACCATGGAATCAAGGTCGCGTTGCTCGACGGGCCGGACGATTTCGACGGCGCATGCGCCGCCACCCATGACGAGCAGCACGTGCTGATCGCCCTGAATCGCACCCGCCCCGGCGAGCGCATGCGTTTCACCGCTGCGCATGAACTGGGGCACTGGATCATGGCCCTGCCGGAAGAGATGCCTGAACGGGAGCAAGAGGCGTGCTGCCATCGCTTTGCTGGCGCCTTCCTGTACACCCGGGATCAGGTCGTTCTGGATTTCGGCAGCCATCAGCGCTCCCGGGTTCACATGATGGAATTGCTCAACGCCAAGCGGCGTTACGGCGTGTCCATGCAGGTGGCTTTGCGTCGGCTGAAGGATCTGGATCTGCTGAGCGAGCCCGGTTACAAGTCCGCGTCTATCCAGTTCAACGTGAATGGCTGGCGTTCCGCCGAGCCGGAACCGTTGCCTGCCGAACAGCCCCGCCGCTTCGAATCTCTGGTGTTCTGGGGCCTGGCGGAGGATCTGTTCACCCGGTCCCGCGCGTCCGAATTCCTGCAGCGTCCGATCGATCAGCTTGAGCCCGCGATCGAGGTGTAGGCCGTTTCCGCATGAGCCGGATCTACCTCAGCGACACCAATATCTGGATTGATTTCAACAACGCCGGCCTGCTCGACGCGTTGTTCCGGCTGCCGTTTGCGCTCTGCTGTACCGATTTCGTACTGGACGAGCTGAAGGACTTCGACCATGCGGCGCTGCTCGCGCGAGGCCTGATTGTCGAGGGGATGGACGGCACGGCAATCATCGAGCTGCACGGGATGATGATCGAACACAACAACAGTTCCCTGCCCGACGTCTCCTGCTACTTTCTGGCTCGGCAGACCGCACGACCACTGCTCACCGGTGATGGCCGACTGAGAAAACAGGCACAGAAGGACGGCCTGGAAGTGCATGGCGCGCTATGGCTTCTGGATCGTCTGGCCGAGCATGCGGTGATCCCGCCGGCTCGCGCCGCTGACTGTCTTGAACTCATGTTGCGAAGGAACGCGCGTTTGCCACATGTCGAATGCCAGGCCCGACTGAAGCTGTGGCGCGGTTAGATTGACAGCCGGTTTTCTATAAACATCATGAGCGAACTGATTCTCTACACCACCGAAGACGGACGCAGCCAGATCAGGCTGCGGGCCAAGGATCAGACCGTCTGGCTCACGCAGCGGGAAATGGCCGAGCTGTTCGATGTGACGACTGACAATGTCGGCCTGCATCTGAAGAACATCTTTGAAGATGCGGAGTTGAGTCGCGAGGCAACTACCGAGGATTCCTCGGTAGTTCAGACCGAAGGCTCGCGCGAGGTGAAGCGCCCGGTCACGCTCTACAACCTCGACGCCATCCTCGCTGTCGGCTACCGCGTACGTTCGCCGCGCGGGGTGCAGTTCCGCCGCTGGGCGTCCACGGTGCTCAAGGAGTATCTGCTCAAGGGCTTCGTGCTGGACGACGAGCGTCTGAAGAACCCGGATGGCCGCCCGGACCACTTCGATGAAATGCTGGCGCGCATCCGGGACATCCGTGCCTCGGAGAAGCGCTTTTACCAGAAGGTGCGCGACCTGTTTGCCTTGAGCAGCGACTACGACAAGAGCGACCAGGCGACGCAGATTTTCTTCGCCACCGTACAGAACCTGTTGCTGTACGCCGTCACGCAGCAGACCGCAGCCGAGCTGATCACGGCGCGCGCCAAGCCTGACGATCGACACTTCGGCCTGTTGAACTGGCAGGGCGCCCGGGTGCACAAGCAGGACATCCTGGTCGCCAGGAACTACCTGACCGAAGACGAGATCGACACGCTGAACCGCCTGGTGGTGATCTTTCTGGAAACCGCCGAACTGCGCACCAAGCGTCGCGAAGAAATCCGCATGAGTTTCTGGCGCCAGAACGTCGACCAGATCATCGCCGGCAACGGCTTTCCGGTGCTCACGCATGCGGGCAAGGTGAGCCATGCGCAGATGGAGCGCACCACGAGCGCGCTTTACGACGACTACGACCAGCGCCGCAAACAGGACGAGGCGCGCCAGGCCGACGAGCAGGACGAAGCCGAATTGAGGGCATTGGAAAACACCCTGAAGAAACGCCCGAAACCCTGATCGAACAAGCCCGGAAACGAATGTGGCGATCCGCTCGACGGGTTTCGGTGAAACGTGAGCGTGGCGCAACGCCTGATTACTCGACAAGGAGCGGGCGCTGGACCCCGCCTCCATGCCTGTCACGCGGCGGTTGAAGTCACCCCCGCGTATTTCGTTTGTTTCGGTTGTTTCGTTTGTTTCGGTTATGTATAGTCAGCCTTCGGCGAAAGATGGCTGCACCCGGCACCCAAAGAGGTCCGGCCTGCAAATGGCCTGCCGCATGAACTGACCGACATTGATACCAATACCTGCGCTCACATTGATCCTGAACTGATACCGACGCTGACGACGACTCAACAAAGCCACTGACTCCAGCACTGAAATCGATACCGACTCCGAGCAAACCATGAACACGAACGCAAGACCCGACCTCCCGACGGAGGCCGAAGCGACGCTGGCCCGGGAAAGCAGCAGGCTGCTCTCCCTGTACCTCAGCAGCCACGAAGAGACCCAGGCAATCCGGGTCGTCGATCAAGGGGGCGAGCACGAAGCGGTGCGCGTTCCGACCGCGGCGTATCGGCTGCTGATCGACATCCTGGCTGAAATGGCGCAGGGCAATGCGGTGAGCCTGATCCCGGTGCACGCGGAGCTGACAACACAAGAGGCGGCCGACATGCTCAATGTCTCCCGTCCGTATCTGGTCAAGTTGCTGGATGGTGGGAGCATTCCCTTCCACAAGGTGGGTACCCACCGGCGCGTGTATTACCAGGATCTGGTGAATTACAAGAACCGCATCGATACGGAACGATTGAAGGCATTGGAGGAACTGACGGCCCAGGCACAAGAATTGAACATGGGCTATTGAAATGACCAGCTTTTCGGTGGTGTATGACGCATGCGTGCTCTATCCGGCACCCCTGCGCGATCTTTTGATGCACCTCGCGATGACCGATCTGTACCGCGCGAAATGGACGCAGCAGATTCACGCCGAATGGATGCGCAATGTATTGGCCAGCCGGCCCGATCTGAAGCCGGAACAACTGGCGCGCACGCGCGAGCTGATGGACAGAAACGTCCGTGACTGTCTGGTGGAAGGTTATGAGTACCTCATACCGGGGTTGGCGCTGCCGGATGAGGACGACCGGCATGTCCTTGCGGCAGCCATTCGCAGTCGCTCAAGCGTGATTGTGACTTTCAATCTGAAAGACTTTCCCGCTGAGGTGCTCGATGAGTACGAAGTGGAGGCGCAGCATCCGGACGAGTTCATCGCGCATCTGATCGATCTGAATCCGGCGTGGGTGCTGGCAGCGGTGGCAAGGCATCGCGCCAGCCTGAAAAATCCGCCGAAGTCCCGGGAAGATTATCTCGACACGCTGCTTCAGCAGGGCTTGCCGGAAACGGTGTCGCAATTGCGACAACGGGCGATTGCCTTCTGACAGGATCCGATTGACTGGTAGATACTTTAAGCATGTCCGCGCTTCTGTGCACTCGCGCGGGACGGCATAACGACCAAAAAGGAAACCCGTGAGCACCCTTCCCCCCTGTCCCCAGTGCAGTTCCGAATTCAGCTACGAAGACGGCACCCTGCTCGTCTGTCCGGAATGCGGCCATGAATGGAGTCGCGATGCCGCTGCGGGTGGCGATGAGCAGCGTGTGTGGAAGGACGCCCACGGCCATCTGTTGCAGGACGGCGACACCGTGTCGCTGATCAAGGATCTGAAGGTGAAAGGCAGTTCCTCGGTGCTGAAGGTGGGAACCAAGGTCAAGAACATCCGCCTGATCGAAGGCGATCACGACATTGACTGCAAGATCGACGGCTTCGGCTCGATGCAACTGAAGTCGGAATTCGTCAAGAAGGCCTGATCGGACGTTTTCCGGCCGGTGCGCCGACCTGATCCTCGCCAACCCGCCGCTATTCAGGCCTTGCTTTCCTTGCCGGTGCCGAGGTCTTACGCCAGTCGTTCGATCCGCGCACTTGCGCTGTTGATGTGACGTTCCAGCGCAGCGATGCAGGGTCGGAATCGCTCGCTGAATCCGTTTTGCGCCATGATCCCGGCGAGGTAGGCGCGTGCCAGCGCCTCGGCCTGACGCCACGTTTCGTTTGCTACGCCTGCGTGAATGACGGCTTCGGGAACCGCGTCGGGCAGGCCACCACCACTGCGCGGTGCGAAGGTCATCGGCGTCATGTCGTAGGCGGGTGCGAGGTCGTACGGACGTCCATACTCGGCAACGAAGGACAGATTGCCGGCATGCATGTCCGAGTTGCCGATCAGCGTGCCGAAGGCCCAGAGCAGACCGGCGCCGGCCGCCGCTTCCGGACGGATATGGCCGGTGGCGGCGAGCCTGGCCGCAATGTCGGGCCAGCCGACCGATGCCTCGCCGACGAACTCTGCATCCAGCGCAGTCAGTGAGAACAGCGCCCGCCGGCCCAGACGGCCGATGCGATCGAAGCGTTCGATCTGTAAGAAGCGCTGACCACCGTGGTCGATCCACTGCGTGGAAGAAGCCGGAACGCCCGCGTCACGCAGCGTTTCAAGCGCGACATGCTCAGCCAGCAGCAGGTCACGCCAGCGCTCGCTGACCGGGCTGTTCTCGGGTTCGCTGAATTTCACGATCACATGCCGGGCCCCGCCGGGTGTCATGGCATAGGCGGTGAATTTCGGTTGTTCCCCCCCCGCTGATGATCCCGGGGTGTCCCCCCGGGCCGCCTCGCACGCCAGTCGGGCATAGGTTTCAGCCTTTTCCGCATCGGGGATGGGCGCCGGAACCGGCATGGCCAGAAACCGGTCGCGCGCCACATCGCCGGGCAGCAGATTGCCGACCAGGTCGTGACCATGCGCCAGCAGCGCCCGCAAGGCATGCGTATCGCTCCAGTCGGCCAGTCGGGCCGGCAGCCCGAGTTCAGCACCATGGCGCGCCGCGTGGGCCCGACCCAGATAGCCCTGCGGGCGCATATCGAAGAGCCACCAGGGCAGACCTTCGCTGTACAGCGTGACGCCGTCGGTCTGGCGCATCACGAATCCTTCTGAACGCACCGGTACAAGCGTGCCCAGCAGCTTGATCCGGCCTTCTGCATCGACCCGGTATATCGCGATGTCCGGCAAGCCACGGGCGGCATCCCTCAGCGCGTAACGAATGGATCGTGCCGCGCCGATGCGCACGATGTCGTCGCCCAGGTCGGTCAGCGCACGCGACATCGTCGGCTGACTGATACCCATGCTTTCAGACAGTTGGCGCGCAGACAGCGGCCCACCGGACAGGCGCAAGCGAATGCTTTCAGCGTGCGGCGACATGCTTTGAATGGATTAATGAATAGATATGTGAATATATATCACGTCTGACCCGAGGCCGTCCTCAGGCCCGTCCCGATGTTTCTCCCACGTCTGTCTGCCGCGCTCGGTGCCGCACCGTTCCCGTTTCTGACTTTCGCGTTTGTGGTTACAGTCGCGCGGGTGCCCGATGGCTGCGCGTGTGCAGGTCAGTCGGCGCACGCCGACCACGACCTGGAACCCCATGCTTGACGACATCAAGAAGACCCTCTGGGCCACCGCCGACAAGCTGCGCGCCAACATGGACGCGGCCGAGTACAAGCACCTCGTGCTCGGCCTCATCTTCGTCAAATACATTTCCGACACCTTCGCCGCGCGCCGCGCCGAACTGGTGCGCCGCTTCGCCGACGACGCCGACGACTACTTCCTGCCCGACAGCACGCCCGCCCTGCTGGCCGAAGAACTCGAAGACCGTGACTACTACCGCGAGGTCAATGTGTTCTGGGTACCCGAAGCCGCGCGCTGGGAAACCATCCGCGCCGCCGCCAAACAGCCCGACATCGGCAAGCGCATCGACGACGCGCTGTCGCTGATCGAAGCGGAGAACCCGAAGCTCAAGGGCATCCTCGACAAGCGCTATGCGCGCGCCCAGTTGCCCGACGGCAAGCTGGGCGAACTGATCGATCTGGTGTCGACCATCGGCTTCGGCACCGACAGCAAAGGCGAACCGGGCGCCGCGCGCGACGTGCTCGGCCAGGTGTACGAGTACTTCCTCGGCCAGTTCGCCAGCGCCGAAGGCAAGAAGGGCGGGCAGTTCTACACGCCGGCCAGCATCGTCAAGACGCTGGTCGCGGTGCTCGCCCCACATCACGGCAAGGTATACGACCCCTGCTGCGGCTCGGGCGGCATGTTCGTGCAGTCGGAGAAATTCATCGAGGCGCACGGCGGCCGGCTGGGCGACGTGTCGATCTACGGGCAGGAATCCAACCCCACCACCTGGCGGCTGGCGGCGATGAACCTCGCCATCCGCGGCATCGACTTCAATCTGGGCAAGGAACCGACCGACACCTTCACCCGCAACCAGCACCCCGACCTGCGCGCCGACTTCATCCTCGCCAACCCGCCGTTCAACATCAGCGACTGGTGGCACGGCAGCCTCGAAGGCGACCCGCGCTGGGAATACGGCAACCCGCCCGCCGGCAACGCCAACTACGCCTGGCTGCAGCACATGCTGTATCACCTGAAGCCCACCGGCCGCGCCGGCATCGTGCTGGCCAACGGCAGCATGAGTTCCAGCCAGAACAGCGAAGGCCAGATCCGCGCCGCCATGGTCGACGCCGACGTGGTCGAAACCATGATTGCGCTGCCCGGCCAGCTCTTCTTCAACACCCAGATTCCCGCCTGCCTGTGGTTCCTCACCCGCCACAAACCGCGCCGCCCCGGCGAAGTGCTGTTCATCGACGCGCGCAAGCAGGGCCGCATGATCAGCCGCGTGCAGGCCGAACTGAACGACGACACCATCGCCCGCATCGCCGCCACCGTCGCCGCCTGGCGCGGTGAAGCCGGCGCCGGCGACTACACGGACGAGCCCGGCTACTGCCGCAGCGTGAAGCTGGCCGAAATCGCCGAACACGGCCACGTGCTCACGCCCGGCCGCTACGTCGGCGCCGAAGCGGTCGAGAACGACGACGAGGCGTTTGCCGACCGCATGCAGGCGCTGACCGAAAAGCTGGGTGAACAGATGGCGAAGGGCGCGGAACTGGACCAGTTGATCCGGCAGAAGCTGGGGGGGCTGGGGTATGAGTTTTGAGTGGCGGAGCACCACAGTTGAAGAACTGATTTCAGAGAACTGCCTTGAGGTCGGAGATGGCTATCGAGCCAAGAACTCAGAGCTATCGAAGTTCGGAATCCCCTTCGCTCGTGCAGGAAATATCAACGACGGATTCCAGTTCCTGGGAGCGGACTGCTTTCCACTGCTTGACTTGTGGCGCGTCGGTAGCAAGGTAAGCCGCCCAGGAGATGTCGTCTTTACATCGAAGGGAACGGTGGGGCGCTTCGCGTTGGTGGAGGCACACAGCCCGCAGTTTGTTTATTCCCCTCAACTTTGTTATTGGCGGTCGCTCGATCCGAACAAGCTCCTTCCTGCCTATTTGTATTACTGGATGAGCAGTAAGGAGTTTCTGCATCAGGTCGGATATCTGAAGGGTCAAACAGATATGGCCGATTACGTCAGTCTGCGAGATCAACGGCGTATGACAGTAAGCGTTCCGCCTCTGAGTTACCAAAAAGAGGTTGTTGAGCGCTTGAAGCCTCTCGACGACCGCATCGCCCTCCTGCGCGAAACCAACGCCACGCTCGAAGCCATCGCGCAGGCGCTGTTCAAGTCGTGGTTCGTCGATTTCGACCCCGTCCGCGCCCGCATGGAAGGCCGCCCCCCGGAAGGCATGGACGACGCCACCGCCGCCCTCTTTCCCGACAGTTTCGAGGAATCGGAACTGGGTTGGGTGCCGAAAGGGTGGAAGCCACGACGGCTCGATTCTTTTATTGAATTTGCTTACGGTAAGGCTCTGAAAGCCGGGGACCGAATTACGGGAGACGTTCCTGTCTATGGATCTGGCGGCGTGACGGGACATCACAATCAGAGCTTGGTGAATGGGCCATCAGTTATCGTCGGCCGCAAAGGAACAGTTGGGAGTTTGTTCTGGGAAGACCGCCCTTTCTTCCCGATTGATACCGTCTTCTTTGTCAGTTCGTCGGAGCCGATGACTTATTGCTATTACCTGCTTGAAACACTTGGCTTGTCAGAGATGAACACAGACGCTGCAGTCCCGGGACTGAACCGTAACAATGTCTACCGACTGAAGGTCCTCGGCCCCAATGCAGGCATAACCGCTGCATTTGATTCCGTCGTGGGTGTGATACGACGCCGAATCTTCAGCAATAACCAGCAAGCCCAAACCCTCGCCACCCTCCGCGACACCCTGCTGCCCCGCCTGATTTCCGGTCAGCTCCGTCTGCCGGAAGCCGAAGCGATGGCGCCTGAAACGGCGTAGCTGCAAACCTTCACTTCGTACCCATTGGGTAGGTCGGGGCTCATGTCGGGCCGACGATTGCGAACTTCGCGTACATGTAGTCGCTGATAGGTATGGAAAATGCCGTTTTCCATACATATCACTGGCTGTTTCCTTGTAACCCATCTTGCATTACGTAGCCGATAAGGCTACAGTCGAAGCCAATGGAGCTACGACTATGTTGATGGAGCTGCTGTTCGGGAGTTATCGCCAGCGGGTGTTGAGCCTGTTGTTGTTGCATCCCGATTCAAGTTATTACGTGCGGGAACTGGCGCGCCTGACCGGCACCAGCGCCGGCACCCTGCACAAGGAATTGACCCGCCTGGCTCAGGCCGGTTTGCTGCTGCGTCAGGAGCAGGGTAACCAGGTGCGTTACCAGGCCAACCGGGCGTGTCCGGTCTTCCCCGAGCTGGCCGGCCTGTTTCGCAAGACCAGCGGCCTGGTGGATGTGCTGGCCGACGCCTTGCAACCCCTGGCTGGCGATATTGCGCTGGCTTTCGTCTTCGGCTCGATGGCGCGTGGCGACGAGCAGCCCGGCAGCGACGTGGATCTGATGCTGATCGGCTCGCCGGCCTTCGCCGATGTCGTGAGAGCCTTGTACCCGGCGCAGGAAACCTTGCAGCGTGAAATCAATCCGGCGATCTACAGCGCTCAGGAAGTTGCCAGGCACATTGCGGCGGGCGAGCCTTTCATCCGCGAGCTTCTCGCCAAACCCAGATTATTCGTGATCGGAACCGAGCATGAACTTGGAAAACTTGCTGGCGATTCACAAGCTGCAAAGCTTTGAAGCGAGCGCGGCTGGCGTGCAACGCCTGCTGGCTGCTGCCAGCCGTAACCTGGCGGATGCCGGGATCGAGGCGCTCAGTTCGGAAAACCGGTTTGTGCGGCCTACAAGGCCGTCATGCAGTGCGCGATGATTGGCTTGTGGGCCAATGGCTACCGTACATCGACCAGCCAGCCCGGCCATCACCAGACCGCCTTGCAGGTATTGCCAAAGACGCTGGGGCTGGAGCGGGACGTAGTGATCGTGCTGGACGCCCTGCGCAAGCAACGCAATTTGAACGACTACGAGGGCGATCCCATCAGCGATAGTGCCGTGACTGAATGCTGCAAGCAGGCCGCTTTCCTGCTTGACCATACGCAGACGTGGTTGCGCAGGAATCGCCCGGAGTTGCTGGCGAGCAAGGCGCAACCGTGACCGAAGACCACCTCGAACAGGAAGTGCTGGGCTGGCTGGCCGACGTCGGCTACACGCCGCTCGACGGCCCGGATCTGGCGCCTGACGGCAGCAGCCCGGAGCGCGGCCACTACCGCGAGGTGGTGCTGGAGGGCTACCGGAAGAAGATCGACAAGACGGTCGATCTGTTCAGCCGCATCAAGAACACCGATCAGGCCGAAGAAGTGGCCACGGTGCTATACGCGGTGCGCAAGCTCAAGCACGAGGCCGTGCAGGAGGTGTCGGAAGAAGACCTCTATCGCTACATCCTCGGCTGGAAGAAGTCGTGGGACCGCGAGGACAAGCGCCGGTCGATCGCCGGGACGATACGCAATCTCGAAATGCGAACTGGATGCGTCTGAAGTACAGCGAGGCGCTGGAAGTCGGGTAAGACGCGCTGCCGTTGCCTCACGCCGCCTGTGTCTTCTTGGCAATGGCTTGGCAAACCCGCTTGCTACCCCAGGTCACCGCAGGGTGGGTGACTGGATCATCAATGTAAACAGTGGGTTGATGTACTTGACCCCTGTTTGGCTCGCCGATCATTTCCGTCTTTTGGCGAAAGCAGCAGTCCTCGCGCCTTGCCGCACACCCTGCCGACCATCCCCATGACGCGGATCAACTGACGTTTTCAGGTTCAAACAGGCTTTAACTGGATCTCTACAATTTAAAGAATGCTTTAATATAAAAAGCGTCGTGTAAAGAATCCATGCCTGTCATGCGCAGCACCGGCACCTGCGTCACCACTTCGACCCTCGGCGAATCCGTGCGGGCCTTCGTGCCGCACGCCTTGCCGCCGCGCGACCCTGCGCTGTCGGTCGACGCGTTTGCTGCGCTGAACCAGGCGGCAGAACATGCGCTCGCGCGCCTGTCCGGCGTGTCGGGGCTGGTACCGTCTGTTGATTGGCTGCTGTACAGCGCGATCCGCAAAGAGGCCTTGCTGACGTCGCAGATCGAAGGCACGCAGGCGACGCTGACCGACCTGTTCGACGACGAAGCCGGTCTTGCGGTGAGCAATACCGACGACGTCGAGGAAGTGACCAACTACCTGCGCGCTTTCCGGCACGTGCGCGACGCGTTGCGCGACCCCGCCGGCCTGCCGCTCAGCGTGCGCCTGCTGCGCGAGGCGCACGGACTGCTGCTCGACGGCGCGCGAGGGCGCGGCAAGCAACCGGGCGAGTTGCGCCGCTCGCAGAACTGGATCGGTGGCACGCGGCCCGGCAACGCGGTCTTCGTGCCGCCGCCGGCCGAGCGGGTAGCGGCGCTGCTGGCCGACTTGGAACGGTTCATCCATGCGCCGGCGCCGGCCGACCTGCCACCTCTGGTCAGGATCGCGCTGGTGCATGCGCAGTTCGAAACCATCCACCCCTTCCTCGACGGCAACGGCCGCATGGGCCGCCTGCTGATCACCGTGCTGATGGAACACTGGCAACTGCTGCCGGAACCGCTGCTCTACCTCAGCGGCTATCTGAAGCGGCATCAGTCCGAGTATTACCGCCGCCTGTCCGGCATACGCACCGACGGCGACTGGGAAGGCTGGATCGCGTTCTTTCTCGAAGGCGTGGCGGTCGCGGCCAGCGCGGCCGAACGCAATATCGTCGCGATCGCGAGTCTCGTGGCCGCCGATCGCCGCCGTCTGCTGGCCGAACCGAAAGCCACGCCGGCGAGCTACCGCCTGTTCGAACGGCTGCCGATGATGCCGCGCTTCACCATCGAGCGCGTGCGCCAGCAACTCGACACGACTTTCCCGACCGCCAATGCGGCGGTGAAGCTGCTCGAAGCGCTGGGCATCGTGGTCGAACTGACCGGCCAGAAGAAAAACCGCAGCTTCAGCTATCAGTCCTATATCGAAATGCTGGCAGACTAGGCTGACTCGAACGGGATGTTCTGACGAAAGAGGCGCTGGAATGCGCCAGACGCTCTGTCTCAAAAGAATAACGAGCAGGCGTAAACCGCTGGAGGCGTTTGAATGACAAGCCGAGGTACGCAATACGCCCTATTCGAATCGGTTGAAGCCATCCCTGTCGAGCAGGCAGCGCCTACCGTCGAAGGCAAGAGGTTCAGCGACTACGTGGTCTATGTGGATGAGAGTGGTGACCACTCTCTGGCCAGCATCGATCAGGAATATCCGGTCTTCGTGCTCGCCTTGTGTGTTTTTCACAAACGTCACTACGCTGAAAAGATTATTCCTGCCGTCGAAAAGCTGAAGTTCAACTACTTTGGCCATGACAGCGTGGTGCTGCATGAGAATGAGATACGCAAGCAGAAAGGGGACTTTGTCTTCCTGAGTCACTACCCGACGCGACAAGAGTTCATGGCACGTCTGTCGTCAATCATGGAAGCAAGCAACTTCATTCTGATTGCCTGCGTGGTGGACAAGAACCGTTTGAGCCGCAATGAGGGCGCTACGTCCAACCCTTATCACATTGCGCTGGGAATCTGCCTGGAGTCCCTGCGCGAGTTCCTGGCCGAAAAAGGACAAGAGCCGTTGCAAACTCACGTCATTGTTGAGTGCAGGGGCCGAAAGGAAGACGCCGAACTTGAGCTGGAATTCAGACGCATTTGCGACGGTGAGAATCCGGGCAACAAGCACTTGCCGTTCGACATTGTCTTTGCTGACAAGAAGACAAATCTGACGGGTTTGCAACTTGCGGATCTTGTCGCGCGCCCCGTGGGACTCAATTACATTCGTCCGACGCAATCCAACCAGGCGTTTGATCTGCTGAAGCAGAAATTCTTCTGCGACGGAGGGCGTACATGTGTCGGTAGCGGCTACGAAGGCATGGGGTTGATGATTTACCCGCCCAGAAAAGCGAAAAGCCCCGGTGAACCCACCGAGGCTGTAGCGCCGACCGGGAACCCCCAATCCACTTAAGACGAAACTTTACAGCAACTTGCCAGCAAATCAAGCGGGCGACTTACCTCCGGATTCACCGACAAGTCTGAGCCCGTGCACAACCCTATTTACCGATGGCGCCCATGACCGAAGACCACCTCGAACAGGAAGTGCTGGGCTGGCTGGCCGACGTCGGTTACACGCCGCTCGACGGCCCGGATCTGGCGCCGGACGGCAGCAGTCCGGAGCGCGGCCACTACCGCGAGGTGGTGCTGGAAGGGCGGCTGCGCAGCGCGATCGCGCGGCTGAACCCGGCGATTCCCGCGCCGGCGCGCGAAGATGCGCTGCGCCAGGTGCTCGATCTGGGCACGCCGGCGCTGCTGGCGGCGAACCGGCTGTTTCACCGGCTGCTCATCGGCGGCGTGCCGGTCGAGTACCAGCAGGAGGGCGACACCCGCGGCGACTTCGTGCGGCTGATCGACTGGGCCGACCCCGCGTGCAACGAGTGGCTGGCCATCCGGCAGTTCACGATCAAGGGGCCGAAGCACACGCGCCGGCCCGACGTGATCCTGTTCGTCAATGGGCTGCCGCTGGTGCTGCTGGAACTGAAGAACCCGGCCGACCAGACCGCCAGCATCTGGAAGGCCTGGGACCAGATCCAGACCTACAAGGCGCAGATCCCGGACGTGTTCCAGTACAACGAACTGCTGCTGATTGCCGACGGCAGCGAGGCGCGGCTGGGTTCGCTGTCGGCCAATGCCGAGCGCTTCATGCAGTGGCGCACCATCGACGGGGACGTGCTCGACCCGCTGGGCCAGTTCAACGAACTTGAAACACTGGTGCGCGGCGTGCTCGCACCGCCGATGCTGCTCGACTATCTGCGCTTCTTCGTGCTGTTCGAAGACGATGGCGGGCTGGTGAAGAAAATCGCCGGCTACCACCAGTTCCACGCGGTGCGCGCGGCGATCCGCCAGGTGGTGGCCGCGTCGCGACCCGACGGCGCGCCGCTCACCCGCGGCAAGGGCGGCGTGGTGTGGCACACCCAGGGTAGCGGCAAGAGCATCACGATGACCTGCTTCGCCGCCCGCGTGATGCAGGACGTGGCGATGGAAAACCCGACCATCGTCGTCATCACCGACCGCAACGACCTCGACGGCCAGCTGTTCGGCGTGTTCTCGCTGGCGCAGGACCTGCTGCGCGAACAGCCGGTGCAGGCGGCCACCCGGCAGGATCTGCGCGCCCGGCTCGGCAACCGCCCGTCCGGCGGCATCGTGTTCGCCACCATCCAGAAATTCATGCCGGGCGAAGACGAAGACAGCTTTCCGGTGCTGTCCGACCGCCACAACATCGTGGTGATCGCCGACGAGGCGCATCGCACGCAGTACGGCTTCGAGGCGAAACTGAAAACGGTGCGACCCGCGCGCGGCGGTTCAGCCGATGCCGCCAATGACGATGGGCCGGCGCTGAAGGTGGCCCAGCCGGAGGCTGAGTACGTCACCCGCTATCAGGTCGGCTATGCGCAGCATCTGCGCGATGCGCTGCCCAACGCCACCTTCGTCGCCTTCACGGGCACGCCGGTATCGAGCGAAGACCGCGATACGCGCGCCGTGTTCGGCGACTACATCCACATCTACGACATGCAGCAGGCGCGCGAAGACGGCGCGACGGTCGCGATCTACTTCGAATCGCGGCTGGCCCGGCTGTCGCTGAAGCAGGAGGACCTGCCGCAGATCGACGACGAGGTCGACGAACTGGCCGAAGACGAGGAAGAAAGCCAGCAGGCGAAACTCAAAAGCCGCTGGGCCGCGCTCGAAAAGGTGGTCGGCGCCGAACCGCGCATCGCCCGCGTGGCGGCCGATCTGGTCGCGCACTTCGAGGAACGCAGCAAGGCACAGTCCGGCAAGGCCATGGTCGTGGCGATGAGCCGCGAAATCTGCGTGCATCTGTACGACGCCATCGTGGCGCTGCGCCCGGACTGGCACGACGACGACGCGGAAAAGGGCGCGATCAAGATCGTCATGACCGGCTCGGCGTCGGACCGAGCGCTGCTGCAGCCGCATATATATAGCGCCAAGGTGAAGAAGCGGCTGGAGAAGCGTTTCAAGGCGCCGGGTGATCCGCTGCGCCTGGTCATCGTGCGCGACATGTGGCTCACCGGTTTCGACGCGCCGTGCATGCACACGCTGTACATCGACAAGCCGATGAAGGGCCACAACCTGATGCAGGCGATCGCCCGCGTCAATCGGGTATTCAAGGACAAGCAGGGCGGGCTGGTGGTCGATTACATCGGCATCGCCAACGAACTGAAAAGCGCGCTGAAGGAATACACCGCCAGCAATGGCCGCGGCCGGCCGACGGTCGATGTCGCCGAAGCCTATGCGCTGCTGGCGGAAAAGCTCGACGTGCTGCGTGCGCTGCTGCACGGCTGCGACTGGAGCGATTTCCTGACCGCCAGCCACAAGCGCCTGGCCGGTGCAGCCAACCACGTGCTCGGCCAGCCGGATGGCAAGAAGCGCTTCGCCGACAATGCGCTGGCCATGAGCCAGGCTTTTTCGCTGTGCTGTACGCTGGACGAGGCGAAGGCCGTGCGCGAGGAAGTGGCGTTCCTGCAGGCGGTCAAGGTCATCCTGACCAAGCGCGACATCACACAGCAGAAGCGCACCGACGATGAGCGCGAACTGGCCATCCGCCAGATCATCAGTTCGGCGGTCGTGTCCGAAGACGTGGTCGATGTATTCAATGCCGTCGGGCTGGACAAGCCGAACATCGGCATTCTCGACGACGACTTCCTCGCCGATGTGCGCAATCTACCGGAACGCAATCTGGCGGTCGAACTGCTCGACCGGTTGTTGCAGGGCGAAATCAAGTCACGCTTCGGCAGCAACGTGGTGCAGGAAAGGAAGTTTTCCGAACTGCTCGCCAACGTCATCACGCGCTACCAGAACCGCGCCATCGAAACCGCCCAGGTGATCGAAGAGCTGATCGCGATGGCGAAGAAATTCCGCGCGGCGGCCAGTCGTGGCGAGGAAATGGGTCTGAGCGAAGACGAAGTGCGCTTCTACGACGCGCTGGCCGACAACGAATCAGCGGTGCGCGAACTCAGCGACGACATCCTGAAGAAGATCGCCCAGGAACTGACCGACAGCCTGCGCCGGAACCTGACGGTCGACTGGTCGGAACGCGAAAGCGTGCGCGCAAAGCTGCGCCTGATGGTGAAGCGCATCCTGCGCAAGTACCGCTACCCGCCGGATGAGCAGGAGAAGGCGGTGGAACTGGTGCTCCAGCAGGCGCAGGCACTGGGCGAGGCCTGGTCGGCGTGAGTGGCGCGACCTTGTCTGTTGCTGCCTTGCCTTCGCCTTGTCTGGCGCGCCCGCGCTGCAACTGCCCGCGATCGCTTCTTAGCCCCCTTCCACGTGCGCGACATGACTGATCAACCCAGCGGCGAATTCCTGCTGTTCGAGAGCGACGATGGCAAGACGCGCGTGGAATGCCGCTTCACGGCCGACACACTCTGGCTGACACAGGCGCTTATGGCGGAACTGTTCCAGAAGGACGTTCGCACGATCAATGAGCATCTTCGGAACATCTACGACGAGGGCGAGCTTGTGTCCGAGGCAACTATCCGGAAGTTCCGGATAGTTCGATCCGAAGGCAGTCGTGAGGTCAGCCGCAACATCGACCACTACAGCCTCGATGCCATTCTCGCCGTCGGCTATCGGGTGCGTTCGGCACGCGGCACGCAGTTCCGTCGCTGGGCGACCGAGCGGCTCAGCGAGTATCTGGTCAAGGGCTTCACGCTCGATGACGAGAGATTGAAGAATCCACCCGTCGCCGATTCGGGCGCACCGGACCGCTTCGACGAACTGCTCGAACGCATCCGCGACATCCGCGCCAGCGAGCGGCGCATGTATCTGCGGGTGCGGGAGATTTTCGCGATGGCGGCGGATTACTCGCCGTCACTGGCGGAAACGACAAAGTTCTTCCAGATCATCCAGAACAAGCTGCACTTCGCGGTGACCGGCAAGACGGCGGCTCAGCTGATAGTCGAACGCGCCGACAGCAGCCTGCCGAACATGGGCCTTACCAGTTCGAAATCAGGCAGTCGGACGTAACGGTGGCGAAGAACTACCTGCGCGAGCACGAGATCGACGAGCTGAACCGTATTGTCGTCATGTGGCTGGACTTCGCCGACGACCAGGCGCGGCGGCGCAAGGACATCTTTCTGAAGGACTGGGAAGACAAGCTCGATGCCTTCCTGCGTTTCAACGACCGCAATGTCCTGCCGGATGCCGGCAAGGTGTCGAAACAGCAGGCCGACGCACGCGCGCAAGTGGAGTACGAACGTTTCGCCGCGCAGCGCCGCGCACTGCTCGAAGCCGAAGGCGCCGAGCACAACGTGAACATGCTGGAAGAGGCGGCCAAGGCACTGCCTGCACCGTACCCCCGGTCGAGGAAAAAGACATGAACAAACCATTCTCGCTGCGCATCTTCGTCGCCGACGGCGACCCGGACGGACTGCGCGTGGTGGAGCGTTCGAACTGGATCGGCAAGGCGTTGATGTTTCCGCGCGCTCTGCTGCCCCAGGTGAAGCAGCGCGATGAACTGAAGCAGACCGGTGTCTATCTGCTGCTCGGTCCGCGTGAGGATGGCGAGGGAGAGCTGCTCTACATCGGCGAAGGCGACCCGGTGCGCCCGCGGCTCGAAAGTCACTATGTACAGAAGGACTTCTGGACTCGCGCCATCTGCTTCATCGCGGCGCCGGGGCAGCTCAACAAGGCGCACGTGCAGTTTCTCGAAGCCCACCTGATCCGCCTGGCGAAAGCGGCTCGCCGCGTACCACTGGACAACGCGACCCAGCCCCTCGAATCCAGTCTGTCGGAAGCGGACCGGGCAGACATGATGGTGTTTCTGGAGAACATGCTGGAGATGCTGCCGGTGATGGGCGTTCATGCGTTTGAATCGAGCCCCGCGCCGATAGGCAGGAAAGAGGTGCTGCTGACCTGCAATGCCAAAGGCGTTCTGGCGACCGGGTTCGAGTCCAGCCAGGGCTTCGTCGTGAAGGCGGGTTCCCAGGCGGTGGTCGCAGTGACCCCGAGTTTTCAGCAGATGCGCCGGTCGAGCGATCTGCGCCGGGAGCTGATCGAGAACGGCGCGCTCGCTCGTGAAGGCGATGCGTACCGCTTCACCCAGGACTATGTATTCAGCTCGCCATCATCCGCGTCAGACATGGTGCTCGGAACGTGTTCCAACGGCCGACTGATGTGGAAGGACGTGCAGGGCCGGACCTTGAAGGAGTGGCAGGCCGAACAGGCGTCGGTCTGATCGGGGTGGGGCGCCGATTACTACAGTTCTCATTGGGCGTCCCCACCGCCATCGTACGTTGCTGGCCGGCGACGCCTCGCGCGCGGCCACACTGCGCCGTTGCAGTGCGCAACGCACCCAAAGCGGGCAAATTTCACACACGCGCCCATTGATTCATAAGGATTTTCCCTCTGGCATGGTTGATGCACCGCAACACGCGGTGCTGCACATCCCCACTGACCAGAAGGAGCGTCCGCATGTCGAGCTGTACTCATCCCGCACATCAGCACTGCAGTTTCTGTGATGCAAAAGGCCGCCTGACGGTACAGGTCGATGGCAACGGCGAGGCGGCGCTCGATACGCCGGCGCCGCCGGATCCTTCGCGGCGCGGCTTGCTGAAGGGTTCGCTGGCGGCCGGCTTCGGCACGCTGAGCGCCGGCTGGGTTGGCTCGGCAATGGCCAAGGATGCGGCCACCGGCACGATGAAGGCGGTCAATCACTATTACATCGCGGCCAGCGCCGACACGGTGCACTGGGGTTACTTCAGCAAGTCGCTCAAGCCGCAGGTGACGGTCGAGCCGGGTGATTTCGTCACCATCGAAACGCTGACCCACCACGCGGGCGACGATTTCGACCGCATGATCAAGGGCGATGCGGGCGCGGAAAGCGTCTTCTACTGGGACAAGAAGAAGAAGGGGGTCATCCGCCGCGGTGCCGGGCCGATGGACGCCAGCCTGTTCGGGCGCGGCGCGGGTGAAGGTCTCGGTGTACACATATGCACCGGGCCGGTGTTCGTGAAGGGCGCGGAAGAGGGTGACGTGCTCGAGGTGCGCATCGTCGACGTCACGCCGAGGCCGAGCGCCAACCCGAAGTACAAGGGCAAGAGCTTCGGGGTCAATGCCGCGGCCTGGTGGGGCTTCCACTTCAAGGAACTGATCACCGAGCCGAAGGAACGCGAAGTCATCACGATCTACGAGATCGATGCCAGCAGCGAGAAGAACTGGGCGCAGGCGGTGTACAACTTCCAGTGGACACCGCAGACCGACCCGTTCGGCGTGGTGCACAAGACGATCGACTACCCGGGCGTGGTTGTCGACCACTCGACGATCAAGGAAAATCACGGCGTGCTGAAGAACGTGCGCGTGCCGACGCGGCCGCACTTCGGCGTGACCGGCGTGGCGCCGAAGGAAGCCGACATGGTCGATTCCATCCCGCCCAGCTATACCGGCGGCAACATCGACAACTGGCGCATCGGCAAGGGCGCAACGATGTACTACCCGGTCGCCGTGAAGGGCGCGCTGTTTTCGGTCGGCGACCCGCACTCCGGTCAGGGCGACTCCGAACTGTGCGGCACGGCCATCGAATGTTCGCTGACCGGCACCTTCCAGTTCATCCTGCACAAGAAGGCCGACCTCGCCGGCACCGCACTCGAAAAGCTCGCCTACCCGCTGCTCGAAACGCCTGACGAATGGGTGATCCACGGCTTCAGCTTCGCCAACTACCTGGCCGAACTGGGCGACAAGGCGCAGAGCGACATCTACGCCAAATCGTCGGTCGACCTCGCACTGAAGGACGCCTTCCGCAAGAGCCGCGCCTTCCTGATGGACACGCAGAAGCTCACCGAGGACGAAGCGATTTCGCTGCTGTCGGTCGGCGTCGACTTCGCCGTGACCCAGGTGGTGGATGGCAACTGGGGCGTGCACGCGGTGATCAGGAAGGCGCTGTTCTCAGGCGGCAGTCTGTAGGAGCTGGACTTGTGGGAGCGGCGACCCCGCCGCTCCCACAAGTCCAGCTCCTACATTGGCCGCCGTCGTGTCCGGCGCAGGCAGTCATTGCAGTTTTCGACAAGACAGCGCCGCGGGGCCCGTGCAGACTGGCAAGCCCTCTCATCCCGTGTCCCGTGTCGTGCTCGCCGTCATCGCCCCTGCCCTGTTCGTCGTCGTCTGGTCCACCGGCTTCATCGTTGCGCGGGCGATCGACGGCGTGGCCGATCCGGCGCTGTTCCTGCTCGCCCGTTTCACGCTGACCACACTCATGTACGCCGCCATCGCCGGCGCGCTGCGTGTCGCCTGGCCGGCGCGCAACCAGTGGCCCAAGCACCTGCTGGCCGGTGCGCTGCTGCAGGGCGTCTACATGGGCGGCGGCTATTGGGCGGTGGCGCACGGGTTGTCGCCGGCGGTGATGGCGCTGCTGGCCACGCTGCAGCCGATGTTCACCGCCCTGATCGCGCAGCGCCTGTTCGACGAACCGCCGGGCCGCCATTTCTGGGCAGGTTTGCTGGCCGGCGCGCTGGGGGTCGTGCTGGTGCTGGCGCCGCGGCTGGCCGGCGTGGGCCCGGAGGCGTTGTCGCCGCTGGTCGTCGGGGTGGCGTTGGTCGCCGTGGCCGGCATCACCGCCGGCACGCTGGTGCAGAAAAGCTCGATCGCCGCCGCCGACCTGTTCAGTTCGAGTGCGATCCAGAATGCCGGGGGCGCGCTGGTCTGTCTGGTCGTCGCGCTGGCGCTCGGTGAGTCGTTATGGGTGCCCGGTCCGGCACTGTGGGCGGCACTGGCGTGGGCGGTGTTCGGCCTGTCGGCCATCGGCAGCACGCTGCTGGTGTGGATGGTGCGCCGGGGCTCGGCAGCGAAGGTCAGCGTGCTGGTGCTGCTGGCCCCGCCGCTGGCCGCGGTGCAGGCCGCCCTGCTGTTCGGCGAGCGGCTGGCGCCGCTGCAGATGGCCGGTTTCGCGCTGGCGCTGGGCGGCGTGCTACTGTGCCGGCGTCGCTGAAGGCCCTGTCATGCACGCCACCGATCCCAACGTCGATACCCGCTGCTACGCGGTCGAGCCCGCGGGGCACGCGCACGATTTCCACCAGGTCGTGCTGGGCGGCGACGGCGGTACCGAACTGGAACTCGAGAGCCATCTGCACCGGGTCGATGCCGGCGCCGGCCTGCTGATACCGGCCGGCACCCGGCACGACTACCGCGGGCTGGATGCCGCCAACCGCCAGCTGGTGGTCGACCTGCCGGCCGCCTCGGTCGCCTTGCCGGCCTCGCTGTTCCGGCGTCCGCGCGCCTTCGTCATCGACGCGCCCCTGCGCCGGCGCGTGCAGCCGCTGCTCGGCCTGGCCGGCGAGCGCGTGTCGCGTCCGCGTCACTGGCTGCTGGCCACCCGCTTTGCCGATGACCTGGCGCACCGCCTGCACGCCGCCCCGGCAAACGACGACGCGCGCCATTTTCCGGTCGCCCGCATCGACGCCTGGCTGCGCCGCCACGCCGGCGACGCCCCGTCGCTGAAGGATCTGGCTGCGTGCTTCGGCTACGGCCCGCGCCGCTTCCATGATTTGTTCGTCGATGCCTTCGGCGAAGCGCCGCACCGTTACCTGACCCGCTTGCGTCTGGACGCCGCGCTCGCCCTGCTCGACGACCGGTCGCGTTCGCTCGGCGACATCGCGCTCGACACCGGTTTCGCCGACCAGAGCACCTTCACCCGCCGCTTCACGCAGCGCTTCGGCCTGCCGCCCGGTCACTGGCGACGGGCGGCTTGCGCCCGCCCCGGTCACTGACCGCATCCAGCTTCGGAACTGCGCGTGGCGCCTTGCGTTGACGGCAGGGCGTGCCGGCCAGGCGGCGGCCCACCCGTGACCCCTGCACGCATACACGTCTATCATGCTCGATGTTTCGTGCCGTCATCCTGAAGCATGGCCACGCTCATTCCTTCATACAGCGCCTGCGCTTCCCGCATGCAGGCGGGCGAACGACGTTTTGCGCAGCGTCTCGCAGACAAGCTCGAAGACGACTACCTGTGCTGGTACGACATGCCGGTCGGCGCCCGCCGACGCTACTCGGACTTCATCGTCCTGCACCCCCGCCGCGGCCTGTTGCTGCTGGAGGTGAAGGACTGGCGCCTGGCCACCCTGCAGTCCATCGACCGCGTATCCGTGCAGCTGCTGACCGAGGCCGGACCGAGGGTGGTGAGCAATCCGCTGGAGCAGGTCAGGCAGTGCGCCTATCAGCTGATCGGCGATCTGGAGCGCGATCCGCAACTCGTGCAGCAGGAGGGGCGACATCGCGGCAAGCTTGTATTGCCGTGGGGCTATGGCGTTGTGCTCAGCGGCATGACGCGCAAGCAGTTCGACGGCACCGATCTGGGCGACGTACTGCCGCCCCATCGCGTGATCTGCGCCGACGAAATGCGCGAGGCGAGCGACGCCGAAGCCTTCCAGCAGCAGCTGTGGAACATGTTCGACGTGAGCTTCCCGCAAAGCCTCACGCTGCCGCAGATCGACCGCATACGCTGGCATCTGTTTCCGGAGGTGCGCATCGGACATCAGCAGGCCGATCTTTTTGCCGCAGCGGACGGCGACGCAGCGGACGACAGCGTGTTGCCGGATCTCGTCAAGGTGATGGACATGCAGCAGGAGCTGCTGGCGCGCAGCCTGGGTGAGGGGCACCGCGTCATCCATGGCGTGGCCGGTTCGGGCAAGACGCTCATCCTCGGCTACCGCTGCCTGCATCTGGCCCGCGTGCTCGCCAGGCCCATTCTCGTGCTCTGCTACAACATCGCGCTGGCGGCGCGCCTGCGCGATCTCATCGCCACCCGCGGTCTGGCCGACAAGGTGAGCGTGTACCACTTCCACGACTGGTGCAGCGAACAGTTGCGGACCTATCACGTCGAGCGCCCCGCGGCGGGGCGGGACTATTTCGATCGTGTCGTGTCCGCCGTGATCGCCGCTGTCGACAAGGGTGTCATCCCGCGCGGTCAGTACGGTGCCGTGATGATCGACGAGGGGCATGACTTCGCGCCGGAATGGTTGCGCCTCGTCGTCGGCATGGTCGATCCGGACACCAACGCCTTCCTGATGCTGTATGACGACGCGCAGTCCATCTACGGCAAGCGCGGCGGTCTGGACTTCAGTCTGTCCAGCGTGGGCATACAGGCACGCGGCCGCAGCACGGTGCTCAAGCTCAACTACCGCAACACGGAGGACGTGATCCGCTTCGCCTACGATTTCGCGCGCGCCTACCTGACCGCGGCGGATGCCGACGACGACCACGTGCCGCTGCTTGAACCGCAGTCGAGCGGCCGTCGCGGACCGCCGCCGGTGCTGCGCATCCTCGAGTCGGAGGGCGAGGAAATGGCGCTCATCACGCGCACGCTGAAGAAGATGCATGCGGAACGTGGCGTGGCCTGGGCCGACATGTGCATCGCCTGCCCCGACACGTACATCGGCGATCGTCTTCATCGCTATCTGAAGGCCGCATCGATTCCGGTGCACTGGCTGTCCGACTCGCAATCGAAGCGCCGCTTCAGACCGTCCGAGGACACGGTGAAGCTCATGACCATGCACAGCAGCAAGGGGCTGGAATTTCCGTTCATGGTCGTGTGCGGCGCCCACACCCTGCCGCGGGCGGAAGACGACGCGGACCGCGTGGCGGCCGACGCCAAGCTGCTGTACGTCGCCATGACGCGTTCGACCGAGCGCCTGCTGGTGACGGCCTCCGCCGAACGGGGATTCGCTGCGCGTCTGAAGGCCATGCAGGGCGGCGCGGGCCTTTAAAGAAGCAGGTCGCGGTCTGCCCTTGCGCGACGGGCGCGATCCGGATGGGCGCAGCTTTGCCATCGGCGCCGGCCCGGGCAGGTCAGACGCGCGCCATCACCTCCAGCGTGTCGACCAGCCGGCGCGCGTAGCCCAGTTCGCTGCGGTAGCCGGCGCACACCTTGACGACGCGGCCCGACACCCGGGTCAGCGCCGCCTGAAAGAGGCAGGAATGCATGTCGGCCGCGCCGGATCTGCCGGCGACCGGGCCGTCGCAGTAACGCAGCAATTCGCCGTAGGCGCCGAAGCTGGCGCACTGGATGAGCGCATTCACTTCTTCCACGCTGGTTTCGCGCCCGGCGGCGAACACCATGCCGAGCAGCACCAGATCGCAGTCCGGCACATGCACCGGCGGTGTTTCGTCGAGCGCGCCCGGCAGGCGTGGCAGCACCTGCTGCAGCTGTGCGGCCACGCTGCCTGCGCGCTCACAGGCGACGCCGGCGCAGTGCTGCGCGTCATGCATCGGCCTGATGACGGCGTATTCGATGCCCAGCGCGTATTGCAGCAGTCGTGCCACCGGCGCGATGCCGTGGGTGGCACTGCATGCGCCGTGCAGCAGGCGATGCGAGCCGTCGATCCGCATGTGATTCACGCCGAACACCACCATGCCGTCGAAGGCGAAGCCGCCGGCCGGCGCGCCGCACAGTACCTTGGTGGCGCCCGCTGCAAGGTGCCGTCGCGGGTCGCCGCCCGAACAATCGAGCACGATGTCGACGCCGTGTTTGCCCCAGGCGGGCGTCGCCTCGCCAGCGGCATCGTCGCGCGTCGCCACGCTGACCAGTTCCAGTCCGCCGTTGGCGCAGAAAGCCGGGTGCGTGCAGATCGCCGCCCGCGCGTCGCGCGCGGTGCGTCCGTAGCCGTCGATGGCGATCCGCCTCATGTCGTACCCGCGCCGGACGGGCCCGTAATCGAAATGATGGGATGCCTGACCGACATGAAAACCTCGCGATGACTTTACTCATCGACATAGCGTGCGACCGCCGGTTCCCGGAAGCGGCTGTTCAGCCGTCCCGAGACACGGTGAAGCTCATGACCCCGCACAGCCGCAAGGGGCTGGAGTCTCCGTTCGTTGCCGTATGCGGTGCAACCGCCCTTCCGCGGGTCGAGGACGATCCGGAGCGGGTGGCAGCCGATCGACCGCCGCATCGCGGGCAGGGCCCGCTTGTGCGAAAGCAGCAGTGGTCAGGCCGCTGCGCGCAACACGATGCGTCCGGCCATGCCGGCGCAGCCGAAGGCTTCGAAGCGGTCGATGCACAGGTCGCGGGCGGCGGCGGTGGCGTCCTTGAGGAATTTGCGCGGGTCGAATTCTGACGGGTCGCGGGCCATTGCGCGGCGCATGGCGCCGGTCATCGCGAGGCGGATGTCGGTGTCGATGTTCACCTTGCGCACGCCGTGGCGGATGCCTTCCTGGATCTCTTCCACCGGCACGCCGTAGGTTTCCTTGATGTCGCCACCGTGCTCGCGGATCACCGCCAGCCAGTCCTGCGGCACGCTGCTCGATCCGTGCATCACCAGGTGGGTGTTCGGCAGGCGCGCGTGGATGGCCTTGATGCGGTCGATGGCGAGGATGTCGCCGGTCGGCTTGCGCGAGAACTTGTAGGCGCCGTGGCTTGTGCCGATGGCGATCGCCAGCGCGTCCACGCCGGTGGCGGCGACGAAGTCGGCGGCCTGTTCCGGGTCGGTCAGCATCTGTTCGTGCGTCAGCACGCCGGCCGCGCCGACACCGTCTTCTTCGCCGGCGGTACCCGATTCGAGCGAGCCGAGGCAGCCCAGTTCGCCTTCGACCGACACGCCGACCGCGTGCGCGATATCGACCACGCGGCGTGTCACGTCGATGTTGTAGTCGTAGCTGGCGGGCGTCTTCGCGTCTTCCATCAGCGAGCCGTCCATCATGACGCTGGTGAAGCCGGAGCGGATCGACTGCACGCATACGGCCGGGCTGGCGCCGTGGTCCTGGTGCATGACGATGGGAATGTCCGGATACATTTCGGCGGCCGCCTCCACCATCCGGCGCAGGAAGGGCTCGCCGGCGTATTTGCGGGCGCCGGCCGAAGCCTGCAGGATGACCGGCGCATTCACCTTCTGCGCCGCCTGCATGATGGCCTGGATCTGTTCGAGGTTGTTGATGTTGAACGCCGGTACGCCATAGGCGTGCTCGGCGGCGTGGTCCAGCAGTTGCCGCAGTGAAATCATTGCCATGTGAAACGCCTCCTGATCGGGTTTGTGTGTGTTCTGGAAAGGGGTCCGCTTGCCGTCATTGCGGCGGGACGTGTGCAGGGATGCGCGCCATCGCCTGCACGGTGTCGACCAGCCGGTGCGCGAAGCCGCGGTCGCCGCGATAGCCGGCGCACACCTTGACGACGCGGCCCGACACCTGGGTCCAGCCGGCTTCGAACACGCTCGACCGCGTGTCGCGCGCCGACAGCGCGGTGGTGAAGGGCGTGTCGCCGTAGCGCAGCAGCGCGGCCCAGTCGCCGAAGGCGGCGTACTGCATCAGCGCGTTGACCTCTTCGACCGTCGTTTCGCGCTGCGCCACGAACACCATGCCGATCAGCGACGCGTGCGCGCCGGGCATGCGCATCGGCTCGGTTTCGTCGAAGCAGTGGTTCAGTTCGGGCAGCACCCGGTGCAGGTGCGCGGCAGCACCGGTGGGCCCGGGCAGTGCGATGTCGCCGTCGTGCGGGCGGCTGTGCACCGCGGTCAGCATGGCGTTGGAAATGCCCAGCGCGTCATGCAGCAGGCGCGCCACCGGCGCGATGGCGTGGGTGGCGCGGCAGGCGCTGTGCACGCTCGCGTGCGTGTCGCGCAGCGCGCCGTGGTTGACGCCATAGACCACGGTGGCGTCGGCCGCCGTGCCGGCGGCGGCGCAACTGAGCACCTTGCGCGCGCCCGCCGCCAGATGCACCCTCGCATCGCGCCCGCAACAATCGAGCACGATATCGACGGCGTGCCGTTTCCAAGGCAGGCGGCGGGCGTCACGCACGCGGCTGGCCGGAACGCCGGCAGCCCCGGCATCCGCACCGTCGTCGTGCCCGTTGATGGCCACCAGTTCGAGCCCGGCGGCGCCGCGCAGCGCGTCGAGCACGCTGCGCGCGAGGCCGCCGCCGCCGTCGATGGCGATGCGCGCGCGCACCATCAGCCGTGCAGCGACAGCGCGTCGCGGCCGGCGGCAGGCACCGCGTCGAGCAGCGCGCGGGCGCGTTCATGCACCGCTTCGGCGGTGAGGCCGAACAGCGTGAACAGTTCGCCCGCCGGTGCCGATTCGCCGAAGCGGTCGAGCCCGACCACGTCGCCGCTGATGCCGGGTTCGCCGACGTACTTCCACCACAGGCCGGTGCTGCCGGCCTCGATCGCCAGGCGGGGCAGGTGGCGCGGAATGACGTCCTGCTTCCAGCGCGCGTCCTGCCGCTCGAACGCTTCGACGCAGGGCATCGACACCACGCGCGCCGGCACGCCTTCGGCGGCCAGCAGGTCGGCGGCGCGCAGCGCCAGGCCGACTTCCGAACCGGTGGCGATCAGGCACAGCCGTTCGCCGCGCGGCCGGCGCAGCACGTAGCCGCCGCGCGCGATGTCGTCGAGGCGCACCGTGCCGTCGCCGGCGTGCGGCAGCGCCTGGCGGGTCAGCAGCAGGCAGGAGGGGCCGGGTCGCGGGGTGGCGCCGCGGCGCAGCGCCTCGCGCCAGGCCACCGCGGTTTCGGTGGCGTCGCACGGGCGCCACACGTCGACGTCCGGAATCAGCCGCAGGCTGGACGCGTGTTCCACCGGCTGGTGCGTCGGGCCGTCTTCGCCCAGCCCGATCGAGTCGTGCGTGAACACGTACACCACCGGCAGGTGCATCAGCGCCGACATGCGGATGGCGTTGCGCGAATAGTCGGAAAAGGTGAGGAAGGTACCGCCGCAGGGCCGGTAGCCGCCGTGCAGCGCGACGCCGTTCATCAGCGCCGACATGCCGAATTCGCGCACGCCGTAATGTACGTGGTTGCCGGTGCCGGCGCCCTTGAGCGGCCGGTGGCCCTTCCAGTCGGTAAGGTTGGAACCGGTCAGGTCGGCCGAGCCGCCGAGCAGTTCCGGCATCGCGGGTGCCACGATGTGCAGCGCGTCCTGCGAGGCCTTGCGGGTGGCCACCGATGCGGCGCGCAGTTCGGCGGCGTCGCAGGCGGCTTCGAGCGCGCGCAGCGCGTCCGACGACGGCGGCGCGTCGCGGCGCAGCCGCCGCTGCAGTTCGGCCGCCAGCTCCGGGAAGGCCCTGGCGTAGCGGTCGAAGCGTTGTTGCCAGTCGCGGTGGGCGAGGGCGCCGCGGGCGCGCGCCGACCAGGCGGCCTGCAGCGGAGGCGGGATGTCGAACGGCGGCGCCGTCCAGCCCAGCGCCTCGCGGGTGAGCGCGATTTCCGCCTCGCCCAGCGCCTCGCCGTGCGCCTTGGCGCTGCCGGCGCGGTTCGGCGAGCCGTGGCCGATATTCGTTTCGCAGCACACCAGCACCGGGCGTTCGCTGCGCAGCGCCGCTTCGATCGCCGCGTCCAGCGCCGCCGCGTCGTGCCCGTCGACATTGCGCACCACCGTCCAGCCGTAGGCTTCGAAGCGGGCCGGTGTGTCGTCGGTGAACCAGCCGGCGACGTCGCCGTCGATGGAAATGCCGTTGTCGTCGTAGAAGGCGACCAGCTTGTTCAGCTTCCAGGTACCGGCGAGCGAACACACTTCGTGGCTGATGCCTTCCATCAGGCAACCGTCGCCGAGGAATACCCAGGTGCGGTGATCGACCACGGGGTGGTCGGGGCGGTTGAATTCGGCGGCGAGCAGCTTTTCCGCCAGCGCCATGCCGACCGCGTTGGCCAGGCCCTGGCCGAGCGGGCCGGTGGTCGTTTCAACGCCCGGCGTGATGTCGACTTCGGGGTGGCCCGGTGTGCGCGAATGCAGCTGGCGGAAGCGCCGCAGTTCGTCCATCGGCAGGTCGTAGCCGGACAGGTGGAGCAGCGCGTACAGCAGCATCGAGCCGTGGCCGTTGGACAGCACGAAACGGTCGCGGTCGGGCCAGTGCGGGTCGGCCGGGTCGTGCTTCAGGTGGTGGCGCCACAGCGCCTCGGCGATGTCGGCCATGCCCATCGGCATGCCGGGGTGGCCGGAATTGGCGGCCTGCACCGCGTCCATCGCGAGTACGCGCAGTGCATTGGCGCATTGCCTGCGCAGGATCTGGTTGGCGTCGTTCATGGCAGTCATCCCTTCAGGCGGCCAGTTGCTGGCGGCGGCGTTCGAGCAGGCGCAGGATCATCGGCGTGAAGATGAGCTGCATCGCCAGTTCCATCTTTCCGCCCGGCACCACCAGCGTGTTGGCACGCGACATGAAGGAGTCGTGCAGCATGCTGAGCAGGTAGGGAAAGTCGAAACCGCGCGGGTTGGCGAAGCGGATCACCACCAGGCTTTCGTCGGCGGTCGGAATGGTGCGGGCGATGAACGGGTCGCTGGTATCGACCACCGGCACGCGCTGGAAGTTGATGTGCGTGCGCGTGAATTGCGGGCAGATGTAATGCACGTAGTCGTGCATGCGCCGCAGGATGACGTCGGTCACGGCTTCGGTCGAATAGCCGCGGGTGCTGCGGTCCCGGTGGATCTTCTGGATCCACTCGAGGTTGATGACAGGCACCACGCCGATCAGCAGATCGGCGTACCGGGATACATCAACATGTTCTGTCTTCACGCCGCCGTGCAGGCCTTCGTAGAACAGCAGGTCGCTCGCCGGCAGCGGCTCCCATGGCGTGAAGGTGCCGGCGGGCTGCGCGTAGGGCGCGGCTTCGTCGTCGTTGTGCAGGTACTTGCGGCTGCGTCCGCCGCCGCTTTCCGAGTAGTCGCGGAACAGCTGCTCCAGTTCGGCGAACAGGTTGGCCTCTTCGCCGAAGTGGCTGAAGTGCGGGCTGAACTGCGTACTGTCGCCGGCTTCCGCCTCGGCCATCACGCGCTTCATTTCGGCGCGGTCGTAGCGGTGGTAGCTGTCGCCTTCGATGAGGGCGGCGGCCACGTTCTCGCGGCGGAAAATGTTCTCGAAGGTGCGCGTGACCGACGTGGTGCCGGCGCCGGACGAGCCGGTGATGGCGACGATGGGGTGTTTCACTGACATGAAAGCAATCCTTTCGATCGTGATTCGGTTCTTCAATCCCTCGCCCGCATCAGCGGGAGAGGGTGGCGCAGCGCCGTGCCCTCACCCCCGGCCCCTCTCCCGCTGATGCGGGAGAGGGGAGAAGGGCGCGGGTGGTGGGCGTCGTGGCCGGTGCGTTGGCAAATGCGCATGTGCTTCTCCTGGATGCGGTTTCAGCAATCCCTCCCGCATCAGCGGGAGAGGGTGGCGCGTAGCGCCGTGCCCTCACCCCCGGCCCCTCTCCCGCTGATGCGGGCGAGGGGAGAAGGGCGTCAGAGCGCATCGGCGAACAGGCCGCGCTTGCCGAACAGCGGTGACTGGAAGGTGTCGGCCGGCGGTTCGCGGTGGTAGGCCTCGATGCGCGCGACTTCTTCGCTGGAGCCGAACACGAAGCCGATGCGCTGGTGCAGCGCCTCGGGCTGCACGTCCATCAGCCGGCTGCGGCCGGTGCTGGCCATGCCGCCGGCCTGTTCGATCAGGAAGGCGATCGGACTGGCTTCGTAGAGCAGGCGCAGGCGGCCGGGCTTGGTCGCGTCTTTGGTGTCTTTCGGGTAGAGGAATACGCCGCCGCGCATCAGGATGCGGTGGGTTTCGGCGACCAGAGAGGCGATCCAGCGCATGTTGAAGTCGGCGTCGCGCGGGCCGGTGCGCCCGGCCAGGCACTCGTCGACGTAGCGGCGCACCGCCGGCTCCCAGAAGCGGCTGTTCGACGCATTGATCGCGAATTCGCGCGTGGCGGCCGGCACCTTCAGGCCGGGGTGGCTGAGCACCCATTCGCCGAGCATCGGGTCCAGCGTGAAGGCGTGCGTGCCGCGGCCCAGCGTCAGCACCAGCATGGTCGACGGGCCGTAGATGGCGTAGCCGGCGCACACCTGTTCGCGCCCTGCCTGCAGGAAGTCGGCCGTCTTCGCGTCTTCGCCCGGCGTGCGCGCGCGGGTGATCGAGAAAATGCTGCCGACCGACACGTTCACATCGATGTTGGACGAGCCGTCCAGCGGGTCGAAGGCGAGCAGGTATTTGCCGCGCGGGTGCTGCGCCGGCAGCAGCGCAATGTCGTCCAGTTCTTCCGAGGCCATGGCGGCGACGTGGCCGCCCCATTCGTTGGCGCGCAGAAAGATCTGGTTGCTGAGTACGTCCAGTGTCTTCTGTTCCTCGCCCTGCACATTGCCGCTGCCGGCCGAGCCGAGCACACCGGCCAGGCCGCCGAAAGCCACTTTGCGCGAAATCGCCTTGCAGGCGAGCGCGACGTCGGTGATCAGCGCATTGAGGTCGCCGGTCGCCTCGGGGTGACGGCGACGTTCTTCGATCAGGTACTGGACCAGCGTGGTGCGTCCGCCTGTGGGCATGAGTCTCTCCTCCCTTGATGTGAATGCCTGGATGCGTGCGCCGTCTGTGCGGCGCTGCGCGGGTGTGTGTTGGGCGCTATTCGGTCTGTTCCTCGAAGCGCGCGCTCATTTCCGCGAGCAGTTGCGACGGCGAGCCGACCGGCCAGGGGTCGACGCCGGGAGCGCTGGCGTGCGCACCCCCCGCTGTCCCGTATCCCCAGCCCACCAGCGCGACCGGGCAGCCGGCGGCCTGCGCGGCAAGCAGGTCGGCCGAACTGTCGCCGACCATCAGCAGTTGCGCGGTCTTCACCGAAAGCCGGGCAGCGGCAGCGTCGAGCAGTGCCGGCGAGGGCTTGAGCAGTTCGCTGCGGTCGCCGCCGTAGACCGCCGACATGAACGGCAGCAGGCCGGCGGCGGCGAGTACCGCGCGCGCCAGCGGCGTCGGCTTGTTGGTCACCACCACCAGCGGGCAGATGGCGTACAGGCCTTCGACCATTTCTTCGATGCCGTCATAGACCATGCCGTGATCGAGCGGCGCCTCCAGCGTGGCGCGGTCGAAGTCGGCACGCAGCCGGGCGTGCAGCGTGCCGTCGCTGTGCGCGAGGCCGAGATGGTCGAGTGCGCGCGAGATCAGCCGGTCCGGCCCGCCGCCGATCCAGCCACGCACGGTGACGAGGTCGACAGCGGGCAGGCCTGCCTGCGACAGACCGAAGTTCAGCGCGTGCCAGATGTCGGCGGCACTGTCGACCAGTGTGCCGTCGAGATCGAAGGCGATGGCGTGGATGCGGCTCGGGGTGTGGCACGGATCAAGCATGGATGACCTCGGTGGTAAGTGCCTGCGCGCGGCCACCGAGGGCGCGTTCGCGCAGCGTGCGGATGGAATCGGCATAGCGGCCGCCGGAGAACACGGCCGAGCCGGCGACCAGGGTGTCGGCGCCGGCTCGGCCCACCTGCGCCGCGTTGTCGGGATTGACGCCGCCGTCGACTTCGAGCCAGATGTCGCGGCCGCTGGCGTCGATGCGCCGACGCACCGCCTCGATCTTCGGCAGCGCCGACTCGATGAAGCGCTGGCCGCCGAAGCCGGGGTTCACCGACATCAACAGCACCAGATCGAGCTGGTCGAGCACGTGGTCGAGCACGTTGAGCGGCGTCGCCGGGTTGAGCACCAGACCGGCTTTCACGCCGTGGCTGCGGATCAGCTGGAGGGTGCGGTCGACGTGTTCGCTCGCTTCCGGGTGGATGGAAATGATGGCCGCGCCGGCGTTGGCGAACAGCGGGATCAGCGCGTCCACCGGCTTGACCATCAGATGCACGTCGATCGGCACCGTGGCATAGGGCTTGATCGCCTGGCACACCAGCGGGCCGACGGTCAGGTTGGGCACGTAGTGGTTATCCATCACGTCGAAATGGATCAGGTCGGCGCCAGCGTCGATGACGGCCGCCACTTCGGCGCCGAGGCGGGCGAAGTCGGCCGACAGCAGGCTGGGGGCGATGCGCAGGGGTCTGTTCATCGCAGTGCGGCATCCGCCGGATGCGCCTCGCCGCCGGCCAGCCGGCACAGTTCGTCGAAGCCGAGCCATGCGCGGTGGCGCAGGCGGGTGCCCGGTTCGTCCGGCAGCGGCGAGGCGGCGTCGCCCAACTGAGGCAGCACCAGGTCGGCGTCGGCAAAATCGCTGTCTTCGGTCCAGAAGGTCGGTGTGATCACCGTCCACAGACCGGCGGCACGCGCGGCGCGCAGGCCGTTGAGCGAATCTTCGAAGGCGATGGCGCGATCGGCGCGCACGCCGAGATGCTCAAGCGCCAGAAGGTAAATGTCGGGCGCCGGCTTCTTCGCGGCCACCTGGTCGCCGCAGGCGATGACGGCGAAGCGTTCGAGCGCGCGCGCGCCCAGCGTGGCATGCAACAGCGCATCCACGTTGATCGCCGTGGTGGTGCTGGCGATGGCCAGCCGGCAGCCGGCGTGGCCCGCCTCGTCGAGCAGGCGGGCGACGCCCGGGCGCAGCGGCACCGCGCCGTCGCGCACCACGGCGCTGTAGAAGCGGGTCTTCGCGGCGTGGATCTGCGGCAGACGGGCGAGCAGCCCGGCGCGTTCGGCGTCCGTCAGGTCGAGCGTGCCGATGTGGCGGGCGATGCGTTCCTTGCCGCCGGTGGTCGTCAGCAGGCGGCGGTAGTCGGCGCGCGACCACTTCCAGCCCAGCCCTTGCTGTTCGAAGGCGAGGTTGAAGGCGGTGCGGTGCGCCTCTTCGGTGTCGGCCAGTGTGCCGTCGACGTCGAAGATCAGTGCGTCGGGGTGGATTGCGGGCATGTCGGTCTTCCTTTCAATCGCTTGCGAACACGCGGCTGGCCAGCACGTCTTCGGCATACAAGGTGCACAGCGCGTCGCGCGTCGGCGCGGTGTCGGTGGCGAACAGCCGGGTGGCGTGGCGCAGCCGGATGCGGTCGAGCGCGTTGCGCACCGAGCGTGCGTTGGCGAAGTGCGGCTGCTGGCGGCGCAGGCCGAGATAGCGCTCGAACGCCGATTCGGCGCTGTCGTCGAAGCGGTAGTTCAGATTGCGCAGCATCAGCTGGGCGATGCGCATCAGCTCGTCCTGGTCGTAGTCCGGGAAGTCGATGTGGTGCGCGATGCGCGACGCCATGCCGGGGTTGCTGGAAAAGAAGGTGTCCATGCGGTCGCGGTAGCCGGCCAGGATCACCACCAGATCGTCGCGGTGGTTTTCCATCACCTGCAGCAGGATTTCGATCGCTTCCTGTCCGTAGTCGCGTTCGTTCTCCGGCCGGTAAAGGTAGTAGGCCTCGTCGATGAACAGCACGCCGCCCATCGCCTTCTTGATGATTTCCTTCGTCTTGGGCGCGGTGTGGCCGATGAACTGGCCCACCAGATCGTCGCGCGTCACCGCCACCATGTGGCCCTTGCGCACATAGCCGAGCTGCTTCAGCACCTCGGCCATGCGCAGCGCCACCGTGGTCTTGCCGGTGCCCGGGTTGCCGGTGAAGCACATGTGCAGCGAGGGCGGCGTCGACTGCAGGCCCTGTTCGGCGCGCAGCCGGTCGATCAGCAGCAGCGCCGCGATGTCGCGGATGCGGCTCTTGACCGGCGCAAGACCGATCAGCTCGTCATCGAGCTGGTCGAGCAGGGCCTGCACGCCGGACGATGCGAACATCGAGCGCGGCGATGCAATTCCGGTCGGGGGGGCGGTGGCGGCGTCCATGAGGCAAAACTCCTTCAGTAACGCGCGCCTTCCGGACGCGCCTGCACGGCATAGCTTTCGATGCTGTAGCGCACGGTGCGGCCCGGTTCTTCGGTGCGGATCAGGCGGAAGCCGGGTTCGGCATCGGGCCGGTTCACGATGAAGGACAGCACGACCGATTCGGTGCCGTGCGTCGAGTCGAACGCGGTCACCCGGATGTAGTACTGCGGGAAGGTGGCGCGGCAAGCGTTCACCTCGAGCAGGATGGCGGTCGCATCGCGGATGTCGAACATCGGGTTGCCGTACATTTCCCAGAAGGTGTTGCGCGGGTGCGGGTCATCGGTGTACTCGATGCCGACCGCCCAGCCCTGGTCGAGGCAGTAGTCGATCTGCGCCGCGATCTGCAGGTCGGTCAGGTCCGGCAGGTAGGAAAAAGTGCCCTGGGTGATGCGCATGGTGGTTCTCCTGGATAGGGTTTCTTCAATCCCTCGCCCGCTGATGCGGGAGAGGGGAAAAGGGCGTCGATCGCGACGTTCTTCGTAGGAGCGGGCCCTGCCCGCGATGGCGGCCTCGAATGACCGCCGGCGCGTCGATGGAGACCGGATCGCGGGCAGGGCCCGCTCCTACGGGCGTCACGCCACCGACGGCGTCGGCGCGTAGTCCGAGGTGTCGGTCGAGGCATAGTTGAAGGTGATGTCGCCCCAGGTATCGAGGGCGGCGGCCAGGGGCGAACACCATTTCGCGGCGTCGCGCAGGATCTGCGGGCCCTCTTCCTTGATGTTCCGGCCTTCGTTGCGCGCCAGCACCATGGCTTCGAGTGCCACGCGGTTGGCGGTGGCACCGGCCTGGATGCCCTGCGGGTGGCCGATGGTGCCGCCGCCGAACTGCAGCACCACGTCGTCGCCGAACAGGTCGATCAGCTGGTGCATCTGGCCGGCGTGGATGCCGCCGGACGCGACCGGCATCACCTTCTTCAGCGCGCCCCAGTCCTGGTCGAAGTAGATGCCGCGCTGCAGGTCGACCTCGGTGTGCGTGTCGCGGCACACGTTGTAATAGCCCTGCACCGTCATCGGGTCGCCTTCGAGCTTGCCCACCGCGGTGCCGGCGTGGATGTGGTCGACCCCGGCCATGCGCATCCACTTGGCGATGACGCGGAAGCTCACGCCGTGGTTCTTCTGCCGCGTGTAGGTGCCGTGGCCGGCGCGGTGCAGGTGCAGGATCATGTCGTTCTGCCGGCACCAGTGCGACAGCGACTGGATCGCCGTGTAGCCGACCACCAGGTCGACCATGACGATGACCGAGCCCAGATCCTTCGCGAAATCGGCGCGCCGGTACATTTCTTCCATCGTGCCGGCGGTGACATTGAGGTAGCTGCCCTTGACCTCGCCGGTCGCGGCGCTGGCCTTGTTGACCGCGTCCATGACGAACAGGAAGCGGTCGCGCCAGTGCATGAAGGGCTGCGAGTTGATGTTCTCGTCGTCCTTCATGAAATCCAGCCCGCCCTTCAGGCCTTCATAGACCACGCGGCCGTAGTTGCGGCCACTGAGGCCGAGCTTGGGCTTGGTGGTCGCACCCAGCAGCGGGCGGCCGAATTTGTCCAGCCGCTCGCGCTCGACGATGATGCCGGTCGGCGGTCCGGCAAAGGTCTTGATGTAGGCGACCGGAAACTTCATGTCTTCCAGCCGCGCCGCCTTCAGCGGCTTGAAGCTGAATACGTTGCCGATGATCGACGCGGCCACGTTGGTGATCGAGCCTTCCTCGAACAGGCTCAGATCGTAGGCGACGTAAGCGAAGTACTGGCCCGGCGTGTTCGGCACCGGATCGACGCGGTAGGCCTTGGCGCGGTACATGTCGCAGGCGGTCAGGCGGTCGGTCCACACCACGGTCCAGGTCGCGGTGCTCGACTCGCCCGCCACCGCGGCGGCGGCTTCGATCGGATCGACGCCGTCCTGTGGCGTGATGCGGAACAGCGCGAGGATGTCGGTCGCCTTCGGCTCGTAGTCGCTGTCCCAGTAGCCCATCTGCGCGTATTTCAGGACGCCGGCCGAGTAGCGTTTCTTCGCGTCGGTGATCTGCGTCGGGGTGTTCATGTCGCCCATGTCTTCCTCCTGTGAATGCGGTCGTTCGCCGGTGGGAGCCCGGCTTTGAACCCAATCTAGGGAAGCGCCATGGATAAGAAAAGTTTGTTTTTTTCCCAGTTCGATTAAGTTAAGCTTATGTTCAGGCCTTGCCCGGGAGCGGATGCTGCGCTGCCGCATCGATTGCATCCACTGCAAGCGCCGCTTGCGGTGCGGGACCGGCGCTGCAATGCGCGTTGTCGTGCCGAGGCGCTGCGGCGGCGCGACACTGCATACATCAGTTATTGTTTATCAATGGTTTGGCACTCATGAACCGCGTTTTCGGGGTCTCGTGACCAGGCTGGCGCGCAACTTGTAATGGACCGGATGTCCCTTTCCGGCCCGCAGGAGATTGCTCATGCTCAAGAACGCCACGCTACGCCAGCTCTCTGCGCTGCACGCGGTCGCCCGTCTGGGCAGCGTGTCGCGCGCAGCCAGCGAAATCCACCTGACCCAGCCGGCGGTGTCGATACAGCTCAAGCTGCTGGAAGAGTCGGCCGGTACGCCGCTGCTGGAGCGCGATGGTCGTGGCATCCGCCTGACCGGTGCCGGCGAGTTGATGGCCGACTACGCGGCGCGCATTCTCGACCTGTGGCGCGAGGTGGGCGACGAAATGGCTGCCTATCGGGGCGTCGTGTCGCGCCGGCTGCGCATCGGCGTGGTCACCACTGCCGAGTACCTGGTGCCGCGCATGCTGGTGGTGTTCGCGCGCGAACAGCCGAATGTCGAGGTCAAGCTCAAGGTGGGCAACCGCGACGAGATCGTGCGCCTGCTGACCACGCAGGAGGTCGATCTGGTCATCATGGGCCGGCCGCCGAAGGACTTGAAGACGGTGGCCACGCCGTTCGCTCGCCACACCATGGCTTTCGTTGCCGCGCCCACGCACCCGTTGATGGCGCGCAAGCGGCTGGCGCTGCGCGACCTGGCGAAGGAGGACCTGCTGGTGCGCGAACGCGGCTCCGGCACGCGCACCACGCTGGAACAGCTGTTTCGCGAGGCCGACCTGAACCTGCGCATCGGTTCCGAGCTATCCAGCAACGAGGCGATCAAACAGATGTGCGCCGCCGGTTTCGGCCTTGCGTTCATGTCGCAACACATCTGTCGTCACGAGCTTGAATCGGGCGAACTGGCACTGCTGCCGGTGGCCGACAACCCGATCGAGCGCGAGTGGTACGTGATCCGGCTGGCGTCGCGCCAGCTCACCGGTATCGGCGAGGAATTCGAGCGCTTCCTGATCGATCACGGCCAGCAACACATCCAGGACCAGTTGTTGCGCCCGCCGGAAACGACCCTGTCGATGAAGGTGTGTGCGGCGGGGAACGGGGTGACGACGTAGCGGGTTTCGGGGGTGGTGTTGGGCATCGCTGCGCTCACCCCAACCTACGTCGGAGCAACGCGGGCACCCCGCCAATCCCCGACATGGCCCGTCACCCGCGCCCCGCCGCCACACCCCCCGTAGGTTGGGGTGAGCGCAGCGATGCCCAACCGGGTCATCACCCGCGCCCCCAGCACCACACTCTCCCGTAGGTTGGGGTGAGCGCAGCGATGCCCAACACCCGGCCCCCGCAGGAGCGCCGAGGCGATCCTGTCCGGCCCTGCGACCGCTCCTGCCCTTCTGCGGCCTGGTTACCGGCCGGCGCCCCACCGCGCCCATGTCGACCGTAGCGCTGCCCGCGGCGACGACCGTCGATTTCTCGTTGCAGACCCGCGTGCGCACGCGCCATAAAAAATTGAACGTCCCTCACCACACCCATGGACGGACTGCGTCTGTGGTTCCGGGCGCCGTCCGTTGTCGGGACATGTGCGGACGCCGGACGGGGCTTCGACACCGCAATCGCCTGAGGGGCAGATTCCTGTGACGACCGCCGGAGCTTCGGAGCTCCGCAGGATCTGTCGATGAAAGATGGCTTTCCGATATCCAGTGGAAAGCGGCAGATGTGCTTCCACTCCGGTTTGACGACGCCTCCGCTCCGGCATCTCTCCAGGCATGTCTTTTTCGATACAGAACAAGGCTTTGATCTGTATCAATATTTTTGTTGCAGCGCAGTAGAACAGACTGGCCCGCAACTTGTTAGTCCTCACCACCCACCCGTGCGAATCGAGGGTTCGTCCGAGGTGTTTCGAGGCCCGTCGGCACACGGCTCGCCGGCAACAGGGTGAGCGGCGCGGCAACAGGCCCCAGACAACAAGAATCACAGGAGAGAGACCAGGATGGAAACCTTCTATGAGGTGATGCGCCGGCAGGGCATTTCGCGCCGCAGCTTTCTCAAGTACTGCTCACTGACCGCCACGTCGCTGGGGCTTGGCCCGGCCTTCGTGCCGCAGATCGCGCACGCGATGGAAACAAAACCGCGCACGCCGGTGCTGTGGCTGCACGGGCTGGAATGCACCTGTTGTTCCGAATCCTTCATCCGCTCGGCGCATCCGCTGGCGAAGGACGTGGTGCTGTCGATGATTTCGCTCGACTACGACGACACGCTGATGGCCGCCGCAGGGCACCAGGCCGAAGCGATCCTCGAAGAAATCATGACCAAGTACAAGGGCAACTACATCCTGGCGGTCGAGGGCAACCCGCCGCTGAACCAGGACGGCATGAGCTGCATCATCGGCGGCAAGCCCTTCATCGATCAGCTCAAGCACGTGGCGAAAGATGCCAAGGCCATCATCAGCTGGGGCAGCTGCGCGAGCTGGGGCTGCGTGCAGGCGGCCAAGCCGAACCCGACCCAGGCCACGCCGGTGCACAAGGTCATCTTCGACAAGCCCATCATCAAGGTGCCGGGCTGCCCGCCGATCGCCGAGGTGATGACCGGCGTCATCACCTACATGCTCACCTTCGACCGCATTCCCGAACTGGACCGCCAGGGCCGGCCGAAGATGTTCTACAGCCAGCGCATCCACGACAAGTGCTACCGCCGCCCGCACTTCGACGCCGGCCAGTTCGTCGAGGCCTGGGACGACGAATCCGCACGCAAGGGCTACTGCCTCTACAAGGTCGGCTGCAAGGGCCCGACCACCTACAACGCCTGCTCCACGGTGATGTGGAACGAGGGCACCAGCTTCCCGATCAAGGCCGGTCACGGCTGCATCGGTTGCTCGGAAGACGGCTTCTGGGACAAGGGCTCGTTCTACGACCGCCTGACCGACATCCACGCCTTCGGCATCGAGGCCAACGCCGACCAGATCGGTGGCACCGCCGCCGGTGTGGTGGGCGCGGCGGTGGCGGCGCACGCCGCCATCTCGGTGGCCAAGCGTGCCCGCGACAACGCGCGCAAGCCCGACGCCTCCACGCCCGCCAACCACTGACACGACCGAGGAACAAGAACATGGGTGCTTACGAAACTCAAGGCTTTCGCATGGACAACACCGGCCGGCGCATCGTCGTCGACCCGGTGACCCGCATCGAGGGCCACATGCGCTGCGAGGTCAACCTCGACAGCAACAACGTGATCCGCAACGCCGTCTCCACCGGCACCATGTGGCGCGGGCTGGAGGTGATCCTCAAGGGCCGCGACCCGCGCGATGCCTGGGCGTTCGTGGAACGCATCTGCGGCGTGTGCACCGGTTGCCACGCGCTGGCCTCGGTGCGCGCGGTGGAAGACGCGCTGGACATCCGCATCCCGCTCAACGCGCACCTGATCCGCGAGATGATGGCCAAGACGCTGCAGGTGCACGACCACGCGGTGCACTTCTATCACCTGCACGCGCTCGACTGGGTGGACGTGGTCTCGTGCCTGAAGGCCGACCCGAAGAAGACCAGCGAGCTGCAGCAGATGGTCTCGCCATCGCACCCGCTGTCCTCGCCGGGCTATTTCCGCGACGTGCAGAACCGGCTGAAGAAGTTCGTCGAGAGCGGCCAGCTCGGCCCGTTCGCCAACGGCTACTGGGGCTCCAAGGCCTACGTGCTGCCGCCCGAGGCCAACCTGATGGCCGTGACCCACTACCTGGAGGCGCTGGACCTGCAGAAGGAATGGGTCAAGGTGCACACCATCTTCGGTGGCAAGAACCCGCACCCCAACTACCTGGTGGGCGGCGTTCCCTGCGCCATCAACATCGACGGCGACGGCGCCGCCGGCGCCCCGATCAACATGGAGCGGCTGAACTTCGTGCAGTCCCGCATCCAGGAAATGATCGACTTCAACAACAACGTCTACGTGCCCGACGTGCTCGCCATCGGCACCATCTACAAGCAGGCCGGCTGGCTTTACGGTGGTGGCCTCTCGGCCACCAACGTGGCCGACTACGGCACCTACGAGAAGGTGCCCTACGACCACAGCACGCACCAGCTGCCCGGTGGCGTCATCCTCGATGGCAACTGGAACAAGATCCACGAGATCGACCCGCGCGACCCCGAGCAGGTGCAGGAGTTCGTGACCCACAGCTGGTACAAGTACGGCGACGACACCCAGGGCCTGCACCCCTGGGACGGCGTGACCGAGGCGAACTACAAGCCCGAGGGCCCCAACTTCAAGGGCACGCGCACGAAGATCGAGCAGCTCGACGAATCGGCCAAGTACTCGTGGATCAAGTCGCCGCGCTGGCGTGGCCACGCGGTCGAGGTCGGGCCGCTGTCGCGCTACATCCTGGGCTACGCCCACGCCACGCAGGGCAACAAGCACTGCCAGCGCGTCAAGCAGCAGGTGGACGAGGCCGCGGTCGCCATCAACAGCGGCATTCCCAAGGCGCTCGGCCTGCCCGAGACGCAGTACAGCGCCAAGCAGCTGCTGCCCACCACCATCGGCCGCACCCTGGCGCGCGCGCTGGAGAGCCAGTACGCCGCCGAGATGATGATGGACGACTTCAAGCAGCTGGTCGCCAACATCAAGGGCGGCGACAGCAGCACTGCCAACATCGAGAAGTGGGACCCCGCCACCTGGCCGAAAGAGGCCAAGGGCGTGGGCACGGTGGCCGCGCCGCGCGGCATGCTGGGCCACTGGATCCGCATCAAGGACGGCCGCATCGAGAACTACCAGTGCGTGGTGCCCACCACCTGGAACGGCTCGCCGCGCGACCACAAGGGCCAGATCGGCGCCTTCGAGGCCTCGCTCATGAACACCCCCATGGTCAACCCCGAGCAGCCACTGGAGATCCTGCGCACCCTGCACAGCTTCGATCCCTGCCTGGCCTGCTCGACCCATGTGATGAGCGAAGACGGCCAGGAAATGAGCCGCGTGACCGTGCGCTGACGAGCGCGCTGACCCAGCCCCACAACACAAGGAGAACCTCCATGCACGACAAGCGCAAGACGACGCGCGGCCTGATCGCCGCCACCCTGCTGGCCGGCCTGGCCAGCGCCGCGCAGGCCCACACCGGCCACGGCACCAGCAGCCTGTTCGAAGGCCTGGTGCACCCGTTCGGTCTCGACCACCTGCTGGCCATGGTGGCCGTGGGCGTGTGGTCGGTCTCGGCCCTGCCCGCGGGCAAGGCCTGGTGGGGGCCGGCCACCTTCCTGCTGGCGCTGGTGGCGAGCGCCGCGCTCGGCACGCTGGGTCTCGGCCTGCCCTACCTCGAACACGGCGTGGCGCTCTCGGTGGTGCGGTTCGGCCTGATGCTGGTGCTCGCGCGCCGGCCCCTGCCGGCCGCGCTGGGCCTGGGCCTGGGCCTGGTGGCCGCCGCTGCGTCGCTGCACGGCCTGGCCCACGGCGCCGAAACGCCCGCGGGCGGCTTTGCTGGCTACGCGGCGGGCTTCCTGCTGACCACGGCCGCGCTGCACACCGGCGGCGTGCTCGCTGGCCTGGGCCTGCGGCGCTGGCTCGCGCAGCGCAGCGCCTGGGCGCTCGGCGGCATGGGCACGGCGCTGGGCGCCGCCGGCATCCACCTGTTCGGGCAGCTGGCGGCCTGAGCGCCGGCCACCACCACCCGGTACCACCCAGGAGGCCACCATGTCCACATCCCATCCCTCACTCGTCCGCGCGCCCGCGACGGACGACAGCGCTGTGCAGCACGGCCAGACCATCAAGTCGGTCTATGTGTACGAGGCGCCGGTGCGCATCTGGCACTGGATCAACGCGCTGGCCATCACCGTGCTGGCCATCACCGGCTACTTCATCGGCGTGCCGTTGCCCACGCAGCCCGGCGAGGCCAGCGCCAACTACCTCATGGGCTACATCCGCTTCGCCCACTTCGCCGCTGGCTACCTGCTGGCCGTGGGCATCGCGGGGCGCGCCTACTGGGCGCTGGTGGGCAACCACCACGCGCGCGAGCTGTTCTGGGTGCCGGTGTTCCAGAAGGCCTACTGGGCCGAGTTGTTCGCCATGCTCAAGTGGTACGCCTTCATTTCCGCGCGGCCCGGCCGCTATGTGGGCCACAACCCGCTGGCGCGCCTGGCCATGTTCAGCGGCTTCCTCATGATCACGCTGTTCATGATCGTCACCGGCTTCGCGCTGTATGGTGAAGGCGCGCAGATGGGTTCGTGGCAGGAGCGCCTGTTCGGCTGGGTGATCCCGCTGTTCGGCCAGAGCCAGGACGTGCACACCTGGCACCGCATGGGCCTGTGGGCGATGGTGCTGTTCGTCATCCTGCACGTCTACGCCGCCATCCGCGAGGACATCATGGGCCGCCAGAGCATCGTGAGCACCATGATCTCGGGCTACCGGACTTTCAAGGACTGACCCGCCGCGGTCGCTTCCTGAAAAAACGAACCATGTCCGGCCGCCTCCCCGCCCGCCTGCACGCCGCCGCACCGGCCCTGCCGCCGATGGGCGTGCCGCTGCGCCTGCCCACGCACCCGGGGCGCCTGCTGGCGCGCACCTGCCTGGCGCCGCTCTCGCTCAACCAGAGCGAGGCGGCGCGGCTGCTGGGCATGTCGCGCCGCCGCCTGCACGAGCTGGTGCATGGCCAGCGCGCGATGTCGACCGACACCGCCATCCGCTGCGCGCGCCTGTTCCGCATCGATGCCGGCTTCTGGCTCGCGCAGCAGGCCGCGTGGGACAGCTTCCACACCTGGAAGCGCCTGTGCGCCGTGGCGCGCACGGCCCCGCTCCAGCCCTGAACCCTTTTTGACAGGTCGCACCCCCATGAGCCGCACCTCGCCCGAAACCCGCTGTCACCCCGGTGGTGACAGCACGTCCGCGCCGTCCATCTGTGTGCTCGGCATCGGCAACCTGCTGTGGGCCGACGAAGGTTTCGGCGTGCGCTGTGTCGAGGCGCTGCAGCAGCGCCACGAGTTCGCGCCCCAGGTGTCGCTGGTGGACGGCGGCACGCAGGGCCTGTACCTGATCCAGCACGTGCAGTCGGCCGACCGCCTGCTGATCTTCGACGCCATCGACTACGGCCTCGAGCCCGGCACCCTCAAGCTCGTGCGCGACGACGACGTGCCGCGCTTCATGGGCGCGAAGAAGATGAGCCTGCACCAGACCGGTTTCCAGGAGGTGCTGTCGCTGGCCCAGCTCACCGGCCAGTACCCGGCGCAGGTGCTGCTGATCGGCTGCCAGCCGCAGGAACTCGACGACTACGGCGGCAGCCTGCGCCCGGTCGTCAAGGCCGCGATGGACGAGGCGCTGGCCCTGGGCGTGGCGGAGATCGCGCGCTGGGGCGGCCAGCCGGTGCCGCGCCGCCAGCCGCTGCGCGGGCGCGAGACCGTCACCATGGACGAGCTCGCGCTCGCCGCGTACGAAACCCTGCGCCCGGCGCCCGAAGCGGCCTGCCGCGAGGGCGACGAACGCTTCTTTCCCAAGGCAGCCTGACATGCAAGGCCCCCACGTTCACTTCGTTCACTGCCCCCCGAGGGGGCGCTCAGCGCCCTTCGGGCGGCCGGGCGGGCGCTGACATGTGCATCGGCATCCCCATGCAGGTCGGCGCGGTCGAACCCGGCCACGCCGTGTGCGAGGGCCGGGGCGAGCGCCGGCGCGTGAGCACCGCGCTGGTCGGCGCGGTCGCGCCGGGCGACTGGCTGCTGGTGTTCCTCGTCGATGCGCGCGAGCGCATCGACGCCGCACGCGCCACCGAAGTCAACGCCGCGCTCGACCTCGTGCTCGGCGCCATGCAGGGCCGCGGCGCCGATGGCGACGCCGGCTTCGCCCTGCCGTCGCGCATGAGCGCGCAGCAGCTGCGGCAACTCGCCACCGGCCGCTGAACCCCTTTTTTCCAGGAGACCCCATGACCACCGACACCCCGATCCGGCCGCTGGCCGTCACCCCGCCCAGCACCGACCCCGCGCCTCCGCTGGTGATGCGCCTGGCGCGCGACTTCGGCGCCGACTGGGTCGACGAGACCAGCGTGAGCGAATGGACCGCCCGCGAGGGCAACCGCGTGGTGCTGCTCGCCGGCGACGCGGTGCGCTTTCCCGAAGGCCAGGACGTGGCCGCCGTGCTGCCGGAGCTCATGAAGGTGTTCCCTGGCCGCTTCGAGGTGGCCGTGGTGCCGCGCGACAGCGAGGACGCGGTGGCGCGCCGCTACGGCTCGCAGCGCTGGCCCTCGCTGCTGTTTTTCCGCAGCGGCCAGTACGTGACCGCGATCGCCGGCATGCAGGACTGGGACGTCTACCTGCAGGGCGTGGACGCGGCGCTGCGCATGCCGCCCTCGCGCCCTCCCACCATCGGCATTCCGGTCGTCAGCAACGGCAAGCCGGCCGACAGCAGCGGCGGCTGCCACTGAAACCCGTCAACCGAGGAACCCTCATGAAAGAATTTCCGATCCCGCTCGTGGCCCTGGGCCCCGGCACGCACACCGAAGACGAATCGCTCGACTACCTGCCCTTGCCCAAGGACATGGACACCTACCGCCCGCCGGTGCTGCCCGAGCCCGAGGAACTGGTCGGGCTGGACCAGGCGCGCGACGCGCTGCAGCAGGTGCTGGCGCTGCTCGAACGCGGCGCCGAGGGCGGTGCGCCCGGCATGGTGGCGCTGGGCCTGCTCGCGCCGCGCGATTTCCGCATCATCAACCAGGTGCTGGGCGAAGGCGAGGCCAGCGCCATCGTGCAACTGGGCGCGGGCAACCTGGAGGTGCGCGTGCAGGAAGCCGTGTACGCCGGCGTCTGGCGCCTGATGACCTGGCGCCACGAGGAAGGCCGCGACAGCGTGCTGGTGGACGACGCGATCGAGGTCGGCCCGGTGCCCTCGCTGTTCGCCGCCACCGCCGCCGAAGACGTGTGGGCGGCCTACCCGCTGTGGCAGGGCGCGCTGCCGCCCAATGTGCAGAACGCGCCGCTGCTGGTCGATGAAATCCGCGACCAGGTGTCGCGCTGGCAGGTCGGGCAGGTCTCGCACGTGGTCAACCTCACGCTGCTGCCGGTCACGCCGGAGGACATCGGCTTCCTCGACCACCAGCTCGGCACCGGCCGCGTGCTGATGCTCTCGCGCGGTTATGGCAACTGCCGCATCTCCAACACGCGCTTGCCGAACTGCTGGCGCGTGGTGTACTACAACTCCATGGACAAGGTCATCCTCAACACGGTCGAGGTGGTGGACATGCCCGAAGTGGCCATGGCCGCACCGGAAGACCTGCGCGATTCGCACGAGCGGTTGCGCGAGGTGATGGCCTGGCTGGAGGCCACATGAGTGTCGATCACTTCGAGGGCTTCGAAGGTTCCTACCTCGGCAACCGCGAGGTGCTGCGGCCGGATTCGCGCCTCGAATGCAAGATCTGCTGGTGGGTCTACGACCCGGCGCTGGGCGACCCGCAGTGGCAGATCGCGCCCGGCACGCCGTTCGCCGACCTGCCGTCGCACTGGCGTTGCCCCAACTGCGACTGCGAGCCCGACCAGTTCCTGCTTTTGCCGGAGGAGGGCGCCACATGATTGCCCCGTTGCCGCCCCTGTCGCCGCGTGTGGACGCGCTGGTGGCGCACTTCGAGCGCGTGCAGGCCGAGCGCATGCAGGGCATTCCGCTGCTGAACCGGGACCTGCATGTCGAGGCGGTGGACTTCGTCTGGGGCACACCGCTCCCCGAAGACGACGGCGAGCTGGTGGCCGAGGGCGTGCTGATCACGCCGTGGTTCATGAGCCTGCTGCGCCTGCCCGCGCAGGCGCAGCCGCACGGCAACCGGGTGGGCCGCAGCGCCGTGCGCGACTTCGGCAGCGAGCGCTTCGATTTCATCGGCGCGCACGACCCCGCGATCGGCTACCACGAGACCTGCGCGCTGTTTTCGCCCATGGGCGGCTTCACCACGCAGGCGCTGGCGCGCGAGACCGCGCGCGCGGCGCTCGCCCTCACGCGGCCGGCGCCCGTGGCAGCGCCCGTGCCCGCGCGCCGCGCCTTCTTTCTCGGCCGTTCCACCGCCGGGGTGCAGTCATGAGCGGTATGGCGCTGCCCGGCCTGCAGGGCCTCGCCGGCGCGCTGCGCATCACGCCCGGCGCGCCGCCGCCGCACGGCCTGCAGAGCTCGCGCCAGGACTGGGCCGCGCGCCTGGGCCATGGCGTGCCGGCGGCCAGCCTGCCCGGGCTCATGGCCAGCCTGTTCAACCTGTGCAGCCACGCGCACCGCCTGTGCAGCCAGCTGGCCATCGGCGCGGCCGCGCCCGGCCTGCTGCCGCCGCCGTCCGACGTGGCCGAGCGCCTGCGCCGCGAGACCGCGCTCGAACACATCCGCCGCATCGGCCTGGACTGGCCGCGCCTGCTCGCCACCGGCAGCGGCGAGGGCGCCGCGCCGGCCGCCGCGGCCGCCTTGCGCCGCTGCCCGCAGCCGGCGCAGGACGCCGGCGACCCCTGGCCCGCGCTGCGCGACTGGCTGCAGCACACGCTGCTGCACATGCCGGTGGCCGACTGGCTCGCGGCCTGGCGCGCCGGCGGTGCCGACTGGCTCTGCACCTGGAGCCAGCGCCACACCGGCTGGTTGCCCGCGCTGCTGCGCGCGGCCCGCACGGCCGATGCGGGCGCGCCGCTTGCGCCCGACGCCGCGCTGCGGCCCCACACCGATGCGTCCAGCCTCTGCATGCTCGGCGCCACGCTGGCGCTCAAGCCCGCCTTCGCGCTGCGCCCCTTGTGGAACGGCGCCTGCGCCCACACCGGTCCCTGGAGCCGCCTGAGCGGCGCGGCGGACGATGCGCCGCTCACGCCCTGGGCGCTGCTGGGCACGCGCCTGGCCGAGCTGTGCCAGCTGTCGCTGGACGAGGGCGGTGCCGTGCTGGGCTCCGGCGCCGTGGCCACCGGGCCGCGCCGTGGCCTGGCCTGGGTGGAGATGGCGCGTGGCCTGCTGGTGCACCAGGTCGAGGTCGACCCGGCCTCGCAGCGCGTGCTGGCCTGCCGCGTGGTCGCGCCAACCGAGTGGAACTTCCACCCGCACGGTGCGGTGGCGCAGCGGCTGGCCCGGCTCGACCCCGACCTGCCGCCCGCCGAGCTGGCGCGCCGCATGCACCTGCTGCTGGCGGCGTTCGACCCCTGCGTGCCGTTCGGCATCGAGCGCCTCGGCACCGCGCGCGCCCCGTTGCGGGAGGCCGGCCATGCATGAAGCCAGCATCGCCGGTGGCGTGCTCCAGCTGGTGGAAGACACGGCCGCGCGAGAAGGCTTCAAGCGCCTGCTGGCGCTGCGGCTGGAGGCCGGCCAGCTCGCCGGGGTGGACGTGCGCGCGCTGCGCTTCGCGCTCGAGAGCCTGGCCCCCGGCACCTTGCTCGACGGCGCGACGATCGAGATCGAAGAACCTCCCGGCCAGGCCTGGTGCCTGGCCTGCTGCCAGACCGTGGCCCTGCCGCAGCGCGGCGACGCCTGCCCCTCTTGCGGTGGCTACCAGCTGCAACCGACCGGCGGCGACGAACTGCGTGTGCTGGACATGCGGGTGGCCGATGATTGAATCCCCACGAGAACAGGAGACCGACCATGTGTGTCGTATGCGGATGCAGTGACAACAGCCCGGCCCATGCCCGGCATGTACAGACACAGACGGGCGAGGCCGGCGTGGTGCGGGTCAACCCCGGCAACGGCGACCTGCATTTCGGTGCCGGCGCCGCGCGCGTCTCGGTGCCGGGCATGAGCCAGGCGCGCGCCATCCGGCTGGAGACCGACATCCTGGGCGCCAACAACCGCGTGGCGGCGCAGAACCGCGCGCACTTCGAGGCCCACGGCGTGGCCGCGCTCAACCTGGTGTCCAGCCCCGGCTCGGGCAAGACCACGCTGCTGTGCGCCACCATCGAGGCGCTCAGGGCGCGCGCGCCCGGCCTGCACGTGGCGGTGATCGAGGGCGACCAGCAGACCAGCTTCGACGCCGACCGCATCCGCGCCACCGGCGCGCCCGCGATCCAGGTCAACACCGGCAAGGGCTGCCACCTCGACGCGCCCATGGTGGCCGAGGCCTTCGCCCGTCTGCACACGCACCAGGAGCCGGGCCACCACCACCATCACCATCACCATGGCGACGATCACGATCACCAGGACCACAGCCTGCTGTTCATCGAGAACGTCGGCAACCTGGTGTGCCCCGCGGTGTGGGACCTGGGCGAAGCCGCCAAGGTGGTGATCCTCTCGGTGACCGAGGGCGAGGACAAGCCGCTCAAGTACCCCGACATGTTCGCCGCGGCCTCGCTGATGGTGCTCAACAAGACCGACCTGCTGCCGCACGTGCGCTTCGACGTGGCGCGCTGCATCGAACTCGCGCGGCGCGTGAACCCCAGCATCGAGGTGATCCAGCTCTCGGCCACCACCGGCGAGGGCATGGATGCGTGGCTGCACTGGCTCGACCACCGCACCGGCCACGACCACGACCACCACCCCCACCACGGTCATCACGACCACCACCATCCCCATGGCGCCCACCCGTGAGCGGCCCCCGGTGCTGGCCTGCGGCGCCTGGCTGAAGAACGCCGCCTGCCTGCTGGACGCGCGCGGCGAGCCCGCGTGGTCGGCGCTGCACGGCGACCTGGGCGACCCGGCCGCCTGCGCCGCGCTGGAGGCCTCGGCCCAGGCCCTGCTGCAGCAGCATGCGGCGAACGGCGGCGCGCCGGTGCGCGCGGTGGCGCACGACCTGCACCCCGATTTCTTCAGCACCCGCTTTGCGGTGGAGCTGGCGCACACGCTGGGCGTGCCCGCCATCGGCGTGCAGCACCACCATGCGCACATCGCCGCCGTGGTGGCCGAACACGGCCTCGACGGCCCGGTGATCGGCCTCGCGCTCGACGGCGTGGGCCTGGGCACCGACCGCACCGCCTGGGGCGGTGAACTGCTGTGGCTGGAGGGCGCGCGCTGGCAGCGCCTGGGCCACCTGCAGCCACTGGCCCTGCCGGGCGGCGACCGCGCCGCGCGCGAACCCTGGCGCATGGCCGCCAGCGCCCTGCATGCGCTGGGGCGGGGGGCCGAGGTGGTGCCGCGCTTCGCACCGGTGGTGGGCGAGGCCACGGCGCGCGACTTGGCACGACATTTCGGCAACCTGGAGCGGTTGACGAATGCCGATGAGGAAGAGGTCCAGGAGGTGAAGGACGTG
>NZ_JAUYNV010000014.1 GCF_030698125.1 Methyloversatilis sp.
ATGACCCAGATGGCCATGGGCATGATGGGTTTCTGGGTCACCCACCCGAAAGCGCGCCATCCGCTGATTGCGCAGGTCGATCGCGACTACGTGTTCCTGCTCAACGCCTACGACGTCGAACCCGGCAGTTACACGCCGAAAACCATGACCATGCTGGATTTCAACCTGTGGTCGTGGAACAGCCGCATCTTCCCGGGCATCGCGCCGCTGGTCGCCCGGAAGAACGACCGCGTGCGCATCCGCATGGGCAACCTGACGATGACCAATCACCCGATCCACATCCATGGCCACGAGTTCGAGGTGACCGGTACCGACGGCGGCCCGGTGCCGAAGTCGGCACGCTGGCCGGAAGTGACCACCGATGTGGCGGTCGGCCAGATGCGGCAGATCGAATTCATCGCCGACGAGGAGGGCGACTGGGCGTTCCACTGCCACAAGAGCCACCACACGATGAATGCCATGGGGCACGACATCCCGAACCTGATCGGCGTCGATCACGAAGGGCTGGCAGACCGCATATCGAATCTGGTGCCCGGCTACATGGCGATGGGCGAGCGCGGCATGGCCGACATGGCGGACATGAAGATGCCGTTGCCGGAGAACACGGTGCCGATGATGACCGGTGAAGGCCCTTTCGGATCGGTCGAAATGGGCGGCATGTTTTCGGTGTTCAAGGTGCGCCGCGACCAGAAGCCTGGCGATTACAGCGATCCGGGCTGGTACGCGCATCCGGCTGGCACCGTGGCGCACGCGGTCGACGGCGGGGCCGCACCGGCGACGCCGAAGCCTGCCGACAGCCACGACCACGGCGCCTCGTCGATGCCGCTGCAACAGACGCCGGCGAAAGACATCGAAGTCAAGGTGCGCAAGCCCGCGGGCGGCGCTCACGACCACCATTGAAGGAAAGACTCATGAATACGACTCGTCGAACACTGCTGAACCTGCTCGGTCTGGCCGCGCTGCTGCCGTTGGGCGCCTGCGCCGGCAATATCGGCAAGCCCATGGTGGAAGTCTGGAAGAGCCCCACCTGCGGCTGCTGCAAGGACTGGGTTGCCCATATGGAGGCCAACGGATTCATCGTGAAGACCTTTGATACCGGCAACAACGACATGCGCGCCCGGCTGGGCATGCCGGTCGAGTTCGGCTCATGTCACACGGCGCGGGTCGGGGGATATGTGCTCGAAGGCCACGTACCGGCGAGCGATGTACGGCACCTGCTGACGGAAAAACCGAAGGCGCTCGGACTGGCCGTGCCCGCCATGCCCATCGGTTCGCCCGGCATGGACGGACCGGAGTACAAGGGCCGCAAGGATCCCTACGACGTGCTGCTGGTTCAGCGCGACGGTGCTGCGAGCATCTATCGCAGCTACCGCTGATCCGGGCTGATCGTTCAGGCAGGCGGGTAATCGGCGTCGTCGAGTGCTTCGCGGAACAGCGCTTCGTCCTTGCCCGACTCGATGCGAACCCGCTTGCCGGCGATGTCGATGTCGACGGTTGCGCTTGCATCGACCTCGGCAACCGCGCTGCGGATGCGGCCGGCGCAATGACCGCAGGTCATGTCCGGTACGGTGAATTCGATCATTTCTTGCCTCGCGAACAGAATGAAAACCCCTGATCATGGACCTTTAACCCGTGCGCAGGTGAAGTCATCGCGCACAAGTCGAGCGCAGCGAGTCCCGGGCCTGTCCGTGGCGCACGGCGATGGGGTTGCCGGGCGTCACGGATCGCCCCGGACCGAATGCTTTGAGCGGCGTGGGGTACGGGCCCCACGACGCAGCGGCACGGGCGCTGCATCTGCCCGATGCTCAGCGCCTGAGCAACTGATGTGCGTCGAAATCGGCGTGATACGAGCGGATTCGTGCCCTGAACTGCGCCTTCCCGCCGACGTTGCCGGAGACCGCAAACCGGCAGTTCAGCGTGATGTCGCCGTCCTCGAATTCCGACGCCAGCTTGCTGCCCGCGTCGCAGGCGAGTGACTGGTCGTCGAGCGCCACTTGCAGCGCCAGTTCAGTGTCGTCATGGCTGCCGGAAAACTTCGCCACGAACTCGAACTGCTGAGGCGCGTCCGCATGCGCAATCATGCACACCACGGTTTTCGAATCGCGGGTCTGCGCCTCGATGCGGCATTCGGGTTCGGCGGCGGCATGGGCGCTGGCCGCGCACAGCATTGCGCAGGACAAAAGGCTGAGGATGCGGTTCATGGTGGAATGAGGAACGTCAAAGCGACAAGACAGTGTGGCGGGACATTCTGACAAGCCTGCTGTGCCGGACCATGGATGTCATGCGCGAAACGTGACGCGACACCGGCATCAGGTGGCGCTCTGGTAAAGCCAGCCGAACATGAGCAGGCCGCTCGCCGCGATCCAGCTTCCGGCCACGCGTACGGCGATACGATGCCAGTCACGCGTCAGCGCGGCGATCTGTGACGACAGCAGCAGCGTGAGCACACCGACGGCGCTGATGGCGCCGATCAGGCCCTGCACGCCGATCCCGGCCGGGGTCATCGTCGGCCCATTGGCCAGGCCGTGGAGCAGGCCGGCGATGACGGCGACCGTGACCACGGCAGCGACATTCAGCCGGCGGTCCAGCGCCACCATCAGGCCGGCGAGCACGAAGGTCGAGGTGGTGAGCAGCGGCTGGGTCGACATCAGTTGCCAGCGCGTGCCGACCAGGCCACCCACCAGCCAGGCCAGCGGAAGGGCGAGCGCAGCGAGGCGGGCGGCCGCTGTGCCGCGCTGTCCGGCGAGCAGGGCGGCTGCGATCACGACCAGCAGATCTTCCGGTGTGATCAGTACGTGGGCGATGCCATCGTAGAAATCGCCGAAGCCGGTGCTGGCGAGATGGGCGCGGGCCGGCGCGGCAAAGATGGCGAGCCCTGTTGCCCCTGCACCGGTCCAGATTTTTCTCATGCAAGCGCTTTCCACATGAAGAACAGCCCTGCGATCGCCACACCGCCGCCGGCGGCCCGCACCACCTTGCGACCGAACTGCCGCCCATGCACCGTGCCGATCAGGATGCCGACGGCGTGCAGCAGACCGGTGGAGATGACGAAACCAAGGCTGTACGTCAGCGCGCTGGCGCCCTCCGGCAGTTCCGCGCCGTGTGCGTGTCCATGAAAGATCGCGAACATCGCGGTGATCAGCGTGGCCAGCATCAGGGGCGGCCGCTGTTCCGTGAGCACCACGGCGCCGAGCACGATCGCCGAGGCGGCGATGCCGATCTCGACACCGGGCAGCGGAAAGCCGAGCAGGCCCATCAGACCGCCCAGCGCCATCATCAGCGGGAAGGCGACCGGCAGCACCCAGATGGCCGGCTGGCCGAGCACCGCGCCCCACAGCCCGACGGCGACCATCGCCAGCAGGTGGTCCATGCCGGACACCGGATGCGTCAGGCCGGCGAGCAGGCCGGTCGCCTGCCCGGCTTCCTGGTGCGCCAGTGCGAGCGCCGGGGTGAGTGCGACCAGCAGTGCGGCAGTACGCAGAAAAAGACTGAACGGAGTGGTTTTCATGTGATGACCTTCAACAGGATGGCGACGCGCTGCAGGGTCCAGAACGCGCCCATTGACCCGACCACATAGCCGGGCAGCCGCTGCAGCATTTCATTGCGCTCGAGCTGCAGCAAACGGATCGACCGTGCAAGCAGCAGCATGCCGACGACGAAGCCAAGCTGCCCGACTTCGACGCCGACATTGAACATCAGCAGCGCCAGCGGGATTTCGCTTTCCGGCAGACCGAGTTGCGCCAGACCGCTGGCGAAACCGAAACCGTGCAGCAGACCGAACGCAAAGGCCACCACCCACGGATTGCGGATGGTGAAGCTCGACTGGCCGCGCCAGGTGCGGGCGACTTCCAGTCCGAGGAACAGGATGGACAAGGCGATGCTGGCATTCAGCGGAGCCTCCGCCACATGCACGATGCCGAAGGTGGCCGCGGCCAGCGTGATGCTGTGGGCCACGGTGAAGGCGGTGATCGTCTTCACCAGCGTCCAGCGATTACCGACCAGCAGCAGCAGGCCGAGCACGAACAGCAGGTGATCGATGCCGAGCAGGATGTGCTCGACGCCCAGATAGATGTAGGAGGCGACGCCATCGGCGTCGGTCTGGCCGACACCGCCGATGCGCGCCGTCTTCTGCGCCGAGCTGATGGTATAGACCTTGAATGGCGCCTCGAGCCAGTACAGCTTGACCAGCACGGCCGAATACGTCTTGCCTATGCCTTCTATCGTGAGCTTGCCGCGCAGCCCTTCCTTGCCGCAGCGGAGCAACTGCCCTTCGGCGGCGCATCCTTCGGGCCAGGTCGGCGTCAGTTCCTCGCTGGCTGGCACTTTGCCGCTGGCCGACCACTGCCACAGAAAATCCGTGGTCGTGAGCTGACGCAGCTCCATTTCGGCGATGCTCAGTTCGTGTGCCTGCGCACTGCCGAAAAGCAGTGCAAGGAACAGTGCACACACAGTGCGCATCAATGCAAGAGGATGGACGCGCCTCATTTCGGGCCGGTTTCCTGCCGGATGGTGTATTTGCGAGCCTGACTGCGTACCGCTTCGGTGCGCAGTTCGGCCATCACCTGGTCGGTCCAGTCCTGCAGCACGACGTTGCGCACCGTTTCATAATCGGCAGTCTTTCCAGGCGTCATGGCCGTCACGCGGATCGCGTGCCAGCCATCCTTGGCCTGCAGCGCAACCCATTCGTCCGGGCCGGCTTTCTTCAAGGATTCGGTGAACGCCTCGCCATAGGTCTGCACGATGGTCGGTTCCGGCCGGGTCGTGAATACGCGCAGGCCTGCCTGAAGGTCGTCGGGCGGGCTGCCGGCATTCAGCGCCGCGACGAAGGCGCGCATCGGCGCCTCGCTGGTGTCGCCCGCGAGCACCGCTTCCTGGAAGTCGTAGCGGGCCGGTTCATCGTATTTGTCCCGGCGCTTGTCGAACCAGGCACGCAGCATGTCGTCATCGAACGGCGGCCGCTTCAGGCTGGCTTCGATGATGCTCAGCGCCTTGAAGACGACACGCTCGCGTATGTTCTCGTCGCCCCTGTCGACCTGCAGGGCCAGCCCTTCGCGATACAGCACCTCATTGTCGATCCAGTTCTGACGCAGCGACTGCAGTTCGGCTTCGGTGGGTACGCGCCCGCGCGAGGCCTGAAAAAGTTCTACCGCATGCTGATCGACCGCGGCGTCGACGACGATGACTTTCGGGTTGTATTCCTTTCCGGACATCGCGTAATCGATGCCGAAAATCAATGCGCCGAGGATGAGAAAGTGCAGCAGCGGGTCGCGCAGCCAGCCGTTGCCGGCTCGACTCGGAGTGACGGGGGCCGCTGTGCGGGCGCCGGCGTCGGGATGGGGCGTGGACAAGGGTGTTCTCGTAAGCGGGTGAGTCGGTCGCGTGAAACGCGCCGCGAATGCGGGCGACAGTGGCCGACAACAACGAAAGAAGGCGCCGCGCATCACGCGCAGCGCCCCGGGGGCAACAAGGCCGTCGAATCACCTGCGACTCAACGGAATATCCGCTCGGCCTGTTGCATCAGATAGCTTTATCAGCTCTTGCGACGTGCACCAATCAGTACAGCGGCCAGACCGAGCGACAGCAACAGGGCCTGCGTCGGCTCCGGCACGGCGCTGATGGTCAGGTTGTCGATGCCGGCATTGACGGCGCTGCCAAAGGCGATCGACTTCGCGACGCCGTTGAAGGACGTCGAAGTGAAGTTCCAGTTGCAGTAGGGCGAATCGCTGCAGCCGATCTGGGCGTTATTCACCAGCACGAAGGCCGACAGCAGGGTGCCCGTGCCATTGAGGCCGGAATACACACCGATGATCGCCGGTTCCGCTTCGGCCGTGGAGTAAGAGAACGACGCGCCGGTGAAGCCCATGGCGAAGTTCATCGTTGCATCCGCGCCGACCACGGTCATGACGCCGACGGGCGACGGCGAATTGGAGAAGTAGGGGCCCAGTTTGTCGTTCTGGATGGCCAGGGCGTCGAGGCCGAAGGACACGCCGAGTGCTTCCACGGCGCCGTTGTAGTACTCGCCGATCGAATCGAAGCTGGCCGGGCCGTCGAAATCGACGAGCACGTCAGCGGCGAAAGTCGGGGCGCTGACGATGAAGCCAGCGGCCAGCAGGGAGGCCAGTTTAAAGTTCATTTCAATACTCCAGATTTGGGATCAACAGTGACTGCGCCACCCATCCGGGCGGCGCAGTCTCACTTCATTACTTCACGCCGGCAACCGTGGTCGAACGTGCAACTTCGATGAAGATCGGGTTGCTGTAGAACCACAGGTCGGCCCAGCCTGCCACGTCGTAGGACAGCATCTTCTGGCCATCAACCACCGCCAGATGGTTCGGGCAACCGTCGATCTTCGGCTGGCTCGCGGTGTAGGTGACACCGTTCGCCGGCACATTGCTGCCGGTCACCGTGCAGGGGATGGTCATCGGTGCGACGGCACGGTTGTCCGCGCTGTCGTTCGTATAGACGTCGGCCAGCGGGTTGCCGCTCGCGTCGGTTTCAAACGGCACGCCGGCCGGCAGGTTGGTGCCGCGCAGACGGATGTACTGCGAAGCCGACACGGCCGGAATGCGGAACACCATGGTCTTGTATTCCGGGTTGCCCGACACGGTGGCCCAGGTCGACTCGTTGAAAGTCTTGTACAGGGCAGCCGTCATGTTCTTCGCTGCGGCCGGCACACGAGCCATGTCCGGGTTCTGGATCCACTTGTCCGGCCATTCACCCGCATAGTCCGGGTTGCCCGGCTGCTTGTAGCCGGTGACCATGCCGCGGATCACATCCACGTGATCCAGCACCGGGGCATTCAACGGCTGATTGATGCCGACCTGTGCCAGTGACGGGTTGGCGAACGAGTAGGGCGAGAAATTGATGCCCGACGGATCGCGTACCACGATTGCCACGACGATTTCAGCACCCGGACGCACCTTCAGCTTTTCGCCCATGGTGGCGCAACCGGCAACGTCGGTGTCGGTGTTCGTCATGGCAGCGTTGGTGGCCAGCGCTTCGACGGCCGCATCGCTGCGGAAGCCGAAACCCTTGTACGACGCGCAGGCAACGAAGGCCACGCGATCGACCAGTTGTCCCGACGCTGCAAAGCTGTTGCCGCTGCGCAGGCCGTCGACGATGGTTTGCGGACGCATCTTGTCAGCACCGGTACGCACCATGACGTAGTCACGCTGGTATTCGCCCGGCCAGTAATCCTGGGTCGTGCGCACGTCGTGGGTGCCGAAATCGCCACGGTTGTGCCAGTCGGAGCTGGCGAAGAACCACCAGTTGCGACCTTCGCCCAGCAGCGCATCCCACACGCCGCCGATCTGCGCTGCATAGACACCGGTGCCACCCCAGGTGGTGCCGCCGACCGAGTCGCGACGTCCGAGGGCGCTGCCAAAGTTGTTGCGGTTCGGGCGGTATTCGCCGCGGTCGCTCGATGCGCCGTGACCCGGCTGGCTTTCAAAACCGAAGGCAATCATCGGGCCTGCGTTGTTCATATTGCGCAGGTGCTCGACGTTGAAGCCATTGCTGCCATTCGGGTTGAACGGGCCGGCACGCTCCAGGTGGGCGGGCACGTAGTAGCTGGCGTTCGGGTGATACGCAGCCATCCACTTGATGCCTTCAACCGTCTTCAGGTGACCATTCAGACCGCTGTTGTTGGTCAGCTTGGCGGCCGTGGCATTCCAGTTCGGGTCGGCGGCGTTCATGCTGCCGGGTACCGAGCACTCCCAACCCTGACCACCGCCACGGCTGTTGTCGGTGTCGCCACGGTCGAAGCAGTAGGTCCATTGCGACAGCGCGTTGGCGTTGCCCAGCGGGGTGTAGCCCGGGCCGGACGGCAGGGCGACATTGTCGAGGGCTGTCGGAAGTTGTCCGGTGATGACGCCCATCGAAGTGTGCTCGTGGCCGGACACCACCGATTCCACGCCCAGGAACGTCGGCACGCCCTTCAATGCGGTCAGGTATTCAGCGACCGGATACTGGAATTCCTGCACGGACTGCCAGCGCCACATGCGCGGGTTGGCCTGCGCGTTCAGCGGGGTGCCGTTGGCGGCATTGCCCTTGACTGCGGCCGCGCCGATGGTGTCTGCCCAGGTGGTGTTCGGACCCTTGCCTTCGATGAACGGGTATGCCGGCGTGGCGACCGTCTCGTCTTCTACCAGCGTGCAGTTGCGGTTGCCGTTGCCGCCGTGACCGGCTTGAACGAACCAGTCCAGACCCCAGGGCGTTTCGACCTTGTCGGTCGACTTCTTGATCTTCGTCTGCATCGAGGTCGAGCCATCGGAGCAGGTGCTGTGATTGTGGAAGTCGCCGGACATGTAGGTGCCGGCTGTCTTGCCGGCGCTGGCCACGCCAGGCGCCATGCCGATGGCCACTGCGCTGAGCGCCATGGCGACGGCCGAAGCAACCGGAGTCATTTTCGTTTTGAACATCATGTGTCGAGATCCTCTCAGGAAGTACAAAGGGCTATCCGTTGCGCTGGCACAAAATAAACACCAGCCTGGGGCGATTGTCCCGGCCCAAGATGACCCCGATGTGTCGCGTACCTATAGTCCGTTGGCCGAAAGGCGTAGTCCGGGCGACCCGCTGGTCCGGACCGGCACGCAGAATTCAACGGGCGCCGATTGCCGAAAATCGCGAGCAGCAAAGGCGCTTGCCCGCCTCCTGTGCAAATCTGAGGCAGATGCGTGCCCGCGTATTGCCGCCTCGTTTTCGACCTTCTGTTTCACACCGTTCGATTTTTCTTCACACGCACTGTAGCCAGCGTCCGTGATGATTTGATGACGAGCCAGGCGCGGGTGTTTTCGACCTGACGCCGCGGGCGTGGCACGGGGGCCAGGCGTCGATATCGACAGACCCGGGCGTCCATCACGAAGCTGTCACGTGCCGCGCGTACCGTGTGGCACCGCGTTTTTCGACCGACGGTCAGGTCGATGCGCTGCCGGCTTTCTTGATGACGGCGAAGGTCGCACGCACGAGGGTGTCGCAAGCTCCCGGCGCGGTTCGATGCGGCAGTCTGCGATCCGGCGATTGACCCACTGCGGCTTCATTCATGGTTTTTCTTCATTTCCCTCCTTGGCGCACATGCACAGCGAAGTTTTCGGCCTTTTCCCCACCCCTGTGATGCGCGTGCAGGCTGCCCTCGACGCGGAACTGGTCCGCGGTCTGGTGGACCATTTCACGGCCCAGGCCATCCAGGCGAACAACACATCGTCCAACCTGACCCACACCGCCATGCTGAAGCCGGGCGACAGTCCGCTGCTGGTGGAAGCGGCGCGCGTGCTGACGCCGCGATTGAGCGAGTTCGGCGCGCTGCTGTTCGGTGAGCAGATGCCCTGGTCGCTGAAGGAAATGTGGGTGAATGTGATGGACCAGGGCGGCTACCAGGCCATGCACAACCACGCGAACAGCTTCATTTCCGGCGTCGTTTACCTCACGCCCGTTCACCCGGATTCGCGCACCGTGCTGATGAAATCGCCCGGCGGGTCGGAGTTTTCCTTCAAGAACGACCACAAGGGCATCGCCGTCGGGCCGTACAACGCCGAACGATGGGTCAGCCCCCAGCCCGAACCGGGCGATCTGGTCATGTTTCCGAGCTATCTGATGCACTCGGTTCCCCATAACGTGGGCGGGCGACGCATCACCATGCCGTTCAACGCCATTCCGGCCAGCCTCGATTCCTGGGGCTACAGGATTGCCTTCAGCGGCTGACGTGTCGGTCATCGACTCCGCAGCCGACAGCGCACCGGCCCTGCCGCCGCGCCGGCACACGGCGACCCGTGGGGTGGCCCTGCTGCTCATGGTGGCGTCGGGTTTCGCGGCACTGGGCTACCAGATTGCCTGGACGCAGCAGGCTGCGCTCTGGCTCGGTCACGAAGCAGCGGCCGTGCTGGCCGTCGTGGCGGCTTTTTTCGGCGGGCTGGCGGTCGGCGCGCTCATGCTCGGACCTCGCATCGACCGCAGCAGGCGCTCCCGCGTGTGGTACGTCGCCTGCGAACTGGTGATCGGACTGTGGAGCCTCGCGCTGGCGCTGATGCTCGATCCGGTGGCGGAGGGGCTGCTGCAGCTCATCGGTCCGCAACCCACGCCGCTGTGGCACTGGGCCGTGGCGTTCGGCGGCACCTTCCTGTTGCTGCTTCCGGCTACCGCAGCCATGGGCGCGACGCTGCCGGCGATGGAAGGCGTGCTGGCCGGGCTCGGCCGCGTCGGCCAGTCGATCGCCCCGCTGTATGCCGGCAATACCCTGGGCGCCTTGCTCGGCGTGCTGGCGAGCGCCTTCTGGCTGGTGCCCAGCCATGGGCTGACGGTCACCGCCGCCGTGTGTGCGGCGCTCAATCTGCTGTGCGCAGTGATCGCCTGGCGACTGTTCCCGGCTGCCTCCACCCCGCCAGCGGCTGCGCCGCAGACCGGTGGACGTGCGACATTGCGGCTGCTCGCGATGACCGGCCTGCTGGGCATCGCCTACGAAGTGCTGGTGGTGCGCGTGCTGAGCCAGGTGGCGGAAAACACCGTCTATACCTTTGCGCTGCTGCTGGCCGTCTATCTGGTCGGCACGGCCATCGGCGCCGCGCTCTATGCCGGCCGACGGATCCCCCCCGAACGCGCCGATGCGCTGCGCGATCGACTGCTGGTGTGGCTGGCGTGGGCCTGCCTTGTCGGCATCCTGGGCCTGAGCGAGGCGGCGACATTCAAAAGCCGGCTGAACGACATGCTGGGCGCCACACTGGCGGGTGCCCTGATCGCCGAGGCAGCGCTGGCCTGCATCGCGTTCCTGCTGCCCACGGTGGTGATGGGGGCGCTGTTCAGCCATCTGGCGACACAGGCCCGCACCGATGGCGTGGCATTCGGTCGTGCGCTGGGCATCAACACCCTGGGCGCAGCCCTTGCGCCGCCGCTGTTCGGCCTGCTGCTGGTGCCCGTCGTGGGGTCGAGGGTTGCGTTGCTGCTGCTGGTGCCGGCCTATGTCGCGCTGTGCTCGCCACGTGGCTGGCTCAGGCCCGGTGCGATTGCGGCGCTGTTCGCCGCGATCGCCGCGCTGTTCTGGATGCCGTCGCTCACCCTGGTCGATATTCCGGCCGGCGGCCGTCTGGCCAGCCACGTCGAAGGTGCGCTGGCGACGGTGAGCGTGGTCGAAGACGCCGATGGCGTGGCCACGCTGCACATCAACAACCGGCAACAGGAGGGCAGTACCGCCACCTTGCTGGCCGATGGGCGGCAGGCGCTGCTGCCGATGCTGCTGCACCCGGCACCCGAACGGGCGCTGTTCCTGGGTCTGGGCACCGGCGTCACCGCCTCGACTGCGGCACAGGAAAACGGCGTTCAGGTCGATGTGGCGGAGCTGCTGCCCGAAGTCATCGACGCGTCCGCGCGCTTTACCGAAGCGGCCTGGGGCGCGGGCGCCGCGCAGCGCATGCGGGTGGTGGCGACCGATGCGCGGCGCTTCGTCCGCGCGGGCGGCGCAGCCTACGACGTGATCGTCGCCGACAACTTTCATCCGGCGCGCAGCGGATCCGGGTCGCTATACACCGTGGAGCACTTCGCGGCCATCCGCGCCCGGCTGGCGCCGGATGGCGTGTTCTGTCAATGGCTGCCTTTGCACCAGCTCGATCTGGATACCCTGCGCAGCATCGTGCGCGCCTACCAGGCGGTCTATCCGCAAGGCTGGGCCATGCTCGCCACCAACAGCCTGGACACGCCGGTGATCGGACTGGTGGCACGCGCAGACGACGGGCGCTTCGATGTCGACGCGCTGCGACAACGGCTGCAGGGCGGGTCGTTCGGCTTCAAGCCCGAGGATTTCGGTGTGCCGGACGCGCTGGCGCTGCTGGGCAGCTTCGCGGCCGGCCCGGCCGCACTGGCGAATTTCGCCGGCGCTGCGCCGCTGAATACGGATGACCATCCGGTGGTGATCTATCTCGCGCCGCGCATCACCTACCAGCCGGATTCGCTGCCCCGCGACCGGCTGATGAGCTTTCTGCAGGCGACACGGATCAGCCCGGACGAGTTGCTGGCCACCTCGTCGGCCACCCCGCTCGACGCAGCCTGGGCGAAACGCCTGGACGCTTACTGGCAGGCGCGCAACCGCTTCATCGACATCGGCCGGCAGGTGCAGCCCAGCGCCGATGTGCGGCAGATGCTGGCGCAGGTCGGTCAGCCCTTGCTCGACGTGCTGGCCATCAGCCCGGACTTCCGTCCGGCCTACGACCCGTTGCTACGCATGTCGCTTGCACTGGCCCGGATCGATGCCGACGCAGCCAGGTCCCTGCTGCAGGCGCTCGCGCGGCTGCAGCCGGCACGACCGGAGGCGGCGGACGCGTTGCGCGCGCTGTCGGCGTCTTCCCCACCCTGACGTCGGTGCGATCGGCCGGGCTCATGTTGGCCCTCCATTCGTCCAGCGAGTCGACAACGAAGCAAGCGACCACGTCGTCAAACAGGACGCATACTTCCGCGCACGACGGAACACTCCGGATACAGTGCAGATTCGATGCACGCGCTGACGTCGCCCGCCCATGGAACGGATACATGGCGGTCGTGACGGAGGGACGCTGCACCTTGTCACGGTGGCCAGGACGGAAGGCTCCAATGTGTCGCAACAACCCGGCCTTGACACGATCGCAAGGCGGATACCCGGTATCGACCTGATGTGCGCACGCCGAACATGAGCAGTCCAGATACGTCCACGCCTGAGCGCTGGGAGTTCGGCGTGGCGGGCATGACCTGCGCGTCATGCGCCGGCCGGCTCGAAAAGGCGCTGACGCGCTTGTCCGGCGTGGCGAAGGCCAGCGTCAATCTGGCGAACGAGCGCGCCACGGTCGAGGCCGATGCCTCGGTCGATGCGCCTGCGTTGCGCGCTGCGGTCGAACGTGCCGGCTTCGCCGTGTCGCAGCACACCGTGCGACTGAACATTGCCGACATGACCTGCGCGTCCTGCGTGACGCGCGTCGAAAAGGCGCTCGTCCGGGTGCCGGGTGTGCTGTCGGCGACCGTCAATCTGGCGACCGAGTCGGCCGAAGTGGTCACTCTGTCGCCGGACATCGCGCCGTTGCTGGCCGCGGTGGCACGAGCCGGCTACGTCGCATCGCTGCCTTCCGGCACCGGTGGCGCTGTGGACGAATCGTCGCCCGGCCTGCCCGAATGGTGGCCGGTCGCGCTGGCCATTGCGCTGTCGGCACCGCTCGCCCTGCCGATGGTCGGCATGCTGTGGGGCGCGCACTGGATGCTGCCTGGCTGGCTGCAATGGCTGCTCGCCACGCCGGTGCAGTTCTGGCTGGGCGCGCGCTTCTACATCGCCGGCGGCAAGGCGCTGCGCGCCGGCGCCGGAAACATGGACCTGCTGGTCGCGCTCGGCACCTCGGCCGCCTACGGCCTGAGCGTGTACCTGTTGCTGAACGCCGATGAAGGCGCCATGCCGCATCTTTACTTCGAGGCGTCGGCCGTCGTCATCACGCTGGTGCTGCTCGGCAAGTGGCTGGAAACGCGCGCCAAGCGGCAGACCACCGAGGCCATCCGCGCGCTCAATGCGCTGCGCCCGGACACCGCGCGCGTGCGTCGCGACGGACAGGAGGTCGAACTGCCGCTGTCGCAGGTTGCCGTCGACGACATCGTCGTCGTGCGCCCGGGCGAGCGGCTGCCGGTCGATGGGGTGGTGACGGAAGGCGCGGGCGAGGTCGACGAGTCGCTCATCACCGGCGAAAGTCTGCCGGTGGCGCGCCAGGCGGGCGACCACGTAACCGGTGGTGCCATCAACGGCTCCGCTTTGCTCGTCGTGCGCACCACGGCGATCGGCGCTGAAACGGTGCTGGCGCGCATCGTTCGTCTGGTCGAAAGCGCGCAGGCCGGCAAGGCGCCGATCCAGCGCCTGGTCGATCGCGTCAGCGCGGTGTTCGTGCCGGTCGTGATCGCAATCGCCGCGCTCACCTTTGCCGGCTGGTTGTTCGCCGGATCCGGCGTCGAGCGCGCGCTGCTCAATGCCGTGGCGGTGCTGGTGATTGCCTGCCCGTGCGCACTCGGCCTCGCCACACCGACCGCCATCATGGTCGGCACCGGCGCGGCCGCGCGTGCCGGCATCCTGATCAAGGACGCCGCGGCGCTCGAAATCGCGCATCGCGTTTCCGTGGTCGCCTTCGACAAGACCGGCACGCTGACCGAGGGGCGGCCGCAGCTGGTGGCCGCAGAGCCCGTTGCCATCACCCGTGGTGAACTGCTGTCACTGGCGGCTGCGCTCCAGGCGGGCAGCGAACATCCACTTGCGCACGCGGTAACCCAGGCCGCGCAGGCCGAAGGGCTGGCGGTACCGCAGGCGACTGATCTGGCAGCGATCGCCGGCCGCGGGATCGGGGGGCAACTTGGTGATCAACCCGGTGGTCAATCGCGCAGCCGCACGCTGCGTCTGGGCAGCACGCGCTTCATGGACGAACTTGAGGTCGATCTATCGCTGCTGGCGGCGCGCGCTGCGCAGCTGCAGTCGCAGGGATGCACCGTGTCCTGGCTGGCCGAGCTCGGTGCCGCGCCGCGGCTGCTCGGCCTGCTGGCTTTCGGCGACACCGTGAAACCGTCGGCGAAGGCGGCGATCGGCCGCCTGCAGGCGGCCGGCGTGCGCACCGTGCTGGTCAGCGGCGACAACGCGGGCGCCGCGGCACACGTTGCCTCGGCACTGGGCATCGACGATGTGCGGGCCGAGGTGCTGCCGGAACACAAGGCCGACATCGTTGCTGCGCTGAGGCAGGGCGGGGCGGTCGTGGCCATGGTCGGCGACGGCATCAACGACGCGCCGGCGCTTGCGGCGGCCGATGTCGGCATCGCGATGTCCACCGGCACCGACGTGGCCATGGCGGCGGCCGGCATCACGCTGATGCACGGCGATCCGGCGCGCGTGGCCGACGCGCTCGACATTTCGCGCCGCACCTGGGCAAAGATCCGGCAGAACCTGTTCTGGGCCTTCGCCTACAACGTGGTCGGTATTCCGCTCGCCGCGTTCGGGCTGCTGAATCCGGTCATCGCGGGTGCAGCCATGGCGTTCAGCAGCGCCAGCGTGGTCGGCAACGCGCTGCTGTTGCGGCGCTGGAAGGCAGGTGGCCCATGAGGATCGCACACAGGGGGGCGCCGACCGGCGGCATGGCCATGCGTTGCGTCAAGCCGCATGGTCGCGCGCAGCGCATAATCTCCGTGCAGCAACCCCTCCGAATGACTTTCCGCAGCGGCCCACCACCATGTCCGACAGCCAGGCGCTTCTCGAATCACGCCATTTCCTGACCCGTTCCGTTCCGCTGTCCAGCCCGGTGAACTGGCTGGTTGCCGGCTGGCGCGATTTCCAGCGCTGCCCGCTGCCCGGCCTGCTGCATGGCGTTCTGGTAGCCGTTTTCGGCGCCTCGCTGTGCTGGTGGATACCGGATCGCTTCTGGCTGCTCGGCGGCGCCTTCACCGGCTTCCTGCTGGTGGCGCCGGTCATCGCGACCGGGCTGTATGCCATCAGTCGTGCCCTTGAGCGGGGCGAGTCGGCGGATCTGGCCACCGCGCTCACGGTGTGGAAGCCGCGTGACGGCCGCATGGTGACTTTCGGCGTGCTGCTGGCGCTGGCCGGTACCGGCTGGGTGCTGACGTCGGCAGCGCTGATCTGGTCATTCGCCGCCGCACCGGTGGTGACCCCGGAAGACTTTCTGCGTGTTGTCGTGCTGGCCGAACGGGGCTGGCTGTTTGAAGGCTGGCTGCTGCTGGGCGGCCTGCTCGCCGCGCCCCTGTTCGCCTCCAGCGTGGTGGCGATCCCGCTGCTGCTCGACCGGCAGATCGGCGTGCTGGGCGCGGTACTGACCAGCTGGCGCGTGGTGATGGCGAATCCGGCGCCGCTTGCGCTGTGGGGTGCCGCCATCGCGTTCTTCACGCTGTTCGGCATGGCGACCGGCCTGCTGGCGATGCCGGTGGTGATCCCGCTGCTCGGGCACGCCAGCTGGCACGCCTACCGCGAGCTGGTGGGCAGCTCGGTGTCGACGGCGCGCTGAAGGGCGATCCGATCATGTCCGACATCACCGAAGAACAATTCGCGCAGTTCGGCCTGACCTTCGGCGTCACGGCCTTCATGTTGTACATGCTGTTCATCCTGCTGCAACTGGCGCGCGAATCGAAGGCGGGGCGTTTCGGCACCTTCGTCATCCTGCTCGGCCTCGGTCTGGGCATGATGGGATTCGTCGCCAAGTTCGTCATCAAGTGGGTTCTCGACAGCTGATCACCGGTACCTGCCAGGCATGAGTGAAACCTCGGCGTCGTCCGGTCTGAGCGAAGCGGAAGTGGCGGCGCGGCGTGCGCGCGACGGCTGGAACGAACTTGCGGTCGACCGCTCGCGCAGCATTGCGGACATCGTGCTCGAAGTGGCGCGCGAACCGATGTTCCTGCTGATGCTCGGCGCCGGCGCGCTCTACCTGCTGATCGGCGATCCGCAGGAAGCGCTCGTGCTGCTCGGCTTCGTGCTGGTCATCATTGCCGTGACCGTGGTGCAGCAACGGCGCACCGAAACGGCGCTGGCCGCCCTGCGCGACCTGTCGAGCCCGCGTGCGCTGGTGCTGCGCGACGGCAAGGTGGTGCGGGTGGCCGGGCGCGAAGTGGTGGTCGGCGACCGCATGCTGCTGAACGAGGGCGACCGCGTGCCGGCCGATGGTGTCGTGCTGTCGGCGCACGACTTCACGCTCGATGAATCGATGCTGACCGGCGAGTCGGTGCCGGTGGCCAGGTTGCCGGTCGATGGTGGCCCTGCGCTGCAGGTGTTCGCCGGCACGCTGGTGGCCAGCGGTCAGGCCACGGTCGAAGTGAGCGCCATCGGCAATGCGACCGAACTGGGACGCATCGGCAAATCGCTCGGCGCGATCAGCAGCGGTGCTTCGCCCTTGCAGATCGAGCTGGCGAAGCTCGCGCGCCGGCTGGCGGTGATCGGCGGTGTGCTGTGCGTGCTGCTCGCGCTGCTCTACGCCACGCTGCGCGGCGGTTGGCTCGACGGGCTGCTGGCCGGCATCACGCTGGCCATGGGCGTGCTGCCGCAGGAATTTCCGGTCATCCTCATCGTGTTCCTCGCCTTCGGTGCGCGCCGCATCGCGGCGCACGGTGTGCTGACGCGGCGTCTCGCGGCGATCGAAACGCTGGGCCAGACCACGGTGCTGTGCGTCGACAAGACCGGCACCTTGACGCGCAACCGCATGGCCGTCGCGGCCCTGGTCGCGGGCGACGATACGCTTTACCTGGATGCCGGCCAGCCATTGGCCGAACTGCCGGAAACCTTTCACCGGCTGCTCGAATACGCGGTGCTGGCGAGCGAAACCGATCCGCACGATCCGATGGAAAAGGCTTTTCTGAGCCTGGCCGACACCCATCTGTCGAATACCGAACATCTGCACCCGGACTGGCGGCTGGCGCATGAGTACGAGCTGTCGCCCGATCTGCTGGCGATGTCGCATCTGTGGCAGGTGCCTGACAGCGTGCGCAGCGAGGTCGCGTCCAAAGGCGCACCCGAGGCGATCGCGGATCTGTGTCACCTGTCGTCCGAGGCGCGCGCGCAGGTGTCGCAGCAGGCCGGTGTGCTGGCCGACCGCGGCCTGCGTGTGCTGGCAGTGGCGCATGCGCTGCATCCGGGCAGCGACGCGCCGGCAATCCAGCATGATTTCGAGTTCCGATTCATCGGCCTGATCGGTCTGGCCGACCCGCTGCGTGACGGCGTGCCCGCAGCAGTGGCGGAATGCCGCGCGGCGGGCGTACGTGTCGTCATGATTACCGGCGACCACCCGCGCACCGCTCAGGCCATCGCCGCGCAGGCCGGCATCGAAGGCGCACACGCGCTGACCGGTCCGGATCTGGCGGCCATGGACGACGCCGGCTTTGCCGCCGCGGCCGCACAGGGCGGCGTGTTTGCGCGCGTCAGCCCGCAGCAGAAGCTGGCCCTGGTCGAGGCGCTGAAGGCGCGCGGCGACATCGTCGCCATGACCGGCGACGGCGTCAATGACGCGCCGGCGCTGAAGGCGGCCCATATCGGCATCGCGATGGGCCGGCGCGGTACCGACGTGGCGCGCGAGGCGGCCGATCTGGTGCTGGTGGAAGACGACTTCGCCGCACTGGTGCACGCCATCCGGCTCGGCCGGCGCATCTTCCGCAACCTGCGCCACGCAATGACCTACACGCTGGCGGTGCATGTACCCATCATCGTTCTGGCCACTGCGCCGGTGCTTTTCGGCTGGCCGCTGGTGCTGGCACCGGCCCACATTGCCTTCCTTGAACTGGTGATCGACCCCTCGTGTTCGGTGGTGTTCGAATCCGACGAGGCGGATGAAGGCGTGATGCGCGAGCCGCCGCGTCCGGGCAGCGACCCGCTGCTGCCGTCTTCCCGCCTGTGGACCAGCCTGTTGCTTGGCACCGTGACGTCAGCCGTCGTGCTCGCGGTGCACGCCTTCGCGCGCGCCCAGGGCTTCGACGCGTCCGTGGTCCGCACCTGGGTATTCATCACGCTGGTGAGCAGCGGCATCGCGCTCATCTTTTGCGCCCGCACCCACGGTGGCGCCTGGCTGGATGCCTTGCGCGGCACCGCACCCGTGGCGCGCGGCATCATCGCCGCCACATTGCTTGCGCTGCTCGCCGTGACCAGCGTGCCCTGGCTGGCGATGCAATTCGGCTTCACGCCGCTGTCGCCGGCACACTGGCTGGCCGCCTGCGGGCTGGGCCTCGCGAGTTTCGTGCCGCTGCAAGTGGTGAAGAGCGTGATGCCGGGCGAAAAAAAACCCGGCGCTGAGGCCGGGTCATGAACTACGAGGGTCAGGCAGACGCGTTTTACATGCGACGGCGCGCCGCCATGCCGATCAGGCCCAGACCGGCCAGCAGCAGGGCGTAGCTTTCGGGTTCCGGCACCGGGGTGGCGACAGCCAGGTTGTCGAGCACGACGGCGTTGCCCTTGAACGAGATCGAGCGGATGTCGGCCGTGGCGCGCGTGATGCCGACGAACTGGCCTTCGTTGTAGCCGAATTCATCCGTGTTGATGCTCAGCGTGTAGGACTCGATGATCTGGTTGTTGTCACCGTAGGCCGACACGACGAGACCGAACGGCAGTACGTCGTCGGCGTAGTGATTGACGAAGGCGCCGGCGCCCGCAGTCAGGTCCGAAAACGTGAAGCGCAGTTCGCCGATGAAGCCGCTGGCGGCGAACAGGTTGCCGACGCCCCACGTGCCATTGGTGCCGAGCACGGCAATGTTGGCACCCAGTTGCGAACCTTCATCACCGGTGAAGGTGATGCCGGGCGCAACCATTTCCGGGCCGCTGGTCAGAAAGCCGTCGTAGCTCTCGAAATCGACGGACAGCGGGTTGTACAGGTCAGCCACGTCGCTGGTCAGGGCGGCGTGTGCCGGCAGCATGGCGAACGAGGCCAGTGCGGCAGCGATGAAAGTCAGTTTCATGATGAATCCTCTGGTTAAGGGCACGGTGGCAGTAAAGCTGCTCTGCCACCGTGACGTCCTTGTGAAAGCGATGTGTCGAACGGTGAATCGGAGCCCGATCAGGGTCCGCTCAGGTACCGATCACGCCGCCGTCGTCCTTGGTGATAACGACCACCGCGGAACGCGGCTTGACGGCACCATTGGCGCTTTGCGTCGTCGGCCCGTTGATGCCGTTGTCCGGCCAGGTGCTGCGCGACGTGAAGCTGCCCGACCAGCTTTCGCCCGGGTGCTGGATGTTGACGAACATGGTCTTGTTGTCCGGCGTGGTGACCACACCGGTCACTTCGCAGCGGATCGGGCTGGTCAGGAAGCGGGTGATCTGGCGCGTGGCCGGATCGGCGCAGTACATCGCATTGCCGCCGATGTTGACGTAGTTGCCGGTCGCGTCGCCGGCCTGATCAGTCTGGATCCAGAGGCGACCATCGGAATCGAACCAGAGGCCATCCGGCGAACCGAGGTCGTCGCCGATGATGTTGCCCTGACGCGCCGGGTTGCTCGACAGCTTGTCGCCGCACTCGGCGAAGATGTCCCACTGGAAGCCGGTGGCCGCAACATCGCCGCCGTTTTCGTTGAAGCGGATGATGTGACCATGCACGTTGTTGGCGCGCGGGTTGGCGGCATCGGTGACGGTGCGGCCGCTGTTGTTGGTCAGCGTGAAGTACACCTCGCGCGTGGTCGGATGCACGGCGACCCATTCCGGGCGGTCCATCCTGGTGGCGCCGAGCAGATCAGCTGCCTGGCGGCACATGATGACGACGTCGCCCTGACTGTTGAAGCCGTTCGCCGACGTCAGACCATTCTGGCCATGGACCAGCGGCAGCCATATACCCGTGCCGTCGGCGTTGAACCTGGCGACATACAGCGTGCCGGTGTCGAGCAGATCGCGGTTGGCAGCGCGGTTCTTCGTGTTCAGCTTCTTCGCGCAGACGAACTTGTAGATGTAGTCGTTGATTTCGTCGTCGCCCATGTAGAGGGCAACGCTGTTGTCGGCTCCGACCACGCTCCATGCGCCTTCGTGCTTGAAGCGACCCAGCGCAGTGCGCTTGACCGGCATCGCACTCGGGTTCCACGGATCGATTTCGACCACCCAGCCATGACGGTTCAGTTCATTCGGGTTTTCGCGGAAGTCGAAGCGCGGGTCGGCTTCGTGCCAGCGGTAGCCGAAGCCACCCTGGCTGACGCCGTAGCGGGCTTCGTGCGGCGTGCGCGGCTGCGCGGCCAGCTTGGCGGCCGTGGTGCCGAAATAGCCGTTGAAGTTTTCTTCGCAGGCGAGATAGGTGCCCCAGGGCGTGTAGCCGTGCGCGCAATTGTTCAGCGTGCCGAGCACGGTCATGCCGGCCGGGTCGGCTGCGGTGCGCAGCATCGGGTGGCCGGCAGCCGGGCCCGATACCTTACAGGGGGTCGCGCCGGTGACGCGACGGGCGAAGGCGGACGGGCGTTGCACCTTCATTTCGCCGCCGATCTTGCGCACTTCGATCACGCTGACGCCGTGCGCGGCGATCTGTGCGTCGACCATGTCCTGCGTGATCACATCGGTACCGTAGGTCAGCGTGTGGTTCAACAGACCCGGATCGACGTACTCATGATTCGACACGAGCAGGCCGCGGTCATTGCTCAGACCGCCGGCACCGACGGCCGGGAACGGGAACAAGTGCATGCCGTCGTTGTGCGAACCCCAGGTCGTCAGTTGACGAGCCTTGGTCATGGCGGTCGACGGGTCCCAGTGCGTGTTGGCCTCCGGGCCGGCCTTGCCGATCGCATCGCCCCAGGAGATGAACACCTTCGCGGTGTAGCCGTTCGGTACGGTGATGCCGTCGGTCATCGGCGCGATGTTGGCCGGCACGCCGGTGAAGCCGATGCCGCCGTTGGTCGGCGTCGGGCTGGGCACATAGCCGGCGGCGAGGGCTTCGAGGCTGAAGCCACCCATCGAAGCGAGCACTGCCGTGCCGATCGAGCCTTTCATGAAGTTGCGGCGGCCGGTGAATGCGGCCAGGACGTCACGGATCGACTCGTTGTCGGTCGGGTTGATCGTGACGTTGTTGTCAGGATGCAGATGAGCAGACATGTGTTCTCCTCGGATGAATCGAGATGATGGTTCGGGGCATCTTCCAGTCGCACCGAGTGGTGCGCTGCGTGGGCGTGCGCGAATGATTGTGTGAGGCGCGTTTGACAGGGATAAGACGCTTCAGGCGTTCGGCAATGATCCGAACGGACTATCCCTGGCCGGAGAGGGTGACGTCGCCGGTCGCGGCGCGGCGGGGCAGATTCGGGACCCGGAACGAAAAGGGGCGACACCCGCACGGATGCCGCCCCTGACAGGCAAGACGAGGACAGAAGGCTCAGTTGCCCGAACGCATCCTGCGACGGGCCACGCCACCGACCGCAAACAGGCCGGCCAGCATCAGCGCCCAGCTTTCCGGCTCGGGCACCGCAGGGGTGATGGTGACGCGATAGGCCAGGAACATGGTGTCGATGTCCTTGCCGTCGTTGTACGCGCTGCCGACCTGGAAACCGTCGGTGGTGGCGAAGTCATTGTCGTTGGCGATGAACAGGAAGTAGTCGTTCGGGCGGTCTGCCTCCAGCGTCGGCAGCAACACCAGGCCTTCCCACTTTTCCGACAGGTTGTCGAGACCGGGCTGCACGCCATTCACCAGACCGAAGCGCGCCAGTTCGGCGTTGTCGTTGATATCCAGGAAGGGTGTGTAAAGCGCCGGCGTGATGGCCGGGTTCAGCACGCCACCCGGCGCGATCTGTCCCTCGTAGCTTTGGTTGAGGATGTTGGTCGCGTTGCTGATGTCGATCACGTCCACCCGGCGCAGATTCGATTGCTCCGTACCCACTTCGAAGCCGTTGCTGTCGCGCGGCAGGATGAACAGTTGGGTGTCGGACACGGCGAGTATTTCGCTCTGTGCGGCAACCAGCGTGCTCGTGCCCTGCTGGAATTTCGGCAGCTGCACCGCGTATTCACCGGTCAGCGTGATCTGGTCCAGATTGCTGACGTCGTAGGTGAACAGGCGCGTGTTGTTCCGCGTGGACGCATTGGCGAGGTCCTGGCGGGCGGCGCTCTGCAGCGCGACGAACAGCGTCTGGCCGTCCGGCGACAGCGACAGCCCTTCGAAGCCCTGGTTGTTCGCGCGGCCGGCTGCCGGATTGGCCGGCGTCGGGCCGGTCTGACCGTCCGTGGGATTGTTCGAGCTGTAGTCGGTCACGCCGTTGCGTATCGGGCGCACCGACGGTGCCACCGGCAGTGCGCCGATGAATTCACCTGTCGCCGAGAAACGATAGATCGACGGGCCGTATTCGTCGCTGATCAGGCGCGAACCGTCGGCCAGGATGACGATGCCTTCTGCGTCGAGCGACAGCTTGCCGTTGTAGCCCTGCGGCAGTTCCGGCAGCAGCGAAGTGGCCGGACGTGCACCACCCGTGAGGACGCCACCCGGTACCGGGTCGATGCCGCTCAGCGGGCGCGAGGCGCCGGTCAGCGTTTCGTACAGCAGCGTCGACTGCGTCAACGCGAGGCCGATCTGGTTCTGGCCCAGACCGGTGCTGCCTGCTGCGGCGGGCGTGAAGTCGACGGCGATGCGGTTGATGCGCGCCGTGTAGTCGATCGTGCCGGCAACGTTGTAACCGCGGTCGGGCGAGGCGTAGAAGATGCCGGAATAGCTGTTGCCGGTGCGTGTCCAGGTCGAGGCATCGGCCACCAGGCCGGAAATCGAACCGAAGGTTTCACCGTGCTCGTCGCGCAGATTGGCCGCCAGCCGGCCGACGCCGACCAGTTCGTGCACCGTGAATGAGGTGCCATTGACGACGGTCTGCGCAAACGAAACCTGCGCGCCGCCAAGCAGCAGTGCGCCCGCGAACGTGAGGCGGGACAGATGGATCAGGGATTTTTTCATGTGACCTCTGGCGGGCGGCGCCCGTTGCTGTTTTAGGTGATCCGCGAGTGTGATCAAGCCGCGTGACAATGCGGTGACGCAGGGATGACAGCGGGGCCGGCGCTTGCGGCGACGGCCCCGGGACGAATCTTTCGTGCAACACTTTCTCCCTCCGCTCATCGGGTATCGGATCAGAGTGCTGCCGATCGAACTGCTTGTCGCCGGGCTGGCATTGGCCGTCAGCCTCATGCTGCGCCCCTGGCGCATGCTGCGCGGCCCGCTTGGCGCGCCCTGGGTGGCGTCCTGGGTGCTGCTGTCGCTGCTCTGGGTATTGCCGCAGAACCTGCCGGCCGGCATTTCGATCCAGCTGTCAGGTGCCTGCCTGCTGGTGCTGATGTTCGGCTGGCCGCTGGCGGTGATCGAACTGCTGCTGATTGCGCTCGCGGTGTGGCTGTTCGGCCATCTGGGCTGGGCTACGGTGCTGTCGCAGCTGGTATGGATCGGCCTGGTGCCGGCGACGCTGGCACTGGGGCTGGGCGAGGTGTTGCGGCGCACGCTGCCGCCACATCCCTTCATCTACGTGCTGGGCCGCGCGTTCATCGGCACCGCGCTCTGCCTGTTCCTGGCCGGGGTGGCATACGAGTTTGCGCATCACCTGATCGACGGTGTCGCGATGGAACAGGCGCTGGTCGCGCGCTGGCTGATGGCCTGGGGCGATGCCTTCATCACCGGCATGCTGGTGTCGATCTTCGTCGCCTTCATTCCCGAATGGCTGGCGACCTGGTCGGACCGGCGCTACCTCGGACCCGGCGGTACCTGATCGCGCGGACCACGCCGGACTGTCATCACGCCGCGCGCGCGCTGCCGGCCTGCAGCGCACGTTCTGCACCCAGTGCGTTCGCCAGCGATTGCTGACCGCTGCGTGCCGCCGCCTCGATCAGCGTCAGGTCGATCACGTCGCGCTGGGCATGGCTGCCGCCGAAACGGTGCGACATGTGGCGGATCGGCCGCAACAACTCGACCGTCTGCGCATGGTCGCCATCGGCGAACGCCGCCATTGCTGCCGTCGCCGCGCGGCCGACCTCGGCGGTGAAGCGCACGTTGTCCGCATCGCTTTGACCACTGCCCGCGATGACCGCCTGCTGCGCATCGGCGACCGCCCGGATCAGGTCGGTGCGGCCGGCCGCTGCGAAGGCCATCGTTGCGTGCATGTCGTTGAAGGCGTAGCGGCCGGTGGTGGCAATCGGTGCCCAGCGGTCGGCCAGCGCCTGCCAGCGCGACCCGACATCGACGCCGCGCAGATGTAGCCGCCACAGCAGCGCGGACTGGTCCACCAGGTCGAACACGAAGCCGGGCGCGTCGGCGCACACCGGGCTGTCGTACAGCGCCAGCACGGCGTCGATGTCGTCCAGTCCGAGGTGGAACAGCGCCAGATGCCAGTGGTTGTGCACCGACAGGAAGCTGTCCTGCGCCCAGGCCTGCGGCGCGGCGCGCATCCACGCGATGCCGTCGCGCCGCCGGTTCTGCATTTCCATCACGTGCGCGACGGCGTGCTGCGCCCAGCCATCGCGCGGCTGGCGCTCGACCGCCTGCCGGCCGTACTGCTCGGCACGTGCATAGTCGCCGGTTTCTTCCAGCCCGAACGCCAGCATGCCGGCCACCGCATGCCAGGCCGGCATGTCGGTGTGCCAGGCGTGCAGGGCGCGTGCGATGCGGTCGCGCAGCATGCGCGAATCGCCGAGCAGGAAGTCGGTCTGGTGGCCGGCCTGCAATGCCAGCGCATCGAGCGGGTGATTGATCGCGAGGTCTTCGAGCACGCGCGCGGCCGCGCGCAAGCAGCCACCGACCAGCAGGCCGACCGCCCTGACGTGGCGCGCTTCACGCTCATTGGCGGGCAAACTTTCCGCACTTCTGCGCGCGGCGGCGGCAACCGGAAGCCCGGCGGGTTCGGTGCCGAGCAGCATCAGGTAGGCAAGCAGCACATGGCCCATGACCATGTCCGGGCTGTCTTCGAGTGCTGCACTCACGGTGGCGACCGGGTCGCCGATGAAGCAGCGGAACTGGTGTTCCGCCAGTTCGAGCAGTTCAAGACTGCGCGGGCTGGCGCCACTGACGGCCAGGCCTGTAGTCGTGTGCAAGGTCATGGGCAGACTCCTGTGCGGTCGGGCGATAACGGATCATCGAATCTTGATGGTAGGCAATTTTCGATGTCGGTATCGAGCCTGGTCAAGACGTCAGGCGCCGGTCATCAACGTTCGACAACACGCCGGCACGCCCTTGCACGGGAACAGCGACCCTATGCTCACCGCTTGCCCGCGGGCAGCGGTGAGCGGGCAGGGCTCAGAGGTTGCCGCGCGCCCACGGGCCGGTGATGGCGACCGTGATGCCGGGCCGGTAGATATTGACGAACAGCACGCGGCCGGTCGGATCGAAGCAGGCGCCTGCGAATTCGGTGCCGCGGTAGTCGCCGCCGGCGACCTGCTTGCCGGCAGCGCCGATCTGCGCCGCATCGAGCACGACGTTGTGTTTGCCGAAGATGAAGGCTTCGCCCGCCTTGTTGAGGCCCAGCAGGCGCGCGCCGGTGCCGAAGGCGTCGGTCGAGCCGCCGCCGTCTTCGCACAGCACGATGCCGCCGCGCGGGCTGACGGTGATGTTGTCCGGATTGTTGCCGACGGTCTGGTTACCGCTGACGAAGATGGCGCGCAGGCGCATCGTCGACAGCGTCAGTTCCCACACGCATCCTTCGCCCTGACCGGGCCGGTTCTGGCTGTTGACGCCGGCTGCCGTATCGATGATGAACATCTTGCCGCCGGCGTACCAGATGCCTTCGCCGCGGCTCATGCGGGCACAGCCCAGGCTGCGGGCCTGGAAGCTGGGCCCGGCCATGAAGGCCAGACTGACGCCGCCGGGCTGGCCGACCACGACGACCGGTGCTGCATCCGGGTCGGCGATGTCCACCCATTCCAGTTCGTATTCGTCGCCGATCTCGGGATTGAGCAGGCCGACGTCGTTGGCCTGTTCCAGCGTCGCGGCGGTGGCCTTGCGAACGATGGTCTTCACGCGTGCCGCCTGCAGCGTGCCGCCGTTGTGCAGGCTGCCCGGCTCGCCGCTGGTGTCAGCGGGCACATAGCGGAAGAAGGCTGCCACATTGCGGTTGTCTTCGGTTTCATAGACGAAGCCTGTGGTCGGATCGACCGCGACGGCTTCGTGCACGAAGCGGCCCATGCCGATGATCGGGTCGGCGATCGACTCGGCCGGGTCTGCGCCGGTTTCGAAAACATAACCGTGCTTCTTGCCGCCGATCAGCGAAAAGTCGAACACGGTTTCTTCGCAGGTGAGCCAGGTGCCCCACGGCGTGGGGCCGCCGGCACAGTTGCCCAGCGTGCCGCCGAGGGACGACTCCGCGCCGGCCCACTTGTTGTCGCGGAACAGCAGATTGGTCGTCCCGCCCGCCACGTAGCCATCGAACGGCGGCGGTGCGGCCGCGCCCGGATCCGTGACCACCGCATAACCGCCGGCGCCGTTGCTGCCGATGCGGATGGGCAGACTGCCGTAGTAGGCGGTGATGATGCCGTTCACACGGGTCGTCGAGTAATTGTGCTGGGCATTGATCGCGTCGCCCGGCGTGAGCGCGACGCCGCGTTCGTGATTGCGCACCAGCACCAGTTCGGTGCTGCGGCCGACGCGGCGTGACGTCACCACGGCCATGCCGTCCGGGTTGTCGGGTGTGGCACGGCCATCGTCCATCGCGTCACCGGTCCAGCCGAAGGAGCGGTAGCTGAAGCCCTGCGGCAACTGCAGCAGGGGCAGCCCGGTGGTCAGGTCATTGACCGGGGCAATCAGGCCGTAGGGCGATAGGGCCGAAACGGTCTGCTTGCCGGTGGCGGCCAGTGCATTGCTGGCATGCAACGCGGCCATGACCCCGGTGAAGCGGGTGGCGGCGGCAACGCCTGAGCTCTTGAGCAGCAGGCGACGGGCGGGCGAAAAATCTCTGGACGACATCTGCGTTTCCTTGTTCCGGGGCGCGCCGCACGGACCATCCGGGCGGTCATTCATTCGGAAGCTTGTACGCAGGCTGTTGCAGGGCGTTGACGCGCCGGGCCTTCAAAACACGCCGATCGGACTATGCGGGCCGAAGTGCGTCCCGCTCGATCATCGATGGCTGGCCGCGAACCGATACGCGGGCCGCGCATGCAGAAGGTGGCAGAGGGTCGGCGCCGGCAGGCGCCGCACACCCGTTACTGGTGGTAGGCGATCTCGATGTCGGTATCGAGTTCGGTCACGCAGTCGAGCACCTGGCTGGTCAGGGTCTGGTCATCATCGCTCCACAGCGCTTCCGGGTCGTCTTCGCGCGTGGACAGCGGCGTGATGTCGAAGTCGATGAACTGGTCGCCGACCTTGAGCACGGTGACGCCCGAGGCGTGGTCCACCAGGGTCCAGTCGTCGGGCACCTGCAGTTCGGCGGTAATGTGTACGGTCAATGTCTTCATTGCATTCTCCAGTTGGGATGGCCGCACTGTAACGCGCCGGTCGGGTGGTGGGGCAATTGATCTGCAGGGGATCGATGCCGCCTGACGGTCGGCCGCGCGGGCGTGCGTTCGGTACGATGCGCATCCGGGTCGTGCTTTCGGTTCAGCGACTGCCCGGCCTTCGAAAATGACTTTCCGGAGCTGGAACATGGCGGTGAACCTGATCGAACTTGAATCCGGCCCTGCGCCGAGCGCAACCCTCATTGTGCTGCACGGCCTCGGCGCCGACGGCAACGACTTCGTGCCGGTGTGCCGCGCACTGGATCTCGATGCCGTCGGCCCGGTGCGTTTCGTGCTGCCCGACGCACCCGAGCGCCCGGTCACGCGAAATGGCGGCTACCTCATGCGCGCCTGGTTCGACGTGTTCGCGCCGGGCTCGGGCATCGACGACGAGGCGGGCATCCGCGCGTCGCAACAGATCATCGACGCGCTGATCGCGCGCGAAACGGCACGTGGCATGCCGGCCTCGCGCATCGTGCTGATGGGGTTTTCGCAGGGCTGCGCGATGGCGCTGGTGGCCGGTCTGCGTCAGGCCGAGCGGCTGGCCGGCATCGCCGGGTTGTCGGGCTATCTGCCGCTGGCCGGCAAGACCGCGGCCGAGCGCAGCGCCGCCAATCGTGATGTACCGGTGTTTCTGGCGCACGGGCAGAACGACAGCGTGGTCGATATCGACCGCGCGCTGGCGGCGCGCGCCGTGCTCGACGACCTGTCGGTATCGTACGACTGGCACACCTACGACATGGACCACGAAGTCAGCCCGGACGAGATCGCCGATCTGAACCGCTGGTTGCTGAGGGTGCTGGCTTGATGCCCTGATGAGGCACTACTGCGGCTTCGGGGTGCGGGCGGTCAGCAACTGCGCCAGTTCGACCGCCGAGCGCACGCCCATTTTTTCAAAGATGCGCGCCCGATGCACTTCGACCGTGCGCATCGTCACCCCGAGATCCATCGCGATCACCTTGTTCATCTGGCCGGCCAGCACGCGCTCCATCACTTCCAGCTCGCGGCTGGTGAGATGTGCGAGGCGCTCGTCGACCTCGCGCGCGGCCGCCTGACGGCTCGACCGCTGGTGGTGGATGTCAAGTGCGGCCAGCGCGCGGTCCACCAGTTCGTTGTCGTTGAACGGCTTCTCGACGAAATCGAAAGCGCCCTTTTTCAGTGCGGCCACCGCCATCGGCACGTCGCCATGCCCGGTCAGGAAGATGACCGGAACGTCATGACCTTTTTCGCGCAGCCATTCGAACAGTTCGAGCCCGCTCATGCCGTCCATCCGGATGTCGAGCAGCAGGCAGCCGCAGCGCCCGATCTCGCCACCGGCGATGAGCGCCTCGGCCGATGACCACAGCCGCGCAACATGGCCGCGCGAGCGGAACAGCCAGCCAAGCGCATCGCGGATGGCGTCATCGTCGTCGACGATGAAGATCTGGTTCGTGCTCATGTCGACAGCGCCTGTGCGCCGGCCGCCGGCAGCTTGAGGATGAACACCGTCCCACCCCCTTCGGCCGCTTCGAACCACAGCCGTCCGTGATGCAGCTCGACGATGGAGCGGCAGATGTTCAGTCCCATGCCCATGCCGTCCGGTTTGGTGGTGAAGAAGGGCGCAAAGAGCTTTTCCGCGATGTCGGGCGGAATGCCGGCGCCGCTGTCGCGCACCGCCACCTGCACGTCTTCGCCGTCGGTCCGGGTATCGATCTGCAGTCGCCGCTTTTCCGCCGAACTGCCGGCCATGGCATCCATGCCATTGCGGATCAGGTTCAGCAGCACCTGTTCGATCATCACCCGGTCGGCCAGCACGTCGGCCAGATCCGGCGCCTGCGACGTGGTGATGTGGATGTTGCGCTTGCGGGCGTCGGCTTCGATCAGCGCCACCGCGTCGTCGACGATGTCGTTCAGCGAACAGCGCACGCGCTGCGGTTCGGACCGGCGCACGAATTCGTGCACGCGGCGGATGATGGTGCCGGCGCGGCGCGCCTGCGTATTCATCTTCGACAGCGGCTCCCTGAAGTCCGACAGATGCCCCTGGCCGGTTTCGATCATGTTCAGGCAGGCGGTGCTGTAGCTGGAGATGGCCGACAGCGGCTGGTTCAGTTCATGCGCCAGCGTGGAGGCCATTTCGCCCATCGTGATGAGCCGGCCGGTGAATTGCAGCTGCTCCTGCTGCTGCCGGTACAACGCCTCCGCCTGCTTGCTTTCGGTGACATCGAGCACCGAACTCATCCAGCCGACGTGCCGGCCCCCGGCATCGACCAGCGGTGCTTCGGAAATCAGCACATCGAAGCGTTCACCGTCGCGCCGCATGAAGGTCAGTTCGATCGCTTCTCGTTTTTCGGCATTGCCGGCCAGGATGCCGTCGTGCAGCGCCCGGATCTGTTCGGCGTGCTCGGGTGCCCAGTAAGGCATGGGCGGGTGCATCGCCATCAGCTCTTCGGCACTCCAGCCCACCATGCGGCAGAACGCCGGATTGACGTGCGTGATGCGGCCTTCGAGGTCGCGCGCGCGCAGTCCGATGATCAGCGAGTTTTCCATCGCGGTGCGAAAGGCATGTTCTTCGCGCAAGGCGTGTTCGGCGGCGAGCCGGCGATTGAGGTGGCGGCGCAGCGCCCACAGGCTCCACAGCATGGTCAGTGCGAGGCCGACCAGGGTGACCACCAGCAGCGCCGGCAGCAGGCGGGTTTCGCTGCGGTAGGCGGCGACGCGCAGTCGCAGCCCGTGGCCGGGCGGCTCGAAAGCAATTGAGTAGCCCAGGTCGCGGTTGCCGGACGCGACCTTCGACTTGCTGGCCAGTACGCGTTCGGTGTTGTCGATCACCTCGACCGCATAGCGTTCGGCAAACCACCAGGGCACCGAGCGCACGAGCATCTGCGCCAGCGAGTAGCGACCGCGCATCCAGCCGCGGTCAGCGCCGAGCGGCACCAGCACGTCGAACTGCACATCGCCGTCCGGCAAGACCCTCGGCGGCAGATAGACCGCCTGCCCGATCCGGTCCGCCAGTCGGGCCGGTGCGGCGAGTGCCTCATCGGCCGCGTCGACCGCGATCAGGCGTTCGACGCTCAGCAGGCCCTGGCCGTTGCTCACCAGGCTGCGCGCACGCAGTTCGAGCGCCGCCGCGTCGAAACCCTTTTCGGCTGCCTCGCGACCCAGTTGCCCGATCAGTTCGACGTTGCGATCGAGGTGGAAGCGCAAGTCCTGTTCCATCCACAACACGTCGCTGATCATCGCGGCGCGCTGGTCTTCCTGATCCGTGCTGTGCAGCAGCCAGACCAGTGCGGCGATGGCGGCCAGGAACAGCACCAGCGCCACGCGCGGCAATACCCAGTACCAGCCGGGTGCGCCGGTGGGCGGTACTGCAGATGGCGGCAGGCGAAGCAGTGATTCCACGTTGCGTGAGGGCTTTCGGCAGAGGGGCGCAGCATGCGCCTTGTGCGCACCGGACAGCTCACATCATAAGACGCGCGTCGAACGCACTGCAGATCGGAAATCCACAACGCGCCCGGCCGATGCACCGTTGCGGAAATCCACAATGGCACGTGGCGGTGCCTGGCACCACACTGCGGTCATCACTCGGCGCCCGCATGCCGTGTGCCCATAACAGGAGGAGATCCCATGAAACTGCATTCCATGCTGTTCGGCCTGATCGCGCTCGGCCTGACCCCGTTTGCCGCTGCGCAACAGCCCATCGTGATCAAGTTCAGCCACGTCGTGGCCACCGAAACGCCGAAGGGCAAGGCGGCGGAGTTCTTCAAGAAGCGTGCCGAAGAATTGACCGGTGGCAAGGTGAAGGTCGAGGTGTATCCGAACAGCCAGCTGTACAAGGACAAGGAAGAGATGGAGGCGTTGCAGCTGGGCGCCGTGCAGATGCTGGCGCCGTCGCTGGCCAAGTTCGGCCCGCTGGGCGTCAAGGAATTCGAGGTGTTCGACCTGCCGTTCATCTTCGATGGCTACGCCGACCTGCACAAGGTGACCAAGGGCCCGATCGGCGCCGGCATCCTGAAGAAGCTCGATTCCAAGGGCATCATCGGTCTGGCGTTCTGGGACAACGGTTTCAAGTCCTTTTCGGCCAATACGCCGATCAGGACGCCGGCTGACCTGAAGGCGAAGAAGTTGCGCATCCAGTCGTCCAAGGTGCTCGAAGAGCAGATGCGCAGCATCGGCGCGCTGCCGCAGGTGATGGCGTTCTCCGAGGCGTATCAGGCGCTGCAGACCGGCGTGGTCGATGGCACCGAGAACCCGCACTCCAATATGTATACGCAGAAGATGCACGAAGTGCAGAAGCACATGGCGGTGACCGATCACGGCTATCTCGGCTACGCGGTCATCGTGAACAAGAAGTTCTGGGACGGCCTGCCGGCCGATGTGCGCGGCCAGCTCGATACGGCGATGAAGGAATCGACCGAATACGCGAACCAGATCGCCAGGGAAGAGAACGACAACTCGCTCGACGGCATCCGCAAGAGCGGCAAGACCCAGGTCTATGTGCCGACGGCCGACGAGCGCCTGGCGTTCAAGCGCGTCATGGTGCCGGTGCACAAGAAGATGGAAGGGCGCATCGGTCGGGAATTGATCGATGCCATCTACAAGGAAACGGCCTTCGATCCGTCGAAGCTGTAAGCCGCTTGCTCCGGTTGCTGCGCCGTTGGGCGGCAACCGGCTGATCCGCCGGGCGCAGGGCTCTCTGCGCGCCTTACAAAATTTTCGGGGAGACCGCCGTGCTCCGCTTGCTCGACCATATCGAGGAGTGGCTGATCACGCTGCTGATTGGCGTCGCCACCATCGTCATTTTCGTCGCGGTTGTCCATCGCTACGCCAGCGGATACAGCATCCCCGGCGTGCAGGACTGGCTGCTGTCACTGAATCTCAGCTGGGCGCAGGAGCTGTGCATCATCCTGTTCGTGTGGATGGCCAAGTTCGGCGCCGCCTACGGCGTGCGCACCGGCATCCACGTTGGTGTCGACGTGCTGATCAACCAGTTGCAACCTGCGCTGCGCAACAAGTTCGTCATTTTCGGACTGGCGGCCGGCGCGTTGTTCACCGGCATCATCTGTGTGCTGGGCAGTCACTTCGTGTGGGAAAACGGCGCCGCCTACGCGGTGCGCAGCACGATGGGGCTGGACATCGGTGATCTGTACGAAGGGCCGACCACGCCCGACCTGGAGTGGCCGACCTGGATGGTCTACATGGCGATCCCGCTCGGTTCGGGTCTGATGTGCTTCCGCTTCCTGCAGGTGATGACGACCTTCATCCGCACCGGCGAATTGCCGCATCACGATCATGCGCACGTCGAGGGCATGGACGAGGTCAAGCCCATCCTGGTGGGCGAGGCGGTCGAGAACGCCGAAGAAGCCGAGCACGCGAAGGGAGGCCGCAAATGAGCGCCGCCATCATCTTCGTCATGCTGCTGGTGCTGATGCTGACCGGCATGCCGGTCTCGATCTCGCTCGGTCTGACGGTACTCACCTTCCTGTTCACGATGACCGACGTGCCGGTCGAGTCGGTGGCACTGAAGCTGTTCACGGGTATCGAGAAGTTCGAAATCATGGCGATTCCGTTCTTCATCCTGGCCGGCAACTTCCTGACCCACGGCGGGGTGGCGAAACGCATGATCAATTTCGCCACTTCGCTGGTCGGTCACTTCCACGGTGGTCTGGGCATGGGTGGCGTGGTGGCCTGCGGTCTGTTTGCCGCGGTGTCCGGTTCCAGCCCGGCGACCGTGGCGGCGATCGGCGCCATCCTGCTGCCGGCCATGGTGAAGCAGGGCTTCCCGATGAAGTTCGGCGCCGGCATCGTCGCCAGTTCCGGCGCGCTGGGCATCCTGATCCCGCCGTCGATCGTCATGGTGATGTACGCGGTATCGACCAATTCGTCGATCGGCGCGCTGTTCATGGCGGGCGTGATTCCGGGCGCGGTGCTGCTGTTCATGCTGGGCTTCACGACCTGGTGGTACGCGAAGAAGAACAACTATCCGCGCATGCCCAAGGCCCCGGTGGCTGACCGCCTCAATGCCTTTCGCGAGTCGTTCTGGGGCTTGATGCTGATCGTCGTCGTGATGGGCGGCATCTACACCGGCATCTTCACGCCGACCGAAGCGGCAGCGATGAGTGCGGTGTACGCCTTCATCGTGGCCGTGTTCGTCTATCGCGATCTGCCGCTGAAGCGCATTCCGAAGGTGCTGCTCGATTCGGCGAACATGAGCGCGATGCTGCTCTACATCATCACCAACGCCATCCTGTTCTCCTTCCTGCTGACCTCGGAGCAGATTCCGCAAGCGGTGGCGGCCTGGCTGGTGGATAGCGGTCTGGGTGCGCTGGGCTTCCTGCTGGTGGTGAATATCCTGCTGCTGATGGCCGGCAACATCATGGAGCCGTCGTCGATCATCCTGATCACGGCGCCCATCCTGTTCCCGGTGGCGATGGCGCTGGGCATCGATCCGGTGCACTTCGGCATCATCATCACGGTGAATATGGAAATCGGCATGATCACGCCGCCGGTCGGGCTCAACCTCTATGTGGGCAGCGGCATCGCGAAACTCGGCATGACCGACATGACCAAGGCAGTCACGCCCTGGCTCATCACCATGCTCGTGTTCCTGATGATCGTGACCTACTGGCCGTCGATGTCGCTGTGGCTGCCGCGTACGCTGGGCATGATGAGCTAGCGGCCGTTCGTTTTTGTCCGAAGTTGCAGCCCGCTCAAAACGCCGCTCCACTCCGGGGCGGCGTTTTGCTTTTGTACGATTGATTCAAGCCAGGCGCTCCGCCGGTCGTTACTTGCAGAACGAGTCGGACGGCGCACCGCACCGAGAAGTCAAAACTATACAAGCGCCGCTCCATTTTCAGCCATCAATCTTGCTTCCGAGGAGGAAAACATGAGGAATCAACTCAGCGTACGAAAGGCGTTCATATTTCATTCACTGCTGGCGAGCGTCGTCAGCGTAATGACGCTCGGGGTGCAGCAAACGTTCTTTCCGGGCACGGTCGGCCTGCTGGCTGCCGGCGCGATCAGCTTTGCGGTAATCCTCGGCGTCGGTTTCTGGTTCGGAAACGGCTTTGGCCGGCGTGCCGAAATGCTCGTCAATGCGCTGCACAGCCTCGCTGAGGGCAAGCTGAACCACAAGCTCAACCTGTCGGGCAAGGACGACTTCGCCTGGCTGGGCTACGAGTACAACCAGGCCTGCAAGTCCTTTCGCAAGCTGATCGAGAAAATGACCGTACTGTCATCGACCCTGACGCGCTCGGCCGAAGAACTGTCGCAACTGACCATCACGGCGAACCAGAACGGTACCAAGCAGTCGGACCGCATCCGCACCGTCGCCGAAGCGATGGAGGAAATGACGGCGTCGGCGCGTCAGGTTGCCGCCCTGTCGGCGGACATGGACACCATCGTGCGCAGTACCGGTGACAGCACGCGCAGCGGCAAGACCGACCTCGAACATTCGATGGCAGGTGTCAGCCGCATTGCGGTCGAGATGGAAGAGTCGTTGACCGTGATCGAACGGCTGGTGAAGGATTCCGAAGAAATCGCCAAGATCAACGACGTGGTGAAGGAAATTTCGGATCAGACCAACCTGCTGGCGCTGAACGCTGCGATCGAAGCCGCACGAGCCGGGGAACAGGGCCGCGGCTTTGCCGTGGTGGCCGACGAGGTACGCAAGCTGGCTCAGCGCACCCAGGGTTCGACCGCCGATATCGAACACATCGTCGCCAAGATCCGTCACGACGCGAAAGAAACCGTTGAACGTGTCGGACAGGCCAGCGAGCGGGTCAGCGGCGCCGTGAAGACCTCGCGCGGCGCGGTCGACACCTTCACCAACATTCTGCAGCGCATGGACGAACTGGTCAGCAAGTCCGGCGAAGTCGCACTGAGCATGCAGGAACAGGACACCACGGCGCATGCCATCCTGCGCAATGCGGGCGAACTGTCGGCGCTGTCGGAGGACAACGCGCGCGGTGTGTCGATGACCGCCACGCAGGGGGAATCGCTGGCCGCGTCGGCGCGCGAACTCGAAGGCAGTCTGCGTACCTTCCAGGTCTGATCAGCTCCGCAGAATGCGAAGGCCCGCTGGCATGCGCCGGCGGGCCTTTTTCATTGCGGGTGCCTTCAGCGGCTGCGTGAATCGACGTAGGTCTTGATCGCCCACACGGCCTCCTGTTTCAGGATGCCCTCCCACGCGGGCATGTGTTCCACACCCAGGATGTATTTGCCCTTGAGCACCGTAGTCACGAAGTAGTGGTCCACGTCGGCCAGACAGCGCGCTTTCAGCGCGGCGTCCTGCACCTTCTTGCAGTAGCGCTGCAGCCGGCGCAGCGGCGGGGCTGGGTGGCCCTTGGCATTCATGTCCGGGCCGTGGCATTTCGAACAGGTTTCGTTGTACAGCGTACGCCCGACGGCGGCGATCGTGTCGTCGTCGCGATAGGGATTGGCGTCGCGCCAGGCGTCGCCCAGCGCGGGCAGGGACGAGGTGTCGGTCAATGGCGCCGCGGGGCGTTCGGCCCCGACGGTGCCGGACAAGAGGATCAGCGAGGCGGTGAACAGCGCAGTCAGCAGTCGGGGTGTCATGATGGGTCTCGGTAGTATTGATCGGGCTTACCAGTCCACCGGACAGCCGTCGCAGCCCTCGAAGCTCACGTCGAGAAATACGGCAAAGCGGGTGAAGCAGTTCTTCATGACGGCATTGCGGAAGTCGGCTTCCTGGAACTTGGTTTCCTGCATGTTCACGTCGATCAGCCGGGCGCCGTTCAGCCTCACATGGGTGGCGCGGGCGGCTTCCATGTTCGCCATCGACAGGTCGGCATTGCTGAGGTCCGCGCGGAACAAGCGCGCGAACTCCAGATCGGTGGCAATGAGCCTGGCGCCGCGCAGCGACGCAGCAGGAATGTTCGCCTTCTGGACTTTCGCTGCGCTCAGATCGGCACCATCCAGCATGGCGCCAGCCAGATTGGCGCTGCGCAGGTCCGCGCGGACCAGTTTTGCACCGGTCAGGTCGGCACCCGCAAGATCGCGCAGCGACAGGTCGGCGTGACTGAGATCGACGCCGGGACAGCGGGTGTAGGGCCAGATGGGGCAGCCATTGATGACCAGCACTTCTTCATGCGCGTCCTCGGCGGATGACGCGTCCACGGCATGGACCGGGGCAGTCAGGCTGGCAAGCAGCACACAGAAGGCGACGATGCGCGAAAGCTTCATGGGCGGATCCGGAAAAGAAACCTGATCGTCACGGCCCCGGGAGCGACACGGCGCCCGGGTGCTTCCGACCGGTAGAGCAGCGGAGGAGTGGCCGCTGTTTTCCCCGGCTCGGGCGTGTCGATCAGGGATAAAGGAGCAGACCGCCGGCAGACGGCCCGCCTGAGGAGGAAATGACGGGGCCTCGCGGCCCCGCTGCATCAGCGCTTCGGCAACTTGAAGGCCCAGAACGAGCCGCCCTGATTCACCTGCTTGGTCAGCTCGGCCATGTCGCCGCCCCACAGCGGCACGGCACCACCGTAGCCTGACGCGATGCCGACGTACTGCTCACCGTCCTGTTCCCACGTGATGGGCACCGAAACCACACCGGAGCCGGTCTGGAATTTCCACATCTCCTTGCCGGTCCTGGCGTCGAAGGCCTTCACGTAGCCGTCCGACGTACCCGTGAACAACAGGCCACCCGCGGTGGTCAGCGTGCCTGCCCACAGCGGGAACTGCTCCTTGTGTTCCCAGGCGATCTTGCCGGTCTTCGGGTCGATCGCCCGAAGCGTGCCGACGTGGTCATCAAACAGTTTCTTGATGCGGAAGCCCTGGCCGAGGTAGGCGGCACCCGCCTTGTAGGTGACGTTTTCCGCCCAGTAGTCCATCGCCCAGTGGTTGCCCGGAATGTAGAAAAGCTCGGTAACCGGGCTATAGGACATCGGCATCCAGTTCGTTCCGCCGAGGAAGGGCGGCGACACGAAAATGCTTTCGCCCTTCTCTTCACCCGCCTTCGGCTTCGGCGGGTACTGGCTTTCGACCACGTTCGGCATGCCGGTCTTGAGGTCGAAACCCTTGGTCCAGGTGATGCCATCGACAAACGGCCAGGCGCCGATCAGCGCAGTCTGCTTCCACGGGTAGCCGGCACCAGTGGCCAGCTTCTCGCGATCGGTCACGAAGAAGTAGCCGTTGCGGTCGGCGTGCGCCGAAGCCTTCACCAGCTTGCCGGTCTTCGGATCCTTGTACTCGAACAGCAGCACCGAATTGTTGCCCGAGAAGTCCCAGGCGTCGTTCGGCGTGTGCGAGAAGAAGCCCTTCAGTTCGCCGGTCGATGCATCGACATAGGCCTGGCCGGACGTGAACAGGCTGGGCCACTTGGACGGGCTGTCGCCTTCCTTGGTGCGCTTCCAGGTGTTCCACGGCGCCGGGTTGCCGGTGCCGATCACGACCATGTTCTGTTCGACGTCGAACGAGGCGGTCTGCCAGGGGGCACCACCGCCGTGACTCCAGGCTTCGACCTTGCCGGTCGGCGAGCTGGGGTCATCCGGCCAGCTGGGAGCCTTGGCGTCGCCGGTCGGCGTGCTGTCCTTGCCGTTCAGCCGACCCATGTGGCCTTCGACCATCGGGCGCGCCCAGATTTCTTCGCCGGTGTCGACATCGCGTGCAAACAGATAGCCGATCACGCCGAATTCGTCACCCGACGAGCCGTGCACCAGCATGACGCGACCGCTCTTCTGGTCCTTCACGACAAACGGTGCGCCGGTCATCGTGTAGCCGATCTTGTGATCACCCCACTTCTTCGACCAGACGACCTTGCCGGTGTCCTTGTTCAGGGCGACCATGCCGGCGTCCAGCGTGCCGAAGTACACCTTGTCGCCATAGATGGCAGCGCCGCGGTTCACCACGTCGCAGCACGGGCGGATGTCGTCGGGCAGGCGGTGCTCGTAGGTCCACAGCCGCTTGCCGGTCTTCGCTTCGATGGCATACATGCGCGAGTACGAACCGGTGATGTAGATGACGCCGTCGTGCACCAGCGCCTGCCCCTGCTGGCCGCGCTGCTTTTCGCCACCGAAGGAATAGGACCAGGCGGGGGAGAGCGCCGACACGGTCTGGGTGTTGATCTGTTTCAGCGGGCTGTGACGCTGGGCCTTCATGCCCAGGCCGTAGGTCAGCACGTCGCCGGTCGTCTTGTCGTCGTTGACGATGTCTTCCCAGCTCACCGTCTTTGCGGCGTGGGCCGGGCTGGCGAGCAGCGCGCCGAGCGCGATGCAAAGTGCCGGGTTCTTCAGTGAAAACGTTTTCATCCTGACTCCTCTTTCAGTGTGATGTGTCGTGTCGGCGTCGCCGCTCGCCATGGCATCCGGGTGACGGGCTGCGACACGCACTGCAGCGTAGGCAGGCCGGTCGCAAGCTGTTGGTAGAAAATTCCCGCGAAAGCAGGGAGTCGGTCCCGGTCTTTGCGGGTGTTCCACTGTTGAACACCTTGATGTCGCGACCTGAGACAGCCGCATGGCGTTAAGCTCGCGCTTTGGGGTACCGGTGGCTGTTGTGCCGGAGGCCGATGCAGTCGATGGCCCTCGACTTGCTTGCCTGAACAGGACGTTGCACTGACACAAAGATCGATAACGAGGAGTGGATCCCGATGAAGCAGTTACTGGTGGCGCTCTGGTTGGCGCTGGGGCTTGGTGCAGCGGCCGGCGCGGCCGACCCGCTCGGTTCGTCGCGCTGGCCCGACCTGCAGCGCGAATATGCCGGCAACGCGCCGGTCACCTTCGATTCTCGTGTCGAGGTGCTGGCGCCCAAGGTGGCCGAAGATTCGATGAACGTGCCGGTCACGATCAAGTTCCGGAACCTGCCCGACGTGAAGCGCGTGCTGGTGGTTGCCGACTTCAATCCCATCGTCAAGGTGCTCGACTACCAGCCGCTACTGGCGCAACCCGGCCTGTCCTTCCGCATCAAGCTGCAGCAGGCCAGCCCCATCCGCGCGCTGGTGCAGACCGGCGACGGCAAATGGTATGCGGGCGGCGTGTGGGTCGACGCGGCGGGCGGCGGCTGCACGGCGCCCAGCACCGGGCGCAGTGCACCGGACTGGGCCAGCACGCTGAACCAGGTGCAGGCGCGCGTATTCCACGACGGGCAGAACCAGCGCGTGCGGCTGCGCATCATGCATCCGATGGATACCGGCCTCGCGCCAGGCATTCCCGCCTTCTACATCGAGCAGCTGGCGGTCGAGGACGCCAGCGGCGAGGCGATGCTGCGTATGGAAACCTTCGAGCCGCTGAGCGAAAACCCGGTGTTTTCGTTCGACCTGCCGGATACCGGCAAGGCGGCACTGCGCGTGGTCGGTCGCGACAACAACGGCAACCGCATCGACGCGATGGTGCAGCCATGATCGGGCGGTTCCTGCTCGCCCTCGCGCTGGCCGGTGGCACGCTGCTGGCGCAGGCGGCCGATCCGGCTGCCACGGACCGTTTCGACTACGGCCTCGTACCGCAGAAGATCGCCGACAACAGCTGGGCTTTCGTCGGCCGGACCGAGGACATCACCCGGGACAACGGCGGCAATATAGTCAATACCGCCTTTGTGGTGACGGCCGAGGGCGTTGTGGTGATTGACACCGGACCGTCACGTCGCTACGGCGAACAGATGCGGGCGGCCATCGCCCGCGTGACCGACCGTCCGGTCATCCGGGTGTTCAACACCCACCAGCACCCCGACCACTTCCTCGGCAATCAGTCATTCTCCGGCGTGCCGATGGCGGCGCTGCCGGCTGCGCAGGCCGGCATGCGGGAGCAGGGCGGAGCCTTCGCCGACAACATGTACCGCATGGCCGGTGACTGGCTGGCCGGCACCGAAGTCACCGTGGCGGATCAGGCGGCACAGGCGGGACGGCTGACGATAGGCGGTCACGAGTTCGAGCTGATCGCGCTGGAAGGGCACACTGGCGGCGATCTGGCGATTTTCGACCGCACCACCGGCGTGCTGTACGCCGGTGACCTGATTTTCCTCGACCGGGCACCGACCACGCCGCACGCTTCGATCACCCATTGGCGCGCCGCGCTCGACACGCTGGCCGCACTCCCGGTGAAGCGCACACTGCCCGGCCATGGTCCGGTGCACGACGACCGGCGCGGCATCGGTCAGACGCGCGACTGGCTCGACTGGCTCGACGACACGCTGAGTCGTGCTGCGACGAGCGGCATGGACATGGCCGAAGTGATGGTGCTGCCGATCCCCGAACGCTTCGTGCAGATGCCGCTTGCGCGCAGCGAATTCGAACGTTCGGTGACACACCTGTATGGCCGCTACGAACAGCAGACGCTGAACACTGCTGCGCCTTCCCGATTGAAACAAAAATGAACACCTGACCTGTTTCGCGCCGCTCGCAAGGTGGCGCGACCGTATTTCCCCCTCGTTTGTACTTGGCCCGCTTCTTGCGATCGCTGCTAGCCGATCAAGGGAAGACATCCCGGCAAACAAGAGACAAACTCACCACTGAGGAGGAAGTATGAAAGGTTTGCGTACCACGACGCTGTCCGGCGTCCTGCTGTCTGCATTCGCCGCGCTGGCTGCGCCGCAAGTCATGGCCGGCGTCACCGACAAGGACATCGAAGCCGACGCCAAGACCACGACCAGCATCCTGTCGTGGGGCATGGGCACCGAAGGTCAGCGCTACAGCCCGCTCGACAAGATCAATGTGAAGAACGTCAAGAACCTGGTTCCGGCCTGGTCCTTCTCCTTCGGTGGTGAAAAGCAGCGCGGCCAGGAATCGCAGCCGCTGATCATCAACGGCAAGATGTACGTGACCGGCTCCTACTCGCGCCTGTACGCGCTGGACGCCAAGACCGGCACCAAGCTGTGGCAGTACGAACACCGCCTGCCGGACGGCATCATGCCGTGTTGCGACGTGGTGAATCGTGGCGCCGCCGCCTACGGCGACCTGGTCATCTTCAGCACGCTGGACGCACAACTCGTTGCGCTCGACCAGAACACCGGCAAGGTCGTGTGGAAGGAAAAGATCGACGACTATCAGGCCGGCTACTCGAATACCGCCGCCCCGATCATCGCCAAGGGCCTGCTGCTGACTGGCGTGTCCGGTGGTGAATTCGGCGTCATCGGCCGCGTTGAGGCACGCGATCCGAAGACCGGCAAGCTGGTGTGGGTCCGCCCGACGGTCGAAGGCCACATGGGCTACAAGTACGACGCCGCAGGCAACAAGACGGAAAACGGCATCAGTGGCACGCTGAACGCCACCTGGACCGGTGACCTGTGGAAGACCGGCGGCGCAGCCACCTGGCTGGGCGGCAGCTATGACGCGAAGACCGGCCTGGCTTACTTCGGGACCGGCAACCCTGCACCGTGGAACAGCCACCTGCGCCCCGGCGACAACCTGTTCTCGTGCTCGACCGTCGCCATCGATGTGACCACCGGTCAGATCAAGTGGCACTTCCAGGGCACGCCGAATGACGGCTGGGATTACGACGGTGTGAATGAATTCGTCACCTTCGACATGAACGGCAAGCGCATGGGTGGCAAGGCCGACCGCAACGGCTTCTTCTACGTGCTGGATGCCAATACCGGCAAGTTCGAACGCGGCTTCCCGTTCGTGAACAAGATCACCTGGGCCAAGGGCCTGGACGCCGAAGGCAGGCCGATTTTCGACCCGGCCAACCGCCCCGGCGACCCGGCCAAGAGCGCTGACGGCAAGAAGGGCGAATCCGTGTTCGCGACACCGTCCTTCCTGGGCGGCAAGAACCAGATGCCGATGGCCTACAGCCCGGACACCGGCCTGTTCTACGTGCCGGCCAACGAGTGGGGCATGGAAATCTGGAACGAACCGATCACCTACAAGAAGGGTGCGGCCTATCTGGGCGCCGGCTTCACGATCAAAACCATCGAGGACAAGTACATCGGCGCCCTGCGCGCGGTGGATCCGAAGACCGGCAAGATCGTGTGGGAAGTCACCAACAACGCTCCGCTGTGGGGTGGTGTGATGACAACCAAGGGCGGGCTGGTGTTCTGGGGTACCCCGGAAGGCTTCCTGAAGGCAGCTGACGCGAAGACGGGCAAGGAAGTGTGGTCCTTCCAGACCGGCACCGGCGTCGTGGCCCCCCCGATCACGTGGGAGCAGGACGGCGAGCAGTACATCGGTGTTGCAACCGGCTGGGGTGGCGCAGTGCCGCTGTGGGGTGGCGACGTCGCCAAGAAGGTGAACTACCTGAATCAGGGTGGTTCGATGTGGGTGTTCAAGCTGCACAAGTAATTTGCAGAAAGGACCGATGCAGGCACGACGCTTGCATTGGTTCCTGTGCCGTGTCTGTTTCAGTGTTTTCAGGCACGGTATCTCTTCAGCAGGACATGGCTCTTGAGCCGGCTCACAAGGCCGGCTTTTTTTTGCCCGTCATTTACAACCTGATCTGCCGGTCAGCCTTCCTTGAGCTTGCGGTAGAGCGTGGTGCGGCTGATGCCGAGTTCGCGTGCCGTCGCCGCGACGTTGCCATCATTGCGCGACAGCGACTCACGGATTGCGCGCAGTGTCAGGCTGTCGAGATCGCAGGGTGCCCCACCACCGCCCGCCGCGCCTTCTGCTGCCAGCCCATTGCCGGCAGGCTGATGATCCAGTTCGTCGATGAAGTCATCCGGAAGGTGCGGCCGGCCGATCACGCCATCGTCCGCCGCCATGACGCCTGCGGTGCGCAGCAGGTTGGCCAGCTGGCGCATGTTGCCCGGCCAGGGATGGCGTTCGAACAGCGCGAGCACCTCGTCGTCGATGCTCAGGCCGCGCGGAATCGACGATTCACTGTCGAGTATGCGCTGCACCAGCGCGCGCAGGTCACTGCGTTCGCGCAGCGGCGGCAGCATGACGGTCAGCCCGTTGAGCCGGTAGTAAAGGTCGGCGCGGAACATGCCCTGGGCGACCAGATCACGCAGCTTGCGGTGGGTGGCGCAGATGATCGACAGGTCGACCGGTGAGGCGCGGCCGCTGCCCAGCGGTACCACGTTGCGTTCCTGCAGCACGCGTAGCAGGCGCGCCTGCAGCGCCAGCGGCATGTCGCCGATTTCATCAAGAAACAGTGTGCCGCCATCGGCCTGCATGATGCGGCCGGCGTAGCCCTTGCGCCGGGCGCCCGTGAAGGCGCCATCTTCGTAGCCGAACAGTTCCGATTCGATCAGACCATCCGGAATCGCCGCACAGTTGACCGCCACAAAGTTGTGGTCGCGACGCGGGCCTTCGTCGTGGATGGCGCGCGCCAGCAGCTCCTTGCCGGTACCGGTCTCGCCCTGGATGAGCACCGGAATGTCGCGGCCGAGCACGCGCTTCACCTTTTCCACAACGGCATTCATCTGCGCGTCACCGGTGCTCAGGCGCTCCAGGCCGCAATCCGGGTCGGCCGGCGGCCGCAGCGAAGTCCCTGTCGATGCGTCATGGCGAGAAACATCCATGCTGAAAACACGGGCTGGCGGGCGTGCTAGCACGCCCGGCCGCGGCCGGCCGAACAGTGTTCGGCCGCCGAACAGGCGCAATTCAATGATGTCCGTGCCGCGCATCAGCGGGTCGTACAGCGCGCTCAGCGACTTGTCGAACATCGACGAAAAGCTGTGGTTCATCAGTTCGGCATGGCTGCGGCCGATCAGCCGGCAGGCGCTGCGGTTGGCAGACAGCACGCGGCCCTCCTGGTCGAACGCAAGCAGCGCCTCGAATACCGTGCCGATCAGTTCGTGCTGGACGTGGCAGTGCAGCAGGAAGCCTTCCGGAAAGGCATGCGCAAACAACTGGTTCTCGATCGTCTGAACAGCCAGATTGATCAGCGCCAGACTGTGGTGCGACGGCGTGCGCGAATCGCCGGTCACGTCGAGCACGCCCAGCATGCGGCTGCACGGATCGAAGATCGGAGATGCCGAACAGCTCAGGAAGTGGTTGGCGGAAAAGAAATGCTGCGAGCCATGCACCGATACCGGCGCCTGTTCGACCAGCGCAGTGCCGATGGCATTGGTGCCCTTGCTTTCTTCCGACCACTCGACGCCCGGCGACAGCGCGACTTTCGACGCGCGGTCCAGAAAGCTCTGGTCGCCGACCGAATGAATGATGAAGCCGGAGGCGTTGGTCAGCACGATCATGCTGCCGGAGCGGGCGATCTGCGCATACAGGCCGTTCATCACGGGGGCCGCGTGCTTGAGCAGACATTCGTTGCGCTCACGCTCGGTCAGCAGGACGTCGCGTCGTGCACGCTCCACTTCCTTGCTGCAACTGTCGGCGTCGAGGCCGCGACTGATGCAGCGGCTCCACGACGTTTCGATCAGTGTCGGTAGCACGCCAGCGGGCACTTCGCCTTCGCTGCGCATGATTTCGTGGGCCTGCGCACTGCGCACGCCGTCAGGCGTTGTCAAATCCATGCTCTCCTCCGAACCTTGAACCACGCGCGATGGCCGGTGATGCCGACTCTGGCGTGTGACGCGACGGGCGACTGATAGTGCCCTGCAAACTGTTCATGGCAGATAGTAAGGCCTGAAGCACCGCCGCACCTAGGGCGCACGCGCATCCTCACTCCTGAGGCATCATGGCGACCGGCTGTATGCGCACCTGCCTTGCCGCGCGTTGTTTTCGGTGCGGCACGAGGGTGTTGCCGCTCGGCACGTACTCGAGTTTAACGTGGCACGCATCCTGCTAACGGGCTGGGGCCGCATATTGTGTTGCAGTAACGGATATTTACGGAGGAGTGATGAAAGCAGGTAACCGGATTTTGAAGGCAACGCTGGTCTGTACCGCGTTGATTACGTTGGGCGCGGCGACCACGTTGCGCGTCGAGGCACACGGCGACGTCGTGCCCCAGGCAGTCGACGTCAGCGGGCTCAAGCCGCTCGGCGCGGAATGGATGAAGGAAAACCCTTATCGTGGCGACAAGGAAGCCATCCGCATCGGCACCTCGGCCTACAACCAGAATTGTGCGCGCTGCCACGGGCTGGAAGCCATCAGCGGCGGTATCGCGCCGGATCTCCGGATGCTGCCGCTCGACGCCGAAAGCGACGACTACTTCATCAACACGGTCCGCCGCGGACGCGTGCGCAACGGTGCGGTTTACATGCCGCCGTTCGAAGGCACGATGGCGCAGGAAGCCATGTGGGCCATCCGCAGCTATCTCGATACGCGCTACGAACCGTGAGCGCCGCCGCGGTGCTTTTTGCGCCGCAACTGTCCAGATGTCCAGAATCTGGACATCTGGACGCATTGAACACACTCGCCGCACTCAAACCCCCGTGCTGACCCGCCGAAAGGCCTCCCGCGGGGAAAATCCGGGCGCTAAAATATGAAGCGGTTTTCATAGCCGGCGCACCGTGCGTCGAACCACACAGTGATACGCCCAGAATGTGGAGGAGCGACTGAACATGCAGAAATCACTACATATTGACCCCTCGAAATGCACGAGCTGCCTGCAGTGCGAAATGGCCTGCTCGTTCGAGAACTACGGGGTCTTCAATAATTCGCTGTCGCGCATCAAGGTGTTCGAGTTTCACCACACCGGCGCCAAGGTGCCGTACACCTGTACTCAGTGCGACGAAGCCTGGTGCATGCATGCCTGTCCGGTCGAGGCGATCAAGCTCGACAAGACCAATGGCGCCAAGGTGGTGCTCGAAGATGTCTGCGTTGGCTGCAAGGTTTGCACGATTGCCTGTCCGTTCGGCACGGTGAATTACGTCGCCGAAACCGGCAAGGTCCAGAAGTGCGACCTGTGCGGTGGCGACCCGGCCTGTGCCGAAGCTTGTCCGACGGGTGCCATCACGTATGTCGATGCCAACTGGACCGGGCTGGAGCGCATGCGCCAGTGGGCCGACAAGCTCGGCAACCCGTCTGCCTGACCACCGAAAGGGATACCGACATGGCATGGACACGTAAAATTCTCCGCGTAAATCTGACCGACCGCACCTGTACGAGCGAGCCGCTCAACATGGAGTGGGCGCACGACTATCTGGGTCAGCGCGGTCTGGCGACGAAGTACCTGGCGTCGGAAATCGATCCGAAGGTCGATCCGCTGTCGCCGGACAACAAGATCATCTGGGCGACCGGCCCGCTGACCGGCACGATGGCCTCCACAGGCGGCCGCTATTCGGTCGTCACCAAGGGCCCGCTGACCGGCGCCATCGCCTGTTCGAACTCCGGCGGCTACTTCGGCGCCGAATTGAAGTTCGCCGGCTGGGACATGGTGATCATCGAAGGCCGTGCGTCGAGCCCGGTCTATCTGTCGATCGAGAACGACAAGGTCGAACTGCGCGATGCCTCCCATCTGTGGGGCAAGACCGTGTGGGAAACCGAAGGTCAGATCAAGTCGGAACATCAGGATCCGCAGGTCCGTGTGTCCTGTATCGGCCGCACCGGCGAAAACGGCGTGCTGTACGCCGCCATCGTCAATGACCTGCACCGCGCAGCCGGCCGTTCCGGCGTCGGTGCCGTCGCCGGCTCGAAGAACCTGAAAGCGATTGCGGTACGCGGCACGCTGGGTGTTGGCAACATCGCCAATCCGAAGGAGTTCATGAAGGTTACCTTCGAGAAGAAGAAGATCCTCAAGGAGAACGCGGTTACCGGTCAGGGCCTGCCGACCTACGGCACGCAGGTGCTGATGAACGTGATCAACGAAATCGGTGCCATGCCGACGCGCAACCACAAGGATGTGCAGTTCGAAGGCGCGCGCAAGATTTCGGCCGAGGCGATGCACGAGCCGCGCGAAAGCGATGGCAAGGCGCAACTGATCAACAACCAGGCCTGCTTTGGCTGCACCATCGCCTGTGGTCGCATCTCCAAGATCGACGCCACGCACTACACCGTGGTCAACAGCCCGAAGTACTGGGGTGCATCGGGCGGTCTGGAATACGAAGCGGCCTGGGCGCTTGGCTGTGCCAATGGCGTCGATGACCTGGATGCGCTTCAGTACGCGACCATGCTCTGCAACGAAGACGGCTTCGACCCGATTTCCTTCGGCGCCACCATCGGTGCGGTGATGGAACTGTATGAAATGGGCGTGCTGACGAAGGAAGAAGTCGGCATCGAAGCGCCTTTCGGTTCTGCCAGGGCGCTGACCTATCTGACCGAAATCACTGCCCGCGGCGAAGGCTTCGGCAAGATCATCGGCCTCGGTTCGAAGCGTTTGTGCGAGAAGTACGGTCATCCCGAACTGTCGATGTCGGTCAAGGGCCAAGAATTCCCGGCCTACGATGCGCGCGCCGTGCAGGGCATGGGCCTGACCTATGCGACGTCGAACCGCGGCGCCTGTCACCTGCGTTCTTATACGATTTCGTCCGAAGTGCTGGGCATTCCGGTCAAGACCGATCCGCTGACGACCGAAGGCAAGCCGGCGTTGGTCAAGGCCTTCCAGGACGCGACAGCGGTGGTCGATTCGACTGGCCTGTGCGTGTTCACGACCTTTGCCTGGGCGCTGTCCGACATCCAGCCGCAACTGCAGGCGGCGTGCGAAGGCGATTGGTCGATGGAAAAGCTGGACCTGATGGGCGAACGCATCTGGAACATGGAGCGACAGTTCAACAACGCGGCCGGTTTCACGCGCAAGGACGACGATCTGCCGGCCCGCCTGAAGACGGAAGCGGCCAAGGTCGGTCCGGCCAAAGGTCTGGTTTCAGGTATCGACAAGATGATTCCCGAGTACTACGACCTGCGCGGCTGGGACCCGGAAGGTCGCCCGACCGCCGAAACCGTCGCCCGCCTGGGCCTCTGATCGGGTTTTACCCCTGACCTCGCCGCGCCCTTCGGGGCGCGGCGCATTTCGACAGGAACAAACATGAAACACGTCATCATCGGCAACGGTCCGGCCGGAGTGGTCGCCGCCGAGGCGCTGCGCCGCGCGGACGCATCGGCCGACATCGTCATGATCGGCGATGAGCCGGAGCGGCCGTATTCGCGCATGGCCATTCCCTATCTGCTGGTCGGTAATATCGAAGAGAAGGGCACTTGGCTGCGCAAGACGGACCGCCACTTCGAGTCGCTGCGCATTCGCGAAGTGCTCGGACGCGCGAAATCGGTCGACACCACCGGCCGCACGGTCCATCTCGAAGACGGCACCGCACTGCAGTACGACAGGCTGCTGATCTGCACCGGGTCACACCCGCTGCGCCTGCCGGTACCTGGCATCGATTCGCCGAATGTTCACAGCTGCTGGACGCTTGAAGATGCGCGCCACATCGCCGCCAAGGCAAAGAAGGGCGCCCGGGTGCTGCAGATCGGCGCCGGCTTCATCGGCTGCATCATCATGGAAGCGCTTGCCTCGCGTGGCGTCAAGCTCGACATCGTCGAAATGGGCGACCGCATGGTGCCGCGCATGATGACGTCCAAGGCCGGCAGCATGATCGCGCGCTGGGTCGAACAGAAGGGTGTGACCGTCCATACGAATGCGCGTGTCACGGCGATCCGTCAGGACGGCGATGCCCTGGTCGCTACGCTGGGTGACGGCAAGGAAGTGGTGGCCGACCTGATCATCGCGGCCGCCGGCGTCAAGCCCAATACCGCCTTCCTCGAAGGCAGCGGCGTCGCCTGCGCGACCGGCATCCTGATCGACGAACGCTGCGAAACCAATGTGCCGGGTGTGTTCGCGGCGGGGGACGTGGCCGAAGCGATCGATTTTTCGACCGGCGAACGCCTGGTCAACGCCATCCAGCCGAACGCGGTCGATCAGGGCCGTGTCGCCGCCATGAACATGGCCGGCCGCAGCTCGCGCTCGCAGGGCACCATGGCGATCAACGTGCTCGACACGCTGGGCCTGATTTCAGCGTCCTTCGGTCAGTGGTGGGGCGCCGACGGTGGGGATGCGGTCGAAATGATCGACGACAAGCGCTTCCGTTACATCAGCCTGCAGTTCAAGGAAGACGTGCTGGTCGGCGCGACCTCGATCGGCCTGACCGACCACGTCGGTGTGCTGCGCGGCCTGATCCAGACGCGTACGCCGCTCGGTACCTGGAAGGAACGCCTGATGCAGGACCCGCTGCGCGTCATGGAAGCCTATCTGTCGAGCGCCCAGGCGCAGAGCGCTGCGCCGATCGCCGGGGTTGCGCACTGACGATGCGGGTGACGCTGAAGCTCTATGCCTCGTTGTCGGACCATCTGCCGGACGAGGCGAAGCGCACCAACGAGTGGCCGATGGAGGTCGCCGACGGCACCACCGTCGGCGACCTCATCGATCGCCATCAGCTGCCCAAGCGCCTGGTCCATCTGGTGCTGGTGAATGGCCACTACATTCCGCCGGCCAGCCGCGACGCGCATCCGCTGGTCGAAAATGACGTGCTGGCCATCTGGCCGCCGGTGGCTGGCGGGTGAGCATGGCGTTTCCGCTGAAGCCGGCCGAACTTGAATCGGGGCGCGTCGAACGCGTCATGAGCATCGGTCGCGCCGAGTTTTTCGGCATGCTGCCCGGTGCGGTCGGTCTGCCACTGGTGCATCGTGGCGAGCAGGTCTGCGGCAAGACCTGGCAGCTGACCGCCGACGAGCTGCCTGCGCTGAACATCGGTCTGCTGAGCCTTCCCAGGCTGCGCGTGCAGATCAACTTTCCGTCCCGTGACGGCGCCGTGATGCAGGAGTTCATGGCGCGCTTCGACCGCCACTTCCAGCGCGGCGGCGGCTAATTTGCCGCCGGTGTCGCCCAAGCCGGGCGGCTCGGGTTATCATTCGGCGTGGCGGGTCTCCCCGCATCGTGGCGCGGTGAATCTGGTCAGATCCGGAAGGAAGCAGCCACAGCTGCTCACCATGAGTGCCGGGGGTCAGGCTCGCCACCCTCCCTTTTTTGCTGGATCCGTCTCCCGGGTTTCCATCCTTCCCCTCCCGCCAGCGTTCCGATGAGTTATCAGGTTCTAGCGCGCAAGTGGCGTCCCCGCAGCTTCGACACGCTGATCGGTCAGGACCACGTCGTGCGCGCGCTGACCCATGCCCTGGAACAGCAACGCCTGCATCACGCCTACCTCTTCACCGGCACGCGCGGCGTCGGCAAGACGACGATCGCCCGCATCCTCGCCAAGAGCCTGAACTGCGACACCGGCATCACGGCGAAGCCTTGCGGCGTCTGTGCCGCCTGCACCGAGATCGACGCCGGGCGCTTCGTTGACTACGTCGAGATGGATGCTGCATCCAACCGCAGCGTGGACGACATGGCGGCCCTGCTCGAAAAAGCGGCCTACGCGCCCGCGCGCGGCCGCTACAAGGTCTACATGATCGACGAAGTCCACATGCTGACCGGGCACGCCTTCAACGCGATGCTGAAGACGCTCGAAGAGCCGCCCGAGCATGTGAAATTCATCCTCGCGACGACCGATCCGCAGAAGATTCCGGTCACGGTGCTGAGCCGCTGCCTGCAGTTCAACCTGAAGCAGATGCAGCCCGACGCCATCGTGCGACACCTCGCCTGCGTGCTCGATGCCGAACAGGTCGAATACGAGCCGGCAGCACTGCGGCCGATTTCCAAGGGGGCAGCCGGATCAATGCGCGACGCGCTGTCGCTGCTCGATCAGGCGATCGCCCACGGCGCCGGCCGGCTGATCGAGCAGGATGTGCTCGACATGCTGGGCACCGTCGGCGACGAACACCTCTACCTCGTGCTCGACGCGCTTGTCACCGGCGACGGCGCTGCGCTGATGGCCCTGACCGAACAGATGCGGGCGCGCAGTGTCGATTTCGATCAGGCGCTGCGCGAACTGGCCGTGCTGCTTCATCGCGTCGCCATGGCGCAGCGGGTACCCGACGCCATCACCGACGACGTCGAGCGACTGCGCCTGGCGCCTTACGTCGAGGCGATGGATGCCGAATCGGTGCAACTGGCCTACCAGATCGTCGTGCAGGGCTGCAATGATCTGCCGATGGCGCCCGATGAGGTGACCGGCTTTTCGATGACCTTGCTGCGCCTGCTGGCGTTCCGTCCCGACACGCCGCCGCCGCTGGCGGCCACACCGCGCGGGCAGAGTGCCGCGCTGCAGGCGCCACCGCGCGTGGCCCGCGCCAGCGCGCCGCTGCCGCCGGTCGTTGCGCCAACGCCAGCCATCGCGCCCGTGCCGGTCGAGCGCGAACCGATGGCGCAGGTATCCGCGTCGCCGCACATCGAGGCACCTTCCGCGTTTCCGTCCGATGTGGCGCCTCTGCCCACGCCCGCGGAAGTCCAGGCCGTCGGTGCGGTGCTGCACTCCAACGAAGACTGGCATGCACTGGTCGACCGGCTCGACATCGTGGCACTGACGCGCCAGCTCGCGCACCAGTGCGAATGGCTGGGCAGCGACGGCGGACGCATCCGTCTGCGCCTGCCGCGCGAGATGGCACATCTGGTCAGCAGCGCGCAGGACAAGTTGCGCGCCGCCGTGCAGGCTGCGCTCGGCATGCCCGTGCAACTGCAGTTCGAACACGGCGCCCCGGTGTCGCAGACCGTGGCGCAGCGACTGTCCGCCGAACAGCAGGCGCGCGAGCAGCAGGCGCGCGAGGCGATGCGGAACGACCCCTTTGTTCAGCAGGTCATTGAACAGTTCGATGCCCGGCTGATCGAAGACTCGATAAAACCACTTTGAGGATCGCACCATGATGAAAGGTGGCATCGGTGGCCTGATGAAACAGGCCCAGCAGATGCAGGAAAACATGAAGAAGATGCAGGACCAGCTGGCGACCGTCGAGGTCGAGGGCCAGTCCGGTGCCGGCATGGTGAAGGTTGTCATGACGTGCAAGCACGACGTGCGTCGCGTCAGCATCGACCCGTCGGTCATGGATGACCGCGAAATGCTCGAAGACCTGCTGGCCGCTGCGGTGAACGACGCAGTGCGTCGGGTTGAGACGACCACGGCAGAAAAGATGGCCGGCTTCACATCCGGTCTGAATTTGCCACCCGGCTTCAAGCTGCCGTTCTGATAACCGTGCTGCACGGATGACGCCGGGTGTCCTCGACGAGTTGGTGAACGCGTTGCGCTGCCTGCCGTCGGTCGGCCCGAAAAGCGCACAGCGCATGGCTTTTCACCTGCTGCAGCGTGACCGGCAGGGCGCCGAAAAGCTGGCCCGCGCGCTCGGTCAGGCGCTGACCCGGCTGCACAATTGCGTGCGCTGCAATACCTTCACCGAACTCGAGGTGTGCGAGCGCTGTGCCTCGCCGCGCCGTGATGCGTCGCTGCTGTGCGTTGTCGAAAGCCCGGCCGACATGCTGATGATGGAGCAGACGCAGAGCTATGCCGGCCTGTATTACTGCCTGATGGGGCGCATCGCTCCGCTGGAAGGCGTCGGCCCGCGCGAGCTGAGGCTCGAGCGCTTGCTGGAACGCGCGGCCGACCCTCAGGTGACCGAAGTCATCCTCGCCACCAATTTCACCAATGAAGGCGAAGCCACCGCGCACTACCTCGGCGAAATGTTGCGTGCGCGCGGCCTTGCGGTAAGCCGTATCGCGCGCGGCCTGCCGGTCGGCGGCGAACTCGAGCACACCGATATCGGCACCATTGCCCAGGCGCTGTCGGAACGACGGCCCGCATGAGCGATCCGGCTGTCAGACCACTGTCCGGCCTGAAGGTGGTCGAACTGGGCACCTTGATCGCCGGCCCGTTCGCGTCGCGCATCCTGGCCGAATTCGGTGCCGAAGTGATCAAGATCGAATCGCCGGACGGCGGCGATCCGCTGCGCAAATGGCGTCTGCTTTACGAAGGAACGTCGCTGTGGTGGTTCGTACAGGCGCGCAACAAGAAGTCGGTCACGCTCAACCTGAAGCACCCGGACGGTCTCGACGTACTGCGTCGCCTGCTGGCCGACGCCGACGTACTGGTCGAAAACTTCCGCCCCGGCGTGCTGGACAAGCTCGGCCTGCCTGAAACAACGCTGCGAGCGCTCAATCCGTCGCTGGTCATCGTCCGTCTGTCTGGATTCGGCCAGACCGGGCCGATGGCCGAACAACCCGGTTTCGGCGCCATCGGCGAATCGATGGGCGGCCTGCGCTACATCACCGGCTTCCCGGACCGACCGCCGGTCAAGGTCGGCATTTCGATCGGAGATTCGATCGCCGCGCTGTGGGGCGTCATCGGCGCGCTGATGGCGCTGCGCCACCGCGATGCCACCGGCGGGCGCGGAGCGGGGCAGGGCCAGACCGTTGACGTCGCCCTGTACGAAGCCGTGTTCGCGATGATGGAGAGCATGTTGCCGGAGTTCGACGTGTTCGGCTTCATCCGCGGCCGTACCGGCAACATCATGCCCGGCATCACGCCGTCGAACACCCACACCGCACGCGACGGCCGTCACATCATCATCGGCGGCAATGGCGACGCGATTTTCAAGCGCCTGATGGCCGCCCTCGGTCGCCCCGATCTCGCCGTCGACCCTTCACTCGCCGACAACGCAGGCCGCGATGCGCGGCGCGACGAAATCTATGCGCTGATCGACGCCTGGGTGGCCGAGCGCGATGGCGAAGAAGTGCTGCGCGTGCTGGGCGAAGCCGACGTGCCGGTCAGCCGGGTGTATTCGATCGAAGACATCGTCGCCGATCCGCAGTTTCTCGCGCGCGCCATGTTCGAAACGCTGGAACTGCCGGACGGCCGACCCTTCAAAGCGCCCGCGGTGGTGCCGCGGTTGTCGGAAACGCCGGGCGGCACGGACTGGATCGGCCCCGAGCTTGGCGCGCACACGGATCAGGTGCTCGCCGAACTTGGCATTGCACCGGAACGCATCGCGCGCATGCGCGAACAGGGCGCGCTGTGAGCCGATACACCGCACGACGGGTTTGCATCGCACGGTTCAGTGGCACGGAAAGCTTGTCGGGGGTTTAAAGCAGTAGTCGCTTGGGGGTATAATCGCAGGTTGCGCAGAATCAATTGTTTCGACGGGGTGAAGCATGAGTGGCAATGAGAAAAAAATGGATTGCGGGCGCCGCAATCTGCTCGTGGCAACCGCCTGTGCGGGTGGCGTTGCAGGACTTGCAGTCGCAGTTCCCTTCCTGACCAGTCTGGCGCCTTCGGAGCGCGCGAAAGCCGCGGGTGCTCCGGTCGAGGTGGATGTTTCCAAACTCGCTCCGGGTGAAATGACCACTGTCGAGTGGCAGGGCAAACCGGTGTGGATCCTGCGTCGCACGCCGGAACAGCTCGAAGCCCTCACGAAGATCGAGGACAAGCTCGCTGACCCCAATTCGGAACGCAACCCGTCCGAATTCACCCCCGAATACGCCCGCAACGTGCAGCGCGCCCGCGAAGATCGCGCGGAGTACGCCGTGCTCGTGGCGATCTGTACCCATCTCGGCTGTTCGCCCTCGGGCCCGTTTGCTTCCGGTTCGAACGCGCAGCTCGGCGATGTCGCCGGATTCGTGTGCCCCTGCCACGGTTCGAGTTTCGACCTCGCAGGTCGCGTATTCAAGGCAATGCCGGCACCGGACAACCTCGCGGTGCCGCCTTACATGTTCCTGTCCGACAGCCGAATCCTGGTTGGTCAGGACTCCAAGGAGGGTTGAGCGATGGCTGGCGAAAAGGTTGTAACGACTACCGGCCTGCTGGGCTGGATCGACCAGCGTTTCCCGCTGACGTCGATGTACAAGGAACATCTGGCGGAGTACTACGCGCCGAAAAACTTCAACTTCTGGTACTTCTTCGGTTCGCTCGCACTGCTCGTGCTGGTGATCCAGGTCGTCACAGGCATTTTCCTGGTGATGCACTTCAAGCCGGATGCTTCGCTGAACGCGTCGGGTGTTCCGGTGGCCTTTGCCAGTGTCGAATACATCATGCGCGACGTGCCATGGGGCTGGATGATCCGCTACATGCACTCGACCGGCGCTTCGGCGTTCTTCGTCGTGGTCTATCTGCACATGTTCCGCGGCCTGATGTACGGCTCATACCGCAAACCGCGCGAACTGGTTTGGATCTTCGGTTGTGCGATCTTCCTTCTGCTGATGGCGGAGGCCTTCATGGGCTACCTGCTGCCGTGGGGACAGATGTCGTACTGGGGCGCACAGGTCCTCATCAACCTGTTCTCGGCCATTCCGTTCATCGGCAATGATCTGTCGATCTGGCTGCGTGGCGACTACGTGATCGGTGACGCAACGCTGAACCGCTTCTTCTCGTTCCACGTGATCGCCGTGCCGCTGGTACTGATCGGCCTCGTTGCGGCGCACATCATCGCGCTGCACGAAGTCGGCTCGAACAACCCGGACGGGGTGGAGATCAAGAAGCACAAGGACCCCAAGACCGGCATTCCGCTCGACGGCATTCCTTTCCACCCGTACTACACGGTGAAGGACATCGTCGGTACCGTGGTCTTCCTGATCTGCTTCTCGGCGGTCGTGTTCTTCGCGCCCGAGTTCGGCGGTTACTTCCTGGAATACAACAACTTCATTCCGGCCGACCCGCTGAAGACGCCGTCGCACATCGCTCCGGTCTGGTACTTCACGCCGTTCTATTCGATCCTGCGCGCCAACACGGTGAATTTCTTCTGGGTTGATGCGAAGCTGTGGGGCGTGATCTTCATGGGCCTGTCCGTGATGATCTTCTTCCTGCTGCCCTGGCTCGATCGCTCGCCAGTGAAGTCGATCCGCTATCGCGGCCCGATCTACAAGGCAGCGCTGGCCATCTTCATCATCGCCTTCCTGATCCTGGGTTACCTGGGTGTGCAGGCACCGACGCCGATGGGCACGCTGGTGTCGCAGATCTGCACGATCATCTACTTCCTGTTCTTCATCGCGATGCCGTGGTACACCGCGATCGACAAGACGAAGCCCGTACCTGATCGCGTGACCGGACACTGAAAGCCAGACAGATCATGAAACAACTCAAAAACCTGTTTCTGGGCGCCCTGTTCGCCCCCTTGGTTGCAATGGCCGCAGGCGGTCACGTACAACTCGATCGCGCGCCGACCGAGAAATTCCGTGATGCCCTCGCGATCCAGCGCGGCGCGCAGATGTTCGTCAATTACTGCCTGAACTGCCACTCGGCGTCGTACATGCGTTACAACCGCCTGAACGACATCGGTCTGACGGACGAGCAGATCAAGGACAACCTGCTGTTCGCTGCCGACAAGGTCGGTGAAACAATGCGCGTCGGCATGACGCGCGCCGACGGCATCAAGTGGTTCGGCGCGGCGCCGCCCGACCTGAGTGTGGTGGCGCGTTCGCGCGCCTCGGGCGATGGCAGCGGCGCAGACTGGCTCTACACCTACCTGCGCGGCTTCTACCGCGACGACGCGCGTCCGACCGGCTGGAACAACACGGCCTTTGCCAACGTCGGCATGCCGCACGTCCTGTACGAACTTCAGGGCGAGCAGACTGCCAGGCACGTGAAGGTGTCGGATGGCCACGGCGGCGAAGTGGATTCGCTGCAGATCGAACTGACGAAACCGGGCAAGCTCAGCAAGTCCGAGTACGATTCGGCGATCGGCGATCTGGTTGCCTACCTTGTTTTCATGGCCGAACCCGGCGCCGAAAAGCGTCGCCAGACCGGCCTGCTCGTCATCCTCGGTCTTTCCGTCCTGCTCACGCTGGCATACCTGCTCAAGCGCGAGTACTGGAAAGACGTCCATTAATCAAATACGCCCGAAAGTCATGCAAGCTCTCGGTCATCGCGAAGCGACCCCATCACGCGTACGTCGCGTGGTGCGGGATGCCGAGTACTCCTGGGGTGTCAACACGATGATGAATCTGTACTCGGGGACCACCGATCCCTTTTCCCATCGCTGCCGTATTGTCCTCTACGAAAAAGGCATGGATTTCCAGGTCATTGATGTCGACCTGTACAACAAGCCGGAAGACATTGCGGTCATCAATCCCTACAACCGCGTGCCGGTGCTGGTTGATCGCGACCTCATCCTGTATGACTCCAACATCATCAATGAGTACATTGACGAGCGTTTTCCGCACCCGCAACTGATGCCGCCGGACCCGATCATGCGGGCCCGCGCACGTCAGCTTCTGCATACGGTCGAGAACGAACTGTTCTCGCACATCGAGGCGCTGGAAAAGAATGCGCGCACGGCCGACAAGTCGCGCGCGCACCTGCGTGATCGTCTGACCGAGCTCACGGCGATCTTCGCCAAGCAGAAGTACATGCTGGGCGAGGAATTTTCCATGCTGGACGTTGCCATTGCTCCATTACTATGGCGACTTGACCACTACGGTATCGAACTTCCCAAGTCTGCTGCGCCGCTGATGAAGTACGCCGAACGTATCTTTTCCCGCCAGGGGTTCATTGATGCGCTCACGCCGTCCGAAAAAGTGATGCGTCGCTAGACTGCCCGGAGTATTCGTTCAACTGCATGGATGTGATGAGTTCCGTTTCGACCAAGCCCTATCTGCTCCGTGCGCTGTTTGACTGGTGCGCGGACCAGGGGCTTACGCCCTATATCGCGGTCGTCGTCGACGAGCGCGCGGGCGTCCCACGCCAGTACGTGAAGGATGGCCAGATCATCCTGAACATCGGGCGTGAAGCGGTGCATCAACTGGTCATGGGTAACGAATTGATTACCTGTTCGGCCCGTTTCGGCGGCGTCGCGCAGGAATTGACCATTCCAATCGATTGTGTCGCTGCGATCTATGCGCGCGAAAACGGTCACGGCATGGCATTTGAAGTCACGCCGGGTCAGACCGTTCGTGCCGACGTGGCACCGGCGGCTGCATCCGAACGCAGCGAGCAGCCCGTGCTCACCACACCGGACAAGCCGGTCGGCCGCTCTCACCTTCGCCGCATCAAGTAGGACTGCGCGCCACGACTGCGTGGCGCGGCGCTCCATCTCTCTGCAATTCCCTCTCGATCCGGCATCCGGACTCCGGCACGCGCATTGCCGACCGAACGGTCGGCGTACGCGGTAAAATCCTGTTCCTTTCCGTTTCAGGCCCTCCGCCGATGAAAACCACCTTTCTCGATTTTGAACAGCCGATCGCCGAACTTGAGGCGAAAATCGAGGAGTTGCGTTTCGTGCAGGACGACTCGGCGGTCGATATTTCGGAAGAGATCGCCCGGCTCGAAGCAAAGAGCCAGTCGCTCACCAAGGATATCTACGCCAAGCTCACGCCCTGGCAGATTGCCCAGGTGGCGCGCCATCCGCAGCGTCCGTATTCGCTCGATTACTTCCGCCTGATGTTCACCGAGTTCCAGGAACTGCATGGTGACCGCTCGTTCGCCGATGATCACGCCATCGTCGGTGGCATCGCCCGCTTCAACGGCCACGCCTGCATGGTGATCGGTCACCAGAAGGGGCGCGACACAAAAGACAAGATCCATCGCAATTTCGGCATGCCGCGTCCGGAGGGTTACCGCAAGGCACTGCGTCTGATGAAGCTGGCGGAAAAATTCGCCATGCCGGTGTTCACCTTCATCGATACGCCGGGCGCCTATCCGGGCATCGACGCCGAAGAACGCGGCCAGTCCGAAGCCATCGGCCACAACCTGTACGCCATGGCCGAACTGCGCGTGCCCATCATCGCCACCATCATCGGTGAGGGTGGCTCCGGCGGCGCACTGGCGATCGCCGTGGCCGACACGTTGATGATGCTGCAGTACTCGACTTACTCGGTCATTTCGCCGGAAGGCTGTGCGTCCATCCTGTGGAAAAGCGCGGACAAGGCTGCCGACGCCGCAGAAATCATGGGCATCACCGCGTCGCGCCTGAAAACCCTCGGCCTGATCGACAAGGTGGTGAACGAACCTGCAGGCGGCGGTCACCGCGACCACACCACGGTTGCCGCGTCGCTCAAGCGCGCGCTGGCCGAAGCGCAGCGCCAGCTTGCCGATCTCACCCCGACCCAGCTGGTGGAGCGCCGCTTCGAGCGACTGATGTCCTATGGCAAATTCAAGGAGCAGGCCGTCGCCTGATCTGTCCGGCCAGCTTGCTGCCGCACTCGCGGCCCACTGCACCGACGGCAGCCGGCTGTTGCTCGGCTTCAGCGGCGGACTCGATTCAACCGTCTTGCTGCATGGTCTGGCGGCGCTGCGTGCGCAGCAGGGCTGGCAGCTCGAATGTGCCCACGTCCATCACGACCTCAGTCCGAATGCGGATCACTGGGCGGATGTCTGCGCCGCGCAGTGCCGGGCGCTCGACCTGCCGTTCAGCGTGCTGCGCGTCGAGGTGTCGCGTAGTTCGGCCGACGGTCTCGAATGTGCCGCACGCGACGCGCGCTACGCAGCGCTGCACACGCATGCGCATGACCGCGGGCTCGACACGCTGCTGACCGCCCACCACGCCGACGATCAGGCCGAAACGCTGCTGCACAACATGGTGCGCGGCGCCGGCCTGCTCGGGCTGGCCGGCATGCCCGCCTGGCGCGCCGCCGATGGCGATCGCGTCGCCACGCTGCGACCGCTGCTCGGCGTGCCGCGCAGTGCGCTCGAAGCCCATGCGCAGGCGCACGGCCTGAGCTGGATCGACGACGAATCCAATGCCGACACGCGCTACGCCCGCAACTACCTGCGCCGCAACATCCTGCCGGTGCTGACCTCGCGCTGGCCGCGGGCGGCCGAAGCGATGTCCGGCGTCGCGCGCCGTCTGGCCGAAGCGCAAACCCTGCTCGACGTGCTCGCCGCGCGCGACGCCGAAGCCCTCACGGAGGCCACGTCGTGGGGCCGCTGCTACCGACTCGACGGGCTGATCGCGCTCGATGCCGCGCGCCAGCGCAATCTGCTGCGCTGGCTGCTCAGGCAGCATGGTGCGCGTACGTTGCCCAATGAACCCTGGCTGGACGAATGGCGCCGCCAGCTCGCCGTGGCGCAGGCCACGTCGGCCTGCCCGGTGGCGCACGCCGGTGTGGCGGGCATCAGCCACCGCGGCGCGCTGTGGCTGATGCCCGATTTCGATCCGCCTGCCGAGCGGAGGTGGTCGGGGGAGCCGGTGCAGGCGTGGGGTGCCGGGCAGATCCGTTTCGAACCGGTCAGCGGGCAGGGTCTTGCGGCGTCGGTGGTTGCGCAGGCGCATGTCACCGTGCGTGCCCGGGCGCCCGGCGACCGTCTGCCGCGCGGTCCGGGGCGGCCGCGTGCCGGCATCAAGCAGATCGCGCAGGAATGCGGCCTGCCGCCCTGGTTGCGCGATCGCGTCCCCATCGTGTGCGTCGACGGGCGTCCGGTCTGGATGCCCGGTTGCGACATCGCGCCGCCCTTCCTTGCGGCGGCCGATGAAGCAGGGTGGTTGCCGCGCTGGCACCTGGCCGGCTGACCCAAGTCCCGAAATCCGCGGACTGTGCAGCGCTGCCATGTGTCTGTCGCACGGCGGCCTTATCATGCGCTGTCCCGAAACCGGTCTGTCGCGCGGTCTGGCGCGTCATCCTCCCGACATGAGTTCCACGATCACTCCGCGCCGTGCCGCGCTGGCGCGCATCCTGCCGTTCGCGCTCTACATCCTGTTCCTCGTCATCGCCGCACCGCTCGCCGGGGCGCTCGACGTCGACCCGCGCTGGATGTATGCGTTGCAGATCGCTTGCGTGATCGCTGCGCTGGCAGTGTTCAGCCGCGACTACATCGAGCTGCGAGCCGTCGCACCGGCTGCACCGTCATCCCTGTCCGGTGTGTCCGCGTGGCTGCTTGCTGTGGCGCTGGGCGTCGCAGTCTGGGCGCTGTGGATCTGGCTCGATTTTGCGCCCTTCGCATTCAAGCCGGGCGAGGGCTACAAGCCGCTCGACGACGCCGGCGCGCTGATCATGGCGCTGGTCGTCATCCGCATCTTCGGTGCCGCGGTCGTCGTGCCCATCATGGAAGAGCTGTTCTGGCGCTCTTTCATCATGCGCTGGCTCGACAACCCGAACTTCCTGACCGTCGCGGCGCAGTCGGTTACGCTGCGCAGTGTGCTGTTCAGTTCGATTGCGTTCGGCTTCGAGCACGGCCAGTGGGCGGCCGGCATCGTCGCCGGTCTGGTCTATGGCTGGCTGTATCGCGCCACCGGGCGCCTGTGGCTGCCCATCGTTTCGCACGGCGTGACCAACCTTCTGCTCGGCCTGTGGGTCATCCACTCCGGCCAGTGGCAGTTCTGGTGACGCGCGCCGGGTCAAGCCGGGCGGCTTTGCGACCGTTAAAGGAGAACTGTCCCTGGATGTTCCCGGATGCCGGCCGCCACAAACCCGTCAATATCGCTGTCCCGCCGCCTGCCTCGCGCGCGCGGCTGGGTCGCGTGTGCGCTCGTGGCGGTCACGGCCGTCGGCGCAGCGCAGGCCACGGCCTTCACCTATCAGGGCTATCTGCTGGTCGTGCGCGCTGAACTGCAACAGCGCATGGACGCGCGATTCGGCAGCAAGGCAGGGCCGCGCATGGCGGAACTGGCCGAATCGCTGAACGCTGCCGGCCTCATCGCCGACGAGGCACTGCGCGTCGAACGCATCAACCAGATCGCCAACCGGGCGCGTTACGTGACCGACCCGGTGCTCTGGAAATCGGAAGACTACTGGGCGACGCCGGTCGAGTTCGCTGCGGTCGCCGCCGGCGACTGCGAAGACTACGCGCTGGCCAAATACTTCGCGTTGCGCGAACTGGGCATGCCGGCCGAAAAGCTGCGCATCACTTATGTGCGTCTGCTGCGCGAAGGCCGTCTGGAAAACCACATGGTGCTTGCCTACTATCCGGAACCCGGCGCCGAGCCGTGGGTGATGGACAATCTCGAAAAGCGCTTCATGCCGGCTGCCGAGCGGCCCGACCTGACGCCGGTGTACAGCTTCAACGATGACCGCGTCTGGAAGGTGCAAGGCGGTGGCGACCGCGAACTGGGTTCGCCGCAGCAACTGCGCAAGTGGCGCGAACTGCTCGACCGCGTGCGTGCGGAGGTGAAGTGATGAACAGTCTGCGCGTGCGTCTGCTGGCGGCGTTGATCGGCGTCGGTGTGGCGGCTTTCGTCGCGGCCCTGCTGACCGCGCTGTGGGTGTCGCGCGACCGCGTCGAAGCGCAGATGGCCAGTCAGGCACAGTCGATCGCGCTGTCGCTGACCGTCGCGCTGACCGCTGGTGGCGTACCGTCGCTGCAGAACGCCGAAAGTCTGGTCGAGCCGGTGTTCGACCAGAGCTATCTGCGGCGCATCGCGGTGCGCGACGCGCAGCAGCGCATCGTTGCCAGCCGCGAAGCACCGGCCCGGCTCGACGGTGGCGCACCGCAGTGGTTCGTCGACTTGCTGCCGCTGGCCTCCGGCGCCCAGACGGCCGACATCATGGCCGGCTGGCGCATCGCCGGCAGCGTTCTGGTCGAACCGCATCCGCACTGGGCCTACCTTCAGTTATGGACGGTGGCGCAAACCCTGCTGGTGTGGATGGGCGGCGGGCTGGCGGTGGCCGGCGCGCTCGGTCTGGCCGCGCTGCGCTGGGGACTCAGGCCGCTGCGTCGCGTCCAGCGCTCGGCCGTGGCGGCCGCTTCGCGCAAATTCATGCCGATCGACGAAGCCCGCGTGCCGACCGAACTGCAGCCGCTGGTTGGCGCCTTCAACCGCATGCTGGGTGCGCTGGCACAGGCGCTCGACGCCGAATCCTCCCGCGCAGAGCGCTTCCGCGACCAGGCGCTGGTCGATGAACTGACGGGGCTGGCCAACCGTCGCGGCTTCCGTGCGGCACTCGAAGCCCGCATCGAAGCCGGTCAGCGCACCGGCTGGCTCGCGTTGCTGCGCATCGACGGGCTGGAAGATCTGAATCATCAGTACGGTCGGCAGACGGTTGATGACCTGCTGACCGAATCTGCAAATTACATCCGCGACGCTGCCAATGGCGGCCTGTGCGGCCGGGTCGAAGGCGCCTGTTTTGCGCTGCTCGTCGATACCACCGAAGCGCCGGCGCGTCAGCTGCTTGCGGCACTGCGCGCGCGGCTGAACGGGCTGGCGCGTGCCGCCGGCACCGCTGATCCCGCTGCCTGGCGCGGCGGCGCAGCCGATTGCGGCAGCGACGGCGACGCCTCGCGCTGGCTGGCCGCGGCCGACCGCGCGCTGCACCTGTGGCTGCCAGGCGACACGCACGAATTCCCGCTCGCGCATGCGCAGGACATCGAATCGGCAGGCGGTGCGGTGCGCGGCATCGTGCGGGACCTCATCGGGCAAGGGCGCATCGCCTTCGCATCGCAGGCCACGCGCGTGCTCGAGGCCAGCGGTGCAACCCGTGCACTGCACATTGAACTGCGCGCCGCACTGGATGCGGGCGACCGCTTGATCCGCGCCGCCGAATACATGACTTATGCAGGGGAAGCCCGCGTATCGGCCGCGCTCGACAGCGCCTGCCTGATGCGCGCGCTGGAGCACGCGCAGGCGCGACGCGACGGTCTGGCGACGGTGGTCAACGTCAGCGCCGCGGCGCTCAGCGATCCCGACATCCTGCGCTGGGTCGGCGGCTACCGGCACGATGCACGTCGCGGCAGTTTCATCCTCGAATTTTCCGAAGTCGCCCTGCTCGGTGACCCCGACGCGGCCGAAGCCTTTGCCCAGCTGGCGCAGTCGCGCGGGCTGGCAATCGGCATCAAGCACTTCGGCCTGCATGCCAACGCACTGAGCCTGTTGCGCCGCCTGCGGCCGCAACACGTGAAGTTCTCGGTCACGCTGACGCGCGAAGCCCTGCTCAATCCGGATTCGGGCGCCTACGTGTCCTCGCTGACCGGCATCGCGTCCGCGCTGTCCATCCTGCCCGTCGCGGTCGCGGTGGAACATGCCGAAACGCTGGCTGCACTGCACGCACTGGGCTTCCGGGGCGTTCAGGGCGAGGCGGTGGCGTCGGAAATCCTGCCGGTGCGCTGATCGCCCGCTGTTGCCGACCTCCCGGCAAGCTGACTCAGTGCAGCGCGAGTACCGAACGGTTGGCCGAGTCGGCCGCCGCCAGCTTCAGATGCAGCAGCCTCGCCGGCGCACCGACGCGTTCGCACCGGCGTTCAACTCCGAACGGACGGAATCCGAACGCGCGCTGGTAGTAGCGCACATGACGCGGATTCACCTCGATCACGGCATCGGTCGCGTCCAGCGACACGCGGCCCAGCCGCAGCGCACGGCGGATCATTTCGAACGCGAGATCGATGTCCTGCCCGGCGCGCGCCAGCACGTCGCGATCGATCGCAAAGCGCGTGTATTCGATCAGCCGGCAGCCCTGCTCGCGCAACGCGCCGACGTGTTCCGCGAAGCCGGTTTCGGCGTGCAGGCGCTGTGTGACACCGCAGCGCACCGTCACCGTGCCGACCAGGCGGCCGGCCCAGCGCGCCAGCAAGGTTGTTTCACCGGTCGTCGATTCGGGCCGTTGCGCCGGATATCCACGCCAGCCGTAGCAGCGCTCGACCAGCGCAGCGGCGGCGGTCAGATCAGCCTCGCAGTCGGCGATCGGGAATTCAAAGTCGGCGAAGGAGGCGCGGTGCGCGGTTTGTGCGAGTGGCGTCGGCAGCGCGGCCTGGATCAGGGTCAGCCGCGGCGCAGGGCGGGCGAACGGAAACGGATGAAAGCGGGTGTCGTTGGCGGCTTGGTGTGGAATTCGGGGTGTCATCCTGGGGCCTTGTGCGGTGCGATCCGTGCTTTCGCGGGACTGTGTCATTCGGCAAACCGGTCCGCATCCGTGATGCGTGACCTTGCCGAGCCGCGAAGTTAGATGACGCCCGTTGCAATGGCTTGATCGTCACGTGACGGTTTTCTTGCCGTGACGAGTGGTCCTGCAGTGATCCTGTGCCCCCGTGGCTGCCGCCGGACGTCCGCTAATGCAGCGTCGCCGCCACGTCCATCCACATGGTGCCGTCGTCGCCCGTGCGCGCATGCAGGCCCATGCTGCCGAGCACGGCGATGATGCGCGTCGTCAGCATGTTCATCTGCAACGCGCGCGCGTCGCCCTCGCCAGCGGCTGCGCCCGCGAGCAGGGCCGCGATGCGCGGCCATTCGCGGCCGATCAGCGACGCGTCGATCCCGGCTTTCAGCTCGGGTGCGATGTCCGCCGCGCTGCGCTCAAGACCGGCGAGATAGCCGAGGCTGAACGCCACGGTCTGCATCAGATGGGTCAGCCGCGCCATCGCCAGGCCGGTGAGCGTGTCCAGATCGCCGTCCGCACGGTAGTCGGCGAGGGCGCGCCGACTGGCGTCGGGCAGTTCGTCGAGCAGGCGTAGCAGATGCGGCAACAGCAGATCGGCGCCGGCCGGCAGCGACCAGGCGCTGGCGCGATTGGCGCGGTATTCGTCCAGCATCAGTCGGGCGATCGGTGCGAACTGTACGGTGAGCGCATCGCCTGCTGCCTCGCCTGCGGGTGCCAGCGCCAGCTCGCCGCGCCACAGCTCGCGATGCAGTGCATGCACGAGCTGCAGCACGTGTTCCGGTTCACCCGCCAGCGACTGTTCGACGAACGGTGCCGACAAGGTGATCGTGAATCCACCCGCTTCGTCCTCGCGAGACAGTGGTGGCGCGCTACCGGCCGAACCGGCTGTGTCGTCGCGTAGCACCAACATCCGCAGATGCGCTGCATCGAGCCCCCGGTCGCGTTCGTAGAGGCGCGCCAGCAACACCGACAGGCTGGTACGCAGCGTTTCGGCACTCATTTCCGGGCGCGAGCATTGCAGTTCGATCAGGGGCATGGCTGAAAGCGATTGATTTCCGGGCGCGAAAGCATAGCTGCAGGTCACCCGGGCGTCCAACCGGAAGCGCACCGTGCTCAGCGAGCATCGCGGCGGGGACGCCGCTCCCACAGGAACAGCTCCCACAAGTTCTGCACCCACGGGTTCGCATGATCATCGTGCGGATCGCGGATAATCGCGGCGGGCGATGACAGACGGAACGGGCACGGTCATGAAGGCAGGCGGCGGCAAGCGTTGGGCGGGATTGTTCGTGCTGGCGGCCGCGGTCGCGGCGGGGCTGTGGTGGCAGACGACGCGCAGCCCTGGCGCGCCGATCGCCGCCATTGGCGACGACCCCGACACGCCGTTCGCGGTGCTGCGCTGCGACGCGCGCAGCCGCGACGCGGGACCGGCGCTGGCGGTCACCTTCAGCCGGCCGCTGGCACGCAAGCTGCCGCTGGGCGAAGTGATGACGGTCACCGATCTGGGTGAGGGCGAAACCAGTCAGGCGAGCCGCGACGCCAGCGGCAAGGTCGCCGGCAACTGGACTGTCGGCGACAACCCGCGCATCGCCTATTTTTCCGGTGTGCTGCCGAAGCGGCGCTACCGCATCGATGTGGCGGTCGGCGTCGCGTCGCGCGCCGGCGATCAGCTCGCCGGCACCCACCAGTGCGAAACCCTGGTCGAAGACATGCCGCCGGCGTTCTTCTTCGCCAGCCGCGGCACCGTGCTGCCGGCCGGGCAGAACGGCGGCCTGCCGGTGGTCACCATCAACACGCCCGAAGTCGACGTGCAGTTCCTGCGCGTCGAGCCGGCCCAGCTGCCGGCCTTTCTCGACAAGGTGTACGGCATCCGCCGCAGCGCCGACGAGGAGGGCGCGCAGGGCGAAGGCGAAGGCGAGTACGAGGGCGAATACTACGGCGGTGGCACCGTCGACCTGCGCGGTCGCACCTCAGGCTGGTACATCGACCAGCTGAAGGACCTGTCGTCCAGCGTGTATCTGGGCCGCTTCCAGACCGACGACAAGCGCGACCGCCGGCACGTGAGCTTCCTGCCGGTCGAGCACATCAAGGAACTGCGCGAGCCGGGCGTGTACGTCGCGGTGATGAATGTGCCGGGCAGCTTTTCCGGCGACTACCAGACCACCTATTTCTACGTCAGCGACATCGGCCTGCACCTGCACCGCAACGGCAGCCGCGTCGATGCTTTCGCCACGTCGCTGCGCTCGGGCGCGGCGCTCGACGGCGTCGAGTTCGAGGTGCTGGACGGCGACGGCAAGCGCGTCGCGTCGGTCAAGGCCGAAGGCGACGGCCGCGCGACCTTCGACACCGTTCCGGCCGATGCCCGGCTGGTGATCGCGCGGCGCGGTCGCGAGCTGTCGGTCGTGTCGCTGGGTGAAGCCGCACTCGACCTGTCCGAATTCGACACCGCCGGCCTGCTGCCGACGAACAACAAGCTGTTCGTGTGGAGCGGGCGCGACCTGTACCGGCCGGGCGAAAGCTTCGACGTGTCGGTGCTGGCGCGCGATGCCGACGGCAAACCGGTGGCCGCGCAGCCGGTCAGTGTGCTGCTCAAGCGCCCCGACGGGCGCACGGTGAGCCAGCGCGTGTGGCAGCCGTCGGGCGAGCAACCCGGTTACTTCCGGCACACGCTGGCGATTCCCGGTGACGCCCAGACCGGCGCCTGGACGCTGGAACTGCGCGCCGATCCGGGGGCCAAGCGGCCGGACGCGATCATGCGTTTCAAGGTCGAGGAATTCCTTCCGGAGCGCATGAAGCTCGCGCTGACCAGTGCGGAGGGCGTGCTGACCGATGGCGCACCGTTCGACATCGCGGTGCAGGGCGACTACCTGTTCGGCACGCCGGCCGCCGGCAACCGCCTGCTCGGCGCACTCGCCACCGAGCGCCTGCGCTTTGCGCTGCCGCAGAAACCCGGCTTCATCTTCGGCGACTTCGCCGATGACGCGCTCAAGGGCCGGCGCGAGCTGGAAGAAACCGCGCTCGACGACAGCGGCGCCGCACAGCTGGCGGTGCCGTACGACCCGGGCACCGCGCGCTCGCCGCTGCGCCTGCGCACCAGCCTGAGCCTGCTCGAATCCGGTGGCCGGCCGGTGGTGCGCTCGATCGAACGTGCCTGGTGGCCGGCGCCCGCGCTGATCGGCGTGCGTCCGCTGTTCGAAGCCGACGTGGCGCGCGAATCGTCGCTGGCCGAATTCGAGGTCGGCCGCTTCCTGCCCGACGGCACGCTGTCCGCGCTCGACAAGGCCAACGTGCGGCTGTTCAAGGAAGAGCGGCAGTACTACTGGCGCTTCGACGACCAGCGCGGCTGGCACTCCGGCTTCAGCGACGCCGACGAACTGGTCGACAGCCGCACCATTGCGCTGAAGACGCAGGGCAAGCTCGCCTTCCCGGTCACCTGGGGCAGTTACCGGCTGGAAATCGACGACCCGCAGCACGGGCTGACGATGCGTTACCGCTTCTACGCCGGCTGGGGCGCGCAGGGCGACGAGGCGCTCGGCAACCGGCCCGACCGCGTGCAGATCCGTCTGGAAGGTGCGCCCTTCCGCGCCGGCGACACGGTGAAGGCGCACCTCACGCCGCCGCACGACGGCGAGGCGCTGGTGCTGATCGAGGGCGACCGCGTGCTGTGGGCCAGACGCGTCAAGGTGAGCGCTGCCGGCACCGCCATCAATCTGCCGCTCGACGCGAGCTGGAACCGCCACGACCTCTATGTTTCCGTGCTGGCGTTCCGGCCAGGCAGCGAAGGCAGCCGCGTGACACCGGCGCGTGCGCTCGGGCTTGCCCACATTCCGCTGGCGCGCGAAGACCGCCGGCTCAAGGTGGCGCTGGAGGCACCGGCCAAGGTCGAGCCGGAAACGAAAACGACGGTGAAGGTGAAGGTCGACGGCGCGACCGGCCAGCAGGCCTGGGTCACGCTGTCGGCGGTCGATCAGGGCATTCTGAACATCACGCAGTTCGCCACGCCCGACCCGCACGCCTATTTCTTCGGCAAGCAGCGCTACGCCCCGGATTTGCTCGACATCTACGGTCGGCTGATCGAAAAGATGGATGGCACGCGCGGCAAGCTCAAGTGGGGCGGCGACGCCGGCATGCGCGATTCGCAGAGCATGCCGAAGAAGGTGAAGCTGGTCGATCTGTTCTCCGGCCCGGTGAAGCTCGACGACAAGGGCGAGGCGAACATCGCGCTCATGCTGCCCGACTTCAACGGCAGCCTGCGCCTGATGGCCGTCGCCTCCACGCCGGATCGCTTCGGCCGCGGCGAACGCGAGCTGGTCGTTGCCGCGCCCATCGTGGCCGAACTGTCCACGCCGCGCTTCATCGCGCCGGGTGACCGCGCCACCGTGGCGCTCGAAGTCACCAATCTGACCGACACGTCGCAGCAGATACGCCTGGCGCTGTCGGCCGACTCGCCGGCGCGCATCGATGACGGCACGCGCACGCTGACGCTGGCGCCCAGGCAGCGCGAAACCCTGCGCTTCGCCGCCGAGGCGGTCGAAGCAGAAGGGCTGGCGCGACTGACGCTGACGCTCGACGCCACCGGCGGTGTCAAACCCATCCACATCGAGCGCGCAGCCGCGCTGCAGGTCACGCCACCGGTCGCCCTGCAGCGGCAGGTGCGGCGCGTGAAGATCGACGCCGGGGCGCGCCACGTCGTCGATGCGTCGGTGCTCGACAGCTTCTGGCCGGCGTCCGCGTCGCTCAACGTGACCGCCGCATCGAGCCCGCCGCTGAACATCCGCGAACAGGTACGCGGCCTGCTGCGCTATCCATACGGCTGCGCCGAACAGACGGTCAGTGCCGCCTGGCCGCACGTCATCATCGACGAGGCCTATGCCGCCGAACTGGGCCTGAAGCCGCACACCCGCGCCGAGCGCGCCGCGCTGGTCGAAGCGGCGATCGGCCGGCTGGCCGGCATGCAGGGCACGCAGGGCGGCATGACGATGTGGGGCAGCGGCGGCGAATACGAGTACTGGATCACCGCCTATGTCGCCGGCTTCCTGATCGACGCGCGCGAAGGCGGCTTCACCGTGCCCGAGAATTTCGCCCGGCGCATGCAGGACTGGATGCTGAAGGAATTCCAGCTCGCCCCGTCGCAGATGCCGCGCTTGCCGGTGCGCACGCTTGTCCAGCCCGCTCAGCCAGGTGAAGCCGATCTGGTGCGCGGCGCGCACACGCGCTTCGCCAACGCCGCACACCTGGGTTATGTGCTGGCGCGCGAACAGCGCGCGCCACTCGCGACGCTGCGCCTGTTGCACGACGAACACCGTCAGCTGGCGAAGTCGCCGCTCGCGCTGGCCCACCTGGGTCTGGCGCTGAAGCTCATGGGCGACGAGGCGCGTTCGCGCGTCGCGCTTGACGAAGCGCTCGGCAAGCCGTACGGCCTGAGCGGCAATGACAACGAATACGAGTGGCTCGGTGACTACGGCAGTCCGCTGCGCGACCGCGCCATGCTGTACGCGCTGCTGTCGCGCCATGACGTGAAGCTCGACCGCGCCGCCAACCTGCTGTTCGAACTGTCGGCCGACAGCGCGCAGCGGCGCTGGCTGTCCACGCAGGAACAGATCGCACTCGTCATGGCCGGCCGCGCCGCGGGGCTGGGCGCCGGCAAGCCGTGGGCGCTGCAGGTCGAAGGTGGCGAGCGCTACGGCGGTGCCCAGTCGATGATGCTGCCGGTCGACGCCCCGGCCGCGCGGCGCGGCGTCGCGCTGGTCAATACCGGTGACGCCCCGCTGTACGTCGAAGTCGAATCCAGCGGCTACCCGAAGGTCACGCCGCCGCCCGAAAACCGGCTCGGCAGCGTGCAGCGCAGCTGGTTCGACGCCGACGGCCGGCCGTGGGACGGCCGCGCGCTGAAGGTGGGCGACCTCATGCTGGTGCGGGTCGAAGTGAAGCCGACCCGCCGCGCCGACGACGCCCTGCTGGTCGACCGCCTGCCCGCCGGGCTCGAGATCGAGAACCAGAACCTGTCGCAGGGCCCGCAGGCGTCGGAGTTTTCGCTGCAGATGCCGAAGGGCCAGTCGCTGCGCATCGCCGACACGATGACCGATAACCGCGTGAAGCACCGCGAGTTCCGCGACGACCGCTTCGTCGCCGCCCTCAAGCTCGACAGCGCGCCGATCAACCTTGTGTATATGGTGAGAGTCGTCACCCCGGGCCGCTACACCGTACCCGGCACCTTCATGGAAGACATGTACCGGCCCGAACTGCGCACCGTCGGCGAGCCTGGGGCGGTGATCGAGGTGGTGGATGTGGCGCCGGGCAAAACAAGGTAGATCTGTATGCCTGTCGAAAGCATATCCACTCTCGCGCATTTGTTAGACCTGACGTCTTCCGGCGACCGCCAAGGAACGTCTTCGGTACGAGTTGTACCGGCTTGGCGTTCATCAGTCGTCCTTGTTTCCGGATGTAGATGGGTTGGCCGGACGAATACGTTGGCAGCACACAGCATCGCCACTTGAAGGTCGACGCTGACCGCCTGATGTCTGCAGCCAAAGGGCAGTTTGTTTTGAAATTAACCAACTTGCTAAAATACAACCCAATAGGTTAATTTCACTGCCATGGAGAAAAAGACGGCACATTGCCCTCTGCCGGTGATCAAAAGGCTGATCCATGCGGGAAAGGTACGAACCACGCACACGGCGCGTGTCGGGGCCAGCGAGCTGGGTCTGGACTACGCGGGCATGCTGGCTGTGGTGGCGGCACTCAAGCCGGGTGATTTTTACAAGAGCATGACGACGCATGCGGATCACACGATCTGGCAGGACGTCTATCGTCCCGCCACTTCCGTCGGTGATGTCTACCTGAAACTGACGGTGGTTGACGACGTACTCGTCGTGTCGTTCAAGGAGCTGTAAACATGAAATGTCCAGTCTGCGGCGCGGCGGAGCTCATGCACGACACGCGCGACATCAAGTACACCTACAAGGGTGAAATGACCGTCATCCAGGCGGTCACTGGCGACTTCTGCCCCGCATGCGCGGAATCCATCCTTGATGCAACCGAATCGGAGCGTGTGATGAAGGAAATGCGCGACTTCGCGAAACAGGTGAATGCGGCGATCGTCGATCCGGAATTCATTGCCCGCGTGCGCAAGAAGCTGAAGCTCGATCAGCGCGAGGCAGCCGAGATTTTTGGCGGCGGCGTCAATGCCTTTTCGCGCTACGAGAACGGCAAGACCAAACCCCCGCTGGCGCTGGTGAAATTGCTGAAGGTACTGGACCGTCACCCGTCGCTGCTGGAAGAAGTAAAGCTCGCATAGGGCCACGCACCCAGGCAGATCGCGTGAAGTTTCACGCCAACCCTGGATTTTCGGTCAACCGTTTCACGATCCACATCGGCGCGCCGTCGCCCATCCGCCAAAGGGGTCAATCCAGCGACTTCAGCGCCAGATCGTAGTTGTCGCGCAGTTCTTCCTCGTTGCCCGCTTCCATGCGCAGGTCGCGCACCAGGCCATCCTTCAGGCCGTAGATCCAGCCGTGCACGCGCACGTCCTGGCCGCGCGCCCAGGCGTCGCGGATCACCGTGGTTTCACAGACGTTCACCGCCTGCTCGATCACGTTCAGCTCGCACAGGCGGTTTTCCTGCAGTTCGCCTTCGGCCACGGCGTCGAGCAGGGCGCGGTGGTGGTTGCGCACGTGCTGCACATTGCGCAGCCAGTTGTCGATCAGGCCATAGCGCATGTCGTGCAGCGCGGCGCGCACACCGCCGCAGCCGTAGTGACCGACCACCAGGATGTCCTTCACCTTCAGCACGTCGACCGCGTACTGCATGACCGACAGGCAGTTCAGGTCGGTCTGCACGACCAGGTTGGCCACGTTGCGGTGCACGAACACCTCGCCGGGGATCAACCCGACGATCTGGTTCGCCGGCACGCGGCTGTCGGAGCAGCCGATCCACAGGTATTCCGGGCTTTGCAACGTGGCCAGATGTTCGAAGAACTTCGGATCATCGGCCTGCATCCGCGCCGCCCACTTGCGATTGGCTTCGAACAACTGATCAATTTTCTTCATGATGTGCGCTCCCGGGTATCAGCGCGAATTATATCGTCGGCCCGGAAAGCGCACGGATCAGACGGCCTGTGGCCGGCCTCGGGGGGCGGTAGAAGCCGTTCGTGGCGCAGAGTGTCACGCGTTGTCGGCCGGCGTCGCATGCCGATGCGCCACCCGCACGCGCGCCCCGATTCCCGGGTGAGGGTCTTCGTCGCTTCGATCGAACGTCGATTCAGTCGTGCATGCCGGCCAGCAGCATTTCGCGCCCGCCCAGTCCGGCCTTGTAGCGCCTGAGCAGCGGCGAATGCCGGGCATCGTGTCCGCCCAGATCCAGGTGCGCGATGCCGCGTTCGCGCAGCTGATCGAGGGCTGACCACAGCAGCGCAGTGTTCGCGTTCAGACGACGACCGGCATCGCTGTTCCAGGCGATCTGGTAGGTGGCGGTCATGCCGTGGCACAACAGCGCAATCATCGAACACGGCGCCTCACTGCCGGCTTCGCGTGCTTCGCCGATCAGCAGCTGGCCGGCCTTGGCGTAGTCGATCAGCAGCCGCTGCAGTTCGGCGACCGTCGGACCGCGATAGCCCGCTGCCTCGCGCTGCACCAGATGCAGGCGCAGCAGGTCAGCCACGCGCGACCGCGCGGGCAGCCAGCGCACGACGAGCCGACCGTCAGCGATCGCGTCTTCGGCCTTGTCCAGCGCATGGCGCCAGCGCGGCAGTAGCCGATGTCGACAGGCCGCCGGCTCATCCGCAGCCACGATGAAGGTGGCGTAGCCGGCCGCCGGCGTGTCGGCCAACGCCCGGCAGCCCGCGGCGCGCAGCAGCGCCATGCTGTGCGCGCCGGCAGGCAGTTCGGGAATGATGCGGCGGCGCCGTCCGATGCGGCGCGGCCAGGTGCGCGAGAACGCGCGGAAGAAGTCTCCGGCGTGCGTGGTGCCATCGGTGTGCGGAAGCCAAAGCGGCCCGCGGTCGAGCACGACGGCGCCGAGCAGGCCCGACAGCGCATGCCGTTCCAGTACCTGCACCACACCCAGCTCGTGGTTGCCGTCACGAATCAGACCCCAGCGCGGCCGCAGTCCCTGGACCCGCGCCATGGCGCGTCCGTACAGATCGTCCTGAAGCAGACTGGAAACGGGTATGCATTCGAAACGCCGGCGAAATCCGTCGTCATCGAGGTCGAAGTCAATCTGCATTGCCATGAAAAGGAAAGCTCACCCGGGAAAGCGCTCACTGTACCCACGGGCCCGGCCGGCGGCCACCTTGCGGCAGCTCGACAATTACCGAGGGGGGCGACCCCGGTAAGGTCACGCGCGGCGAAATCAGATGCCCGTCATGCGCCCGGACAGGTCGGGCGATGAGCGCGCAGGGTGCGATCAAACACTTCGCCGTCGGTTTTTTCGATGAACCGGACGATGTGCTGCGCCGCCTGCCCGGCCTGATGGAACAGGGCCATGTGGCTGCCGGGCAGCGTTGCGATTTCGGCATCCGGTCGAAGCGCGACGATGTCGTCCAGGTTGTGCGCCGGCACCACGGTGTCGGCGGTGGCAGCCAGGCACAGCAGCGGCATGCGCAGCGCGCCGAGGTGGGCGCGGGCGTCTTCGTGCATGACGGTGCGGATGCGTGCCGCCAGTTCGCGCGACGACACGTGGCGCCAGGTTTGCGCCTTGGCGATGCGGAACGGATCGGACGGCCGGCGTCCGAACCAGACCGGCAGCCGGCGTGCCGTGCGCAGCGCACCGATCACCGGGGCGCTGGCGAACGGCGCCCATTTCGCGCGCTGCGGCTGCGGCATGCGGACAAAGGTGGTGGACAACACCACACCGCACACCCGCGCCGCATCGGTCGCGGCCAGCCGCAATGCCAGCGGCCCGCCGAACGAGCTGCCGAGCAGCCAGTAGGCGTCGAGATCGGCGGTCTGCGCCAGCGCGTGGCGCAGCAGGGTGTTGTAGTCCTGAGCGCCTTCGCGGGGGTAATCGATGACGCGCGGCGTGATCCACGCGGGCAGCGCGTCGATCAGCGGGCGCAGAAAGGATGCGCTGCCATCGAGTCCGGGCAGCAGTACGAAAGTGACGTGGGTGCGCATCGCGAAAGCGTGGCGCGCTCATGCGTCACCCCGGTAACGACAGGGTTACACGGACGTGTCGGCGCGCCGGCCGCATCGATCCGGCAGAACGTTGCGCCAGCCATGTCCACCGGAAAAATGCGGTCCTGCCGATCAGCGTTTGTTCTTGCCGTGCGCCTTCGCCGGCTTTCCGCGCAGCGCCTGCAGTCGCGCCATCAGCGGGCGGTCCGGCACGCGCTCGCTGCGCACCGTGCCGGCGTGGATGCCGCCGGAGTTGCCGTCGAGCGTGATGGCGTCGCCTTCGTCGAAACGCTGCTCGCCGATGTGCAGCCGGCGTTTGTCGAGGTCGATGCGCAGCGCGTCGCAGCCGACCAGACACACCTTGCCGAGCTGGCGCGCCACCACCGCGGCGTGCGAGGTGCGGGCCCCGTTGCGCGTGAGCAGACCTGCCGCGTGTTCGAGCGCGCCGATGTCGGCGGTTTCCGCATCGTTGCGTACCAGGATGACGCGCGCACCGTCCTTCACGCGGGCGGCGACGCGCTCGCCGTCGAAGGCGATTTCGCCGCTGGCGATGCCGGCACTCGCAGTCATGCCCCAGGCCAGCGCCTCGGCCGGTTCGGTGTGACCCTTGAACACCAGCCGCATGGTCTGCAGGTCGCCGTCGTCCAGCTCGGCGGTGCGGTGGCGCGCGGTGTCGGCGTCGATCACGCCTTCGTCCAGCAAGTCCAGCGCGATGCGCGCGGCGGCACGCGGCGTGCGCTTGCCGGTGCGCGACTGCAGCAGGTGGAGCACGCCATCCTGCACCGTGAATTCGAAATCCTGCATGTCGCCGAACAGCGATTCCAGTGCACCGGCGGCATGCTGCAGATCGGCCCAGGCGGCTGGCAGTCGCTGTTCCAGCGCCTCGTGTCCGTGCGCGCTGCGCCGACCCGACACCACGTCCTCGCCTTGCGCATTGGACAGGAAATCCACCCACAGCCCCGGTTCGCCGGTGGCCGGGTTGCGCGTGAAGCCGACGCCCGCACCCGAGCCGTGGCCGCAGTTGCCGAATACCATGGCCTGTACGGTCACCGCGGTGCCCATGTCGGCGGCGATGCCGTTGAGCCGGCGATAGGTCGCAGCCTTGTCGGCGCTCCACGATGCGAACACCGCGCGCACCGCCTCCGCCAGCTGATCGCCCGGATCTTGCGGGAAAGGCTTGCCGGCGCCGGCGGCATACAGATCGAGGAAGCGGCGCGTCAGTTCGCGCAGTTCGCCGAAATCGAGGCTGCGCTCGTCGCGCCCCTGTGCCACCCGCTCCAGCTCGCTTTCGAACAGCGCTGCCGGCAGGCCGGCCACCACTTCACCATAGCTCGCCACCAGCCGGCGGTAGGCGTCCCAGACCAGACGCGGGTTGCCGGTCTGGCGCAGAAAGCCGGACAGCGTGCGGTCGGACAAGCCGATGTTGAGCAGCGTTTCCATCATGCCCGGCATGGACACCGCCGCACCCGACCGTACCGACACGATGAGCGGGCTGGCGGCGTGGCCGAGGCGGCGGCCGACCGCCTGTTCGAGCGCCGGCAGGCCGCTGGCGAATGCGTGTTCGATTGCGGTGTCGGGGTGGCCGGTCCAGTGCGTGCCGAGCACGAAGGCCGGCGGCACACGCAGGCCGGCGCCGGCCATGCGCAGCAGATTCCACGCCTTGGATCCCATGGTGGCGGCGCTGGCGTCGGCTTGCTCCGCTTCGCCGCAACCGATCAGAAAGCCGTGTTTCGCGTGCGTTGTCATGCGGCATCTCCGTTGCGCGAGAACACCAGACTGCGCAGCGAATAACCCGCGGCGAGCAGGGCGTCGGACGCCTTTTCCAGCGTTGCCGCGAGATCAGTGGCCAGCGAAAATGCCGCCGGCGAGGCATGCAGCGTGCGCACGATGGCGCGCCGGGCCTGGCGTGCCTGTTCGTCGCAAAGGCGCTCGGCGCGCAGCATGCGCCACAGCGTCTGCAGGAAGCTTTCGCCGTCGCGCGCGTCACCGGCACCGCCGACATGACGCGCGATTTCGATCGCGCGCACCCAGTCCTGGATCGCCGCGGTGGTGGTGTCGCACAACAGGCGCAGCGCGTCGCGCACCTCGACGGGTACACCATCGACCGGCGGCGCTTCCAGCATGGAATGGATGAACAGACACTCTTCCAGCGCGTCGGCCACGTCGTCGGCCTGCGACAGCAGATCCACCACCGCAGCCCAGCGCGCCTGCCGCTCGGCACGCTGGCGCGCTTCGGTGAGCAGGCGGTCGGCGCGCCGCTCCCAGTCCTTCGCGCGCGTGCTCAGCGCGGCAGCATCGCCGGCGCCGTCGAGCGCCTCGCCCAGTGCCTGCGCCAGCGCGTGGCACCAGGCGGCGTGCTCGGCGATCAGATCCAGTTCTATCGTGCGCCGGGCCAGCAAACGCGCGAGCAGCAGGCGCGCTTCGTCGGCCACCTGATTGACCGGCTGGTGCGCCAGCAGCGCCTGGCTGGAGGTGCGCAACAGCGCAGCCAGATAGTCGCGCGCGGCGTCGCGGCCGAGCACGGCGTCCAGCCGGTCGCCGACGCGGAATACATCGGCCCCGGCTGCGCGCATCGCGCCGTATACCAGTTCTTCGCCGCCGGCCAGCAGCCAGGCCATGTGGCCCCACTCCTCGCGTGCCGCCTGCCACAGCAGGTCGCGTGTGCCGGCCTTGTCGACGAAGATCTGCAGCCGGCGCCGGGCACGGTTCCAGTCGATCACGAACACGATGCGCGAGGCGAGCCGCTCCAGCGCGTCGCACAGTGCGCGCGTGCCGCGAGTACGCAGTTCGGCGCGGCCGAGCTGATAGGGCTTGCCGGCGTTCAGGTCACTGCTGACGCGCGGCGCTGACACCGTCCATGCAAAACCGAGGTCGGCCAGCATGCGGCAGAAGAAGTCGAAGCGCCCGGCGTGCAGGTCGGAATAGGTCAGTGCGATGCGACCGGGTTCGACCTCGATCACCAGCACGTGCACGTCATTGGTGCCGATGTCGTTCTGGATCAGCAGCCGGCTGTGGTCGCGCGTCACCGCGGTGTCCAGGCCCGGGTGCGAAAACTTCAGCGGCGCGGTGCGCGCAATGCCGCGCATGAAGGCCTGGATCAGCGGCCTGTCGTCCGGCTTGATCTGCCAGGCGTGCGCGCCATCGATGTTCTCGGTCGCAATCTGCGCCGACAGCGTGTTGAGCCGGCGGTGCAGGTCCATCACCAGGAGGTGCAGGCTGTCGCCGCCGCGACGGTCACCGTGGGTGAGCGCGCGCAGGCCGTCGCCGTCCAGACCTTCGCGCTCGGCCAGCGTACCGAGCCGGGCCAGCCAGTCGTCGCGCCGTTGTTGCAGCTCGGCGTCGCCCGGCGTGCCGCCATCGCACACCGGGCGCGCCATCAGCGTGAGATCGGTCTGCAGCAGTTCGGCCAGCAGGGCAATCTTCGGCAGCACCAGCGTGTGGTCGTCGAAGTAGGCGGTACTGACCAGTTCGCGCAGCCAGGTGGCGTCATGCAGGCCGGCCTGGCGCATGTCCGGCGCCCAGTCGGCGACCGGTGCTTCGCGGTCGGCGGCGTGCGCCGCTGCCGCCTGCAGCATGGTCAGGCTGAGCTTGAGCCGGTCATTGGCGGCCAGCGCCGCCTTGATGCGGGCCGGCATCAGCAATGATTGCTGGCCGAGGGCTTCGACGGCGGATTCCTTGCGCATGCGGCAGTTCGTGCGGGTTCAAACATCCAGTCTTGGCCGCGCACATGGCGGATTGATGACAGCGCGGCGTCGGCGTGCGCGCAGCTTGATTCAAATCAAGCGGTCGTGGCCGGCGCGGCGATGGCGAATTGCGGGGTGCGCATGGATTGCTGCCGGTCCGGACCGGACCGGGGACGGGATCGTCACGGCCGGACACGATCCGTCTGTGCCTCTGCAGTATCCGCGTACTCCTTGAGCGCACGTGCGGACCATTGATTTATCGAAACACTTATTGTTTGATTAACAACGAACGGGTGCTATCCTGACATTTCCATCCCGATCCGACAGGAGCCGCCCATGGGCGCCGTTGCAGACAAGGGTGTCAGCGCTTCCGAAGACCGCGGCGCGCTGGCCCGCATGGTCATGACCTTGCTTGATCACTGGAAGCTATCCACCGAAGACCAGGCCGCGCTGCTCGGGATTGCCGCCAGCAACCGCGCCGCGCTGGCGCGCTACCGGCGCGGCGAGCCGATCGGCACCAGCCGCGATCAGTACGAGCGGGTCGGTCATCTGCTGGGCATCCACAAGAATCTTCGACTGCTGTTTCCGCAGAACCGCGACCTCGTCTATCGCTGGATCAGCACCCGCAACCGCGCCTTTGACAATCTGAGTCCGGTCGAGGTGATCCGGGAATGGGGCTTCGCCGGTCTGCTGATGGTGCGTGCCTATCTCGACCGGGCACGCGGCCAGTGAATCTGGGGGACCTGTTCGCCCGCCTCGCGCTGGCCGAGGTGCAGCGCGACGTGTTCCGCAACATCGTGTCGCTGCGCACCTCGCAGGATCTGTTCGACGACCTCACCGACGACCCGGCCGAATGGGCGCTGGCGCAGAAGGTCGAAGGCGACGCCAAGCCGCCGCCCTACCGCTCGCCCACGCCGGTGCTGCACCGTCCGTTCGAAGACGCCGAGTGGTTCAACGCCATCGCCTGGCCGTTCCAGAACTGGCAGGCCAGCCGCTATTCAGACGGGCGCCACGGCGTGTGGTACGGCTCGGAGTCGGTCGACACGACCGTCTATGAATCCGCCTGGCACTGGCGCCAGGGACTGCTCGCCGACGCCGGCTTCGAGCGCGAATCGGTGGTGGCCGAGCGCAAGGTGTATGTCGTGGGCTGTGCCGCCGCACTGCTCGATTTCCGGCCGCTCACCGGCGACTGGCCGGCGCTGCTGCATCCGGCCGATTACAGCTTTCCGCAGTCGGTCGGCGCGCGCATCCACCGCGAAGGTCATCCGGGCTTGCTGGTGCAGTCGGTGCGCCGGCCCGAGGGCGAGAACTTCGCCGTGTTCAATCCGGCCGTGCTGTCCGCTCCGCGCCACCATCTGCAACTGAGCTACCGGCTTGACGGCGACTGCATCGTCGTCGAAAAGACGCCGGGCCTGGCGTGGTTCGGCATTGAAGCGCAAGACTTCGGGCGGTGCGCTGCCGGTTGAGTTCAGATCTTGCTGCGCGGCGACGCGATGTGCCTTTCCAGCGATTTCGATTCGGCGGCGCGCAGGATGCGGCGGAAGGTCGGGCATTCCATGTGGCTCGGCGCCGGGCAGGCGGCAGCGTGCCTGAGACCGTCGCGCAGTGCGCCCAGCCTGCGTATCGTGCGGTCCAGTTCGTCCGCGCGTTCAGCCAGCAGGCTGCGGTCGATGTCCAGCGTGCCGCCCGGTGCAAACATGCGGCCGATCTCGGCCAGCGAGAAACCCGCAGCGCGGCCAAGTGAAATGAACGCCAGTCTTTCCAGCACGCTGTCGCCAAACACGCGGCGCAGGCCGCGCCGGCCGATCGAACGTATCAGCCCCTTTTCCTCGTAGAACCGCAGGGTCGCGGCCGTGACGCCGGCACGTTGCGCCACTTCGGCGATATCCAGATCACTCATGGGGCTTGACCTCAAGTCGACTTGAGTTTGCATAGTGCGCACACCGCACTTCGCGGGCAAGTCACGGGAGACGATGATGGACGCTTCAATGCATGCTGCAACGACGCGCGACGATGCGCAAACTGCCTTGTGGAACGGGCCGGCCGGGCAGGCCTGGGTGCAGGCGCAACCGATGCTCGACGCCATGTTCGCGCCGTTTTCCGACCTGCTGGTCGGTCATGCGCGGTCGATGTCGGCACGCAGCGTGATCGACGTCGGCTGCGGCACCGGCGCGACCACACTGGCGCTGGCCGACGTGCTGGGCGAGGGGGCGCGTTGCCTTGGCGTCGACGTGTCCGCGCCGATGATCGTTGCGGCCCGTGAGCGCGCGGCGGCCAGCGGCTCGGCGGCGCGCTTCGTCTGCAGCGATGCCGCGCATCATGCCTTCGTGCCGGCCGGCGCCGACCTCGTCGTGTCGCGCTTCGGCATCATGTTCTTTGACGATCCGGTCGCCGCCTTCGCTCATCTGCACAACGCGGTACGGGCCGGCGGTGCGCTCAGTGCCATCGCCTGGCGCGGCACCGCCGAGAATCTCTTCATGACCGCCGCCGAGCGTGCGGCAGCCCCGCTGCTGCCCGCACTGAAGGCACGTCGCCCGGGGGCGTCGGGCCAGTTCGCCTTCGCCGATCGCACTTATATATGCGAAGTGCTGGAGCGCAGCGGGTGGCAGGACGTCGACATTTCGCCTCTGGACATCGAATGCACGCTGCCGTTGGCCGATCTCGAAGCCTATTTCACCCTGCTTGGTCCGGTCGGACTTGCGCTGCGTCAGACCGATGCGGCCACCCGCGCAAAGGTGATCGAAACGCTGCACGAAGCCTTCCAGCCCTGGGTGCAAGGCGCGTCCGTGCATTTCACGGCGGCTTGCTGGCGGATCGATGCGGGGCGTCTCCCCTAGTCGACGGCGACCACGATCCTGCGCCCACCGCACCTGAATGCCGTCCGCTTGATCCTCGTCAACGTCGCGGCCCGTTGGCGGCATGCTTCCTGCGGTTCGAGGGTTCCACCCCTCAAACAGGAGTACTCACGTGGCAAACGTTACATTCACCTCGCCGGCCATGCCGCGCGACATCACCGTCTATGCCGTCGCGGGCGACCGCGGCACGCTGCTCGGCCTCGCCAAGGCGCACAAGATTCCCATTCCGTTCGACTGTCAGGACGGCGACTGCGCGTCCTGCATCGTCGAAGTCAGCCACGTCGACAGGCGCGTGCGCTATGGCGTTGCGCTGACCGAGAAGGAAAAGGAAGTGCTGCGCCAGATGGGCAAGATCAGCAAGGAAGAAATCATGGACGCCGAAGTCAACGACATGCCGCCGCAGCATCGGCTGGCCTGCCAGTGCTTCGTCCGCAACGAAGACATCATTGTGTCGTTTGAAGGAGATACGACGATTCCCGGCAAGGGCCCGGCGCTGTCGATCGCCGCCGCGATCTACAAGGGCGGCGTGCAGATCCGCTCGCTGGACGAGTTCCTGAGCTATTCGGTGAAGGTCGAAGAAGATGCGGCTGTGCACTACGACCAGCTCGCCGAATCGATGGCCGCCTGCGGCAACGCCGACGTCGCTTTGCTGTTCACCCAGCTGGCCAAGTACTCGCGCATGCACCTCGAAGAAGCCAAGGCGAAGTGCGCCCGCTACGACGTGACCGTGCAACTGCCCGCCAGCTCGTCCTGGCCGGACAACTCGTCACCGGAAATGACCGCGCTGTGGGCCGGCGACCCCGCACTGACGCGTCTGGACGGGCTGAAGGCCGCGCTGCAGGGCGAACGTCGCGGCTTCGAGTTCTACTACGCCGTCGCGAGCACCACCGAAGACCCGGACATCCGCAAGGTCGCCAAGGAATTCGTGCGCGAAGAAACCGAGCACGTCGAAACGCTCAAGCTGTGGATCGAAAAGGAAGAAGCCGCGATGCGCGCCAAGGTCAGATAAGCAGCGTCGTCATGCCGCGCACCCGAAACGGGGCGCTCCGGCACGCCGGGGCGCCCCGTTTTTCATGGGGCAGGGGCGTTTCGTGCCGCCGCCCGCCCGTCACTCGCAACCGCGCCCTTGTGCGCCACCCGACAGACAGTCGGTCTGCCCGCGCGCAGCATGCACGCAGCGCTTCATCGACGCGATGAACTGCTCGCCAGGCAGTGAGCTCACGATGCCGTGGCATGCGGGTCGGGCGCTTTTCGTTATGCGACAGCCTGCAGTGCCGCCGGATGGCACGCGTGGCCGGTGAGGAAGCCCATCAACCAGCGAAGGAAACAGGCGATGACAGACCCACGCGATATTGCGCACGACAAGAAGGTGCGCCAGGAAAAGAAGAAACACGGCGAAGACATCGCCCCCGACGCCGACAAAACACCGCAGCCGGGGAAAAAGACGCACAAGGTGCATCACAACTCGGACACGCCGAAGGAGCCGGACGAGGCGGCACCGGTGCCGACGGGGGAAAAGTCGCTGGAATAGCACGTCCCACAAATCAACGCACACGCTCAGGCGCGGATTGGCCGCAGCGAAGCGGAAGCAAACACGGCGGCTGTAGCACGCGTTAAGACACCCAGCCGCTGTTGCCGGGCGCAAGTTTCGAGGCAGACTTCCACCTCCAGATGTCCACCTCGAATCGTCTTTTTACTTTTAACTACAACCTGCTGTTTCGCTGGGGTATCGGCGTGGCAATGGACGATGTGGTGTGCGATTGCTCGGTGTTCAGCATCAACCGCGACCGGCCGCTCGACGACGATATTGCGCGCCCGGTTTTCCGCCGCGTGCTGCCTCTGGGGCCAGTGGCAGGGCTTCGTGTCCGATCAGACTTGAGCGTCGACGGCACGATGATCGAAGCATGGGCCAGCTTCTGAAGCGTCGTAAGATGATCAAAGAGGCCTGCGGCTGGATCAAGACTTTGGGCGGTCTGCGCACGATGCGGCACAAGGCGCTGGAGAAGTTGTCGGTCATGCGCTGTTCGCATTCGCGGCCTACAAACTGACCGGACTGCTGAATCTGATGCGGCAGGTGGCCGCGTGAGCACAGGTAAGTCCGCACTTGGCGAGCTGCGGAACGCGAGGGTGAAAGAGCCCTGAATGCAGAGCCAATGCGTACTTCCGGTGCCGGAAGAAATGAGCGGAAGGCCATGATCCGGAAGAATTTCGAGGGTTTCTCACCAGCTTGTTAGGCTGCTCACTTAATGTCTTGTAAGACTTTATAGATCATGAAACTGCCATCTTGCTTGCATACAGATGTATTCCAGACACTGGAAGAACAGATCGCCGTGATTGATCAAATGGGCAACATTATTGAGGTCAACAGGGCCTGGCAAAACTTCGGCATCGAAAATGCGCTGCCGTCTGATTACAAGTGCGTGGGCCACAACTATCTCGAAACCCTCTCCAGTTCGGTTGCCGCAGGCGATAGTCTTGCCAGCGATGCGTTGCAAGGCATTGCGAGTGTCCTGGCCAAGGAGCGCAAGTTTTTCTACTTTGAATATCCTTGTCACAGCCCGAACGAGAAACGCTGGTTCATAATGCGCATCACCCCGTTGCATAGCGAAAATCGCACGAACTCGTTTGTCATTTCCCATCAAAATATCACGCAGCGAAAATTGGCGGAAAATCGAGTCGAAGAGCTGGCCATGCAGGATTCACTGACCGGACTGGCCAATAGACGAGCCTTTCAGTTGTTCCTGAACAAGGAAATGCGAAGCAGTATTCGTAATCGAATGCCAATGAGCTTGGCTCTTATCGATGTCGATTACTTCAAGAACTACAATGATAAATTGGGGCACGCTGCCGGCGACCAGTGTCTGACCATGGTTGGCCAGGCTCTGCTTGCCCATGCGCGCAGGCCAAGCGATCTTGCCGCGCGTATCGGTGGCGACGAGTTTGCATTGATTCTGGGTAATACCGACTTGAATATCTTGCGGAAGATCATGAAATCGGTTTTGAAGGGAATCGATGAACTCAAGATGGTCTTCGGTGACTCAAAGAAGGTAACCGTTAGCATCGGCTACCTGTCGGTTATTCCTCAAGAACAGCAGAGCGAGGATTTTTTGTTTCATGAAGCCGACAAAGCGTTGTACCGCGCAAAGTCCGCCGGACGAAATCAGGCCGTACATGCACAGCTTGGTACAAACGATTGGGCTCAACCCAACGCTCCACGTAACGCAGCACAATGAAGCCGCACGGAGCACCTCGATCAAAACGTTGAGGCGGTAGAAAAAAGACGCTTCATAGTTCGTTAACAGGCTGTGGGAAAGCCCGCCCCTTTCGGCTGGATCAAGGCGATGGGCGGTCTGCGCAAGGCGCAGTTGTTTCGGAGTCAGTGGCTGTGCGTCGGGATCGCTCCTGGCTGCAGCAGTGATTGCTTTGTCTTCCTCGACCGTAGGCATGACAACGGCAGGGCCGCGCATCAGCGCGCGGCGGCGACCAGTTCTTGAATAGCTGAAGTCACCAGATTTGGCTCGGTGAATTGAGGAAAGTGACCGCTCTTTGAAGCCTGGAGCTGAACGCCGAGCGGGGACAGGTCGGCAAGTGACCTTTGGTGTTTCGCACGAAGCGCCAGCATCTCGCTGTTAAGGGCGGCTACTTTTCCGCAAGCTTGCCCGCAGCGTACTTGTGCAGGACGCTGGCGATCAGGGTCTGGTACGGCATGCCTTCGGCAAGTGCCTTGGCCTGGATGTCGAGGAGGTCTGCCGACGACAGGCGGATGTTGACCCGCTTGTCTTTGATTGCAGTGGCCCTCGCTGCGGCACGCATGCGCTGCAGTTCGGACTTGCTCGCAATCGGCTTCAGCTTTCCCGACTCGTAAGCCTCAAGCACTTCAAGTTCGTATGGATCAAGCTTAGACATCGTCAGACTCCTTCGCGATGAAGTCTCGCGTAGCCTTCCGGCTGGGAATGATGGTCTTGAGAAAGAAGTGGTCTTCCTCTTCAACGAACGGAACCAGAAAAGCGTAGCCCGCAACTTCGACAACCATGATCCTCTGTCCGGGGTACTTCGCTGGGTTCTGGTGCAGCACGATCTCCAGCAAACCGCCTGCCTCCACTGCGACAGTGATCTCCTCGAAGGACACCCCGCGTTCTTGCTTAAGCAGGTCATTCTTGGTAGGTGACCATCGGAACGGTTTCATCGGTCGCAATGGTAGCAGACCGTGTGCCTTCTGTCTTCAGAAGAGCGGCGAGCCGCTGCTTAGGCGAAGCGGCGGGTGCCGAGGTCATGCCCGGCGAAGCCTGGACGCCCGCAGCCGGCGCTGGCGCACCAAGCGCGGCTACCTCTTCAACCACCGGGCGCTGGCCCGGGTGTTTCGCGGCACGCTGCTCGCAGCCCTCAAGCAGGAAGGGCTCAAGCTCCCCGGCGCGCTGCCGGACACC
>NZ_JAUYNV010000055.1 GCF_030698125.1 Methyloversatilis sp.
GGGGGGGATAAACACTCACTATAGATACGAATGATTCTCACTCGCATTTAAGAACCTCTGCGCATCTGTTTTGTCGGCCCAAACCCGACGCGGCACACATCGGACCCTTCATGAGCCCCCCACCACTTTCACCCGAGCAACGCGCGACCGCGCAGGCACAGCTTGAGGAAGCCCGTGCGCGTTTCCCCGCCCCTGTCGCGGCCCCAACACGGCTACGGCGGGAGGCGCTTGTTACCCACCCGGCCGTCTTCCAGATGCGCGAGGAGCTGGACGATACTTTGGTGCGGAGTATGGTGACGTACCTACGGGAGACGCGGGAGCCCTTCAGGGAGCCCTTGCGGGTTACATGGGCACCGTCTGGGGAAGGTGTAGAACGCTGGGGAATCGTCGATGGGCACCACAGGCTAGAGGCATATTGCAGAGCGGACTGGCGGAAGCCGATCCCTGTGCAGGCCGTCGATGGCGGACTGGAAGAAGCGTGCGCGGAGGCCCTCCGGAGCAACAAGGACAACAAGGCAACCCTGACCGGGCGGGAGCGAAGCGACGCGGCATGGCGGCTTGTGTGCGAGGCGCTGAGCGGGCGGCGCAAGCTGACCCAGCGCGAGGTCGCCACGGCTACGGGAGTGGGGCTGCGAAGTGTCAAAACAATGTGGTCGGCATACAAAGACCTGACACAGCGCGAACACAACCCCGGGGACTTCCACTGGCAGCGCGTCCGCATGCTGGATATCACCGGAGGAAGCACGACGGATGCCGAGCGATTCGAGAAGAAGACCAATGCGCTTGAGCGTGCCCTGCGCAAGGAAGGGTTCGAGCGCAAACACCTCCCGCTGCTTGAACTGGTCGAAGCACTCCGACAGATCGACCCAGCCATACCCCAGAAGCTGAGCAAGCTGCTCATAGAGGCAAGCCTTCTGCATGACGGCTGGGGGCCCCTCTCAGACCCCGACGCGCTGCCCTTTTCAAACGACGATGAAGACACCGACTTCTAGGGCCTACCTTAGGAAGTGGTCTGTGTGCTGGGTGAGCATAGAAGCCCAAGGGGACGCCTTCAGGGCAAGCGGCTGGACATGCTGCGGGGCCCAATGCAGGGGCGTGTCAGAGGGGCACCGCAGAGGCACCAATGCGCCCTGAGGGTGCAGCCCTTGGGGGGTGCAGTTTGCACCTTTTGCTGACTCCTCAAGGGAGCCCGACATCCCCACAAACGGAAGACTTCCATATGTGGAAGGAATAGTCATTCCACTTAGCGGACTGTAGCACACGGGGGCTTGCGCAAGGGGCCTCCCCCGGCCCGAGCATGGCGACTCCACACCCACCCAAGGAGTCCGCCACCATGCCCCGCAACGTCCCCGCCTTCGCCCTTTGCAACCCCTCCGGCATACGGCCGATGCGGTACCTCGCAGGGCTCGCGCAGAAGGCTGCCAAGCCCTCCGTGCGGGCCTTTGTGTGGGTTGCCACTGCCGCGCCCATTGGATCGCCCCTCCGCCCTTCTGGGGCACTCCTAGACGTCCTCTTCTTCTCCGACCGGTCGGGGCTGGAGGTTATCTGCGGGCGGCGCAAGTACGGCTTTGGCATAGAGCCCCGCTAGCAGCCCGACACACCCCAGCACCTCCCCGCACCCTTGGGCACATGCGCCCGAACGGTGCCCCTTCACGAACACAGCAAGGAACCTCCACACTCATGAACCAACACGAACAGACCAACACCACCACCACCGACAGCGCCGCCCCGACGGGGGAGCCCGTCATCATCTACACGGACGGATCGTGCAGCGGTAACCCCGGCCCCGGAGGATGGGGCGCCGTACTTCTGCGCGGCGACAGACGCCGTGAAATGTCAGACGGAGAACCCGCCACCACGAGTAACCGTATGGAACTGATGGGCGCCATCGGGGCACTTGAGAGCCTCAAGCAGGCGCCCCTGCAAGTGACCGTCTTCACAGATTCCCAGTACGTCCAGAAGGGAATCACCGAATGGATACACGGATGGAAGGGCAACGGCTGGAAGACGGCCGCCCGCAAGCCGGTCAAGAATGAAGACCTGTGGCGGCGACTGGATGCGGCCATGGCGCTGCACAGCGTCGGATGGCGATGGGTGAAGGGGCACGCAGGCAACAAGCACAACGAGCGGGCCGACACGCTCGCCAAGGCGGCAACCCAGAAGATGCGCGATCAGGAGCGGCGCGCGGGGCCTTTCGGGGCCGCCTGACATGTGGTGAAGGCATGTGGTGAAGCCATAAACAACGAAGCCCGCAAGCCCTTGATTCAGAAGGGAAGTGCGGGCCTAGATGTCATTGGCGGAGAGGGTGGGATTCGAACCCACGGTAGACTTGCGCCTACGCCTGATTTCGAGTCAGGTACATTCGACCACTCTGCCACCTCTCCGGGGTACTGCGGCACTTCATGGTCGTGAAGCGGCGCGCAGTGTAGCACAGGGTGCGCGGCGCCGGAAAAGCGGGCGCGCGCATTTGTGCCGCATCGGCGCTCAGGCGCCGATGCGTTCCACACCGCCCATCCACGGACGCAGCGCGGCCGGGACGACGACCGAGCCGTCGGCCTGCTGATAGTTCTCCAGGATCGCCACCAGCGTGCGGCCGACCGCCAGGCCGGAGCCATTGAGCGTGTGCAGGATTTCGTTCTTGCCCTGTTCGTTCTTGAAGCGCGCCTGCATGCGGCGGGCCTGGAAGGTTTCGAAGTTGGAGCAGGACGAAATTTCGCGATAGGTGTTCTGCGCCGGCAGCCACACCTCGAGATCGTAGGTCTTGGCGGCGCCGAAACCCATGTCGCCGGTGCACAGCGCGATCTTGCGGTAAGGCAGTTCGAGCCGCTGCAGGATGGTTTCCGCGTGGCCGGTCAGCGCTTCGAGCGCCGCCCACGACTGGTCGGGCGTGACGATCTGCACCAGCTCCACCTTGTCGAACTGGTGCTGGCGGATCATGCCGCGCGTGTCGCGCCCGTATGAACCGGCTTCGGAGCGGAAGCACGGCGTGTGGCAGACGAACTTCAGCGGCAGGCTGGCGGCCGACTGCACCGTGTCGCGCACGATGTTGGTCACCGGCACTTCGGCGGTCGGGATCAGGTAGAACTTGCTGCCGTCGCCGCGCGGCACGGCGAACAGATCCTCTTCGAACTTGGGCAGCTGCCCGGTCCCGAACATGCTCTCGGCGTTGACCATATAGGGCGCGTACAGCTCGGTATAGCCGTGTTCCAGCGTGTGCGTGTCGAGCATGAACTGGGCGAGCGCGCGGTGCATGCGCGCGATGCCGCCGCGCAGCAGCGTGAAGCGCGCGCCGCTGATCTTGGTCGCGGTTTCGAAGTCGAGGCCGCCGAGCGCAGTACCGACGTCGACGTGGTCCTTCACCTCGAAATCGAAGCTGCGCGGCGTGCCCCAGCGCAGCACCTCGACGTTGTCCGCCTCGGACTTGCCGACCGGCACCGATTCGTGCGGCAGATTGGGCAGCGAGGCCACGAAGGCCTGCATGTCGGCCAGCACCACGGCCAGGCGCTCTTCGCCGGCCTTCAGCGCATCGCCCAGCCCGGCCACTTCGGCCATCACCGACGACGTGTCCTCGCCCTTCCCCTTCAGCTGGCCGATCTGCTTCGACGCGGCATTGCGTCGGGCCTGCAGGTCCTGGGTGTCGGTCTGGATGCGCTTGCGTTCCTCTTCCAGCGACTGGAAGCGCGCGGCGTCCAGCGTGTAACCGCGTGTGGCGAGGCGTTCCTGAACAAAAGCGAGCTGGCTGCGCAGCAGTTGGGCGTCTAGCATGAAGTGAACCTGTAGCGGTGGAGTCGGAGCGCAAGCGCGCGGGCCGGGCCGTCACACACCGCGTGCGCAGGGCGTTCCGGCACGATCGTCGTGCACACGTTGCAACATAAAATTCTAACAGCGACCACCGCCTGCAACGGTATAGTAAGGCAGCCTTTCCCTTCTCACGCAATCGTCATGCTTTCACTTCGAGACTGTCTCGATCACAGCAATCTGAGCGAACTGGAAGTCGGTGTACTCGCCGACTACACCGGTCTGCCGACCATGCTCGCCGCCACGCTGGCCGGTGCAATGCTGCAAAGCGAAGGCGGTGCCGACCTGATGCTGCGCATCCTTCAGGACGCCGACAAGCAGGCGTCCGAGCACCTGGACCCGGATCAGCGCGCACGCACCAAGGCCGCGATCGAACGCTTCTGCACCGTGCATCGTACCGAGCTGCACTGAGGCCGCACCCGCCAGGCTCCGCCGTCAACGGCCACGACCCGCGACATCTCACACCCCTGCGAGATTCCGCTTCTCACCATGTCCTGCGCGCGACGCCCTGGAACACGCGTCGACACGCGATCAACGCGCGGATTGCGACCGGGGGTCGCTCCTACAGGAGTGGCACGTTCTTGTAGGAGCGAGCCCCGCTCGCGATTCCACCCTCCGAACACGCACCGGCGCACGATCAACGCGCCGATCGCGACCGGGGGTCGCTCCTACAGAGCGGAGGCACGGTTTTCTGTAGGAGCGAGCCCTGCTCGCGATTCCACCCGCTGAACACGCACCGGCACATGATCGACGCGCGGATTGCGACCGGCGGTCGCTCCTACAGGAGTGGCACGGTTTTCTGTAGGAGCGAGCCCTGCTCGCGATTCAACCCTCCGAACACGCACCGGCGCACGATCAACGCGCGGATCGCGACCGGGGGTCGCTCCTACAGCCGAGGCTCGGTTTTCTGCAGGCGCGACCGCCCGGTCGCGACCCTTACTCAGCCCGGGGTCGTTACCCGCGCGAACGCTGGCGGCTCAGCCCGCCGACCAGGGCGAGGCCGGCTGCGAACAGGGCCCAGACGCCCGGTTCGGGCACCGGGGTGACGGTCAGCGAGATGTTGTCGATGCCGGTGTTGAAGCTGTCCGGACCGAAACGCAGCACGAGTCCGTTGGCGCTCGACACGCCGGGCATGAAGCTGATCGGCGTCAGGCCGGCGTCGAAGGCGCCGGAACTCCACAACGTGTCGCCGGTGAGCAGATCGAGCACGACGGCGGATGAGCCATCATTGCGGTTCAGGTAATCGCCGAAATCCATCGAGTTCAGCGTGACGATGTGACCGCTCCCCGGCGTGAAGGTGAATTCAGCGCTGTACAGCGAAGCATTCAAACCGCCCCACGCCACATCCACCAGTCCACTGTAGCCCTCCGACCAGAAATTCAGGCTCGGTGCAGAGGTTTGACCGGTGCTCGCCAGCAGTGTTCGATGCGACACGTCGAGCACGCCGGCGATATCGCCGTAGCTCTGGCCGATGACCAGGCCGCTTGTGCAGACCTGGTTACCGTCGTTGCCGCAGATGTTGCCGGAAAAATCGAGCAGCACGTCTGTTGCGGCGGCAGCCGGTGCGGCTGCCAGCAGCGTGGTCAATCCGAGCGTGGCAAGCAGGGTCGGAATCCGGTGACACGTCATGAAGCACTCCTTGTGGGCCTGAAGGTGTGACACGCCAGCAAAAAGCAGGCCGCAGCCCGCAAGTGATTGAAACACATAAGGTTCGCCCTCCATGTTGCGCACGAACTGTAAAGTCGCGCGACACGTGCCCTGCACGGGCTGTAGTGCACGCACTACACGACAATCACATCTGTCGTGATACCGGGCCGGTTCGTGGCTGCCTAGCATGGGCACCATGAACCGGCCGGCAAACCTTCCGATGATGTCGCAACGCAAGCGCGGCTTCCGGCTTGGCGTCTATGTGTTCAAGGACGCCGAGATCGTCGACTTCACGGCACCGCACGGCGTGTTCTCGGTGGCGCGGCGCTTCGACCCGGAACTGGACGTGTTCCTGATCGCCGATGCGATGCGGCCGGTGCAGGCGCAGGCGGGTTTCACCGTGCTGCCCAACTACAGCTTCGCCGACCAGCCGGCGATGGATGCCTTCCTGATTCCCGGCGGCGCCGGCACGCGACAGGAAACCTGGAATACGCGGCTGCACGACTACATCGACGCCCTGCCGGCGACCTGCCTGCTGACCAGCGTGTGCACCGGCTCATGGATCTACGGCCACATGGGCCTGCTCGACGGCATTCCGGCGACCAACCGCAAGGAACCGGACCGGCTCGAAGCGTCGCACCTGGGCAAGGTGCCGATCGACCGGCTGGCCGAAATCGCGCCCGCCTGCCGCATTTCGCGCGCCCGGGTGGTGGACGCAGGCCGCATCGTCACCGCTGGCGGCATCGCCTCGGGCATGGAACTGGGCTTTCACCTGCTGCGCCGCGCCGGCTACGACGAAGGCTTCATCCGCGAGGTGGCGCGCTGCATGGAATACACCGCCGCCTACGACACCTACGCACACGACATCGAATACGCGCCCAACCCGGTTCCGTGCCACGCCATGCCGGAGCCGCAATCAACGCATTCGCATTCAGCACCGCAGCCCGTCCCACTTTCCCAGCCCGCCCCTCTTTCCCAGTAAGCCCCCTCCGAGGAGATCGTCCATGAGCACTTTCAGGAATCCGTTCGACGCCAATGTGAAGCTGAGCGGCTGCTCGTGCGGCCGTCACCACAGCCAGGCCGAACACGAACAGGCGGAACTGCTGTCGGAAGAAGCCATGCTCGACCGCGTGGTCGAAGGCGCGGTGATGCGCGCGCTGTTCCCGCACGACGAAACGCGCCGTAACTTCATCCGCGCCGTCGGCACCAGCACGGCCATGGCGGCGATCTCCACCTTCCTGCCGCTGGGCACCGTGAAGGATGCCTTCGCCTCGCCCGGCCCGCTCGAAAAGACCAAGCTCAAGGTGGGGTTCATCCCCATCACCTGCGCCACGCCCATCATCATGGCGCACCCGCTGGGCTACTACTCCAAGCAGGGTCTCGACGTGGAAGTCGTGAAGACCGCCGGCTGGGCGGTGATCCGCGACAAGTCGCTGGCGAAGGAATACGACGCGGCGCACATGCTGTCGCCGATGCCGCTGGCGATTTCGGTCGGCGCCGGCTCCAACCCCATCCCCTGGACGATGCCTGCAGTCGAGAACATCAACGGCCAGGCCATCACACTCGGGGTGAAGCACAAGGACAAGCGCGACCCGAAGATGTGGAAGGGCTTCAAGTTCGCCGTGCCGTTCGACTACTCGATGCACAACTACCTGTTGCGCTACTACCTGGCGGAGCACGGCATCGACCCGGACACCGACGTGCAGATCCGCTCGGTGCCGCCGCCGGAAATGGTGGCCAACCTGCGCGCCGGCAACATCGACGGCTTCCTCGCGCCCGACCCGGTGAACCAGCGCGCGGTGTATGACGGCGTGGGCTTCATCCACGTGCTGACGAAGGACATCTGGGAAGGCCACCCGTGCTGCGCCTTCGCCGCCAGCAAGGAATTCGTGACGACGATGCCGAACACCTACAAGGCCCTGCTGCGCGCGGTCATCAGCGCCACCGCCACCGCCAACAACCCGGCCAACCGCAAGCAGATCGCCGAAGCGATTGCGCCCGCCAACTACCTGAACCAGCCGGTCACCGTGGTCGAACAGGTCCTCACCGGCACCTACGCCGACGGTCTCGGCGGCATCCAGAAGGTACCGGGCCGCATCGGCTTCGAGCCCTTCCCGTGGGAATCCTTCGCCGTGTGGATCCTGACGCAGATGAAGCGCTGGGGCCAGATCAAGGGCGACATCGACTACCAGAAGATCGCCAAGGAGGTGTTCCTTGCCACCGACGCCGCGGCGCTGATGAAGGAAGTCGGCCTGCAGGTGCCGACCAGCACGACCAAGAAGTTCACGGTCATGAAGAAGGAATTCGACCCGGCCAAGCCGGAGGAATACCTGAACAGCTTCAAGATCCGGAAGGTATCTGCATGACGCGCAACAAACCCTGGCTGGCACCGCTGCTGTCGGTGCTGTTCTTCGCGCTGTTCGTCGGCGTGTGGTACCTCGCGACCTCGACCACGGCGGCCCCGGTCGCCGGGCCGGCGGTCGACCCCGAGTACGCCGCGCTGCTCGGCGCCGAAGCGGCGACCGGCGGCCAGTCGGCCATGCCCGGCCCGGGCGAGGTGGCGGCCAAGATCTGGGAACACGTGCTGGACCCGTTCTACGACCGCGGCACCAACGACAAGGGGCTGGGCATACAGATCGGTTACTCGATCGCCCGCGTGCTCGCCGGCTATCTGCTGGCGGCGCTGGTGGCGATTCCGCTCGGCTTCCTGATCGGCATGTCGCCGCTGGTCTACAAGGCGCTCGATCCCTTCATCCAGATCCTGAAGCCCATCTCGCCGCTGGCCTGGATGCCGCTCGCGCTCTACACCATCAAGGACTCGGGCATTTCCGCCATCTTCGTCATCTTCATCTGTTCGCTGTGGCCGATGCTGGTGAATACCGCGTTCGGCGTCGCCTCCGTCCGGCGCGAGTGGCTCAACGTGGCACGCACGCTCGAAGTGAAACCGATCCGCCGCGCCTTCCTGGTGATTTTGCCGGCCGCCGCGCCGACGATACTCACAGGCATGCGCATATCCATCGGCATCGCCTGGCTGGTCATCGTCGCGGCCGAAATGCTGGTCGGCGGCACCGGCATCGGCTACTTCGTGTGGAACGAGTGGAACAACCTCTCCATCACCAACATCATCACCGCCATCCTGCTGATCGGGCTGGTCGGCATGCTGCTCGACCACCTGCTGGCCTGGGTCGCGCGCGCGATCTCCTGGAGGGAATGAGCGTGGAGACACTGAAATGACCCAGCCCTTCCTGAAGATCGAAGGCCTGAAACGGCAGTTTCCGCAGGCCGGCCAGCCCAATCCCGATCCGGTGTTCGAAGACGTGCATTTCGGCATCGAGCGCGGCCAGTTCGTCTGCGTGCTCGGTCACTCCGGCTGCGGCAAGACGACCATCCTGAACATCCTCGCCGGTCTGGATGAAGCCACCGCCGGCCACGTCATCATGGACGGCCGCGAAGTGCGCGGCCCGTCACTCGACCGCGGCGTGGTGTTCCAGAGCCACGCGCTGATGCCCTGGCTCAGCGCGCTGAAGAACGTCGAATTCGCCGTGCGCAGCCGTCACCCGGAATGGACGCGCGAACAGGTGCGCGCGCACGCGGTGAAGTATCTAGAAATGGTGCATCTGGGCCACGCCATCGACAAGAAGCCGGCCGAGTTGTCCGGCGGCATGAAGCAGCGCGTCGGCATCGCCCGCGCGTTCTCGATCGAACCCAAGATGCTGCTGCTCGACGAACCTTTCGGCGCGCTCGACGCGCTCACCCGCGGCAGCATCCAGAGCGAACTGATCGGCATCGTCGAAGCCACGAAGCAGACCGTGTTCATGATCACCCACGACGTGGACGAAGCCATCCTGCTGGCCGACCGCATCGTGCTGATGACCAACGGCCCGCGCGCGAAGATCGCCGAAATCGTCGTCAACCCGATGCCCCGGCCGCGCGACCGCGAAACCCTGCACCAGCAGCCGGAGTTCTATCCGCTGCGCAACCACCTGGTCGACTTCCTCGTGAAGCGCTCGCGCGCCTTCGCGCCCGGCGCCGACTGGGACCCGAAAAACCCGCCCCTCGTGTACCCCGGCGCACCCGCCCGCGCGGCCGCCTGACCCACCCTCAACCATCCAAAGGAGAACCACATGAAACGCGAAGACGTCACCGACCTCATCGTCGAAGCCAAGGTTGCCAAGGGCCTGAAGTGGGCCGACATCGCCAGCGCCATCGGCCTCAGCAAGGAATGGGTCACCGCCGGCCTGCTCGGCCAGATGACCTTCACCGCCGAACAGGCCGGCATCATCGGCAAGATGCTCGACCTGCCGGCCGACGCCGTCACGCAACTGCAGGTCGTGCCCTACAAGGGCTCCCTGCCCACCTCCGTCCCGACCGACCCGCTGATCTACCGCTTCTACGAACTGATCAACGTGTACGGCACCACCTTCAAGGCCCTGATCCACGAAGAGTTTGGTGACGGCATCATGAGCGCCATCGACTTCAAGATGGATCTGGCGCGCGAAGCCAACCCGGCGGGGGATCGGGTGAGCATTACGATGAGCGGGAAGTTTTTGCCGTACAAGACGTATTGAACGTACTGATGCGAAGTGCTTGACTGGCGCCGGAGGCGCTGGTCACATTGAGGCCGCATGATCCCGGGAGGGCATGCGGCTTCTTCTTGTGCCTAGTTTCCGTCAGGTGGCTCAAGAAGATCAAGCAACGATCACGAAAGGGTGGTCTGCCCCGGTTCTCTCGCTTCCTTTATTGAGGCTGGCGAAGTAGCGCCCTCACGCGATAGACTTGATTTTGGGGGCGGGTTCTTTCTCTCGCGAAAGCAAGGGTGGCTCTAATAAACAACGGCGCCAGCCGTTGCGGCTCTTCACAGGGTCGCTGATTCCGAAAGGAATATTTTCCTGTTTCATACTTTCCCGCCCCCACCACACCAACTCCGCAGGGGGAGCAGTGCAAGACAACGTTTGGTTCACCTACAAAGCGCGAATACAGGCAGCACAGCGTCTGTCTCGGAATGACTTCCACTCGCAAGCGCTACTTGTTTGGTACGCATTCTTCAGTGCGGCATTAGCGGTCGTCACCGTTCGATATCCGAAGCTACTCGGGTCGGATACAGATCTAACCGCAGCCGTGCTCGCCGTTGGATTGTTGGTGATGTCCATGTTCGTGACGAGCCAAGACTTTCGGGGACGCTCAATCGCCATGCGCTCCAACTACCTCGCCCTGCATGCCCTTCACAACGCTCTGAACCCAGCGACGCCAACGCCGGCGGACATCGCAAAGTACGCTGAATTACTCGCGGCTGTCGAGAACCACACGGAGATGGATGACAAGAGATTCCGTGTGTTCCATGGAGGCCAGCTGACACGACCCTCTACTTACTCTGAGGCACTCGAGGTCTACGCGTATTTGGCGCTACGCGCGGCGATTTTCACGCTCTTGTACGTTGCACCCTTCGGTATGCTGCTTGCCGCGCTCCGATGAGTGCCAGCAAGCACTTTGCAAAGCGCTTTCGCCCAAAGAACCTAAGGCGCATATACGTCGAAAGGATAAGGGAGACGCGGGCTATAGGCGTCGATCGGATGCGGCCCGCAAACTTGCACAAAACGCTCAATCTAGAACTCTCAGTCATTACAAGGAAGGTGGCAGACAGCAGCTACAAGTTCACTGCCTATAAGCAGAAGCTGATCTCAAAAGGTGCAGATCAATCGCCACGCATGCTTTCGATCCCGACCGCTCGCGATCGAATCGTTCTACGCGCGCTTTGCCAAGCGCTACAAGACGTCTTCCCTGACGCTATTCCCAGCTTACCGCAAGCCAAGATTGAGGCACTTAAAGAGGCTCTCAGTTCGGGGCACTTCCAAGAGTTCGTCCGGCTGGACCTACGCAACTTCTACGGCATCATCTCCCACGCAGAACTCCATAAAGCCATAAAAAAGCGTGTCCGTAAAAAAGCGTTTCTAGAGTTGATCACGAACGCAGTCGAGACACCCACTATTCCTGAAGGATCGTCGTCTGCAACCGCGGCGCGAAAAGTAAAGGGCGTACCGCAAGGGCTATCAATCTCGAATCAGCTCGCCGAGATTGCAATTAACCCGATCGACAGCCTCTTCGCGAGCCGAACAGACATCGCCTATTTCAGGTACGTAGACGACATCCTGATCCTCACTGCTGCAGGTCAGGCCAAGGCAGTGGCTGACGAAGTGATCGAGCAATTGGTCGCGAAACAGTTCGAACCGTACGATCCTTCTATCCCAAACTCCAAGTCGCGATTCGGCAAGCTCAGCGAATCCTTTAGCTTCCTTGGCTACCAGATCCACAATGGCAACCTGTCTGTCCGCCGCGACAGCATTCATAAGTTGGAATCCGCACTTGCGGCAATCCTAACTAACTATAAATACCGGATGGAGCAGGCTCGTACGCCGGCGCAACGGGAGGCAGCGGTGCGACTCTGCGAATGGCGGCTCAACCTAAAGATCACAGGCTGTATTTACGAAGGTACCCGACGCGGGTGGATCTTCTACTTCTCCCAAATTAACGATACTACCTGCCTTCGTGCTCTTCAGAAGACGGTCGCCTCCTTGCTTGCGCGCTTCGGCGCAACGGGTGCATTTCACGCCAAATCGTTCTTAAAGACGTTTTACGAGAGCAGGCGTAAGGACAAGGCTTCTCACAAATACATCCCGAACTTCGACACTATGAGTGTAAGCCAGAGGAGGAATATCTTGGCGCTGTTTGTGGGTGATCTAAAGGTATCAAGATTGTCGGACAAGCGTGTGGAGCAGCTGTTCAAACTTCGAATTCGGCATGCTGTCAAGGAACTAGAAGCAGACCTAGCTGGATTGTCATGACCTGCACTGAAAAATCAAACCATTGGAAACAGAAAACGGCCTACGATTAATGAAAAATCTCAGCGGAACGTCATCAGAAAAGATCTGTATTTCAGCGCCGCTCAATTGTAGCCCACCCTCACATGTACGCTCGATCAAACACCCCCATCACGCCGAAAATGAAAATTCCTTGCATAACTTGCTCCGTAGAGATTCTACCAGAGACACATTCTAGAAACCATGGGCGCTGCACCCCCTGCTTTCGAAAAGAATTTAAAATACCATCCAATAGAGAAAGGCTCAATCCATTTTTTGGGCAAGATGGGTTTGGGTGCATCACACACTACTTTGATGCATCAGCACTAATAAAATACTTTCTTGATGAAGATGGTAGCGACAGGGTTCGCAATCATGTACATTCTTGCCTGAAAGCAAGAAGAAGTCATGAAATAGTATTTCGAACAACCTACCTTTGTTTTGGCGAAACTCTGGGGCACGTTAAAAATCTTTATCGAAGAAGAAAAATTTCGTGCAATCAATACAACGAAATTTCAAGCAGTGTACTGAAGAGCATATCGCACACCTTTGAAATTGAGGAACCTCGTATTGGTTATCCTCCAACAGCCGCACGAACGGTTGAAATAGTGCACAAATACGGCGTGGATATGTCTGACGCCTTTCTGATAGTCGCTGCAGAGTGGATAAAGAAGGAGCATCAGTATCTTTCTGGCGGGCTAGAGTCAATATTGGTCTCGGCGGATCGTGATCTAATCGCAGCCGCCAAGAATGAAGGAGTTAGGGTGTGGGACATACTTCTTGAAGCGACTCCATAAAAGCCAAGTGCGGAGTGAAGATAGTGAAATCTCGAGTCACAGCCTAGACCGATTTACTCATTGCACCAGAAAATTCAATACATCTTCTTCATTAGTACAAATGAACTAAAATCTAGAATCAAATATCGAGACTTTGTTGTTTATTGTTCATGATTTCTTCAAGAACAGTATAAATTTCCCCGCGCCTATACGTATTCATTGCGGTGGTAGCTGAGACTCCGTCGACTCGTGCGACAACAGTTCTGCCCTGTTCTGCTGCGCGATTCTTAAGAAGTTGACCGGCAAGGCCAGACAAATTCTCTCGGGAGCGTGGATGCAAGGGCATCACAGTTGGGTCTAAACCTTGTTCCTGGATCGCTTGCCTGACAGGTATGAATTCTGCCGCATCTCGCAGCGCAGGGATGGCCTCTCTGATTTCTTCAATGATCGCACCATGCTCCTGTAGCTTTTCATCATGAACATGGAGACGAGGTGCAATTACCTGTTTGATAACATCAACGAGCGCATCCTGAGTAACAGGATTACGCGAGGCTGGGGATGCAACCCTAGCATTTAACATTGCCGCTATTGCACGCTCTTGAAGATCGTAACCCCAGTTAGTCAATCGCTCATAATTCTCGTGAAAATCTTCAAGCTGCTTTCTCTCAACCGTTGATCGGGATTTGTAACCGGTATTTCCAAACTCTCGGTCAAATGATCTAAGTTGCGCGGCCACAGCATGCCATCGATACACCGGTGTTCTCTCATAGAGCATCTCAAGCGCGCCTCCTGCGGAATCCTTTTTTAGTATTGCCATCCTTGCAAGGCCAGTCTCAAAATTGGCTACCATAAAATCTGGCACCAAGAGGGCACGACTCCAGGATTTGGCCGACGCATAAACTCGCCCCTCGTCACTCAAAAGGTATTTAAGTCTTCCACCCGTAGGTGATAATTCAGAATATCTTTCAACATTCGTCAGTTCTTTCGACATATTAACAACTCCATGCGCAGTATCGTGACATCGGCGACAGACTGGAAGAGTACTGTAGGGATGTTCTTCACCAAATTTCTTGGGATATTGGACGTGATGAACTTCGGTGGCAAAGTCGCCACAGAACAGACAGTGCCCACTAGTCCGTTCAAGGGCAAGAGTCCTGACATCCGACCATTTGGGACTCAAAAGATACTTTAGGTACTCCTGTCGTCGACGGTTCATCGAAATTGCTCGAAAAATAGCTGTAAAGATGGACGGTCGGAAAATCCGGGACTTAGCAATATTTCCTTAGAGAACCACTTATTTAATCAATTCAGAAAAAATAGATATTGTTGAATCAATGGGTTACACCCGCCATGGTGTACAGCAGTTTATTAAATCAGCGTCTCCTTAGCGGCCGCATGAGATGTCAGTTGCCAGGCGCCTTGATTCGTTCCAGCGAATTCAGTTGCTTATCCTGAGGATACTCGTCCTGTCGATAACGCCAGCACTCCATATTCGCACCCCACAACTGAAGTTCACTTCGCATTTTTTCCAGAAAGTCCAGTTCATCGGGACTCCAGTCATCTTTCATGAGTACGAAAAGATCCTCTGAACCGCCTTGGTAGTCTTTTTGAGGATTATCAAATGCGATACCGACAAACGTTGTCCCTTTTGGTGCCTTCAGGCGCGCTGTTTGGACGTATGCATGCAACAGTCCGAGCCGATACTTCCGATAGTCCTCATAGATCTCTCGGTTATTTCTTGAAACCACAAGAAACACGTAGACGGTTTCCCCCGAAACCCCACTGTAGGCCACGCGAGCGATGCGGTCACCACGCTTCGCTCTTTGCAGCATTCCGCACAATGCCTCCGCTAACTGCCTGCGCCGAAATCGTGATTCTGCTGCAAGTAAGCGTAAACCTGATTCGGTCTCCGCAGTTGTCTGATTGATGAACCGCTCATTAAGACGCGTGGATCCAAGCTTAAGGAATCGCTCAATGAGTTCGTCCCACGTATAGCTAATCCGATCAGCCTTCTTCTTCCGAAGATAACCAGGATCGCTGGCCAACGCAGCGAAGTGACTGCCATCGAACACGACTTCGTCCGGCCGGGGCTTGTCGGGTGGTAAGCGGAAAAAGACACGTCTGACACCGGCTTCGTCCAAGTTGCTGAGATATGCCGCCAATGGCTCCTCTTCGCCAGGAGCAAAAATGCTGCACTCAGAGCTTCCTAGCAATGCCTCGCGCGCCTTGAGGTAGTCAATGAAATCAACGGCTGTATCGAGCTCTCGCATCACGAGCACAATGCTGACCTCGTCGAACACGTGCACAAAGGGCTTCAAAGGATCGGGTAGCCCAATCGTAAATGGCCGCTTTCGATGAGAATCGCCTCGAACCGAACTGTCGAGCACAAACGATCCCGTTCCTTCGTTGCCAGCTGCAGCGAGCGCAGCCTCCCGGCTACCTCGCGTCACTGCGACAAGATGAAATCGTGCGACGGAAGCCGTAGGAACAGGGACCGGTAGTTTGCGGCGGCACGTCGCATCGAGGAAGACACGCTCCGGAAACCGCTGCAGCCAAGATCGAGCGCCTTGGAGCTGGCGACACGACTCCAGCACTGCGCGCTTATACCAGCGGGGCCAGGCTACATCGATGCTCCGGTCGTTTTGGAACTTGACATGCTTGTCGGAGAAGACGATGACGTCGTCGCCGAACACGACCAAGGCATCGCAAAGTTCCTTTGTCCCGCCTTTGCCGTCCTTGAATCCTTCGTCTGTGAAGACGTTGGCCTGAGCCCAAAGACTCAAGAAGGAGTCGCGGCAAAGACCAGTGAGGATGCGCTCGGATTCTGTGACACCTTCTGACTCAGAGATATCAAATAACGGATCGTGCTTCATGTGTGTCACCCGTATGAGCTGGCCTACTGAACAATAAGGGACTTAGCAACATTTCCGCAGTCATACAGCCCAGCGGCGCAATCACGCGCGCCAGTGTTTACTGTGCTCGTCGGCTCCCGCAACCAGCCCCGGAAGCTGGTTCGCCCTAAGTCGGAACGTGAAACACGAGCACGGTCAGGATCACCTCGCGGTTCGTGTCGCCACTTATGTGAAAAACGTATCGGAAACCGCTCTCATGGGGCCAATTGATGGGACGTTTGAAGTTGTCGTGCGCCCTGGCCGTTGCATCGACGCCCGCGAGCACCGTTGAGGTTTCGGTGCCGCGATTGAATACGAGGATCGCAGTTTTCCCGTCCCGCCAGGTGGCGTAGCCGAGGAGTTGGTCGATGGCCTCACCGAAGGCTTTCGGGCCCTTCCAGAACTTACACTCGGCGATGAAGACGTTGCGGTCGCCCTCGCGCAGCAGGATGTCGGTCTTGCCTCCCATGTTGAAGGTTTCGCCTGTGGCCTTCCCTTCAAACTGTCCGTTGAGCTGCACGAGAAAGTGCTGGCGCAACGCCTCTTCGTCCATCAACTTGAAGGCTTCAGGACTGCGCTCCATGACATACGTCATGTCCTGAACGATCTTCAGTGCCTGCTCGTATATCTCCATCTCCAGCGCCGGTTCAGGCCTGAACTGCAACTTCGTGGCGGGCGGAAGGGTCGCGGTCACCTTGCGCCGGACCGTTGGCACGGAATAGGTCTTCGGCGCATCGGCCCGCCGCCGGATCGGGATTCCGAGCGCCTCCGCCCGCTGCGACTGGGACAGCAAGCGGCTGCGCCGCTGCTGGACTACTTGTTCGGCTGCGCTCGGCAGGCCCTGGTTATGCGCGTCAATCATCGGGCGCTGCCATCCTAGGTGCTGCTCGATGTCGGCGAGGGTCCGATCCACAAGAGCCCGTACGTCGCGCGGCTGGTCCGCAGGCGACTCGAACCGCAGCAGCAGCTCGTTCTTCTCGATGGCGGCCCGAGGCGGGTTCATCGTAAAGGTGTTGGCCTTCGCGTAGAACAGCTCCTCTTCACCCTCGAACGGGACGCGAACGTCAACGCGCTCACCCGGAACCATAGCCGGACGACTCCTGTCGTCGATCCAGCGCATGGGGTCATGCCGAACATCAACCGGCACGTCCTCATGATCGGCATACCACTGATCGCGCTGCAGTGTGATCGGCAGGACGCTGTGCTTCTCGACAAGGTATCGTTTAAGATCGTCCGAGGACGTGTTGAGTAGCCGGTTCTCGTCCAGAGCCTCAACCTCCTGCCGCATTTCCTGAATCGTCGCGCGCAGCGCCTGATCGAGATCGTAGGTGACGAAAAGAAGCTCCTTGCTCTTGTCGATGCTGCCGCGCATGTGTTTTCTCCATATCCTTGACCAGTGGAAAAAGGGAACGTAGCAACATTGCCCCTGGTTCTTCTACATTCTCTTCCACCAAAAACCCACCTCCGCCCAACGCCGAACTCAGACCCAGACGTTCGTCGAAAGGATCGAGGACGCGGTCGCTGTACAAGAGCGCGCAATTCGATTCGTCATCGTGATGAGCTCTTCGGACGGGTCCGCGCCCTGCGCGACCTGCTGACAGACCGCTGAACCAAAAAGCCCCGGCAGAGTGGTTCTGCCGGGGCTTCCCCAAGGTAAATTACTTCTTCTTGGTAGGTGCGGGCTGCTGGGTATGGACCCGTTCGCGTTCAGTCGTACGCGGATGATTCTCGGCGTACTTCTTGGTCACGAACTGGCCCGATTCCGAGCTGCGGTGCACCGTCTTCTTTGTAGAGGAAGACATAGTGATCTCCAGAAAGAGGTTGATCACATAGGCCGCGCCGCGCACAATTCAAGTTCCATCCCGAGCTGTGCAAACGGCTCCGGCGGTCGGGGCGCAAACCCCGACTGCCACCCATCCATCCGACCACTACCCGCAGGGTGACCCTGCGCTGGCAACACCATATCTAGTGGTGGTAGGCAAGTCACACATTCTAATCGCGGTTTTTCCACACGCAAGCCAACAAGCTGTGGATAACTCGTGGATAGCTTTTGTAAAAGCCATTCAACATCAACGCGGTTTAGAACGTGCTGGGGTGCATTGAAGCACGCCTTGCTCAGGCAGCAACAGCCTTGACAGCCGGTTCGGCTGGATGTCGTCCGCATGCCAGCTTGTTCTGCGGCAGATGGCGACGACAGTCCGCGCCTTTGCACAGCATTCTTACTATAAGACAGGGCAGCTGCGCGGAAGTGGCCCCTTTGTATAGCGCGGGAAAACAAGGGACGCAGCAACATTCCCCGACTTCTCTGCCCTCTTCCACCATGGCCCAATTCAGCTCATCGCCGAACTTAGCCCCAGACGTTCGACGAAGGGATCGAAGTCGCGATCGCTGTAGAGCAGCGCGTAATCCGATTCGATGCAGTGGGTGGCGATCAGCGCGTCTATTGTCTTGCGGATCGTGATGCCACGCTCGCGCGGAGCGCAGCAGGTACGCTCTGCCTGCATTGCAATTGCTGACCGCCGATGTCGACAGTGTTCAGCCCTGTCAGAAGCTTCCGCGCCCGAGCGAAATCCCGCTTGCTGTCGAAGCCCTTCAGCACTTTGATCAGAATGAGGAATGGGGCACAGACCCTGAGGTTTCCCCTCGGACTTGCCGAACCCGGTAACGCGCCTGAACATACACACTCATACGTACACACATGAGGTGTCCATGGAAACACTGACCACACGGGTATTCAACAACGGCAACAGCCAGGCGGTGCGTATTCCGGCCGAGTTCAGGCTGGACACCGATCAGGTCAGCATTTCGCGCAACGAAGCGGGCGACCTGATCATTCACCCGCTCGGAGCGAAGCGGGGCACTGCACTGATGCAGGCCTTGCAGGCCCTGGGCGAGGTGGATGCAGGGTTTGTCGCGGCGCTTGAAGCGGATCGTGAGTCGCCCCTGCCGATGCAGGAACGCGAGGACCTGCGATCTACCTGCTAGACACCGACATCCTGATCTATCTGCTCCAACAGCAAACGCCCGCCATTGCGCAGCGCATTGATGCCCTGCCCGCGGAGGACTGCCTGTGCATGTCTTTCGTGACCTGGGCCAAACTACTGAAGGGTGCAGAGCGAAGCACCCGCAAGACAGAAGTGGTGCGCCGGCTTGAAACGCTGGCGCTGCAGGTGCCGGTGCGCTACCCCTCCAATGCAGCCATCTGCCGGCACTATGCCGAGCAGGCCACCCGACTCAAGGACAGCGGCACGCCGATCGGTGCGAACGATTTGTGGATCGCCTGTCACGCACTGGCTGAAGGCGCAACGCTGGTCACCCACCGCACCCGGGAATTCAAACGCGTGACAGGCCTGCGGGTCGAGGACTGGGTGACCGCTGCCGACGCTTGAATTCGCCCTGCGGCTGGCGTGGCTGCCCCGCATGTCGTGCGCGGTTCAAGCTCGGGCCACAGCATGCTCAACAAGCGATAGTCACAACAGGGGACGCAGCAAAATTTCCCCGGATTTCTCTGCCCTCTTCCACCACAGCCCAGTTCAGCTCAGTGCCGAAGTCGGCCCGAGATGTTCGACGAAAGGGTCGAAGTCGCGGTCGCTGTAGAGCAGCGCGTAATCCGATTCGATGCAGCGGGTGGCGATCAGCGCGTCTATTGTCTTGCGGATCGTGATGCCACGCTCGCGCAGCGCGCGGGAGTGACGCGCCGCTTGTATTGCAATGTCCTGACCGCCGATGTCGACAGCGTCCAGCCCTGCCAGCAGCTTCCGCGCCTGATCGAAATCCCGCTGGCTGCCGAAGCCCTGCAGCACTTCGGTCAGGATGAGGTCGCCGACGATCAGCAGTTCGCTGCCCGGCAGTGCGTCCAGCCTTTCGGCCTGCGGGGTGGCGGTGCCCCGGAAATAATCAATCCAGACGCTGGAGTCGACCAGGATCAAGCGTCGGCCCTCATCGCGTCGAGGTCACCTTCCCACTGAAGCTTGCCCCTGAAGCGGCGGATTTCTTCCTGCTGGCGCAGGCGCAACAAGGTGCGTAGCCCCATCTCAACGGCCTCACGCTTGGTCCGGGCGCCGGTCAGGCGCAGGACGTCGCTCATCAACCGGTCGTCTATTTCTATATTGGTGCGCATGATGTGTATCTCCGAACCGATCTTTACACATTCCAGCGGATGTGCCCGTAACGTGAGCTGCGATGGAGCGGATGGGCCCGCTCCAGCAAGAAGAATAGGGTCTGACTCCATGGAGTGTTTCGGCGAGTTGCTCTGACCCTGTCGGGCCAGCCCGGAGGAAACGGATCCTCCAAGCCGGCCGGGTTCAAACCGGCGACCACTCTGGAGTACGGGATCGGGGACGCCTCACAGGCTTCGGGCGCATAATTCCAGCCATGCCCACGATCAGCCAGTTCTTCGGTATCGTCATCCAGATGTTCTGGCGCGAACATGCCCCGCCACATTTCCATGCGATGTATGCCGAACACGAGGCCCTGATCGACATCCGGACGCTCGAAGTGATAGGTGGCAGCCTGCCTCGCCGGGCACTTGCGCTGACCATTGAATGGGCAATCGAACATCGCACTGAACTGATGGAGGACTGGAACCTGTGCCAATCCAGACAACACCCGAAACGGATCAAACCGCTGGAGTAATCCCTGCCGCACCCTGGCGAGTCAAGGCGCTTTCGGTGCTGCCCGATCATCGCCTTGCGGTCACGTTCATGGATGACACGAACGGCATCGTGGATTTTTCAGCCATTCTGACTGCCACGGAATGCGGCGTCTTCGAAGCGCTCAAGGACAAGGCTTGTTTCGATCAGGCACGCCTGGATCTGGGTGTGGTGACATGGCCCAACGGAGCAGACATGGACCCAGCCTGGATGTACGAGCAGATCCGGACGAATAAATCGTGGTCTGTCCCCTTCTAACCATCACCCTGCCTTCTTCGGTCGCGGCGCTTGCTTCTCGTCGGGCTTCTGATCGCTTTCGAGGCGCAGTTCGTCGGCGGAAATGCGGACCAGCCTGCCGCCCTTCACCACGACGATGCCGGTATCGGTCTGGATCGCCGTCTTTCTGGCGAGCGCGGCGGCACGCTGCAGGGCTGCCATCGACGCGCGCAGGTCCGGGTCCCGCGCTTCGGAAATATCCTTGATCTTCATGCGTTTTCTCCCCACTCGATCAACGACGGCGCGGTACCGGCGTTGTCATACCTGGCCCAGGCATCCACGCGCGCCTTGTAGCTGTCTTCAAAGTTCTTGAGGCCGGCAGAGAATCTGCGGCGGATCACCGCCTCCGGAATGTCGTGCCCACCTTGCCTGACCCGTTCGGCGACACGCGCGATGGCCATATCGACACTGGGCAGGGTCAGAAAATACTCTCGCCGCGCTGCACACATGCAGCCATCTCCAGCAGCATCAGGCGCCCGGCCCTGAGTGCAGCAGTTTCCGGCGCAAAGGGCGACAGGCCCGCGGCAATCAGATCCGCATTGATGAAATGCGGACATCGCGCCTCTTCCGGCAGGAAGGAGCGCGCGAAAGTCGTTTTTCCGGCACCGTTGGGGCCCGCGATGATGATGATTTTCTGGCGTGTATTCATCCGTATTCGGGCACCTGGACTCGCGGCGGATCGACCCGATTCATTGGGAAACGGCTTCGACGCCTCCACGGCGGACCGTGAATGCAGGTTGAACCGCAACAGTGAGCTTGGGACAATCGGGTACCTCGCAACAGCGAGGACATGCGCTGCGCAAAGGCAAACTGATAGAGGTACACCATGACTGGCCGGTTGTTGAAGACCTTGTGCGACACCGCCCAGAATTTCGCCGACGCCGGGCTGATCGACGCGCAAACCCTGCGCGAATTCGACGCGACCTGCCTGCCGCCGGTCAGGCGCTACACCGCTGATGAGGTCAGGAATCTGCGCCTGCGCTGTCGGGCCAGCCAGGCGGTGTTCGCCGCCTATCTGAACACCAGCGTGTCGACGGTGCAGAAGTGGGAACGCGGCGACAAGCACCCCAACGGGCCTTCGTTGAAGCTGCTGGATCTGGTCGAGCGCAAGGGCCTGGAGGTACTGGCGTGAAACCCGGAATCGAAGAGACGTCCGCGTTGGAAACCTTCAAACGCGACCTGCTCGAATCGGTCGGGCAGATGAAGGACGCGGCCGGAGTGCGCGTAACAGGTGGGCGGTTTGAGCCTTCGCCCGCGCAATCGCGGCGCGGCGCCGCGCTGATGCAGACTTTGCAGGCTCTCGGCGAGGTGGACGCAGCGTTCGTCGCGGCGCTGGAAGCCGCCCGTGTGACTGAACTCGATGCGCCCCTGCCTGTACATGAGCGCAAGCGCCCTGCCGGCGCTTGAATTCGCCGATGACCCGCAATCCGCTGCCCATCGCCGAACACGGGATGACGCTTGCGCAACGGGTCTATCGCGGACAGGGTCCGCTCCTACGAAATGCCCACATCAGCTCGGTTTTGGTAAAAGCATCCACGGCCAGCCCCGCATGGCCGGCCGGCGTTGCGGGCGGCGAGTCGAGCTCGACGCCCCCCAACAGCAGCGCCGATGCAGTCGATTTCCGTCGCTCAACATGTGAAATCGGGTGATCAACGTGCGTGTCGCAAACGGGGTCGGCTCCTGCCAAAAGCCAAGCCGTCACGGTTCTTGCGTGAGCATTCCGCGGCCTGCCCCGCGTGACTCGCCGGCCGCGCCGCCGACTCAGTGGTAATCATCCTCACGCTGATGCCTCACCGCGAGGATGGTCACGGTTTCGTCGTTCTCGATCTCGTACAGCGCCACATAGCCACTCGCACCGAACGGAATGACGATCTCGCGGAGAAATGGATTGTCGGATGTTGCCTTGCGGAAGCTGAAAGGCATGAATTCCAGACTTCTGAATGCCTTCCGGATGGCGTCCAGCGCGCGCTCGGCGAGCGCGAGGTCGGCACCGTCGCGTTCGAGCATGAACTGATACAGACGGACCAGATCGACTTCCGCTTCTTCGGTGAAGCGGATGCGATAGCTCACCTGCCCGCTCTGGCGGCGGCCAGCATCGTGTCGAGGCGGCCCAGCACGTCATCGGCGTCGATGTAGCGCGCTGTCTCTCGCGCACGGTCGCGCGACGCGAGGCCGCGGACGAGGAATTCGGCCTGCATCTGCCGGCGGGCGATGCTCTCCCGTATCGAGGTCTCGACGAAGCTGGACAGGCTTTCGCCTTCCTGCAGCACCTTTTCGGCAGCGTCCCTCAGTTCGGGCTCGACGCGCAGGGATGGGAGGGTGGCGGTCTTCATCGAATATCCTTTGCGTTGCAGTTGCGATGCAATCTGGAGTGTGGCTGATCCGGCAGAACGAGGCAATTGGAAAGGAGACACACCGAGTGCACGCCCCGGTGTGCAAGCGGAGCGGGAGACATCGTCGAAAATCGCGCAAGAATCGGGACGCAACGCCCTCATCGGTGCCACCGCTAAAACAGGGGACGCAGCAAAATTTCCCTCGGCACTACTCGTCCGGTTTCTGAAAAACCACTCTCGCCGCATCGCCAATCGATGAGCGTTCCTGCTATCCGCTATTCCGGCTGGGCGATGATGCCGCGCAACCAGGGCTCCAGATGGGCGATGTCGAAGGTGCCGGCATCGAACATGTCCATCATGCGAGCGAATACGGCGTCCGGAGACTGGGTCAGTCGACAGCCATTGATGCGCAGGAAAACGTCGGTCGCGGCGAAGGCGACACGCTTGTTGCCGTCGATGAAGGGGTGGTTGATGGCGAGACTTTCGAACAGCGCCGCAGCTTCGGCCACGATGTCGTCGTAGTAGCCGGACTGCGGGCGGAACAACGCGGATTCGAGCGCACCGGCGTCACGCAGGCCCGCGCTGCCGCCGTATCGCTGTATCAGTACGGCATGCAGCGCAAGCACGTCGGCAAGGGTCAGGTAATCCCGTGCCCTCACTTGGCAAGTTCGCGGTACAGGCTGTCGAATTCGCCGAGGCTGTCCGCGAACGCTTCCATGACATGTCTGCGCGGTCGCCCCTGCGCCTTGCGTTCGATGTAGTCGCGCAGGGCTTCGTCCAGCACCACCTGGAACTGACGCCCTTCGGATTCGGCGATCTGCCGCAGCGCTGCCAGCACTTCGGGCGATGCCTGGGACGAGAACTTTTCGCGAGTCTGGGCGGACATGTCGCCTCCATCAGGATTCGTCTTGACGCGTCATGATAGATCATGACGCTGCGGCCACGCTCGGGCTCAACAGCGAATCCAGAGGTGCGACTGGACGACAGGCAGGCTCCAGCAACAAGCGCTCGCCGGTAGCGCTTGAAAAGCAACGCACGGAAGACGCTGATCGCAATCTCCCGTCGCCTGACATTGATCTGCCGCAAACGAAGCCTGATTGCAAACATGCTGCAACCATACGGTCGCCTGACGGTAACAGGCAGGCGCAATCGTGAGCGCCTGTCATCGACTTCCCGGGAGCCCGTTCTCATGCTGCGATTCATGGACAAGGTGCGCACTCTGCGCCTGGACGACCATCGCTACTACCACCAGAGCCGCATCAACCAGACCCTGCATCTGGTCAGCGCGGTGAGCTTTCTGTGCGCCTATGCGCTGCTGTTCACCGACCCGGCCATGGCCGGTCTCGTGGGATGGCTGGTCGGCATGGTGACGCGCCAGTCCGGCCACATCTTCTGGGAGCCGCGCGGTCATGACCACATACACGGCGTGAGCTACGCGTACAAGGAATCCATCAAGGCCGGCTACAACATGCACCGCAAGAGCGTGCTGATCGGCGTCTGGCTGTCCATCCCGGTCCTGCTGCAACTGCGCCCCGACCTGTTCGGCCTGATCGTGCCGGCCCGCGATTTCGCCGGCTTCGCCCACGACACCGGCATCGCCTGGCTGCTGCTGGGTGCCGGCGGACTTGCCCTGCGCACCGCGCATCTGTCGTTGCTGCGCGGCCCGTCATGGGGCTTCGCCTGGGCCTGCAAGATACTGACCGACCCCTTCCACAACGTCGACCTGTACTGGAAATCGCCGATCGCGCTGCTGCGGGGTGAGTTGCTGGATCCGTTGGACGACTGCATGCCCGACGCCGGCCATTGAGGCTGCTTGTTTCGCCGGGCCGGCCCCGCCATCGCACAGAGGCGGGGGCCGCGCCGCCGAATCGGTGGTAACCATCCTCACGCTGATGCCTGACCGCGAGAATGGTCACGGTTTCGTCGTTCTCGATCTCGTACTGCGCCACATGGCCACCCTTCCCCGTTGTCGGCTATTCCGCCCGACGAACCATGCCGCGCAAGCACGGCTCCAGATGGGCGATGTCGAAGGTTCCGGCGTCGGACATTTCCATCATCCGGGCGAATACGACGGCAGGCGACTGATTCAGTCGGCAGCCATTGATGCGCAGGAAGACGTCGGTCGCGTGATGCGCACGTTGATCACGCGATGCCGCGATTTCGCAAACGGGAATCGCCTGCAGGGGCGAAGCGCGGTTTTCGTAGGAGCGGGCCCTGTCCGCGATCCGTACGGCGATCAAGCGCTGCCGCGTGTCCGAAGACCGGATCGCCGGCCGGGCAGGCTCCTACGAAAAACGCGACCGTTTGGCCCTTCGGAGGAGCGGACC
>NZ_JAUYNV010000006.1 GCF_030698125.1 Methyloversatilis sp.
CGGCATCGGCATCATGAACATCATGCTGGTGAGCGTGACCGAGCGCACCCGCGAGATCGGCCTGCGCATGGCGGTGGGCGCGCGCGGGCGCGACATCCTCACGCAGTTCCTGATCGAGGCGGTCACGCTGAGCCTGATCGGCGGCGCCATCGGCGTGGTGCTGGGCGCCATCGCGACCTGGGCGGTGGGGCAGTTCGCCGGCTGGCAGGTCAGCATGACGCTGGACTCCATCGTGCTGGCGGCCGGCTTCTCGGCGCTGGTGGGCGTGTTCTTCGGTTTCTACCCGGCGCGGCGCGCCTCGCTGCTGCTGCCGATCCAGGCCTTGCGCCACGAGTGAGCGTGCTCAGGCCGTCGTTCGCGCAGCCAGGCTGAAGCAGAAGGTGGCGCCCTGGCCCGGCGCGGCCGAGGCCTGCAGGTCGCCGCTGTGGCGCTGCACGATGCGCAGCGAGGTCGCCAGCCCGATGCCCAGGCCACCGAACTCGTGCGGCATGTGCAGGCGCTGGAACGGCTGGAACAGCTTGGCCGCGCGCGCCATGTCGAAGCCCGCGCCGTTGTCGCTGACGCAGAAGCGCGTCAACCCCCCGGATTCCTGCGCGTACACGCGGATGTGCGCATCGGGCGTGCGCGCGGTGTACTTCCAGGCGTTGTGCAGCAGGTTCTGCATCAGCGCCTCCACCAGCGCCGGGTCGGCCATGGCGTGCAGGCCGGGCTCGACCTGCCAGCCCACCTGGCGTTGCGGCTCGGTGCCGGCGAACTCCTCCAGCAGGCGGGTGGCGATGGCGCTCAGGTTGACCGGCTTGCGCTGCAGCTCACCGCGCGCGAACTGCGACAGCGTGAGCAGGCCGTCGATCAGCTCGCCCATCTTCTTGCTCGCGGCCATGATGCGCTGCAGGTGGGCCACGCTGTCGGCGTCCAGCGCCGGGTGGTCCTCCTGCAGGGCCTGGGCGAAGCCGTTGATGATGCGCAGCGGCGAGCGCAGGTCGTGGGCCACCGCATACGAGTAGCTCTCCAGCTCGTCGTAGGCCGCTTTCAGGGCCTGGGTGCGCTCCTGGATGCGGTGCTCCAGCGAGGTGTTGAGGCGCTGGATCTCCACCTCGCTGCGCTTGCGCTCGGTCACGTCGCGCGTCACGCCCAGGGCACGCACGGCACGGCCGTGGGCATCGCGCTCGAACTCGGCGCGCACCGTGAACCAGCGCCACTCGCCGCCGAACATGAGCCGGTACTCGATGTCGTACACCCCCTTGCCCTGCACCGCCAGCGCCCACTGGCGCATCACGGCGGAGCGGTCGTCGGGGTGGGTGAGGGCCAGCAGCTCCTCGTCGGAAAAGTCGGCCTGCGGCAGCCCCAGGATTTCGTGCGATCCCGACAGCGTGGTGAAGCGCCGCGTGGCCACGTCGGCCTGCCAGCTGGCCAGGCCCGCGAGCTCGTGCGCCTGGCGCAGCAGCTGCCCGCTGGTGCGCAGGGCCTGCTCGGCGTGCTTGAGGGCGGTGATGTCCTGCACCACGGCGATCACGTAGTCGGCTTCGCCCGATGGCTTGCGCACCAGCGAGATCGTGAGATAGGCCCAGACGAAGTGGCCGAGCTTGTGGATGTAGCGCTTCTCGAAGGCGTAGTGGGGGACCTCGTCGTTCAGCGCGCGGTGGAAATGGGCGAGGTCGAGCTCGAGGTCGTCCGGGTGGGTGAAGTCCCGGAAGTGCATCTTCAGCATTTCGGCCTTGGTGTAGCCGATCATGTCGCAGTAGGTCTGGTTGATGCGGATCCATTCGCCGTTGAGGTGGCTGTGGGTCATGCCGGTGGCGCCCTGCTCGAAGGTGTCCTCGAGCTGCTGCTTGCCCTGCTGGATCAGCGCGGTGGCCTCGCGCAGGTGGCGGTTCTGCCGCTGCATCAAGGCGATCGCGCCCACCACCACGAACTGCGTGACCAGGTGCCACAGGTTGAGCCAGAAGGCCTCGACCGGGTCCTCGAACGCGAAGCTGAAATAGGGCTTGACCAGCACGAAGTTGATCACCAGCATGCCCAGCACGGTGCTGAACATGCCGACCCGGAAACCGCCGTAGAGCGCGGAGAGCGCCGCGGCCAGCGACAGCGTGATGAAGCGCCCGCCCGATTCGGCCGGTGCCAGCGCCACCCGCATCCAGGCCGCCAGCAGAGTGATTGCCAGCGCCACCGCCAGCCGTGTCCAGATGCTGTGCCGGTCGGGCTGCCAGTCCGCCACGCGCTGCCACACCCGCTGCATGGGGCTACCCGTTGGGGAGGGGGGCGTCATGGGGTTGGCCGCATGGTGTGGGCTTCCGGGGCGGGTGCTCGTGCTGTTGAAGCGGTTATACCGGAGCGGCTTGCGGCGGACACTGCGGGTCTGCCCTTGTTCACCGTGCACCGCTCAAGGTGTGCAGCATGGTGTCGATCGCCGCGGCCGTCTCCAGGGGTTTTTCCATCGGAAACAGGTGGCTGCCTTCGACCATCGCCAGCCGCTGCGGGTGCGCGCGGCCCACCAGCCGGTGCGTCATGGCCATGCCGACCTGCTTCATCTCCAGCGAGTGCGTGCCGCCGATGAAGCCGACCGGGCAGGCCAGCGGGTGGCGGCGCAGCAGCCGGTCCAGGTTGTGCGGCAGGGTGTTGTAGATCGCGGTCTCCACCTCGCGGTCGAAGGCCAGCACGCGGTGGGTCTCGCCGCGGGCGTCGGCCTCGTCGCGCGTGCCGTGGCGGATGTAGTCGCGCAGCACCTGCGGCTCCCAGGCCGCGAAGGCCTTCTTGCTGGCGAAGTGGGCGAACGCGGCGGCCTCGTCGGGCCAGCTCGCGCGGCGCCGGCGGCTGACCTTGCCGGGCGAGACCGAGCCCACCAGCTGCGTGCGCTTGATGAGTTCCAGCGTGCGCGCGCGCCAGCCGCCAAGCACCGGGGAGTCGATCAGCAGCACGCCCCGCACGGCGTGGCCGCCCAGCCGCGGGTGGCGCGCGGCGCACATCAGGCTGAGGAAACCGCCCAGCGAATGCCCGACCAGCCAGGCGCCCTGGCCCTGGCGCTGGATCTCGGGCGCGGCGAAGTCGGCGAGCTGCTGCACCAGGTGCGGCCAGTTGCTGGTGACCGGGTAGCGCGGGTCGTGGCCGAAGCGGTCCACGGCGCGCACCGTGTGGCCCCGGGCTCGCAGCGACTTGAAGAGCACACCGTAGGTGCTGGCGGGGAAACTGTTGGCGTGGGAGAAAACGATCAACGACATGCCTAGATCAACTTTTCCCTGGCGTTCGTGATCTTCTTCAGCGGCTGGTTGCGCGGGCTGTTGCTCAGCAGCGGAACGTCGGTGTGGGCATCGTCCCAGGTCGGGTCCTCGATGCTGTCGAACACGTCGCGCAGCTTCTGGCCCCAGGTGTTGTGCAGCATGCGGAAGTAGGGGTTGTCGTTGTCGATGCAGGTGATCTTGTCGGACTGCAGCTGGTTGGCCTCGTACACCACCAGGTCCAGCGGCAGGCCCACCGACAGGTTGGACTTGAGCGTGGAGTCCATCGACACCAGCACGCACTTGGCGGCCTCGTCCAGCGGCGTCTCAGGGGCGATCACGCGGTCGAGCACCGGCTTGCCGTACTTGGACTCGCCGACCTGGAAGAACGGCGTCTCGGTGGTGGCTTCGATGAAGTTGCCGGCCGAATAGACCTGGAACAGGCGCATGCCCTCGCCCTGGATCTGGCCACCGAAGATCATGGACACGTTGAACTCCACGCCGGCGCGCTGCAGCGAATCGCCGTCGCGCTCGTAGACGTGGCGCACCGCCGAGCCGAGCACGCGCGCGGCGTCGAACATGCTTCTGGCGTTCCAGATCGTGATGGGCTCGCCGCCGTCGACGTCCTGCAGCTGCTCGACCTGCAGGATCTCGCGCACCGACTGCGAGACGCTCAGGTTGCCGGCCGAGAGCAGGCACATGAAGCGGTCGCCCGGCTTCTCGTAGACGATCATCTTGCGGAAGGTGCTGATCTGGTCCAGGCCTGCGTTGGTGCGCGAGTCGGAGAGGAAGACCATGCCGGCGTTGAGCTTGACGGCGACGCAGTAAGTCATGATGAAGAGGCCAGTTTTTTCAGGGTGTAGAGCTGTTCCAGCGCTTCGCGCGGGCTCAGGGTGTCGGGGTCGATCTGCGCCAGCGCGGTCTGCAGCGGGTGGGTCTCGGGCTCCAGTGTGGCAGGTGGCGGGGCGAACAGGTCCACCTGGCTGCGGCTTTCTTCGCTCTGGGCCTCCAGCGCGGCCAGGGCGTGGCGCGCATGCTGCACCACGCCGGCGGGCACGCCGGCCAGGCGCGCGACCTGGATGCCGTAGCTGCGGCTGGCCGGGCCGGGCTCGATCTGGTGCAGGAACACGATGCCGCCGGCCTTGCCCCCGGCCTCGACCGCGCTCACGTGCACGTTCACCGCGGCGTGGTGGCTGGCGGGGAACTCGGTGAGCTCGAAGTAGTGGGTGGCGAACAGCGTGAAGGCGCGCGACCTGTCGTGCAGGTGGGTGGCGATGCCGCCGGCCAGCGCCAGGCCGTCGAAGGTGGAGGTGCCGCGGCCGATCTCGTCCATCAGCACCAGGCTCTCGGGCGTGGCCGCGTGCAGGATCTGCGCCGCCTCGGTCATCTCCACCATGAAGGTGGACTGCGCGTTGGCCAGGTCGTCGGCCGCGCCGATGCGGGTGTGGATGGCGTCGATCGGCCCGAGCCGGCACGAGCTGGCGGGCACGAAGCTGCCCATGCTGGCCAGCAGCACGATCACCGCGACCTGGCGCATGTAGGTGCTCTTGCCGCCCATGTTGGGGCCGGTGATCACCTGCATGCGCTGCTTCGGGCCGAGCACGGTGTCGTTGGCGATGAAGCCGCCGCCGCTGGTCTCGTTCAGGCGCGCCTCCACCACCGGGTGGCGGCCGCCGCGGATGTCGATGCAGGGCTCGGCCACGAACTGCGGCGCGCACCAGTTCAGCGTGAGCGAGCGCTCGGTGAGGGCACACAGCGCGTCGAGCGCGGCCATGGCGCGCGCCAGCCGCGTGAGCGGCGCCACGAAAGCCTGCAGCTCGTCGAGCAGGTGCTCGTACAGCCATTTCTCGCGCGCCAGCGCGCGGTCCTGCGCCGAGAGCGCCTTGTCCTCGAAGGCCTTGAGCTCGGGCGTGATGAAGCGCTCGGCGTTCTTCAGCGTCTGGCGGCGGCGGTAGTCTTCGGGCACCTTGGACGCCTGGCCCTGCGTGACCTCGATGTAGAAGCCGTGCACCTTGTTGAACTGCACGCGCAGGTTGGCGATGCCGGTGCGCGCGCGCTCGCGCTGCTCGAGTTCGATCAGGAAAGCGTCGCTGTGGGTCTGGATGCCGCGCAGCTCGTCGAGCTCGGCGTCGAAGCCGTCGGCGATCACGCCGCCGTCGCGCACCAGCGCGGCGGGTTCGGGCAAGAGGGCGTCGCGCAGCAGGGCGGCGCAGCCCTCGGGGGGCGTGAGGTGCTGGCCGATGCCGTGCAGCAGGCCGCCGGCCTCCTGCGCGCCGAGCTGGTGGGCCAGCTGCTGCGCGCGCTCCAGTGTCTGGCCCAGGCCGACCAGCTCGCGCGGCTTGACCTGGCGCAGCGCGGTGCGCGCGGTGATGCGCTCGACGTCGCTCGCGCCCTTGAGCGACTGGCGCAGGCTTTGCCACAGGCCACCACGCAGGGTGTGGATGGCGGCCAGCCGCGCGCGGGCTTCTGTGCGGTCGCGCCGGGGCTCCAGCAGCCAGCTGCGCAGCGCGCGGCTGCCCATGCCGGTGCAGCAGACGTCGAGCAGCGAGAACAGCGTGGGGCTGGTCTCGCTGCGCAGGGTCTGCACGAGTTCGAGGTTGCGCCGGGTGTTGAGAGGCAGGTCGATGCGCTCGCCGCTGCGCGCCACCTGCAGGCTGGACACGTGGGTGAGGGCGCGGCCCTGGGTGTGCTCGGCGTAGTTCAGCAGCGCGGCGGCGGCGGCGTGCGCGTCGGGCATGTCCTGCGCGTCCCAGGCAGCCAGGCTCGCGGCCTGCATCTGCTCCAGCAGCTTGCGCTGGCCCAGCGCGGCATCAAACGCCCAGGCCGGGCGCAGCACCGCCACCAGCCGACCGCCGTTGTTGCCGGCCTGGCCGGCCAGCGATTGCACGTGTTTCTCGAACGCCGGCGTGGCGTCGGCGCTGTAGAGGATTTCGCCGGGCGCCACGCGCGCCACCCAGTCGGCCAGCTCGTCGCTGGCGCACTGCGCCAGGAACACGATGCCCTGCGTGACCGACATCCAGGCCAGGCCGCAACCGGTGCGCGCGCCCGGGTGCACGGCCATCAGCACCGCCTCGGTCTTGTCGGACAGCAGCTCGCTGTCGGTCAGCGTGCCGGGCGTGACCACGCGCACCACCTTGCGCTCCACCGGCCCCTTGGCCGTGGCCACGTCGCCCACCTGCTCGCAGATGGCGACCGATTCGCCCAGCTTGATCAGGCGCGCCAGATAGGTGTCGACGGAATGGAAGGGCACGCCGGCCATCACCACCGGCTGCCCGCCCGACTGGCCGCGCTGGGTCAGCGTGATGTCGAGCAAGCGCGCGGCCTTCTCGGCGTCGCCGAAGAACACCTCGTAGAAATCGCCCATGCGGTAGAACAGCAGCGTGTTCGGGTACCCGGCTTTAAGTCCGAAGTACTGCTGCATCATGGGGGTGTGCAGGGACAGGTCCGCAAGCGCGCCGGGCTGGGGAGAGGAATCCTGACTCATCAATGACTTCGGTGCGTGCGGTGCAAGGTGGGCCCATGCCGGGCTCGGAGCGGGCCCTATCTTATTTGATGGCCGTCGCAGGGCCCCGGGGCAGGTCGGCGCGCGCGGCCAGCCCGCGCCCGCACTGGAACATCGCATTCCACTTTGGTCCCTGCTCCGGCACACCGGCTTGCAAGGCCGCCTTCGCGCGTTTTTTCCGAGCGCGCTGGCCGCCGATTTGCCCCAATGAAAACAAGCACTTGAGCGAACCCATCAGGGTATTCCCGCGATGCGGGATCGCTGGCTCACGACTTGCGATGAAGCTGCGCCCCCACCCACAAAGTGCGCCGCGCTGTCCCGGTCTTCCCTGCACCGGGCGTGGCGATCATCACAAAGCAACTGGAGACATTGCACTATGGAAACCTTCTACGAGGTCATGCGCCGCAAGGGCATTTCGCGCCGCAGCTTTCTGAAGTACTGCTCGCTCACCGCGACCTCGCTGGGGCTGGCCCCGTCGTTCGTGCCGCAGATCGCCCACGCCATGGAGAACAAGCCGCGCACCCCGGTGCTCTGGCTGCACGGCCTGGAATGCACCTGCTGCACCGAGAGCTTCATCCGCAGCGCGCACCCGCTGGCCAAGGACGTGGTGCTCTCCATGATCTCGCTCGACTACGACGACACGCTGATGGCCGCCGCCGGCCACCAGGCCGAGGCCATCCTCGAGGAGATCATGACCAAGTACAAGGGCCAGTACATCCTGGCCGTGGAGGGCAACCCGCCGCTCAATGAAGACGGCATGTTCTGCATCCAGTCGGGCAAGCCCTTCGTCGAAAAACTCAAGCATGTGGCCAAGGATGCCAAGGCCATCATCGCCTGGGGTTCGTGTGCCTCATGGGGCTGCGTGCAGGCCGCCAAGCCCAACCCCACGCAGGCCACGCCGATCCACAAGGTCATCACCGACAAGCCCATCATCAAGGTGCCGGGCTGCCCGCCCATTCCGGAGGTGATGACCGGCGTGATCACCTACATGCTCACCTTCGACCGCGTGCCCGAACTCGACCGCCAGGGCCGCCCGAAGATGTTCTACAGCCAGCGCATCCACGACAAGTGCTACCGCCGTCCGCACTTCGACGCCGGCCAGTTCGTCGAAGCCTGGGACGACGAGTCCGCGCGCAAGGGCTACTGCCTCTACAAGGTGGGCTGCAAGGGACCGACCACCTACAACGCCTGTTCCACCGTGCAGTGGAACGAGGGCACCAGCTTCCCGATCAAGGCCGGCCACGGCTGCATCGGCTGCTCGGAAGACGGTTTCTGGGACAAGGGTTCGTTCTACGACCGGCTGACCGACATCCACCAGTTCGGCATCGAAGCGAATGCCGACCAGGTCGGTGCGACGGCCGCCGGCGTGGTCGGTGCGGCCGCTGTGGCGCACGCCGCGGCGTCGGCGATCAAGCGCGCCACGCAGAAGAACGATTCGCCGACCACCGTCGACCACTGATCCGCGCCGCCGGCGCTTGAGCGTCGGCGCGTGTGCGGACAGACCCGATTCCAGCAAAGGATACAGAGATGGGTGCTTACGAAACTCAGGGCTACACGATGGACAACACCGGCCGGCGCATCGTCGTCGATCCGGTCACCCGCATCGAAGGCCACATGCGTTGCGAGGTCAACGTAGACAAGGACAACATCATCCGCAACGCGGTGTCGACCGGCACCATGTGGCGCGGCCTCGAAGTGATCCTGAAGGGCCGCGACCCGCGCGACGCCTGGGCCTTCGTCGAACGCATCTGCGGCGTGTGCACCGGCTGCCACGCGCTGACCTCGGTGCGCGCGGTGGAAGATGCGCTCGGCATCACGATTCCGAAGAACGCGTACCTGATCCGCGAAATCATGGCCAAGACGCTGCAGGAACACGATCACGCGGTGCACTTCTATCACCTGCACGCGCTCGACTGGGTGGACGTCGTGTCGGCGCTGAAGGCCGACCCGAAGAAGACCTCGGAACTGCAGCAGACCGTGTCGCCCAGTCACCCGATGTCTTCGCCCGGCTACTTCCGCGACATCCAGAACCGGCTGAAGAAGTTCGTCGAAAGCGGCCAGCTCGGCCCCTTCATGAACGGCTACTGGGGCAACAAGGCCTATGTGCTGCCGCCGGAAGCCAACCTGATGGCGGTCACCCACTACCTCGAAGCACTCGACCTGCAGAAGGAATGGGTCAAGGTGCACACCATCTTCGGCGGCAAGAACCCGCACCCGAACTACCTGGTGGGCGGCGTGCCGTGCGCCATCAACATCGACGGCGACGGCGCGGCCGGTGCGCCGGTCAATATGGAGCGGCTGAACTTCGTCGAAGCGCGCATCAAGGAAATGATCGAGTTCAACAACAACGTCTACATCCCGGATGTGCTGGCCATCGGCACGATCTACAAGAACGCCGGCTGGCTGTACGGCGGCGGCCTGTCAGCCACCAACGTGATCGACTACGGCACCTATGAAAAGGTGATGGGCGACCACAGCACGCAGCAGTTGCCGGGCGGCGCCATCCTCGATGGCAACTGGGACGAAATCCTTCCGGTCGATCCGCGCGACCCCGAGCAGGTGCAGGAGTTCGTCAACCACAGCTGGTACTCGTACGCCGACGAAAGCAAGGGCCTGCACCCGTGGGACGGCGTCACCGAGCCCAATTACGTGCTCGGCGCCAACACGAAGGGCACCCGCACCAACATCGAGATCATCGACGAGGACGCCAAGTACTCGTGGATCAAGTCGCCGCGCTGGCGTGGTCATTCGATGGAAGTCGGCCCGCTGTCGCGCTACATCCTCGGCTATGCGCATGCGCTCAAGGGCAACCAGTACTGCCAGCGCGTGAAGGAACAGGTCGATGGTTCGGCACGCATCATCAACAGCGACTTCCCGAAGGCGCTCGGCATGGCGGAAACCAGCTACACCGCCAAACAGCTGCTGCCCACCACCATCGGCCGCACGCTGGCGCGCGCGCTCGAGGCGCAGTACTGCGCCGAAATGATGCTCGACGACTTCAAGGAACTGGTCGCCAACATCAAGGCTGGCGACACCAACACCGCCAACGTCGAGAAGTGGGACCCGAAGACCTGGCCGAAGGAAGCCAAGGGCGTCGGCACGGTGGCCGCGCCGCGCGGCATGCTGGGCCACTGGATCCGCATCAAGGACGGCCGCATCGAGAACTACCAGTGCGTCGTACCGACCACCTGGAACGGCAGCCCGCGCGACACCAAGGGCCAGATCGGCGCCTTCGAAGCCAGTCTGATGAACACGCCGATGGCCAATCCGGAAGAGCCGGTCGAAATCCTGCGCACGCTGCATTCCTTCGACCCCTGCCTCGCCTGCTCGACGCACGTGATGAGCGAGGACGGCCGCGAACTGACCACGGTGAAGGTGCGCTGAAGCGCACCCACGACATGACGACATCAGGAGGAAACATGAATACGTCCCTCGCCTTATCCCTGGCCCGCCGCGTCTGCGTTGCGGCCGCCCTGACGCTGGCTGCCGGCGTCGCTCACGCGCATGAAGGTCACGGCGCACACGGTCTGGCCGCCGGCCTGGCGCATCCCTTCGCCGGTGTCGATCACCTGCTGGCAATGATCGCCGTCGGCGTGTGGTCGGCCGCCGCGCTGCGGGGCGCTCAACGCCTGGCCGGCCCGGCCTGGTTCCTGCTCGCGCTGCTGGCCGGTGCCTTCGTCGGCGTGCAGACCGGCGCCGGTGTGTACATCGAAGCCGGTGTCGCGCTCAGCGTCGCGCTGTTCGGCGTGCTGCTGCTGGCGCGCCGACAACTGCCGGCGGTCGCCGGTCTTGCGCTGGTTGCCGCAGCCGGTGCGCTGCACGGCGTCGCGCACGGCGCCGAGTGGGCGGCAGGGACGTCCTTCACCGGCTATGCCGCAGGCTTCATGCTCGGTTCGGCACTGCTGCACGCCGCCGGTCTCGCAGCGGGTGCTGCGCTGGCGCGCGTGCCGGCCTGGGTGTGGCGCGTGCAGGCGGCCGGGCTCGGCGCTGCCGGCCTGTTCATGTTTGCGTCGCGCCTCTGAAGCAGCCAACCGCGGGAGACCAAAGATGTCCGCCACTACTGAAAAGCTGTCCCACGCCACCGGCATCGACGAGGGGGCAGTTGCCCACGGCCGCTCGATCAAGTCGGTCTACGTGTATGAGGCGCCGGTGCGCGTGTGGCACTGGATCAACGCGCTGGCGATCACGGTGCTCGCGCTGACCGGCTACTTCATCGCCTCGCCGCTGCCGACGCAGCCGGGCGAAGCCAGCGCCAACTACCTGATGGGCTACATCCGCTTCGCGCATTTCGCCGCCGGCTACATTCTCGCGGTCGGCCTGATCGGCCGCACCTACTGGGCCATCGCCGGGAACCATCATGCGCGCGAGTTGTTCTGGGTACCGCTGTTCACCCGGGCCTACTGGGTCGAGGTGCTGGGCATGCTGAAGTGGTACGCCTTCATCAGTCCGCGTCCCGGCCGCTACGTGGGCCACAACCCGCTGGCGCGCCTCGCCATGTTCTTCGGCTATCTGATGCTCACGGTGTTCATGATCGTGACCGGCTTCGCGCTGTACGGCGAAGGCTCGCAGATGGGGTCGTGGCAGGAGCGGATGTTCGGCTGGGTCATCCCGCTGTTCGGTCAGTCGCAGGACGTGCATACCTGGCACCACCTCGGCATGTGGGCGCTGATCGTGTTCATCATCGTGCATGTCTATGCCGCCATTCGTGAAGACATCATGGGGCGGTCGAGCGTGGTGAGCACGATGATTTCCGGCCACCGCACCTTCAAGGACTGATGCCATGTCGGCCGCCGCCTCGCCCGCAGGACGCAGCCCGGCCGACCTGGCAACCACCTCTTCTATTGAAAGCAGGCTCGTTGTGCACCCCGTTGTGTATCCCGTTGTGCACCCTTTGCGTCCCGGACGGTCACTGTTGCAACGCGTACCTGCCGGCATTCCGGTGCGTGCGCCGTGGCATCCGGGACGATTTCTTTCGCGCAACTATCTCGAGCCGCTCGGCCTGTCGCAGAGCGAAGCCGCGCGCGCGCTCGGCATGTCGCGTCGCCGCCTGCACGAAATCGTGCACGGTCAGCGCGCGCTGACGCCCGACACCGCCATCCGCTGCGCCCTGCTGTTCGGAACCGACGCCGCCTTCTGGCTGGCGCTTCAGTCCGCCTGGGACAGCTTCCACGCCTGGAAGGCGCTGCGCGCCACGCCCGACGCCACGCTTCCGCGCGGCGTTCACTGATTTTTCCGAAGGGAAGTTCGACCATGAACCCGAATCCGTCCGAATGCAGCTGTCACCCACCCCGTGACAGCGTCGTCGTGCTCGGCATTGGCAATGTGCTGTGGGCCGACGAAGGGTTCGGCGTGCGCTGCGTCGAGGCATTGCAGCAGCGCTTCGAGTTCGATTTCGCACCGGAAGAGGGCCCCGAGGTGCAGCTGATCGACGGCGGCACCCAGGGCCTCTACCTGGTGCAGCACGTGCAGGCGGCCGACTGCCTGCTCATCTTCGATGCCATCGACTATGGCCTCGAGCCGGGCACGCTCAAGTGCATCGCCAACGACGACGTGCCGCGCTTCATGGGCGCCAAGAAGATGAGCCTGCACCAGACCGGTTTCCAGGAAGTGCTGTTGCTGGCCCAGCTGACCGGGCGGTATCCGCGCGAAGTTCTGCTGATCGGCTGCCAGCCGGAAGAGCTGGAAGACTACGGCGGCAGCCTGCGCCCGTCGGTGCGCCGCGCGATGGAACAGGCGCTGGCGCTGGGCCTGGGCGCGCTGCGCCGCTGGGGCGCCCGGCCGGTGCCGCGCACCACGCCGCTGACCGTGCGCGAGTGCATCACCTTCGCCGAACTCGAACTGGCGCGCTACGAAGATGAGCGTCCGCCGGAAGACGTCGCCTGCCGCAGCGGCGACGCGCGCTTCTTTCCTGCCGCCGGTGCGGAGGACTCGACTGTGGGCACAGCCTGATCATGTGCCTGGGCATACCGATGCAGGTGACCGCCGTCGAGCCGGGCCATGCGCGCTGCGCGGGCCGGTTGGGTGAACGCCGCGTGCGCAGTGCGCTGGTCGGTGAGGTGGCCGTCGGCGACTGGCTGCTGGTGTTCCTCGACAGCGCGCAGGAACGCATTTCGGTCGAGCGGGCGCGTGAGGTCGACGCCACGCTGGACCTGATAGAAGCCGTCATGCAGGGCGAAGCCGGCGACGGCAACGCCGCCTTTGCGCTGCCGTCGGCGATGAGCAGCGAACAACTGCGGGCCCTGTCCGGCGCCCGCGCCGAAGTGCCCGACATGTCGCAGGAAGACTCGCAGGACAACTCGCAGGGAGAAATCGCATGAGCATCGAAACCGCATCATCCGAAGCAGTCGTCACGCTGCCGGTCGCCGCACCGGCTGCCGTGTCGCCGCTGATCGAGCGCCTGGTCAGCGCACACGGCGCGACCTGGCTCACCAGCGACAACGTCGCCGACTGGGCGGCTGGCGGCGGCGACCGCGTCATCCTGCTGGCCGGCGACCCGGTGCGCTTCCCCGAGGCGCTGGATCTCGCCGTCGTGCTGCCCGAACTGCGTCAGCACTTCGCGCAGCGCTTCGTCGTCGGCGTCGCCACGCGCGAACACGAAGACGCAATCGCCAGACGTTACGGCGCGATCCGCTGGCCGGCGCTGGTGTTCGTGCGCGACGGCCAGTACGTCACCGTGCTGTCCGGCATGCTCGACTGGCAGGTCTATGTCGAGCGCGTCGGCGAAGCGATCGCGATGCCTGCGTCGCGCGCGCCCACCATCGGCATTCCGGTGCGCCATGGCAGCGCATCCGATTCGTCCTGTCACTGAACGGAGTACGGCACGTGAAAGAATTTCCCGCATTTCCCATTCCGGTTGCCGTCATCGGCCCCGGCACCCAGGTCGAAGACGAAGCGCTGCACTACCTCAACATGCCGCAGGGCATGGAAACCTTCCGCCCGCCCATCCTGCCCGAGCCGGAAGAGCTGGTCGGCCACGAACAGGCCCATCTGGCGCTGCGCGACGTGCTGGCCTGCCTGGGCGCGACGCGCACCGACGGGCACAACCGCAGCATCGACCTGACCCGGCTGCCGCCGGAGGACCTGAAACTGATCAACCAGGTCATGGGCGAAGGCGAGGTCAGCGCGCAGGTACGTGCCGACGACGATGCCGGCCGCCACGTCGCGGTGCAGGAATCGGTGTTCGCCGGCGTCTGGCGCGTCATCGTCAGCGACGGCGGCAGGGTCGTGTCCGACACCATGGAGGTGGGGGCCATTCCGCAGGTACTGCGTACCTCCGCCACCGAAGACCTGTGGATCACCGCGCCGCGCTGGCAGGGCGCGCTGCCGCCCAATGTGCAGAACGCGCCGGCGCTGCTGGCCGAGATCGAGGACCAGTGGCGCGCGTGGAAGCCGGGCACGCCGGCGCACGTCGTGAATCTGACGCTGCTGCCGATGTCGAATGAGGACATCGGCTTCATGGACCACCACCTCGGCACCGGCCGTGTACTCATCCTGTCGCGCGGCTACGGCAACTGCCGCATCACCAACACGTGCGTGCCCAACACCTGGCGTGTCGTGTATTACAACTCGCAGGACGTGGTCATCCTGAACACGGTCGAAGTGAGCGCGCTGCCGGAAGTCGCGATGGCGGCGAAGGAAGATCTGGAAGACTCGTTCGAACGCCTGACCGAAGTGCTCGCCTGGGTGGAGGGCGACTGATCATGTCGGCCACTGTGCGTTTCGAAGGCAGCTATCTCGGCGACGCCGGCAAGTTGCCGGACAATGCGAAGCTCGAATGCAAGATCTGCTGGTGGGTGTATGACCCGCAGCAGGGCGACCCGGTGTGGCAGATCACGCCGGGCACCGCGTTCACCGACCTGCCGTCGCACTGGCGCTGCCCGCAGTGCGACGGCGATGCCGACCAGTTCATGGTCATTGATTGAGACTGCCGCGCAGCCAATATGACCGACCCGATGCTCGCCCACCGCATCAGCGCCCTCGAAGCGCTGTTCCGCCAGATCGCCGACACCCGCATGGCCGGGCTGCCGATCGTGAACGCGGCGCTGTGCGTCGAGACGGTGGGTTTCGAGCCCTTTGCGTCGGAGCCGGATCTGCCGGCGGCGGCCAGCGGCGTGCTGGTGACGCCCTGGTTCATGAATCTGGTGCGCCTGCCGCTGGCGCGCGAGGACGAGCTCGGCCGCGTCGGCGTCACGCGCCGGCTGGCGGTCGGGCGCGAGCACTTCGACTTCATCGGCGCGCACGAAGCGGCCATCGGCACCTTCGACGCCTGTTCGCTGTTTTCGCCGATGTTCGATTTCGCGTCGCAGGACACCGCCGTCGCCACCGCGCAGGCGGTGCTGGCACGGCTGCGCGAACCGCTGCCCGACGTGGCGATGGATGCGGCGGAACAGCCCGAACGCCCGGCCCGCCGCGGCTTCCTGTTCGGCCGGAGCCGCACGCCATGATGTCGCTCGATGCACTGGCCGGCGTGCTGCGCGTGCAACCGGGTGCTCGACGCCCGGCCGCGCTGGGCGGCCAGCGTCCGGACTGGGCGGCGCGCCTCGCCGTCGGTCGCCCGGCACAGTCGCTGCCCGACCTGCTCGGTGCCGTGTTCAGCCTGTGCAGTCACGCGCACCGGTTGTGCGCGCGGTCTGCGGTAGAGGCTGCGCGCGGTATTGATGCGCCGCGGCCGGACACACTGCGCAGCGAAACCCTGCGCGAACACCTGCGCCGCGTGCTGCTCGACTGGCCGGCGCTGCGGGCGGCGGAACCGTCGACCGACGCGCAGCGCGCGCTGGCCACCTGTCCGGCACTGCGTGCCGGCGGCCGCGACGACGCGTGTGCCGACAACATGCCGGACTGGATCGAACACCATCTGCTCGGCATGGCGCCAGCGCACTGGCTGGCCGCCTTCGAGCGCGCGCCGGAGCAGGCCTTCGCCGACTGGCGCGATGCTGCGCCGTCCTGGCTGGCTCGTTTGCTGCGCGACAGCGCGGCGCTGGCCGACGCGCCGCTCGCCGCAGCGGCGCCGCTGCACGTCCACGCCAGTGAAGCGGCGCTGCGCGCACTCGCCGCCGCGATGACGGCTGACCCGGCCTTCACCCGTCGCCCGCGCATCGACGGCGCCTGTGCCGAAACCGGCTGCTGGACGCGGCTGGCCGATGACACCATGCCGGTATCCGTGTCCGGCCGTTTCGCCGCGCGGCTGGCCGAACTGGTGCGCCTCGCGCTGCCCGGCGGCGAGCGCCGCCTGCGCAGCGGTCGTCTCGCGCTGGCGCCGGGCGAGGGGCTGGCGTGGGCGGAAATGGCGCGCGGCCTGCTGGTGCATCACGTGCAGCTCGACGGCCGCGGCGACGACGCGCGCATCGACGCCTGTCATGTGCTGGCGCCGACCGAATGGAATTTCGATGCCGACGGCGCAGTGGCCGCCGCAATCGAGAAGCTGGGCCCGGCAGAACCCGATTGCGCGCGCCGCGTCGCATTGCTGATGGCGGCATACGACCCCTGCGTGCGCTACGAGGTGGCCGGCGCCGCGGAGCTGGCCCATGCATGAAGCCAGTCTGGCCGGCGGCATCCTGCAGCTGGTCGAACGCACTGCCGAACGCGAGCGCTTCGTCCGCGTCACGCATCTGCGGCTGGAGGCCGGGCAGCTGGCGGGCGTCGAGTCGCGCGCGCTGCGCTTCGCGCTCGAAGCCATCGCGCCCGGCACGCTGCTCGACGGCGCGTTGATCGACATCGACGAACCGCCGGGTCAGGCTTGGTGCATGGACTGCAGCCTCACCGTGCAGATCACGCAGCGCGGCGATGCCTGTGCGCACTGCGGCGGCTACCGCCTGCAGCCGACCGGCGGCACCGAACTGAAGGTGATCGACATGCAGGTCGAGGATTGAAGTGCGGGTGCGGAGGCCCTATCGCGGGCAGGGCCCGCTCCGGGGGTGGGGCGGGCAGAAAGGAACAGGTGTTTTGGGTGAATGCGCATGAGCTTCTCCGTGTGCGGTTTCTCAATCCCTCTCCCGCATCAGCGGGAGAGGGTGGCGCGCAGCGACGGGTGAGGGCTGCGGCGTTTGCTCCCTCACCCCCGGCCCCTCTCCCGCTGATGCGGGCGAGGGGAGAAGGGCGATGCGGTGGTGGGGTGGAACGGTTTTCGCAGGAGCCTGCCCCGCAGGCGATTCGGTGGTGGATGAACGCAGGCGCGGATTCGGAGGCCCTATCGCGGGCAGGGCCCGCTCCTGCGAAGGGCGATGTGGCGGTGGGTTCACAGATCGACATGCCGGAGGACGACGCGGCGGTGGCAGGAATGGATCACCCGGCACAGACCGGGTAACGAAGGAGGAGATCGATATGTGTGTAGTCTGCGGATGTGCCGACAGCGGCGACAAGGGCGTGACGATGGAAGGCGGTGCCGGCCATCACCATTCTCATCACGGCCACGCCTACATGCCGGCCGCGCGTCGGACGAAGCCGGCGCGGCATGAGACGGCGCATGTGGCCGTCGACCCTTCCAGCGGCGACCTGCATTTCGGCGCTGGTGCGGCGAAGGTGTCGGTGCCCGGCATGAGCCAGGCGCGCGCGATACGGCTCGAAACCGACATCCTTGGCGAGAACGACCGCGTGGCCGCGCAGAACCGCGCGCAGTTTGCGGCGCACGGCGTGACCGCGCTGAATTTCGTGTCCAGCCCCGGCTCCGGCAAGACCACGCTGTTGTGCGCCACCATCGAGGCGCTGAAGACGCGGGCGCCCGGCCTGCGGGTGGCGGTGATCGAGGGCGACCAGCAGACTTCGTTCGACGCCGACCGCATCCGCGCCACCGGCGCGCCGGCGCTGCAGGTGAACACCGGCAAGGGCTGCCACCTCGACGCGCCGATGGTGGCCGAAGCCTTTGCCCGCCTGCATCGCCACGCTGCCGGCCACGGCGACAGTCGCAGCCTGCTGTTCATCGAGAACGTCGGCAACCTCGTGTGCCCGGCGATGTGGGATCTGGGCGAAGCCGCCAAGGTGGCCATCCTGTCGGTGACCGAGGGCGAGGACAAGCCGCTGAAGTACCCGGACATGTTCGCCGCCAGCACGTTGATGCTGGTGAACAAGATCGACCTGCTGCCCCATGTGAATTTCGACGTCGAGCGCTGCATCGCCTTCGCGCGCCGCGTCAATCCGGCCATCGAAGTCATCCGCGTGTCGGCCACCACCGGCGAGGGCATGGGCGACTGGCTGGCGTGGATGGCGTCACGGCTGACGAGCGACGCGGTGGCCGGGCTGCGGGCAGGGCTCGACGACATCGTGCGGAGCGTCGCCTCATGAGCCCGACACCGCCCACCGTGCTGGCAGTCGGCGCCTGGTTGAAGAACGCCGCCTGCCTGCTCGAGGACGGCCGCGCGGTGTGGTCGCCGCTGCACGGCGACCTCGGTGATCCGCAGGCCTGCGTGGCGCTCGACCGTTCGCTGGATGCGCTGCTCGCGCAGGCGACCACGCCGGTCGCAGCGATCGCACATGATCTGCACCCGGATTTCTACAGCACGCAGCGGGCGGTTGCGCTGGCCGACCGGCTCGGCGTGCCGGCCATCGGCGTGCAGCACCACCACGCGCACATCGCCGCGGTGATGGCGGAGCACGGCCTGACCGAACCGGTGGTCGGACTGGCGCTCGACGGCGTGGGCCTGGGCACCGACGGCCTCGCCTGGGGCGGCGAACTGCTGTGGGTCGCGCCAGGGGACTGGCGCCGGCTTGGCCACCTGTGGCCGCTGCAACTGGCCGGCGGCGACGTGGCCGCACGCGAGCCCTGGCGCATGGCGGCGGCCGCGCTGCATACGCTGGGTCGCGGCCCCGACATCGAAGCGCGCTACACCCCTGCAGTCGGCGCGCAGGCTGCGCGCACCGTCGCCCGCATGCTCGATACCGGTCTGAACAGCCCGCCGACCACCAGCACCGGCCGCTGGTTCGACGCCGCGGCCGGCGCCCTCGGCGTCAGCGTGCGCCAGTCGCACGAGGCCGAAGCCGCCATCGCGCTCGAAGCGGCCGCGCAGCGCTGGTTTGCCGTTCACGGCGAGCCGACGCTGGACAGCGCCGTCGAGGTTGCGGGTGACTCCACGCTGGATCTGCGCCCGCTGCTTGCCCGCCTGCTCGACTGGCCGCAGGACCGCGCCGACGAAGCCGCCGCGTGGTTCCACCTGGCACTGGCCGACGGCCTCGCGCAGTGGGCGATCACCGCCGCGCACGATACCCAGGTCGACACCGTCTGTCTTGGCGGTGGTTGTTTCATGAATGCGCTGCTGACCCGCCGCGTCACGCTGCGGCTGGAAAGCCGCGGCCTGCGCGTGCTGCGGCCGCAGGCCACCTCCTGTGGCGATGCCGGCCTGGCGCTCGGCCAGGCCTGGGCAGTCGCACAGCAGATCCACCTCGCCCCCGGCGTGCTCACGGAGTCCCTGTCATGTGTCTAGCCATCCCCGCCATGCTGGTCGAACTGCGCGCCGACGAGCGCGCCGTCGTGAACCTCGGCGGCATCCGCAAGGACGTGTCGATCGAACTGGTGCCCGAGGCGCAGGTCGGCGACTACGTCATCGTCCATGTCGGCCACGCCATCGGCATGATCGACCCGGAAGAAGCCGAGCGCACGCTGGCGCTGTTCGGCGAGATGGCCGAAGCGGCCGCCGCAGCCGGAGCAGCCGCATGAAATACATCGACGAATTCCGCGACGGCGACGTCGCCCGCAAGATCGGCGAGCGTCTGCGCACCGAAGCCGATCCGGCCCGCCAGTACAGCTTCATGGAGTTCTGCGGCGGCCATACGCACGCCATTTCGCGCTACGGCGTGCGCGAACTGCTGCCGCCGAACGTGCGCATGATCCACGGCCCGGGCTGCCCGGTGTGCGTGCTGCCGATCGGCCGCGTGGACATGGCGATCAAGCTGGCGCTCGAGCGCGGCGCCATCGTGTGCACCTACGGCGACACCATGCGCGTGCCGGCTTCCGACAACCTGTCGCTGACCAGGGCGAAGGCGCGCGGCGGCGACATCCGCATGGTGTATTCGGCCACCGACGCGCTCACCGTCGCGCGCGACAACCCGGGACGCGAGGTGGTGTTCTTCGCCATCGGCTTCGAAACGACGACGCCGCCGACCGCGCTGGCCATCCTGCGCGCGCAGCGCGAGGGGCTGGCGAACTTCAGCGTGCTGTGCTGCCACGTGCTGACGCCGTCGGCCATCACGCACATTCTCGAGTCGCCGGAGGTGCGCCGCTACGGCACGGTGCCGATCGACGGCTTCGTCGGCCCGGCGCACGTGAGCATCGTCATCGGCTCGGGCCCGTACGAGCACTTCGCCGAGGAATACCGCAAGCCGGTGGTGATCGCCGGCTTCGAACCGCTGGACGTGATGCAGGCCATCCTGATGCTGGTGCGCCAGGTAAACGAAGGCCGGGCGCACGTCGAGAACGAGTTCTCGCGCGCGGTCGACCGCGACGGCAACCTCGGCGCGCAGCAGAAGGTGTCCGAGGTGTTCGAGCTGCGGCCGACCTTCGAATGGCGCGGCCTGGGCGAGGTGCCGTACAGCGCGCTGAAGATCCGCCCGGCGTTCGCGCAGTTCGACGCCGAGCGCCGCTTCGGCCTCGGCTACACGCCGGTCGCCGACAACAAGGCCTGCGAGTGCGGCGCCATCCTGCGCGGCGTCAAGCAGCCGACCGACTGCAAGATTTTCGGCACCGTGTGCACGCCGGAAAACCCGGTGGGCTCGTGCATGGTGTCGAGCGAGGGCGCCTGTGCCGCGCATTACGCGTATGGTCGCTTCAAGGACATTCCGGTCAAGGTGAGCGCATGAACGCGAGAGACGACAGCAAGGGCGGCACGGTGCGCGCCGGTTACGTCCGGCCGCTGGACATCCGGCACGGCCGCATCGACATGGGCCACGGCGCCGGTGGTCGCGCCGCCGCGCAGCTGATCGAAGAGATTTTCCTCGTCGCCTTCGACAACCCGTGGCTGCGCCAGGGCAACGACGGCGCCGCCTTCGCCATCCCGGCCGGCCAGCGCATGGTGATGGCGACCGACGCGCATGTGATCTCGCCGCTGTTCTTCCCCGGCGGCGACATCGGCGCGCTGAGCGTGCACGGCACGGTCAACGACGTGGCGATGATGGGCGCCACGCCGCTCTACCTGGCGGCCAGTTTCATCCTCGAAGAAGGCTTTCCGCTGGCTGACCTGAAGCGCATCGTGCAGTCGATGGCGGCGGCGGCGCGCGAAGCCGGCGTGCCGGTCATCACCGGCGACACCAAGGTGGTCGAACAGGGCAAGGGCGACGGCGTGTTCATCAGCACCACCGGTGTCGGCGTGGTGCCGCACGGCATCGACGTGTCGGGCGCGAACGCGCGGCCGGGCGACGTCATCCTGCTGTCCGGCACCGTCGGCGACCACGGCGTGGCCGTGCTGTCGCAGCGTGAATCGCTCGAATTCGAAACCACCATCACCTCCGACACGGCGGCGCTGCACACGCTGGTCGCCGCCATGCTGGCCGCCTCGCCGGCCATCCGCGTGCTGCGCGACCCGACGCGCGGCGGCCTGGCCACCACGCTGAACGAAATCGCCGGCCAGTCGGGCGTCGGCATGCTGCTCGACGAGGCGGCCATACCGGTCAAGCCCGAAGTCGACGCCGCCTGCGAACTGCTCGGGCTCGATCCGCTGTACGTCGCCAACGAAGGCAAGCTGGTCGCCATCGTGCCGGCGGAGCAGGCCGACGCGGTGCTGGCGGCGATGCGCGCGCATCCGCGCGGCGTGGATGCCGCACGCATCGGCGTCGTGCAGGAAGACGCGCACCACTTCGTGCAGATGAATACCCGCTTCGGCGGGCGGCGCGTCGTCGACTGGCTCAGCGGAGAACAGTTGCCGCGCATTTGCTGACAAGGGGGGCGCATGCCGCTGCCGCCGGACCCGGTTTTCACGAAGACGGCGCAAGGGCGCGCCGAACTGGAGGCGCGCAGCGGCGCGCTGAACGGCCGCTTGCGGGCGGCGCTGATCGTCGTCAACGGACAGTTGTCGTTGGCCGCGCTGCAGCGGGTGATCGGCGACGGTGCCGCTGCGCTGATCGAACAGCTGCGGCAGCTCGGTCATGTCGAAGCCGTCGATGCGCTCGCCGACCCGACCGTTGCCGCCGTACCGGAGACCAGCGCAGCGGCTGAACACGCGCTGCTGGCGCAGCAGATCGGTCGCCGGCAGCGCGAGGCGCTGGCGCGGCTGGCCCCGCATTTCGGCCCCGACGTGGACATGGTCGCGCAGCCGCTGCTCGCCGCGCGCGAGGCCGACGCCTTCAACCAGGCGCTCGACCTGATGGAACGCAAGCTCGCGCTCTACCTCGGCCGCAGGGAAGCGGCCCGCACACTGGCAGGACTGAGGATCTGAACGATGAATGCCGAGCCGCGCCACCTCGACCCCGCTCCGCCGGCCAGCCGCGCACTGCGCATCCTGCTGCTGTGCCACAGCTTCAACAGCCTGAGCCAGCGGCTGTACGTCGAGCTGACGGCGCTCGGTCACGTGCTGTCGGTCGAACTGGACATCGCCGATGCGGTGACGGAAGAGGCGATTGCGCTGTTCCGCCCCGACCTCGTGCTGGCGCCCTTCCTGAAGCGGCGCATTCCGGAGTCGGTGTGGCGCGTCGTGCCGTGTTTCGTCGTGCACCCGGGTCCGCCGGGCGACCGCGGCCCGGCGGCGCTCGATTGGGCGATTCTGGAAGGCCGGCGCGAATGGGGCGTCACCGTGCTGCAGGCGGATGGCGACTTCGACGCCGGCCCGGTGTGGGCGCACGCCACGTTCCCGCTGCGCGCGGCGTCCAAGGGCGCGATCTACCGGCGCGAAGTGACCGAAGCGGCGCTGGCGGCGACGCTGCAGGCAATCGCGCGCTTTGCCGTCGGCGACCTGCCACGGCAGCACTCGGCCCACGCCGACGGCTGGCGCGGCGTGCTGCCGCAATCGCGGCGCGCAATCGACTGGTCGCGCGACGACAGCGCGACCGTGCTGGCGAAGATCCGCGCGTCCGATGGTCAGCCGGGTGTGGCGGACGCGTTGTTCGGCCGGCTCTGCCGGCTGTTCGACGCACACCCGGCGAGCGCGGCCGCACTGGCCGGTCTCGGCGGCGCGCCGGGCGCTGTACTGGCGCAGCGCGATGGCGCGCTGCTGCGCCGGACCGTGGATGGCGGCATCTGGATAGGGCGCGTGTCGGTTGTGCTCGGTGACGCCGCGTCGCCGATCAAGCTGCCGGCGACGCAGGCCTTTGCGGCGGAAGCAGCCACGCTGCCCGAACGTGCAGTGCCGCTCACACGAGCGGCCGATGAGTGGGGCGAGCTGCGCTACACCGAGCACGGCGAGGCGGGCGCTCGCGTCGGCGTGCTGAGTTTCGACTTCTGCAATGGTGCGATGTCCACCGCGCAATGCCTGCGCCTGCGCGACGCGCTGGTCGAGGTGAAACAGCGCGACACGCAGCTGCTGCTGATCGCCGGCGGCGATGGCTTCTTCAGCAATGGCATCGACCTCAACGGCATCGAAGCGGCCGCGCACCGCGACGGCGACAGCGCGGCCGACGAATCGTGGCGCAACATCAATGCGATGAACGACGTCGCGCTGGAAATCATCACCGCCACCGACCGCCTCACCGTATCGCTGCTGCGCGGCAATGCCGGCGCTGGCGGCGCCTTCCTCGCGCTGGCGGCGGACGAGGTGTGGGCGCAGCGCGGCGTCATGCTGAATCCGCACTACAAGAACATGGGCAATCTGTACGGTTCGGAATACTGGACCTATCTCGCGCCGCGCCGGCTCGGTGCCGACGGCGCGCGCGCGCTGATGCAGCGCCGGCTGCCGCTGTCGGCGCCCGAGGCGCTGCGCATCGGCTTCATCGACCGCTGCCTCGACGCGCCGGCCGGCGAGGCGCTCGATGCGGCGCTGCGGGAGGCCCGCCTGCGGGCCGCGTCGTACAATCTGCGCGATCGCGTGCTGCGCAAACAGACCGAGCGTTCAGCCCACGAAGCCGAACGTCCACTTGCCGATTACCGCCAGGAAGAACTGTCCCGCATGCACCGAAACTTCTACGGCTTCGATCCCAGCTACCACGTCGCGCGCCACCACTTCGTGCACAAGCTGCCGCATGCCTGGACGCCGCGCCATCTGGCGGTGCACCGCGAGGTAGGCACGCGATGAACGCCAGCCTGCGCGTGCCTACCGTGCTGGTGGTCGACGACGAGGTGCGCTCGCAGGACGCGATGCGCCGCACGCTGGAAGAAGACTTCAGCGTGCTCACCGCCAGTGGCGCCGACGACGCGCGCCAGCAGCTGGAGCGGCACGCGGTGAACGTCATCCTGTGCGACCAGCGCATGCCCGGCCTGACCGGCGTGCTGTTCCTGAAAGAGGTACGCGAGCGCTGGCCGGACGTCGTGCGCATCGTCATTTCCGGCTACACCGATTCGGAAGACATCATCGCCGGCATCAACGACGCGGGCATCTACCAGTACATCCTGAAGCCCTGGGTGCCGGACCACCTGCTGGCCACCGTGCGCAACGCCGCCGAAGCGCAGACGCTGCAGCAGGAAACCGCCCGCCTCGACCTCGAACTGCGTACCGCCACGCCGGTGCTGCGCCAGCGCGCCGCGCACAAGCTGGAGCGCGCGCGCAAGACCTTCGGCTTCGACCGCATCGAGCGCTCGCCCGGCAGCCCGCTCGATTCGGTGTGCGAAATGGCGGCACGTGTTGCGCGCTACGACCTGTCGGTGCTGGTGCTCGGTGAATCCGGCACCGGCAAGGAACTGCTGGCACGCGCCATCCACTACGCCAGCCCGCGCGCGAATGGCGCCTTCGTGGTCGAGAACTGCGCGGCGATACCGGAAACCCTGCTCGAATCCGAACTGTTCGGCCACAAGCGCGGCGCCTTCACCGGCGCCTACGAAGACCACATCGGCCTGTTTCAACGTGCCGACGGCGGCTCCGTATTTCTCGACGAGATCGGCGAAACCTCGCCCGCCTTCCAGGTACGCCTGCTGCGCGTGCTGCAGGAAGGCGAAGTGCGCCCGGTCGGCGGCACGCGGGCGCTGCCGGTGGATGTGCGCGTCATTGCGGCCACCCACCGCGAGCTCGAACAGCAGGTGCGCGAAGGCCTGTTCCGCGAGGATCTGTACTACCGCATCGCCGGCGCCACCTTCACCGTGCCGCCGCTGCGCGAGCGGGTGGGCGACATCGAGCCGATCGCCCGTCGCGTGATCGACGAGGTGGGCATCGAACTGGGCCGCCCCGGCGCGGCGCTGAGCGACGAGGCGATGGCCTGTCTGATGGGCTATCCGTGGCCCGGCAACATCCGCGAACTGCGCAACGAACTGGCGCGCGCGCTCGCACTGAGCGACAGTGAACGCATCGAGGCGCAGTCGCTGTCGCTGCGTGTGCTGCACGGTCAGGCCGGCCTGACCGCCGCCGCCAGTGCCACACCTTTGCCCGCCAGCGGTACGCTGGCCGAGCGACTGGACGCGATCGAAGCCATGGTGCTGCGTGAAACCCTGCTGCGCCACCGCTGGAACAAGACGCGCGCGGCCAGGGAACTGGGTCTGTCCCGCGTCGGTCTGCGTGGAAAGATGGTGCGCTTCGGACTGGAGGGCTGATGGTCGTCAATGCTGCAGCCGTGAGCGAACCCACGGCGGAAACCGCCGACGCCGTACTGGATCGCTGGCAGCGCGATCCGCTCGCGCTGGTGCAGATCCTGCGCGAAACGCAGGCCGCCACACACTGGCTGCCGCGCTCGCTGCTTGCGCATATCGCCGCAGCGCTCGGACTCACCGTCGCCCATGTCGAAGGCGTGGCCGGCTTCTACCGCTTCTTCCACACCCGTCCGGTCGGCCGCGTGCGGCTGCTGTTCTCCGACAACATCACCGACCGCATGCTGGGCAGCGAGGCGCTGCTGGCGCAGTTGTGTGCCCGCCTCGGCGTGGTGCCGGGCGAGGTCGATGCGCAGGGCCGCTTCAGCGTGGACCGCTGTTCCTGTACCGGCCTGTGCGACCAGGGGCCGGCGCTGCTGGTGAATCACCATCAGGTGATCACCCGGCTCGACGCGGCGCGCGTCGACGCGCTGGCCGATCTGCTGCTCGCCGGCACGCCGGTCGAGCAGTGGCCGGCGGCGTGGTTCGAGGTGGTCGATGGCGTGCGGCGCGCCGACCTGCTGCTGAGCGGCCTCGCCGCCGACGCACCGACGCTGCCAGCGGTGCTCGCGCAGTCGCCGCAGGCCTTGCTCGACCAAGTGGCGCAATCCGGCTTGCGCGGACGCGGCGGCGCAGGCTTCCCGACTGCGCGCAAATGGCAGGCCTGTCGCGACGCGGCAGGCCCCTTGCGCTGTGTGGTGTGCAATGCCGACGAAGGCGAACCCGGCACCTTCAAGGATCGCGTGCTGCTCGCCAGCCACGCCGATGCGCTGTTCGACGGCATGACGGTGGCGGCGCGCGCGGTCGGTGCGCAGCAGGGCTTCGTCTATCTGCGTGGCGAATACCGCTACCTGCTGCCGCAGCTCGAACAGGTACTGGCGCGCCGCCGCGGGCAGGGCCTGCTCGGTCGCGATGCCGCCGGCGTCATGGGCTTCGACTTCGACATTGCGATCCACCTCGGTGCCGGCGCCTATGTGTGCGGCGAAGAATCGGCACTGATCGAATCGCTGGAGGGCAAGCGCGGCACGCCGCGCATCCGCCCGCCCTTTCCGGTGCAGGCCGGCTACCTCGGCCGGCCCACGGTGGTGAACAACGTCGAAACCTTCTGCGCGGTCGCCCACATCGCGCGCCGCGGTGGCGCCTGGTGGGCAGGCATCGGTACCGCCCAATCAACCGGCACGAAAATCCATTCGGTGTCCGGCGATTGCGCGCGGCCCGGGCTGTACGAGTACCCGCTCGGCACGACCATCGCGCGCATCCTCGAAGACTGCGGCGCGCACGACCCGTTGGCGGTGCAGGTGGGCGGGCCATCGGGTGCCTGTGTTCCTGCATCGGAATTCGGCCGCGCCATCGCCTTCGAAGATGTACCCAGCGCCGGCGCCTTCATGGTATTCGACCGCTCGCGCGACCTGTTCGAAGTGGCGCGCCACTTCGCCCGCTTCTTCGCGCACGAAAGCTGCGGCCTGTGTACGCCCTGCCGCGTCGGCACCGAACTGGTGGTGCGGCGGCTGGACAAGCTGGCGCACGCGCGCGGCGCCGGCCGCGGCTCGGCGTTCGACATCGAACGCCTGCGCGACCTGGACACCGTGCTGCACAGCGGTACCCACTGTGGTCTCGGCGCGTCGGCCTGCAATCCGCTGCGCGACACGATGCGGCATTTCGGTGAGGCCTACGCGCAGCGCTCGACCGCGCCGCAGTTCCAGCCCGATATCGACCTCGACGCCCAGCTATCGTCGGCGCGGCGCGCCACCGGCCGCAGCGACGCGGGCGCGCATCTGCACACGGACACGCCCGCATGAGCACCGGCGACCCGACCTTCGAACTGGATGGCCAGCGCGTGCCGTTGCAGCCGGGCGACACGATACTGGCCGCCGCCGCGCGCGCCGGGCTGGACATTCCCTACCTGTGCTGGAGCGCCGAGGTGTCGGCCAGCGCGTCCTGTCGTGTCTGCACGGTGCTGGCCGACGGCCGGCCGGTGGCCGCCTGCGTGACGCCGGCGGTGGCCGGCCAGAAGGTGGAGTGCCGCACGCCGTCGCTCGATACGCAGCGGCTGCGCCTGCTGCAGATGCTGTTCGTCGAGGGCAATCACTTCTGCCCCGGCTGCGAAAAGAGCGGCAACTGCCTGCTGCAGGTACAGGCCGAACGCGCCGGCATGACCGATCTGAATTTCGAGGTACTGAACCCGGAGCGGCCGGTCGATGCCAGCCACCCCGACGTGCTGTTCGAACCCAACCGCTGCATCCTGTGCCAGTTGTGCGTGCGCGCCAGCGACGAAATCGACGGCAAGCGGGTGTTCGCCATCGGCGGTCACGGCATCGCCACCCGCCTGCTGATCGACAGCCCGAGCGGCCGGCTGGGCGACAGCGCGCTGTCGGTGGGCGACCGCGCTGCCCACATCTGCCCGGTCGGCGCGCTGCTGCCCAAGCGGGTCGGCTTCGCGGTGCCGATAGGCCAGCGCCGCTTCGACACGGAGGACACGCGCGGATGAATGCTAGCGCCCCAGCGCCACGCAAGCTGCGCGTGGCCACCGTGTCGCTGGGCGGCTGCTTCGGCTGCCACATGTCGCTGCTCGACATCGACGAGCGGCTGTTCGAACTGATCGAGAAAGTGGAATTCGACCGCTCGCCGCTGACGGATATCAAGACCGTGGGTGAATGCGACGTCGGGTTGATCGAAGGCGGACTGTGCAACGCCGAGAACGTCGAAGTGCTGCGCGCCTTCCGCGCGCACTGCACCGTGCTGGTGGCGGTCGGCGCCTGCGCCATTACCGGCGGTCTGCCGGCGCTGCGCAACCACCTGGACGTCGGCGGCATCCTGCAGTCGGTGTACGGCGAGGTGCCGGACGACCCGGAACTGCCGTTGCCGCTGAACCGCGTGCTGCCGATACACGAAGTGGTGCATATCGACCACGCGCTGCCCGGCTGCCCTCCGCCGGCCGACGCCTTCTGGCAACTGCTGCAGGACCTGATCGCCGGCCGCACGCCGGTGCCGGCGCCCGGCCTCATCCGCTACGACTGAAGCCATGAACACGCGCCCGCTCGAAACCGCCGACAACCCCGCAGGACCGCGCCGCATCGCCATCGATCCGCTGTCGCGCGTCGAAGGCCACGGCAAGGTGACGCTGCTGCTGGACGACGACAACCGCGTGCGGCAGGCGCGGCTGCACATCGTCGAATTCCGCGGCTTCGAAAAATTCATCGAAGGCCGGCCGTACTGGGAAGTGCCGGTCATGGTGCAGCGGCTGTGCGGCATCTGCCCGGTGTCGCACCATCTGGCGGCGTCGAAGGCGCTCGACCGCGTGGCGGGCGGCTGGCCGGTGCCGCCGGCGGCCGAGCGCATCCGCCGGCTCATGCATTACGGCCAGATCGTGCAAAGCCACGCGCTGCACTTCTTCCATCTCGCCTCGCCCGACCTGCTGTTCGGTTTCGACGCGGGCATCGACCAACGCAACATCGTCGGCGTGACTGCGGCCTTTCCGGACGCCGCGCGCCAGGGCGTCATGCTGCGCAAGTTCGGGCAGGAGGTGATCCGCATCACTTCGGGCAAGCGCATTCATGGCACCGGCTCGATACCCGGCGGCATGAACCGCGCGGTCGATCCGGCCGAACGCGACGCGCTGCGCGCCGAATTGCCGCAGGTGCTGGCCTGGGCGCAGGACGCGGTGACGCTGGCCCGCCGGCTGCACGAGAATCTGCCGGCCCGATACGCCGACTTCGCCGACACGCCGGCCGCCATGATGTCGCTGGTCGGCCGCGACGGCGCGATGGAGCTGTACGACGGTGTGCTGCGCCTGCGCGAGGCCGACGGCCGCATCGCGGTCGACGGCTTCGACGACCAGCGCTACCGCGAACTGATAGCCGAGGCGGTGCGGCCCTGGACCTATATGAAATTCCCCTACCGCCGCGACCTCGGTGTCGATGACGGCTGGTACCGCGTCGGCCCGCTGGCGCGCGTGCAGAACTGCGACTTCATCCCGACGCCGCGCGCCGAAGAGGCGCGCCAGGCCTTCGTCGCCGCGCACGGCGGCCGGCCGGTGCACGCGGTGCTGGCCACTCACTGGGCACGCATGATCGAACTGCTGCACGGCGTCGAGACGGTCGCCGCGCTGCTCGACGACGCGCTGATCACCGGCGGTCCGCTGCAGGCCGAGGGGCCGCGCCAGTGCTCGGGCATCGGCATCATCGAAGCACCGCGCGGTACGCTGATCCACGAATACGAAGTCGGCGGCGACGACCTGGTCACGCGCTGCAATCTGATCGTATCGACCACGCACAACAACCAGGCCATGAACGAGGCGGTGCGCGCGGTGGCGCTGCGCTATCTCGACGGCGAAACGATTACCGAAGGCCTGCTCAACCACATCGAGGTGGCCATCCGCGCCTATGACCCCTGCCTGTCCTGCGCCACGCACGCGCTCGGCCAGATGCCGCTGGCGGTGAGCCTGCGCGCGGCCGACGGCCGCGTGCTCGACCACGTGCTGCGCAGTTCGACCGGTGAACTGCTGCGCGAGCGGCCTGCGCACGACGCCGGGGCGGCGCAATGACGGCGCCGCTGCTGGTGCTGGGCTGGGGCAACCCGAGCCGCGGCGACGACGCGCTGGGCCCGATGCTGGTCGATGCGCTGGCGGCGTATGCCGAACGTGCCCTGCCCGCTGGCACGGTGGACTGCCTCAGCGACTACCAGCTGCAGATCGAGCACGCGCTCGACCTGGTCGGCCGCGAACGCGTGCTGTTCGTCGACGCCGCGCGCGGGCTGGATGCCGCCTATGAGGTGCGCAGCGTGCAGCCGCAGCGCGAGCGCCGGATCACCAGCCACGCGCTGTCGCCGGAAGCGCTGCTGCAGGTATTCGTCGATCTGCAGCGCCGCCTACCGCCGGTGTGTGATGTACTGGCCATCCGCGGCCGCCGCTGGGAACTGGGTGAGCCGCCGGATGCGCAGGCCGCGGCCGATCTCGAACAGGCGCTCGCCCGGGCGCGCGGCTGGCTGCACGACACCGTCGCCCGCGGTGCGCACACCGAAGGAGTGATCGCATGAACGTGCTCTGGTTGCAGTCCGGCGGCTGCGGCGGCTGCAGCATGTCGCTGCTGTGCGCCGACACCGACGATTTCCACGGCCAGCTGCGCGACGCCGGCATCGATCTGCTGTGGCATCCGTCGCTGTCGCTGGACAGCGGCTCTGAGGTGACCGCGCTGCTCGGCCGCATCCTCGATGGCGATCTGCCGCTGGACGCGCTGTGCATCGAAGGGTCGCTGCTGCGCGGGCCGAACGGCACCGGCCGCTTCCATGTCATGGCCGGCACCGGCGTGCCGATGGTCGAGTGGGTGCGTCGCCTCGCCGCGAAGGCACGTCACGTGATCGCCATCGGCAGTTGCGCCGCCTGGGGCGGTGTCACCGCCGGCGGCGACAACCCGACCGACGCCTGCGGCCTGCAGTACGAGGACGACGTGCGCGGCGGCCTGCTCGGTGCCGGTTTCCGCGCACACGGCGGCCTGCCGGTGATCAATATCGCCGGCTGTCCGACCCACCCGAGCTGGGTGCTGGATACGCTGATGGCGCTGGCCGCCGACGGCTTCACCGAAACCGACCTCGACACGCTGGGCCGGCCGCGCTTCTACGCCGACCAGCTGGTGCACCACGGCTGCACGCGCAACGAGTACTACGAATTCAAGGCCAGCGCGGAAAAGCCCTCGGACCTCGGCTGCATGATGGAAAACATGGGCTGCAAGGGCACGCAGGCGCACGCCGACTGCAACACCCGGCCGTGGAACGGCGAAGGCTCCTGCACGCGCGGCGGCTATGCCTGCATCAGCTGCACCGAACCCGGCTTCCAGGAACCGGGCCACCCCTTCCACGCCACGCCGAAGATCGCCGGCATCCCGATCGGCCTGCCGACCGACATGCCCAAGGCCTGGTTCGTCGCACTGGCCTCACTGTCGAAGTCGGCGACGCCGAAGCGGGTAAAGGTGAACGCGGTGTCGGACCACGTCGTCGTGCCGCCGGTGGCGCGGCGGACGCGGCTGAAATGACGCCGGCACGGGTGCCGCATTCAGCGCCGGCGGCGGCTCAGGGCGCCCAGTGTGATCAGGCCCGCGATGGCCAGTACCCAGGGTTGCGGCTCCGGTACCGGCGCCAGCACGATGCCCGGATAGAAGGCGTTCTGTTCCGGCGCGCCGAAGATGGGCAGCAGCCCATAGGGCGAGGTCGCTGTCGCGACAGTGGGGTTGTCATCTACCGTCGCACTGATCAGCGTCAGTTCGAGACGCATGCTGTCGAACTTGAGACCGGCGTCGAGCGTGATGGTATTGGTACCGATATGGACGGACGAATTCACCACATCTGCCGCCGTTTCGCTGAATACCTCGGTCGCGTCGTTATAGAGCGTGAGCATGTAGTTCACGGTACGGTCGCCGGGTTCGCTGACGCCGAAGGCCATCAGCGGAAAGAAATCGCCCGATGCGACCACTTCCCAGTAACGATCGTCGACGATGGACAGGGTCCAGACGAAGGTGTCGCCGTCGTAGAGCACGGTGCCGTCCGGATCGTCGCTGCCGGCGGCAAGAGTGGCCACACCGGCGCCTTCATAAAGCACGTCGAATGTGTAGTTCGCCGCGTGGGCAGCCGGCGCAAGCGCCAGACCGCCGATCAGCGCGGCCAGCGCGACGCAGCGATGAAACGGGGTGCTCGTTGAGTGAATAGCCATGTCGTTCTTTCCTTCCTCGGGCGATGGACACACATCCGGTCGGTCGTGGCCGGACATGTCATGAACGTGCGCGAAGGCACGCCAGCGACAGCAACTTCTCTAAAAGCAGGGATCGCGCCAGAATCGGCGCGTCGACGGCGGATGCCACAGCCGACGGCGGATACAGGGCGAACTGGCTCGTCGCCGTCGGCAGGTACCGACGCAGCGCGGCGTCGCGGTGTAAAGCGTGTCGACAGTTGCTGCACGTTCTTCAGGGAGGTTTCATGACCCGCCTCCTCGTCGGCCCCTTCAATCGCGTCGAGGGCGATCTCGAAGTCACGCTGGACATCGCCGATGGTCGAGTCGCGTCGGCGCACGTCAATGCGCCGATGTACCGCGGTTTCGAGCAGATCCTGCGCGGGCGCGAGCCGCATGACGCGCTGGTGTATGTGCCGCGCATCTGCGGCATCTGTTCGGTGTCGCAGTCGGTGGCGGCGGCGCGGGCGCTGGCCGCGCTCGGCGGTATCGCGATGCCGGCCAACGGCCAGCACGTGACCAATGTGATCCTCGCCACGGAAAACCTGGCCGATCACCTGACCCACTTCTACCTGTTCTTCATGCCGGACTTCGTGCGCCCGGTGTATGCCGACCGGCCCTGGCATGCCGAGGCGGTGCGCCGCTTCACGCCGCAGAGCGGCGAACAGGTGCGCGCCGCGATCGCCGCGCGCCAGCGCTGGTTCACATTGCTCGGCACATTGGCCGGCAAGTGGCCGCACACGCAGAGCATCGACCCCGGCGGTTCGACGCGCGCCATCGACGCGGCAGAAAAGGTGCGCCTGCTGGCGCGCGTGCGCGAGTTCCGCCGCTTCCTCGAAACCCGCACCTATGCCGCGCCGCTGGAACAGGTGGCTGCACTCGATTCAGAGGCGGCGCTCGATGCCTGGCATGGCGGCGCCGATCCGCTGAACGGCGACCTGCGCTTTTTCCTGACCGTCGCGCGCGATGCGGGGCTGGCCACACTCGGCGCCGGGCCCGGTCGCTTCATGAGCTACGGCGCCTATCCGCAGCCGGACGGCGGCACGGCGCTCGGGGCCGGCGTGTGGCGCGCCGGTACGCTGTCGCCGCTCGACCCGGCCGCCATCCGCGAAGACGCCACCCACGCCTGGCTGAGCGACGCCGGCGGTCCGCAGCATCCGCACACCGGTGTCACGCGGCCGGAGCCGGACAAGCCCGGCGCCTACACCTGGAACAAGGCGCCGCGGCTGGCCGGCGAGGTGGTCGAAACCGGCGCCGTTGCGCGTCAGCTGGCGAGCGCTCATCCGCTCATCGTCGACCTGGTCGGCCGTTACGGCGGCACGGTCTACACCCGCGTCGTCGCCCGCCTGCTCGAACTGGCGCGCGTGGTGATCATGATGGAAGACTGGCTGCGCGCAGTGCGGCCGGGCGAGCCCTTCTGCACGCCGGGCCGGCTGCCGGACGAAGGCAGCGGCGCCGGCCTCGGCGAAGCGGCGCGCGGCAGCCTGGGGCACTGGGTTTCGGTGCGTGATGGCCGCATCGCCAACTACCAGATCGTCGCGCCCACCACCTGGAACTTCTCGCCGCGCGACGCCGCCGGCCGGCCCGGCGCGCTGGAAGCTGCGCTCGAAGGCGCGCCGGTGCGCGACGGCGAAACGACGCCGGTGGCGGTGCAGCATATCGTGCGATCCTTCGATCCGTGCATGGTGTGTACGGTGCACTGAGTTCGAGCAACTGCGCGACGCCAGGTCCGCAGCGCACATCGAGCCAGCGGCGTGTGAGCCGCAGCGAGTTTGGCTGCCGGGGCGGGCACCCCGTCTGGACGACCTTACGGTACCGTACGGGCTTTCTTCGAGTGCCATTCACAGGCGGCTCCAGTCATGAAAATCGAATCCATACGCCTTAAGAATTACAAGGTGTTCCGCGATGTGCATCTGAAAGACATTCCGTCTTTTCTGGTCGTGGTCGGCGCCAACGGCTCGGGAAAATCGACCTTGTTCGATGTGTTCGGCTTCCTGCACGACTGCCTGAAAGGCACCGTGCGTCAGGCACTGGACAAGCGCGGTCGTTTTCGCGAAGTGTTGAGTCGTGATGCCGAGTCGGACACCATCCTTATCGAAATCCAGTACCGCATGTTGATTACCGGCGTGGAGCGCCTGGTGACCTATTCGCTGGAAATCGGTGAGCAGGATGGTTCTCCATTCGTGCAACGCGAGTTGCTGCGCTACAAGCGGGGACGTTACGGCAGTCCGTTTCATTTTCTCGATTTCGCGGTCGGCGAAGGCTTTGCTATCACCAACGAAGAGGACTTCAACAAGGCCGATGAAGATCTCGAGCGCGAATTCCAGAAGGTCAATCCCGATACATTGGCGATCAAGGGGCTGGGTCAATTCGAGCGCTTCAAGGCTGCGAATGCGTTCCGGCAGTTGATCGAGTCCTGGCATGTATCGGACTTTCACATCAGTGCCGCACGCGGTCGCAAGGAAGCGGCGGGAGATTCCGAACATCTTTCAGAGACTGGCGATAACCTGCCGCGCGTGGCGCAATACCTGTTCGAGCAGCATCCGCAGACTTTCCAGCGCATTCTGGAAACAATGACCCGGCGCGTGCCTGGCGTGGCTTCGGTCGAGCCACGTCTGATGGACGATGGGTATCTCACGCTGCGCTTTCAGGACGGGTCGTTCAAGACGCCGTTCCTCGATCGCTATGTGTCTGACGGCACCATCAAGATGTTCGCCTATCTGGTGCTTCTGCATGATCCGACGCCACACCCCTTGTTGTGCGTCGAGGAGCCGGAAAACCAGCTCTATCCGAAGCTGATGGCCGAACTGGCCGAGGAGTTCCGGCTGTACGCCTTGCGTGGCGGACAGGTGCTGGTGTCCACGCATTCGCCGGATTTTCTGAATTCGGTCGGTCTGGACGAGGTGTGCTGGCTGGTCAAGCGCGGTGGCGGGACTGAAATTCGCCGTGCCCGCGATGACGCGCAGATTGCCGCGTATATGGCAGAGGGCGACCAGATGGGGTACCTGTGGAAGCAGGGCTTCTTCGAGGGAGCCGATCCCGAATGAAGGAGTTGGTATTCCTGCTGGAAGAAGCGTCGGCGGGTGCGATGCTGGAAAGCCTTCTGCCGCGCATCCTCCAGCCGGGTATCCGGCACCGCTTGATTGTCTTCGAGGGCAAGCAGGATCTGGAGAAGCAACTGCATCGACGTCTGCGCAGCTATCTCAATCCGCAGGCTCGCTTCATTGTCCTGCGCGATCAGGACTGCGCGCCCGATTGCGCGACAGTGAAGGCGAAGCTGCTCGACATTTGTCATCATGCCGAGGCGGCGGGAAGGGCGCTGGTCAGAATTGCCTGCAAGGAGCTCGAAGCCTTTTATCTCGCAGATCTTCACGCTGTGGAGCAAGCGTTGGGTGTCACGAAGCTGGTATCCCGCCAGGGTAACGCACTGTTCCGCAGTCCCGACCGGCTTGGAAATCCAAGCAAGGAACTGGAAAAGCTGACTTCGGGCTTGTACCAGAAGGTGAGTGGATCACGCGCAATCGGTGAATGGCTCGATCTCGCCAACGAACGCTCGCCCAGCTTCAGGAATCTGGTCGCCGGTATCCGGCGAATGGAAGCGGAGTTGCTCGTGCTTCCGGGTTCATCCGACGCTTGAGGTGTCGACGCGTCGTGCGCATCCGCGCGACATCGTGCGGTCCTTCGATCCGTGCATGGTGTGTACGGTGCATTGAGTGCGTGGGCGGGACGCGGGGCGCATCGGATCGCGCCATATCCCGGTTGGCGCGATTTCCCGTTTTGTGCCAATATAGTGGCGCGATAATTGAATTGCGCCACTGAAATGACCCGGCCCCGCTCGTCCATCGATCCGCACACGCTTGCCGCACAGATCGCCCGCCATCCGGAAGGCATCGGTGTGGACGGGTTGCTGCGCGCGCTGGGCGAGGGCGTGGCGCGACGCACGCTGCAGCGGCGGCTGGCCGAGCTGGTCGCGCAGGGCCGTGTCCTGACGCGCGGCGAGGCGCGGGCGCTGAAGTATTTCCCGGCGCCCGCCGGCGCCGCGCTGGCGGCGATGGAGCCCCTGCCGGCCGCCGCCCCGGCCCCCTATGTGACGCTGTCGGCCGAGGGTGCCGAGCTGCGCGATCTGGTGCGCCGGCCGCTGCATCTGCGTCGCCCCGTCGGTTACGACATCGGCTTCGTCGAGCGTTATCGCGCCAATGACACCTTCTATCTGCCGGAGCCGCTGCGCGCGCAACTGCACGTGCTCGGCCGCTCACCGGTCGGCGAAGCGGCGGCGGGCACCTTTGCCGGCGACATCCTGAACCGGCTGCTGATCGACCTGTCCTGGGCCTCGTCGCAACTGGAGGGCAACACCTATTCGCGGCTCGATACCGAACGCCTGATCGAACTGGGCGAGATCGCCGAGGGAAAGGACGCGCTCGAAACGCAGATGATCCTGAACCACAAGGCGGCCATCGAGTACCTGGTGCATGGCGCGGGTCGCATCGGCGTCGATCGTGAAACCCTGCTGTCGCTGCACGCGCTGCTGTCCGACGGGCTGCTGCGCGATCCGCAGGCCGGTGGCCGGGTGCGCAGCCGGGCGGTCGAGATCAGCGGCTGCGTGTACCGGCCGCTGGCGATGCCGCAGCCGCTCGACGAGCTGTTCGGCATCGTCACCGACATCGCCGCCGACATCCTCGACCCGTTCGAGCAGGCCTTCTTCCTGATGGTGCATCTGCCCTATCTGCAGCCGTTCGAGGACGTGAACAAGCGGGTGTCGCGGCTGGCCGCCAACATTCCGCTGATCCGCACCAATCTGTGCCCGCTGTCCTTCATCGACGTGCCGCAGCAGGCCTATGTGGATGCGATGATCGCGGTCTACGAGCTGAACCGCATCGAGCTGCTGCGCGACGTGTTCGTCCAGGCCTACGCCCGCTCGTGCCAGCAATACGTGGCGGTAAAACAGCAACTGGTGCCGCCCGACACCTTCCGCCTGCGCCATCGCAAGGCGCTGACCGAAGCGGTGCGCGCCATCGTGCTGGGCGGGCGGCCGGCCAGCGCGGCGACGGCACACGAGACGACGCCGGCCGGTGTGGCGGCGGCCGATCGGGCGCGCTTCGTCGAACTGGTGCTGCAGGAGTTCCGCTCGCTGCACGAGGGCAATGCGGTCCGCTTCGGCCTGCGACCGCTGGAATTTGCCGACTGGCTGGCCACGAACGGCGGGTCGATCGATACGACCTCATCGGAGTCATGACATGCAGCGCTTCACCATTTCCCTCGACGACCAGCTGGCTGCCCAGTTCGACGACTGGATCGCGCAGCGCGGCTACGGCAACCGCTCTGAAGCGGTGCGCGACCTGTTCCGCGCCGAGCTTGACCGCACCGCCCAGCAGACGGGTAGTGCCACGCATTGCGTAGCGTGTCTGTCGTACGTGTTCAACCACCACGAACGCGACCTGGCCGAGCGCATCATCAGCCTGCAGCACGCCCACCACGACCTCACGGTGTCGTCGATGCACGCCCACCTCGACCACGACTACTGCCTCGAAACGGTCATCCTGAAAGGCGAGATCGCGGCGGTACGGCAGTTCGCCGATGCGGTGTGCGCCGAGCGCGGCGTGCATCACGGCCAGATCAACCTGATCAGCGTCGAACTCGATGCCGGCCACCACCACGCGGGGCCGGGCGGGCACAGCTATACGCGGCGGCACGAACGCGGCGGGCATGGCCACGTGCACATCAAGCCCAGCACCTGACGCAAACACCGCTGCCGCCGCTGCACCGAACCGAGCGGCCACACCCTGACGTTGCTTGTACCGAAACACCGATCCGGCCAGTGTGCATGAACTGTAATGCTTCACTTGTATGCTAACTTTTTCGATTCTTCATACAAGGACATGAACAGCAAGAAAATTTTGTCGGCGAAGGACTTGCTCGCTGCGCCAGCTTTGAAAAGGGGGATGTTCGGGGCGCTGTGCGTGCCCGTCATCGGGGCATCGAGCTTCGCGCTGGCGCATGAAACGTCACCGGCGGCCCACCACCTCGATACAGTGACCGTCGAAGGTCACTACGACAACGCGATCGGCACCTCTGACGCGGCAAGCCAGGGTCAGGTCACCCGGAAGCTGATCGAGAACCGGCCGACGCTGCGTCCGGCGGAGTTGCTGGAATTCGTGCCCGGCATCATCGTCACGCAGCACAGTGGTGGCGGCAAGGCGAACCAGTACTTCCTGCGCGGCTTCAACCTCGACCACGGCACCGATTTCGCCACCTACATCGACGGCATGCCGGCCAATATGCCGACGCATGCACACGGCCACGGCTATACCGATCTGAACTGGCTCATCCCGGAGCTGATCGGCCGCATCGATTACCGAAAAGGTCCCTACTACGCCGAAGAAGGCGACTTCTCCTCAGCAGGCTCCGCCCGCCTGGGCCTGCGCGACCGGCTCGACTACGGCACCGCCGAAGTCAGCACCGGCAAGGACGGCTACCGGCGCGCGCTGCTGATGAATGCCCATGAGGCGGGCGCGGGCAGCCTGCTCTATGCACTGGAAACTTCGCGCAACGACGGCCCGTGGGAAAACCCGGAAGATTTCCGTCGCATCAACGGCGTGTTGCGCTACACCTTGGGTGAAGGTGCAAACCGCACGTCGGTCACTGCGATGGCCTATACCGCCCGCTGGGATTCGACGGACCAGATTCCGCTGCGCGCCGTGCAGTCCGGCCAGATCGGCCGGTATGGCACGGTGGACCCGACGGATGGCGGCAAGACGCAGCGCTACAGCCTGTCGGTGAACCATCAGCGCGCCTACGACGATGGCGCCTTCCGCCTCAACGCCTACGCGATACAGTCGGAACTGGATCTGTGGTCCAACTTCACGTACTTCCTCGACAACCCGACCGACGGCGACCAGTTCCGCCAGTCCGAGCAGCGCAAGGTACTTGGCATGAGCGCCAGTCGCAGCTGGGACGGCCGGCTGGCCGGGCTCCCGATGACCAACACGCTGGGCGTGCAGGTGCGTCACGACCGCCTGAGCCCGGTCGGGCTTTACACCACGGTTGCGCGCACCACCACCGGTGTGACCCAGGAAAGTCGCGTGCGCCAGACCAGCGTCGGCCTGTATGGCGAGAATTCGGTGCAGTGGTCGTCCTGGCTGCGCAGCGTGGCTGGCGTGCGCGTGGACCGCTACGAATTCGATGTGTCGAGTTCGATTGCGGCCAACAGCGGCGATGCGTCGGACCACATTGTCTCGCCCAAGCTGTCGCTCATCTTCGGGCCGTGGGCGCGCACCGAGTATTTCGTGAATTACGGCAACGGCTTTCACAGCAACGACGCCCGCGGTACCACGGCGCGCATCACCGCCCGGGGCGGGCTGCCGACCGACCCGGTGGACGCGCTGGTGCGCACCCAGGGCGGAGAAGTCGGTGTGCGCACGGAGCTCATACCGGGGCTGCAGAGCTCGCTGGCCGTGTGGACGCTGAAGCTGGATTCGGAACTGCTGTTCGTCGGCGACGCCGGTGAAACCGAGCCCAACCGGGCCAGCCGGCGCAGCGGCATCGAGTGGAACAACCGGTGGGCGGTGCAGCCCTGGCTGCTGGTCGACCTCGATCTTGCCGCCTCGCGCGCCCGCTTCACCGAGAACGATCCGGCAGGCAACCGCGTACCGGGGGCGGTCGACCGCGTCGTCGCTGCCGGCCTGAGCCTGACCGACGACAATCCGCTGGCGAATGGCTGGTTCGGTCACCTGCAACTGCGTCACGTCGGCCCGCGCCCGCTTCTCGAAGACAATTCGGTGCGCGCCGGTTCGACCACGCTGGCCTATCTGCGCCTCGGCCACCGGTTCAGCCGCGACCTGCGGCTGATGCTGGACGTGTTCAACCTGTTCGACAGCGGCGACAACGACATCGAGTACTTCTACACCTCGCGCCTGCGCGGCGAAGCGGCGGGTGGCGTCGACGACCGCCACTTTCATCCGGTCGAGCCGCGCAGCCTGCGCTTCACGCTGAGCGCCCGCTTCTGATCGCAGGCGCGATGCGACGAGTTGGCGGGGCGGACACCGTCGGCGCTACCATGCGCTGCTGTGCCGCCCCCTGCCCGCCGCGATGACCGAACATCCGAAATCCGTCGACACCGAAGCCCTGCTTGCGCGCGCCCACATCGAAGGTGTGGACGAGGCGACCTGGCTGGACGTGATCCAGCGCATGGACGAGGTGTATTCGCAGCTGGTGAGCGACGAAATCGCGCTCGAGCAGAAGAACGTCGAACTGGAACAGTCGCAGCAGTTCATCTTCAGCGTCATGTCGGCGATGTCGGACGTGCTGCTGGTGTGCAACGAGCGTGGCGAGATCGAGGAAACCAACGCTGCGCTGTGCGAGCTGGTGGGGCGCAGCGACGACGCGCTGCGCGGTACGCCGGTGTTCGCGCTGCTGGCCGACGACGAAAGCCGCGCCCGCATGCGCGGCGTGCTCGATGACGCCAATCCGTCGCGCCGGGGCGAGGCGGTCGAATTGAACCTGCGCGACGCTGCGGGCGCCGGGGTGCCGGTGGATACCAATCTGACGCCGCGCTTCACGCGCAACGGCCGGCGCGCCGGCACCGTGCTGGTCGGCCGGCCCACTGCGGAACTCAAGCGCGCCTACCACGAACTGCGCGAAGCGCACGAGGCGCTCAAGCTGGCACAGCAGCAGCTGCTGCATTCGGAAAAGATGGCTTCGCTCGGCCGCCTGGTGGCCGGTGTCGCGCATGAGCTGAACAACCCGATCAGCTTCGTGCTCGGCAACGTGCATGCGCTGAAGAAGTACAGCGAACGCATGAGGTGCTACATCGACGCCGTGCACGCCGGAGCGTCCGACGAGGAACTGGGCGCGCTGCGCGCCAGGTTGCGCATCGAACATCTGCTGAAGGATCTGCCCTCGTTGATCGAAGGCACCATGGAAGGCGCGCAGCGCACCGCCGACATCGTCAACGGGCTGAAGCGATTTTCCGCCGTTGATCCGGAAGGTCGCAGCGCCGTCGATCTCACTGCCGTGATCGAGCGGGCCATCCACTGGATACACAAGGGCACCAGCGCGGTCGTCACCCTGCACTGGGCGGCGCGCGAACCTTGCGTGGTCACGGGCAGTGCGGGTCAATTGCAGCAGGTGGTCATGAATCTGCTGCAGAACGCCTACGACGCCGCCGGTGCCGACGATCGTGTCGCCGAGCTCACGCTGAGCTGCACCAACGAGGGCGACCGGGTGCGCATGAGCCTGCGCGACGACGGGCCGGGCATACCCGACGAGTACCTGTCGCGCATTTTCGAGCCCTTCTTCACCACCAAGCCGGTCGGCAAGGGCACCGGCCTTGGCCTGTCGATCAGCTACGGCATCGTCGAACAGCACGGCGGCGTGCTGTCCGCCCGCAACCACCCGGACGGCGGTGCGGAATTCGTGCTGGACTTGCCACGTTCGATGGCCGACCCGTCGGGGGACGAAGCGGATCGGCCTCCGGCGAGCGAGCCGGCGGAAACTACTCGATCCTGTCCAGCGCCGCCTTGAAGTTCTGCACCGTGCGTTCCACGTTCTGCAGCTTGTCCAGTCCGAACAGACCGATGCGGAAGCTGCGGAAATCGGCCGGTTCGTCGACCTGCAGCGGCACGCCGGCGGCGATCTGCAGTCCCTGCGCCATGAACTTTTTGCCGTTCTGGATATCCGGATCGCTGGTGTAGCTGACCACGACGCACGGTGCCTTGAAACCTTCGGCGGCAACGCTTTCGAAGCCGCGCGCTTCCATCAGTGCGCGGATCTGGCGGCCCAGCTCGATCTGGCTGGCTTTCACCTTGTCGAAGCCGAAACTTTCGGTTTCCAGCATCACATTGCGCAATTGCGTCAGACCGTCGGTCGGCAGCGTGGCGTGATAGGCATGGCCGCCGCCTTCATAGGTTTCCATGATCTGCAGCCACTTCTTCAGGTCGGCGGCGTAGCTGGTGCTGGTGGTCGAATCGATGCGTGCGCGTGCGCGCTCGCCCAGCATGACCAGGCCGGCGCACGGCGAACCGCTCCAGCCCTTCTGCGGCGCGCTGACGACGATGTCGATGCCCAGTGCACCCATGTCCACCCACAAGGTGCCGGCAGCGATCGCGTCAACCACGAACAGGCCGTCGACTTCGCGCACCGCGGCGGCGACCTCGCGCAGATAGTCGTCCGGCAGTTGCAGGCCGGCCGAGGTTTCGACCTGCGGTGCGAACACCACGGCGGGTTTGTGTTCGAGGATGGCGGCGACCACTTCACTGACCGGCGGCGGTGCGAACGCCTTCTGCGATCCGGGCACCGGCTGGCGCGCCTTCAGCACGACCGATTCGGACGGAATGCGGCCCATGTCGAAAATCTGCGTCCAGCGGAAGCTGAACCAGCCATTGCGGATGACCATCACCTTCTTGTCGGTGGCGAACTGTCGCGCCACCGCCTCCATGCCGAAGGTACCGCTGCCCGGTACGACGACCGCCGATTTCGCGTTGTAGACCTGCTTGAGCACGCGCGAAATGTCCTTCATGACGCCCTGGAACGATTGCGACATGTGGTTGAGCGCGCGGTCCGTATACACGACCGAATATTCGAGCAGCCCCTGGGGGTCGACGTTGGGCAACAGGCTGGGCACGGTTTTCTCCGGATAGATGAGGTGGTGTGACAGGACCGCGCCGTCGCTCGTGGCGGCGGCAGGGCAGTGCCTGTGACGATTCGACGGGTCGTCGGTCGGCGGATGGCCGGGCCGTGCGTACTCGAAGGCCCGCGATTCTAAATCACCGCGGGCCGGTTCGCTCGACCGGCCCGCGCAACCCGTCAGGGCAGTGTCCGCCCGGTCTGCTAACGTCCGTGTCTGGCATTCATCGTGCGGGCAGGCTGCTCGCAGTGGTGCCTGCCGCGTTACAAACCGTGAGGACAAACATCGTGTCTGACCTGAAGGACCCGCGTGTGCTGTTCGCCGCCGAGCGCACGCTGCTGGCGTGGAACCGCACCAGTCTGGCGCTGATCGCCTTCGGTTTCGTCGTCGAACGCGCCGGCATCCTGATCCGGCTGGTGTCGCCGGCACAACATGGGGCCGGCCTGTCCGGTGCGTCGCTGTGGTTCGGGCTGGCGTTCATCGTGCTCGGCGCATGGGTGGCCGGCTGGTCGTCGCGGCAATACCTGCGCCTGCTCGGCACGCTGACGCCGGCCGAATTTCCGCCCGGCTACGGCGCACGCTGGGGCGCCTGGGTCAATCTGATTGTTGCGGCGCTGGCGGCCGGGCTGGCGGTCATGCTGTACCGCGCCGCCTGAGCGCTCGCGCCGCGGCACCGCGAGCGGTTGAACCCGATGGCATGACCGGACGGGGTGTGCGCTAGACTGCGCCCATTGCATCACATGACGAACACATGTCACTCGCCATCCTGCGCAGCCGCGCGCTGGCCGGTCTGTACGCACCGGAGGTGGCGGTCGAAGTGCACGTCGCAAACGGGTTGCCCGCGTTTTCGCTGGTCGGTCTGCCTGATGCCGAAGTGCGCGAAGCGCGCGACCGTGTGCGCGCGGCCATCCTCTGCTCCGGCTTCGAGTTTCCGGCCCGGCGCATCACCGTCAATCTGGCGCCGGCCGACCTGCCGAAGGAATCCGGCCGGTTCGACCTGCCGATCGCGCTCGGCATCCTGATCGCGTCCGGTGCGCTCGACGCGCCCGCGCTCGACCGCCACGAATTCGCTGGCGAACTGTCACTGACCGGTGCGCTGCGTCCGGTGCGCGGGGCGCTGCCGATGGCGCTCGGCGCGCGCGACGCCGGTCGCTGTTTCGTGCTGCCGGCGGAATCGGCGGCCGAAGCCGTGATGGTGGCCGGCGTCGATGTGCGCGCCGCGCGCTCGCTGCTCGATGTGTGCGCCCACCTGTGCGGCCGCGAGGCGCTGCCCCGCGCGAGCGCGCCGGCGCAGCGCGCAGCGCCGGTCTGGCCGGATCTGGCCGATGTGCGGGGCCAGCTGCAGGCACGCCGCGCACTGGAAATTGCCGCCGCGGGCAATCATTCGCTGTTGCTCAGCGGCCCGCCCGGCACCGGCAAATCGATGCTGGCGGCGCGTCTGCCCGGCCTGCTGCCCGATCTTGAAGAAGCCGAGGCGCTGGAAACGGCGGCCGTGCTGTCCGGCGCCGGCCTGTTCGATGCCGCCCGTCTGACGCATCGGCCGTACCGCGCGCCGCACCATTCGGCGAGCGCTGCCGCGCTGGTGGGCGGAGGCGCGGTACCGCGGCCAGGCGAGATTTCACTGGCACACCACGGCGTGCTGTTTCTCGACGAACTGCCTGAATTCGACCGTCGCGTGCTCGAAGCGCTGCGCGAGCCGCTGGAAACCGGTCATGTGACGATTGCGCGCGCCGCCCACCGGGCGCAGTTTCCGGCGCGTTTCCAGCTGGTTGCCGCGATGAATCCGTGTCCGTGCGGGTATCTGGGTCATCCGTCGGCGCGCTGTCGCTGCACGCCGGATCAGGTGGCGCGTTACCGCAACCGCCTGTCAGGCCCGCTGCTCGACCGCATCGACCTGCTGGTGACCGTTGCACCGCTGGCCGAACATGAACTGCGCGCCGGTCCCGGCGAAGCGACGCCGGTGGTGCGTGCGCGGGTGTCGGCCGCACGCTGCCGGCAGCTCGCGCGTCAGGCGCGGACGAACCAGTCGCTGGAGGCGGCCGACATCGATCTGCACTGCGTGCTGACCGATCCGGCGCGCGCGCTGCTCGGCCAGGCGATGACGGCGCTGAACCTGTCGGCGCGCGCCTATCACCGTTGCCTCAAGGTGGCGCGGACGATCGCCGATCTGGCACAGGCGGACTGCATCGCCCCGGTCCACGTCGCCGAAGCGATCCAGTACCGGCGCGCGCTCGACGCACCGGCACGTTAGGGGTCTGCAAATCGATGTCAGCACACCCCGGGGTCTGCGATGACGCAGCAACCGATCCCGGGCGGCCCGCTCAGTGCTGTCCGCTCAGTTGCCGGAAGCGCGCGAGGTCTTCCTGGAAGCGCTGCTGCGTCTCGACCAGATCGCGCTCTTTCGAGGCGATGTTGTCGGCCAGCAGGCGCATGTCCTGCGCGTTGGTGTCCAGCCGGTCCTTGATGCCCGCCGGTAGCGGCTTGCCGGCGAAGCGCGCGGCGTCGGTTTCCAGCTTGACGTGGCGCTGCTTGAGCGTCTGCGCCTGGTCGCGCAGCTGCGTCAGCAGGTCTTCGATATCGGTCACCCGGCGCTTGCGCGCCATGTCGATGTCGCGTTCGCTTGAATAGGTATTGAGCAGCGTGGCATCGCGCCGCCGCTGTTCCTGGCGCACGCGGTCTTCCTCGCTGGCCTTCTGCGCCTCGGCGTCGCGCTTTTCGCGCTGTTCCACACTGATCGGCGCGTCGACCTGCTTCACCGTGGCGCCCTGCTTGTTGAGCTCCCGGTAGCTGCGGTCGGCACAGGCTTCCGGCAGTACGTCGCCGCACACCTGCTGTCCGCGCGCGTCCTTGCAGCAATAGACGCGCGCCTCGGCGAGCGGGGCGAACATCAGGCCGATCAGGGCCAGGCCGGGCAGCAGGTGACGCAGTTCCAGGGTGTTCATCTTCAGGGACCGACTCCGTATTGCGCGCGGTACGCCTGCACCGCAGCCAGATTGCTCTCCATGCCGGCGGTGAGCTGCAGATAGCTCACCAGATCATCGAGACTGGCGCAGGCCACCACCGGCATGCCGTATGAACGTTCCACTTCCTGAACCGCTGACAACGCGCCGCTGCCGCGCTCCATGCGGTCGAGTGCGATGGCGACGCCGGCCGGTATCGCGCCGGCGGCACGGATCAGTTCGACCGACTCGCGCACCGAAGTACCGGCGCTGATCACGTCATCGATGATCAGCACGCGGCCCTTGAGCGGCGCGCCGATCAGCGTGCCGCCTTCGCCGTGGTCCTTCGCTTCCTTGCGGTTGAACGCGAACGGCACATCGCGACCGCGCTGCGCCATCTGCATCGCCGCACCGGCGGCCAGCACGATGCCCTTGTAGGCCGGGCCGAACAGCATGTCGAACGCAGGCGCACGGTTCAGGATGGTTTCGGCATAGAACTCCGAAAGCTTTAGCACCGACGCGCCACTGTTGAACAAACCGGCGTTGAAAAAGTACGGCGACTGGCGGCCAGCCTTGGTGGTGAAGCTGCCGAAGCGCAGCACGCCGGTGTCGCAGGCGAACTGCACGAATGAACGTCTAGAATCCACGGATTTTCCCAACGAATCGGATAAACCGGCCATGTTACGTATCGTGTCGCTCAACCTCAACGGTATCCGCTCGGCCACGACAAAGGGTGTGTGGGCCTGGCTGGCCGGCGAGTCGCCCGGCGTGCTGGCGGTGCAGGAGCTGAAGGCGCAGGCGGCCGATCTCGACGATACGATGCGCGCGCCGGCCGCCCTCGGCGGTCTGCCCGGCCATTTTCACTACGCGCTGAAGAAGGGCTACAGCGGCGTCGGGATTTACTCGCGGCGTGCGCCCTCGCGCGTGATCACCGGCTTCGGCGTGCAGGAATTCGATGACGAGGGCCGCTATGTGGAAGCCGATTTCGGCGACCTGACGGTCATTTCGCTCTATCTGCCGTCCGGCTCCAGCGCACCGGAGCGGCAGGAGGCGAAATTCCGCTTTCTCGATGCGTTTGTGCCGCATCTGGCGGCGCTGCGCGCCAGCGGTCGCGAAATCGTCATCTGTGGCGACTGGAACATCGCGCACCGGGAAATCGACCTGAAGAACTGGAAGGGCAATCTGAAGAATTCAGGCTTCCTGCCCGAAGAGCGGGCGTGGATGAGCGCACTGCTCGGCCAGGGCGGCTGGGTCGATGTCTACCGCAGCCTGCACCCCGACACCACCGACGACTGCTACACCTGGTGGAGCAACCGCGGCCAGGCGCGCGCAAACAATGTCGGGTGGCGCATCGACTACCAGATCGCGACCCCGGGAATCGCGGCGAAGGCCCGCGCAGCGAGGGTCTACAAGGATCATCGATTCAGTGATCATGCGCCGCTGATTGTCGACTACGATGTCTCTACGGCATGACGAAGTCGTGCCTCCAAAAAAAGCACAGCGAGGTCAGCATGAATACGAAAAGCCGTTGCACGCGCGTGCTTGCCGCCGCGCTGTTTGTCGCGTTTCCGTGGTCGAGCGCCTATTCAGCGAGCTCGCCGTACAGTGGAATCGTCGCATTCGGCGACAGCCTGACCGATACCGGAAACTTCACTGCGCTGGCCAGCGGGCTGTCCTCCGGCCTTGTCAATTTCCCGAGCCCTGACTTCGGCTATGCCCAGGGGCGCTTTTCGAATGGCAAGGTGGCGATCGAATATCTGGCCGAATCGCTGAACCTGAACCTGACCAGTTATGCGGTGGGCGGTGCCAAGACGGGTCCGTCCGCGCTGCCCGGTCTGCCCGACAACTATATCGATGAAGACGGCGAATCCGGCTTTCCGGCGGGATCGTTCGACGGCACCGGCGTGGTCGCCCAGGTGGCGTCGCACATCGCCGGGAACGGCGGCACGATCGACGGCCAGGCGCTGTATTTCGTCTGGGCCGGGCCGAACGACTACTTTTCGCTTGCCGATCAGGCTCTCGCCGGGGCGCCTGAAGCGATACCGGCGCTGACCTCGGCCTACATCTCCAATGCGATCGGCCACCTGCAAGGTTCGGTGCAGACGCTCTACGCCGCCGGTGCGCGCAGCTTCCTGATCCCGAACATGCCGAATCTTGGCGTGACGCCCTTTGCGCTGGCCGCCGGACCGCAACTGTCCGCCCTGGCGACACAGACTGCGGCGTCGCACAACTTCTATCTGAGCGGCCTGCTGGGCGGGCTGGCCGGATCGCTGACCGATGCGCAGTTCTTTTCCAGCGACACCTTCGCGCTGACCACCCATGCGAATCTGGACCCCGCCGGTGCCGGATTCGGCAACACGACGGACATGTGCCAGTTCAATCCATCGTGTACCGATCCGACGTCCTATCTGTACTGGGACGACGTGCACATCACCACTGCAGCGCACGAGGCGCTTGCCGGGCGGTTCGCGCAGGCGCTGGTTCCGGTGCCTGAAATACAGACCTGGGCCATGCTGCTGGCCGGTCTTGGCCTGATCGGCGTAGCCGGTCGCCTACGTGCTTCAAGGGTACAGGCCCACATGGGTGCGTTGCGCGAGGCAACTTAAGGGGTTAACTTCCTGTCTTTAGAGGCGCCCCATTCAACAAGGAGAACATCAATGTCCGAACTCATCGATCAATCAACCGTCACCAAGCAAAAGCTGATTGCGGACCTGAAGGTAGTGATCACCGACGCGGAAGAGCTGCTGAAGGTCACGGCCAACCAGGCGGGCGAAAAAGTGGGCGAACTGCGCGTGCGCATGCAGGAAAATCTGACCTCCGCGCGACACAAGCTGGCTGACGCCGAAGTCGCGCTGAAGGAAAAGTCGCGCGAAGTGGCGCGCGTCACCGATGACTACGTACACGATCACCCGTGGAAGGCGATCGGCGTTGCGGCCGGCGCCGGATTGCTGATCGGGCTGCTGATCGGTCGTCGCTGAGCGCGATGTCGGAATCGCAACGGCCCGAGCGTCTTGCCGTATCGCTGAAGGGCTTCTTCTCCAGCCTGATCGAACTTGTTCAGGTCAGGCTGGAGTTGGTCACGGTCGAGGCGCGCGACGAAGCGCTGCGTCTGACCGAACTGCTGGTGTACGGCGCGCTGGCCATTGCCTTCCTCACCTTCGGCATCGCCTTTGTGGCGGTGCTGCTGACCGTTCTTCTGTGGGACAGCCACCGCCTGCTGGCGTTGACGCTGTTTTCCACACTATTCATCACGCTCGGAGTGCTGGCGGCGGTCGTCGCGCGGGCACGCATGGCCGAGGGCACACGCCTGTTTGCTTCGTCGCTCGACGAACTGAAACGCGACCGCGATAGCCTGCGCCAATGAACCCGCAACGCCTGCACCTTGCGCTGGCGCGCGAACGTCTGCTGGAGCGATCGCGCCTGCTGCGCGGCATCGCAGTCGAACAATCGGCTGCGCTGTCACCGGCATTGCGCTTTGGCGACACGGTGCGCGATGGTGTGCAGTGGGTGCGAGGACATCCGGAAGTCATCGCCGCGGCAGCGGTCGCCCTGTTCCTGCTGCGGCCGCGTCGTGTCTGGCGCTGGGGTCTGCGGCTGTGGGGTGGCTGGCGATTGCTGCAGCAAGTGCAGCTCAGACTGGGTTCCGGCAGCCGGCGATCGTGAGTCGCGTGCGGCCCGGGATTATTCCCCGGCGGGACTCGGGTCGGCGCCGGTAACTCAAGTTTTCGGCATGATTGCCGAATTCAGATCACTGCCATCGTTCCGAGACGTCAGACATGTCCTCCCATACCGCACAGGAACTGGCGCAGCGCACGACCGAGCTGGTGACCCTGCCGGCCATCTACCATCGCGTGAAACAGGTGTTCGACGACCCGGAAGGTTCGGTACTCGACCTCGCGAAAGTGGTGGTGGCCGATCCCGGCATCACGATGCGCGTGCTGCGCGTCGTCAATAGTGTGTTCTACGGATTTCCCGGCAAGGTCGAAACCATGTCGCGCGCGGTCAGCGTGCTCGGCATGCAGCAGGTGCACGACATCGTTCTGGCCACCACGGTGACCGCAGTCTTCTCCGGCATGCGGCCCGAGCGCATGGACGTTGCCCGCTTCTGGCGTGCGTCTGCGATGCGCGGTCTGCTGGCACGTGCGGCCGCCAAGAGCTGCGGCCTGCTCGATGCCGAACGTCTGTTCGTCGGTGGCCTGCTGGCCGATATCGGCCACATGGTGATGTACATGCACGTACCGCAGCTGGCCGAGGCGGCGCTGCTGGAAAGCCGCGGCGCCGATGTATCACCGGAACAGATTGAACGCGCCCTGATCGGTTGCGATTACGCCGCCGTCGGCGCCGAACTGCTGCGGGCATGGCAGCTGCCGACCAGCTTTTCGACCGCGATCGGTGCGCAGATCGATCCGGCACGCGGTGCGCCGCACGAATTCGAAGCCTGCCTGCTGCATTTCGCCCGCCGCGCGGTGGGCGAAGACGGCGAACTGCTGGATTCGGCCCGGATTGTGGCCACCGTAGTACCCGAGGCGTGGAACATGACCCGGCTGGAACCGCAGGCTTTCGAGGGCGCATGCGCCGAAGCAAGCAGTTCGATGGCCGCGGTGATGGGGCTGTTCTTTCCGGAATACGCCTGACCGCGCGCCTGACCGCACGGTTGTCCGACCGGCTTTGCTGCGCGGTCGGTCGGTGGGGCTGGTATCTTCCGGCCTTGTTCCCGCCCCGCACCCGCGCTTCGCCCGTGACCCCGCACCCCACTGATGCCGGCTGGCTCGACAGCCTGAAGGTCTATGCCCACCCGCGCGTCGCGGGCATGCTGTTTCTCGGTTTTTCCGCCGGTCTGCCGCTGATCCTGGTGCTCGGCTCGCTGTCGTACTGGCTGCGTGAGGCGGGGATCGATCGCTCGACCATCGGCTATTTCAGCTGGATCGGTCTCGCCTACGCCTTCAAGTGGATGTGGTCGCCGCTGGTCGATCGCCTGCCGCTGCCGCTGCTGACCGGTCTGCTCGGTCGGCGCCGCAGCTGGTTGCTGGCGTCACAGCTCACCATCGCGCTGGCGCTGCTCGGCATGGCGGCAACCGATCCGGCGCAGAACCTGAGCCGCATGGCGTATTGCGCACTGGCGGTTGCGTTCGCCTCGGCGACGCAGGACATCGCGCTCGACGCCTACCGCATCGAGGCGGTCGAGCAGCGGCTGCAGGGCGCGATGGCGGCGACCTACCAGGGCGGCTACCGCATTGCGATGATCGTCGCGTCGGCCGGCGTGCTGTGGCTGGCGGCGTCGGTCGATGCGACCGAACTCGTTTATGAGCACGCGCCCTGGCGCTTCGCCTACCTCGTGATGGCGGCCAGCATGTCGGTCGGCGTGGTGACCACGCTGCTCATCCGCGAGCCCGAGGTGGTGGTGTCGGCCGAAACCGTGCAGCGCGAGGCGCGCGCCCGAGACTGGCTGATGCGCGAAGGCCTGCACGGCCCGCTGCTGCGTCTGGCTGCCTGGCTGCACGGCGCCGCACTGTCGCCGCTGCTCGACTTCATCCGCCGCTACCGCTGGCAGGCCGTGCTGCTGCTGGCCCTGATCGGCACCTACCGCATTTCCGATGTGGTCATGGGCATCATGGCCAACGCCTTCTATGTCGACATGGGCTACACGAAGGATGAGGTGGCGACGGTGGCCAAGGTGTACGGCGTGGGCATGACCATCGCCGGCGCGGTGATCGGCGGCGTGCTCACTGCCCGCATCGGCGTCATGAAGACGCTGTTTCTCGGTGCGTTGCTGTCGTCGGTCACCAATCTGCTGTTCGTCTGGCTGGCCGGTCGCGGCCACGACGTCAGCGGCCTCATCTTCGCGATCTCGGCCGACAACCTGTCGGCCGGCATTGCGTCGTCCGCCTTCGTGGCCTATCTGTCCGGGCTGACCAACGTGGCGTACTCGGCCACGCAGTACGCGCTGTTCAGTTCGCTGATGCTGCTGCTGCCCAAATTCATCGCCGGTTTTTCCGGTGTGGTGGTGGACGCGCGCGGCTACGAGTTCTTCTTCACCGGTACCGCACTGCTCGGCGTGCCGGTGCTGGCGCTGGTCTGGCTGGCGGCGAGGGCGGAACGGGACAGGTAGCAAAGGTCAAACCGGCGCCTGTTCGGCGCCTGTTTCCGGGCACGGCAGCTTCCGGATTTTCAGCGGCGCTTCGCGCGCGCCTGTTCGAGCTGTTCGCAAAGTTTCGCCGCGCCGTCGAGTACGCGCGGCGTATTGCGCTGCAGCTGTTCCGGCGGAATGAAATAGAGATTGTCCCGGGCGACGGCCGGCAGGCTGCGCCAGCGCCGCCACGCGTCCAGCCACTCCGGGCGCGCATCGGCCATGCCGCTGGCGACGATGACTTCGGGAGCGGCGGCCAGCACCGCCTCTTCGGTCACCGTCGGGGCGAGGATGGTCAGACCGGCGAACACGTTGCGTCCGCCGCACAGTGTCATCACGGCGCTGATCAGATGCTGGCCATTGACCGTCATCGGCGGCCGGTCCCAGATCTGGTAGAACACGCCGACCGGCGGGCGGGATGCGTAACGGGCGGCCAGCCTGTCGCGTCGTGTGCGGAAGTCGAGTGCTGCGGCATCCGCATCGTTCGATGTACCGGCCAGCCGGCCGAGCAATTCGAGCGTGCGCGGGATGTCATCCAGCGAGCGCGGTTCGCTGACGAAAACCGGAATGCCCAGCCGGTCGAGCTGACCGTATTGCGCGGCCCGGGTGCTGCTCTGCCAGACGACGACCAGATCCGGCTTCAGCGCGACTACCGCTTCGATGTCGACTGCGCTGGAACTGCCGACCCGCGGCAGCGCCTGCGCCGCCGCCGGATAGTCGCTGTATTCCACCGCGCCGACCAGCTTTCCGCCGGCTCCGGCGGCGTACAGCAGTTCGGTCACGTGCGGCGCCAGACTGACGATGCGCTGCGCGGGGGCCGGCAGCGCGACGCTGCGTCCGGCGTCGTCGGTGACGCTGACAGCAGCGCGTGCCGGGGATGCGGCAAGCAACAGTCCGATCAGCAGCCAGGCCAGACGCATCATGCCGGCACGAAATAGCGACGCGCACCGTCGCGCAGCTCGCGCAGCGGGTGGCAGAAGGCGCGTGACAGCGTGTCCGGCTGCAGCACCGCGTCGACCGCTCCGCAGACCCACTCGCCGCCGCCGGTCAGCAACAGCACGCGGTCGCAGAAACGCAGCACCTGATTCAGATCATGCAGCACGGCCACCACGGCGCGCCCCTCGTCGTGCGCCATGTCGGCGAACAGCGACAGCGTGTCCATCTGGTAGTCGAGGTCGAGATGGGTGACCGGCTCGTCGAGCAGGCACAGCGGTGCGTCCTGCGCCAGCAGCGCGGCGATGGCCACACGTTGTCTTTCGCCGCCGGACAGCGTGCGCACGTCGCGTGCCTCGAAGCCGGCGAGCGATACGCGGGCCATCGCGTCGAACGCGACCTGCACATCGTGCGCGCTGTCGTCCGACCAGCGGCCGATGTGCGGATGGCGACCGACCAGCACGGTGTCGAGCACGGTCGACGCGAAGGCGTCGTCGTGCGACTGCGGCAGCAGCGAGCGCCGGCGCGCCAGCGCGCGCGGCGCCATCGACGCGAGCGACACACCATCGAGCGTGAGGCGGCCGGCGAGCGGTGCGCGCAGCCCGGCCAGCGTGCTCAGCACGGTGGATTTGCCGATGCCGTTGCGGCCGATGACGGCGAGCATTTCACCGGGCAGGATGTCGAGATCGAGCGCGGTGCACAGGGTGCGACCTTCGATGCCGACGCTGACACCGCGCGCGACGAGCAGGGGCAGGGCGGCGCTCATCGGCGGCGATGCAGCAGGAACAGGAATACCGGCACGCCGAGCAGCGCCGTCAGCACGCCGACCGGCAGTTGTGCGGGTGCAATGAGAGTGCGCGCTGCGGTATCGGCCAACAGCAGCAGCAGGGCGCCGGCCAGTGCGCTGGCCGGCAGCAGCAGACGCTGGTCGTTGCCGAGCGCCAGCCGCATCAGGTGCGGTACGACCAGACCGACAAAGCCCACCGCGCCGACCGTGGTCACCGCTACAGCGGTCAGGGCCGAGGCAATCAGGTAGATCGCCAGGCGCAGGCGCAGCACCGGTACGCCGAGCGTCTGTGCGGTGAGGTCGCCGCGTGCCAGCAGGTTCAGGTCACGCGCCAGTGGCGTGCAGATCAGTACGCCGACGGCCAGCGTCCACAGCGCAGCCGCGGGCGGCGCGGCCACGCCGGCGTCGCCCATCAGCCAGAACAGCATGCCGCGCAGCGACTGCTCGTTCGCCACCGTCAGCATGAAGGACACCGCCGCGCCGCAGCCGGCCGACACGATGACGCCGGTCAGCAGGAGCCGCGTCGGCGTGCGCCCGCCCTCGCCGTGGGCCAGCCCGAACACCAGCGCCATCGCGGTCAGTGCCCCGGCGAAGGCGGACAGTTCGAACAGCGCACCGGCCAGCCCGGCCGTCATGGCCAGCAGCGCGCCGACCGAGGCGCCGCCGGAAATGCCGAGCACGTAGGGGTCGGCCAGCGGATTGCGCAGCAGCACCTGCATCAGCGCGCCGGCCAGCGCGAGCAGGCCGCCGCAGGCTGCCGCCGCCAGCACCCGTGGCAGTCTCAGGCCGAGCACCACGTCGCCGGCCACCCCGGCATCGCCGCCGGTCGCGATCTGCCACAGCTGCGCCGGGCTGACCGGCACGCTGCCGAGCGACAGCGACAGTGCGATCGACAGCAGCAGGCCGACGGCGAGCAGCGGCAGCGCCAGCGTGCGGCGGCGCGGCGCGCGGGTGCGCACGGACGCTGGGGGCTGCATGGCGTCAGCAGGGATCGACATGCGCCGCTAGCTCCGCCCGAGGCGTTCGTCGAGCGTGCGCCCGGCGCGTTCGCTGACCACCAGCACCAGCTTCATCATGGCGCGTGTGGCGCCGACGAACAGCTTGCGCAGCGTGCGCTCGTCCAGCGCATCGAAGTCGACTTCGGCGAGGATGACCGCCGGCGCTGACTGACCCTTGAACCGGTAGACCGATTCGATCAGCACATCACCTTCGGAATATTCCGGCTGGCCGAGCAGGTCGTACTGGCCGGTGAAGCTGCGCAGCGCGTTGGCGCCGAGCCGGTCGTGGCGCAGCAGTTCCGACTGTTCGCGGCCACGCCAGCTGACGATGGCGACGTCTTCGGTGCGAAAGCCGGCGGCAAAGCACAGGCGGATCGCCTCCTTGACGCGCTGGGTCAGCGGATGTTCGGCGTCGTACACCAGCCGCTCGACCTCGTCGGCATCGAACGGCGATGCCGCTTCGATCTGCGCGGCCTCGGGCAGCACGTCCTGCAGCAGTGTCTGCAGCATGTGCACGACCGGGCGCGGGCTGCGGAAGTTGCTGCGCGCGCGCAGCGTCACCCAGCCCGGAAGTTCGACCGGCGGTCGGCCATACAGATTCTGCATCGGGTCTTCCAGCCAGATCAGCCGCGCCTCGTCGGCGGCGTGGCGCCACAGCCCGGTCGCCCAGTCGGCGGAAAAGTCCTGACCTTCGTCGACGATGACGGTGTCGAAACGCAGGGCGGCCGGCACGTCGAGTTCGCCGGCGCGCGCGATCAGCGCGTCGAACGCGTCGGGCCGTGCGTAGTCGGGCCGTTCGCCATATTCGGCCAGCACGCGCTCGCACAGGTGGTGGAAGGTGCACGCCAGTCCGCCTTCGGGCGCGATGCGCGCGAGGTGATCGGCCAGCGGCCGGTTGAAGCAGACATACAGCGGGCGCAGGCCGGCTTCGACAGCAGCCCGGTACTCCGCGAGCGCGAGCTGGGTCTTGCCCGAGCCGGCCGTGCCGACGACGCGTAGCCGATAGGGTGAAAAGTCGAGCGCGCGCGCCCACTGCGACAGGCCGCCGGCAACCCGGGTCACGCGCTCGCGCGCGATGCCCATGCGCGCGCTGACGTCGGCTTCGAGCTTGATTTCGTCGCGCAGGAAACGATGCACTTCGGCTGCGCGAGCGCCATGTTCGCCCGGCGGAAGAATCGACTGGATGCGCGCGGCCAGCGTGTCGCGCAGCGCCGCATCGACGATGCGTTCAGGCTCGATGCCGGCGGTATGCGCCTGACGCACGAAGTGGTCGGGGCAGTACAGCAGGTACTCGAGGCTGGGCAGTGCGGCATCGGCGCCGCCCAGACGCGATGCCAGACGGGTGTGCAGTGCATGGCGCGATCGCGCGATGCCGACCGCGACATTGCGGTCGCGTCCGCGATGGCGGGTCAGCAGGCCGTGCGGACTTTCTTCGAGATAGCCGCTGCGCTGTTCGATGGCGAGCAGGTTGCCGGCGGCATTGACGATGACGAAATCGATATCGCCGTAGATCGAAAACCCCTGATCGACGCGCGTCCAGTGCACGCCGTGATAGACGGTGTAGGCCGCCGGCAGCGCGCGCTCGAGCAGCGCCAGCGTGGCGCGCTCACGCTCGGCTGCGGCGCCCGGGCGGATGGCGTCGCCGGCGTCGTTGCCACCATCCATTTCGCGCCAGCCATCGGGTACCACCTTTGCCACGTGTTGCGTCCTGTCGTCAGATCGATGCGAGCTTACACGGCGCGTGCCGATCATCGTGCGGCGCACGCCGGTTATCCACAGTATCTGTGGACAAGACGCGTCATCAAGCGGTAACACCGGCCGCAGCGCCGCACGCCACAACGGTGTCAATAGGGTTGCTCATTAATGAGGCAGGGTCCGGACAATTGAGGTGGCCGCGTGCGCAGCCGGTCACTCAGTCCATCCACAGTTTCTGTGGACAAGGCTGTGGGCGAAAGCTGTATGGCGAGGGCAGCGCCGCCGCCAGCAAGGATGTGGGCACGACGCCTCATTTGCAGGCAGTGTGCTCAATCGGGGCCACGGGCGCCGAGCAGTTCATGCAGGTTCTCGGCCACCATTTCCTCGAAACCGGTTGCCGGGTCGATCTCGCGCCGGATGTCCCAGCCGGTGGCGATGCCGAGCACCAGTTCCATCGTGGTACGCACGATGCTGCCCGCCAGCAGGTGGCCACCGGTGACGCGCCCGTCAGCGTCGGCCACCATCATGTGCAGATGCACGCCGTGCCGGCTCACGGTGCCGGACAGCGTCAGCAGCTCACTGTCGCCGTCGATGACGATGGCACTGTCGCGACCGGCCAGACGCAGCATGGCGGGTGCCAGGCTGCCCACTGCCGACAGCACGAAGGCGGCGCCGATGTCCTGCCGGCGCGCGACGGCTTCCAGGCTGCGTCGCAGATCGTCGCCCGGGCGCAGCCGCTCGATGTGCAGGGTGATCATGGCCGCACGTTCAGCCGAAAGGCTTCACGCCGATCAGCGCAAGATGCAACCAGCCGGCAAACACTGCCCAGCCGACGATACCCGCGACGATGGCGATCGCATCGCGCGATGCGCTGCCCGGGCGCTGCACACCGGCCGCGCGGTCGCGCCGGCGCAGCGTGGCGAACATGACGACCGCCCAGACGAGAAAGCTGCCGAACAGCAGCAGGTCGGCCAGCGTACCGTTGGCGATCAGGTGGGCGAACGCCCAGATCTTCACGCCGGCCACCATCGGATGGCCAAGTTTTTCGCGGATGCGCGTACCCGGCACATAGGCACAGGCCATCAGCACGAAGGCAGGCAGCGTGAGCAGTGCGGCCAGGTGACGCGTCCACACCGGCGGTGCCCACAGCAGCGTCGGTGCCATGCGCGCCTCGCCATAGCCCTGCACGATCAGCACCAGGCCGATCAGCGACAGCACCGCATAAAGGATTTTCCACGGCAGCAGACCGAGGCGCGCGACACCTGCATCGCGCAGACCGGGGGCAATCAGGCGCGTCGAGTGCACGCCGAGCAGCAACACCAGACCGAGTACCAGCATAGCCATCACATTTTCTCCACGAGAGGGGTCAGAGCAAGGGTCAGAGCGCGAGCGTACCCGAGACGGGCCGCGCGCACCTGCGTCGATGCGGGAATCGTCCTACAGCCACCCCGCCATGCGGACGACAGGCGACGCCTTCGCCGCTACGCATACTGCAGTCGTGTCATGCAGACGGAGAAACGCATCATGACGATTCGATTGCTGATGTCGGCGCTGTGTGGCGCCCTGCTGAGCGCGGCGCTGCTGACCGCCTTCCACATGGGGCGCGGGGCGGCGGCCCCGTCCGACAGCGTCGCTGCAATGTCGCGCCTTGATGGCCGGGAAGTGTTCGACACCGAAGGCGTGACGCTGGGCGTGGTCGAGCAGACCGTGTCCGGACGCCACGGTGACCGCAGCGCACGCTACGCCATGGTGCGCGTGTCGCGCTCCGGCAACGCCGGCCTGCGTCTGGCGGTACCCGCCTATCGGTTGCAGGCGGTGGACGACGGTCTCATGTTGACGCCCGATACAGAAGACGATGATGCTGCAGTCGGCGACGACGGTGAAATCATGCCGGCCGTATCGCAGCTTCGCAGCACGATCTGAGTGTCACAGGCAGGTTTCTGAACGCAACACCCACTTTCCCAACGGAGATGAGCATGAACAAGCTGATGACGATACTTATTCTGAGTGCCGGTCTTGCACTGGCGGGCTGCAACACGATTGCCGGCGCCGGCAAGGACATCGAGTCCGGTGGCGAGGCGGTGCAGGACACCGCGCGCGACGTACAGAAGAAGATGTAGTTCCACGCTTCACGCCTTCCCGCTTTGCCCGACTCAGGCCTCGAGTCGGGCATTTTTTTGGCATCCACCGATGCGCGGCCCACCCTGCGGGCGAACCGGACCCGGAACACGCGGCAGCGCGCGATCAAATGCAGCGGGCGCATCGGATTGGCGAGGTTTGCACCCGCCCGCCATTGGCCGCCGTCAGGCGGTTTTCTTTGACGTGGCCTTTTTCGGGGTGGCCTTTTTCGGTGTGGTTTTTTTCGCGGCCGCCTTGATCGGAGCGGCCTTCTTTGCGACCGCCTTCTTCACCGGCGCTCCGGCAGGCGTTTCGCTCTCTGCCACTTCCGTGCCGGGCGCTGCCGCCTTGGCATCCTTCGCCCCGGCTTTGGGCTTGACCGCGCGCGGCTCGAATTCAAAGCCCACCTTGCCGTCCGGCTGACGCACCAGGAAGGCCGAGAACTTGCGCTTGGTGCGCGACGACACGAAACCCTTCAGCAGATCGGTGCGACCGGCCTCCAGCAGCTTCTGCATCTGTTCCGGTTCGATCGGCTGCTGCAGGATGATCTTGCCCGAGCGGAAGTCGCACGACTTTTCCGGACCGACCGCCTTTTCGCAGATGTAGGACATCGGCTGTTCGTACACCTTCGCCGCGCACTTCGGGCAGGCGCCGAGCGGCGTCTGCGCCGAGAAATCGACCGGCTCGGCATTTTCGTCATCGCGCGGCTGGCCGAAGTCGAACTCCGGTTCCATCTTGTCATTGAGTTTGATCAGCGCATTGAACGGCCGGCCCATCTTGTTGCGGAAGCCGGTCAGCGGTCCGACCTGACGATCGCGCAGCAGCGCATCGATTTCGTGCGTTTCGAACTGACGGCTGGCGACGATCTTCCACAGCGCGAAGTCGCAGCTCTGGCACTGGAATTTCTTGTAGTTTTCCTTCACCACGCCGCCACAGCGCGGGCACTTTTCTTCCAGCGTCGCGAAATCGCCCGGAATGGTGTCGCTTTCGTAGCTCTTCGCCTGATGCACGATGCGCTGCGTCATGTCGGCGATCTCGCCCATGAAGGCCTCGCGCGACAGCTCGCCGCGCTCGATCTGCGACAGCTTGTATTCCCACTCGCCAGTCAGTTCGGGCGAACTGAGTTCGTCGATCTTCAGGCCGCGCAGCGCAATCATCAGCTGGAAACCCTTGGCGGTCGGAATCAGTTCGCGGCCTTCACGCAGCATGTAGCTTTCGAGGATCAGGTTCTCGATGATCTGCGCACGCGTCGCCGGCGTGCCCAGACCACGCCCGGCCATCGCGGCGCGCAGCTCCTCGTCGTCGATGGTCTTGCCGGCGCCTTCCATCGCGGACAACAGCGTCGCTTCCGAGTAGCGCGCCGGCGGGCGCGTCTGCAGCGCCTTCACCAGCATGTCCTCGACCTTGACCGTCTCGCCCGGCTTGACCGGCACCAGACTGGCCGCAACGGTCTCACCCTTGGCCCTGGCCTCGTCATCGACCAGTGCTGCTTCCTTGCCATATACGGCGAGCCAGCCGGCATTCACCAGCACCTTGCCCTCGGTCTTGAAGGCTTCGCCTTCGACGCGGGTGATCCGGGTGGTGATCTGGTATTCGGCCGCCGGAAAGAACACCGCGAGGAAGCGGCGTGTCACCAGGTCGTAGATCTTGGCTTCGGCTTCGGACAGCGACTTCGGCTCGGTGCCGGTCGGAATGATGGCGAAGTGATCGGAAATCTTGGCGTTGTTGAAGATGCGCTTGTTCGGCTTGACCCAGCCGTGCTTCACGATTTCGTTGGCATGCGGCGCATAGGTCTGCGGCAGGCGTGCCAGCACGTCGTTGACCGTCGGCAGATAGTCTTCCGGCAGTGCGCGCGCATCGGTACGCGGATAGGTCAGCACCTTGTGCTTTTCGTACAGCGCCTGCGCGATCTGCAGCGTGACGCGGGCAGAAAAGCCGAAGCGTCCGTTGGCCTCGCGCTGCAGCGACGTGAGGTCGTACAGCAGCGGCGACAGCTGGGTCGATGGCTTGGCTTCTTCCTCGACGGTACCGGTCTTGCCGGCGCATCTGGCCTGGATGGCACGCGCTTTCGCCTCGTCCCACACGCGTTCGGCGCGGGCGTGCTCGTCGCCTTCCGGTCGCTTGAATTTTTCGTCGATCCAGCGGCCGGTGTACTCACCCGCCACGGCGCCGAAACGACCTTCGATTTCCCAGTAGTCGCGCGACTTGAAGCGACGGATTTCTTCTTCGCGCCGCACGACGATGGCCAACGTCGGCGTCTGCACCCGGCCGACCGTCGTCAGGTGGAAACCGCCGGTCTTCGAATTGAACGCGGTCATCGCCCGCGTGCCGTTGATGCCGATGAGCCAGTCGCTCTCGGCGCGCGACATCGCGGCCTGACGCAGACCTTCGACTTCCTGCGAACTGCGCAGCTTCACGAAGCCGTCGCGGATCGCTGTCGTGGTCATCGATTGCAGCCACAGGCGTTCGATCGGCTTGGTCGATTTGCTGTGCTCGACGATGTAATTGAAGATCAGCTCGCCCTCGCGGCCCGCGTCACAGGCATTCACGAGGCTGTCGACGTCCTTGCGCTTGATCAGCCGGGTCAGCAGGCGCAGTCGCTCGGCGGTCTTGTCGATCGGATTCAGCGTGAAGTGCGGCGGGATGACCGGAAGGTGGGCAAACGACCACTTGCCGCGCTTGACCTCGTATTCCTCCGGCACCGCCAGTTCCAGCAGATGGCCGATTGCGGACGACAACACATAGTCGTCGCTTTCGAAGAAGTCACCTTCGCGCGTGAATCCGCCGACGGAGCGCGCGATGTCCTGCGCGACCGACGGTTTTTCCGCGATGATCAGTTTTTTGCCCATGCCTGCCCGATGACCCGATCGCCGACTGCGGCGCACCGGGTGCGCGCCGGATCAAGCGGCGTGAAAGCGGCGCATGATAGGGACAAAAATTCAGAACAGGCAAGCGAATACGCCGGACCTCGCCGTGCCCGACGCGTCGGGCGCCGGATCAATGCGGGGCGCGCGGCTCGTCTTCGTCGGACAGCAGCTCCTCGAGGACCAAGGTGTCGGTGGTCGCCTGCTGGTTCCACAGCACCATCAGCACGATCACCTTGAGCTGACTCAGCGACACCTCGTCATCCTCCAGCGCCAGTGCACGCTCGACCACGATTTCACGGGTCAGGGCGTTGATCGCACCGGCATCTTCGAGGAAAGAAAGGAAGCCGCGGCATTCCGTGTCGAGCCGCGATTGCTCTGCCGCCGAGTACAGCCGGATGGACCGGCTTTCTTCGGCAATCTTCGGCTTGTCGGCGCCACCGGCGCTTTCAAGACCGGACAGCCAGCCCATTGCTTCTTCGATTTCGTCCTGCTCGAAACCGGCAGCCGTGAGCTTGCGTGCGAGCTGGTTGGGCTCGGGATAACTGTCCAGATGCGCGTAAGTTTCGAAAAGATAGACCAGAACGTCGATCATGATTCGGCTCCGCGCGAGCCGGTTGGCGGCAAGGCCCACCGGCGGTTTGTCACCCGGCTCGGGCGGACCCGAACCGTATCACCTGATGCGCTGGAATCGCCCGTCGGGCAGCAACGCCACCCGCCTTTCGAGTTCCAGCGAAAACAGCATGGCGGAGAGGGTGTCTGCCGTCAAGCCGGTATGTTGCGCGAGCAGGTCGATTCCGACCGGATCGAAGCCCATTGCATCAAGCAGCGCCGAGGCGTCGTCCGTCACGCGTGCGGCGGCGGCCCCGGCCGGTGCGACCTCTGGCTGCAGTTCGGACAGGATGTCGCGCGCGTCATCCACCAGTTTGGCCCCCTGGCGGATCAACTGATGGCAGCCCTTGGACAGCGGCGAGTGGATGGACCCCGGAATCGCGAACACCTCGCGCCCCTGGTCGCCGGCAAGGCGGGCGGTAATGAGCGTACCGCTGCGTGCTGCCGCCTCGACCACCAGCACACCGCGTGACAGGCCGGAAATGATGCGATTGCGGCGCGGAAAGTTCTCCCGGAGCGCCGGTGTGCCGAGCGGAAATTCGGTGACCACCGCACCCTGCGCGGCCACGCGGCGCGCGAGGTCCTGATTGCGCGGTGGGTAGATGCGGTCGGCACCGGTGCCGATTACCGCAATGGTCGAACCCGGACCGTCGAGCGCACCGTTGTGGGCGGCGGCGTCGCAGCCCAGCGCGAGGCCGCTGACGATGGTCAGGCCGCCGCGCGACAGCTCGCGCGCAAATTGTTCGGCTGTCTGCGCGCCCTGCGCGGTGGCGTTGCGCGCGCCGACAATGGCCAGCGCACGCCGGTTAAGCAGCTCGACGCGGCCTTTTACGTACAGCAGCGTCGGCGGGTCGGAAATTTCCAGCAGTGCTTGCGGATACGCGGCGTCTGCCAGTGTCACGAGGTGATTGCCGGGCTGCTGCGCCCAGTCGAGCGTACGGGCAATCGCTGCATCGTCATCGAAGGCGGCCAGCAGGCGGGCCGCCTTGTCGCCGACCGCCGCCGCGATCGCCGGGCCGGATGCCGCGAATACCCGCTCGGGCGGACCGAATGCCGACAGCAGACGGCGTTGCGCCTCCAGCCCGAGTCCGCGTGTCAGCGTGAGCCGCAGCCAGGCTGCGAGCGAAGCATCGGATACGGGCGCCACCGGCGACCGCGCCATCGAGCCGTCGGCGTTCAGGGCTTGCGGACGCGGTCGCCGACGGTGATCGGGCGCTTGGCATCCATCACCAGCGCGTAGGAAATGGTGTCGAACACCCGGAACACGAACACCACGCCCGAACGTTCATCCGGCATCTGGAACGTGTTGATCTGCTGGTCGCGGCGCTCTGTGACCTGCTTGCCGGCGACAAAGGCGGCGAACACGTGGCCGACCTCCACACCATCGTTCGCGCCGCGGTTCAGCAGCACGACGTTGTGACGTCCGGCCGACGCTACGCCACCGACGATGCGTGCCACGCTGCCTTCGATATCCTTCTCGGGGGCACGCGGCACGTAGGCGACCAGTTCAGCCGGTGGCGCCGGCATCAAGCGGTCGCCCTTGCCCATTTCGAACTGCGCTTTCTCGACTTCGAAAGTCGCCGGGTCGCCCTCGCGCGTCAGCCGCGCATCGCCGAGGTATTCGGCCTCGAAGCCGAGCACGGCCTTGGTCTCGGGATCGCGGATCGGGGCAGCCGGTCGATAGACATGCCACAGCGACGAGCTGTCGGTCACGCCGGTCACGTAGGCCACATCGCCCGCGCTGAGGTACACACGGCCTTCCTGCGTGCCGACGATGCGCGGCGCCGTTTCGTTGAAACCGGCTTCGACCGCAATCGGCCGGGTCAGGAAGGGTTCGATGGCCTTGTGCGGAATCGAGGCAATCGGCTCGGGCACCGCTTCTTCGTAGGTCCTGGGCGACAGTTTGACCGGCTGACCGACGCGCAGGCGAGGCGAACCGTTGAAATCTTCCAGATAGACGATCTGCCCGGGGTAGATCAGGTGCGGGTTGCGGATCTGTTCGCGATTCATCCGCCAGACTTCGGGCCAGCGCCACGGCTCCTTCAGGAACAGGCCGGCAATGCCCCACAGCGTGTCGCCCGGCTTGACGACATGGCGATCAGGCGCGTTGCTGGCCATTGCGGGCGCACGGTCTGACTGGGCGAAGGCGGTCGCGCTTGAAAGGGCGACCAGCAGGGAGCATATAATCTTGCGCATGTTGTGGCCTCGCACTGGCGGATGCCGGTAGCACAACGGTTACGGACGGATGGTCGCCGCGTTTCGTGTTGCACCGCCGGAACCCGGCCGGGGGTTTGCCTCTCGATATTGGTTCAAGCGTTTGCTACGGCAGCGTGTGCGGCGACTTGAGCCACGCACGTCCTGGTTCCGCCGCCGGAAATCATGGCTTGCATCATGGATTGCGGCGCGCGGAGCCTGACGGCAGGCAAGGCTCAGGCCATCGGCATGCATCAGTGTAGCAAGCTGCTTCAACTAATGACAGTCTGCATGAAAATTCACTGCTAATCCATTAAATCAGCACGACTTTTATGGCACTACTCCCGATACTGAAGTTTCCCGATCCCCGTCTGCGCAAGAAGGCGTCGCCGGTGCACGCGGTCGATGAAAGCACCCGCAGACTGGCCGCCGACATGGCGGAAACGATGTATGCCGCACCCGGAATCGGACTGGCCGCGACCCAAGTCGATGTGCACAAGCAGGTCATCGTGATCGATATCAGTGAGGACAAGACCGGGCTGATCACGCTGATCAACCCGCGCATCGTCGAGCGCGACGGCGAGCAGGTGTATGAGGAAGGCTGTCTGTCGGTGCCCGGCATCTACGAAAAGGTGACGCGCTCGGAGCACATCCGGGTGATCACGCTGTCGCTCGACGGCGTCGAGCACGAGATCGAGGCACACGGCCTGCTTGCCGTGTGCATCCAGCACGAAATGGATCACCTGCAGGGCAAGGTGTTCGTCGACCACCTGTCGCTACTGAAGCAGACCCGCATCAAGAACCGCATCGCGAAGCAGGCCCGCGAAAGCGCCTGATGTCCTCATTCACTCCCACGGCCCGGCCGCGCATCGCGTTTGCCGGCACACCGGAATTCGCCGCCCGTGCGCTCGACGCGCTGATCGGTTTCGATTGCGACATCCCGCTCGTGCTGACCCAGCCTGACCGGCCGTCCGGCCGCGGCATGAAGCTCACGCCCGGTCCGGTCAAGGCACGCGCCCTGGCACACGGTCTGACGGTGGCCCAGCCCGATACGCTGAAAACGCCGGAACTGCGCGCGCCGCTGGCGGAGGCCGCGCCCGACCTGCTGGTGGTCGTCGCCTACGGCCTGCTGCTGCCGCGCGCCGTGCTCGATCTCCCGCGCCTCGGCTGCATCAACATCCACGCGTCGCTGCTGCCGCGCTGGCGCGGCGCTGCGCCGATACAGCGCGCCATTGAAGCGGGCGACGCCCGGACCGGCATCACGTTGATGCAGATGGACATCGGCCTCGATACCGGCCCGATGCTGGCCGAATGCGCGGTCGACATCACGGACACCGACAGTGCCGCCTCGCTGCACGACCGGCTGGCCGAAGCCGGCGCGCGGCTGCTGATCGACACCTTGCCTGACCTGCTGGCCGGCCGCATCACGCCGCGCGCGCAGCCGGAGGCGGGCGCCTGCTACGCCGCCAAGATCAGCAAGCACGAAGCGGCACTCGACTTTCGTCGTCCGGCGCTCGAACTGGGTCGCAGGCTGCGCGCCTTCGATCCCTTCCCCGGCGGGCTGATGACGGTGGAGGCCACGCCGATCAAGCTGTGGCGGGCCGAGGTGCTCGCGGAACCGGGCGCACCCGGCCTGATCAGCCGGGTCGATGATCATGGCGTGGTGATCGGCTGCGGCGAAGGATCGCTGTGCGTCACCGAACTGCAGAAGGCCGGCGGGCGCAGGCTGCCGGTCGCCGAATTCCTGCGCGGCCATCCTCTGGCGCCCGGCCAGCAGGCGCAACTTCCGGACTGAATACCTGACGTCGCGTGCGCGGCACGCTTGAATTTTCGGCTATGTGCGCAATCTATAGCGCGTCCGATTTTCACTGACGGGAAAGCACAATGTTTGGCAACTGGCTGAAAACCTCGATCCTGATGGCCGGCATCGTCGCGCTGTTCGGTGTCGTCGGCGCGGCCATCGGCGGGCAGCAGGGCATGCTGCTGGCGCTCCTGTTCGGCGGCGCAATGAATGTGTGGGCGTACTGGTTTTCCGACAAGATGGTGCTGCGCATGTACAACGCGCGCGAAGTCGACGCCGCCTCGTCGCCCTATCTGTACAACATGGTGGCCGAACTGGCGCAGCGGGCCGGACTGCCGATGCCGCGCGTCTACCTCATCGACGAAGCACAACCGAATGCCTTCGCAACCGGCCGCAATCCGGAGAACGCGGCCGTGGCGGCGACCACCGGCATCGTCCGCATGCTGTCCGCGCGCGAGCTGCGCGGCGTGATGGCGCACGAACTGGCGCACGTGAAGAACCGCGACATCCTGATCTCGACCATTTCGGCCACGGTGTCCGGCGCGATTTCGGCGCTGGCGCAGTTCGGCATGCTGTTTGGCGGCAGCCGCGATGCGGAAGGCCGCCCGGCCAATCCGGTGGTCGGCATCATTGTTGCCCTGCTGGCGCCGATTGCTGCCATGCTGATCCAGATGGCGATCTCGCGCACACGCGAGTTCGGGGCCGACCGGGGTGGTGCGGAAATATCGGATGATCCGCATGCATTGGCCGACGCCCTCACTAAAATAGACGCTTTCGCGCGGGGTATCCCCATGGCGACCGCCGAAGCGCACCCGGAGACCGGCCAGATGATGATCATGAATCCCCTTTCGGGCGGCGGCCTGCGCGGCCTGTTCAGCACGCACCCGGCAACGGCGGAACGCGTGGCACGCCTGCTCGCGCTGGCCCGCTGACATGGATCGCGACTGGCGCCCTGACGGCAATGCGCGCAACGTGCTTGGCGGGCCGCTCGAGCCCTGTTCGTTCAAGCCGCTGACCGGGTTTTTCCGCGACGGCTGCTGCAACACCGACGACAACGATCTGGGCTCACACACGGTGTGTGCGGTGATGACCGACGATTTCCTCGTGTTTTCCCGCGCCCGCGGCAACGACCTGTCGACGCCGCGTCCGGAGTACGACTTCCCGGGCCTGCAGGCGGGCGACCGCTGGTGCCTGTGCGCAGCACGCTGGCGCGAAGCCTTTGATGCCGGTCAGGCACCGCAAGTGATTCTGGTCGCCACGCACGAGGCTGCGTTGCGCTATGTTCCGATCGAAGCGCTGCGCCAGCACGCCTGGGCGGGTTGATCATCCGGTTCGCCCCTGATTCCGGACGCACTCCGGAGCGGGTCACGACCCGGATTTTTCCGGTGCCCCTACCTTGAATTCCGCCTCTTCCGCCGGCCAGCCGGTCGCCGCCGATTCACTGGCTGCAGCCCTGCTTGGCGCAGCCCACGCCGTGGCTGCCGTGCTCAAGGGTGATGCGCTGGACGACGCGTTCAGCCGCACGCCCGACGCACTGTCGACCAATACCGCCGCCGTGCGCGACCTGGCCTACCAGTGTCTGCGCGCGCACGCCGCCATCGAGGCCCGGCTCGCCGTGCTGGTGCCCAAGCCGTTGCGCGAGCTCGACCGGCGTGCATTGCTGCTGGTCGCGCTGTGCCGTCTCGAGGCGCGACCCGACAGTGCGCACACCACGGTCAGCCAGGCGGTCGACGCGGCGCGCACGCTCGGTGGTGACCGCTACGGCGGGCTGATGAATGCGGTGCTGCGCAGCGCGCAGCGGCGCGGCGCCGAACTCGACGCCGCCGCATCCGGTGACGATGCAGCGCGCCTGCAGCACCCGCGCTGGTGGCTTGACCGGCTGCGCCGCGATCACCCGAATCACTGGCAGGACATCGCGCAGCAGGGCAACAACCATCCGCCGATGGCGCTGCGCGTCAATCGCCGGCGCGCCTCCGTGGATGAGGTACAGGCCCGCCTGGCGGCCGAAGACATCGCGACCACCCGGCACGGCGACACGGGCCTGCTGCTTGAAAAGCCCTGCCCGGTCGCCCGCCTGCCGGGCTTCGCCGAAGGCTTGATGTCGGTGCAGGATCTCGGTGCCCAGCGCGCCGCCGGGCTGCTCGACGTGCGTGCCGGGCAGCGCGTGCTCGATGCCTGCGCAGCGCCCGGCGGCAAGGCATCGCATCTGCTGGAATGCGCCGACATCGAACTGCTGGCACTCGACCACAGCGCGCCGCGCGCGCAGCGCATCAGCGAAAACTTCGCGCGGCTGGGGCTGACCGGCCAGGTGCAGATCGGCGACGCCGCGGCGGTCGACGCGTGGTGGGACGGCCGTCCGTTCGAGCGCATCCTGGCTGACGTGCCGTGCAGCGCGTCCGGTGTCGTGCGGCGGCATCCGGACGCGAAGTGGTTGCGCCGGCCGGACGACATTGCCCGTTTCGCCAGGCAGCAGCGCGCCATCCTGGACAGCCTTTGGCGCGTGCTGGCGCCCGGTGGTAAATTGCTTTACGCCACCTGTTCGGTCTTCCGCGCGGAAAACCACAAGCAGGTCGCTGCCTTCGTGACCCGCCATGCCGACTGCCAACGCCTGAGCCCATGCGGCGCATTCGATCTGCAACTGCTGCCGGACGCCGAGCATGACGGGTTCTACTACGCCCTGCTGCAGAAAACCCCCGGTGTCTGAACGCCCGCCGCTCTGGCCGGGCGTCTGGCGCGTCGTCGTGGCCTGCCTGCTGGCGGTCTGCCTGGCGATGCCCGGCCACGTCGCGGCGGACGTTGAAATGCGCGACGTGCGGCTCGATCACGGCGACGAGGGCTATCAGCTGTCCACCGACATCGGCGTCACGCTGTCGCCGCGACTGGCCGAAGCGGTCATGCGCGGCGTGGCACTGTACTTCGTGCTCGAATTCGAAATCAGCCGGCCACGCTGGTACTGGCTCGATGAAGAGGTGGTCGAGCGCGCGTTGACCTATCGCCTGAGCTATCACGCACTGACCCAGCAGTACCGGGTATCCACCGGCGCGCTGCACCAGGGCTTCGACACGCTCGACGAAGCGCTCAAGCTGATCGGCCGACTGCGCAGCTGGCCGGTGATCGACTCGGCACGCCTGAAGCCCGGCGGCAACTACGTCGCCGCATTGCGCCTGCGGCTCGATGTGACGCAACTGCCCAAACCGTTCCAGCTCAGCGCGATGAGCAACCGTGACTGGACGCTTGAATCCGAATGGCAGCGCTGGGGCTTCACCGCGCAGCAGGCGGTGCCGCGATGAGGAACTTCATCTTCGCCAGCGCCGCGCTCAGTGGCGTGCTGCTGCTGCTGCTGTCGCTGGCCAGCGAAAACACCGCGCTGTTTGCGCGCAGCTACCCGTTGCTGCTCGGCCTGAATGTTGCCGTGGCGCTCGGTCTGCTCGGTCTGGTGACGTGGCTGGTGGCGCACCTGCTGCGCGAACACCGCGCCGCCGTGTTCGGCTCGCGCCTGAAGCTGCGCCTGTTCGCGGCGTTTGCCGCACTGGCGGTGGCGCCGGGCGCGCTGATCTACGTGCTGTCGGTGAATTTCGTGTCGCGTTCCGTCGATTCGTGGTTCAACGTGCGCATCGAACAGGCACTCGAAGGCGGCCTCATCCTCGGGCGCAACACACTCGACTACCTGTCAGCCGACCTGCTTGAAAAGGCCCGCACGATGGCGCGCGACCTGTCCGACACACCGCCGCTCAAACGCAGCGCACGGCTCGACGTGCTGCGCGAACAGGCCGGTGTGGCCAGTGCAACGCTGATTTCGCCGCAGGGGCAGGTGGTCACGACCAGCTCGGCGGCCACCCAGCTCGTGCCGGCATTGCCGTCGCCGTCGCAGCTGCGGCGGGCGCGCCAGGGCATGGGCCTGACCACGGTGGACACCGACAGCAATGACGGCCTGACCGTGCGTGCGCTGGTATTCATCGGCGGCGCAACGCTGGCATCCGACGCCCCGGTGCTGCAGTTGCTCCAGCCGCTGCCGGCCTCGCTCGCGCTGAACGCGGAAGCGGTGCAGAGCGCCTATCGCGACTATCAGGAACTGTCGCTGGCGCGCGCCGGGCTCAAGCGGATTTTCGCGCTGACGCTGACGCTGGCACTGTTGCTTGCGCTGCTGTCGGCGCTGGCCGTGGCTTTCGTGATCAGCCGGCGCATGTCGGCGCCGCTGTCCATCCTGGCGCGCGGTACCGATGCCGTGATGCAGGGCGACTTCAGCCCGATTCCGGCGCTCGCCACGCGCGACGAACTGGGCACGCTGACCCAGTCCTTCCGCCGCATGACCGAACAGCTCAACGATGCGCGCGCGCAGGCCGAGCGCAGCCGCAGCGAAACCGAGGCGGCACGCACCTACCTCGAAGGCGTGCTCGGCAACCTGTCGACCGGTGTGCTGGCGTTCAGCCCGTCCACCCGGCTGCGCGCCGCCAACCAGGGCGCGCTGGCCATCCTGGATGACCGGCTCGAAGGCTGGGAAGACATTGCGCTGGCTCAGTGGCCGCGCCATCCGGAGTTGCGCGACACCATCCTGGCGGCCATCGACGAGGGGCAGGAGTCATGGAGCCGGCAGATCGATATCGCCGATCCGGTCGGCCCGGGCAAGACGCTGCTGCTGCGCGGCTCGCAGCTGCCGCAGGCCGGCGGCGGCGGTTTCGTCGTGGTGTTCGACAACATCACGCAGCTGATCGCGGCGCAACGCAGCGCCGCATGGGGCGAGGTGGCGCGCCGGCTGGCGCACGAGATCAAGAATCCGCTGACGCCGATCCAGCTGTCGGCCGAGCGGCTGCAGTTCAAGCTGTCCGACAAGCTCGACGAGGACGGCCAGCGCCTGCTGGCGCGCGCGACTTCGACCATCGTCGATCAGGTCGAGGCAATGAAGAACATGGTCAATTCCTTCCGCGACTATGCGCGCCTGCCGCAGCCGGTGCTGACGTCGCTTGACCTGAACCGGCTGGTGGACGAAGTGCTCGGCCTGTACGAAAACTCGACGCCGCGCATCGAACGGCAGCTGGCAAACGATCTGCCGCACATCAGCGGCGACGCCGGCCAGCTGCGACAGGTCATCCACAACCTGCTGCAAAATGCGCAGGACGCCTCGGCCGATGCCGGCGCCCCGCAGATCAGCGTACATACGCGTCGCCGCGGCAATCGCGTCGAACTGTCGGTGCGCGACAACGGCCACGGCTTTCCGGCCCAGGTGCTGGCGCGCGCGTTCGAACCCTATGTCACGTCGAAAGCACGTGGCACAGGCCTGGGGCTGGCCATCGTGAAGAAGATCGTGGATGAGCACGATGGTCGGATCGAAATCGAAAACATCGCGCCGCAAGGCGCTGAAATCCGCATTGCGCTGCCGCTGGCAGCCTGAAAGTCAGGAAAACATGGCTCGCATACTGGTGGTCGACGACGAGATGGGCATCCGGGAGTTGCTGTCCGAAATCCTGCGGGACGAAGGGCACGACGTGACACTGGCAGAGAATGCGGCTGCCGCACGCAGTGCGCGGCTCGCCGCACGACCCGATCTGGTGCTGCTGGACATCTGGATGCCCGACACCGACGGCATCACGCTGTTGAAGGAATGGGCCTCGGGCGGGCAGCTGACGATGCCGGTCATCATGATGTCCGGTCACGGCACCATCGATTCGGCGGTCGAGGCGACACGCATCGGCGCGCTCGACTTCCTCGAAAAGCCGATCGCACTGGCCAAGCTGCTGTCCAGCGTGAAGCGCGCGCTGATCCGCAGTGCGCCGGCCGAACAGCGCCCGGCCGCACCTTCGCTGGCCGGCATCACGCGCGGTGGTCCGCTGCGCGACCTGCGCCGCCGGCTGGAACAGATGGCCAGCCGCTCGCGCATCATCATGCTGCGCTGCGGGCCGTCGAGCTTCGCCGAACTGGCCGCGCGCACGCTGGCGGTGCCGGGACGGCGCTGGATCGAACTGGCCGGCATCCCGGGCGCCATCACGCAGGAACAGCTCGACGCGGCGCGCGGCGGCGTGATCCACGCGGGCGACATCGGCACGCTGTCGCGCATGCAGCAGAAGAACCTCGCCTTCGCGGTCGACCGGCTGGAGCGGCTCGACGCGAAACTGATCGCCAGCTGTGCCCAGCAGCCGGCGGAGCTGCAGGCGGCTGGCTGGGACGATGCCGTGCTGTCGCGGCTGTTCGACGTCGTGCTGCCGCTGCCGACGCTGGCCGAGCTGCGCGACGAAATCGGCGATCTGGCCGACGACGTGCTCAAACACATGGCGGACGCGGGCGAAATTCCGGTGCGCGCGCTGGCCGAGTCGGCCCGCCCGTTGCTGCGCCAGCACCCGTGGCCGGGCGGTTACGCAGAACTGGTGTCGGCGCTGCGCTCGGCCGCGCTGGCCACCCTCGACGACGATCTGGACGCGAGCGCGCTGCGCGCGCTGCTGCGCCCGGCCGGCAACGCGGCACTGCCCGGCCTGAACCAGCCGTTGCGCGATGCGCGCGAGGCGTTCGAGCGGCTGTACTTCGAACACCACATGGAACGCGAAGGCGGCAACATGACCCGGCTGGCCGAGCGCTCCGGGCTGGAGCGCACCCACCTGTACCGCAAGCTCAAACAGCTCGGGCTGCCGGTCGGCCGGCGCACCGAGCATCAGGAGTGAAATACGGGGCTGAACGGCACGCGTGAGCCGCAGGACCGAACCGGAAGCCCGGGCAGAATCGGCCCGGGCGCCGTCAGGCGCGCTGGCGGAACGTCAGGTAATACACCCCGGCGACCAGGATGCTGCCGCCGACGATGTTGCCCAGCGTCGCCGCGACCAGATTGCCGGCCAGCCCGGCCGCGGTCAGGCCGGACAGATCGACGCCTGCCGGCAGCACGCCGTTGGCGTGCAGCAGCATGCCCATCGGAATGAAATACATGTTGGCGATGCAGTGTTCGAAGCCGGCGGCGACGAAGGCCGACACCGGAAACACGATGGCCAGCACCTTGTCGGTCACGCTGCGCCCGGCGGTCGCCAGCCAGACCGCGAGGCAGACCAGGGCGTTGCACAGGATGCCCTTCACGAACACGACCAGGAAAGGCGTCGCCGTTTTGGCCGCCGCCACCTTCACATAGGTTTCGGCCACCGCGCCACCGTTCATGTCGCCGTGATGCGACAGGAACACCAGTGCCACCATGCCCAGCGCGCCGACCGCATTCGCCACATAGACAATGGCCCAGTTGCGCGCCAGCAGGCTGAACGGGATGCGCCCTTCGGCCCAGGCCATGACCAGGAAATTGTTGCCGGTGAACAACTCGGCGCCGGCCACGGCAACCAGGATGAGGCCGAGCGAGAAGGCCAGCCCGCCGAGCACACGGGTCAGCGCAAAACCGAGCGAGGCATCGCTGGCCACCAGCGTGAAATACAGCGCACCGAAGCCGATGAAGGCGCCGGCCAGCACACCGAGCATGAACATCGTGCGTACCGGCAGGTTGGCTTTGACGATGCCGATGTTCTCGACCTTCTCGGCAATCTCCTTCGGCGAGTAGAGATCGATCCCCAGATTGCTGGCCATGCCTGCTCCTTGTCGGTTTTGTGTGCGGAACCCGTCTCGCGCGGGCAGGCCGACAGTGTAGGATGCTGTCCGTGACGCCGGTAGATAGCCGGCCCCGCGGCAGCCCACCAGTTCGCTCGCCGCGTGGAACATGCACCACAGAAGTCAGCCAGACGCACAGTGCCGGTGAGCAATCCGCCCGCCGGCCCGCGCACCCGCCGGACCACCCGTCACGGCCAAGCGTCGCACGAAAACCCCTGACCGGCCTTCTCCGCAGCGCTGCGGAGCAGCACCGGCTTTCGGGTTCAACGCCCTCTCTTGACATTGACGGAGTACGACCATGAGAACCCGCCTCACCCTGACGCTCGACGACGCGCGGCAGATTGCGGCCGCGGCGGAAGCCGAAGCCCTGAAACGCAACTGGCCCGTCACCATCGCCATCGTCGACGACGGCGGCAACCTGATGTGGCTGCAGCGCCTTGACGGTGCGCCGCCGATGAGCACCCAGATCGCACCCGAGAAGGCCCGCACCTGCGCACTGGCGCGCAAGCCGAGCAAGGCGATCGAGGACGTGGTCAATAGCGGTCGTCTGGCCGCATTGCGCATGCCGGTGCTGCCGCTGGAAGGCGGCGAAATGATCATCGTGGACGGCGAATGCGTCGGCGGAGTCGGCGTATCGGGCGTGAAGTCCAGCGAGGATGCCATCGTCGCCCGCACCGGTATCTCGGCCATCGGCGCAAGCTGGGAACTGCCGATCTGACGAGCCCTGTGGGTGCGGACCTTGCCGGAGCGGCGCCCCAGATTTACGCCATGCCGTAAACGCAGGGCCGTGGGAGCGACGTCCCCGTCGCGATCAGTGCGGTGACCATCACCGTGCGCAGTGCGCATCGCGGCGAGGGCGGAGCGGGGGTTCAGGCGAGCACTGCTCGCCGCCGCCTGCTCGCCGCCAGCACTGGCCGCAGCTCAGCGGCCGAACAGCCCTTTCAGCTTGTCGCCGACCTGTTCCTGCACCTTGTCACGGGCTTTTTCCTGCAGTTTCTGGCTCTGTTGTTCGACCGCCTTTCTGGCGGCGCCCTTCACCAGATCGCCGAACTCGATCTTGTAGTCGAGGCTGGCGAATGGTCCGTACAGGCGCACCGGCACCGTCACGCCCCTGAGCTCGTCTGCCGCGCGGCCGTCCTGTCCCTTGCTGGTCGCGGCCAGCGTCACGCGCGCGAGGTAATCCACACTTTCGTCCGGCAGATTGACGGTCCCGGCGCCGGCCAGCCGCAGAAAGGGCGAACTGGCCGTCAGATCCGAATTGCGGGCGATGCCGTCGTCGATGCGGAAGCTGGCGCTGAGCGCTGAAAAGTCGGTCTTTTCGGTGGCACTGGCCTGCTGAACGGTGGCGCCGCCGCCCAGTTTCGCCTTCGCTTCGCGCAGGCTTTTTGCCAGATTGATGCCGCGGATGGCGCCGTCGCGCAGCTTCAGCGAGGCACTGCCACCGAGCGCACGTTTCAGGGCACCGACCGTCGTACCCGCCGTCGCGACATCCAGCATGACCGTGCCGCGCCCTTCGAGCAGGTCCTTGCCGGCGGCGTCGCGGATCAGCGGATGCACGTCGACATCCGACAGCGTCTGCTTGAGCGCGATGCGGTTGCCATCGGCATTCAGGCTGAGCGCTCCGCTGGCAGCGCCCTGATACAGCGCGGCCGAGTAGGGCGACACCTCCAGCTTGCCGTTCGCCGCCTTCACGTTCAGCGTCATCTTTGTCATTTTCACGCCGGCCAGTTGCAGCGCACCGATGCGCACGCTGCCGCTGGCATTGATGCCGCGCAGCGCGGACAGGTCGACCGGGGTGTCGTCCGGGTTGCCGGCGGCGGGTCCGGCCGCTGCGGGCGGGCGATAACGATCGAGATCGAGCTGGTCGATGTCGACATCGAAGGTCAGCGCCAGCGGTTGCAGACGGGTCGCGGCGAGCTTGAGCAGGATGTGGCTGTCGTCGAGCTGCGTGTCGAGATCAAGCGCTGCGGTCTGCGCCTTGAGGTCTGCGCGCGCAGAGCCCTTGACCGGAAGCTTGACGCTTTTCATCGGCAACGAGGGGTATGCGATGTCGATCGAGCCGTCCAGCGCCGACAGCTCGCCGGACGGCCCGTCCAGTTGAATGTTCAGAGGCGAGGCGAGGGCGGCCTTGACGGTGGCGGTGTCCAGACGGGCGTCCAGCGCCAGCGTCAGTCCGTCGACCCGGATCGCCTGCGCGTTGCCTTCGATGCCCTTGAGCTGCAACTTGATGTCCGCCATGCGGGCGCTCGAATCGATCTTCGCAGTCAGGCCGATTTCGTCGCTGCGGGCGCCGCCGGCATCGAGTTGCAGCGCAGGCGCGGCCAGTTTCGCCGACAGCGCTTCGCCGGCCCGCGTGGCGGACAGGTCAAGCGCCAGCTTCCGGATGTCGATGCGGCCATCGGCGCCGGCTTCGAGCCGATCCGAGGTCAGCGCGGCACGCAGATCCGTCAGGTCGAACAGCGTGCCGTCCATCGTCGCGCTCAGCGCTTCAAGCGCGAAGCGCTGCGCCGGCAGGTCATAGTCGTAGCCGGCGGCCAGCACGATGCGCGCGTCGGCCGTCGGCTGCGCCGACGACCAGCGCGCCGCCATGTCGAGCCTGCCGCGCGCTGCATTCGACAGCTTGCCGACCGACAGTTCGATGTCGTCCAGCGTGTGCGCCGCACCGCTGCCCTCGTCGCGGAAAGCGAGCGCCGAACGCGACAGCTTCAGCCCCGCGATATCGAAGCGGACCGGCGAGCTCTCGTCCTTCTCGGCCGAGAGCAGGTCTTCGAAGTTGAACGAGCCGTCCTTGTACCGGATCAGCGTGACGCTCGCCCCCTCGACCCGGATTTCATCGACCACCAGCGACCCCGACAGCAGCGGCAGCACGGCGACGGATACGCGCGCACCGTCGATGGCCGCAAAACGCTCGGTCGAATTGTGTTCGGACAACGCGGTGCGGCCCAGCTTGAGGCCGAGGTTCGGGTAGAAGGACAGGTCGACATCGCCTTCGATGTCCAGCGTGCGCTGCTTCTGTTCGAGCACGACCCGCCTGAGTTCTTCCTTCACGCGGACGGCATCGAAGGTGATCGCCACGTACAGCACGGCCGCAGCGAGCAGCGCAGCGACGCCGCCGAGCGCGAAAGCGGCAAGCTTGAGTATCTTCATGCCTTCTCCATACGAAACAGACCGGCTGATGACACGTGCCGCGTTGCCGGACGGTGCTCGATCCGGCTGACGCATGCGGCACGGTGGCTGGCGAGCGTATCAGAGATGGCGGAAGGCAGCCCGGACCGGCGGCACGCCGGCCGTGTGCTATCTTCCTCGCCGCCGGAAGTCACCGGTTCGCGCGCGCCGCCTGCGCGCGAATGGCACCCATATCAACAAGGAGATCAGCATGAGCTTCGTTTCGGAATTCAAGGCGTTCGCCATGAAGGGCAATGTCGTCGACCTCGCGGTGGGCGTCATCATCGGCGCAGCCTTCGGCAAGATCGTTGACTCGATCGTCGCCGACCTGATCATGCCCATCGTGGGTGCGATATTCGGTGGCCTGGATTTCAGCCAGTTCTTCATCGTGCTCAAGGACATTCCGCCCGGTGTGCCGGAAACGCTGGCCGACCTGAAGAAGGCGGGCGTACCGGTGTTCGCCTGGGGCAGCTTCCTGACGATCGCGCTGAACTTCCTCATTCTTGCCTTCATCATCTTCATCATGGTGAAGCAGATCAACCGGCTCAAGCGTGAAGAGGCGGCCGCACCGGCGGCGGCACCGGCGGAGCCGCCCGAAGAGGTCGTGCTGCTGCGCCAGATCCGCGACTCGCTGTCGAAGTAGTCCGCACCGCACACAACAAAAAAGGAGCCGATGGCTCCTTTTTTGTTGTCGGTCCGCGAGCGGTGCAGCTCAGTCGACCGCTTCGCCCTCGGTCGGACGGGTATCGCTCGACACCCGCTCCAGCCGGTAACCATAGTTGTAGGTCGACGCCAGTCGATAACCATTCTCCGGACGCAGGGCGAGCTTGGAGCGCACGCGCGACATGTGGGTATCGACGGTGCGTGTCGGCACATCGCCCTTGCGGCCCCACAACGATTCCAGCAGGTGGCCGCGCGACACCAGGCGACCGACGTTGCGGAACAGGAATACGGCCAGTTCGAACTCGCGTTCGGTCAGGTCGACCACCTCGTTGTGCAGGCGAGCCGTGTGCGAATTCAGATCGAAATGGTAGGGCTCGGCTTCGACCACCGGCTGGTCTGCCGGCGGGCGGCTGCGGCGCAGCACGGCTTCGATCCGGGTCAGCAGTTCCAGGCGTCGCGCCGGCTTGACGATGTAGTCGTCGGCGCCCGCTGCCAGCGCGGTGACGATGTCGTTCTCGTCCTGCCGCGCCGTCACGAAAATGACCGGTGTCTGCAGCTGGCGCTCGTTGCGCAGCCAGCGCAGCACATCGGCACCCGGCAGGTCGGGCAATTCCCAGTCGATCAGCAGCAGGTCGTAACTTTCACGCACCGCTTCGCGCATCAGGTCACGGGAACGCATGAACACATGCACGTCGTGGCCTGCGGCACGCAGCCAGGTGCCCAGTATTTCAACCTGGACCGGGTCGTCTTCCAGCAAAGCTATTCGGGCAGTCTGCACGGCGGGATCTGTATCCGTAGAAATGAGCGGGTCACACTGGGTTGACGGCAGGCGCATCGCGGACTGAAGGGCCGGAATGCATGATAAATGCCGCGCAAAGCGTGACCGGATACCGCTCAATGAGCATTCGAGTATGCCACAGCGGGGTCAGCAGCCCTTCGCGGCGTCGAAGTGCGCAATCATCCACCGCAGATAGCGCATCGCTGAGGGGTCGCCGGGCGCGGGCGCCCACGGTGCGAGCTCGTCGATATCGAGTGGCCGATAGGGTCCCGACTTGGCTTCGAACATGACCGAGCCCGATTCAAGCGAAACCAGGCTGTGATACTGGCCATGGCCGATATCGATGCCGCAGGCGTCGCCCGCACCCAGCCGGTGCACAGACTGCACGGCGCCCGCGGCGTCGAACAGGATGCAGCCGAAACGGCCGCGCAGACACAGGATGGTTTCATCCTTAGCCGGATCCAGGTGGCGATGCGGCTGGACGTAACTGTCCGGCTCGACGGCATTGAGCAGGCGGTGCGCCGGATGGCCGTCATGCGGATGCAGGTTGTCGTTCATGCGCCGGCGCGGGCTGGCCTGCGCCCGGGCAGTGAGTGCGTCGAGCGCGGCCAGGTCGATCAGGCGGGTGCGCGACGAATGCTCAGGCATAGGTGACGCCGACCGATTCAGGCGGCAGCCAGTCACGCAGCCCGTCGAACAAGGCGTCGTCCAGCCGCACGCGCCACTGGTCGCCAAAATCGAGGGGTGCGATGGCCTGGCCGCTGCTGTAGTGCAGCCGCACCCGGCAGCCGCCTTCGGCGCGGAACGGTTCGAGCAGGCTGCGCAGGCGTGCGCAGGCCGCGCGCGCACCGCCTGCGCCGGCCACTTCGCCATTGACCCGGAGTTCGAGCCGGCGGGCGAAGCGGGCGCGCGCCTCGCCGGCGGTCAGCAGGCTTTCGGCAACCACGCGCATCGAATTGGAGTAGTCGTCGAACTGCGCGCGGCCTTCGATCACCAGCACTTCGTCCTCGCGCAGCTTGTTGCGCGAAGCGTCGAAAAGCTCATTGAACACCGACACCTCGACCTGCGCCGTGCCGTCGTCGAGCACGACGAAAGCCATCTTGCCGCGGCGCGTCATCTGCACACGCGAACTGACGACCAACCCCGCTACCACGGTCGGATCGCGCGACGATTCGAGCTGTGCCAGCTTGCGCCGCGCAAAGCGCGAAAACTCTTGCGCATAGCTGTTGAACGGGTGACCGGACAGATAGAAGCCCAGCGCCTGCTTTTCGTTCTGCAGCTTTTCGCGTTCATTCCACGGCTTGCAACTCACGTACTCGGGGGCGCGTGTGCCGACCCCCGTCGGTGCGTCGTCGAACAGGCCGCCCTGATGCGCGTTGGCGGCCGCCTGTTCGGCCGCTTCCATGGCGAGTGCAACGCTGGACATCAGGATGTTGCGGTCCGGGTCGGCGCCCTCGCGGGTCGCGTCGAAGGCGCCGGCGCGGATCAGCGCCTCGATCGTGCGGCGGTTTACCGTGCGGCGGTCGACGCGCAGGCAGAAGTCGAACAGGTCCTTGAACGGCCCGCCGCCGGTGCGCGCTTCGATGATGGCCGTGACCGCCTGTTCGCCGGTGCCCTTCACCGCACCCAGGCCATAGCGGATTTCGCTGCGCGACACCGGCACGAAGCGGTATTCGGAGCGGTTGATGTCGGGCGGCAGCACGGTCAGCCGGTTTTTCTTCGCGTCGAGGAAGAAAATGTTCACGGTGTCGGTGTTGTCCATGTCGGACGACAGCGACGCCGCCATGAAGGCCGCGCAGTGGTGCGCCTTCAGCCAGGCCGTGTGATAGGTGACGACGGCATAGGCGGCGGTGTGCGACTTGTTGAAGCCGTATTCCGCAAACTTCGTCATCAGGTCGAACAGCTGTTCGGCCAGCGCCGGGTCATAACCCTTGGTGGCGGCACCGGCGGCGATGGTTTCGCGGTGCTTGGCCATTTCCTCCGGCTTCTTCTTGCCCATGGCGCGGCGCAGCATGTCCGCACCGCCAAGCGTGTAGCCGCCGATGATCTGCGAAATCTGCATCACCTGTTCCTGATACACGATGACGCCATAGGTCGGCGACAGGCAGCCTTCGAGATCGGGATGGAAGTAGTCGATCGCCTGCTGACCCTTCTTGCGCAGGATGAAGTCATCGACCATGCCGGAGCCGAGCGGCCCCGGGCGGTACAGCGCGAGCACGGCGATGATGTCCTCGAAACGGTCCGGGGCGAGTTTGGACAGCAGCTTCTTCATGCCTTCCGATTCCAGTTGGAAGATGGCCGTGGTGTTGGCTTCCTTCAGCACCTGGTAGGCGGCCGGATCGGTAAAGGGCAGGCTCAGCAGATCCGGTCGCTCGCCGGTCATGCGCTCGATGTAGTCGACGGCCAGTTCGATGATGGTGAGGTTGCGCAGGCCCAGAAAGTCGAACTTCACCAGACCGATGGCTTCGACGTCGTCCTTGTCGAACTGGCTGACCGGCGCCGCGTCGTCGCCGTCCTGCTGGTACAGCGGACAGAAATCGGTCAGCTTGCCGGGCGCGATCAGCACGCCGCCGGCGTGCATGCCGACATTGCGCGCCAGCCCCTCCAGCGGCTCGGCCAGGCGCAGCAGTTCGCGCACTTCCTCCTCGTTCTGCTCCCGCTCGGCCAGCTGCGGCGCCTGTTCGCGCGCCTCGGCCAGCGACAGCGGCTTGTTCTGCACCACCGGAATCAGCTTCGACAGCTGGTCGCAGAAGTTGTAGCCCATGTCGAGCACGCGGCCGACGTCGCGGATGACCGCACGCGACGCCATCGTGCCGTAGGTGGCGATCTGGCTCACTGCGTCGGCACCGTACTTCTGGCGCACATACTCGATCACCATCCAGCGCTTGTCCTGGCAGAAGTCGACGTCGAAGTCGGGCATCGACACCCGTTCCGGATTCAGGAAGCGTTCGAACAGCAGTGCATAGGCCAGCGGATCGAGATCGGTGATGCCCAGCGAGTAGGCGACCAGCGAGCCGGCCCCCGAGCCGCGACCCGGCCCGACCGGCACGCCGTTCTTCTTGGCCCAGTTGATGAAGTCGGCCACGATCAGGAAGTAGCCGGGGAAGCCCATCTGGATGATGGTGTCGCACTCGAACCTGAGCCGCGCCTCGTATTCGTCGCGTCTCGCCGCACGCACCGCTTCGTCCGGAAACAGCAGCGCCAGCCGTGTTTCCAGACCGGCCTTCGCCTCGGCGATCATGAAATCGTCGATCGTCATGCCCGGTGGCGTCGGAAACTGTGGCAGATAGTTCTTGCCCAGCGTCAGCGTGAGATTGCAGCGGCGCGCGATCTCGACCGTGTTGTCCAGCGCTTCGGGGATGTCGGCGAACAGTTCGGCCATTTCGGCCGAGGTCTTGAAGTACTGCTGTTCGGTGAAATCGCGCGGCCGGCGCTTGTCGGTCAGCACATAGCCCTGGGCGATGCACACGCGCGCCTCGTGCGCCTTGTAATCGTCCGGCGCCATGAACTGCACCGGGTGTGTGGCCACCACCGGAATGCCGGTTTCGATGGCCAGCGCGCACGCATCGGCCACATACACCTCGGTGTTCGGATGGCCGGCGCGCTGCAGCTCGATGCAGTAATCGCCGTTGAACAGGCGCGACCAGTCGGCCGCCAGCCGGCGCGCCGATTCCATGTTGCCGGCCAGCAGCGCCAGCCCGACGTCTCCCTGCATCGCGCCGGACAGCGCGATCAGGCCGGCTGAGCCGGTGTCGGCCGCCTCGAACCACTCGCGCCGGATTTCGGCCCGGCCACGGTGCTTGTTTTCCAGATAGGCGCGGGTCAGCAGGCGGCACAGCGTGCCGTAGCCCTCGCGGTTGCGCGCCAGCAGCAGCAGTCGGTACGGCTTGTCGCGTTCGGCTTCATTGGTGATGAAGACATCCACCGCCGCAATCGGCTTCACGCCCTTGCTGCGAGCGGCCTTGTAGAACTTCACCAGGCCGAACACATTGGTCAGATCGGAAATCGCCAGCGCCGGCATGCGGTCCTGCGCGGCCGCCTTGACGGCCGCGTCCAGCGTGACGATGCCGTCGACAATCGAAAATTCGCTGTGTACGCGAAGATGGACGAAAGCGGTGCTGCCGGTTGGCGAGGCTGATGTTGCTGCGGGGCTGATGTCGTTCATGTGGCCGATTTTACGTCGGACCGCAGGTGCGGCATCGGGCTATCGTCAGTGGCCCTATCATCGGGGCCTTCGACGAACCGGTTCCTCACCATGATCCGCCCCACCCTTGCAATGGTGCTCGCGCTGCACGCCGGGCTGACTTTCGCCGCCCCGCCGAAAGACCGGGAATGGCCCACCTTCGGCCTCGATCACGCCAATACGCGCCTTGCCGACGTCCCGGGCCTGACGCCGAAGACCGTGCAGAAGCTGGTACCGAAGTGGATCTACCAGAGCGGCATCGCGCAGACCTTCCAGGCCACGCCGCTGGTCGTCGGCGGAAGGATGTATGTGTCGCTGCCCGGTTCGCATGTGGTGGCGCTCGACGCGCGGTCCGGTGTCGAACTGTGGCGCTACACGCACAAGAAGCGTACCGACAAGGTGTGCTGCGGCCCGGCGAATCGGGGCGTGGCGTTCGACGACGGCCGCGTGTTCGTCGCCACCGTGGACGCGCGCCTGGTTGCACTCGACGCCGCCAGCGGCAAGCCGCACTGGGACATCGAACTGGCGCGGCCGGACAACGCGACGACCGAAAGCAGCGAAGGCATCAAGGGCGAAGTCGGCGGCGGGTCGGGCGTCGGCGCGGCCGCCGCACCGCTGGTCATCGACGGCAAGGTGATCGTCGGCATCAACGGCGTGGGTTACGGACTGCATCTGGACGTGCCGGGACGTGCCGGCCAGCTCGCGTCGGTCGTCGGCATGGCGGGCAAATATGGCGGCATCGGCTTCCTGGCAGCGTTCGACGCGAAGACCGGCCGGCGCGTGTGGCAGTTCGACACCGTGCGCAAGCCGCAGGAGGGCGGCTGGGAAGGCGATTTCGTCGAGAAAACCGCCGACGGCCTGCCGCTGAACCGCGACATCGCCGGCGAGCGTGCCAGCGCTGCGCTGCACAAGGACGCCTGGGAGTACGGCGGCGGCTCGGTGTGGAACGCGCCGGCGTATGACGCGAAAAGCGGCCTGCTCTATTTCGGCACCGGCAACCCCAGCCCGCAGATCAACGACACCACGCGCCCGGGCGACAATCTGTATACCGCGTCGCTGGTTGCCGTCGATGCGAAGACCGGCGCCTACGCCTGGCACTTCCAGCAGATTCCGCACGACAAGTGGGGCTACGACGTGGCCAGCCCGGCGGTGCTGTTTGACCACCGCGAACCGGATGGCCGCATGGTGCCGGCGGTCGGTCAGGCGTCGAAGCTGGGCTGGTTCTACGTACATGACCGCGCCAGCGGCGCGCTGCTGTACAAGTCCGAGCCCTTCGTGCTGCAGGACAACCTGTTCGCCGGTGCCAGCAAGGAAGGCACGCGCATCACGCCGGGCGTTGCCGGCGGCGTGAACTGGTCGCCGGCCGCCGTCGATGCCGGTCGCGGCCTGGCTTTCGTCGCCGCGATGCACATGCCGATGCGCTACTGGATCAAGGAAACAGCCGCCACGGCGGGCAAGCCGGCGCAGCGCTACGACAGCATGGAACCGTCGGACGAGGCGAACTGGGGCGTGCTCGCTGCGATCGACCTCAGGCAGCGCGGCAAGATCAAATGGACGGCGAAAACCGATGAGCCGCTGGTGGGCGGCGTGCTTGCGCTGAAATCCGGCGTGGTGTTCACGGGCGAAGGCAACGGCCACCTGTCCGCGTTCGACAGCGTCAGCGGCAAGCGCCTGTGGCGCTTCCAGACCGGCGCTGGCGTGAATGCACCGCCGATTGCCTTCACCCTCGACGGCAATCCGTATGTGGCGGTGGCGGCCGGTGGCAGCGCCATCTGGGGCTACCGTCAGGGTGACGCCGTCATCGTGTTCGGGCTGCCGGACTGAGCGCATCCGGGCGTCGAAGAATCTTACATATCGCAGGCGGCCGGCATGAGCCCCACGGCGTACGGCGCTTTGCGGCAGGCGGCGCGATGTTTGCTAGGGCTCCAGTAAGGTCTTTTCTGCCGGTGCGTCACCGGCCCACGATCCGGAGGATGCTTTCATGACACTGCCTGCCTTTTCATCGATGTCCCGCGCGCTGCTGCTCGCGGCCGGTCTGGGCTTCACGTCGGCACCGCTGCTGGCCGCCGACATCCTGGTCGACGTGCAGACACAGAACAGCGGTACCAATCCGGGCCCGTTTTCGGCCGGCGCGGGCGCCCGGTTCAACATGAGTTTCCGCATCGACGCCACCGTAGCGCCCTCGGGCAGCACGCCGACCTGGAGCGGCGCGCTCGACGATCTGTTCATCGACATCGTCGACGTCAATCTGGGCAGCTTCACGATCCAGGCGCAGAACGGACGCTGGCAGCAGATCGACGGCGATTTCCTGACCGGCGGCTGGGGCAGCTTCAACGGCGGCAGCATCGCGCCCTTTGCGGTGTTCAATCCCTCGATCAGCGCCACCGCCTTCGTGCTCGAATCGATCAGCTTCGACTTTCGGGGTGCAGCCTTGCTGGCCGACGAGCAGACCCTGCCCGGTGCGCTCGACATCGACGACTTCAACTTCCTGAGTCTGGTGCTGAACTTCAGCAACGCCGATCCGGACGTGAACATCATTCCGAAGAGCAGCATCATCCGCAGCAGCGCCTTCGACGTCGTGAACATCACGCCGGTACCCGAGCCGACCACCTGGGCCATGCTGGGGCTGGGCCTCGCGCTGGTCGGCGCTGCGGCACGTCGCGCGCGTGCCTGACTGCAACAGGATGCAACCGGCGGGTCGGTCATCCCCTACAGCGGGCTTCGTGATCGCCCGCAGCCGGGCGGGCCGCGTTTCCCTAGGATGAAGTCTCGACAGCGCACATGCCTGTCATTCATCCCAAGGAGACATCATGAACCAGAGCGAAACGATTGAAGTGCTGAACGGCCTGATCGAAACCTGCAAGGATGGCGAGTACGGATTCAACACCTGCGCCGATCAGGCGGACTCGGTGAAGCTGCAGGCGATGTTCAGGCAGCGGGCGCAGGAATGCCTGACCGCGGCACAGGAACTGCAGACCGAGGTGGTGCGCGCCGGCGGCGATGCGGATACCTCGGGCACCGTGGTCGGCGCACTGCATCGCGGCTGGGTGAGCGTGCGCGGCGCGCTGCCTGGCAAGGACGATGTGGCGATGCTGGAAGAAGCCGAACGCGGCGAGGACCGCGCGCTGGCCCGCTACCGCAAGGCGCTCGAAGCGCCGCTGCCGCCCGAACTGCGCAATCTGGTGCAGCGCCAGCTGATCGGCGCGCAGCGCAACCATGACCAGATCCGTGCGCTGCGTGACCAATACCGCGCGGCGGCCTGATCGGTTGCATGAGGACGGTGGTTTGATGACCGCCCGGTAAAGGAAGCCGGCCCTCACGGGCCGGCTTTTTTACGTGCGGAGCAAACGCGGCGCGTGCCGCGCGGACGGTGCGAGGCAACAAACAGCCGGGCTCGCGTGCCTTCTCTCATCGGGCGGGATTAATGCACTGCGTTCACAAATTGTTCCCCTAAAGAAACTTTCTTGATCGTCGTCAACGCCTTGTCACCCGAACCGAGATCAATCATGGATCTGCACGCTCTTAATCTGCGCACCAAGCTGCTGGCATCCACCGTCATCACCGTCCTGCTCTGCTTCTCGGTCACGCTTGGGGTACTTGCCTGGCGCAGCCATCAGGCCGTGCTGGAGCAGGGGCTGGCGCGCGCCGACAGCGTGGCCGCCTCGGTCGCGCATGACGTCGGCGCCAATCTGGACGAAGCGATGGCGGTGTCGTCCACGCTGGCACTGTCGCTCGAAGGCCTGCACGCAAAGGGCACGCCGGATCGCGACGCCATCAGCCGTGTGCTGCGTCGCACGCTGGAAGGCAGGCCCGCGCTGCTGGGCGTCTATACCGGCTGGGAAGCCAATGCCTTCGATGCGCGCGACGCCGACTTTGCCGGTGCCGTCGGTCATGACGCCAGTGGCCGCTTCGTGCCCTACTGGAGCCGCAGCGGAGACAAACTGTCGGTCGAGGCGCTGATCGATTACGACAAGCCGGGCGCCGGCGATTATTACCAGCAGCCGAAGCAGACCGGCCGCGCCTATCTCGCCGAACCGTACGAGTATGTCGTCGGCGGCAGGAAGATGCTCATCACCTCGCTGGTCAAGCCGCTGGCTGTCAATGGCCGCTTTGCCGGCATTGCGGGCGTCGACATGGCACTCGACCAGCTGGCCGACGATCTTGGCCGCATCAAGCCTTTCGACATCGGCACGGTTGCGCTGTACGCACCGTCCGGGCTCGTGGTCGCGCATGCCGACACCGCCCGCATCGGCAAGCCGGCCGCCGATCTGCCGGCCGATGCGCTGGCTGCGCTGCGCGAAGGTCGCAGCCTGCAGTGGCGTGACGCCGCCGGCGTGCTTCACTTCCTGCAGCGCGTGTCGCTGAGCGACAGCGACGCCTGGTGGGGCAGCGTGGTGTCGGTGCCGGAAGGCGTGATCACCGCCTCGGCGGATTCGCTGCGCAACACCGCCATCGCGATGGGTGTCGGCAGCGTGCTGCTGACCGCCGGCGTGCTGTTCGTGTTGCTCGGCGCGATGACCCGGCCGCTGGAAACCCTGGCCAACGCGATGCAGGCGCTGGCCGGCGGCGAAGGCGACCTGACGCGCCGCCTGCCGGAAACCGGCAGTCGTGACGAGCTGGGCCGCGTCGCCACCTCGGTCAATGCCTTCCTCGGCAGCCTGCAGCGCATGTTCATCGAGGTGCGCGACCAGAGCCACACACTGGTCAGCGGCATCCGCGACGCATCGGACGCCACCCGTCACATCGCCGACAGCTCGCGCTCGCTGGCCGGCACCACCGGCGACAACGCGGCAACGATAGAGGAAATCACCGTGTCGATCGGCCACATCGCCAGCCACGCGACTGAAGCCAATGGCGTCATGCTCGACACGCACACCGCGTCACAACGCAGCGGCGAGGCGGTACGCGGCATGCAGACGCACATGCGCGACATCGCCGGCAGCATGGAAACGCTGGCCGGCTCGCTGACCGGTCTGGCCGAGCGGTCAGTGCAGATCAACGGCATCGTGCAGGTGATCCGCGAAATCGCCGACCAGACCAATCTGCTGGCGCTCAATGCCGCCATCGAAGCCGCCCGCGCCGGCGAACAGGGCCGCGGCTTCGCGGTGGTGGCCGACGAGGTGCGCAAGCTGGCCGAGCGCACCAGCAACGCGACCACCGAAATCCGCGACATGATTGCCGCCATGCACGGCGAAACCGACCGCGCGGTGCAGAGCATGAACAGCACGCGCGAAGCGGTCGAATCGGGCGTCGAACGCGCTGCCCGCGTGGCCGAGGAGATCGGCGGCATCGAGGCCGGCATGCAGCGCGCCGCTGAACGGGTGCGCGAAATCGCCGAAGCGACGCAGGAACAGTCGGCTGCCACCACGGCGCTGGCGCAGTCGGCGGAGCAGGCTTCCGAAGTGGTGCAGAACACCGACCAGGCGATACAGCGCACTTCGGCCACGCTGTCGCAGATCGGGCGTGCATCCGATCATCTTGGCGAACTGGTGGGGCGCTTCAAGCTGTAGGCGCACAAACGGCCCCGCACCGGCCCCCGGCGGGCCGGCTTGTTCACGTTCCGAGCAGGCGCGGCACGTCCGGCGCGTCAAGCAGCAGCACGTACTCGAGACCGTCGATCTCGTCGATGAACGATGCGATGCGCCGGAAACCCGCGCTGGCGAGCAGCGCGCACGAGGCGATATTGTCGGGGCTGACCGACGCGACGAAGCGCGGCACCCCCTGTTCGACGTGCGCCCAGCGGATCAGCGCGACCAGCGTCTCGCGCGCCAGCCCCTGCCGGCGGTGGCGCGGGTAGATCGTGTAGCCGACTTCGACCGCATCGGCGGCGTACGGCGCCAGGTAGTCGGGCGCCGGGCGGGAATGAAAGCCGGCGTGGCCGATCATTTCGCCGCTGTCGCGCCGTGCCAGCGCGCGTACCGACCAGGGAAGGCTGGCCGGGTCGGTCGTGATGTCATGCAGACGCAGGGCGGCCAGATCGGATTCAGGCAGCCACGCGGGGGCCACCTTCAGACTGATCAGCGCGGACAGTTCGTCGATGTCGCACCCGTCGGCGGACGCAGCGAGGAAATCGGCATCCATGGCGCGCAGCCGCAGGCGCGGCGTCAGGATGTCGGGGGGCGTCATCATGCAGTCCGGTGACGGGTGGCAAGTCCCGACCGGCCGCGCCGGATTCAGCGAGCCGCCAGCGCGAAATACAGGCTGGCCGCCAGCGCCACGCTGAATACCACTGCAGCGACGAGCATGACGCGCGAGCGCAGGCGCAGCACTTCGATCTCGCGTACCAGCTGCACATTCTGTTCCGCCAGCGAGCGGATCAGCTGCGACGAGGCGAGCGCCTCCTTCTGCAGTTCGGTCACCACGCGTTCGACGGCGGCCAGCCGCACCTCGGCCGGCGCGCCGGCCGGTGCAGTCGCCGGTGCGTCCGCCGGCTCGCCCTTCGGCCGCTTTTTCGCGACGCGATCCCACAACGCATTGGCGCCTTGCACCACGCTCGGGGCCGCCGCAATGACTTCGCCCCAGGGCACGGCCTTCACCGCGCCCAGCAGACTGATGGACATGAGGTGTGCTCCTTCTGCAATTCGATCGATACTGATAGTACTGCGCACTCAGGCACACTGCGGCGCTGCCGCAACCGTGTGACCCGACCCCGATCATGAAAGACATGCTGCTCCATGTTGCCGCTGCGGACTTCGAAGCCGCGCGCCACCTCGAACACCTGCCGACCACCCACCGCGCGCACGCGCTGCACGGCCACAGCTTCACCGGCAGCGTGCGCGCCGCGCTGCCCGAGGGCTGGGGCGGTGTGGCCGGCGGCGAGGTCGATGCGCTGGCGGCTCGCCTGCGCACGGTGCTCGCGCCGCTCGACTACCGGCTGCTGAACGACACCGTCACCCGGCCCGGCGACGAAAATCTCGCGCGCTGGCTGCACGGGCAACTCAACCTGCCCGGCGTGCAAGCGGTCGATGTGCGCAGCACCCGCCACGCCGGCGTGCAGCTGGACGGGCACGGCGACGCCCACGTGTGGCGCCGCTACGTGTTCCAGTCGGCGCACCAGCTGCCGCGCGTGGCACCCGGCCACAAGTGCGGCCGCATGCACGGCCACGGCTTCGAAGTGCTGCTGCACGCGAAGGCGGCGCCCGATGCAGCGGTCGACCCGGAACGGATCGATGCCCTGTGGGCGCCGCTGCACGAGCAACTGCATCTGGCCTGCCTGAACGACATCGCCGGGCTCGACAATCCGACCAGCGAAAACATCGCGGGCTGGATCTGGCAGCAGTTGAAGCCCGGGCTGCCCGGCCTGAGCTGGGTCACCGTGTACGAAACCGCCAGTTGCGGCGCGCAATTCGACGGCCGGCAGCACCGTGTGTGGAAGGAATTCACGCTCGACAGTGCGGTGCGGCTGAAGCGCGCACCCGACGGCGACCCGCGCCGGCGCATTCACGGCCACACCTTCACGCTGCGCCTGCACTTGGCTGCGCCGCTCGATCCGGTCATGGGCTGGACGGTCGATTTCGGCGACGTGAAGGCGCAGTTCGCGCCGCTGTTCGACCGGCTGGACCACGCGCCGCTGCATGAATTGATGGAGGTGGCGGGCAGCGACGCCGACAGCGCGAGCCTGGCGCGCCGCATCATGACGCTGGCGACACCGCTGATCCCGTCACTCGACCGGCTCGACCTGTATGAAACCCGCGGCTGCGGCGTCATCCTGCAACGCGGCAACAGTGAGCCGACATTGCCGGTGTGATGGACTGCGGCCGATAGAATCTTCGGTCTGTCGTTGTGCGCCAAGGACTCACCAGCGCCCCAGATCGATGCCGAAGGTCACCATGAAACCGGCCGTGCCGAGCAGCGCGACCTGGGCGTTGTAGCGGTCGTACTGGTAGCCCAGCGCCGGAATGACCGCAAACGCCACGCCCTTGCGGTTGAATGGAATCTTGTCTTCGTACTCGCCGGTATAGCCGAGCAGCGCGCCAGCGGTCACCTTCACGTACAGGTTCGGGCTGACCGCGTCGATCGGCCAGCTGCGGCCCGCGTAGTAATACTGGCTGGCCTGCTCATAGGAGTTGCGGAACCAGGCTGCACCGGCATTCCAGCGCGTCGGCGACTGGTACTCGAGACCGAACAGGGCCGGGGTGGTGTTGTGGTCCGGATCGCGGTCCCAGTGGTGGACATAAGGTCCGATCTGCAGGCCGATGCGGTGTGACGGTGCGGTGGTATCGGCCGAGGCGACGCCACTGGCAAGACAGGCCACGCACAACAGGATGCAGCGGAAGGAAGATGTCAAAACGAGAGCCCGATAACGAATACCGGTTGGGCAACACAAACGGCCGGGCGTTCCCGGGCAGCGCTTTTGCTGTGTTGCACCATGTTTCAGCGCAGACGCGCACCGGCCCGCCCGGCATCCGCGTCGAATCAGTCGCGGCGGCGGCCCAGCAGCCGATCGACAGACAGCGCGCCGGGCCCGAATGCGACCAGCGCCAGCAACCCGACGCCCCACCACAGGTGCGCCTCGACGGCCGCCGGGCACTCGAATTCCCACAGCGCAGGGTAGGACACGACGGCCATCACATTCACGATGAACAGGCCCAGCGCGGCAAAGCGTCCGGCCAGACCGATGGCGAGCAGCGGCGGCAGCACGATTTCGCCGACGGTACCCATGAAGGCTGCGATGGCGGGCGGCAGCAGCGGCACCTTGTACTCTTCGGTGAACAGGAAAAGCGTGGTGTCCCAGTCCTCGATCTTGGTCAGACCGGCTTTCATGAACACCCAGGCGATATACAGGCGCAGGGCCAGCAGCAGCAGCGGCTGCACCTGATCGGCGAGGCGCGCGAGCGGCGCGCCGAGGTCGTATGCGCGGGTTACAGCGTTCATTGTTCGTTTCCCCTGGTTTCGATGTGGTGCAGCCAGCCGCATGCAATGGCCTGTTCGATGGCGGCTGCGAGGTTGAAATCCTGTTCGTGCGTGGTGGCGCCGGCCCAGGCGTCGCCGAAGCTGGCACCCACCAGCGCGATGGCGGCCCAGAATGCGTGGGCGCCGACGGACAGCGACGCCACCCGCACGCGCAGCCCGTCACGCCACACGACGGCGTACTGGGCCTGTTCAAGATCGATGTCGAAGGCGTCGCCCGACCCGGCGGCGGCGTCCGGCTGATGCTGCAGCCAGATGTCGGCAATCGGCCATGCACTGCCGAGCAGCGCGAAGCCGGGCGTCATGTGCAGGCGCGCCGTGGCCAGCGCATCGGGGTCGAGGCCGGCAAAGGCCTCGCCGCCAAGCGGCGCGGTATCGGCCGCCGTCGTCGCGACATGCACCAACCATTCGAGGCGGGCTACGTCGGGCAGGTAGGGCAGCGCGCGCACCGGCTCGAAGCCGTCGAGAAAGTCGGCGAAGTGGTCGCCGTAACGATTGAGGTCGCCGTCGGTCGATGGCGTCAGCGCCCAGTAGCGGCGCACCAGCGCGTCGAAGTAGTCGTCGCCGGTGATCTGCCGGCACACCGGGTAGGCCAGCGTCAGTGCGGCATTGGCGTTCGCTACCGCATTGCCGCGATAGACACCGAGCAGGCCGCGGTTGCGTTCGGCGTCGCCGGTGAGCAGCGGCAGCATGGCCGGTTCGCCCTGCGCGCTGCGCAAGGCGCCCGCGAAGCGGCGCTGGGCGTCAAGCAGCGCAGACATGGCGGTCTCCATCCGACGTGCCGGCGTCGGCTCCGATGCGATCGGCACGGGCCGCCTCGGCCAGCAGGATGTCGAGTTCCGGCAGATCGGTATCCCACTCGATCAGCGCCGGTGCGCCGACACCACGCCGGCGCACGGCGGTGAGCAGCGCCCACACGTCGTCGCACACCGCGCTGCCGTGGGTATCGATCAGGCCGTACTCGGTCACCGCGTGACCGGCCAGATGGATTTCCCGCACCGCGTGCATCGGCAGCTGTTCGAGCGCGTCCATCGGGTCGCTGCCGAAGTTGCGCGCATTCACGTACAGGTTGTTCAGGTCCAGCAACAGTCCGCAACCGGTCAGGCAGACCAGATCGGCCAGAAACTGTGCTTCGGTCATCTGCGCGTCGCGAAACTGCACGTAGGCCGACAGGTTTTCGATCAGGACCGGGCGGCGCAGGCGGTCCTGCAACGCATTCACGCGCGCCGCGACCAGCGCCAGTGCCTCGCCGGTGTAGGGAAAGGGCAGCAGATCGTTGAAGTGGATGCCATCAACCGCGCCCCAGCACAGGTGCTCGGACACGAACGCAGGTTCGATGCGCTCGACCAGCTTTGCCAGCCGTTCGACATGCGCCTGGCTGCGCGCATCGACCGACGCCAGCGCCAGCCCGACGCCGTGCAGGCTGACCGGATAGCATTCGCGGGCGCGTTCCAGCGTGCGCAATGCGGCGCCACCGTCATGAAAGAAGTTTTCGCTGTGCACCTCGACAAAGCCGATGCGCGGTCGTTCTTCCAGTACGCGGGCGTAGTGCGGCTGGCGCAGACCGATGCCGGTCGGCGATACAGGATGCAGGATCATGGGAATCTCGGGACAGGGATGCAGCCGTCCGGCCGCATCCCCGGGGCATCAGCCCTTCTTTGGCGCTGCGGTCTTGCCGCCCATCTTTTCGCAGGTGCCCGACGCGACATACTTCCATTCGTTCGGATCATTGTCGGCCTTGGCCTGACCGGCGCAGCTGTGCGAGCCATTTGCCGAAGCGCAGTCATTCGCGCCCTTCTTGGCAACGCCGAAGCATTTCTCCTTGCCTTCTTCGGCAGCGAACACGGGCGTCGACACGACACCGAGGGCGAATACGGAAGCGAGTGCGGCAGAAAGGGCGGCGGACTTGTTCATGTGTGATCTCCTGAGGGTGAAAAAATCAAACCGGTCATGTGGTTTGCACCGCAGTAGACCCTGCAGTACGCAGAACCTTACCGCACCGCAGACAAAAATCCACATCGACTACCAGAGCCAGGCGGCACCGCGCACGCCGGATGAACCACCATGCACCGGCGGGCAAAGCCGGGTCGTGATCAGGTCGGAAAAGACGTGGGGGGGCCAGTGTTGCGGCACCCGTTCGTACAGCCCGGGCAAGGCGGACAGTCCTCCGCCGAGCACGATGACCTGCGGGTCGAGCAGGTTGATGACGCCCGCCAGCGCGCGCGCCAGCCGGATTTCGTAGCGCGCCAGCGTGGCGGCGCAGGCGGCATCACCGGCTGCGGCGCGCGCGACGATCTGCTCCGGCGCCAGCGGCTCGCCGGTCACCCGGCGGTGATCGGCCGCCAGCGCCGGGCCGGACAGCCAGGTTTCGATGCAGCCGGCGCGACCGCAGTAGCACGGCGGCGGCGCGCTGCCCGCGGTATCCGGCCCCGCGGGCATCGGATTGTGCCCCCACTCTCCGGCCACGCCATTGGCGCCTTCCAGCACCCGGCCATCGACGACGATGCCGCCGCCGACACCGGTGCCCAGGATGACGCCGAACACCACCGGTGCCGCCCGCCCCGCGCCGTCCACCGCTTCGGACAGCGCGAAGCAATTGGCGTCATTGGCCATGCGCACCTCGCGTCCGAGTGCAGCTTCGACGTCCTGCTGCAGGGGCTGGCCGTTCAGGCAGGTGGAATTGGCGTTGCGCATGCGCCCGGTCAGCGGCGACCGAGAACCCGGGGTGCCGATGCCCACCGTGGCGGGCACGCCGGTCCGGTGTTCGGCGTCATGCACCAGCCGGGCGATCAGGGCGACCGTGGCCGCATACTGGCCGGCTGGTGTCGATTCGCGCCGGCGCAGGCACTCCCTGCCGTCGTCGTCGAGCGCAATCAATTCGGTCTTTGTTCCACCCAGATCAATGCCGATGCGCATGCTGTCTCCCGCACGATGCGACAATTGGATTTTCCTCATCCGACGGCGGAGCCATCATGATCATCACCTTCAAATCCCGGGCCACTGCGGACACCATCATGTTCGGCGATGTCGCGAAGGACCTGCTGTCGTTGATGGGCAAGGCTTTCGAGCCGCGCGGAATTATCACACTCGAACAGCTGCCCGACGCCATCGCGCGGCTGCGCGAGGCGGCCGAAAGCAGCCGCGCGGCACAGCGTGGCCAGCCAGAGCCGGACGACATCGATCCGGCCCGTGCACCGGTGCCGGTGTCGCTGGCACAGCGCGCCGTACCGCTGATCGAACAGCTGGAACGGTCGCTGCGTGCCGGCCAGCCGGTGATCTGGGAAAGCTGAGCGGCATTCAGCCGGCGCGCCCGCGGCCGATAACGAAGCACCCAAACGTCGGAAAAATGCATGCCTCCCGAAGCTGACATTGCTGCGAGCCAGGTCATCGACGCGGCACGGCTTGACGACCTGCGTGCGCTGCTCGGCGATGCGCTGGACGACATCCTGCGCACCTGGCTCGACGACGCGCCGGCCGGTCTCGCTGCTGCACGCCGGGCAGGACAGAATGACGACCCGGATGCGCTGCTCAAGGCGATTCACGGCGTGAAGGGCTGCGCGGGAAACGTTGGCGCACTGGAGCTGTCCGACGGAGCAGGCACGCTGGAACGACGCTTGAAGCGTGCCGATCCGGCGCTCGACCTCGATGCCGAACTGACTCGACTTGATACCTGCTACGACCGCGCCGCCAACCATATCCGAACACTGATCCGATCATGACCGACCTGACCATCGCCCGCCCTTCCATCCCGACCGACCCGGCTCCGGTGCCACCCAGCATGCCGATGGATTCCGAATGCTGCGAATCCGCCTGCGAACGCTGCGTGTGGACCGTCTATCAGGAAGACAAGCTGGAGTACGAGCGCCGTTACGCCGCGTGGCTGATCCGCCACCCGGAACACGCCCCGCATATATAGACACGCTCAGCGCACGCAGACCTTCGTCCAGGCCGTCGCCGCTGGCCACTGTCCGCGCGCGGCGGCGCGGCCGCCGGCCAGCGTGACCCAGCCCTGCTGCCCATAGTGCGGCAGGGCGCGCGTCGCCCTGGTCAGCGCGTCGGCATCGCGTGCGGCGACCAGCGCCAGCGTGCCGCCGGCCGGTGCGCGCATCGCCCAGGCGACGACCTCGCCGTCACGGTCGCGCGCCGGCAGACGGTGCCGTGCCAGCCAGCCGTCGATGGCCGCGAAACTGCCGATGACCATGCGCGACGCGCGGCCGGGTGGTTGCGCGGCGTCGATGGCGCCCGGCGCGCGATCCAGCCACTGTGCAGTCAGCGTGCGGGCCGCCGTCGCGAGGCGCTCGTCGCCCAGCACGGTCAGGCCGAGCGTGTCGTCCAGCGTGGCTTCGCGCAGCACCGGCGGTGCTTCGCCCGGTGCCAGACGGCGCGCCAGACGGAAATCCGGGTCGAGCGCCAGCTCGGCGCAGCCCGCCGTGAGCGGCAGGCTGACCCGTGCCTGCGCACCCTGCAGCGCCACCTGTTCGACCCGCGTTTCCCCTGAAATCCGCACATGCAGCGGCACCGCCAGTGGGTAGTGCGGTGCCGGCTGCTGCAGCGTGACGGTCAGACCGTCAGGCCCGGCCACGGCCCCGGCGATCGTCGGGGCAGCCAGTCCGCTGCCGTTCACCCACAGTGCGAAGTGGCGTCCGAGGTCGCGGCCCGAGGCGTGTTCGAACGCCGCGCGCAGGTCCGGCCAGCCGGCGCGGCGATGGCGATGTGTCTGCCAGAAGTCGCGCAATGCGCTGTCGAAAGCCGTTGCGCCCAGCGTGTCGCGCAGCATCAGGAACACCAGTGCTGCCTTGTGATATCCGATGGCTTGCGACGCGTCATGCGTGCGTCCGCCGAAGTCGGCCAGCCTACCCTGCGCCGCCGGCGACAGCGCCGACAGGCCGCGCAGCCAGTCGAGCCGCATGGCGCGCGCGCCGTCCTCGCCCTGACTGGCCTCGCGCAGCGCGTAGTCGGCCATGAACGTGGTCAGCCCTTCCGACCAGTTGCCGCCCGTCAGTGCCAGATAGACGCCGTTACCCCACCAGTTGTGCAGGATTTCGTGTGGCAGCGAGGTGTGGCGGATGAAGGGCAGACGCAGCACGTCGACCCCCAGATAGGTCAGGCCGGCCATGCCGAATCCGGTCGGCGTGGGTGACGACGCAATGCTGAAGCGGCTGTACGGGTAGGCGCCCAGGGTCTGTTCGATGCGCGCCAGGTGGCTTGCGGCGGCGTCCAGGTAGCCCTCGGCCTGATCGGCGATGTCCGGGTGAAACAATGTGGCCAGCGTCAGCGTGCGGCCATCGATCGAGCGCACGCTGCGCTCGGCTTCGACCCACGGTCCGGCCATCAGGTCGGCCCCTTCGCTGTCCTGTGCCATGTCGAAACGCACCGTGCGCCGGCCGTCGCGCACCGTGTCGAGCTGGCGGTCGCCGGGCGCCAGTGCGCGCTGTGCGGCCGGCAGGTCGACGGTCAGGCGGTAACGGTGCAGCAGCGGGCCGGCGCCGTCGAAGGGCAGCGGATACCAGGCACCGCCAGCCGGCAGGAAGCTGCCGGCTTCGCCGATCTGCGGCGCAAAGGCGGTCAGCGTGTCGCGGTGCGAGGCGGCGGCATCCGGCGCATCGGCCCGGATGGCCCAGCGCAGTTCCAGCCGGCGAGGCTGCTTTGCCGCTGCGATGCGGATGCGCTGCAGGCCGCCTTCGGTCGAGGCGCGCAGCGCACCGCCATCGAGCTGCATCGACGTGATGCGGTGGCGGGCATCGATACGCAGGTCGATCGCTTCGTGCGCCGGCAGCGCAATCAGCGCCTGTGCGCTCAGGCTGCCCTGCGCCGGTTCCAGCTTCACGGTGAGGTCGAGCTGCGGCGCAGCGAGCGCCGGCAGACCGGGCTGTGCCGCGCACAACACCACGGCCAGCCGCCCGGCAAGCGCACGCCAGCCGGGCAGCCGCATCAAGGCTGCGCGCTCCGCGCCGGCGCCACGATGCCGAATACCGCATCAGCCACCCCGGCGACCAGATCGGCGCAGTCTCCGTCGGCGTCCCACGGCAGCAGACTGCCGACATCGGGCACGCCGAGGTCGTGCAACTGGTGTTCCACGCCGTAGCCGTGAATGACGTGGCCGCTGCCCACCAGGCCGACGACGAGCGCGTCCGGCTGTTCGCGTACCGCGTCGGCCAGTGCCTCGGCCATGGCGCGGTCCCACAGCAGCTGGCCATCGAGAAAGCGGGTGAAGGCGTCGTCCGGCATCGCCTTGCCGGCCGGCATGTGGTCGCTCCAGATCTGTCTGAGCCAGTCGCGATAGGGCGGCTGGGCGCCGGCCGGCGTGCCGACGCCTTCGCGGCTCGCCGTCGGTACGCCGGCCAGACCCAGGCGCGACACCTCGCGCACCACCTTGCGGTCGATATTGAGGGCGCGCAGCGGCACCGCCTTGTCGCGCGCGAAACGGAAGATGCCGGCATACAGCTCGGGCGGCATGCCCCAGACACGCTTCCAGTCGGTGCGCTCGAACAGCGCCGCCTCGCTCAGTTCGCCGCGCACCCAGGCATCAAGCACCGGCTGGGCGCCGCGCGGCAGCATTTCTAGCCCGATCACCATGCGCGGACGCAGCGCATGCAGCGCGCGCAGCGTGTCGAGCTGCCAGTCGTGGTGAGCGGCGCTGTCGTGCGTTTCGCCCAGCAGCACGATGGATTGCCGGCTCATGCGCCGCATCAGCGCGGCACTTTCCGTCTCGCCCTGCCCCGGTTCCATCCAGCTGCCGGGGGCCACGCAGGCGGCCGCCGGTACCGCAGGCGCCAGAAGGAGTCCTCCGCACAGGGCGGCCGTCCGCATCATTGATCGCATCGCAAGGTCATCAGGTGGGGTGAGCAGGGCGTGGAAAAACGTCGGGGTGAGCATCCGCACACATCCCGGTGCAGGTGTCAGCCCTCATCGCGCAGGTGGACGCATCGCCCGGGCGTTCGTTCCGCACACTATCCCGGGGCGGAAGGACGTTAACATGCAGATCAGTTTATCGCCGACACGTGAACGTGCTCCATTCCGTGAAGATACTTCCGCTGGTCGCCGTCGTGCCTGCCTACGCCGCAGCCGTGCTGGTCAATCCGCTGCTCGGCCTGTCGGACGGCCAGCCGCCGGTCATCCAGCTGGAGCTCGGCGCCGCGTTCGCCATCGTGCTGCTGTTCGGCCTGCGTCACCTGCCCGCGATCATGCTGACCGACCTCGCGCTGGCGCTGTACGCAGGCCAGACACCGCTGTCGGCGCTTGGCTCGGCCGGCCTTATCGGCCTGCTGACCGGCGCCGGGACCCAGGTGCTGCGACGTTGTCCGGTGCAGCCCTTCCCGCGCATGCGCGCCGACCACTACATGTGGTTCCTCGCGGTCGCGCTGCTGCTGTCGGTCATCCACGGCGCCCGGCTCGCCTGGCATCCGGGTGCGCCGCTATACGTGTCGGACTGGACGCTGCACGCGGCCGCCAGCTTCGCCGGTACGGTGCTGACGGTGCAGCTGGTGGCCGGCTGGCTGGACAGGCAGGACTGGCGGCGTGCAGCGGCCGATCTGCCGAAGGTGCTGCCCTGGTTCGCGCTGACCCTGCTGACCACGGCGGCAATCTTCCTGCGCGTGCTGGATGGCCCGGAGCCGTTCATGTTCCTGCTGCCGGCCGTGCTGGTGCTGTCGGCCCTCCGCCTCAGGGTGCGCTGGATGAGCCTGCTGCTGGTGTTCATGCAAGGTCTCGCCTTCTGGGGCACGAACCAGGGCATCGGGCCGTTCGGCAACGACACGCCGTTGCGCTCGCTGCTGCTGTTGCAGACCTTCATCATCACGCTGTCGATCGCGTCCTATGCCCTGTCGATCACGCTGAGCGAGCGCGCGAACGCCTCGCGCCGGGCACGCACGCGCGAGGCGCAACTGCTCGACCTGTTCGACGGCTCCATCCAGGGCATCCTGATCCACCGGCGCTTCCAGCCGCTGTTCGCGAACCGGCGCGCGGCTGAGCTGCTGGGATTCCAGTCGGTAGCCGATCTGATGGCGCAAAGTACGCTGGCCGACATGATTGCCGCCGACGATCTGCCGGTGGTCGACAGCGACAGCAACCGGCGCCAGCTGTCGTCCGGCCGCATCCTGCCGATGCAGGCCGGCGTGACGCGCGCCGACGGTGAGCGACGCACGCTGGACGCCTACATCCGGCAGGTCATGTGGCGGGGCGAGCCAGCCATCCAGGCCACCTTCATCGACGTGACCGACGATCTGCGCGCGCGGCGCGAACAACGCGGCCGGCTCGAGCGGCAGGACAGGCAGCTGGCGGCAATCATGCGCCTGAGCACCGACGCCGCGCTGTCGGCCGGTGACGATGATGCACTGGTCACGCTGACTGAAGTCGCTGCCGCCGCGCTGTCGGTCAGCCGCGCCAGCGTGTGGCGACTCGACGACGACACGCGGCAACTGGTCTGCCTCGATCTGTTCGACCTCGACCAGCTGGCCGTCGCGCGCGGCCACACGCAGGGCAAGGTGCTCGATGCCGCGGCGTTCCCCGAATACTTCTCCGCGCTGCGCAGCGGCCGCACCATCACGGCCGGCGACGCCCGTGCACACCCTGCCACCGCACAGCTCGCCGACACCTATCTCGACCGGGAAGGCCTCGCCGCCATGCTCGATGCGCCGGCCTTTCTCGATGGCCGGCTGGCCGGCGTGGTCTGTCTCGAACAGCGTGGCCGGATACGCGAGTGGGCGCATGACGAAGCCCGCTTTGCTGCTGAACTGGCCTCCCAGCTGGGGCGCTTCCTGGTGGCGCGCGAAAGGCGACTCGCCCAGGAGGAACAGGCGCGCCTGTCGGCCATCCTCGATGCGACGCCCGACTACGTGTCCACCGTCGACACCGACCTCAACGTGTCCTACCTCAATCTGGCGGCGCGCCGCCTGCACGGACTGCCTCTGGACGGGTTGCCGGAACGGCTGCAGTCACGCGACTTCTACCCGGCCGACAGCTACCGCCATTACGTTGACGTGCAACTGCCGACCGTGCTGCGCGACGGCATCTGGATCGGCGAAACAACGTTGCGTGCAGGCAACGGCACGCTGGTGCCGATGTCGGTGGTACGGCTGGCGCATCTCGATGGCAATGGCAAGGTGCAATACATTTCCAGCGTGCTGCGCGATATCAGCGACATCAAGCGCAACGAGGTTGCGCTGCGCGTGGCCAACGAAACACTGGAACAGCGCGTCACCGAACGTACCGCCGAACTGGCGCAGGCGAACGAACAGCTGAAGGACCTCGACCGGCTCAAGTCGATGTTCATCGCCTCGATGTCGCATGAGCTTCGCACACCGCTCAATTCCATCATCGGCTTCACCGGTGTCGTGCTGGCCGGCATGGCGGGCGAACTGACGGCGCGTCAGCAGGATCAGCTGCAGCGTGTTTATGGCTCCGCAAAGCACCTGCTCGCGCTGATCACCGACGTGATCGACATATCGAAGATCGAAGCCGGCTTCATCGACGTATTCGAGGAACGCATCGAGGTGACGGCGCTGGTCGATGAAGCCGTGCACACCGTGCAGCCGGCTGCGCGCGAGAAGAAGCTGGAAATCCGGGTGTCGGTGCCGCCCGGCATCCTGGTGCAGGCAGACCGTCGCAGGCTGCTGCAATGCCTTCTGAATTTCATGAGCAACGCGGTAAAGTACACCGTGGCAGGACACATCACCGTGGAGGCTTGTGTGCGCGGAAACTGGCTCGACATCAGCGTTGAAGACACAGGCATTGGCGTGGACGAAGCCGGACTGAGCCGCTTGTTCCAGCCTTTCGAACGGATCGATTCCAAGCTGCGCGTGAAAACCCCCGGCACCGGTCTCGGCCTCTACCTGACGCGCAAGATCGCGACCGAACTGTTGGCCGGTTCGGTCGAGGTCAGCAGCACGCCGGGGCTCGGCAGCCGCTTCACACTGCACGTGCCGCGCGAGGGCTCGGGACGTGCCAGCAACGGGGTCAAGCCATGACGACGGCGCTGGTGGTCGAGGACAATGAAGACAATCTCGAACTGATCACTTTCATCCTGCATGCCGGCGGCTATGCCACGCGCTGCGCGATCACCGGGCTCGACGGCGTGGCCGAGGCGCTGCGCGAACGCCCTGACTTCATCCTGCTCGACATCCTGCTGCCTGACATCGACGGCCTCGAAGTGGCGCGCCGCATCCGGGCCGGCGAGACCGGGGCACCGATTCCGATGATCGCCATCACCTCCTTCGCCATGGCGGGCGACCGAGAGCGTGTGCTGGCGGCCGGCTGCAACGGTTACATCGAAAAGCCGGTCGACCCGCTGCGCGTGATGGCGCAGATCGAAGACGTTTTGTTGCAGGCCCGCTGATGCACATCCTGATTGCCGAAGACGACGAGAACTCCCGCCTGATGCTGAGCACGGCACTGGAAGCGCGTGGCCACGAGGTGCAGGCCGCGCCTGACGGCCGGCAGGCTCTCGAACTGGCGCTGGCCGGCACCCCCGACCTCATCGTGTCGGACATCCTGATGCCGGAGCTTGACGGCTACGGCCTGTGCCGCGCAGTGCGCGCCCATCCGCAGCTGTCGGGCGTTCCATTCGTGTTCTACACCGCCACCTTCACCGACCGGCGCGACGAGGAACTGGCCTACCAGCTGGGTGCCGACCTGTTCCTGGTGAAGCCGTGCGAAATCGACAAGCTCATCCTCGAACTGGAATCGGCCGCGAGCCGCAACGCGATCCGGCCGGTCCCGGCAGACTCGGACGCGATGTATGCCGAACGTCTGCGCGACAAGCTGGACAAGAAAATCTGCGAACTGGAAGCGGAGCGCACGCGGCTGCGCGACTTTGCCGAAGCGGCGGCCGACTGGTTCTGGGAAACCGATATCGATGGCGTCATCGTGCATACCTCGGACGGCGCCTGGCCACTGCGCGGACTGACGCTGGACGGCCTGTTCGCGATGCGCCGGCCCGGTCTGCAGCGGCCGGACGATCCGGCGCAGCTGGCGCGCGAGGTGCGCAGCTTCCGCGACGTCGTGATCGACTGGCGGCAACAGGATGGCAGCGTGCGCATCATGGCGCTGTCCGCCCGCCCCTGGCGCGATGCCGGTGGCCACATCGCCGGCTACCGCGGCAGCGCACGCGACGTCAGCCGCCAGGTGCGCGCCGAAGAGGAGCTGCGCGCGCTCAATCAGGAGCTGGACGAGCGGGTGCGCAGCCGTACCGCCAGCCTGAAGGCCGCGTTCGAGGAACTGGAAAGCTTCAGCTACTCGGTGTCGCACGACCTGCGCGGGCCGCTGCGTGCGATCCACGGCTTCGCCAGTGTGCTCGACACCGAACTGAACAGCCCCGCCGTGACCGGCTTGTCGGACAGCGCGCGCGACTCGCTGCAGCGCATCCTGCGCGCCGCGCTGCGCATGGAACACCTGGTCGACGACCTGCTTGAACTGGCGCGTGTCACGCGCTTGCCGCTGCAGCGCCAGCCGGTCGACCTGAGCGCGCTGGCGCAGGACATCGCCGACGCGCTGCGCAACGCCGAGCCGTCGCGCCAGTGCGACATCCGCATACAGCCCGGTCTGCTGGTCGCCGGTGATGTCGGTCTGCTGCGCATCGTGCTCGACAATCTGCTGCGCAATGCCTGGAAGTTCTCCGCCCCGACCGCGCATGCGCGGATCGAAGTCGGCAGCGAAGGCAAGGGCCAGCAGGCCGTGATCTACGTGCGGGACAACGGCGTCGGCTTCGACATGGCCCATGCCGACAAGCTGTTCCAGCCGTTCAACCGGCTGCACCGCGACGGCGAGTTCGACGGTACCGGCATCGGTCTGGCGCTGGTCCAGCGCATCATCCGTCGCCACAACGGCCGCGTATGGGCGCGTTCCGAACCCGGCGCCGGTGCCACTTTCTGCTTCACGCTGGGCGACACCGAAGCCAGCCTGCCGTCGCTTGCGGCCTGAGCGGACGCGTTCAGTTCAGCTTCAGGCGCTCGTTCATGCGATGGGTCTGGCAGACCGCACGCTCAACTTTGCACGGCAGCCTGCAGCGGATGTACTTAAATGAAACAGCGGAACCGCGCCGCCGCCTTCTGCGCCGCGTCGGGTGACGTGGGAATCAGCACGCCATCGATCGCCACCTGACCCGCCGCGGTCGCCGTCGCTTCCCTCGGGTAGTCATGCAGCGGCGCATCAAGATGAGATCGTTTTTGATTGCGATTAAACTTTTTTTACAAGGTGCCGTTACCCTCGCACGCAAATCATCCGGAGTACCTGTTTCATGCGCACGCACTCTGCTCGTCGTTCGTTGACTTATCTGGCCAGTGCGCTCGCACTGGCCTTCGCAGCGCTGCCGGCCGCCGGCCAGGCGGTGTTCTTCACCATCGACAACAGCAATGCCACGACCGGCTCGATGTCACTGTCGTCGGGATTTCTGGGCAATGCCCAGTTGAACAACCCGTCGGCACTGACCACCGGTGCGAACGCGTTCAACTACGCGACTGTTTATTTTGTGCCAACGCTCACGCGCACCTACACCTTCGGCCAGACCTCGGCACCGGTCGATACCGTCATGATCCTCTACGACGGCGTGTTCGACGCCTCCACGCCAGGAGCCGGCGCCGCGGCGGGCAATGACGACACGTCGCAAGCGAATCACCGCACGGCGGTCGGCGATCCGGCGCAGGTGGTGTCCTGTGGTGGCAGCTCCGGCCTGTGCCCGCAGGTGAGCACCGCGGTGACTGCCGGCAACCGCTACACCCTGCTGGTGTCCACTTTTGCCAACGGCAGTGTTCTGAACCTGCCGCTGGAGTTCTATTCGGACGGCGCAGGCAACTTCTTTGCTGCGCCGCCGCCTGCTGCGGCCGGTGTGCTGGCCGCGACTCGTGCGATGACCAATTCACCCGCCTATGGCGCGGCCCAGGTGATCGACGACACGCCGGCCCTGCAAGCGCTGTTTTCCGGGGTCAGCGGCGATGCCCAGGTATCCGAGGCGGCGACTCAGACCTTGCCGCTGATGGTCGGTGGTACCACGACCGCCATCCAGGGCACGCTCAACGGTGTGAACCGGCTGATCCAGGCGCGCATGTCGGCCAACCGCGGTCTCTCCTCCGGTGAATCCTTCGCCGGTGACCGCAATATCTGGATGAAGCCGTTCGGGGCCTGGGCCGACCAGAACAGTCGCAACGGCGTAGCCGGCTACAAGGCCGACACCTATGGTGTGCTGGCGGGCGTCGACGGCACGCTGTCGCAGGCGCTCCGTATCGGCGCGGCCTTTGCCTACGCCCGTACCGACATCGACGGCGGCACCCGGATCGCGCCGCAAGGGGCGAACATCGACACCTATACGCTGATCGCCTACGGCAGCTACAGTCTCGATGATCGCACCGAGGTCAATCTTCAGGCGGACGTCGGCCTGAACCGCAACGACGGCCGTCGCACGATCGCCCTCACCAACACGACGGCCCGGGCCGATTACGACACGCACACCGCCCATATCGGCGGCGGCATCGGCCGTGTGCTTTCCCTGAGCGAGAAGACCGCGATCACGCCCTCGGTGCGCATGGACTACACATGGATACGTGACCAGAGCTATTCCGAGAGCGGCGCCGGCCTGCTCGACCTGAACGTAAACAGCCGCACCACGGAACTTCTGGTATTCGCGGTGGATAGCAAGCTGTCGCATTCGGTGAATGACCAGTCCACCCTGTTGGCCAATCTGGGCGTGGGCTATGACGTGTTCAACGAACGTGCTGCGCTGACCAGTTCCTTTGCTGGCGCGCCGGGCGCGCTGTTCGTGACGCGCGGCATCGACGCCAGCGCCTGGCTGCTGCGCGGCGGGCTGGGCGTGGCCCACCTGACCCGCAGTGGGCTGGAAGTTACCGGTCGCTATGATGTCGAGCTGCGCGACAGCTTCGTGATCCAGTCAGCCTCGGTCAAGTTGAACTGGTTGTTCTGAGCCTGTGCGGCATGCGCTGCAGCTGACTGGCGGCGCCGCCCTCGCGCTGCTTCTGTGCGTACTGCTGGCGGCCTGTGTGGCACTGCCCGACCCGGCCGCGCGGCGGCTGAATGCTGATTTGCTCGCTGCCGGCCGAGGCTGGCAACCGCTCGATCTGCCCGCCGGCCCTTTCCTGCTGCGCGCCTATGCGCCGTCGGAGCGTGCTGTCGGCACGCTCACGATCTACATCGAAGGTGACGGGCTGGCCTGGGTGACCGCCAGCCTGCCGTCGGATGATCCGACGCCGGGCGACCCGCTTGCGCTGCGCCTGGCGCTGGCCCAGCCGTCCGGTGCTGCAGCCTATCTGGCTCGGCCCTGCCAGTACGTGCATTCCCCCGCTTGTTCGGTGCGCGACTGGACCGACGGCCGCTTCTCGGCCAAGGTGGTGGCCGCCAGCTCGCGTGCGGTCGATCAGCTCAAGGCGCGAGCCGGCGCGCAGCGCATCGTGCTGGTCGGCTATTCCGGTGGTGGCGCGATCGCCGCTCTGGTGGCGGCCGGCCGCGATGACGTCGAGCGCCTGGTCACGGTCGCCGGAAATCTGGACCATGTGGTCTGGACCCGGCTGCACCGGGTCACACCGCTGTCTGCATCGCTGAACGCGGCCGATGTTGCGGCGACCCTGGCGCCTGTGCATCAGTGGCATTGGGTGGGCGATCGCGATGACGTGCTGCCGGAGCGGGTGGTTCGTGCCTTCCTCGAGCGTCCGGGTGGTGGCACCGCCCGCAGGATGCAGGTGATGCCGGAATTCGATCACCGCTGCTGTTGGGTCGAGCACTGGCCCGATCTGTGGCAACAGATGCGGGGCACCCCGCTGGAGCCGCTCCGCTGAAGGCGGCCGCCTCCGGTCAGCGCCTGCCCACCCACAACACGCCGGCGATCACCAGCACGGTTCCTGCCACCTGCAGGCCCGACACCGGTTCGGCAAGCAGCCACCAGGCAAGGAACACCGTGATGACCGGACCGGTGCTGCCGACCAGCGCCGCGGTCTGGGCACCCATGCGGCGGATCGCGGCGGACTGCAGGAATACCGGCAGCACGGTGGCGAACAGCGCCATCGCCAACGCCAGCCACCACACCGGTGCCGGCTGGGCCAGCGCGTCGAGCGGGCGCACGGCGGCGAAGTGCAGGCCGACCGCCACCGTGGACACCAGCGTCGCGAGTGCTGAAAAGCGCGTCGCGCCGAGCTTGCGGATCGGTGCGGCCGCCCCGGTCAGATAGATCGCAAAACTCAGCGCCGAGCCGAACACCAGCACACAGCCCAGCGCGATGGTCGCTGCTTCGCCGCTGACCTCAATGTCGTGCACCACGGCCAGTGCGATGCCGCCATAGCACAGCAGACTGGCGACGATTTCGCGCGGCGTGATGCGCCGCCCCTGCGCCAGCCAGCCGATCAGCAGGGTCAGTGTCGGGTAGGTGAACAGCACCAGGCGTTCCAGCCCGGCGGATATATAGAGCAGGCCGTAGAAATCCAGCATGCTCGCACCGTAGTAGCCGAACAGGCCGAGTACCCCGACGGTCAGCCAGTCCCGGGGCGTCAGCGGCTCACCGCGCGCCGCTTCGCGCCACGCGACGACGATGAACACCGGCGCCGACAGCAGCATGCGCAGCGCAACCAGCGTCACCGGGTCCACGCCATGGGGATACGCCAGCTTGGCCAGGATGGCCTTCAGCGAAAAACCGGCCGACGCGATGACGGCGAGCCAGATGCCCAGCCGGGCGTCCGCGGCGGCAGGCGGTGAGGCTATTTTCGTCGCCCGCCGAGGATGGAGCCGAGTACGCCGCGCATGATTTCGCGGCCGACCGAACTGGCGATGGTGCGCGCGACCGTCTTGGCCGCCATCTGCGCAATGCCATCGCGCTGGCCGCCGCGCGGTCCGGTCGAGCCGAACACCAGATCGTTCAGACCACCGAGCAGGCCGCCTTCGCCTGCGGCGGGCGTGCCGGCGGTGGGTGCCGACGCGGTGGACGACGGCGTCGCCGAGGTGCCGGCGGCCACCGATGCGGTCAGCTTTTCGTAGGCGGATTCGCGGTCCAGCGTCTGTTCGTAGCGGCCGCGCATCGGTGAATGCTGGATGATGGCGGCGCGCTCGGCCTCGGTCAGCGGGCCGAGGCGCGACGCTGGCGGCAGCACGAAGGCGCGCTCGACCACTGAAGGCCGGCCCTTTTCGTCCAGGAAGGACACCAGCGCCTCGCCGGTACCCAGTTCCATGATGGCCTGTTCGGCGTCGAATTCCGGATTGGCGCGCATGGTCTGCGCGGCCGTCCTGACCGCCTTCTGATCGCGCGGCGTGAACGCGCGCAACGCATGCTGCACGCGATTGCCAAGCTGGCCGAGCACGGTGTCCGGCACGTCGAGCGGGTTCTGCGTCACGAAATACACGCCGACGCCCTTGGAGCGGATCAGTCGCACCACTTGCTCGACCTTTTCCAGCAGCGCGGGCGGTGCGTCGTTGAACAGCAGGTGCGCCTCGTCGAAGAAGAACACCAGCTTGGGCTTGTCCATGTCGCCGACTTCCGGCAGCTGTTCGAACAGTTCGGCCAGCAGCCAGAGCAGGAAGGTGGAATACAGCTTGGGCGAGTTGTACAGCTGGTCGGCGGCCAGCACATTGATGGTGCCGCGGCCGTGCTCGTCGTGCGTCATCAGGTCGGCGATGTCGAGCATCGGCTCGCCGAAGAAGCGGTCGGCGCCTTGTTCCTCCAGTGTCAGAAGGCCGCGCTGGATGGCGCCGATCGACGCTGTCGACACATTGCCGTACTGCGTCTTGAACTGCGCCGCGTTGTCGCCGACGTGCTGCACCAGCGCCCGCAGGTCCTTCATGTCGAGCAGCAGCAGGCCGTGATCGTCGGCCACCTTGAACACGATGGTCAGCACGCCGGTCTGGGTGTCGTTCAGGCCGAGCAGGCGGGCCAGCAGCAGCGGGCCCATGTCGCTGATGGTGGCGCGGATCGGATGGCCGGACTGGCCGAACACGTCCCAGAAGCAGACCGGGCTCGGGTAGGGCGTGAAATCGGTGATGCCGAGCAGGTCAAGGCGCTGCTGAAGTTTCGGGCTCACGGTCCCGGCCGCCCCCATGCCGGACAGGTCGCCCTTCACGTCGGCCATGAATACCGGTGTACCTATATAGGAGAAGCGCTCGGCCAGCGATTGCAGCGTCACCGTCTTGCCGGTGCCGGTGGCGCCGGTGATCAGGCCATGGCGATTCGCCATATTGGGCAGCAGGGCGAGCGAGAGGTCGCCCGCGCGGGCAACGTAAAGCGGATCGGCCATGGCTTTCAGTCCTTCGGAAGGGATGTCCGCGATGCTACCAGCGGACGCGGCCCGACTGGCAGGACCGACTTGGCGTGGCGGGCATCGCCCGGCCCAAGGGTTCGTCAAGTCGCCGCCGGGCCGCCCCAAGGCGACTTTCCCCCCTCGGGGGGCGGGGCGGGGGCAGCCCGGCCCAGGGGGCCGTCAACTCCCGGTCGCGAAGCGGAACTGCGATTTGCCGGCGCGCTTGGCTTCGTACATCGCGTCGTCGGCGCGGCGCATCAGCTTGTCGGCTGCATCCGCCGGCGTCGCCGTATAGGCCACACCGACGCTGGCACCGATGGTGGCCGACTGGCCGTCGCCGCAGTCGACCGGGCGCGCCAGCGTGCTGACGATCTTCGATGCGATGAAGCGGGCGGTGTCGGCGCTTTCGAGCGCGCACAGCACGACGACGAATTCGTCGCCACCGATGCGGGCGACCAGATCGGTACGTCGTACCACCGCCTCCAGATGGCGGGCGGCGGCGACCAGCACGCGGTCACCGGCGTCATGCCCCATCGTGTCATTGACCTGCTTGAAGCCGTCGAGATCGACCACCATCAGCGCCAGGCCCGAGTCAGGCTGCAGCGAGGCCAGCGCATCGCCGAGCCGGTGTTCGATGCCGCGGCGGTTCAGCAGTCCGGTCAGCGGATCGCGCTCGGCCATGGCGATGGCGCTGGCTTCGGCCCGCTTCTGTTCGGTCACGTCATTGACGATGCCCTGCATCAGGTTGCCGGGCATCGGGTTGAGCACCAGATGCAGCCAGAGCGAACCCGCCGTGTCGTGCGGCATTTCGAAATCCGCTGCGGCCGGACGCTGGTCGCTCAGCGTGCGCACCATCAATGCATCGAGTCGCGACGTGTCGTCGCCCAGCAGCGTACCGAGTGCATAGCGGCGCTCGGCGTCACCGTGCGCTGGCAGGCCCAGCATGCGGGAAAACCACGGATTCCAGTCGTGCAGCACGCCTTCGCCGTCGAGTGTGAAGATGCCGGTCTGCGCGCTTTCGAACAGCAACCTGAACTTGCGTTCCGATTCCTCGCGCTGCGCGCGCATGTCGCGCTCTGCCGCCAGCAGATCGCCGGTGCGGCCGATCAGGCTGTTGATGTCCTCGGTCAGCCGGCCGATCTCGTCGTTCCGGTGACCGGGCGGCAGCACGATCTGCTCGCCGCTGCCCACCTCGAGCAGGTGCAGGTCGTCGGACAGCTTCTTGACCGGACGCGTCACCACGTTGAGCACCACCCAGGCGACGGCCAGCACGACGACGACCAGCTGCACCAGCAGAATGATGGCGATGTAGCGGGAATAGGCGCCAGCGTCGTGCTTGATGCGTTCGGCGGCCGGCCACAGCTGCAGCTCGCCGACCCGCTCCGCCGGATCGAACGGGGAAGCAAGCGGCAGCGTGAGCACTGGCAACGCGACCGTCCGGGTATCGACCGAGGCTTCGCCGACGACCGCCAGTTCGTTTTCGCCTTCGCGGATGACCACCCGCGACACGGCGCCATTGCGCAGCAGGCCACGCGCGACCTCGTTGGCGAGCTGCTCGTCGCGGGCGAAGGCCGCGACGCTTGCGGTGCGCTCCACCGTTTCCATCAGCTCGACCAGGCTCTGCTTCATGCGCTGGCGCTCTTCGCGCGCCACCATCACCGTGCTGGCGAGCGCGACCAGGATGCCGACCAGTCCGGCAAAGAACAGGATAAGCAGCGTGGTGCGCCAGACGACGCTGGCGCCGAGCCGGCGCGACGGCGCCGTGCCGGCACCGGCATCCGGTGCTCGCGTCAGCGGATCAGTCTTCAAGGCGCAGCACCGTCCTGACGCGCGAATCGACCAGGGCGGCATCGATGTAGCCGATGGCGTTGCGGTCGCGTGCGACGCGTTCGATCACCGCGTCCGCGTCCTCGATCTGCATCGGCGGCTGGGTGCGACCGGAGAAGCGCAGACGCGCCCAATAAGCGTCGATCTCCGGAATGCCGCGCCGCACCAGCGCCTGATAGAAAGCCTGGCGCAGCGGCACGGTGTCGATGACCAGGGCCGGCATACCCGGCTGCAGGTGCTTGATGCGACCAAGAAACAGATGGCTCACCTCTTCACGGCTGATGCTTTCGATACCGCTGTCGGGATTGACGATCACCGCGATGCCATGGGCAGCGGCCGCAGCGCTGTAAAGCGCGAGCCAGAGCGCCAGCAGCAGACGGGCCGGCCTGAGTGTAGCTGGCATCAAAACACGAAATCCAGCGTGATCGAATAGAGCGTCATGCCGACATTGCGCGCCGGCATGCCGCGCGAATCGATGATCAGTATCGACTCGGCGGCGTTGATGCGATCAACCTGGAACTTGAGCGCGTAGTCACGCGCGAAGTCGTAACGTACGCCGGCACCGAACGAGCGCTGGTCCATCGTCAGGCGATCGACCACCCGGTCATAGGCCGACTGCAGCCCGGCGTAGGGCGCGGGCAGCGACAGGTCGCGCGGCTCCTTGGGGTCGAAAGAGATGCTTGAGTAGGTGAGGTAGGGCTTGAAGGCGCCGACACGGTAGGCGAGGATGACATTCATTCCCTGGCCGCGATAGGTCGGAAACTGTGAAAAACGCGACCAGCTGAACATGCCTTGCGCCGAGAAGGGGCCCTGCTCGTAAAGGAAACCCAGGCCGGCAAAAGTCAGGTGATGAGACGTATCGAACTGCGCCCCGCGGGTGCGCGCAAGCGGAAACGGGGCGGACAGCAACGCGGTGGCAAGCGGCTGCAGCACCGTGTCGTTCGATGTGTGGGTATCGCCCCAGGCAGCGCGCAATGTGAGCCCCTCGCTCAGCCAGTCCAGTGTGGCGCCGAGCCGCTGGGCATCGGGCGGACGGTACTGGCTGCCGTACAGCGAAAGGTTACCGCGCGAACGCCCGCCATACAGGCGCAGGCTGAGCAATCCTGCGCCGGCTGGATGCCGTGCCGTCACATCAACACCGTCGAACAGGTCTTGCGTCACCACGCCCAGTACTTCGGGTGCCGGTCGCACGGTGGTGAAGGCGTAGCCGACATGGCGCGAGTCGCCGTCGAGATAGAGGTCGACGCCCAGCCTGCCGACGCGCACATCCAGCGTGTCCGAGGGTGAATAGCGGAGGAAGGTCCAGGACAGTTGCGGCGTCCATTTGCCTTCACTGTCGAGCCGGCTCACGCTCTGGATCTGCGCCGACCAGCGGCTGTCAAAGGTCGCGCTGGCCTGCACGCCGATACGGCTGTCGCCGCGAAACCCGAGCCGTCCGCCGTCGTGGCCGGCGGCCTGTTCGAGATCGCGCCTGTAGGTGAGCCCGTCGCTGCCGTGGTAGCCGGCGCCGAACGTGCCGAAGCCGCCGAAGCGCCAGACGGGTTCCGCCGTGCCGGTGTCGGCGCCGGCGGCGGCGGCGGCCGGCAGAGACAGAAGGATGAACAGCAGGCGAAGGGGTGTCGAAAGTCGAGTTTTCATGCGTTCGGGCAAAAGTCCATAAGGTCCGGGCGTGGCAAGCCTTACCCGCAAAGCGTTAACGGGTACCCTGCGTCCCACTTGAGCGCGCGCGGGCGACGCTCTCGACTAAAATCACGGCTCGCACAACACGGACGGAAGTCATTCATGGCAGGTCATTCGAAATGGGCCAATATCCAGCACCGCAAGGGGCGGCAGGACGCCAAGCGGGGCAAGGTATTCACCAAGCTGATCAAGGAAGTCACGGTAGCGGCCCGCATGGGTGGCGGTGACCTCAACTTCAACCCGCGCCTGCGCATGGCGGTTGACAAGGCCAAGGCGGAGAACATGCCGGGCGAAAACATCGAGCGTGCCATCAAGCGCGGTACCGGTGAGCTCGAAGGCGTGAGCTACGAGGAAATCCGCTACGAGGGCTACGGCATCGGCGGTACGGCGGTCATGGTCGATTGCCTGACCGACAACCGCACGCGCACCGTGGCCGATGTGCGCCATGCTTTTTCGAAGTATGGCGGCAATCTGGGTACCGACGGCTCGGTTGCCTTCATGTTCAAGCACTGCGGCCAGTTCATCTTCGCGCCCGGCACGCCGGAGGACGCACTGATGGAAGCTGCGCTCGAAGCCGGCGCCGAAGACGTCATCAGCAACGACGACGGTTCGATCGAAGTGCTGAGCCCGCCGAACGATTTCGTCGCTGTGAAGGATGCGCTCGAAAAGGCCGGCTTCAAGCCCGAATTCGCCGAAGTGACGATGAAGCCACTGAACGAAAACGTGCTGACCGGCGACGACACGGCACGGATGCAGAAACTTCTCGATGCGCTGGACAGTCTGGACGATGTGCAGGACGTCTACACCACCGCCGTGATGGACGAAGACTGACCGGCCAGGGACACGATACATGCTGATGACCACCACGCAGACGCTCGAAGGCCGACCGATACGCCAGTACTACGGCGTCGTCACCGGTGAGGCGATCGTTGGCGCCAACATCTTCAAGGACATGTTCGCCAGCATCCGCAACGTGGTCGGCGGCCGCGCCGGCGCCTACGAAAGTACGCTGGCCGACGCGCGCGCGGTCGCGATGGCGGAAATGGGCGAGGTCGCCGCAAAGCTCGGCGCCAACGCCATTGTCGGCATCGACATCGACTACGAAGTGCTGGGCGCCGACAACGGCATGCTGATGGTGTGCGTCAGCGGCACCGCGGTCAGCATCTGACCGGGACGGCACGAGATTGACAAACCCGCCCGTTTCGCCAGAATGCGGGCTCAGTGTGGTGCGCCGATTTGTCTCAGCTTGCGGGCGCATAATAAATACGGCTAAAGCGAGGGCGACCCGGTCCTGGCTTTGGCCTACCGGGTTTTTTCATGGCCATTGATTTCCCCCCTTCGTCCGGCAGCGTGGGCGTCGTCGCACCGCAGTCAGCCCGTTTCGACACGCCGCTGACGCTGAAGAGCGGTGCCGTGCTGCCCGGTTTCGAGCTGATGTACGAAACCTACGGCGCGCTCAACGACGCACGCTCGAACGCCGTACTGGTGTGTCCGGCGCTGTCCGGCCACCACCACGCGGCGGGTGTGCATGCCGACGCGCCGGACAACAGCGGCTGGTGGGACAACCTGATCGGCCCTGGCAAGCCGCTCGATACGTCGAAATTCTTCGTCGTCAGCATCAACAACCTCGGTGGCTGTCACGGCTCGACCGGTCCGGTGAGTGCCAATCCCGACACCGGCCGGCCCTGGGGCGCCGATTTCCCGGTCGTGACGGTGGAAGACTGGATGGCCGCGCAGGCGCTGCTGGCGGACCGTCTGGGTGTCGAAAGCTGGGCCGCCATCATCGGCGGCAGCCTGGGCGGCATGCAGGCGATGGCCTGGGCCATTCACCTGCCGGCGCGCGTGCGCCACGCCATCGTGATTGCGTCGGCGCCCAAGCTGACGGCGCAGAACATCGCCTTCAACGAGGTGGCACGACAGGCCATCATCACCGACCCGGATTTCCACGGCGGCCACTTCTACGAACACGACACCCTGCCGCGCCGCGGCTTGCGGCTGGCCCGCATGCTGGGCCACATCACCTATCAGTCCGACGACCTCATGGCGGAGAAATTCGGCCGCCGGCTGCGCGAGGGCGGCCGCAAGTTCAGCTTCGAGGTCGAGTTCGAGGTCGAGTCCTACCTGCGCTACCAGGGCGACAAGTTCGCCGCCAGCTTCGACGCCAACACCTACCTGCTGGCCACGCGCGCGCTCGACTACTTCGATCCGGCGGGTGACGCCGGTGGCGATCTGGCGGCGGCCTTCGCGCCGGCCACGGCCGACTTCCTGCTCGTATCTTTCTCGACCGACTGGCGGTTCGCGCCAGCGCGCTCGCGCGAAATCGTCGATGCGTTGATGCGCAACCGGCGCAACGTGAGCTATGCCGAAATCGAATCGAGCGCCGGCCACGACTCCTTCCTGCTCGACGACCCGCACTATCACGCGGTGCTGCGTGCCTATTTCGACAACATCACGGTGTGAGGACGACATGAGCACACTGGACATCCGCATCGATCACGACGTCATCGCCTCCTGGGTTGCCGAAGGCGCGCGCGTGCTGGACCTGGGCTGTGGCGACGGCGAATTGCTGCGCTATCTGAAGGACAAGCGCGGCGTGAGCGGCTACGGCGTCGAGATCGACGTCGAGCGCGTGATCGCCGGCATGAAGAACGGCATCAACGTGCTGCAGATTGACCTGGAAGAAGGGCTGTATGACTTCGAGGACCAGAGCTTCGACCTGGTCATCATTTCGAATGCGCTGCAGACGCTGCACCGCACCGAAAAGCTGCTGTGCGAAATGCTGCGCGTCGGCCGCGAAGCGGTGGTGAGCTTCCCGAATTTCGCCTACTGGAAGCACCGCGTGGCCATCATGGACGGCCACATGCCGGTGTCTGACCGGCTGCCCTTCCAGTGGTACGACACGCCGAACGTCCGCTTCTTCACCGTCGCCGACTTCGAGGCGCTGTGCGAAAAGCTGGGCATTTCGGTGCGCGAGCGACTGGTGCTCGATGACGCCGGCAAGCCGGTGACCGAAGAACACAACTTCCTCGGCAGCTTCGCGCTGTACCGGCTCGGCTGACGCACGGCGCAGCGCGCCGTCCCTGACCGGTCAGCGCGCCTGCGCCAGAAAGCGGTCCAGCGCCGCGGCGAAGGCGCGGCCGTCGCCGACCGAGAACGCCGACGGCCCGCCGCTCATGACGCCGCTGTCGCGCAGGTCATTCATCAGTGCGCGCATCTGCAGCCGCTCGTGGATGGTGCCGGGCGAGAACCACTCGCCGCGTGGCTCCAGCGCATGCGCACCGCGCGCCAGCACGGCGGCCGCCAGCGGAATGTCAGACGTGATCACCAGATCACCGGCGACCACCGCCGCTTCGATGTGGCGATCAGCGGCGTCAAAACCGTGCGCCACCTGCACGGCGCGGATCAGCGGAGACGCCGGCACGCGCAGCAGCCGGTTGGCGACCAGCGTCAGCCGCAGGCCGGTGCGTATGGCGGCGCGGAACAGGATGTCCTTCACCGGCGCCGGGCAGGCGTCGGCGTCCACCCAGATCGATATTCCGCCGCTCACCGGAACCTAATCCAGCGCCTTGCGCAGCAGTTCGTCGGTCAGGTCGTTCAGCGACATCTGCCGCTCGGTTGCCAGATCGCGCAACCGCGCCGCCAGGGCCGAATCGATCTTCACCGCGAAGGGCACCAGGCCGCGCGCCTGATCGAGCTTGCGCTGCTCCTTGCGGTCCGGTGCAGGCGCCTCGCCCAGCGTGGTGCGCTGTCCGGCGGCATGCTTCATCTGCGCCACTACTTTCAGGCGGTCATTCTTGTACAGATCGGTCTTCTTCAAGTCGGTATCCTGTCGGGTCTTGTTTCACGGCTCCGGCGCACCTTCGACGCGCCGGAACACTCACGGGACAGCATTGTCGGCCATGGCTCTGAAATCCACCATCTACAAGATCAATCTGAACGTGTCCGACATGGACCGCGGCTACTACGCCGAGCATGCGCTGACCGTCGCCCGCCATCCGTCGGAGAACGATGAGCGCCTGATGGTGCGCGTGCTGGCCTTCGCGCTGTACGCGTCCGAGGATCTTCGTTTCGGGCGCGGGCTGAGCGCTGAAGACGAGGCAGATCTGTACGAAGCGGATCTGACCGGCGCCATCCGGCTGTGGCTCGACGTCGGCCTGCCGGATGAAAAGCTGGTGCGTCGCGCCGCCTCGCGCGCCGGGAAGGTGGTCGTCGTGACCTATGGCCGCACCGCGGTGCAATGGTGGGAACAGTCGAAGTCCACGCTGTCGCGGCTGAACAATCTCACCGTGCTGCGCCTGACCACAGCCGACACGCTCGCACTGGCCGGGCTGGCGCAGCGTGCGCTGAACCTGCAGTGCATCGTGAACGAAGGCCAGATCTGGCTCGGCGACGACGGCGCGATGCTGCAGCCGGTCCCGGAACGCGTATTCGGCCCGGACCCGGCAGGACGCTGACGTTTCTCCCGCGGGCTGCGCGGTCCGGCCAGTCTGAGGAGAACAAACGGTTCATCGGCGCTGTGAGCTGTCTGCTTTCGATGGGACCTCGTTCCCGTGGTGCGGCCGACAACAGGTGATCGACCGCAAGTCGCCCGTGTCGCGACACCCGAGGCCGGGACGTTTCAGGATGCGCCGTCCGGAACGGCTCCGGGCTTTTTCCGCGCCGTCGCTGATTTCGTCCGGGCGCGTTGCAGGCGCATCAGGCGGCGCTGGATTTCGTCCGAATCCATCCAAAGGTCGCTGCCCTTCAGGATCTTCCCGATCTCTGCATCGGACAGGAAAGGCTTGCAGATACGGCCCATTGCCTTTTCGAACCACTTTCCGACCGCGATCACTTCGGCCTGCTGTTCGTTGCCGCGCCCCGCGAAGCTGCCGGAGTAGATGTGGAACATGAGCTGGCAGTTGTCATGGATGACCAGTTCGTCGCCACTCAGGAAGATCAGCGCCGCCATCGAATAGGCACGCGCTTCAAGCACGGTGATCACGTGTGCTTCGGAGGCGAGGATGTTGTTGATGATCTGCAGCCCCGTATCGAATTCTCCACCGGGCGAGTTCAGATGCAGATAGATCAGGTCGGTCTCACTTGCCGTGCGCAGTGTGTAGAACAGTTCGGTGTAGTGCTGCGGCTCTCCGATGTCGCCGCACAGATAGTAGGAGATCTGGTGGATCGGCATCTGCCGCTCGTAGCGGATCAGGCCGTTGAACGGCACGGTTGCCTCTTCGGGATTGTCCGGTTCCGTCCCGTCCGGGATGGTTCTGTTCGGCATCGCGGGCTCCTTTACGGTTTCTTGCGGATTATGTGCCCATCGCCGGCTGTTCCGCCGATGCCCCGCAATGCGGACATTCCGAACAGGCGTTCCGGAATCGGTTCGCCAGCGCACAGAGCATCCGGCCCGATCGGTACACAGTCCGAGCGTCACGATTGGCTGACCTGCGCGGTATGGCTGAAATGCAAGCATCTTCCCGCTGGCGGTCCGGAGTCGTGGTGCTTGCCGCCGCGCTTGCCGGTCTGGGTATCGTGCCGGCCGCCGGTTGCGGCGGGCGCGGCGACGCGACCCTCCCGGCCGCGCCGCCGCGGGTGTCCGCAGAAGTCGTCGAGGACCCGCTGGTGACCAGCGTCCGGTCGACCCTGCGCAAGGACGCGGAAGTGACGAGACAGGTCAGGATTGCGCTGCTGCAGGACGCCGGTGTCAGCCGCTTCGACATCGACGTCATCACGCTGACCGGCCGTACCAGCCTGATCGGCGTTGTTGATCACCGGCATCAGGCCGATCGTGCACTCGAACTTGCCAGCGCGGTCGACGGCGTGCGGGCGGTGCGCGACGAGCTGAGCCTCAAGCCGGATTGATGCGGCCGGGCGAAACGCAGATCAGGCACGCCGCCAGCGCGGCCCATCATTCAACGGTCAGGCATTCATCGACCCACTCGGTCATGAAGCGCGGTGCCGCCGCCCTTGTCGCCGCACGGTGGGCGTTGAGCAGCGCCGCGCGGTCGCGGCTGCTGCGCGGGTTTGCCGCACCGCGACGCCCGCATCACCAGACGCCGGGAGACTTCGGCCTGACGGCCTGTCCGTTGCGCATCCCGGCCACTGGCGGCAAAACCCTGTTCGCCTGGTGGGTGCCGACGGCCACCCGCGCCGCCCTGCCATCGGCTGCGGTGCTGGTGATCCACGGCTGGGGCGTCAATGCCGCCATGATGCTGCCCGCCATGCTGCCGCTGCACGCGGCCGGCATGGCCGTGCTGCTGATCGACGCACGCTGCCACGGCGCCAGCGACGAAGAGGATTTCATGTCGATGCCGCGCTTTGCAGAAGACATTGCCAGCGGGCTCGACTGGCTGCATCAGCGACCCGAGGTCGACGCCACGCGGCTGGCGGTGCTGGGCCATTCGGTCGGTGCCGCCGCCGCGCTGCTGTGCGCCGCCCGGCGGCGCGATGTCGCAGCCGTCGTCAGCCTGTCCGCATTCGCCCACCCGGCTGCGCTGCTGCGCCGCATGCTGACCGGCCGGCGCGTGCCGTGGATGCCGCTCGGCTGGGCGCTCACGCGCTACGTGCAGCACGTCATCGGCGCCCGTCTCGACGACATCGCACCGGCCACGACCCTGCCGGCCCTGAGCTGTCCGGTACTGCTGGTGCATGGCGTGCACGACGAGGTCGTGCCCTATGCCGATGCGCTGAGGCTGCAGGCGGCCAGCGGTGGCCGGGCGGAGCTGCTGCCGGTGGCCGCCGGTCATGACCTCAGCGATGCGGTAGGCTCTTGCGCCGGCCGCATCGTGGGTTTCCTCACCCGTACCCTTCATGTCTGATTCATCAAGCCGTCCCTGGCGCCGACCGCGCGTCGTCGCCCTCACCCTGTTGCTCCTGCTGCTCACCGGCATCGCAATCGGCGAGTTGCGCGGCTGGCCTTTCCTTGCGTCGCCACTGCAGAACCTGCTGTCCGGACAGCTGGAGCGGCGCGTGCGGTTCATCGACGACGCGCCGGGCACATTCGCCGTGCGTTTCATCGGCGGCGTGCGCCTGCACAGCGCGCGGCTCGACATCGCGAGCACGTCCTGGAGCACCGCGCCGCACCTGCTGGACGGCCGTGATGTCGCTCTGCGGCTGCGTTACATCGATCTGTGGCGTGCCTGGCGCGGGCAGCCGCTGCGCATCGAAAGCCTGCAGGCGGGTTCGCTCGACGCCCACCTCGAACGACTGGCTGACGGGCGCGCGTCCTGGCAGTTCGCCGCCGACAGCTCACCCGATGAAGCGACCGAATGGCCGCGCTTCGGCGAGTTCCGGATCAATGACGGTCTGTTGCGCTACAGCGACCTGCGGCACGACGTCACGCTCGAAGCGCGAATTTCAGTCGCTGGCGAGCAGGCGGACAGCGTCCTGAAGGTCGATCTGACCGGTGCCTACCGCGACCAGCCGGTACAGGTCACGCTGCGCGCCAGCGGTACCCGACCGGAGAGCGCGTCCGAAGCGCAGACCACGGCAGTCGCCTTGACAGTCAGCGGTTCGATCGGCCGCGCCACACTGGACTTCACCGGCAGTGCCCGCGGCGTACAGGATTTCGCCGGGCTGACCGGCCGATTCAAGCTTGCCGGGCCGTCGCTGGCGGCGATCGGCGACCCGATCGGCGTCACGTTGCCGGGTACGCCGCCGTTTCGTGCCACCGGCACACTGACCAGGTCCGGCGGCGAGTGGCGGGTCGCCATCGATGACGCCACGGTGGGGTCGAGCCGGCTGAAGGGCGACTTCCTGTATCGCGCGGGCGCCGACCGGCCGTTGCTGAGCGGCCGGCTGGGCGGTGCGCGCCTGCTGCTGGCCGATCTCGGCCCGGCGCTCGGCGGTGCCAGGCCTGCCCCGCGCGAAGGCAAGGTGCTGCCCGGTGGCGCCTTCGATCTGGCCGCGCTGCGCGCCATGGATGCCGACATCGCCATCGACATCGCCGAAGTCGATCTGGGCACACCGCTGCTGGGCGCCCTGCAGCCACTGCGCGCGCAGCTCGGGCTGGCTGCCGGCGTTCTGTCGATCAGCGAACTCGAGGCACGCACCGCCGAGGGCTGGCTCAAGGGTGATATCGGACTCGATGGCCGGGGCGACCTCGCGCTGTGGTCGGCGGATCTGCGCTGGGGCGATGTCCGGCTCGAAAAGTGGCTGCGCCAGGCGCGCACCGACGCACCGCCATATGTTGCCGGCCGTCTCGGCGGGCGCGCCACGGTGACCGGTCAGGGGCGGTCGACGGCGGACATCCTCGCCAGCCTGAAAGGCCGGGTGCGGGCGCAATTGCGCGACGGCCGCATGTCGCATCTGGTGGTGGAAGCGGCCGGGCTGGATCTGGCCGAAGCGCTTGGCCTGCTGGTCAGCGGCGACAGCACGCTGCCGCTGGACTGCGCGGTGGCGGACATTCAGGCCGAAGCAGGCGTGCTGCGCCCGCAGGTCATGGTGCTCGACACCGAAGATTCGACCGTATCGGTCAGCGGTTCACTGTCGCTTGCGGCCGAGACGCTGGACCTGACCGCCATCGCCTTGCCGAAGGATTTCAGTCCGCTGACCCTGCGTTCGCCGCTGCGGGTGCAGGGCAGTCTGGCCGACCCGCAAGTGTCGCTGGAGAAGGCACCGATCGGCATGAAGGTGGCGGGTGCTGCGTTGCTGGCGCTGCTCAATCCGCTGGCGGCGCTGCTGCCGCTGGTCGATACCGGCAGCAGCGATGAAGCGGAGCGCCTCGCCGCCGGCTGCGCGGCGCTGGCCCGGCGAGGTGCAACGAAGCGCGCGCCGGAAAAGTGAAAAACATCCTTAGGCCATCCATATGGATGGTGTTAGGATGGTTTGCATGAATACAGACCGTTCACTTCCCGCCGTCAAGGTGAAGCCTGCCGAGTCCGAGAAGATCACCATCAATCTCGGTTTTGTCGATCTCGGCCAGATCGATCTGCTGGTCGCCGAGGGGTTCTACGGCAACCGCAGCGACTTCATCCGTACCGCCATCCGCAATCACCTCGCCAGCCACGCCGACGCAGTGAAGCATGTCGTGACGCGCCGCATGTTCGTGCTGGGCCTGCAGCACTTCAGTGCTGCCGACCTGCAGGCCGTGTGCGACGGCGGCGAAACGCTGCAGATACGCGTACTGGGCCTGGTCACGCTGGCCGACGACGTCACCCCTGAACTGGCGCGCGCCGCCATCGCGTCGATCGATGTGCTGGGTGCGCTGCACGCGAGCCCCGCGGTGAAGGCCGCACTGGCCGATCGCGCGCCCTGAGCCCCGACGACACCCGCTTCCATGAATGAGGTTCCCATGAACACCCAGTTCCAGCTTCTGATGCGCGACGCCACCCGGCTCACGCAAGCCGGGCGGCTGAACGAAGCCACCGAAGCCATCCAGCGCGCGCTCGAAGGGATGGCCGCGGCGGCCGGCATGCCTTCGCAGACCTTCGAGGGCGAAGCTTTCGAAGTGAAGGAGATGCCGTCCGGCCTGATAGGCACCGATCAGCCGACGCTGCGGCCGGATGCGTCGGCTCCGCAGGCCGGCCGTTTCACCGACGAACGCTTCATGCATGGCGGTGTGACGCGCCAGTACAAGCTGTACCAGCCGGCCGGACGCACCGGCGAGGCGCTGCCGCTGGTGGTGATGCTGCACGGCTGCACGCAGAACCCGGACGACTTCGCAGCGGGCACCGGCATGAACGCACTGGCCGACGAACTCGGTTTCGTCGTGCTCTACCCGGCGCAATCGCAGGCCGCCAATCCGCAGGGCTGCTGGAATTGGTTCGAGCACGGCCACCAGAAGCGAGGCAGCGGCGAGCCCGCGGCCCTGGCCGCGCTGACGCTGTCGGTGATGCAGGCGCATGGCATCGACGCCCGGCGCGTGTACGTTGCCGGGTTGTCGGCAGGCGGGGCGATGGCCGACATCGTTGCCAACGCGTACCCGGACATTTTTGCGGCAGCGGGCGTGCATTCGGGTTTGCCGTGCGGCGCGGCCGGCAGTGTTGCCGAGGCGTTCGCGGCGATGTCGGGTGGTTCGCCGGATGCCTCGCCGCTGAAGGGTGTGATGAAGAAGCGGCGCGGCGCAGCGCAGCCGGAAGTGCGCGCGGTGCCGACCATTGTTTTTCACGGCGATCGCGACCACACGGTACATCCGCGCAATGGCGAACAGGTGATTGCCGCCGCGCTCGGCCGCGTTGCAGGTCAGCCGGAAAGGCGCCGCACGCACACGCAGCAGGGCGTATCGGAAAAGGGGCGCCACTACACGCGCATCGTGCATGACGATCACGACGGGGCGGCGCTCGCCGAGCACTGGGTGGTGCACGGCGCGGGTCACGCGTGGTCAGGGGGAAAGGCGGCCGGGTCCTATACGGATGCCGGCGGCCCGGACGCCACGCGCGAAATGCTGCGCTTCTTTCTTGCGCAGGTTCGCACGCCGGACGCCTGAATGTTTCAGGCGTCCGGGCGGGTCAGCGGAAGCCGAAGAAGGACAGGACGGCGAGAACGATGACGACGGCGCCGACGATATAGACAATGCTGTTCATGTAGGAAGTCCGTGTACGGGTTGAGTCGGATTGACAAGACGTGCAGGCGTGTCGCCGGCAAGCCGACACTGACCCTAGCGCGTTGCCGCCGGGCTGACCGTCTGCCAGCGCACAAATCTCCCGTGCGTCGTGGCGGCGCTGTCAGTTGCCGGGCGCGAACGCGTTTGTCGCAGAGCCAGTCTCGGGCAGCACGTAGATCACCGCTGGCTTCAGCGATTGCGGACCGGGCCGGATGTGGCGGTCATAGAAGGCCCCAGGCACATTGATGCAGCCGTAGGAGATCCGGTTGTCGTCCGGCGTTGCCGTCGCGAGGCGCTCCAGACGTCGTTCCGCGGGCTTTCCGGTACGGACGCGGTGCAGCGACACCGCATTGTCGTAATCGACCCAGGTTACGTCCTCGCCCTTCAGATTCGTCCCCTGTTCCGAAACGAAGCGACCGGCGGGCGTGGTGCGTTCCTCCGGTCTGATCTGGCCCATCGGCCGGTTGCCGATGCCCGGGACCGAGTGGTCGCCGATGGCCGCGCCCAATAGCACCGCAGTCGTGCCGAGCAGGCGTCCGTCCGCGTCGAACGCGAACAGGCGCGCCTGCTTCTTGTCGATGACATGGAACGGCGCGCCAGCGTTGTCCTGCGATTCCTTGATCCCGAGGACGGTGCGGCGCACTTCGGGCGACGCCGCCGCGAGCGCCGGGTCGGTGCCCGGTCCGGCTGCGCCCGCCAGCCCGGGCGGTCCCGACAGCATGGCCAGTGCGACGAGTGCGACACAGTGGGCGGCGCAGTGCCGGGCGCCGCCTTGAAACCGTCGCCATGCCGCCCCCCGGGTGGCAGGTGCGTGCCGCGTGTCAGGCGCTTTCAGTTGCGGTCTGCTCGCGCGGCACGCGGGCTGGTGGTGCTGTCGCCTGCTCCGGTCGCACCTTCATCCGACAGCCTGCGGGCTTCAGCCGCCGAGTCGGTCGAGGCGGCATTCGATGAATTCATGCGCAGCCGTTCGTCGGCGCTGGTGTTGTTCATCCGTTCCTGCGCGGCGGAACCCGGCTGTGCCGCGCTGCCCCGGACGGCGTCCGGAGAGGTCGTGAGCGGCTTCTGCGTGCTTTCGATCGCAGGGTGTGCAGGGGGTGCCGGTGTCTGCGTGGTCGCCGGGTCAGCGATCAGCGGGCTGCTGACCGTGCCGCTTGAACCCGCTGCCTTCGCCGGGTCGGACGGGGAGGACTGGGCCAGCGCATAGCCGGACAGCGCAAGCGCGGTAGCGCCTGCAAAGAGCATGTTCGATATTTTCACGGGATGTACCTCGGGTAGGGTGGGCCGGCTGGCCGGATTGGCGCAGCCGGATGACCCAACATAGGCGTCCCGTCAGTCCTGTTCCGTGCGACAGCGAACCAATCACGCCGACCTGATCGGGCGCGCGAACCCGCCCGTGGCCGCGTCAGGGCGGATAGCTGTAGCCGCTGCGGAAGAATTCGCGGATCAGGAAGTCCTCCAGCTGGGCGTTGTTCTCCGGTGCTGCCGACAGCACGACGGTGCGGCCGAGCACGCGCGATTCCCAGTTGAAATTGCCCTGGTAGTAGCGGCGGATCAGTTCGATCATGCGCTTGACCAGCGCACGCTCGATGTCGCCGCCGACACCGGCATCGACCTCGATGTATTCACGGCGTGCATTGACCGCGTCGGTGGTCCAGCCGCGGAACACGAAAGACGCCGTCCGTACGCCCTTGCGGGTGATCTGGAACACGCCGCTGGTGCCCGACTGCAGGTTGCGCTTGATGTTCGCCATGGCGATCTCGTCCGCGCTGAGCACCCGCTCGCGCGCGATGCCCGCAGCAGTCTCTTTCCCTTCCGAGGCTTCGGCCGCCTGCCGTCGTTCGCGCTGCCGATTGACGTACGACGCCATGTCGGTCGGTTCGTCGTCGAGTTTCGGCCGGGTCTGCGCCGGCGGCGGCGGGGCCGGGGCCGGGTCGGGCACCGGCGCACGCAGCACTTCAGGTTGCGGCTTGACCGGGGCGGGCTTGCGGTCTCGCTTGGGTCGCTCGACCTGACGGGTCGGTGGCGGCGGAACGGGCGCCGGTTGCACCGCAGGCGGTTGCGGCTCGGCCCGCGGACGCGGAGCTTCCGGCTGGACCAGGCGGGCGCTGATGGTTTCGCTCGGCGTGCCGGTCAGCGGCAGCTCGGGCAGGCTGTCCTTGTGCAGGATCCAGCCCAGCAGCGCCAGATGCAGGCACACCGCCACCGCCAGCGCGAACAGCACGCTGCGGCGCACGCGCAGGGTCAGGTAGACGACGCCTGGCGGGCTCGTTTCCCAGGCCATGTCGAACGCGTCGAAGCCGAGCGTGGAAGGATGTCGTCGGCGGTGTAAAGCCATCTTCAGGTCTGGCCGCGCGCCGGCAGCATGCGGAGGGGGAAGGTGCACAAGTCGGTGCGGTCAGCGCCGGCACCGGAAGTCGAAGCGCGGACGATACGTGAAATCAGGGGTCTGCGGCAGCTTCGAGGCCGTCAGGAGCGCACCGGTTCCCCGGATGGCGTCGCGAAGACAAGGGCGGGGTCGCCCACCAGCGCTCAGCGCGCCGTCGGCTTGATCTTGCCGCAGTCGTCGGCCAGCCAGCGAGCGTCGGTGTCGGCACTCATCGCGCCTTCGGCAGACTGCATGTTCACCTTTGACGTGAAATGCGTCGGGCTGTCGATGAGGGCTTCGAAATCGCCGCTTGCCTTGGGCTTCGTGCAGGTGATGGTGCCCTTGACCCGGGTCGCGCTGTTGGTGACGTTCGTGTAGCGGCAGTCGCCGTCGGTCTTGCCGGTGTAGACGTTCGCGCCCCTGGCATCCTCCGGCGTGATGCACACCTGCAGCGCGCCGCCGCTGCCCATCGAGACGCCCTGGGCGGCCATCTGCTTCTCCATCATGGCGCGCGCCTCCGGCGGCAGGTTCTTCATCTGCTGCTGCATCATTTCCATCTGCGCCGACATGTCGGGCATGCCCGGTATTGCCAGCTTCGACTTGAATTCCCACAGGCCGGGCTTGATGTCGGCGGCGTGTGCGCTGCCGAAGGCGCACAGGGCAAGGGTGAGTGCGGCGGTCAGTCGTGTATTCAAGATGTGGCTCCTTCGGGATCGGTGGCAGGCGGCACCGGCGCGACGTAACTGGCAATCAGGATAAGTGCGCCGATCCCGAGCAGGGAGGCGGTCCATTCGACAGTGCCCGCGCTGGCCAGATCGATCATCAGCAATTTGGCACCCACCGCAGCGAGCAGCGCGAAACCGGCGAACCACAGGGTACGCGCGCCGTTGCGGGTGGCGTGGATCATCAGTCCGAGTGCGCTCAGCGTCCAGGTCAGCGACAGCGTGGCCTGCAGCAGCGTGGACTGGAACATGGCTTGTGTCGACCAGGCCACCCCGGCCAGATGATGCACGCTGCGCGCGGCCAGCGCCGACACCCAAAGCAGGCCGACGGCACCGGTCAGCGGCACCGGCAGCAGTGGCTGCGGACGGCCAAGTGTCAGCCACAGCAGCGCAGCGATGCAGGCTACATCGAGGGCCGAGGCGAGCGGCAGGTAGCGCAATGCCGAACCGCCATCGTGCGCCAGTTGCAGTGCCGCGACCGACAACAGGAGCAGCGCGGCGACCGGTCGCAGCACGTAGCCGACGTAGCAGTCGCGTTGCGCGCTCCAGGGCCATTCGTCGCGATCGTCGGCCAGTGCTCGCTGCAGCGTGACGCCGGCCATCAGCCAGAGCATGATCCAGGCGAGCCAGCGCCACAGGTCCTGCCCGGGCAGCCACACGTCCAGCCAGCTGCTGGCTTCGACGCCGACCGACAGCAGCAGCGTCCATGCCGTCGCAACATGGCGGAAGCGGCTGAATCGGCCGGCACCGTCTTCGTCCTGCCGGCGCAGGATCCACAGATGGGTGGCCCAGGCGAGCGGCAGCGCCAGTGCCATCGCGCCGAACAGAAGATGGTGCTGCATGTCCCAGCCGACCAGGCTGCCCGCCCACAGCACCGGCAGCGACAAGGTTGCGAGTGTGCGTGCGGTGACGAAGTTGCGGCGGCGTCCCTGCTGTTCGGCGAATGCCGCGCTGGCCATCGCAAACAGCAGCGCCAGCGCCGGCTGCAGCGCGGACGGGGCGAAATCGTCGATGTCGGCCAGGCCGCCGAACAGCCACCAGCCGGCCAGCCAGACGGTCAGTGCCTGCGGCAATCCGTCACCGGTTGCCGCCGTGACGCGCAGCACGCGCACCGATGCGAGTGCCGCACCGGCCATCAGCAGGCAGCCCAGCGTGCGGCCATTGGCCAGCGGCCAGGCCAGCGTCAGCTCAGGCAGCGCGGCGACCAGCCACAGGCCGGCCAGCCCTTGCAGTGCCGCGCCGGCCCACAGCGTGAGCCTGGATCCGCGCACGCAGCCGTACCACAGCGCGGCCGCTCCCTCGACCGCGTAGACCGCAGCGGTCATCTGCAGGTCGAGCGCCAGCGGCACGGCCAGCGTCAGCAGCGCCGCGCCGATGCCGGCGTGCGCACGGAAGGCCAGTGACGCATCCGGCGCGCGCGCCCGCAGCAGCCAGGCCAGCCCGAGGTAGTACAGGCCGGCGGCAACCGCACTGAGTGCGTCGCCATACTCGAACGGCTGCATCAGCGCGCTCTGCAGCACGCCGGCCGCCAGCGGCGGGCCGAACAGCAGGCTGCCGGCGTTCCAGCCCGATTCCCTGTCTGCTTCGCGCGGCACACGTGCCACCGTCAGCGCAACCCGGGTGGCGCTGAACAGCAGGAAGAACGCGATCAGGAAGCCCTGCACCGCGAGATAGTCGTCCGGCGTGTAGCTGCGCAGCCCCCAGCCCGTACCGACAACGAAGGTGAACAGGAAGCCGGCGAGTATCAGTGCGCGCCAGGCGTGGCGCCAGGACAGCGCGATGATGAAAATGTCGAGCAGCAGGATGTAGGACAGCAGCACGATGTGGTCGCCCTGTCCGGTGGTGGCGAGCACTGGTGCCACGAAGGCGCCGGACAGGCCGAGCAGCGCCAGACTTTGCGCCGACTGACGCGCGGCCATCAGCGCGCAGGCGGCACCCAGCGCGGCGAACAGTCCGAAGGCCGGCGCCGGACCGATGAAGCCATAGCGCTCCAGCGCGAAATAGACCGACAGATAGAGCAGCGCAAAGCCGCCGCCCTGCACCGCCAGTGCGAACATGCGGCGCGGCCCGTCGCCGGTCATGCGCCAGCTGGCGACGATCATGACCAGCCCGACCGCCAGCGCGCCGGCAAGTCGCAGCTCCGGCGGCAGCAGGCCGGCCTGCGCGGCCAGCCGCAGCGCCGACGCGACACCGAAGAACAGCACGACGACGCCGATGCGCGCCAGCGGATTGCCGCCCATCAGGCGCGCCGACAGGGCCGACCACGATGGGCTGGCGGAGGGGCTGCCGGATTCGGGCGCGGCCGGGTCTGTGCTCCCTGCGACTGCAGCGACCCGCACCCCGGGTGCATGCAGCGCATCGAGCGGGGCGGCCTGCGCGCTGACGGCCGGCGGCGTCGGCGAAACGATCGGCGCAGCCGCAGGATCTAGGATGGGCGCGACTGTGACCACGACGTCCGGTGATGCTGCCTCGGCCGGCGGCGCAGCGCTGCGCTCGCGCTGCAGCGCGGTCAGCGCGTCGTACAGCCAGCGTGACTTGTCATCGAGCTCGCGAAGTTTCTGCGTCAGGTCGCGTTCCCGCTGTGCGCTGCGGGCGCTGATCCACAGGCCGGCGGCCAGGCCGACGGCGGCGCCAAAGAAGCTTTCGATCTCGCCGTGCGCAGCCCCCGCGACGAGGCCGAGCAGACAGAGCATGGCGGTCAGCATGACAGGCGCCTCATCGCCGGCACCTCATCGCCGTTCGCCGCGCAGCCCGGCGACGATGGTCTGCAGCGCCGCCGGCGTCGCGGCGTCCGGCGCAATGGCGTCGCCCGCCACCAGTTCGATGCGGCTGAACGGACCGCGCCGCGGCACCCGGCACATTGCCGACCCGTCCTTGCGCGAGAAGAAACTGCCCCACAGGCCACGCAGCGCGAGTGGAATGACCGGCACCGGCGTGCGCCCCACGATGCGCGTGATGCCCGGTTTGAACGGGTAAAGCTCGCCGGTATCGGTGATGCGTCCTTCCGGGAACAGGCCCACCAGGTCACCGGCCTCGAGCGCCGTGGCGATGTCGTCGTAAGCGCGTTCGAGCAGCACCGGGTCTTCCTTTGCCGGGGCGATCGGAATGCAGCGATTGGTGCGGAACACGAAGCTCAGGATGGGCGTGCGGAAAATGCGGTGGTCCATGACGAAGCGGATCGGCCGCCGGCACGCGGCCGTGATGACCAGTGCGTCGACGAAGCTCACATGGTTGCATACGACGATGGCCGGGCCGTCGTCCGGGATGCGTTCCAGATCACGCGTGTCGAGCCGGTACACCGTGTGGATCAATATCCACACGATGAAGCGCATCAGGAACTCCGGCACCAGCGTGTAGATGTAGATCGCGACCACGGCGTTGAACAGTGCAGTCACCAGAAACAGCTGCGGAATGTCCAGGCCGGCGCGGAACAGCAGCAGGCTGACCAGCGCCGACACCACCATGAAACCCGCATTGAGGATGTTGTTGGCGGCGATGACGCGTGCAACATGATGCTTCTCGCAGCGGCTCTGGATCAACGCATACAGGGGCACGATGTAGATGCCGCCGGCGGTGCCGATCAGCGCGATGTCGATCAGCAGCCGCCAGTGCGCGGTCTGCTGCAGGAAGTCCGCCGCGCTGCCGTCGTACGCGGCCGGTGCTGCCGGCGTGGCGAAGAACAGATCGATGCCGAACAGCGTCAGACCGATGGCACCGAACGGCACCAGACCGATTTCCACCTTGCCGCCTGACAATCTTTCGCACGCCAGCGAACCGGCGCCCACGCCGATCGAGAACACCGCAAGCAGCACGATGAACACGCCTTCGCCGCCGCCCAGCACGTCGGCGGCATAGACCGGAAACTGTGCCAGCAGCGTCGCACCATAGAACCAGAACCACGACACGCCGAGCAGCGACAGCCACACCGTGCGGTTGCCGGTGGCAAAGCGCAACGTTTCGCGCGTGGCGCTGAGCGGGTTCCAGTCCAGTCGCATCGCCGGTTCCGGCGCCAGCGACAGCGGGATGCCGCGACTGGTCCACCAGCCGGTCACGGCCAGCGCGAGCACGACCAGCGCGATGGCGCCGGCCGAGGTGTTGCCGACCAGCCAGGCGCCGAGGATCTGTCCGCCGAGAATGGCGACGAACGTGCCCGATTCGACCAGCCCGTTGCCGCCGACCAGTTCGCCGTCATGCAGATGCTGTGGCAGGTAGGCGTACTTGACCGGCCCGAACAGCGTCGACTGCGTGCCCATCAGGAACAGTGCCAGCACCAGCGCCGGCAGATTGCCGGCGATGAAGCCCCAGGCGCCGAGCGCCATGACGACGATTTCCAGCAGTTTGCTCATGCGGGCCAGCATGGCGCGGTCGTACTTGTCGGCGAGCTGGCCGCAGGTGGCCGAAAACAGGAAGAAGGGCAGGATGAACACGCCCGGCAGTACGGTGGCGAGCAGCCCGGGCGACAGGTCGGTGATGCTGCCGGCCCGGAAGGTGAGCAGCGTGATCAATGCGGTCTTGAAGACGTTGTCGTTCAGCGCGCCCAGCAGCTGGGTCAGGAAGAAGGGCCGGAAGCGGCCTTCCTTCAACAGGTGGAATTGAGAACTCATGCGGGGCCCCGGTCAGCGGCGGAACAGCCGGCTCAGCAGCCACAGCGCGACCGCGCCGAGCGCCACCAGCCAGACGATGAGCGCGCGGCGCGACGCCGGCGGCGCCTCCTTCGGTGCCGATGCGTCGCGCAGCTCGTCGGGGAAGGGCCGTGGCGGGGCCGGACGGACGATCCATTGCGCTCGCTCGGCCGGCACCCGCGCGGCATACTCGTCATAGGACGTGACCGGCGCGCCGCCGAAGGCACGCGACGACGGGATCTGCGGAACGTGGATGTACAGCAGCGCTTCGACGTCGTCGGCCAGCAGGCGCTCGAGGCCCTGTCCGGCCGCCTTGCCGGCCGCCAGCCGGCCGAGCAGGTCGCTGCCTGCGACGTTGAAGGCGACGAACGGAAACAGGCCGCTGCGTTCCGCACTCATGTAGTCGAAGGCCTGCAGGCCGCTGGCCAGGCTCCGCTCCTTGAGCGCCATCCAGGGCAGGCCGAGCCAGGCTTTCGGTTTCGATGTCGGGCCCAGCTGCGGCACCGCCCAGCCGAGCGAACGCAGCGTATCGAGACTGATGCCGGCGCAGTTGGCGGTGGCGTGGCGGTAGCTGAAATCGTGCCGGTAGAAGTGGCTGAACACGCGGTCGATGCCCTGCTGCACGCGGGCAGCGGCGCGCGGCTCGCGCAGCACGGCGACCAGCACCGCGGAAGGTCGGTACCAGGACTGACCGGCGTTGAGATCGGTCAGGTAGGCGTCCATCGGCAGCGTGGCGGCCACGATGCCCTTTTCGCTCCAGGCATCGAGGTTGTAGAAATTGTTCACCAGCCAGTCGCTCCACTGGCCGTCCTCGCCGAGCACGCCGGTGGCCAGCGCGAAATGGCCGCCATGTGCTTCGTCGTCGTCGCCCTGGGCGCCGTTGAGCACCAGTGCAAGCACCGGCTTGCCGCCGGCCGAGCGCACCGCGCCGGGCGTGCGTTCCCACAGCAGGCGAACCGATGGCGGCTGGCGCACACCGCCCTCGTTCGCGCGCACCAGCGTGGCCAGCGTTTCGCCGTCGCGCAGCGGGTCGGCGCGCAACGCGGTCAGGTCGATGTCAAAACCCTGCGGCCAGAGGGTGCGCGCGGTGAAGCCGCCGGCACTCGCCTCTCCGCGCAGCGTCAGCGACTGGCCCTGCAGCCACGCCACGCTGTCCGCGTTGAACCAGGACACGTTCGATGCCAGTTGTGGCACCAGCGAAAACGCAAGGCTTTCGTCGTCACCGACCTCGAGCCGGGTACCGTCGGCAGTCAGGCGCGCGCCGGTCAGGACATGGGGCGAGCCGATCCAGATCAACGGCGGATGCGTCGCCTCGGCGCCGGCGTCGTTTGCCTGCGCCCAGGTGCGTACATCGTCCTGCGCAGCCAGCGCGGGATCGAATCCGCTCGCCGGTGCCAGCGGCACGGCGATCCAGTCGTCCTGGAAGTACCACAGTGCTTGCGGCGCTGCTGCGCATCCGTCGCAAACTCCCTTGACGGCGCGAAAACCGGTCGCGTCATGCAGACCGAGTCGTCCGCCGGACGCTGCGTCGGACGCGGGCAGGGCAGGGTGCGCGAAAGTCATCATCAGGACCAGTGTAAGCAGATGGCGCGCGGCGGGCGTCACAGCACGATCTCCGCTGCCGGCGGATGACCCAGGAAATTCACCGGGCTGGCGCTCGCGCCGTAGGCGCCGGACTGGAACACCACGAGCAGATCGCCCGGCTGGGAGACCGGCAGCGTGATGTCGCGCGCCAGCACATCGAACGGCGCGCACAGCGGCCCGGCGATGCTGACGCATTCCGTTCCGGCGCGCGGTACGGCCTGCAGCAGCGTTATCGGCAGATTGGCGGGTTGCGCACGATCCGGCTGCAGGGTCGCGTGCAGGTGATGGTGGGCACCGCCGTCAGCCACCAGCCAGGTGCGCCCGCGTACCGTCTTGCGGTCAAGGATGCGACAGACATAGATACCGGCTTCTCCGACGAGGTAGCGACCCGGTTCGAGCGCAATGCGCGCAGCCGGATGCGCTGCCTTCAGCCGTGCGTCGATGTGGTGCAGGTGCGCGGTGACCGCAGCCATGTCGAGCGGTGCTTCCGCTGCGCTCGCCGGGATGCCGAAGCCGCCACCCAGATTGAGCCAGTCCAGTGCCAGCCCGGCGTCATCGGATGCGCGCAGCGCATCGGCCGTGCAGAACGCATGCAGCGCCATCACTGCGTCGGCGTCGAGCATGCGCGACGCGCAGTAATAGTGAAAGCCGGCGAATGTGAGTCGGTGGTCGCGCAACCCGCGCAGTGCCGCCGGAAGCTGGTCGCTGTCGATGCCGAATACACCCGCTTCATTCATGCGCACCTGCGTGCCGGACACGGCAACATCCGGATTGACGCGCACTGCAACCCGCGCGGGCCGGCCTTCGTGTGCCGCGATGCGCGCAATGCGACCGATCTCGCCGATCGATTCCGCGCACAGGCGCACGCCTTTGCGCACCGCAAGTGTGAGGTCCGCATCGCTTTTGCCCGGTCCGGTGAAACCCAGCTGCGCTCCGTCGAACCCGGCCGCCAGCGCGCGCCGGATTTCCTCGCCCGAGCTGACGTCGGCGCCATCCAGTCGTGGCGCCAGCCGGCGCAGCAACGCCGGCAGCGGATTGGCCTTCACCGCATAACAGAGCAATGTGTCGGCGGGCAGTTGCGCGCGCAGCGTGTCGATGCGCCATTCGATCGCAGCCGCGTCATACGCGAAGAACGGTGTGCAGCCGATGCGACCGGCGAGTGCGGAAACGTCGAGTCCGGCGAAGGCCGGGTTGGTCGATCTTGTACGGCAGAGCGTACCGGCGGTGTTCATCGGTGATCTTCCAGATAGTCGATCACGCTCTGCAGGTGGCCGATCAATGTTGCGGCACAGAGCCGGAAATGGATTTCGCGGCCGTGTCGCGACCGTTCGAGTATGCCGGCGTCGCACAGCAGCTTCAGGTGGTGCGAAACGGTCGTGCGGCTCAACGTCGAAGCCCGGGCGATGTCGCTGGCGTTCAGTTGGGCGCCCGGCTGGAACAGCAGCAGGATGCGCTGGCGTTCTTCATCGCCCAGCGCCGCAAATACTTGCGACAGGTGCAGCCATTCCGGCGGGATGTCCGATCGGCACGTGCTTTTCATGTCGAAAAATATCGACTAATTGACGCGCCTCGTCAACCCCGGTACATGTTGCAGCGCAACCGGGGGGCGGTATCGTCACCTTCAATCTGCGCTCCGCTTGAATTGACCCGTCTTGTAAGCTCATGTATCATCGCGGACTTTGTGTGTGGCGCATAAGTTCCACGTGTGCCGCTGCAATGCAGTTGGGGATGTCGCGCAAGCGACGCTGACGTAGTTGATCGGACAGGTTCGCGCAGTGGGCCGGAAAGTCGCTGTGCAACGGAAAGAGCAGGCATGCTGAAGGCGGTCATGCTGCAGCTTTCGCTGATCCTGGTCACTACCGGTTGTGCGCTGTTGTTCGGTGGGACGCTTGCGGGGTTGTCGGTGCTGCTGGGCGGTTTGAGCTACGCGCTCCCGTCATTGCTGTTCGCCCTCAGGTTGAACCGTCTGACAAGGGCTGCCTCGGCGTCCGGCAACGCATATCCGCTCGAATTCTTCTTCGGCGAGGCGATCAAGATCCTCTCGACGATTGGACTGCTGGCGTTGAGCCTTTACCTCGTGCCGGACCTCATGTGGGGCTGGTTTGTCGGAGGTCTGGCCGTCGCGCTGCAGGCTGGTTTTTTTGCTTTCTTGCTCAAACACTGACATGGCATCCGGAACCGAACTGACGCACGCCGCTCCCACCGCGGGCGAGTACATCGCCCACCACCTCACGTTTCTGAACAATTCCGGCGAAATGCAGGCCAACCTGATTGATTTCGGGTTGTACAACGTCGATACGCTGTTCTATTCGATCGTGCTCGGCCTGCTGACGGTGTTCCTGTTGCACCGCGCCGCTGCCAAGGCCACGTCGGGCGTTCCGGGCCGTTTCCAGGCCGCTGTCGAAATCCTCGTTGAAATGGTTGCCGATCAGGCCAAGGGCATGATCCACAGTGAAGAGTCGCGTCGCTTCGTGGCGCCGCTCGCGCTGACCGTATTCATCTGGATCTTCTTCATGAATGCGATGGACCTGCTGCCGGTCGATCTGCTGCCGCGCATCTGGGAAGGCGTCTATTCCGCTGCAGGTCACGATCCGCATCACGCCTACATGCGCGTCGTGCCGACCGCCGACATCAATGCAACGATGGGCATGTCGATTGCCGTATTGCTGCTGTGCCTGTACTACAACGTAAAGATCAAGGGTGCCGGCGGCTGGTTCCACGAATTGATTTCGGCTCCGTTCGGCAACCACATCCTGCTGGCGCCGTTCAACTTCGCGATGAACGTCATCGAATTCCTCGCGAAGACCGTCTCGCACGGCATGCGGTTGTTCGGCAACATGTTTGCAGGCGAACTCATTTTCATGCTGATCGCGCTGATGGGTGGCGCATGGACCGGCATGAACGCACCGAGCATCCTGCTCGCCGCCGGCCATTTCGTTGCCGGCCTGTCCTGGGCGATCTTTCACATCCTGGTGATCACGCTGCAGGCATTCATTTTCATGATGCTGACGCTGGTGTACATCGGCCAGGCGCATGACGGTCACTGATTTGCTGTTCATCAGGTTGTCGTAGTTTTTTAATTTTTATCATTAAGGAGTTGTTATGGAACTGGGATTCGTTGCTATCGCCTGCGGTCTGATCATCGGCCTCGGCGCTCTGGGTGCTTGTATCGGTATCGCACTGATGGGCGGCAAGTACCTCGAAGCATCGGCACGCCAGCCCGAGTTGATGAACGCGCTGCAGGTCAAGATGTTCCTGCTGGCCGGCCTGATCGACGCTGCGTTCATTATCGGTCTCGGTATTGCGCTCTGGTTCGCCACGTCGACCTTCCTGAAGTAAGACAGGCAACCGCCCCAACACCGACTCATTGAAGGGAAAGTTGCCGTGAATCTGAACGCAACGCTCATCATCCAGCTCGTGGTGTTCCTGTCGTTCGTGTGGTTTACGAAGAATTTCGTATGGCCGCCCATCGTCAAGGCACTCGACGAGCGTGCGAAGAAGGTCGCTGACGGACTGGCTGCTGCGGACAAGGCAAAGGCCGATCTGGCCAATGCCGAGAAGCGCTCGATGGAAGAGCTGCGCTCCGCGCGCGAATCTGCCGCCGAGCTCCGCGCAGGCGCCGAAAAGCAGGCCGGCAAGCTGGTCGAGGATGCTCGCGCGGAAGCCAATCGCATCATCGCCGCCGCCCGCGAAGCCGCGACCACCGAAGCCGGTGCCGCTGCCCAGAAGGCCAAGGACGCATTGCGCGATCAGGTGGCAGCGCTTGCCGTCGCCGGTGCCGAACGCATCCTGCGTCGCGAAATCAACGCTCAAACCCACGCCGATCTGCTCTCCAACCTGAAACAGGAATTGAGCTGACACCATGGCAGAGAACGTCACCATCGCGCGACCATACGCTGAAGCCGCTTTCCAGCTCGCCAGGGAAGCCGGTGCGCTGTCTGCCTGGGCCGATGCGCTGGGCTGCATGGCGGCCGCAGCGTCCGACCCGGCCGTTCGCCAGCTGTTGTCCGATCCCACCCGCACGTCCGTGGATCGCGGCTTCCTGTTCCTCGCTGCAGTTCCGGGCGAGCTGACCGACGAGCACCGCAGCTTCGTGCGCGTACTGGCCCAGAACAACAGGCTGTCGCTGCTGCCCGAGGTGTGCGAGCAGTTTGTCAGCCTGAAGAACGATCACGAGCTCAATGCCGTGGCCTACGTCAGTTCGGCCTTTCCGATGGACGACGCCACCGTGGCGCGTCTGCTGGCCGATCTGGAACCGCGTTTCGGCCGTCGCCTCGAGGCGAGGGTGAGCATCGATCCGGAATTGATCGGCGGTGTGAAGGTTGCGGTCGGTGACGAAGTGATCGACGCCTCGGTCCGCGGCAAGCTTGCCGCCATGGCCACTGCGCTACAGAACTAGGAGTTTTTTGATGAACCTCAATCCGTCTGAAATCAGCGACCTGATCAAGAGCCGGATCCAGAACCTGCACCTGACCGCGCAGGCACGTACCGAAGGCACCGTGGTATCGGTGACTGACGGCATCGTGCGCGTGCATGGTCTGGATGATGTGCAGCAGGGTGAAATGCTGGAATTCGAAGGCAACACGTTTGGTCTCGCACTGAACCTCGAACGCGACTCCGTCGGCGCCGTGGTGCTCGGTGACTACGAACATATTTCCGAAGGCCAGACCGTCAAGTGCACGGGCCGCATTCTGGAAGTGCCGGTCGGCCCGGAACTGATCGGCCGCGTGGTCAATTCGCTCGGCCAGCCGATCGACGGCAAGGGCACGATCGACGCCAAGATGACCGACAAGGTCGAAAAGGTCGCCCCGGGCGTCATCGCACGTCAATCGGTGTCGCAGCCGGTGCAGACCGGCCTGAAGTCGATCGACTCGATGGTGCCGGTCGGCCGCGGCCAGCGCGAGCTGATCATCGGTGACCGCCAGACCGGCAAGACCGCGGTTGCGATCGACGCCATCATCAACCAGAAGGGTCAGAACATGACCTGCATCTACGTGGCGGTCGGCCAGAAGGCTTCGACCATCGCCAACGTGGTGCGCAAGCTGGAAGAATACGGCGCGATGGCCTATACCATCGTCGTGGCCGCTACGGCATCCGACTCCGCGGCGATGCAGTTCCTCGCACCGTATGCCGGTTGCACGATGGGCGAATACTTCCGCGATCGCGGCGAAGATGCCTTGATCGTCTATGACGATTTGTCGAAGCAAGCTGTCGCCTACCGTCAGATTTCGCTGCTGCTGCGCCGTCCGCCGGGTCGCGAAGCCTACCCGGGCGACGTGTTCTACCTGCACAGCCGTCTGCTCGAGCGCGCCGCCCGCGTGAATCCGGAATTCGTCGAAAAGTTCACCAACGGCGAAGTGAAGGGCAAGACCGGTTCGCTGACCGCGCTGCCCATCATCGAAACGCAGGCCGGCGACGTGTCCGCCTTCGTGCCGACCAACGTGATTTCGATTACCGACGGCCAGATCTTCCTGGAAACCGACCTGTTCAACGCCGGTATCCGCCCCGCCATCAACGCGGGCGTGTCGGTGTCGCGAGTCGGTGGTGCAGCGCAGACCAAGATCATCAAGAAGCTCGGTGGTGGTGTGCGTCTGGCACTGGCCCAGTACCGCGAACTGGCTGCCTTCGCGCAGTTTGCGTCCGACCTCGACGAAGCGACCCGCAAGCAGCTCGAGCGTGGCCGCCGCGTGATGGAACTGATGAAGCAGCCGCAGTACTCGCCGCTGTCCGTCGCGCAGATGGGTGTGTCGCTGTACGCCGCCAACAACGGCTACTTCGACGACGTCGAAGTGCCGCGCGTGCTCGCTTTTGAATCGGCCCTGCACCAATACCTGCAGCAGAAGACCCCTGATCTGATGAACAAGATCGAGTCCACCAAGGACCTCGACGGTGAATCGGAAAAGGCGCTCGCTGCCGCGGTGGCCGAGTTCAAGAAGAGCTGGGCGTAAGCGCGCGGACCGGAGATAACCATGGCCAGCGGAAAAGAAATCCGTACCAAGATCAAGAGCGTGCAAAACACGAAGAAGATCACCAAGGCGATGGAGATGGTGGCTGCATCCAAGATGCGCAAGGCGCAGGACAGGATGCGGGCTGCCCGCCCCTACGCCGACACGATCCGTCGTCTTGCCGCCAATCTGTCCGCCGCCACCGCCAGCGAGTACAAGCACCCCTTCCTCGCGACCGTCGGTCAGATCAAGCGCGTCGGCGTCATCGTCGTCACGACCGACAAGGGTCTGTGCGGCGGCATGAACACCAATGTGCTGCGCCTTGCCCTGAATTCGATGAAGGAATGGGAAGCGAAGGGCGCAACCGAAATCCGCGTTGCCGCTATCGGCAACAAGGGTCTGGGTTTCATGCAGCGCATGGGCGCCAAGGTGGTGTCGCAGGCAACGCAGCTGGGCGACACGCCGCACCTGGAAAAGCTGATCGGCACCGTCAAGGTGATGATCGATGCCTTCCAGGCCGGCGAGCTCGACGCGGTGTACATGTCCTTCACCCGCTTCATCAACACGATGAAGCAGGAGCCGGTGATGGAGCAGCTGCTGCCGCTGACCGGTGATCGCCTCGGTACGCCGCAGGGCACGTGGGATTACCTGTACGAGCCGGACCCGCAGGTGGTGATCGATGAATTGCTCGTCCGTTACGTCGAGGCGCTGGTGTATCAGTCAGTGGCCGAGAACATGGCGTCCGAACAGAGCGCGCGCATGGTGGCCATGAAGGCGGCCTCCGACAATGCGGGCAATGTCATCGGCGAATTGCAGCTGGTCTATAACAAGACCCGCCAGGCGGCGATCACGAAGGAGCTGTCCGAAATCGTCGGCGGCGCCGCTGCAGTCTGATCGCGCACAATGATTTTTTGTATTGGGGATAGACGATGAATACCGGAAACATCGTTCAGTGTATTGGCGCAGTCGTGGACATCCAGTTCCCGCGCGATTCGATACCGAAAGTGTTTGAAGCTCTGACACTCGACGAAGCAGATGGCACGCACACCGCCGAAGCGGGTTTGACGTTTGAAGTCCAGCAACAGCTGGGCGACGGCGTGGTCCGCACGATTGCGCTGGGTTCCAGCGATGGTCTGCGCCGCGGCATGAAGGTGGCAAATACGGGTGCGCCGATCAGCGTGCCGGTTGGCAGCGCAACGCTGGGCCGCATCATGGACGTGCTGGGTCGCCCGATCGACGAAGCAGGCCCGATCCCGACGGACGAGCGCCGCTCGATCCACCAGAAGGCCCCGAAGTTCGACGAGCTGAGCCCGTCGGTCGACCTGCTGCCCACGGGCATCAAGGTGATCGACCTGATCTGCCCGTTCGCCAAGGGCGGCAAGGTGGGTCTGTTCGGTGGCGCCGGCGTCGGCAAGACCGTGAACATGATGGAACTGATCAACAACATCGCGAAGTCGTATGGCGGTTTCTCGGTGTTTGCCGGTGTGGGCGAGCGGACCCGCGAAGGCAACGACTTCTACCACGAGATGGAAGAGTCGAAGGTTCTGGACAAGGTTGCGATGGTGTTCGGCCAGATGAACGAGCCGCCGGGCAACCGTCTTCGTGTGGCGCTGACCGGCCTGACCATGGCCGAGAAGTTCCGCGACGAAGGCCGCGACATCCTGTTCTTCGTCGACAACATCTACCGCTACACGCTGGCCGGTACCGAAGTGTCCGCGCTGCTGGGTCGCATGCCGTCCGCCGTGGGCTACCAGCCGACGCTGGCCGACGAAATGGGCCGCCTGCAGGAACGCATCACTTCGACCAAGGTGGGTTCGATCACGTCGATCCAGGCCGTGTATGTGCCTGCGGATGACTTGACCGACCCGTCGCCCGCGACCACCTTCCAGCATCTGGACGCCACCGTCGTGCTGTCGCGTGACATCGCTTCGCTGGGCATCTACCCGGCGGTCGATCCGCTCGACTCGACCTCGCGCCAGCTCGACCCGCTGGTCGTCGGCGAAGAGCATTACAACTGCGCCCGCAAGGTGCAGATGACGCTGCAGCGCTACAAGGAGCTGCGGGACATCATCGCCATTCTGGGCATGGACGAACTGTCGCCGGAGGACAAGCTGGCCGTGTCCCGTGCGCGCAAGATCCAGCGTTTCCTGTCGCAGCCGTTCAACGTGGCCGAAGTCTTCACCGGTTCGCCGGGCAAGATCGTGCCGCTGGCCGACACGATCAAGGGCTTCAACATGATCGTCAATGGTGAGTGCGACCACCTGCCGGAACAGGCCTTCTACATGGTCGGCGGCATCGAGGAAGCGTTCGAAAAGGCGAAAACCCTGCAGTAATGCACCGGCGTGTGCGGTGACGGGTTCGCCCGCTGCCGCACACGGGCAGCATTCACGGAGTACTTATGTCCAAGACCGTACATGTCGACGTGGTCAGCGCGGAAGAGAAGATTTTCTCCGGGCTGGCGGAATTCGTCGTGCTGCCGGGCGAAAGCGGCGAACTGGGCATCCTGCCCGGCCACACGCCGCTGATCACGCGCATCCGCCCGGGCGAAGTGCGCATCAAGTTGCCGAACCAGGACGCCGAAGAATTCGTGTTCGTGGCCGGTGGCATGCTCGAAGTGCAGCCGGGTCTGGTGACCGTGCTGGCAGACACCGCGATCCGCGGCGCCGATCTCGATGAAGCGAAGGCGCTGGGTGCCAAGAAGCTGGCAGAGGAAGCGCTGGCGAACCGTAATGCCACGATGGATTACGCGGCAGCGCAGGCGGAACTCGCTTCCGCCGTCGCCCAGCTCGCGGCGATCCAGAAGCTGCGCAAGCGCCACTGAGCGTTCTGGCAGTGCAAGACACGGGAAAGGCAGACTTCGGTCTGCCTTTTTCGTTTCAGGCATCCATTTGTTCCGGCGCAGAATGCCTACCATGGCTTCGCCTTCGCATGATCTGCTGATCGTCGGCGCCGGCATCAATGGTGCCGGGATTGCGCGCGATGCCGCGTTGCGGGGCTTGTCTGTCGTCGTCTGCGACCGCGGCGACATTGCCGGTGCCACCTCTTCGGCGTCGACGAAACTGATCCACGGCGGCATCCGCTATCTGGAACAGGCTGCGTTCGGGCTGGTGCGCGAATCCCTGCGCGAGCGCGAAATTCTCGGGCGCATCGCGGCCCACCTCGTGCGCCCTCAGCGTTTCATCGTGCCGCACACAGGCGAGCGGCCGGCCTGGATGCTGGCGCTCGGCCTCAGCTTGTACGATCTGCTTGCCGGCCGTCGCAGCCTGCCGGCATCGCAACGTTTGCCGCCGGACTTTCCGCTGCTGCGTGAGCTTGATCTGCCGGTCACCGGCTCCCACGCGTACTTCGACCTCTGGGTGGACGACGCCCGCCTGACGCTGACCAATCTGAAGGATGCGCGCGCGCACGGCGCGGAGGTGCTGCCCCGGCATGCGTTGGTCGCCGTGAGCGCCGACCCGACATCGGGCTGGCGCTGTGAGCTGTCCGGGCGCGCCGGCAGGCGTGAGATTCACGCGCGTTGCGTGGTCAATGTCGCCGGACCATGGGTCGGCGAAGTGGAACAACTGCGGGGTGTGCCATCGCCGCCGTTGAGACTGGTGCAGGGGACCCACATTCTGCTGCCCCGGCTGCATGCCGGAGACGACGCGTGGTTGCTGCAACAACCCGATCGGCGCGTGGTGTTCGTCATCCCGTGGGACGCGCATTCGCATCTGGTCGGGACGACCGAAACGGAACTGGCTTCTCCGTCCGCACTGGGTGCAACCGCCGCTGAACTCGAATACTTGCTGTCGGCAATCCAGCGCGCCTTCGGGCGGCGTCTGCACACCGATGACATCCAGTGGGCGTTCAGCGGCATGAGACCGCTGATCGGTGGTGACGGGAAGGATGCCCGCACGGCGAGCCGCGAATATCGACTGTCGCTTGAGGCAACGGACCGTCGGCGGGCCTGGCTCACCGTACAGGGCGGAAAGCTCACGACCTACAGGCGATTGGCCGAGACAGCAGTTGATCTGCTGACGGGTCCGCTCGGCCGTACCGCCCGTTCATCGACCGCTGAACGGTGCCTGCCCGGGTCCGGCCCCGCAGGTTCCGCAGCGCTCGCTGACTTGAAGCGGAAGGCAGGCGTCATCCCGAAGGAATGGATTGACGCGCTGTGGCAACGTCACGGCACCCTGACTGCGCAGCTGATCGTCAATCACGCCAGTGGGGCAGGCGGCGCCGGCCGCGATTTCGGTGGTGGCCTGTTCGAGGCGGAGGCGCGCTGGTGTGCTGAACACGAGTGGGCGACGGAGGCCGACGACGTCATGTGGCGTCGCACCCGATGCGGCGTGCGGATGACGCCCGCACAGCGGGCTGCATTTTCCTTGTGGTGGAGTGCTCAGCCCTTCGTCTGAGCCCTGCGTTCGAGCAGCTCGATCCGCTTCTGCAGACGGGAATAATCGTCCCGCAAGGTATCCACACCCGACGCGAACGCAGCGGACGCCGCGGGGCGGATCAGCATCTGTACCTCATCGGCGACGTATTCCGAACCGGCACTGGCAAATCGCTTCGCCAGATCCCTGCCGGAGGACAACAGTGAGCGCGCACTGCCCACCATGCGCTCGGCCGCCACATCGCCGACGACGCGGCTGAAATCTTCGGCGGCATCCCAGCGCAGCGAACGCAGCACCTGTCCAAGTGTTTCCGCCAGCGCAGCGTCGCCTTCGATGCGCGCCTCGCGCAGTACGCCTTCACCTTGGTGCGGCAGGCGCAGCAGCGCGTCCGCGGGCAGACGCAGGGTGACGGACGGGGTGCTGTCAGCCGACACGGCCAGCGTGCCATCAGGTGCGATGGCGAACGCCACAGCGACCTCTCCGACCGCCAGCCGCGCGTGGCGGCCGGCATGCAGGGACAATCTTTCCTGCGCGCCCGGCGTCTGGCCAAGCAGGTGGTTGAGTACCGTCAGTACAGTCGCAGCGAGCAAGGCGCTCATCCCCCGCTTATTCCATCTGCTGGATGCCGGCAATGAGCCAGCCGCGGTCACCCGACACGGGCTTGGACAGGTGCCACACTTCATCGAACGATTCCGGCGACGCGTCAGCCTGTTCGCGAATCAAACCGTAGAAGCGCACGCTGGCGACGTACTGTGTGTCTTCGGTGCTGACATCGAGCAGCACGGCTTCGACCTGCACCACATCGGTGGATTGCGGCTCGCTGCCGCGTTCCTGGATCTGCATGCGGATTTCGGCAAACACTTCCGGCGTCGTGAAGCTGCGGATGTCCTCGACATCTCCGGCATCGTTCGCGGCCTGGAGGCGCACGAAGTTCAGCTTGGCCTGGCGCAGGAAGCCGGCTACATCGAAATCGGCCGGAATGTGCGTCGGCGTGGTTGTCGCTGCGGTCGCTGCAGCGGACCCACCGGCAGCCGGCGCGTCAAAGGGCTGAGCCTGCGGCGGTGCGTAAGCCGGACGACCGGCGGCGGCGGCCGCGTACTGCATGCCCGGCTGCGGAGCCGGCGACTTGCGGCGTGCAAACACGCGCCACAGCACCAGCGCGCCGACGACCAGCAGCGCAATCATCATGAAGGATGCGAGTTCTTCACCGAATCCGAGGTGCGACGCCAGTGCGGCCAGGCCGATGCCGGCGGCCAGACCGGCCAGCGGACCCATCCACGAACGCTTCGCCGGTTGCGCGGCGGCGCCAGCTGCGGCCGCACCCGACTGTTGCGTGGCCGACGACGTGTTCTGTGCCGGCGCCGGCGTGGCGTCGCGCTTCATCACCGACGAATCGCGCTGCGATCCGAACGACTTGCTGCCGCCGAGCCGCTTGGCTTCGGCTTCGTAGGTCATGCCGCCGAAACTGATGACGGTGGCAAAAAGCATCAGCAGGAACTTCTTCATTCTGTTGTCTCCTCGGGTAAGGCGGGAAAACGAAGCCAGTCCGGCTTCGGAATCGCTGGTCTAAAAATTAGCACACTAACAGACCGCAAGAAACGCGGAAGGTTCTGTTCTTTGTCGATGGATGGCAAAGGCGTGCAGGCGTTCAGAGCTTGAAGCCGCGGTGCAGTGCGACCACACCGGCACTCAGGTTGAAGTACTCGACCCGACCGAGGCCGGCGTCGCGCATCATTCCGGCCAGCGTGTCCTGGTCGGGGTGCATGCGGATCGACTCGGCCAGATAGCGATAGCTGGCTTCGTCTTTTGCCACCTGCCGGCCCAACCAGGGCAGTACCTTGAACGAGTACAGGTCGTAGACCTTTTCCAGCGGCTTGGCGACGCGCGAAAACTCAAGCACCAGCGCGCGGCCGCCCGGTTTGAGCACGCGCCGGAACTCGGCCAGCGCGCGATCCTTGTGCGTCATGTTGCGCAGACCGAAGGCAACCGTGACGCAATCAAAGTGATTGTCCGGGAAGGGCAGCTTTTCGGCGTCGCACAGCAGGCTGGGCAGCAATAGCCCGGCATTGGTCAACCGGTCGCGGCCTTCGCGCAGCATGTCCGGATTGATGTCGGTGTGCCACACCTCGCCGGTTTCGCCAGCGCGCCTGGCATGCGCAATGGTCAGGTCGCCGGTACCGGCTGCCACGTCGAGCACGCGCTGCCCCGGACGCACGCCGGCCATCTGGATCGCGAAAGCCTTCCAGCCCCGGTGCAGGCCGCCGGACATCAGGTCATTCATGATGTCGTAACGTCGTGCGACCGACGAAAACACGCTCGACACGCGCTTCGCCTTCGCCGCTTCGGCGACGCGCTCGAATCCGAAATCGGTGGACGGTTCGCTCATGCTTTGCTCAATGGGAGTGGCCGCAGCCACCCTTGGCTGCGGGCGGCGGCGTCAGTGCGGGATCGCGGCTGGCGCCGGCGGCATCGAGGCGGGCCAGATAGTCGGACCACAGCGCTTCCTGGTTCTCGCCCAGCAAGTACAGGTAGTCCCAGGAGTAGATACCGCTGTCGTGGCCGTCGGAAAACACCGGCTTCACCGCATATGAGCCGACCGGTTCGACGCGCGCGATATCGATGTCGCGCTTGCCCACCTGCAGCGTCTCCTGGCCCGGCCCGTGGCCGCGTACCTCGGCCGAGGGGGAGCACACGCGGAGAAATTCGAAACTGAAGCTGAAGTGCCGGCCGTTGTCGAAACTGACGTCCATCAGCTTCGATTTTTGCTGCACCTTGATTTCGGTGGGAATCGGGGTGTCCTTGTCGAGACCGGCCATGGTTTTCCGCATTGGAGACGAAGAATGACGATGATACCGCGCGCCGGGCGCACTGCCGTCGTGAACGCGCATGCGGCGGGCCGGTGCTGTCACCAGATCGTCATCGTACTGAAATAGACTTCGCAGCGATCCATCACCGGAACGACCTTCATCGTCATGGCCCGCATACTCGTTGTCGAGGACGAACCGTCCATTCAGGAACTGATCAGCGTGACCCTCACGCGCACCGGCCATGATCCGCTGCGCGCGCTCGACGCCGAAACCGCGCTGCGGCTCATGCAGGCCGAACTGCCCGATCTGGTGCTGCTCGACTGGATGTTGCCCGGGCAAAGCGGCATTGATCTTGCGCGCAGGTTGCGCAGCGATGAACGCACGCGTGGCGTGCCCATCATCATGCTGACCGCGCGCGGCGACGAACAGTCGAAAGTGACCGGACTGGAAACCGGCGCCGACGACTATGTCACCAAGCCTTTTTCGCCACGCGAACTGGCGGCCCGCATCAAGGCGGTGCTGCGCCGTCAGAAGCCGCAGGCCACCGAAGATCCGGTGGAGATCGAAGGCCTGCGCCTCGACCCGGCGACCCATCGCGTCACCGCGCGCGGCGCAGCCGTCATGCTGGGTCCGACCGAGTTCCGCCTTCTGCATTTCTTCATGACGCACGCCGAGCGTGTGCATTCGCGCGCCCAGCTGCTCGACAGCGTGTGGGGCGATCACGTATTCGTCGAGGAGCGGACCGTGGATGTGCATATCCGTCGCCTGCGCAGCGTGCTCGAAGCGAGCGGCCACGACACGCTGATCCAGACCGTGCGTGGCAGCGGCTACAGACTGTCCTGCCAGAAGGAATAGCGCGCGATAATCCGCGAATGAACGGATCGTCCCGCCATGCGTGAATTCTGGTTTCGCGTCCTGCTGCGCGCGGTACTGGTCGGCGCCTGCGTGCTGACCGGGCTGATCGCCGGGTCGCTCGTGTTCGGGTTGGCGCTGGCGGTAGGTGTGCTGCTGGCGGGCAGCCTGCGCGACCAGTACGAAATAGGCCGCTTCGATCACTGGCTCAATTCGACCGTCGATACGGCGCTGCCCGATGGCGCCGGTCAGTGGGAATTCCTGTTCGCCAAGCTGGCGCGGCGCGAGCGCAACGCGCGACATCTGCGCGAAGACCTGCGCAGCCGGCTCGAACGCATGCGCGAAGCCAGTCGTGCAATGCCCGACGGCACGCTGATCATGTCGCGCGACGAGGTGATCGAGTGGCTGAATCCGATGGCCGAGCAGCATCTCGGTCTCGACGGGCAACGCGATGTCGGCAGTTCGCTGCTCAACTTGCTGCGTCAGCCGGAGTTCGCCGGCTACCTGCAATCGGGCGACTACACCGAGCCCCTGTCGATGCCTTCGCCGCGCCAGCCCGGCCGCACGCTGCAGATTCGCGTGGTGGCCTTTGGCGACGAGCAGAAGCTGCTGCTGTCGCGCGACATCACGCAGCTCGAAAAGCTCGAAACGATGCGGCGCGACTTCGTTGCCAACGTGTCACACGAAATGAAGACCCCGCTGACGGTGATTCACGGCTTCCTCGAAACGCTGGAGGACGCGCTGCCCGAACTGCCGCACGAACAGGCGCTGTCCTTCATCGCGATGGCGCAGCAGCAGTCGGTGCGCATGCAGCGTCTGGTCGATGACCTGTTGACGCTGTCGGCGCTGGAAACCGATGCGCCGATGGCGGAAGAAGCGGTCGACATGCGCAATCTGCTCGATATCGTGATGATCGAAACACGTGCGCTGTCAGGCGGGCGGCACGAGGTGCTGCTCGAACTGGACAGCCCGCCCGGCGCGGTCACCGGCTGCGCGCGCGATCTGCGCAGCGCGCTCGGCAATCTGGCCAGCAACGCGGTGCGCTACACGCCGGATGGCGGTCAGGTGCGACTGGGCTGGACGGTGGTCGACGGCTGCGGCGTTTTCTCGGTCGAAGACAACGGGATCGGCATCGATGCGCAGCACATTCCGCGCCTGACCGAACGCTTTTATCGAGTCGATCGTGGCCGGTCGCGCGAAACCGGCGGCACCGGTCTGGGCCTCGCCATCGTCAAGCACGTGCTCGAACGCCACCAGGCGACGCTGAATGTCGTCAGCGAACCGGGCAAGGGCAGTTGCTTCACCGTGCGCTTTCCGGCCCGGCGCACATTGAAACCCATGCAGGCGGTGGCCGCCTAGGTTGTCGCAGGGCTCGCCCCGGCGGATTCCACATGGTCAATCGGCCATGCGGGCGGCGGGCGGTGAGGTTTTTGTGGCAGCGGCGTCCTCGCCGCTCCCGCACGGATCGCACCGCCGGCTACTTCGCCAGTTCGCTGAATGCCACCCGTTCGTAATTGATGCCGAAGGTGTTCAGCCGCGTCAGGGTCACGCCGAGCACGCTGTCGTTCAGATAGATTTCCAGCGTGCGGTCCTGCTGGAACCAGCCGCGCGGCACGATCAGCGTGGCTTCTTCCCCCATCACCTGTACGGCCGGCAGCAGGAAGGCACGGATGAATCGCTCGGCGGGTGCGCCGTCTTCCACCTTGGGCCGTATCGCAATCGCGCGCGGCGTGCCCGGCAGCACATGCAGCCCGACCAGCAGTCGGGCGTCGGCTTCGACCATCAACCAGGACACACGCGCCACTCGCCAGTGCTCGGCATCAGGACCGAACACGGCGACGATCTGCGCGTGCTCGACCGGGCCGGTGTCCGGCGGCGCGCGCAGGCGATAGCCCATCACGCTGTGGTCGAGCACGGCCCAGCGCTGGGTCGGATAGTGTGCCCGCGCGCTGGCCTGACGTACTGCCAGACCAGCGCCATCGTGGGCGCGTTCGCCGAAGGTGGCGATGTCGATGAAGTCGCTGTGGCTGTAAATGCGGGCCGGCGGCGGCTGCACGAACTCGCTGCCGCTGATCAGGAAGTGCATGGCTTCGAAGCCAAGGGCGATATCGATGTCGCCGGCACCGACGCGCCGCTGGAAGCGGCGCGGATTGGCGGCGTGGCACCACGGCTTGTAGAGAAGCAGCAGCAGGCGGCCCGCTGAAACAGGGTGGCAATCAGCGCCCAGACCGAGATGTTCCGGTGACAGACCTTGCTTGAGCCCCGCCACGACGCGCTCGATCTCGCTGGCCAGCCGGGCCGAACCGAGCCGGCGCAGCGATGGCGTGCGGGCGAACACCTCCAGCGGCTTGGCGCCGTTGTCGCGGTTGAGGTCGATGGCGTAGGTCTTGGCGTCGGTGCCGCCGAACACGGGCATGATTTCGGTCAGGCTGGCGTACTGGTCCGCCCAGCGGCACACCCATTCGAATTCGCGCGGACTGCGGCCATACGGGTTCGACAGGTCGATCAGCAGCACGCAGCAGTAGGATTCGGCTGCGCTCTGCGGATAGCCACCCTCCTTCAGGCTGTCGGCCACCTGTTGCGTGGCGAAACCCCATTCGTCGGCCGTGCTGAAATAACCGTGCAATTCCAGCCACATGCCGCGCGGGATCGTTCTCCGGGCGCGGAAGTACTCGATCACCGCCCGGCCGGCATACAGCACGCAGCGTTGGCAGACCAGCGCGAGTTGCGTGTCGGACAGCGGATGTACGCCGGTCTGCTCGGCCGCCTGAGCATAGGCCTGCGCCATGCCCAGCCACAGGGCAACGACCTGGCGCAGCACCGGATCTTCCGCGCCGCCCGGAATCACCGGCCGGCTGCTGTAGCGCACTGCCAGACTTTCCTGCAGGAAATGAAGCGGTGCCCGCATGGCTTCCAGCACATCGAGATAATCCGGGCTGCGCGGCGGTGTCTGCCTGAGACCGTACAGCAGCCGGGTCAACGTATCGCGCACCCGCGGCACATTGGTCAGCGGCAATTCCGCAATCAGCGTCGTGCATTGGTGGACGTCGCGGTAGTTCAGTGTGCCGGGCAGGGGCGGAATGTCGGTCATGCTGCCGGCTCGATACGCGCGAGGTCGAAATCGGCGCCGCGCTCCAGCGATTCAACCAGCCGCACGCGCCGCCGGCCCGCGTCGCCCGACAGCAGGATGTCGCGTGACTTGCGATACCAGCCTGACGGCAGCGCAACGCATTCCGGCTGGCCGATTCGCTCGACGGCCGGCATCAGCAGTCCGTGCCCCTGATGTTCGCCCTGGCCGTCGGGTGCGCGGGCCAGTCCGACCGGCTGGGGGGTGCCGGCGAGCAGGCTGATGCCGATCTGCAGTTCGACGCCGTTCGCCATGACCCAGCAGATGTGGGCCAGCATGAACTGGGTGGCATTGTCCGGCCGTACCGCCAGCAGCATGCCGTTGCTCACGCGCATGCCGTCGCCGCCGATACGACGGCCCAGCCGCAGACCGGTGGCGCTGTCGTCGAGGATGCGCCAGTCTTCCACCAGATAACCAGTGGCGGTGGTGGCGGGCGCGCTGGCCGATTGCACTGAGTCGAGTGCAGCGGCGTCACCGCCAAGAAACTGCTGCACCGCCAGCATGCCGACGACCACCGATGCATTCTGCTGCAGCGGCCGCCTCGGTTCGGCGCGTGTCAGGCCACCGCGGCAGCAGTGCGTGTGCAGGTGGCGCAGCAGGCGGTCCGCCTGGGCCGGGCTCAGTTCGTCGCCCAGACGCAGCGCGACCGGCGTTTCACCCTGCGCAAGCAGACCCAGGCGCTTGCGGATGCCGTGTGAAAACTCGTCCAGCACCAGCCAGCGCAGCGAGCTTTCGCGCTGCGCTGCCCGCGCGATTGCCTCGTCGCTCGACAGGTCGAGCATCAGCGGCGGCAGCGCGCACTGATGGATCGCAGTGTCGAGCAACGCCACCTTGCCCGACCACTTGCCGAGCCAGCGGTACAGCATGCGCAACTGGCGGTGCGTCAGACCGAACGGGCTGGCGGTGTGCATCAGCACGCACAGCACATAGGCGGCGCGCACGCTGGTGGGCCGTTCTTCATTCAGCGTGTCGTCCTGGATCTTGCGTTCGGCCGCCCCGAGTTTTTCCGCCGCTTCATAGCAGGCATGGGTGCGCCGCCAATAGCCGGCCGGGGGCAGATGGGCGGCACGCATTGCATCAAGCTGCATCTGAGACAGCGCGCTCAGCGCGCGGTGCGCAATCAGCCCGACCTGTCCGGCGACGCCGCCGTCGCCATCAAGCGCCGCGGCCAGGCAGTGCAGGTAGGACGTTGCCAGCGCATCCCACATCGCCTGATTGGCATCGAGGGCTGCGCGCTCGCCGGCCGACAGCGGCAGCGGCCGGCCGGCAAAGCGGCTCGACGCGCCGGCTTGCGCATGCAGCACGGCAGCGCGCAGCTCTTCGATCACGCGCAAACGCTCGCCCGCCGTCATGCGATAGCGGTTCAGAAGATTGATCTGGCCGAGCAGGCTGGCCTGCGCATTCAGTGGCTGCGTGCTGTCGAGCTGCTGCAGCCAGTCGCGCGCCGCCCGGGCTGTGCCGAGCTCGGGCGGGTGCGTCAGTGCGGTGGCAGGCAGAGCGAACGGGTGCATTGCGATCTTGCAGCGGATAGCGATACCTGATTCTATGTGCCTGCCGCTGTTTGCGTGCGCGCACCCGTCTTGATCGCGCGCTTTTTTTGATCGGCTGCGGCATCGCAACCCGCGGGCATGCGCTGCCCGTGCCAAGTCACCAGACCGGGAGATCGACATGTTATCGAGACGCCTGCTGTGCATCGTCACTGTGGCGTGCAGCCCGGCCGCGCTGGCGCAGCCGGTCGAGGACGCAGACGGACGACTTACCGACCCGGCCGGCCGGGTGCTGTACACCTTCGATCGCGACAGCGCAGGTGCCAGCGCCTGCAAGGATGAGTGCGCCGTGCAGTGGCCGCCTTTTTCCGCGCAGGCCGATACGTCGGCAAAGCCGGCCTTCCCGCTGTTGCGCCGTGACGATGGCCGCCTGCAATGGGCGCATCACGGCAAGCCGTTGTACTACTTTGTGGGTGATGTGAAACCGGGCCAGGCCAGCGGCGACGGCCTGGGCGGCACCTGGCATGTCGCGCGCACCCGTCCTGCGGCGACACCCGACGGCGGGCCCGATTACAGCCCCAAAGGCTACTGAGCGGCGCTGCCTGCCGGCGGGATCAGTTGTCCCTCGGGCGCACGCACCACATCAGCCGTGCCATGTCGCCCGCTTCGCCGCACAACACCGCATTCTGTCCGAAGGCGGCGCCTATCCGCAGCGCTTCCTCCGGGCTGAGGCCGGCGCACAGCAGCGCCGGTTCGGTCCAGCCGGCGACGCCATCGTCCGGCCAGTTCATGGCTTCGCACACCGGCAGGCCGCGCTGCACCAGCAGCGCGCGCAGGGCGGTGTGCGCGGCGTGGTTGGCATCTTTTTCGCAGCGCGACGACCACGGATTGGCGGCGGAAATGACCGCCCAGCGGGTCTGTCCGTGTTCGGCCAGCCAGTGCTCGAGCAGCGGTTCGGGCGTGCCGATGCGCAGCGTGGCCGGCCCGCCGGGCAGGTCGGCCGCATAGGCGGTGTCTTCGTAGGCCGCGACCAGCTCGGGCGTAACCGCCACCACCGGCAGCCCCAGCCGCGCCAGCAGCGTGGCGCGCCACAGCGCGGCGGGTATCCGCGGGCGGGCCGCGCCTTCGCGCTGCTTCGCACTCCAGACCGACCCCGGAAAATGCGCGTCGTCCGGCCACCGGGCGATGACGTGCCAGTGCAGGTGCGGCACCATGTTTCCGAGGCTGCCCAGGTTGATCTTGTCCGGCTGGGCGATTTCACGCACGGCGCGTTCGACCTGCCACACCACCTCCATCAGGTGCTGGCGGTCGGCGTCGCCCAGATCGGTCATTTCACGCACATGCGCATTCCAGACCACGCGCAGGAAGGCCGGATGGTCGGCATCGCGCGCGTCGATGATGCGCAGCCGCTCATCGCGCCACAGCCAGTGGTGGCCCGGTGCATCACCGCAGATCAGGCAGGCGGGGACATGATTGCCGGCGTTCGACGCGTCGGCGCTCAATCTTCGATGCCCTGGCTGGCGAGGTATTCCTCGTAGCCGCCGCGGTAATCGGTGATCTGTCCATCGGCGCGCATTTCCAGCACGCGCGTGGCCAGCGTCGATACGAAGGCGCGGTCGTGCGACACGAAGAACAGCGTGCCTTCGAAGGCGTCGAGACCGGCATTCAGCGACTCGATCGATTCCATGTCCATGTGATTGGTCGGCTCGTCGAGCAGCAGCACATTCTTCCGCTGCAGCATCAGCCGGCCGAACATCATGCGGCCCTGTTCGCCGCCGGACAGCACGCGCACCTTTTTCTTCACGTCTTCGCCGCCGAACAGCAGCCGGCCGAGCGTGCCGCGGATCAGCGTGATCGCGTCATCGCCCTCGTAACCGCCCTCGCGCACGTAGCCGCTGATCCAGTCGGTCAGATTCAGGTCGCTGTCGAAATCGGTCGTGTGGTCCTGCGCGAAATAGCCCAGCCGGGCCTTTTCCGCCCACTTGATCGCGCCGTGCTGCGGTGACAGCTCGCCCACCAGCAGCTTGAGGAAAGTGGTCTTGCCGACACCGTTCTCGCCGATGATGGCGACGCGGTCGCCGCCGTCGAAGGTGGCGGTGAAGCCCTTCAGGATCTGCGGGCCGCCGTCGTAGCCGAACACCACGTTTTCCAGTTCGACCGCCTGACGGTGCAGCTTTTCCTTCGGGTCGTACTCGAAGCGTATCCACGGGTACTGCCGCGAACTCGGCTTGAATTCCTCAATCTTGATCTTGTCGATCATCTTCAGGCGCGATGTGGCCTGCTTGGACTTGGACGCATTGGCCGAGAAGCGGCGCACGAAGCTCTGCAGGTCGGCCACGCGTTCCTTGGCCTTGGCGTTCGCCGCGGCGACCCGCTCGCGCGCCTGCGTCGATGCCTCGATGTAGTCGTCCCAGGTGCCCGGATAGACGCGGATGGTCGCGTAATCGAGGTCGGCCATGTGGGTGCACACCTGGTTCAGGAAGTGACGGTCGTGGCTGATGATGATCATCGTGCTGTTGCGTTCGTTCAGCACGTGTTCGAGCCAGCGGATGGTGTTGATGTCGAGATTGTTGGTCGGTTCGTCGAGCAGCAGCACATCCGGGTTGGCAAACAGCGCCTGGCACAGCAGCACGCGCAGTTTCCAGCCGGGTGCGACTTCGCGCATCGGTCCGGTGTGCTGTTCCGTCGGAATGCCGACACCGAGCAACAGTTCGCCGGCGCGCGCTTCGGCGGTGTAGCCGTCGTATTCTGCGAATTCGCCTTCGAGCTCGGCGGCGCGCATGTAGTCCTCTTCGGTCGCCTCCGGATTCGCGTAGAGAGCGTCCTTCTCCTGCATGCAGGTCCACATTTCAGCGTGACCCATCATGACCACGTCGATCACCCGCAGGTCTTCGAAGGCGAACTGGTCCTGACGCAGGAAGGCCATGCGCTCGTGCGGATCGAGCACGACGTTGCCGGCGGTCGGTTCGAGCACGCCGGCGAGGATTTTCATGAAGGTCGACTTGCCGGCGCCATTGGCGCCGATCAGGCCGTAGCGGAAGCCGCCGCCGAATTTGATGCTGACATTGTCGAACAGCGGCTTGGCACCGAACTGCATGGTGATGTTGGAAGCGGACAGCATGGCACTCACGGAAAATTGAACGCGCGGATGCGCAAGAGGCCGGATTGTACCGGAGCGCACCCGCGGGCCGTTCGGGTCGGTGCAGCGCCCGGGTGGCAGGGGGAGGTCGCAGGGGTACAATTCGCGGCCTGAATTTCAATGCGGATCGCGACCGCCCAACGCCCATGGTGCCTCATCTGACCACCGCGCTCACCGGCCCGCTGCTCGCGCTGGAGCGCTGTTTCCTGGAACGCCAGACCGACATCGAACAGTGGTTCCGGTCGCAGTGGCTGGAGCATTCGCCGCCCTTTTATGCCTCGGTCGACTTGCGCAACGCCGGCTTCAAGCTGGCGCCGGTCGACACCAATCTGTTTCCCGGCGGCTTCAACAACCTCAACGCCGCCTTTTTGCCGCTGTGCGTGCAGGCGACGATGACGGCGATAGAAAAGCTGTGTCCGGAAGCGCGCAATCTGGTGCTGGTGCCCGAGAACCACACCCGCAACCTGTTCTATCTGCGCAATGTGGCGCGGCTCGCGCACATCCTCAAGCTCGCCGGGCTGCACGTACGCATCGGCAGCGTGCTGCCGGACATCACCGCGCCGACGACGCTGGACCTGGGAGATGGTCAGAGCCTGCTGCTCGAACCGCTGATCCGCCTGCCGGGCGGGCGACGCATCGGCGTCGAAGGTTTCGATCCGTGCGCCATCCTGCTCAACAATGACCTGTCAGCCGGCGTGCCCGAGGTGCTGCAGAACGTGCACGAACAGACCGTCATTCCGCCGCTGCATGCCGGCTGGACGACCCGTCGCAAGTCGCAGCACTTCGAAGCCTACAGCGAGGTGTCGCGCAGCTTTGCGTCGGTCATGGAGATCGACCCCTGGCTCATCGATCCGATGTTTGACGTCTGCCACGACATCAACTTCCACGAACGCAGCGGCGAAGAGTGTCTGGCGACACGGGTCGGCGCGCTGCTGGCGCGCATCCGCGACAAGTACGCCCAGCACAGCATCGATCACGACCCCTTCGTCATCGTGAAGGCGGATGCCGGCACCTACGGCATGGGCATCATGACGGTGCGCGATCCGTCCGAAATCGTCGGTCTGAACCGCAAGCAGCGCAACAAGATGGCCGTCATCAAGGAAGGCATGGAAGTCAGCTCCGTGCTGATCCAGGAAGGCGTGCCCACCTTCGAGACCGTGGACGGCGGCGTCGCCGAGCCGGTGGTGTACATGATGGACCGCTATGTCGTCGGGGGTTTCTACCGCGTGCATGCCGAGCGCGGTCGCGACGAGAACCTGAACGCGCCCGGCATGCACTTCAAGCCGCTGGCGTTCGAATCCTGCTGCACGATGCCCGATCCGGGCTGCGAGCCGGATGCGCCGCCGAACCGGTTCTACGCGTATGGGGTGGTGGCGCGCCTTGCGCTGCTGGCGGCCAGCATCGAGCTCGACCGCGGCCTGCCGCTCGACGGCCAGGATGAAGCCGTCGAAACCGAACTGCGCGGCTGATGATGCAATTCGCCTTCATCGTCGATCCGCTCGACGCGCTCAAGCCGGTCAAGGATTCCAGCATCGCGATGATGCGCGAGGCGGCGCGCCGCGGCCACGAGATCTGGACCGTGCAGCGCGAGGCGCTGAGCCTGTCCGGCAGCGAGCTGTCGGCGAGCGCACTGCGCATCGATCTCGCGCAAGGCGACCAGCCCTGGTACAGCCCGGCCGGTGTCGAGACGCGCGCGCTGCGCGACTTCGACGCCGTGCTGATGCGGCAGGACCCGCCGTTCGACTTCGAATACATCACCGCCACCTGGATGCTCGAACGTGCCGCCGCCGCTGGTGCGCGCGTGTTCAACCATCCGCGTGCGGTGCGCGATCACTCGGAGAAGGTGTCGATCTGCGAATTTCCCGAGCTGATCACGCCGACCCTGGTGACGCGCGACGTGGCGGCGATCAATGCCTTCATCGACCTGCATCGCGACAGCATCCTCAAACCGCTCGACGGCATGGGCGGCTCGCGCATCTTCCGCGTGCGCGCCGATGACCCGAACCGCAACGTCATCATCGAAACGCTGACCGGCGACGGCCGCGACACGCTGATGGCGCAGCGCTTCATCCCGGACATCGCGCAGGGCGACAAGCGCATCCTGCTGATCGACGGCGAGCCGGTGCCGTTCTGCCTTGCGCGCATCCCGAAGGCCGGCGAGACGCGCGGCAATCTGGCGGTCGGCGGGCGCGGCGTGGCGCAGCCGCTGTCCGAAGCCGACTGGCGGATCGCCCGCGCGCTCGGCCCGGTGCTCGCCGCGCGCGGCCTGCTGCTGGTCGGGCTGGACGTCATCGGCGACCGGCTCACCGAAATCAACGTCACCAGCCCGACCTGCTTCGTGGAAATCACCGAACAGACCGGCTTCGATGTCGCTGCGATGTTCGTCGACGCGCTCGAACGTGCGGCAACGCGCTAGCGCTTTCGTTGCGCTGCTGTGGCTGTGCGGGCTGCTCACCGGCTGCGCGCGCGAGCCGGTGGAGCGGCAGGAATCCTTCGTGTTCGGCACCCGGGTCGAAGTCGTCGTCTACGGCGTCGACCGCGCGCAGGCGCGTGATGCGCTGGGCGAGGTACTGCGCGAATTCGACCGCCTGCATCGCCTGCTGCACGCCTGGCAGCCGTCGGAACTGACGCGCATCAATTCGGCCATTGCCGCCGGCCAGCCCGCCGACATCAACGACGAAATGGAGCAGCTGCTCGCTGACGCAAAGGCCACGGCGCTGCGCGGCGAAGACCTGTTCAATCCGGCTGCCGGTGCGCTGATCGCCGCATGGGGGTTCCATGCCGACGAATTCCTGCCGCGGCGGCCCGATGCAGCGACGCTGTCGGCGTTGATCGCAGCGCGACCGCGCATGGCCGATGTCGGCATCGACGCCGGGCCGGCCGGCGGCCATCGCCTCAGCAGCCGCAACACTGCCGTGCAGTTCGACCTGGGCGGCTACGCCAAGGGTTACGCGCTCGACCGCGCGGCCGCCTTGCTGCGCGCGCGCGGTGTGCGCAATGCGTTGATCAATATCGGCGGCAACGTGATGGCGCTGGGCCGCAAGGGTGACCAGCCCTGGCGCGTCGGCATCCAGCACCCGCGCAAGTCCGAGGCGCTGGCCAGCGTCGAGTTGCGCGACGGCGAAGCCATCGGCACCTCGGGTGACTATCAGCGCTACTTCGAACTTGACGGCGAGCGGCTGTGCCACCTGATCGATCCGCGCGATGGCCAGCCGGTGCGCCACACGCAGTCGCTGACCGTGCTGATTCCTGCTGCGCCCGGTGCCGGTGCGCGCTCGGACGCCGACAGCAAGCCACTGTTCATCGCCGGGCGCGACGACTGGCAGGCGCTGGCCGCGCGCATGCGCGTCAGTCACGCGCTGCGCGTCGACCGGGACGGCAGCGTGGTCGCTACACCGGACATGCAGGCGCGGCTGCGCTGAGCGATCTGCGCTGCGCCGACCGCGCGGCCGCGGAACGTTTCGAATAAATCCGCCGCGTGGTGAAACCGGCCGGCGCGTTGCCGGTCCTCATGACGTCAAGTCAATCCCGAGCGCCATGACCGTTCGTTTCAAAGGCAACAAGCAATCGCTGCCCAGCCGGCCGTGTGCCGCCTGCGGCCGTGAAATGACCTGGCGCAAGTCCTGGGCGAAGAACTGGGAACAGGTGAAGTACTGCTCCGACGCCTGCCGTCGCAAGGGCGTGCCGCATGGCTGAGGTGCGCCATCTGGTACTGGTGCTGGGCGACCAGCTCGATGCGGATTCCGCCGCCTTCGAAGGTTTCGACCCGGCGTGCGATGCCGTGCTGATGATCGAGGCGGTTGGCGAATCGACCCACGTCTGGAGTCACAAGGCGCGCAGCGCGCTGTTCCTGTCGGCCATGCGGCACTTCGCGCAGGACTTGCGCACGCGTGGCTGGACGGTGGATTACCGCGCGCTCGGTGACGGCGCCGAAGCGGCGCTGGTCGACATTCTCGCGGCGCGCCTCGCGCAGCACCGGCCGCGCAAACTGGTGCTGGTCGAGCCGGGCGAGTGGCGGCTGGAGCAGGCGATCCGTGCGCGGTGTTCCGACAGCGGGATCACGCTCGATGTGCGCGACGACCTGCATTTCATGATGTCGCGCCAGGGGTTCGCCGACTGGGCGCGCAAGTACAAGCAGCCGCGCATGGAGTTCTTCTACCGCCACATGCGCGAACGGCACGCCGTGCTGATGGAAGGCGGCGAGCCGGCGGGCGGGCGCTGGAATTTCGACGCCGATAACCGGGCCGGCTTCGGCAAGCGTGGTCCGGGCCTCGTACCGGCCCCGCTCGTATTTCCGCCGGACGACGTGACGCGCGACGTGATCGATCTGGTCGAGGCACGCTTTGCCGATCACCCGGGTTCGACCGCACACTTCGACTGGCCGGTCACCCGCGCCGACGCACTCGCCGCGCTGCACGATTTCGTCGAGCACCGGCTCGAACTGTTCGGCCACCATCAGGACGCGATGTGGACCGGCCAGCCCTGGCTGTGGCACGCCCGCATCAGCGCGGCGATGAACCTGAAGCTGATCAATCCGCGCGAAGTGATCGCGGCGGCGGTCGACGCCATGCAGCGGCACCGCCTGCCGCTGCAGTCGGTCGAAGGTTTCGTGCGCCAGGTGCTGGGCTGGCGCGAATTCATCCGCGGCATGTACTGGCTCGACATGCCCGGTCTGCGCGACGCCAACCATTTCGGCCACGCGCGCGCACTGCCGCGCTGGTACTGGACCGGCGACACACACATGCAGTGCATGCGCGCAGCCGTCGGCCAGACGCTGCAATACGGCTACGCGCATCACATCCAGCGGCTCATGGTGACCGGACAGTTCGCCCTGCTGGCGGAGATCGAACCGCAGCAGGTCGAGGACTGGTATCTGGCGGTGTATGTCGATGCAGTCGAGTGGGTGGAATTGCCCAACGTCGCCGGCATGACGCTGTACGCCAACGGCGGCCGCTTCACCAGCAAACCCTATGTAGCGAGCGGCGCCTACATCCAGCGCATGAGCAATTACTGCGACGGCTGCCGCTACAAGCCGACCGAGCGCACCGGCGAGCGCGCCTGTCCGGTCACCACGCTGTACTGGCACTTTCTCGACCGGCACGAAGCGGCCTTCGCCGGCAACCCGCGCACCGCGCTGATGGTGAAGAACCTGCAGCGCATTGGCGATGCGGAGCGCAGCGCGCTCCGCATCCGTGCGGCCGGGATGCTGGAAAACCTCGACCGGCTCTAGGGTCTGCAGACCCTGGCAATGGCTACTTCAGCTGTTCGCTCGCCGCCACGCCCTGATGATAGGTTTCATAGACGATGACCGGAATGCCCAGCGATCCCAGATGCTGCTCGACCAGCGGCTTCACGTCGGCCCAGTCCATGCCGCCGACCCCGGTGGCCAGTCGCGGCAACGCGATGCTGGTGACGCCGGTGGAGCCAGCGTAGCGCGCCAGCGCCTTCAATGCGTGGTTGACCGATTCCAGTGATGCCTTGCCGGGTCGCGCCGTCGGACCGTCACCCACCATTTTCTGGGTCAGCAGATTCAGGATGGTGCGTGTGCTGCCGTCGCTGTCCACGCCGGCCCAGGACCATACCGTGCCGGCCTCCAGATGCTGGCCGCGCTGCGCGTGCCGATAGTCGCGCGCCATCGACGGCCAGCGTTCGCGCAGCGCCAGCGCGAGACCGTGGTCGAAGTGTTCCTGCGGCGCGATGCCGTGCGCAATGACCTGAGCCTGGCTCAGCAGAATGTCGCCCGTTACGTACTGGATCATCAATCTTCCCCCTGAAAGCCGCGCGCAGCATGGGTGTTGCGCGTCAGTTCCACAGTACGCGCCCGCTGCATGCGACCTTTGATCGGGGTCAACGGGGGGTGACGCGCTCAGCGTGCAGGGGCGGGCACGAACAGCAGCAAACCGGGTTGAAGGCGTGAGGGGTCGGGCACAAGGTCGGCGTTGGCGTCCGCGATGCGCGGCCAGAGCCGGCCGTGACCGTACATGCGCATCGCGATGCCCCACAGCGAATCGCCCGGCTGCACGTGGTAGCGCCATCCGGGCAGCCCGGCGTCGTCGGTGCTCACCGGCACCGCCAGGTATTCGCCGGCCAGGATGAGATCGGGGTCGCTGATCGGCCGCAGTCCCGGCGCGAGTGCGCTGGCGGCGTTGTGGCGGTCGAGGATGAACGGCCATTCCTGCGCGTCGCCGAGCAGCCGCTTCGCGACGCCCTCCAGCGTGTCGCCGCGCCGCACGACATACAGCGCTTCGCCTCGATCGGCGCCGGCCGCCGGTTCGACTTTGCCGTCGACAGCGGAATCGGGCGGCGCGCCGGCGCTGGCCGCCACTTCACCCACCTGTCCGGCCAGGTGCGCGAACAGCGCGCCCAGTGCAGGGTCGGCGGCGCGCTGCGCTGCTTCCCGCAGCAGGGCGCTCAGGCGCTGCGCGTCGACGCCGAGCCACGCCGGGTCGAGCGCACCCGGATCGACCCGCAGCAGTTCCTGCAGTGTGGCCGCAGCAGCAACATCGTTGCCCGCATCCAGTTGCGCGATGGCCTGGTTGACCGCAAGGCGAGCGCGCTCGGCCCGCGTTTCGGGCGCAGCGACCGGTCTGGCCGCCGGCGCTGCGCCGGCAAGCTCACCCGAAGAGGGGGCATGGTCCGAGGCGCTGAAGGTCAGCAGTGCGATACCGATCAACAGCAACAGCAGCGCGGCGAGCGCGCCGTACAGCAGGGTACGGGTCGAACGTGCGGCGATCGGTGCCGTTGCCGTTGCCGGTGCGGGCACGGGCACGGGCACGGGTTCGGGTGCCGGAGCGGAGGGCGCACGCTCGGGCACGGCTGCCGGCGCTGCGGGGTATGACGCAGCGGGCTCACGGACGGCCGCCGCCTCCGGTTCGGTGGCGGGCAAGGCCACCGGGATGGCGAGCGGAACCACGGCGGGCGCAGCGGGGGCGGCAATCGAGAACAGCTGCCCGTCCGGCGAGCGCATGTGCAGCGCCGGTGCGCCCCACTCGACCTCGTGTCCGCGGGCGAACAGGAAGGCGCGTGCCGACGTGAGTGCGGCGTCCACCGGCTGGCCGGCGGCGAGGTAGCGGTAGAAGTGACGCGACAGTTCGACCGCGGCCTTGTCCGGAATCGCGAACTGCATCGCGATCACCGCCGGCACGCCGCGCCGGATCAAGGTCTGCGCGATGCCACCGAACGGGTCGACCGGCGATACCGCGCCACCCATGCAACTGTTCAGGAACACCAGTCGAAGATTCGCCAGATGATTGCGCAGCAGCACGCCGAGCCGGCGCCCGGTCAGCGGATCGGGCGCGCGGTCCGGCGTGTCGCTTTCCAGCAGCAGCAGGCCGTCGCCGCCGTTGAAGTCGCCGTGGCCGATGAAATGCAGCACGTGCGGGCGCACCGTCAGGAGCGCCTCGTCCAGCCGTTCCAGCGTGGCGTTCTCCAGCCGCGTGATGCCGATCAGGCCACGTCTGGTCAGCGGCAGCAGTGCCTGATCGAGCTGCGCCAGTTCTTCGCCGATGCTCAGCGGCGCCAGACCGCCCGGGGCGGCGAATGCGATCAGCACGCGCAGCGGCGGCGAAATGTTCAGCGTCGGCGTGGGTTCATCGACGTCGAGCCAGCGCACCACCGGCTTCATCCGGTCGGAGAACAGGAAGTCGTCCTTCTCCGGGCTGTACAGGAATTCCCACGGCAGGCGACCGAGTTCCGGCGTGTCGGTGGTGTCGATGACGAAGCGCAGACCCTTGCCCTGCTGCGGATCGATGGCGCGCAGGCTGTCTTCGATGCCCGGCCTGAGCGTCGGTCCGAACAGCGCCCTGTAAAGCAGGGTGCCGGCGTCGCGTGCCTGTGCCGCCGTGGGCAGGCCGTTGTGGGCAAGCGCGCCCGGGGGGCGGCGCAGTGTGTCGCCGACCGGTACGCCACGCATCGCGTCCTCGATCGCCGGTGCGTCGATCGCGCAGTCGCCGCTGAAGCCGTCAACGGCCGACGGGTTGTTGATATCCACCGTGTAGCGGCCGGACTCGGCGTAGGAAAAGCGTACCTTCAGCGAGGCATAGGCAGGCGCGGCGTCGGGCGTGTCGGACGGTGGCGTGACCGCTTCGGGTTCGGCTGGTGAATGAGACGGCAGCTGCTCGATGTCGGCCACCGCCAGCACGACTTCGGCCGCCAGATTGCCTTCCGGCACCAGTACGGTGACCGAGCCCAGATAGGGCGGCAGGGCGTTGAACGGTGTGGCCTCGACCATCACCGGCAGCACGTGGCCGGCCGGGTCGGGCCAGCGGCGGCGGGCGATCTTCAGTTCGGTGCGGGTGTAGTGGCCTTCGGCGACCGCTGCGGGCGACAGCAGGAACACGAACAGGTCGCTGCTTTCGATGGCGCTGCGGATGCGGTCGTCGTAGTTCAGGCCGGCAGGCAGGTCTTCGCGGTCGAAGAATACGTCGTGTCCGGCGGCCTGCAGCGCGGCATTCACGCCTTCGGCACGCGCGCGGATTTCCGACGCGTAGGACAGGAAGATCTTCAACGGCTGGCTCCGGCACTGCCCGATGACCGGCCGGTCATCCGTTCTGGCAGGCGTCCCGAGTATAGACCGCGCACCGCCCGGCGGTGCGCGGCCGGGCGTCAGTTCGCGGGTGCAGCCGGATCGCCGTCGGCGGCCGGGGTTTCGATGCCGGACACGGTGGCGTGCGTGGTGCGGGCCAGATGCTGGCGGGAATGGCCGTGCGTGGGCAGCGACGGCAGCAGTTCGACCTGTGCCACGGTGCGCGGTGCGCGGGCGAGTCGGCACACCGACTGCCAGAAGGTGGTGTCGCCGATGTACACAGCGGCTTCGGACAGCTCGCCGTGCAGGTCGAGATAGCGCAGGCGCACCGGCTTGACCGCGCGGCCGGCGTCGATCGCAGCCTGGAACATCGCGGCGCGAAACGGCAGCACGCTGCGCCCGTCGGTGGTCGTGCCTTCCGGAAATACCATGACGCTGCGGCCGCAGCTCAGCGCGCTGATCAGCGTGTTGCGCACCTCGGCGGCCGAGTTGCGGCTGGTGCGCCGGATGAACACCGTGTCATTGCGCGCGACCAGCCAGCCCAGTACCGGCCAGCTGCGGATTTCGTCCTTGCAGACGAAGCCGAGCGGCGAAATCGCATTGATGACGAACACGTCCACCCAGGAAATGTGATTGCTCACCAGCAACTGGCCAGGACGCGGCAACGGCCCGTCTGCCTGCAGTTCAACGCCGAGCACGCGCAGCAGGCGGCGCGACCACTGCGCCTTGATCTTGCGCTGCGTGCGCGCCGACACCAGCGGATAGATCAGCGCCACGCGGGCGCAGCCATCGGCCAGATGCACGGCCAGACGCGAAATGCGCCAGCTCATGCGCAGCCCGGCGCGCAGGCCGCTGTCCGAGGCGTTGCGAACGGGCTGGCGGGCGGGCGGGCTTTCGAAGGTCAAGGCGGATGCGTCGAAAAAGTCGGCTGAGATATCGATCAGTGACATGGCGCGCGTCCCGTAAGTTGCCTGAATGTTCGTTCGTCGAGGGAATCCGGATCAGGCCGCGCGCTGCACGAAGTGCCTAGCATAGCGTGCGTCCAGCCGTGACAGGGTAAGCAGCAGCGGCAGGTCGGCCGTATTGAAGTCCGGGTCCCAGGCCGGTTCGCCGCACACGTCGGCACCGGCACGCAGATAACCCTTGACCAGCGGCGGCACGACGCAGGCCGGATGCGGTGTCAGCCGTTCCAGCGGCAGGCGCACTTTCGGGAACACGCGGTACTCGGGGGGGGACATGCGCTCGCTCAGGCTGTTGAAGATCGCCGCGGCGTTGTGACCGCCGTCTGCCATGCTGATGCTGGCGCAGCCGATCAGGTACTGGTAGCCGCCGTCGAGCAAGTAGCGCGCGAGGCCGGACCACAGCAGCGCGATCACCGCGGCGTTGTTGCGGTAGTCCGGGTCGATGCAGGAGCGGCCGATCTCGACGATCTGCGAGCGCAGGTGGTCGAGCCGCCCGAGGTCGAATTCGGTTTCCGAGTAGTAGCCGCCTGTGCGCCGCGCCGCGTCGGGCGCCAGGATGCGGTAACAGCCGACGATGCGGCCGTTGTCGTCATCGCGCACGATGAGGTGATCGCAGTGCGGATCGAAGCGGTCGCTGTCCACGCCGTGGGTCGGCGCGTCGAGCCGTGCGCCGAGTTCCTCGACAAATACGCGCCAGCGCAGTTTCTGCGCCGCCAGGATTTCGGATTCGCAATTCGCCAGCGCGACGCTGAGATTGTGCTGGGCACGCCGCTCGCGTGCGGTATTGACCTGAAGCATGCAGGCGGTCTCCGTGAAGGGTCACCTTCACGATATGTGCGCAGTGTTCAGGCGATATGACGTAGCGGCGACACGACGGTTACAGTGGCGCCCCCCTGGGCTGGCCGAGAAAGCGCAGCGCGAGCAGCGTGATGTCGTCGGCCTGGGCGTGCGCGCCGCAGAAGGCGCGCGTGGCGTCGCGCACCGCGCCTATGGTCTGCAGCGCGCTGCCGCGAGCCGCGCCGGTAACGGCTGCGAGCAGGCGCGCTTCGCCGAATTGTTCGGCGGCTGCGTTTTCCGCCTCGGTCACGCCATCGGTATACAGCAGCAGCAGGTCGCCGCGCGCCAGCCGGGTTTCGCCGAGCGCGTAATCGATCGCCGGGTCGATGCCGGCTATCGGGTTGCGCGGTACCTTGAGCAGCGAGGCCGGCTCGCGGTGTCGCGCGATGACCGGCCGCATGTGACCGGCATTGGCAAAGCGGAAGCTGCCGTTGCCGGTGTCGAGCAGGCCGATGAACAGGCTGGCGAAGAGCAGGCGGTCGTTGTTCAGCGCCAGCTTGCGGTTGATGCGCTCCATCACGCGTTCGAGATGGCCTTTCTGGCCCTGCTTGCGGCCGGCTTCCGAGCGCAACGTGGTCAGCGTGCGCATCATCAGCAACGCAGCCGGCATGCCCTTGCCGCACACGTCGCCGATGGCGACGAACAGGCGCTTCTCGTCGATGAAGAAGGCATCGAAAAAATCGCCGCCCACTTCGCGTGCCTGCTGGATGGTCGCATCGCATTCGATTTCGAAGTGCTCGGGGAACAGCGGCGAGCGCATCGGCAGCATGCCGGTCTGGATCTCCTGCGCGGTACGCATTTCCGACTGCAGGCGGTCGAGCACCATCGAGTTGCGCACGCGGTCGATCACCTGCTGATTGGTCTTGCGCATGCGCGCCGCCATCATGCCCAGAAGATTGCGCGCGACGCGCGGCAGCGGCAGCAGCTCGGAAAAGAACTGGTGGGCATCGATCAGCAGCAGGCGGGTGCCGGGTTCGGCCACCACCCAGGCCGAAGCCGGTTCACCGTCGATGATGGACAGTTCGCCGGCACATTCGCCCGCCGCGATCACGCTGTAATCGCCGCCCTGCGGGTTGTCGAGGTGCACGCGCAGCCGGCCGGTCAGCACCAGCGCCACGTGTTCATTCGATACGCCAGGCGCCAGCACAACGTACTCGTCGGGGTAGTCGCGCTGCGGGCAGTGCGCGAGCAGGCCTTCGATCAATGCGTACGGCACGTCGCGGAACAGTTCGACGCGGGAAATGAAACCCAGCGCGCGCCGCTCGCCACCGCTGCGCCGATCGGTGCCGATGCGCGCGCCATCGCCGGTGGTCAGCGGGATGGCCGTGGCCGGGCGGCGCCGGCGTTCGATGCCGCGACGGATCGGCGCGCGGCCCTGTGCCGGCCCGGCGCGGCCAGGTCGGGTCCAGGCGAGCGTCAGCTGGTTGCGCGCGCCGACGCGCTCGTAGCTCACCTGATCGGCAAACTGGCGCACCAGGTGCACACCCAGGCCGCCGACGCTCGCCTCTTCCAGCGTGGCCGGAGCGACCGGATCGGGCAGCGCGAGCGGATCGAATTCGCAGCCATCGTCGGCAATGACCAGCTTGACCGACTGCGGTTCGAGGATGAGATCGAGCGCCAGTGTGTGCGGCGCCTCGTCGTCGAAGGCGTAGCTGACGATGTTGGCCACCAGTTCCGATACACACAGGTCGAGCCGGAACGTGAGCTCGCTGCCCAGCTCGAAACTGTCACCCAGCGTGCGCAGCCAGGCGCTGGCGGCGGAAATCGCGCCGCTGTCGTTGATCAGCCGCAGGCTGCGGCGCGCATGGGCGCTATGCATCGGCGCCCCCTGCAAGCACGTTGAGCGGACTCAGGCGTCGAGTGCCGCGCGCGCCGTGTCGAGATCGGCGCACAAGGTCAGCAACTGGTCGACGCCGGCGGTCTGCAGCACGCGCAGTACCATGGGCTGGGCACCGAACAGCACCAGCTTGCCGCCGCGCGAGGCCTGGCCACGCGCGCCCGCCAGCAAGGTCCGGATGCCGATCGACGCGACGAAACTGACGTCTGACAGGTCGACCGCGATCTTCGCCGGATGCGTGCTGGTCAGATAGGTGAAGGGCTGGTCGAGGGTCTGCGCGCCTTCGATGTCGAGCCGGCCGTCCAGCCGGATCAGGGTGATGTCGCCATCCAGCGTCTGGCTGTCCATTTTCATTTGCTTGCTCCGGTGTTGTCCGATCGCCGACTGGGGGCGACCGGACGAGCTCTGCAGCTTGTTTCATTTCCATGTCAGGCGTGTGACAGCGCTTTCACTGCGTTGGCGCGTCGCCCCAGCGCGGCATCAGATCGTGCGGCACGCGCAACTGGTCGAGCACGCGGGCGACGACGAAATCGACCAGGTCGTTGATGCCCCGGGGCTGATGATAGAAGCCGGGCGATGGCGGCAGGATGACCGCGCCGTTGCGCGACAGGCTCAGCATGTTCTCCAGGTGCAGCGTGGAAAAGGGTGTTTCACGCGGCACCAGGATGAGCTGCCGGCGTTCCTTCATCACCACGTCGGCGGCGCGCTCGATCAGGCTCGACGCCAGGCCGTGGGCGATCGCCGCCAGCGTGCCCATCGAGCACGGGCACACCACCATGGCGTCGGGCGGATTCGAACCGGACGCGGGCGGGCAGTTCCAGTCCTCGCGGCCGAATACTTCCAGCTGGCCGGGCGGGGCGTTGAAACGCGCGGACAGTTCGCGCGTGGCCTGTGCAGGATTGGCCGGCAGCAGCAGATCCATCTCCTGCCGGGCCACGATCTGCGCCACCTGCGAATAGACCAGCCACACCTTGCAGCCGGCGCCGAGCAGGCATTCGATCAGGCGCAGACCGTACGGCATGCCGGAGGCACCGGTCAGTGCGACGAGGATGGTCGGCGGTACAGCGGGGGAGGTCGTCATCAGGTTTTCTCCTGCATCAGCCGGGCGGCGACGATGCCGTTGAGGATGCCGAACAGCAGCGCGGCGCCGAAGAACACCGGAGCCAGATTGAACAGGCCGTCATGCGGCACCAGCCACAGGCGCGCCAGCAGAAGTTGCGCGCCGATATGGGCGAACGCCGCGGCGACCGAGCGGCCGATCGGTCCGAGCCAGTGCCAGGGCACCGCCTGCAGCGCCCCCAGCACCGCCAGACTGGTCAGTGCGCCGATACCGGCCAGAAAGAATCCGGGCGCAAGAAACTGGCCGGCGAGCAAGCTTCCGGCGACCACCCGCAGCACGCTGACCCAGGCCGCGTCGCGCCAGCCGTGGCGCGCCAGCACGATCAGGATGACGATATTCGCCAGACCGGGCTTGACGCCCGGCAGCGGACTCGGAATCGCCGCCTCGACCAGCGAGGCGGCGATCGCCGCCGCTGCGTAGCGCGCCAGCCGGCGGTCGCGGGCACTGGGCTCGACCTGCAACGTCGCGGCTGATGGCGCCATCAGAATGCCACCGTGTCATGCGCACCGTCGGGCCCGACCAGTTGCAGCGAAATATGGCTGGGTGCGCACACTGCGACACTGCCGGCGCGGGTCAGCCAGCCCTGCTGCACGCAGTACTGGCGCGGGCCCGGATCGGCCGCGATGCGCGCCCGGCCCGGTTCGACCTCGATCACGGTCTGGCCGCGCGCGCCCAGGGCGCCGTCGAGGGCGATGCGATGCGTGCCGGTCAGCGGCAGTTCGGCCACGATGCGCCCGTCCAGCCTGACCTGTGCCATGGCCGGTGCGCCGCGGCCCCATTGCGCGGCCGCGGTCGCCGCGGTGGCGAGCAGGCCGGCGGCAATGACCAGCCAGTCGCCTGGCCGCACTGCCTTCATTTATGCGACGAAGCCAGCGAGCGATGGCGCACCAGCACACGCGCCGCGCTGCGGAAGTATTCGGCCAGCCACTGCGCCATGTACACGGAGCGATGCTGACCGCCGGTACAGCCGATGGCCACGGTGAGGTAGCTGCGGCTGTCCTTCACATAACAGGGCAGCCAGTCGCCCACGAAGCGCGCGATGTCGTCGCGCATGCGGATCACCTCGGCGTGGCCCTCGAGGAAATCGATCACCGGCTTGTCCTGGCCGCTCTGCGGCCGCAGCGTGACGTCGTAATAGGGATTGGGCAGGCAACGCACGTCGAACACCAGATCGGCGTCGAGCGGAATGCCATGCTTGAAACCGAACGACTCGAACATGAGCGTCAGCCCGGCCGCCTCGTCGACTTCGACCACGTCGCGTATCCACTTGCGCAGCACGGAGGCGTGCAGATCGCTGGTGTCGATGCGATGACCCAGTTCGACGATCGGCGCCAGCAACTCGCGCTCGCGCCGGATCGCCTCGCCGAGCGAGGTCTGGTCGTCGCCCAGCGGGTGGCGGCGGCGTGTTTCGGAGAAGCGCGCGATCAGCGTGGCGTCACGCGCGTCGAGAAACAGCGTCTGCAGCTCGGTGCCGTTGCGCAGCACACCCATCATCGGCGGCAACGCTTCCATGCTCTTGCCCGAACGCACGTCCACCGCGATGGCGACGCGGCTGTAGCCGGCTTCGCGCAAATGCCCGACCAGCTGCGGCAGCATCGGCGCGGGCAAGTTGTCGACGCAGAAGAAACCGCCATCTTCCAGCACATTGAGCGCCACGCTCTTGCCGGAACCGGACATGCCGCTGATCAATACGAGGCGCATCGCGCCACGTCGCAATTCGTTCACCGTGATTCACCCTGCAAATGGATTTTCATGCATGCAACATGCTTGACTCTGACCGGCCGCAATCTACGCTTGAAGCTCTGGCCTGCTCCGGACCCCTTGACCGACCGTCCGCCACAGGCCGTCCATGATGATCCAGACGGGTGCGTCGCAGGCGATTTTCTGCAAGGTCCGACGCGCGTCCGCGCCGAGCCCGGGTTTTCGCCCGCTGCACTTTCACATCGAAGGAGCCCGGCATGCGATATCTCAGACTTCAGCGCAGTCAGGCCAACAGGCGGCGTTCCGAACGGGACGCCGATCGATCGGGGCCGCGCACCGAACCGGTGCAGAATGATCCGCTCGCCCGCGAGTATCCGGCGCCCGCCGAACAGGCGCCCGTCGAGCCGGCAGTCGGCCCGCACAAACTGAAGTCGGGTTGAACTGCTCACGTGCTGTCCGTCGGCGTGACCCGCAGGTGTCCGGCGGCTTCGCGTCGGCTGATGTTTGCCAGTATCTGCAGGCGATGGCTGTCGGTCGTCGAACCCCAGCAGGCGATTTCATCGCGCGAGCGCAGGCAGCCCAGGCAGAGTGCGGTGGCGGGATCAAGCTGGCAAACGCCGGTACAGGGCGAATCAATCATGAAACTCGTCTTGAGTTGAAGGCACGGGCCACACGCGATGCGACCGGGCGGTCGAGTTGCGCGCTGATCCAGTTCGCCACCCCCACCAGTTTCTGCAGATCGACACCGGTGTGCACGCCGGCATCATCGAAAAGATAGACCAGGTCTTCGGTCGCAACGTTTCCGGTCGCGCCCGGCGCGAACGGACAGCCGCCCAATCCGCCGACCGAGGCGTCGAACACCGTCACGCCGGCCAGTGCGGCCGCATGGACGTTGGCTGCGGCCATGCCCCAGGTGTCGTGGAAATGACCGGCGAGCCGCTCCGGCGGCACGCGTCGCGCCACGCAGTCGATCAGCGCACGCACCCGGAACGGGCTGCCGACGCCGGTCGTGTCGCCGAGGCTCACTTCGTGACAGCCCATGGCGATCAGCTCGGCCGCGAGTGTGGCGACGATTTCATCACTGACCGGACCTTCATACGGGCAGCCCATGACGCACGACAGGTAGCCGCGCATGCGCAGGCCGGTGTCGTGCGCGCGCAGCGCCACGCGCGCCAGACGGGCCATCGATTCGGCGATGCTGCAGCCGGTATTGCGTTGCGAAAAGGTTTCCGACACGGCGGCAAAGATCGCGATGTCGGTGCAGCCAGCGTCCAGCGCAGCATCGAGCCCGGTTTCGTTCGGCACCAGGCAGGGGTAGCTGACGCCGCGGCGGCGGTCGAGCCGCTTCATGAGTTCACCGCTGCCGGCCATATTGGGCACGCGGCGCGGCGACACGAAGGCGCCGGCTTCGATGTCGCGCAAACCGGTATCCGCGAGCCGGCCGATGAGTTCAAGCCGGCGATCGACGTCAAGTGCGAGCGCTTCGTTCTGCAGGCCATCGCGCGGACCGACCTCGACGATGCGCACGGCAGCGGGCAGCGCCGCCATCACGAACCGCCAGCCGGCACCCAGCCGGGATGACGTCGTTCGAACAGTGCGTCCAGACCTTCCTGCGCCTCGGCGCCGGCATCGAGCCGATGTTCGATATCCACCGCCTGATCGAGCGTCTTCTCATCCACCCGCGGCCGGCCGAGCGCACGCACCAGTGATTTGACCTGCTGCTGCGCACGCGGTCCGCCGAGCAGCAGCGCATCGACCACTTCGCCGATCGCATCGTCGAGTTGATCGGCCGACGCGGCCAGTTCCGACAGCAGGCCGATGCGATAGGCCTCGGATGCAGAAAAGCGCTCGCCGGTCAGGAAGTAGCGGCGTGCGCGCTGCGGACCGACCGCGGCGATCACGTAGGGCGCGATGACGGCAGGTACGCGACCGATGTGCACGGCATCGAACGAAAACTCGGCATCGAAACTGGCGATGGCAATGTCGCACGCGGCGATCAGGCCGGCACCCAGCCCGTAGGCCGGGCCCTGCACGCGTGCCACCACGGGTCGCGCACATTCGGCGACGCTGCGCAGCAATCGCGCGGCGAGCGCCGGCTCGACGGCGATCAGGCCGCTGCGCTCCAGCTCGAGCGGGTCGGAACCGATGCTGAAACTGTCACCCAGCGCCGACAGGACGATGGTGCGCACGCCGGGCTGTGCGACCAGATCGTCGATGGCACCGATCAGTGACTCCGCGAGCGACGCGTCGAGCAGATTGTGCGCATGCGGGCGATTCAGCGTGACGATGCCGATGCCGGCATCGACTTCGGACAGCACGAGCGCGTCGGCATGGCGCGTCACTGCGGGTCTCCCTGAACCAGCGCGCCGCCGAGCGCGCGCAGCGGCGCACCCAGTTCGAAGCCGGGCATCACGACTTCCTCGTCCACGGCATACAGCTGGCAGGGCAGGCCGTGCGCCTCGCAGCGTGCCAGTGCGTCAGTCACTGCGCCATCGCCGGCATTCCAGGCCCAGTCGCCATTCATGTTCAGCGCAAAAGCGCGCGGGCGGATGCCGATTCGCAGGAATCGGCCGTAGCCGGCACGACCGCTTTCGGTCAGCAGCGGCACCGCTTGCACCAGGTCGACCGGACGGACTTGGGTGCTCTGTGCGGTGCCGACCGCGGGCAGACACACACAGATACAGGCGAACAGCAGGCGCGTCAGATCAGGCTTCATGCAGCGAATTCTCCCCGGAAACAACGGCGGACAGCAGACGGTCGAGCAGGCGTTGCGCGTCGCGCTCGGAGGGCATGAGCTGCCGGTGCGCAGCGCTCAAAAAACCTTCCTGGACCGCGTGATCGAACATCGCGAGCAATGGGTCGAAGTAACCGGCCGTGTTCAGCAGGCCGCACGGCTTGCAATGCAGCCCCAGCTGCGCCCAGGTGAGAATTTCGCACAGTTCGTCCAGCGTGCCGAAGCCGCCGGGTGCGGCGACGAACACGTCGGCCAGTTCCGCCATCAGTGCCTTGCGCTCGTGCATGCTGCCCACCACGTGCAGTGTGCTCAGGCCACTGTGTGCGACTTCGCGATCGAGCAGGTGACGCGGAATGACGCCGATCACCTCGCCGCCGGCCGCCAGCGCCGCATCGGCGATGATGCCCATCAGACCGATATTGCCGCCACCGTAGACCACGCCGTGGCCGGCGCGCGCGATCAGCGAGCCGAGTTCGGCGGCGGTGTCGCGATAGAGGGGGCGGTTACCCTCGCGGGAGCCGCAGAACACACAGACGCGCATCGGACAGTACGAATTCGGGTTGGAGAAAGCCTGCACCGGCGAGTATGCCCGGCCGCGGGCGCTCTGCGCAGGGTGAGCCTGGCGGGGCGCGAAGATTTCCGGATCCGGATCGGTACTCAGTCGAGAAATTTTGCCCGGGCGATGCGCCACTCCTGCGGCCCGTCGAGCGTACGCGAGCAACCGAGCGGTACCGGCTCGGCGCCCGGTTTCATTTCCGTTTTCGAGCGGTCGCCGGTGCCTACATTCATGTGAAAGCGGTCGAGCCACACCATGACGGTGCGCGTTGGATGGCTGTTGGCAACCAGCAGCTGCACCGAGTTGCGTGACACGCAGTTGCCGGCGAAATCCTGGCTGAAGGTGACGAACTTCGTCGGGTCTTCGTCCTCGGCCCACGCCATCGGGCCGCACAGCGCGAGCAGCAGCGCACACATCGTTTTCCGCATTGTTTCCTCCGGATTCATGGACCATCAGGTGAGCCGCAGATCTCTGATGGCAGTCAGCCGCCGGTGTTCCGTTTTTTGACCCGCAGTCTAGCAAGCCCACCGTTGCGTTCCGGCAGCAGGATCGATATTGCACTGCACAATGCGCAGTCGTTTCAGGTTACCATTCAAGGAATTCAACGCCTTGGACTGCGCTGCCCATCGTGTCTGCACTCGAACCTCATCCCGCGATCGCCCCGCCGCCAGGCTGCATGGTGCAGGTGGCGCGTGGCGTCCACTGGTTGCGCATGCCGGTCGCTTTCGCGCCGGGTCATGTGAATCTGTGGGCGATCGAGGATCAATTCGAGGATGAGGTCAACAACGGACCGTGCTGGACGCTGGTGGACGCGGGTTTCCCGGACGACGCGACGCGCGCGAACTGGACCGCGGCGCTGACTGGCGACCTCGCCGGTCTTCCGGTGCGCCGGATCCTGATCACCCATTGTCACCCCGACCACTTCGGTCTGGGCGAGTGGCTCGCGAAGCAGACTGGCGCGCGCATCTGGATGTCGCTCGGCGAATACATGACGGCACAGGCCTGGTTCGGCACCGTGCCGGCGTCGGACCGGGGCTTGATGGCCGATTTCTTCGTGCTGCATGGTCTGGGTGCCGGACACACCGATGCGATGCGCGGTGAAAGCGGGCGCTATCGGCAGGTCGTCGGTGAGTTGCCGCTGGCGATGCGGCGCATCCTGCCCGGCGAAACTTTGCGCATCGGCGGTGACGACTGGACCGCCATCGTCGGCTACGGTCACTCGCCGGAGCATCTGTCCTTCCATCGTGCCAACGATCCGGTGCTGATCGCCGGCGACATGCTGCTGCCGCGCATTTCGCCCAATACGCCGACGCTCGCCTACGAGCCCGAGGTGGATGCGGTTGGCCAGTACCTCGATTCCATCGAACTTTTTCGCGCGCTGCCCGTTAATACCGTGGTGTTGCCTGCGCACGGCGATCCGTACGTCGGCATCAGCGCACGCGTGGACGCGCTTCAGGCGCACCATGCAGAACGGCTCGCGCTGATCGTGAGCCTGTGTGCCGAGCCGCAGACCGCGGCGGCGCTGCTGCCATCGCTGTTCAAGCGCGAACTCGACAGTTTCCAGACCCGCTTTGCCATGGGAGAGGTGATTGCCCACCTCAACCACCTGTGGCAGAGGGGTCGTCTGCGCCGCCTGCCTGAGCAGGGCGGCGTGCTTCGTTACACCCAGCCTTAACCAGTTCCGGGGGAGCCAGAGCCATGAATAAACCAGCCACCAAAGACACCACACAGCCCGAGGCGTCGTCCCTGCCGGATCCGGCAGAAGTCGCCAAGACGTATGCCCAGGTTGCCGAACGTGCGTCCAAGCTGCTCGGTGACCACGTGCAGCGACAGCTCAAGCGCGGCATCACGCCGCCGGCCGACGAACTGGGCATCGCCCAGGCCTTCATGGACATGACGTCGCACCTGCTGTCCAACCCGTACAAGCTGGCGCAGGCGCAGATGGGGCTGGTGTGGGACTACTACACGCTATGGCAGCAATCGATGCTGAAATTCATGGGCGTCGATGCCGCGCCGGTGGTCACCCCGGTGAAGGGCGACAACCGCTTTCGTGGCGAGGAGTGGCAGAGCCACTTCCTGTTTGATTTCTTCAAGCAGAGCTACCTGATTTCGGCGCGCCACATCCATGATGTGGTGAGCAACGTCGAAGGCATGGACGAGCACACGCTGCAGAAGGTCAATTTCTTCACCCGTCAGACCATCAACGCATTCAGTCCGAGCAATTTCGCGCTGACCAACCCTGAAGTGCTGCGCGAAACCGTGCGCAGCCACGGCCAGAACCTGCTGAAGGGTTTCAACAATCTGTTGCGCGACATCGAGGACGGCGACGGCCAGCTGCGCGTGCGCATGACCGACACCTCGGCGTTTGAACTCGGCCGTAACGTGGCCACCACGCAGGGCAAGGTGGTGGGCGAGAACGCGCTGATGCAGTTGCTGCAGTTCAACCCGACGACCGAACAGCAGTTCAAGCGCCCGCTGCTGATCGTGCCGCCCTGGATCAACAAGTACTACATCCTCGACCTGCGCGACTCGAACAGCTACATCAAGTGGGCGACCGATCAGGGTCACACCGTGTTCGTCATTTCCTGGGTCAATCCGGACGAAAAGCTGGCCCAGCTGACTTTCGAAGATTATGTGCAACAGGGCCCGCTGGCCGCGCTCGACATGATCACGAAGCAGACCGGCGAAACCGAAGTGAATGCCGCCGGCTATTGCCTCGGTGGCACGCTGCTGGCCACTGCGCTGGCCTACCTGTCGGCGAAGAAGGACAAGCGGATCGCCAGCGCGACCTTCTTCACCACGCTGATCGATTTCTCGGAACCGGGTGAGCTGGGCGTGTTCATCGACGAAAAGGCTGTCGAGGGACTGGAAAAGAAGATGTTCTCGCGCGGCTATCTCGAAGGGTCGGAAATGGCCGGTACCTTCAACATGCTGCGCTCGAACGATCTCATCTGGTCGTTCGTCGTGAACAACTACCTGATGGGCCGCGAGCCGTTCCCGTTCGACCTGCTGTACTGGAATTCCGACTCGACCCGCATGCCGGCCTGCATGCACAGTTACTACCTGCGGCAGATGTACATCCACAACAAGCTGCGCGAACCGGGTGGCATCACGGTGCTCGGTGAAGCGATCGACATCCGCAAGATCAAGCAGCCGGTGTATTTCATTTCGGCCATCGAAGACCACATCGCGCCGTGGAAGAGCACCTATACCGGTGCCACCCTGCTGTCCGGCCCCACCCGCTTCGTGCTCGGCGGTTCCGGCCACATTGCCGGCATCGTCAATCCGCCGGCGGCCAACAAGTACGGTTACTGGACCAATGCCGCGCCCAAGCTGGCAGCCGACGCCGACGCGTGGCTGGAGGGCTGCACGCAACACACCGGTTCATGGTGGACCGACTGGCAGCAGTGGGTGACCGCGCTCGACGCAGAAATGGTGCCGGCGCGCGACCCGGCCAAGGGCAAGCTGAAGGTGATCGAAGATGCGCCGGGCCGTTACGCGAAGCTGCGTCTGGACACGGCGAAGGGTTGATCGAGCGATAACGGTTCCGGGGGCGCGCAAGGCGCCCCCGTATTTCACCGGCGGCCGCTGCCGCCGGTGAAATCCGCCACCCGCTGCAGCAGGTGGGCTTCGTCGTAAGGCTTGCCGAGATATTCGTTCACGCCGATCTCGCGCGCATAGGCCTGATGCTTCTCGGCGATGCGCGAGGTGATCATCACGATGGGAATGTCGCGCGTGCGCGCGTTGGCGCGCACCTGCAGCGTCAGCTCGAAACCGTCCATGCGCGGCATTTCGATATCCACCAGCATGACCGCCGGCAGCTTGTCGGCCAGCTTTTCCAGCGCATCGACACCGTCCTTGGCCGTGATGACGCGGTAGCCCTCGCGCTCGAGCAGCCGGCTGCTCACCTTGCGCACGGTCAGCGAATCGTCCACCACCATGATCAGCGGTGGAAGCGCTTCCGGCACCTCCGGCACGGCACGCACGATGTCGGGTCGGTCGGCCATGCGACCGATGCGTGAAGCGAGCGACACCGGGTTGATGATCAGTGTGACTTCGCCGTCGGCCAGCACGGTGGCGCCGGCGATGCCGGCCAGCCGTGACAGTTGCGGGCCGACCGGTTTCACGACGACTTCCTGGTTGCCGCGCAGCCCGTCTGCCTCCAGCGCCATCAATTCGTTGCCGGCACCGAGCAGCAGCAGCCAGGTTCCGGTGCCCGGCTGGGCGTCGGCATTGCCCAGCAGGCGGGGCAGGTAATGATAGGTGTAGTGGTGGTTCATCCAGTCCTGGCCACCGGCCAGCCGGAGGTTCACCGCTTCATCGTCGCGCAGCTCGCGCGCGTGTTTCACCATCGAAGACGGAATGGCATAGGTCTTGCCGCCGCTGCTCACCAGCAGTGACTGGGTCACCGCCAGCGTCATCGGCAGCGACAGCCTGAAGCGCGTGCCGCGACCGCCTTCCGACGTGGTTTCGATGCGGCCGCCCAGTGCGGTCGTGGCACTCCTTACCACGTCCATGCCGACGCCCCGGCCGGCCAGTTCCGACAGCTGTTCGGCGGTCGTGAAGCCAGGTTCGAAGATGAGGCCGGTCAGACGGCGTTCATCAACCTCCTCGTCGGCGCCCAGCAGGCCACGTTCGACAGCGCGTGCGCGGATGCGCTCGAACGCCAGACCGCCGCCGTCGTCGACCAGTTCGATGACGACTTCGTTGGTCTGCTGGGTCAGGGAAATGACGATTTCACCGGTTTCCGACTTGCCCGCCGCTTCGCGCACCGCACGCGGCTCGATGCCGTGGGCCACCGCGTTGCGCAGCAGGTGCTCGATCGGGCCGGTCATCTTCTCCAGCACTTCGCGGTCGAGTTCGATGCGCGTGTTGTTCAGTTCCAGATTGACCTTCTTGCCGGTTTCCTTGGCCGACTGGCGAGCCACCCGGTACAGCCGGTCTTCCAGCGTCGAGAACGGCACCATGCGCACCGACATCAGCGCCTGCGACAGGTCGCGGTTCAGCCGCGCCTGCGACTGGATGGCGGTGTCGGCCGCGTCGAGGTTGCGCACCAGGTTGTACTGCACCGTGGTCACGTCGGACAGGCTTTCGGCCATCATGCGCGACAGTTCCTGGAAGCGCGTGAAGCGATCCATTTCGAGCGGGTCGAACTGTTCGTGCTGCGCCTCGGCGGCCGCCATGCGCGACTGCATCTGGCTCTCGGCCTGGATTTCGATCTCGCGCAGCTGACTGCGCAGGCGCTGCACGTTTTCGGTCAGGTCATTCAGCGAGCCGCGCAGCGAGCGAAGTTCGCCCTCGATGCGGGTGCGCGCGATGCTCATTTCACCGGCTTCATTGACGAAGCGGTCGACCATGTCGGAGCGCACGCGCACCGACGGCCGCTCGCGCGGCACGCCGGCATCGTCTTCGGCCGCAGGCGTCGGGCCTGCCGTGTCGTCGGTCGTCACGGTCTCAGGCGTCAGCGTTTCGCCGCGTTCCAGCTTCGCCACCAGTTCTTCGCAGCCGTCATAGCCGAGGTCAAGCTCGTCGAGCAGCAGTGCGCGATCCTCCGGCGCACACGGCTGTTCGATCAGCGTTTCCATGCTGTGCACCAGATCGCCGAAGCGCATCACGCCCGCCATGCGGGCACTGCCCTTGAGCGTATGCAGTTGCCGGCGCAACGCGTCCGACGCACTCAGCGCGTTGGTGTCGTCGCGCCAGCTGCGCAATTCGCTGCCGATTTCCCGCAGCAGGTCATGCGCTTCCTCGATGAAGATCGGCAGCAGCTGATGATCGATTTCATCCGGCACCACGGAGGCTTGCGCGCTCTCGGCCGGCGCGGCGGCGCGGGCTGACGGCAGGCGCGCCAGTTCGAACGGCAGCGTGTCATTGCCGGCGGCCTCGGCCAGCACGTATTCGTCCGGCAGCGTGACCTTCTCGAATGTGGTGACCACCGGGTCATCGGCAACGACAATGTCGTCTTCGGTTGCCATCGCTGCGGGCGGCTCGTCTGCCATTTCGAACGCCTCGGGTTGCGGCGGTTCGGGGGCTTCCACCAGCGCTTCGGCGACGTTGCCAACCGGCGTGATGTCCATGTCCGGCAGTTCGAGCACCTGCAGTTCCACCGTCTCCGGCGCCACGGCGGCGACGCCGAAAAGCGCATTGAGCCGGGCAATCAGTTCGGGTGCCGGGGTGGCGATCGCACCGGCACCGATGGCGGCGACCTGGGCTTCCAGCGCGCTGGCGGCGCTGTTCAGCAGCGCGGACTGGTCGGCTTGTGGCGCGTCGCCGCGCGCTTCGCAACGCAGCAGTGCATGTTCGAGCGCGCGCGCCAGCGCGCTGATGTCGTCCTGGTTGACGGTGAGCGAAATGCCGCCCAGCGTGTGCGCGGCGAGCAGGCTGTCCTGGCTCGGACGCAGCGATGGATTGATGTGCAGCCTCGTCAGTTCGCGCCGCAGCGTGGCGACGTGGCCGCGCGCCTCGGCGAGAAACAGGTCGAACAGCGTGCGATCGGCGCCGGCATCGAGTGCGCGCTCTTCGGCGTCGATGTCGGCCGTGATGTCTATCGTGCTTTCCGGCAGCGTCAGTTCGACGCCGGGTGCATCCAGGTCGAAATCCAGTTCGAGATCGGCATCGCCGGCTGCGGCATCCAGCGGAGCATCCAGCGCGATGATGTTGGTCACCGAATCGAGGCCGGTGTCGGGCTCGACGTCACTCGCTGCGACAGGCTCCGCTGCCGGCGCATCGCCTTCCAGATCGAAATTGAAATCGATGTCGAGGTCGATGTCGAGATCGCCGCCAGTGACGGCAGCGCCCGATACCGCGTCTTCAGACGGTGCGGCGGTGGCCGGCGCGGCAGCGGGCTCGGCGTCATGCGTCTGCAGCGCGTCGCAGGCCGGCTGCAGCCATTCGTGCTCCGGCGAGCGGGTGTCGCCCTGTGCCAGCAGGTCGACCCAGCCGGCGAACAGCATGCGCGCGCCGTCGAGAAGGTCAAACAGCTCTGGTGTGGCGTCGCGCTCGCTACCCAGCCAGCGGTTCATCACCTGCTCGACCGCGAACGCCGCTTCACCCAGGTCGCGCAGGCCGACCATGCGACCGCTGCCCTTGAGGGTATGGAAGCCGCGTCGCAGCGTGGTCAGCAGATCCTGTCGGTGCGGCTGCAGGCGCGCAGCGTCTGTACTCGACGCCATCGTGTCGAGCACTTCGCGCGCTTCCTCGATGAATATTTCGAGCAGTTCGGCGTCGAAATCTTCCTGGCTGGCTTCGGCCAGACGCACCGTATCGGCCGACGGTGCGAGCGACTCGTGTGGCGTCTGGCCGATGCCTTGCACCGCGTCGGCGATGGCGGCATCAGGAACTGCTTCGCCCGCCTTGAGCGCGGCCAGCGCTTCGGTGGCACGCTGCTCGAGCTTTTCGTCGGCGAGCAGCTTGGCGTCCTGCCGGATGGTTTCCAGCGCCTGGCGCAATTCATCGCGCGTGTGCTCGTCGGCGCCGCCGTGCGACAGCCTGTCGAGCAGCTGAGCCGCTTTTTCGCGCCGGTTCGCAAGTTCCGACTCCACGCTTGCGCCTTCGCCGGCTTCTGCGGCGTCCTGCGCCGCGCTGCGCGGGTTCAGGATGAGGTCGAGATCGGCCGGGCCGTATTGCAGCTTGTCGACGAAGAAGCCGAGACCGGACAGCTGGTGCGCCAGCGCTTCGAACTCGCCGTCGACGATTTCGTGCTCCGGCTTCGCCATGTCGGCGATCTGTGCTGCGGCGCGACGCACCAGCGACACGGCGGCGTCCTGCCCCAGCATGTTCAGCGCGCCGTCGATCTGCTTCAGCGGGCCGGCCAGCGCCGCCAGTTCGGCCGCGCGCGAGGGATCGCGGAAGTAGCCGTCGAGCTGCTGTTCGACATCGGCCAGGCTGGCCATGATTTCGCGTGCCACCTGACCCATGAACAGTCGTTCCTGCGCGCGGCGCGACATTTCGTCGAACAGCGGGATCTGCATCGCCGGCAGGGCCTCGCCGCGGCGCGCCCGCGCGAGACGGTCGATCAGCGTGTCGACCTGGCTCGGCAGGTCTTCGCTCTGCGCGCGGCTGAACTGCTCGACCAGTGCGTCCATCACCAGCAGCGCGGTGGCGACTTCCATCGCCAGGTTTTCGGTGTGCTGCAGCGGATCGCGGCGCAGCCACTGGCCCAGGTCGAGCAGCGCGGCGGCCAGGCGCGCCAGATCCGGCTGGCCGACGCGGCCCGCCGCGGCGACCATGGCTTCGCATTGTTCATGGAACTGCGGCAGGCCGACCGCTGCACCGGACGAAAAACGGGTCCACGCGTCCTTGCCCTGGCCGAGCGATTCGCGCAGCGCGGCCAGCGCCGGGCGCAGGGTGCCGAAGTCGTCGTGGCCGGCGATGTCGGCCGGCGCCAGCAGCGCGTCGAGCTGGTAGGTATCGCGTACCTGACGGATATGCGGCGTCACCTGATCGGCGGTGGCGATGAAATACAGCGAATCGCGCATCAGCCGCTCGGCCACGCCGCGCGAACCTTCGAGCAGGCGGCGCATCTGCACATCCATGCGCGCGCACAGCCGCTTGATGAAAAAATCACCGCGGATGGCGCCCTGCGCCAGACCGTCGGTCAGCGCACCGCATACCCACCAGAAGGCTCGGGTCGCCGGAGCCGACTGCATCTGTTCGATGGCACCGATGGCCTGACGCATCTGCGGCAGACCTTCGCGATCGTCGCGCAGGAAACGCAGCAGGCCACGTTCGAACTGGCTGCGTGCGGCACGCAGCGCGCGCGCGCGGTCCAGTGGCGACAGTTGCGACGCCGGCTGGACGGGTGCCGGCGGGCGTAGCGTGAGGTCCGGGAAGAACAATTCGGACGGCACCACGACCGTTTCGCCGCGCAGCGCCATCAGGTCGCGATACAGCGGCATCAGCCGCATCGGCTGGTCGACGCCGCCCGCGACCAGTTCGTCGAGATGACCACGCACCGACGCAATGGCGCGCTGGGCGAGCGATGCAGCGCCCCGGCTGCTGGCCAGCCTGCCGGCGTGCCAGTCGGCGAACAACTGTTCGAGCGCGTCGCAGAAATGGGTCAAGCCGTCGAGGCCGACGATGGCCAGCGCGCCGCGCGCCTGGTGCAGATGGGTCTGCGCGAATTTGAGCGGCTCGGCACCCGCCTGATGATCTTCGTTGCCGAGTGCTTCGGACGCGCGGATCAGCGCCAGATCGATTTCGCCGCGGACCCAGATCAGCGGGCCCAGATCCTGATGGGTGGAAGGCGTCGTGTTCATACCTTGAAGCCCGCGACCGAGCCTTTGAGTTCAGCCGCAAGATCGGCCAGCTGTCCGATGGAAAGTGCGGTCTGCTTGGTGCCGACCGTGGTCTGTTCGGTGATGCGCAGGATGCCCTGCATGCCGTGCGCCACCCGGGTCGCCTGTTCCGCCTGTACCTGCGCCGACGAGGAAATCGCTTCGATCAGTTCGGTCAGTTCGGTCGATACGGTTGAGATTTCGTCCAGCGCCTGTCCGGCTGCGTCGGACAGGCGTGCCCCCTCGACCACGCCGCGGGTCGAGTTTTCCATCGCGGCGACCGCGTCCTGGGTGTCGGTCTGGATGGTGCGCACGATGGCTGCGATCTGCTTGGTCGCCTCGCCCGACCGTTCGGCCAGCCGCTGCACCTCTTCGGCCACCACGGTGAAGCCGCGTCCGGCCTCGCCGGCGCCTGCGGCCTGGATGGCAGCGTTCAGCGCCAGCACGTTGGTCTGTTCGGTGATGTCGGAAATCAGTTCGACGATTTCGCTGATTTCCTGCGACGACTCGCCGAGGCGCTTGATGCGCTTCGACGTTTCCTGGATCTGGTCGCGGATGTCGTTCATGCCGCGGATCGAATTCGACACCGCGTTCGAGCCGTTCTGGGCCGCAGCCAGCGACTGGCGCGCCACCTGCGCCGAGCGGGTCGCCTCTTCGGACACCGCATTCATCGACTTCGCCATGGCGAGCACCGACTGGCCGGACTCGGTCACCTCGCGCGACTGCCGCTCCGCTGCCGTCAGCAGCTGGGTCGAAATGCGCTGTGCGGATTCAGACGCTTCGGCCACGCGTCCGGCCGCGTCGTTGATCCGCTTCACCAGCACCGACAGCTCCTCGATGGTGTAGTTGACCGAGTCGGCGATGGCGCCGGTGATGTCTTCCGAAACCGTCGCGCGCACCGTCAGGTCGCCGTCGGCCAGGTCGCCCATTTCATTCATCAGACGCAGGATGGCCTGCTGGGTCGTGTCCTTCTCGCGCTTCGCCTCTTCGCGCGAACCTTCGACGAGAATGCGTTGCCGGTGCTGGTCTTCGTTGTAGGCGCGCACCATCAGGAACACGCTGGCCAGCGCAAGCAACACGCACAGCACGGCACCGAGCGTGCGCAGCGCACGGGCGTCGCGCTCCGTCGAATAGATGGCAGTCAGCGCGTCGGCCGGGCCCGCCAGCGCCGCAGCGCCGCCGATCAGCCAGAGACCTGCGGCACGTGCGGCGAGCAGGTCGGCTGGCTTGTCCAGCGCCGTAACCAACGCAGTCAGGCGCGGCACCAGTTCGTTGTGGGCCTGCGCGAAGGCCTCACGCGGCTCGCTCTCGGCGCTTTGTTCGAGTTGGGCTGCGGTGTCGAGCAGCACGGGCAGGGCGCGCTGAAGCGCGTCGAGCGTGTCGGCTGACGTCGGCGTGGTTGACGTCAGCGCATGGATCGCCGCCCGGACCTGACCGACGCTGCCGGCAAACGACAGGCTGAGCCCGCCATCGCGCGCGCCGCGCTGGGCGGCGATGCGGCCGAGCACAGCCATCATCGGCGTTGCAACAGCGTCGAGCGTGCGGCCGGCCTCGTGGAGCGCAAGCAGGGTCTGCTGCTGGCCCAGCAGCAGGGCGGCGTTACGGTCCTGACTGCTCCACGCAGCATCGATCTGCTGCAGTGCATCCTTTGCGGCGCCGCGGGCGGGCGGCAGCGCCACGCCGTCCGCCTCGCCGCCACGGTTCAATGTGTCGAGCAGCGCCGTCACCGCTGCGCGAGCGGACGAAAGTTCGCCCAGCGCGCTGGCTTGTCCGGCCAATGCCTGCGGCGCGGATTGAGTCACCCCCTGCATCAGCGTGCGCAACTGACCCGCGGCATGGATGTGGGCCGCGTTTTGCCGCGTGCCGCGCCAGTCCTGCCACACCAGTACCGCAGCCAGCGCGATGAACAGCAGGAAGATCACGGCCAGCGACCGCACCTGCTGGCCGAGCGGCAGGTGGCCGATCAGCGGCAGACGGCCGCGCAGGAATCCCGCAGCATCCACCGGATTCGACGGCGCGTGGTCGCTGCCGGCCTGCGCAGCGGACTTCAGTCCAGGAATGTTCAACGCCATCGGGACTTTCCTCGGGGACTACGTTGCTTGGGGAAAAAAGCAGGAGACTGGAGCAGCGGCCAGCCCGGAACAGCGACAACGAAAGCATGGCCCGACACTTCGCCGGGTGAGCGGCGGCAGCCGGCAGCGGGATGACTCGCGAGCAGGGCCGGCATGCGGGTCAGGCCGCCACGTCGGCAAAGCCGGGGTCTGCGTACAGGCGGCGCGGATCCAGCCGCAGCCACACGCGACCCTGGGTGTCGACCAGCCGGTCCGACACCCACGGTCGGGCATCGGCCGGGTCGGCGTCGGCGCTTTCGAAATCTTCCAGCGAACGCAGGCCGAGCACGCGGGACACCAGCAGCGCACTGTTGGTCCCGAACTTGGCGTGTGGCAGCAGCAGCCGCGTTTCGCCCGCCACACCGGTCGATGCGCCGCCCTGGAACGCGGCGAAATCGGTCACCGCGTAGAGCAGGCCACGCACGTTGGCGATGCCGCGCAGCCAGCTGCAGGTCAGCGGTACCGGCGTCAGTGCGGGCACCGGCAGGATTTCGCCGGATTCGGCCAGATCGACCAGCCACCACTCGTCGCCCGCCTGCACGCCGAGCAGCGCGCGCGTGCTGGTCTGTCCGGACGCATCGGACAGCTTGCGGGCCAGCTCTTCCTCGAATTCGCGCAGCGATGTCCTAGCCATCGTTGCCCGCCGCGCCCAGCTGCTGGATGCGGCCCAGCAGTTCTTCAAGATTGACCGGTTTCACCATGTAGTCAAGCGCGCCCTGCCGCATGCCCCAGATGCGGTCGGTCGGCAGATCCTTGCTGGTGCACATGATGACCGGGATGTCGCGCGTACTGTCTTCGCGCGTGATCGTGCGCGTTGCCTGGTAGCCATTGACGCCGGGCATCACGACGTCCATCAGGATGAGGTCGGGCTTTTCAGCCTTGGCTTTCTCGATGGCCTGCTCGCCGTTCTCGGCGATGATGACCTCGAAGCCCTTGCGGGTCAGGAAGTCGTTCAGTACATGGCGTTCGGTGGGCGAGTCGTCCACCACCATGATGCGCTTGATGGCCATTGTGGCTCCGCGTTCGGTAAGCGCCGGCAGGTCAGTCAGCGCCGTTGCGCGCGTGACGCGACACTGCCTGCAGCAGGCTGTCCTTGGTGAAGGGTTTGGTGAGGTATTCGTCCGAGCCGACCATCCGGCCGCGTGCGCGGTCGAACAGACCGTCGCGCGAAGAAAGCATCACGACAGGAGTAGCGGCAAACCTCGGGTTTTTCTTGATGAGTGCGCAGGTCTGATAACCGTCGAGACGGGGCATCATGATGTCGCAGAAGATCACCTGCGGATGATGGTCGCTGATCTTCGACAGCGCGTCGAAGCCGTCTTCTGCGAGGACGACCTGATATCCCGCCTGGACAAGAAAGATTTCGGCACTGCGGCGGATGGTGTTGCTGTCGTCGATCACCATCACCTTGACGCCGGCACTGCCACCCGATTCAGCCAAGATGCTCTCCCGTTCTTGTGCGCGACGATCGATGCCGCGATGTTGTACCGTTCGTCGTCAGACAGCGACGCGGGTCGCCCGCTGCGGAAACGGCCGTCGGCTGGTCAGATCTGCACCATTTCGAAGTCGTCCTTGCGTGCGCTGCACTCCGGACAGGTCCAGTTGGGCGGCACATCCGCCCAACGCGTGCCGGGCGCGATACCCTCTTCCGGCAGACCGGCGGCTTCGTCGTAGATGAAGCCGCATATGAGACACATGTAACTCTGGAATTCGGCCGTGACTGTGGAACTCATGGCAGTATGGTTTGTTAGAATCGAATCGATATTACCGTAATTAACCTTCTGTAACGACAATCCGGGCGCGCGCTTTATGGTCAATCGTGATGTGCGGGCGCATCCGCCTCTTGTCATGTGTTTTTCCGCCACCGACCCCACCGGTGGCGCTGGCATGCAGGCAGATCTGATGACGCTGTCGGCGCTCGGCTGCCATCCGCTCGGCGTGGTGACGGCCGTCACCGTGCAGGACACCACCGGCGTCGAGGAAATCGTGCCGATGGACGACGACCTGGTGGTCGACCAGGCGCGCGTGCTGTTGTCGGATGTTCCGGTAGCGGCCTTCAAGATCGGCGTCATGGGCAGCGTGGAGAACATCGCTGCCATCGCCGAAATCATCTCCGACTACCCGCATCTGCCGGTGGTGTTCGATCCGGTGCTGTCTTCCGGTCGCGGCGATGAACTGGCCGACGAGGAAATGGTGATCGCGCTGCAGGAACTGCTGCTGCCGCTGACCACGGTGCTGACGCCGAACAGCCTCGAAGCGCGCCGGCTGGCGCAGTTCGGCGACGATGAAGACGACGAGGACGGAGACGACGACTCCGACAGCCGCCAGGACCCGCTCGCGCTCGATGAGTGCGCCCGGCTGCTGATCGCGGCCGGCTGCGGGCATGTGCTGCTGACCGGCACCCACGAATCGACGCTGCGCGTCAGCAATGTGTTGTACGGCCATGGCGGCGTGATACGGCGCGACGAATGGGACCGCCTGCCGGGCAGCTACCACGGGTCGGGTTGTACGCTCGCGTCGGCTGTGGCGGCCTGGCTGGCGCAGGGTCTGGACGTCGGCGCGGCCGTGCAGGCGGCGCAGGAATATACGTGGCGTACGCTGGTCAACGGCTTCCGGCCCGGCATGGGCCAGTATCTGCCTGACCGTTTTTTCTGGACGCGTAACAGCAATATGGACGCGGACGACGGCAGCGACGACTAGACGATGGCTGCCGACCTCCGTTTGTTGCGCGGCCTGTATGCCGTGACCCCTGAAACCCTGACCGGCCCTGCGCTCTACCGCGCGGCCGAGGCCGCCTGCGCCGGCGGCGCGGTGCTGCTGCAGTACCGCAACAAGTCGCCGGTTGCCGCGAGCCGTCTGGCCGACGCCCGCGCACTGCGCGCCATCACCACTGTCTGCGGAACGCGCTTCATCATCAACGACGATGTCGAGCTGGCGCACGAAGTCGGCGCCGATGGCGTGCACGTCGGTCGCGAAGACAGCGATCCGGCGGCGGCCCGCCGGCGGCTCGGTCCGGCAGCGTTGATCGGCGTGTCCTGCTACAACGATGCCCGGCTGGCACGCGACGCCCGGCGCGCCGGCGCCGATTACGTGGCGTTCGGCGCGATGTTTGCGTCGGCGACCAAACCCGCCGCGCCGGTCGCCGACCGCGCGCGCTTCGCCGAGGTGGCCGATCTGGGCATTGCCCGCTGCGCCATCGGCGGCATCACGCTGGATCGGGCACCGTTGCTGATCGAAGCCGGAGCCGACCTGCTCGCCGTGGTGTCCGACCTGTTCGACGCCCCCGATATTTCCGCGCGGGCACGTGCCTACGCGCAGCTTTTCTGAAGGAATCGCCATGACCACCCGCAACGAGCAGCTTTTCGAACGCGCCCAGCTCAGTATTCCGGGCGGCGTCAATTCACCGGTCCGGGCCTTCCGCTCGGTCGGCGGCACGCCGCGCTTCTTCACGCGCGGCGTGGGCAGCCGGCTGTGGGACGCCGATGGCGTCGAGTACATCGACTATGTGGGGTCGTGGGGTCCGGCCATCCTTGGCCACGCACACCCCGAGGTGATCCGGGCCGTGCAGGAAGCGGCGGTGGGCGGCCTGTCGTTCGGCGCTCCCACCGAAGCCGAAATCATCATGGCCGAAACGCTGTGCGCCCGCGTACCGTCGATCGAACAGGTGCGCCTGGTCAGTTCCGGCACCGAGGCGACGATGAGCGCCATCCGTCTGGCACGCGGTTTCACCGGCCGCGACACCATCGTGAAGTTCGAAGGCTGCTACCACGGCCACGCCGACAGCCTGCTGGTCAAGGCCGGCTCCGGTGCGCTCACCTTCGGCAATCCGAGTTCGGGCGGTGTGCCGGCCGACTTCGCCAAGCACACGCTGGTGCTCGACTACAACGATCCGCAGCAGCTGGAAGACTGCTTCCGCAACCACGGCGAGCGCATTGCCTGCGTCATCGTCGAGCCGGTGGTCGGCAACATGAACCTCATCGTGCCGACGCGCGCCTTCCTCGATGCGATGCGCGCGCTCTGTACACAGTATGGTGCGGTGCTGATTTTCGACGAGGTGATGACCGGTTTCCGCGTCGGCCCGGTCGGCGCCCAGGGCCTGTTCGGCATCACGCCCGACCTGACCACGCTGGGCAAGGTGATCGGCGGCGGCATGCCGGTCGGTGCCTTCGGCGGCCGGCGCGACATCATGGCCGCCATTGCGCCGATCGGTGCCGTGTATCAGGCGGGTACGCTGTCCGGCAACCCGGTCGCTGTGGCGGCGGGTCTGAAGACGCTTGAACTGATCGACGTACCCGGCTTTCATGACCGGCTCGCCACCCGCACGAAGCAATTCACCGACGGCATGGTCGCCGCCGCCCGCGAGGCAGGCGTGCCGTTTTCGGCGCAGTCGGTCGGCGGCATGTTCGGCCTGTATTTCCGCGACGCGGCGCCGGCCAGTTACGCCGAAGTGATGCAGTCTGACCGCGAACGCTTCAACCGCCACTTCCACGCCATGCTCGATGCCGGCGTCTATCTCGCGCCGTCGGCGTTCGAAGCCGGTTTCGTGTCGGGTGCGCACAGCGAGGACGACGTGGCGCAGACGCTGGCGCGGGCGAAGGCTGCATTTGCCGCGGTTGCCTGACGCTGTGCGAGAGGTTAGCCGCATAGCGCAAGGAAAAGCGGGCAGTTTCCCTGTCCCTTGAGGTTATTCGTTGCTCATGTATTCATGGGGCGACAGTGCGCAGAACTGATCGACCTTTCGGTTGCCTGCAGTGTGTCAGGTCCCGGCTGATGGAGAACTGCCTGCTGAAACGGATTTGGATGTGAGTGCGGTGAGCGCACTCGGAAATTGGAGTCGAAACCCAAAGAACCAGCCCAGCACCGGGCTCTGCACATCAAGCTGGCGACTTGAACAAAAACGGTTTCACGTTCTGGATCAGTCGATCTACCTCAGCTTGATTGTGTTGCAGCATCTCGTGCCCCCACAAGCCCACCTCGCCTCGAGCGCAGGACTTAGCGAGTTGTTCGCCCACATTTTCCAGCGATGTGCCACATTCTTGGCGCAGAGGTTCCGGCTCATCACGCGTATCCAGTAGATAGACCCGCTCACGCACATCGGATGGGACAACTTGCAGGAAGCTCTGCCGTCTATTGATCTCTTGACCATCAAAGTCGATTAACAACACCAGATGTCGTTCGGGATACTCGCGCAGCTTTTGCGCGTGTGAGTCTTCAAATTCCGAGCGTACCTTGACCCAGCCACCTGCAACAGGCAACACTTGAATAGCTCGCTCTTGCAGAGAAGGGTCCAATAAGAATCCGTTGACGATCTCGCGGTTGGCGTCATCTTCAGGCAAGACAATTACATGAGGTCTGTACACGTTGACGCTCACGGCTCCAGCTCTCCGCAAATCAGGGACTGAATCACGTCGGTGCGGACTTCGAAGTCCGTCAGCGACCGGATGACTGTGGGCTCCAAATGGCTCTTGCGGCCTAATACCCAAGTGTTGTCATTTGAAAAGCGCCGGACGGCTTCCTCGTTGTGCGAGGTCATCCAGAGTTGCCCGCCGCCCTCTTGGAAGCCTCGACGCAAGGCCATGACGAAATGGCTGACTTCGCTGATCGACAAGTAGTTGTCTGGTTCATCCCAAAATGCGAACAGCGGACCATAGCTCTGGTTGGCTGCCAGCACCACTCCACACAAGAAGAAGCACTTCTCGCCGTCTGATAGGGCTTCGAAGCCCAACTCATGCAGGGCGTTGCCGGCCCTGAAGCGCACCAATAACGCTTTGGCTTCCTTGCCGGCACGTTCAAAACGGAAATCAGACAGGTCAGGCATGACCTGCTGGAGGTACTGACTTAGAGGGGCGTAAGCAGCAGGGTATTGGGCCAGTAGGCCTGAAAGCCAGTCGGCTAAATTGCTGGCGTCTTCGGTCGGCTCCAGCGTTTCGCCCGCGGTTTCTCCTCGCATCAACCGTGGCATTGGGGCCAACAACACCATGCGAGCCAGCCATTCGCGGAAGGTGCCCAGCGCGTTGGCGGTTGAGGGATCCTGGATAACCGGCAATGCCACCAAGTGCCAGTCCATATTGAAGCGTGCTTCAGGCTGACTGGCGTTTTGGCGCCTCAGGGTTACCAGAGCCAACTCTCTTGAGTAAACCGGTTCGCCGTCCACTACCAACTCTTCTTCCACAACGCGCAGTTCTCTGAAGCGGTCGGGGAGATCCAGCGCCAACCTGAACTTGAAGGCGCGACCGCCGAGAACACCTTCTAGTTCAAAGCGCATCGGAACATCGGAGCGGCCGAGCGTGAAGTCACTCGGCTTCAGCAACTGACCCACGCGATTACCGCCTCTGCCGATAGATTGGAGAACCTTTAGGGCCTGGGCCAGCGTGGACTTGCCGCTACCGTTCTTGCCGATCAACAGTGCTGAAGGTGCATCACCGGGTTTGAACTCGAAGTTCTCGAGGCAGCGAAAGTTATGGATATAAACACGTTGGAGCATATTCGTTCCATTCAGTTGTCCGAGGTCTGCATAGCCTCTGCGATGACCAATCCGAGCCGTCGGTTAGTAGTTTATGCATCAAGCCCTGCTTGAGGGCGTGGGTTTTGTCGCGACGCACTTCGAGGGCATCTAGCCGCCGAGTTACAACGCCGACTAAACCGGACATCACGCCACAAACGTCTGTCCAGAGAAAGTTGTCGTTACTGTCGGGCAATCAGCGTCAGGGCGATTTTCTACAGACCTTGGTTGCTTTTCGATCCGTCCGCCGGTCACTGCCTGTGCATATGCAATACAACTCGCGTGCGCAAGTATCAGATAGAGCGGCCAGGGCGTACGACGTGCGTCTGGAAATGATCCGCAGTGCAAAGCCACCCGCTCCAATCGCTTTCGGCGCGAGCCACCCGCCTGTCAGAAACCCGTTTCCTTCTGATGACGCACGGCGAGTAGCGTGACGACGTCCATGCCGATGTGATAGCGCACCACATACCCGCTGTCACCGAAGTCGACCATCCACTCGCGGAATTCATCGGGAAGATCATCGACGGGACGGCCGATGGCAGGTTGCAGCGCCAGCACCTTCACCTCTTCGCGTATGGTCTTGATCGCACGTCTGGCCGCATCGGGGCTCGCGCTGGCGAGAAAACGGTAGAGGCGCTGCACATCCGACAGAGCCGGCTGCGACCAGATCAGACGTGGCATTCAGGCGGCTCGGCGTCGTTGCCCTGTTCGAGTCGAGCCAGCCAGGCATCCGCCTCTTCACCCGTGAGATGCAGGCCAGTGGTGCGGTAAGCCTCCCACGCTTTCAAGGTGTCCTGGCGGAAAGTTTCACGCTTTTCTTCGCGCTCGACGTACTGCGTTATGGCTTCGCGCATCAGCCAGTGGGGGGTGCGCTGGCGCGCGTCCGCCAAGCGTTTCACACGCATCCGGATGTCTTCGTCGATCTTGATTGCTACGGGACGTGTGGTCGAAGCAGGCATGATGGTCCTGACCGGTATCGCGTGGTAATACCTGACTATACATGATGCGCCACGCCTACCTGCCCTGGCCGTTGCGCACCTGTCCAATGAACGATGCCGACGTTGAAAAGAGTGCTCCGGCGGGCGATGCCCTCGACAAAGGGACTACGAATTACCAATTAAAGCACTGAGTGAATTTACTCAGTGGGGCAAGTCACCGCTTCCGGTCTCGACAACCGGTGGTCATCGAAGGCCTGGCGTCTTTTTCACGTTGTCCGGAGTCAGGATGTGGACGGTGATCGCACGCGCCGTTCCCCTCCGCGCGACAGGCGCGGGTCGCGGCGCCGTTCCCTTGTCCCTTGAATCTTGTAACTTGCATCTGCCCTACAACGTGCCGCGCGGTTTGCGGCCGGCCTTCGCGAACGCGAAGTCGAATACGGTGTCCGGCAGCAGGCGCAGCAGCCTGGCCACCACCCCCATCTGCCAGGGCACGACTGCGCAGGACGTGCCGCGTGCGATGACGCGGGCGAAGCGCGGGGCGGCTTCGTCGGCGCTGAGCAGGAAGGGCATCGGGTAGGGGTTGATGGCAGTCATCGGCGTGTCGATGTAGCCGGGGCAGATCGTCTGTACCTTCACGCCGCTGCCGCGCAGTTCCACGCGCAGGCTTTCCAGATAGGTGATGGCCGCCGATTTCGACGCGCAGTAGGCACCGGCACCCGGCAGGCCGCGGATGCCGGCAACCGAGGCGATGCCGACCAGCGCACCGCTGCGCCGCGCCTGCATCGGTTTCACGAAGGGTGCGAAGGTGCGCACCAGCCCCAGCACGTTGATGTCGAATATGGCTTCGAACGCCGGCAGGTCTTCCAGCTCGCCGGTCAGCGTGCCGACCGACACGCCGGCGTTGCCGATGACGATGTCCGGCACACCGGCCTGCTGCATGAAGGATCCGGCGGCGGCCTGCAGTGCGGCCGCGTCGCGCACGTCGGCGGCAAAGGTGAAATGTCGCCCCGGCAGGCTGGCAGCCAGCGCATCAAGCTGCGCCGCTCGCCGCGCAACGAGGCCGAGCGTGGCGCCTTCCGCGGCGTAATGGCGGGCCAGTGCTTCGCCGATGCCGCTCGATGCACCGGTCAGAAAGACGACGGGTGCCGCGCGGGCACCCGTTTTTGCCGGACGCGCTGCGTCCATGCGGCTTACTTCCTGGCGGCCGCTGCGCGCTCGCCGCGGGCGCGTTCGATCAGCTGGTCGACAATGGCGAGCATGCCTTCGTAGCTGTTGCCGAGCGCGATGTATTTGCCATCGACCACCAGTGCCGGCACGCCGGTCAGCTGATAGGCGGCACTCATCTGCTGCGCACGCTGCACCTTGCCTGACACCGCGAACGACTTGGCGGTGTCTTCGAACTTCTTCGCATCGATGCCGTTCTTGCCCATCCAGCTGCTGATGGTCGCCATGTCGTTGAACGCCTGGCGCTCCATGTGGATGGCGTCGAACACCTTGCTGTGCATGCGGTCGAGCTCGCCCAGGGTTTCCAGGGTGTAGTAGGTCTGCGCACCGGCCACCCAGGACTGGCGGAAGATGGCCGGTACCCGCTTGAAGGTCACGTCGTCCGCCTTGCGGTCGAGCCACTTCTTCAGTGACGGCTCGAGCTCGAAACAGTGCGGGCAGCCGTACCAGAAGAACTCGATCACCTCGACCTTGGGGCCCGGTTCGACCGACTGCGCCGGCTTGATTTCGCGAAAGTCCTTTTCGTTCAGCGGGGCGGCAGCGACGCCACCGGCCATGAAGCCGGCAAAAGCCAGCGCGGCAATCTGCTTGAATCCGAATTTCATGCTGTCTCCTGTGTATGCATGGCAAGTCCGGTCATCGGACAAGCGAAGTGTCGATCCCGTTCTGCGCCAGGTCTGCACGGACCCGGCTCATGTCGTCCGGGCTGGCGAACGGGCCGAGCCGTACGCGGTACAGCGTGCCCTTGCCGGCGACCGCATGGGACTGAATGTTCGACTCCAGACCCATCAACGCAAGACGGGCGCGCAGGTTGTCCGCTTCTTCTTCCGACGAAAAGGCGCCGGCCTGCAAAACCAGCGATTCAGGCGCAGCGGCCGGCGCCGGCGCGGCCGTGGGCGCGCTGGTTTCTTCCGGCTGAGTCGGTGCGGCAGCGGGCGGTGTCCGGGTGGGGGCCGGCTGCGCACTCTGGCTGCCCGGCAGGATTTCATAGAAATCGAAGCGCGGCCTGGCGGGGGGCTTGTCACCCGGCTTGCCGGGCAGTGCGACCGGTTCGCTACCGGACGCAGCGGCTGTCGGCGCGGCTTCACGCAACTGCAGCGGCAGCGCCGAGCCGTTGATGTACCACATCACGCCGGCGCACAGCACCACCCCCAGTACCAGGCCGACGAAGATGCCGACGACCGTGCCGCCGCGATGCTTGCGCGCGGGCGCCTTCTTTTGCGCTGCTTTGGCCATCACATCGATTCCGGTGCGGACACGCCGAGCAGCGCCAGCCCGTTGGCGATGACCTGCCGGGTCGCGGCGGCCAGCGCCAGACGGGCTTCGCGTACCGCCAGATCGTCGACAAGCATGCGCGAAGCGTTGTAGAAGGCGTGGAAATCGGACGCCACGTCGCGCAGGTAAAAGGCGACCGAGTGCGGCGCACGGTCAGCAACCGCCTGGGTGATCACGTCCGGAAACTCGGCCAGACGCTGGGCCAGCAGCAGTTCGCGCTCGCCGGTCAGCGCATCGAACGGGATGCCGGGCAGCAGCGACAGGTCGAGCGCGTGATTGGCAACCGCCTCGCGCAGCACCGAGCAGATGCGGGCGTGCGCATACTGGATGTAATAGACCGGATTGTCGTTCGACTCGGATTTGGCGAGATCAAGGTCGAAATCGAGGTGCTGGTCGCTCTTGCGCAGCACGTAGAAGAAACGCGCCGCATCGTTGCCGACTTCGGCACGCAGGTCGCGCAGCGTGACGAAGTCGCCCGAGCGCTTGCCCATGGCGGCCTTTTCACCGCCGCGGTACAAAACGGCGAACTGCACCAGCGCGATTTCGAGCTTGTCGGGGTTTTCGCCCAGCGCGGCCAGCGCGCCCTTCACGCGCGGGATATAGCCGTGGTGGTCGGCACCCCACACATCGATGACCAGGTCGAAGCCGCGCGCGAACTTCTCCGCGTGATAGGCGATGTCGGACGCGAAATAGGTATAGGCGCCATTTTCTCGACGGACGACGCGGTCCTTCTCGTCGCCGAAGCGGGTCGACCGAAACCACAGCGCACCATCCTGTTCGTACAGGTAGCCGCCGTCCTGCAGGCGCTTCACGGCGCGATCCACCGCGCCGTTGCTGTGCAGCGACTGTTCCGGATACCACACGTCGTAATGCACGCGGAATTCGCCCAGATCATTGCGCTGGTCGGCCAGCATGGCATCGAGCGCGTAGCGGTGCACCGTCCACCAGTCTTCGCCGAGTGTGGTCCTGGCGTGGGCGATCAATGCGTCGAGCATGGCGTCGGCGGTATCGCCGGCGACCGAGGCGTCGGGCAGCTCGGCCGTGTGCCGGTTCAGGCGAGTGCCCTGCTGGATGAACAGCTCCGCCCCGATGTCGCGCACATAGTCGCCGCGATAGCCGTCGGCTGGGAACTTCACTGCCGCGCCCTGCGTTTCCATGTAGCGCAGCCACACCGACACCGCGAGGATGTCCAGCTGGCGACCGGCGTCATTGACGTAGAACTCGCGCGTCACCGCATAGCCGGCGGCGTCGAGCAGGTTGCACAGCGCCGAGCCGTAGGCGGCACCGCGACCATGGCCGACATGCAGCGGCCCGGTCGGGTTGGCCGACACGAATTCGACCTGCACCTTTTTGCCGGCGCCGGTGTCCGAGCGGCCGTAGCGTTCGCCTTCGTTCAGGATGCGGCCGACGATGGCCTGCTTGACCGATGCGCTGAAGAAGAAATTGATGAAACCGGCGCCTGCCACTTCGGCGCGCTCGACCATGCCCGATGGCGGCAATTCGCGCACGATGCGTTCGGCGATGACGCGCGGATTCTGTTTCAGCGCCTTGGCCAGCTGCAGCGCGACGTTGCAGGCGAGATCGCCGTGCGAAGCCTGCTTCGGGCGATCAAGAAGAATGTCGGGCGGCGCGATGTCGGGCGCCACGCTGGCCAGTGCGGCATGCAGCAGACGGGTCAGTTCTCGGCGCAGTTCGGGGGTCATGGATGAAACGGAAGCGCGATGCGCAAGTGCATTTGGAGACCGCGAAGTATAGCGCGAGCCCGCATTCAGCCCGGAAAGCCGCTTCCGGCGTGACGGTGCTTCTTGTACAGTGCGCGCTCCGCACGCCGCTGTCGAGTCCCCGCAACATGAGGTTTCAACCCCCCAGATCGTCTGTTCCTGCCCCGCAACGTGCGGCCGAGGGCTGAGCCGCATGCGCTGGCTGCGACTGCTCAAGATCCTCACGGTGAGCCTGCGGTTCGGGCTGGACCAGATGCTGCTCGACGCCGGCAGCAAGCTTCGCTTTGCCGGTCTGCTGCGCGTTACCCGGATGGGGCGGCGCTTCAGCGACCCGCGCGCCGTCAGGCTGCGCGAGGCGCTGGAGGCGCTGGGCCCGATTTTCGTCAAGTTCGGCCAGATGCTGTCTACGCGGCGCGATCTGCTGCCGCCGGACATTGCCGACGAACTGGCCAAGCTGCAGGACCGCGTGCCGCCGTTCCCGTCGGAACAGGCGATCGCCCGCCTCGAAGCCTTCTACGGCAAGCCGCTCGATCAGGTGTTCCGCAGCTTCGAAAGCCGGCCGGTGGCGTCCGCATCGGTGGCGCAGGTGCATTTCGCGGTGCTGCCGAATGGCGAGGACGTGGCGGTCAAGGTGCTGCGCCCCGGCATCGAACACATCATCGCGAACGACATCCTGCTGATGGAAACCGCAGCCGGCCTGCTGGAACGGGTGTGGTCGGAAGGGCGCCGTCTGAAGGCGCGCGAGGTGGTGGCCGAATTTTCCAAGCATCTGGGCGACGAACTTGACCTGATGCGCGAGGCGTCGAACTGTTCTCAGCTGCGCCGCAACTTCCGCGATTCGCCGCTGCTCGCCGTACCCGAGGTGTACTGGGACTTCTGCGGTCCGACCGCGATGGTGATGGAGCGCATGGTCGGCTTGCCGATTTCGCATACCGATGCACTGCGCGCCCAGGGGGTCGACATGGCGGCGCTGTCGCGCGCCGGCGTCGAAATCTTCTTCACCCAGGTGTTCCGCGACGGCTTCTTCCACGCCGACATGCACCCGGGCAACATTTTCGTCGCGCCCGACGGCCAGTACATTGCGCTCGACTTCGGCATCATGGGTACGCTAACCGACGTGGACAAGAATTACCTGGCGCAGAACTTCCTCGCCTTCTTCCAGCGCGACTACAAGCGGGTGGCGCAGGCGCACGTCGATGCCGGCTGGGTGCCGCGGGGCACCCGGGTGGATGAGTTCGAGGCGTCGATCCGTGCCGTGTGCGAACCGATCTTCGACAAGCCGCTGAAGGAAATCGAGTTCGGCCGCACCCTGCTGCGGCTGTTCCAGGTGTCGCGCCGGTTCAACGTCGAAATCCAGCCGCAGCTGGTGCTGCTGCAGAAAACCCTGCTCAACATTGAAGGCCTGGGTCGTCAGCTCGACCCGGAACTCGACTTGTGGAAAACCGCCAAGCCCTTTCTGGAACGCTGGATGAGCGAACAGGTCGGCTGGCGCGCGCTGCGCCGCAAGCTGCTCGACGAGGCGCCGGCCTGGGCGATGATGATGCCGGAGCTGCCGCGGCTGGCGCACAAGGTACTGAGCCAGTCTGCCGCGCAGGACGTGCGGCAGGACGCGGTCGATCTCGAATATCGCAGCCGCCGGCAGCTGCGCTGGATACAGTTCCTGTGCCTGCTGGTCGCACTGCTGATCGGCTTCGAGGTGTGGCACGCCTACGCCTGAGCGTCGCGCGGGATTGCTTCCCTAAAGATGTCGCCGCGAAGGTCGTTAGCCCATGCTCATACCGGGAGATGCCAACGATGAAAACGACCACGGTAGCGGCGGCAGGTTTTGTGCGGGGCAGCGCAGGGGCGGGAGCATGATTCCTCCACACATGAAGGCATTCGGCGAACTGGCCGGTTCGATGAGCCGCTCGGTGCATTGCGCCGCGTCCACCTTCACGCAGATCGTGTCCGAGCAGGTGGGCATGTCGGTTTCGCATGTCGAAATCGCCGACCGCGCCCGCCTCGATCTCTGTCTGGCCAGCCTCGACAGTTGCCTGTGCGGCGTGGCTCAGCGCATGCGCACCACCGAGGGCTGCGGCGCCGAAGCCATGCTGGTGCTGCCGCAGATCGGCGGCCTGGCGCTGGTGCGACGCATGCTCGGTCTGCCGGGTGACATTGCCGAACCGGGCGAACTGGAACAGGACGCACTCGCAGAGGTCGGCAACATCGTCATCGACGCCTGCACGGGCGTGCTGGCCGGCGCATTGGGTTGGCACATCGAGGCGGCCCAGCCGCGCGTCACGCTGTCGGTACCCGATCGTCTGTTCGGCGTGGATGAATCCGTACGCAGTGCGCTGGTGACCCATCTGCGCATGCACCTGTCGGGCCTGCGCGTCGATGGTCTGGTGATACTGGAAATGACTGCCCTCGCCGGTCTGCCCATGCTGCCGCCGCGGCGCCTCGACGCCTGAGCGAAAACCCCGCAGATCCAGTGCCCGCAAGGCTTGTGCGCCGTTATCATTGAGCCTGCGCGGTGTCGTGCCGCGCCGCGAAATGTTGCTCCGGGGCGTGCATGCTGATCTGGTTCGTGGTGCTCTATCTGATGGTGTCGGTCGGCATCGGTCTGTACGCCGCGACACGGGTCCATAACGCCAGGGATTTCGCCGTGGCCGGCCGCAGCCTGCCGCTGCCGGTGGTGACCGCCACGGTATTCGCCACCTGGTTCGGCGCCGAGGCGGTGTTCGGCGTGTCGGCGCAATTCGTCACCGAAGGGCTCGGCGGTGTGGTCGCCGACCCGTTCGGCGCATCGATGTGCCTGATCATCGCCGGCATCTTCTATTCGACCAAGCTGTACAAGCTGAACCTCATGACCGTTGGCGATTACTATCGCCTGCGCTACAACCGCACGGTCGAAGTCATCACCTCGCTGTGCATCATCGTGTCGTATCTGGGCTGGGTGGCGGCCCAGATCAAGGCCATGGGCCTCATTTTCTTCATGGTGACGGACGGCGCGGTCAGTCAGGAAACCGGCATGGTGCTCGGTGCCCTCATCGTGCTGACCTACACCACCTTCGGCGGCATGTTTTCGGTGGCCATTCTGGATTTCGTGCAGATGGCGGTGTCGATGGGTGGTCTGCTCTACATCGCCTACGTCATCAGCGGCCTGACCGGGGGGGTGGCGCCGGTCATCGACCACGCGTCGGCGGCCGGCAAGCTCGACTTCTTTCCGCCGGCCGACCCGTGGCTGTGGATCACCTTCCTCGGCGCCTGGCTGACCATGATGCTGGGCTCCGTTCCGCAGCAGGACGTGTTCCAGCGCATCACGTCGGCGAAGAGCGCGAAGGTCGCGATCGGCGGCTCGGTGCTCGGTGCATCCATCTACTTCTGCTTCTGCTTCGTTCCGATGTTCATCGCCTACTCGGCGACGCTGATCGACCCCGGCACCTTCAACGCGCTGATCGAGGAGGATTCGCAGCGCGTGCTGCCGACGCTGGTCATGCAGCACACGCCACTGATCGCGCAGATCCTGTTCTTCGGTGCGGTACTGTCGGCCATCATGAGCTGTTCGTCTGCCACGCTGCTGGCGCCGTCGGTTACCTTCGCCGAAAACATCGTCAAGGGCTTCTACCCGCGCATGGGCGATCGCCAGCTGCTGTTTGTCATGCGCAGTGCCATTGTCGGCTTCACCAGCATCGTGCTGGTGGTGGCGCTGAATTCCGAAGCGGGCATTTTCGAAATGGTCGAGAACGCCTACAAGGTGACGCTGGCCGGCGCCTTCGTGCCGCTGTTCTTCGGTGCGTTCTGGAAGCGCGCGACGACCCAGGGCGCGCTGGCGGCGATCATCGGCGGCCTGGGGTCATGGCTGCTGGTCGAGATACTGGTTGGCGAGGCCAGTGCGGTGCCGGCTCAACTGATCGGTCTGCTGGTCAGTGCCACCGGAATGATTGCCGGCTCGCTGCTGCCGCAGTGGGTCGGCCATCGTCTGCCGCACGAGCCGGACCACGCAGCGCTGCATCACCATGCAGCCGCCGGCACGCATCACGCCGCCACCGGTCATGCCCCGCCGCAGCGCTGAACGCTACTGCGCGGGCTGAGGCTGAGCCGCTGCCTTGGCGGCCGCTTCGGCTTCGCGCTGCAGGCGCTGTGCTTCCTTCCGGCGCACCCGTTCATCGATCTTGTCGGCATGGCGCTGCTGGTCTGCAGCACGCTCGGCAGCGCGGGCGTCTTCGCGTTGTCGCCCGGCGGCCTGTTCGGCCTCCTTCCGGGCGGTTTCCTGTGCTTTCAGCCGTGCGCGCGCTTCCGCGTCGGCATCCTTCTGCGCACGCTCCAACGCTTCCTGCTCGCGCTGTCGCGTCAGCGCCTGCTCGGTTTCACGCGTCTTCACGCTCATTTCGATCGACTTGAGCCGGCGTTCATCGGCTGTCCGCTGCTTCTCCGCGCGTCGCGCCTGCGCGGATCGCGTGCGCACATCGCGTTCGATGTCGCGCGCCTCGAGTTCGAGCTTGCGCACTTCGGTAACGCGCTGACGCAGCGTTTCGTCCGCTTCTTCGATGCAGGACGACACCAGCGTGCGCTGCCAGCAGAGCGCGTCGGCGGCGGCCCGATCGGCATCGGCCTTGCGCCGCAGTTCGCGTGCCTCATCCTTCAAAATGGTCGCGCGCTGGCGAAGCCGGTCGCGCTCCTCGGCCGGGAAGGCATCGGCCTCCACGATGGGGGAATCGTTGGCGGCAGCGGAGCCGGCCGCAGCCAGACCGCTTGCCGTCAGGGCAATCAGTCCCGCCAGCAGGTGTGCGGCAAAAGTGTTCACGAGCATCCTCATCCTTGAACTTCAACGCCGCGCGGCGCCGCGCGGTCCATCCGCCGCGATGCTAACCCGGCGGACGGATGTTGGACATGCAAACGCCCTCAACGCATCGGACAGGCGAACGATGGACAGGACATGTTGCGGCCCGGTCAGGTGCACTGCCCGCTTCATCGCACCAGCGGTCTGCAACGGGGTGAAAAAAAACGGGCACCCGAAGGTGCCCGAAATTTGCAGAGGAGAAAGTGGGTCTGCAGCTCACATACGGTAGGCGGTTTCGCCATGCGCAGTCACGTCCAGGCCTTCGCGTTCTTCGTCTTCCGGCACCCGCAGGCCGATGAAGATATCCACCAGCTTGAAGGCGATGAAGGACACGACGGCCGACCAGATGATCGTGATCACGACGCTCATCACCTGAACGGTGACCTGCGAGCCGATCGAGAAGTCATCGGCACCGGTGCCGCCGAGTGACGGGGCCGTGAACACGCCGGTCAGAACAGCGCCGACGATGCCGCCGACACCATGCACGCCGAACACGTCGAGCGAATCATCTGCGCCAAGCATGTGCTTGAGGCCATTGACGCCCCACAGGCAGATCACGCCTGCCAGCAGACCGATGACCAGTGCACCGATCGGACCGACCGTACCGCAGGCCGGCGTGATCGCTACCAGACCGGCGATGGAACCGGACGCCGCACCGAGCATCGACGGCTTGCCCTTGAACACCGCTTCCGCAGCCACCCACGCCACGATGCCTGCAGCAGCGGCAACCATGGTGTTGAGTGCGGCGAGCACCGTACCGGCGTTCGCTTCGAGGTTGGAGCCGGCGTTGAAACCGAACCAGCCCACCCACAGCATCGATGCGCCGACCATCGTCAGCACCAGCGAATGCGGCGCCATCGATTCCTTGCCGTAGCCGATGCGCTTGCCGACCATGTAGGCACCCACCAGACCGGCCACACCGGCGTTGATGTGCACCACCGTGCCGCCGGCGAAGTCCAGCGCGCCATGACCCAGCAGGTAACCGCCGGCGCCCCACACCATGTGAGCGATGGGGATGTACGAGAAGGTGAACCACAGCACGCTGAACAGCAGCACCGCGGAGAACTTCACCCGCTCGGCGAACGATCCGACGATCAGCGCGGCGGTGATGCCGGCGAACGTCAGCTGGAACACGACGAAGAGGTATTCCGGAATCTTCACGTCGGCACTGAACGTGTCGGACAGGGAATCAACCGTCACACCGCTGAGGAACATCTTGTCCAGCGAGCCGATGAATGGCGTCGCTTCGGTGAAGGCCAGGCTGTAGCCGTAGACGATCCACAGGATGCCGATCAGCGAGAACACGACCATGACCTGCATCAGCACCGACAGCATGTTCTTGGCGCGCACCATGCCGCCGTAGAACAGTGCAAGGCCGGGCAGGGCCATGAACAGCACGATGATGGTGGCAACCAGCATCCAGGCGATATCGCCCTTGTGCACTTCTGCCTTCACTTCTTCAGCGGGGGCTGCCTCGGCTGCTGCGTCAGCCGGTGCAGCTTCCGCCGCCATCGGTGCTTCCATTGTCGCGTCAGCCGGAGCGGCAGCCGCTTCTTCGGTTACGACAGCCGGAGCTGCCGGGGGATCTTCAGCCATGACGGGCGCAGCCAGGCCGATAGCCAGGGTCGCGCACAGGATGCCCAGGAAACGTTTCATCTTGTGTTCTCCCTTAAAGCGCATCGACGCCGGTTTCACCGGTGCGGATGCGGACGACCTGTTCCAGATCGAAAACGAAAATCTTGCCGTCACCGATCTTGCCGGTACTGGCAGACTTTTCTATGGCTTCGACCACGCTGTCGACCAGCTCGTCGCTGACTGCAGCCTCGATCTTCACCTTGGGCAGGAAATCAACGACATACTCGGCACCCCGATACAGCTCGGTGTGACCTTTCTGGCGGCCGAATCCCTTCACCTCGGTAACGGTGATGCCCTGCACGCCGATGGCCGAGAGGGCCTCGCGTACTTCGTCAAGCTTGAACGGCTTGATGATGGCTGTGACTAGTTTCATGACATTCCCCTGGCAGATACCGTGAAGCGTTGTTTGGATCAGAACGTCTTGGTCAGGAACACTACATACTGGTCGTCACCCAGATACTTGCCCTTGAGGTTCGTGTAGAAGGCCTGTTCCGTACTGTTCATGCTGGTATCGGTGTAGAAGGCGCCGACCGTGAAACCTTGCGGAAGGGCGTACGACAGGCCGATCTTCCAGTCTTCGTACGAAGCGATGTCATCGTTCTTCACGCCCGCGTTGGAACCGCTGAAGTCCTGGATGCCGTAGTGCAGATTCAGTGTCAGTGCTTCGGTGATCGGGTAGTTTGCGGACAGGTCCAGGTACCAGGTGCCCGACGAGTTGTTCACGCCGAAGGTATCGCCCAGGCTGTACGAATACTTGGCGCTCAGGAAGCTCCAGCTGACAGCGGCGTAGGCTTCCAGCGTGTCGGCCTTGGTGATGCCGGGGTTGCGGTCGCCCGGGTAGATGTACTGCAGCAGGCCGACGTCGTAGCCGATGCCGCTTTCGCCGAAGGCGCCGCGATAGCCGCCATAGACGTCGATTTCCACGCTGGAGCTGGAGTACGCCGGGTCAACGCCTGCCGGAGCGTCCTTGAGCCACGAAATGTTCGACGCCCAGGTGCCGAGGTAGAAGCCGCTGGCGTGCGAGTAGTCGAAACCGCCCTGCAGGGCCGGGTCTTCATTGGTCTGGCTGATGCCGCGGAACACGTACTGACTGAACAGACCAACGTTGCCGGTGAAGGTATGCGGGCTGGCCGGTTCTTCGGCTTGAGCGGTGAAGGCCGGCACGGCCAGTGCGCTGGCGAGGGCAGCGGCGATCAAAGTCTTTTGCATTGGGTTCACTCCTTGAATTAGGGAAACTGCCCCGCATGTCTTGCATGGACCGTGCCAGACGTTCTTACGCCTTGTTTTTCAATGGTTTGATGCAGTACGGCGACTATCCGGGGCGGTCCGAAGGGATCCCCCGCCCCAAATGCACGCACTGCATTATCGCTCTGCACCAATACGGTGCATTCCTGGGCGCATGGTGCTGCTTTGTGCACAATCGGTGCCTCGCCTGCCACCCGGGCAATCATTTGTCGTGAATTCCGTCACGCCGGGATCGCGCGTTCGGCTGCGCGACGGCACAATGCGGGGCTTCGCGGTCGGCGAAGACCGGATGTAGTGCGTTGTACCGACCATAGCCTGGAGAGAAACCTATGCTGAATCCGAAGATGCTCGAAGAACTGTCGTCGCGCTTTTCCGAACTGCTCGCCGCCAGCCCGGCCAGGGATCTGGAGAAAAACGCCAAGGCGATGGCAAGTGCCATGTTTTCGCGCCTTGACCTGGTGACGCGCGAGGAATTCGATGTGCAGAAGGATGTGCTCGCCCGCACCCGGGCGCAGCTCGAGGGGCTCGAAGCGCGGGTGTCCGAGCTGGAAAAACAGCTCGCCGCGCGTGCCGGCTGAGCTCCGGGCCGCGTGGCGGTCTCGCCTCACGGCGGAATTTTTTGGCTCCGGTGACATCACACCGGTGTCTTTCACAGTCTGGAGCAGTCGATGAAGCAGGGAATTTCGCCGCTTGCGCGCCGCGTGCTGACGCTGGGCGCGGGGCTTGCGTTACTGTCGTCCGCGGTGCAGGCGGCAGGCAGCTATTCGCGGGTGTTGCCGGAAAAGAGTTCGCTGGCCTTCGTGTCGCAGCAGATGGGCGTATCGGTCGACGGCCGGTTCACCCGCTTTTCGGCCACGCTCGACTTTGATCTCGCGAAGCCGGAAGCCGGCAGCGCCACGCTCGACATCGAACTGGCGTCGATCGATGCCGGCGGGCCGGAAGCGAACGACGAGGTCAAGGGCAAGAACTGGTTCGATGTGAAGCAGCACCCGACGGCGCGCTTCGTATCAAGTTCGGTCAAGCCGCTCGGCAACAACCGTTACGAGGTGCGCGGCCAGATGAGCATCAAGGGCAAGACACGCGAGGTTGCTGCACCCTTCACGCTGAAGCCTGACGGCACCGGTGCGCTGCTGGAAGGCAGCTTCCCGATCAAGCGCCTTGAATTCGGTGTTGGCACCGGCGCCTGGGGCGATACCTCGGTCGTTGCCGACGAGGTGGAGATCCGTTTCAAGCTGGCCGTTGCAGGCAAGTAAGCCGCCGTCCTCCCTTCAACACAATTCTGGAAACCACATGAAATTCACTCCCGCTCTGTTCGGCCTTCTGATGGGCGCTTCGCTGACCACCGGTGCGATGGCGGCCGACAGCTACACCATCGATTCGCGTCACACCTTTCCGACCTTCGAAATCAACCACCTCGGGTTTTCGACCCAGCGCGGCCGCTTCAACAGCACCAGCGGCAAGATCATGCTGGTGCCGTCGCAGAACAGCGGCAGCATCGAGGTGAAGATCGATACCGCCTCGATCGACATGGGGCTCGAAGCGTGGGACAAGCACATGCGCGGCGAGGACTTCTTCAATTCCGAGCAGTTTCCGGTCATGACCTTCAAATCCACGAAGCTCATGTTCGATGGCGACAAGCTGGTGGGTGCCGAAGGCGACCTGACGCTGCTCGGGGTGACCAGGCCGGTCACGCTGGACGTCAAGGGCTTTGCGTGCGGCACGCATCCGATCAACAAGAAGCCACTGTGCGGCGCCGACATTTCGACCACGATCAAGCGCTCCGACTTCGGCATGACCAAATACGTGCCGGGCATCAGCGACATCGTCTACATCGAAATTCCGGTCGAGGCTTTCCGCGACTGAGCGCAGCGGTCGGAGAGCGGGCCGGATCCGACCGGACTGAATGGACACGCTGAAGTACCTGGCCGGCTATCCGGCGCACATCCAGGATCAGGTGCGTGCGCTGATCGAGCAGGGCCGCCTTGCCGAAACACTGAAGGCACGCTACCCCGACTCGCACGCGGTGCGCAGCGACGGCGCACTGTACGATTACGTACTCGCATTGAAGCAGCGCCACTTGCGCAACGGGGCACCGATCAACAAGGTGATGTACGACAGCAGCCTCGGTCTGGTCGCCCGGGCGCTCGGCACGCACACCACGGTGTCGCGCGTGCAGGGTGGCAAGCTGAAGGCCAAGCACGAAATACGGGTCGCCACATTGTTCCGCGACGCGCCACCGGAATTCCTGAAAATGATTGTCGTGCACGAACTGGCCCACCTGAAGTCGCGCGAGCACGACAAGGCGTTCTACCAGTTGTGTACACATATGGAACCGCAGTATCACCAGTACGAATTCGATCTGCGGCTGCACCTGACCCAGCTCGACCTGTGCGGCGGGCCCGCCTGAATCCGATGAGCAAGCGACCTACCGTATCGCTGGTGCTCGGTTCCGGCGGCGCGCGCGGGCTGGCACACGTCGGTGTCATCCGCGAGCTGGAATCGCGCGGCTACGACATCCGCGCCATTTCGGGCTCGTCGATGGGCGCGCTGGTCGGTGGCATCCATGCGCTGGGCGGACTTGGCGCCTACGAAAAATGGGTGACCGCGCTGGGTCAGTCAGACATGCTCCGACTGCTCGACCTCACGTTGTCCGGCGGCGGCCTGATCCGCGGCGAGGTGCTCATCCAGCGCCTGCGCGAGCTGGTCGGTGAATGCAATATCGAAGACCTGCCGCTCGACTACACGGCGGTCGCCGTCGACATCGAACGCGGGCGCGAGGTGTGGCTGTCGGACGGCTCGCTGTTCGAAGCGATCCGCGCGTCGATGGCTGTGCCATCAGTGTTCACGCCACACGCCTACCGCGGCCGCCTGCTGGTCGACGGCGGCCTGCTCAATCCGGTGCCGGTGGGGCCGACCCTGCGCACGCTGACCGATCTGACGGTGATCGTCGATCTGAATGGCGAAGCCGTCATGCCGCCGCCGCTGCACGCCGATGCGGATCCCGGCCTGCTGGCGCGGCTGCGCAGCTACCTGCCCGGTGGCATCGGCAATGGCGCGGTGAAGGTCGCCGAATCAGGGCTGGCCATGTCGGATGTGCTGATGCGTTCGCTGGAAACCATGCAGGCCGCCCTGACGCGTCGCAACCTGGCGGTGTTCTGGCCCGATGTGGTCATCAGCGTGCCGAAGAACACCTGCCGGTTTCATGAATTTCATCTGGCGTCGCCGCTGATCGAGTACGGCCGCCGTCTTGCCATCGACGCGCTGGACCGGCTGGAGGCGTCGCCCGGCGCGCGCGGCGGGCCGCCGCCCTGATCAGTCGCTGCCGAGCCGCTTCACCTTCACGTCGCGCCCCTTCACCCGCCCGCCATCGAGCCGGCGCACCACCTCGTCGGCAATGTTGCGTTCCACCGCGACATAGGTCAGGTAGTCGGTGACGTCGATCCGGCCCACCTGCTCGCGGGTGAAGCCGGCTTCGCCGGTCAGCGCGCCCAGCACGTCGCCCGGCCGCATCTTTTCCTTGCGCCCGCCGAGAATCTGCAAGGTGGCCATCGGCGGCACCAGCGGTGCATGACCGGCCGGTTCCAGTTCCGCCACCGGCTGCCATTCGAGCGCCACGCCCTGCGCCTTTTCGATGCGCAGCGCCCGGCCCATCTCGTTGCGGCTGACCAGGCTGAGTGCCCAGCCTTCGGCGTCACCGCGCCCGGTGCGTCCGATGCGGTGGACGTGCACCTCCGGGTCGGGCGTCACGTCGACGTTGATCACCGCTTCGAGCTTGTCGATGTCCAGCCCGCGCGCGGCCACGTCAGTGGCCACCAGCACCGATGCGCTGCGGTGCGCAAAACGCACCAGCACCTGGTCGCGCTCGCGCTGTTCCATGTCGCCATACAGCGCAAGCGCCTCGAAACCCTGCGCGCTCAGGCGGTCCGCCAGTTCGCGGCAGCGTGCCTTGGTGTTGCAGAAAGCCAGCGTGCTGACCGGCCGGAAGTGGCGCAGCAGCTGCGCCACGGCGTCGAGCCGCTCGGTGTTGTCGATCTCGTAGAAGCGCTGGCGGATCTTGCCGGCCGCATGCTGCGTCGCGACCTGCACCCGTTCGGGCTCGCGCAGGAACTGCGACGCCAGCTTTTCGATGCCGGGCGGGAAAGTGGCCGAAAACAGCAGGGTCTGGCGTGCGGCCGGGCACTGTTGCGCGATCCACACGATGTCGTCGAAGAAGCCCATGTCGAGCATGCGGTCGGCTTCGTCGAGCACCAGCATGTTCAGGCCGCGCATATCCAGCGTGCCGCGTTCCAGGTGATCCATGATGCGGCCCGGCGTACCGACCGCGACATGCGCACCGTGCTCCAGGCTGCCGATCTGCGGCCCCATCTTCGCACCGCCGCACAGCGTCACCACCTTGATGTTGTCGGTGGCGCGCGCCAGACGGCGGATTTCCTTCGCCACCTGATCGGCCAGTTCGCGCGTCGGGCACAGCACCAGCGCCTGTGGGGAAAACCAGCGCGGATTGAGTTTGGCCAGCAAGGGCAACGCAAACGCCGCCGTCTTGCCGCTGCCGGTCTTCGCCTGCGCGATCAGGTCGCGCCCGGCCAGCGCCAGTGGCAGTGTCGCCGCCTGCACCGGCGTCATCGCGAGGTAGCCGAGCGTGGTCAGGTTGGCGAGCGTCTCGGGCGCCAGCGGCAAGGTGTCGAACGCGGTTTCGGTCAGCGTCGACGGTGCAGCGTCGGGCGAGGTGGGTGCGGAAGGGATTGATTCAGTCATGCGCGATTATAAGGGCCCGTGCCAGGTCGGCGCGTGCCTCGCCCTTGCGCCGTGGCGCGCCGCTCCACCAGAATGCGCCGACAACATCCGACAGGCAGCGAACCGATGAAACGCATCGTCATCCTCGGCACCGGCGGAACCATCGCCGGTCAGGCGCGCAGCGCAGCCGACAACACCGGCTACGTCGCCGGCACGATCGCCGTGGCGGATCTGATCGCTGCCGTGCCGCCGCTGTCGGCGTTTGCGATCGATGCCGAGCAGGTCGCGCAGAGCGACAGCAAGGACATGACTTTCGCCATCTGGCGCGCGCTGGCGCAGCGGGTTGCGCATCACCTTGCGCGCGAGGACGTCGCAGGCATTGTCATCACCCACGGCACCGATACGCTGGAAGAAACCGCCTTCTTCCTGCACCGTGTGCTGGCGCCAGCCAAGCCGGTCGTGCTGACCGCCGCGATGCGCCCGGCCGGCGCGCTGGCCGCCGACGGACCGCAGAACCTGCTGGACGCGGTGCGCCTTGCTGCCTCACCGGAAGCGAGCGGCGTGCTGGTCTGCATGGCAGGCAGCGTTCACGCCGGCTGCGAGGTGCGCAAGGCGCATCCCTATCGAGTCGACGCCTTCGATTCCGGCGATGCCGGTCCGCTCGGCTACATCGAAGAGGGCGTGCTGCGCCGCTTGCGCGACTGGCCGCGCGGTGATGCGCTGGGTCTGGCGCGTGTGCTGTGCGAAGACTGGCCGCGCGTCGATATCGTGCTGAACTACGCCGGTGCGGACGGCGCGCTGGTCGACGCGCTGTGCGCGCTCGGTGCGCGCGGCATCGTCGCGGCGGGCACCGGCAACGGCACCCTCGGCGCACCGCTCGAGGCGGCGCTGCTGCGTGCGCAGGCAGGCGGCGTCGCCGTGCTGCGCACCAGCCGAACCGCACGCGGCAGTGTCATCGATACACGCGGTGCCGGGCTGCCAGGCGCCAGCGCGCTCACGCCGGTACAGGCGCGCGTCGAGTTGATGCTGCGGCTGATGTGGCACCTCACGGCGGGGCTGCCGGGATGCACGTACGTTCGCCCGTCGCGACACATCGTGAATTTCGCGCAGCCACGCAGGTGAATCGACACGATGCGCTTACACTTCGGCATCGTGCACACAGACAACAAAGTCGCCCGAGCGACTGCTGATCGAACAACGCCCTGATGCGACGCCGCGCATTCATCACGCTGCTGACGGCCGCGGCCCTTTTTGCCGGGCTGCTGCCGCTCGCTGCAGCGCTCTATTTCTCCTGGAGCTATACGCTCAGGGTCGAAACGCTGCACCTCGACGCGCTGGCGCAGCAGGCCCTGCTGCGTGCCGAGCAGGTGTTCGACGAGGCGCAGTCAGAGCTGCCTGGCCTCGACACGGTTCCGGATACCCCGTGCTCGCCTGCCCACATCGAGCGCATGCGCCAGATCGCCTACTGCACGCCTTTCGTGCGTGAGATCGCCTACACCCGTGACGGCCGGATACAGTGCAGCAGCATGGGTTCGGGCGAGGAGAACGGCATCCGTTCGCTGCCCGCCGCCGACTGGACCGATGGCAAGGGACGCCAGATATGGTTCCGGCTGACGCATCCGCTCGACGATGCACGACCGTCGGTCGCCATCGGGCGCGGTTCGCACCTCGCGCTGATTCACGCCAGCCATTTTCAGGTGCGCAGCATCCCCGACACCCGGCTGGTCGTGCTGAGCATTACCGACTGGCTGCCGCTTGCTGTGGTCGACGAGCCGCTGCTGTCGAGCATGATCGATACCGCCATGACCGGCCGCGAACATATCCAGGGCGACCGCCTCTACGCAGTTGCCCAGTCCGGCCAGCTGCCCATCGTGGCGGTGGCGGCGCAGTCGCGCGCCCAGCTGCTCGCGGCATGGACCGAGCCGCTGGTGATGACCACGCTGTTCGGCGTACTGGTGAGCACGTTGATGGTCTGGACGGTGCGTCGGTTCACGCGCCAGTTCTTTTCGCCGGCCACGGCGCTGCTCGCAGCCATCCGGCGCGGCGAGTTGCGGGTGGCCTACCATCCGCAGATACGCCTGTCCGACGGCCGCTGCGTCGGTGCCGAACTGCTGGTGCGCTGGCCGGACCAGAACGAGCCGGTCATGAGCACCGACGACCTGGTGCATCTGGCTGAACATTCCGGTTTCGAACACGAAATCACCGCGCGCGTGCTGCGCACCGCGATTGCCGAGATCGGCGACCTGCTGCAGCGCCGACCCGAGCTCACCGTGTCGCTGAACGTGGCATCGCACGATCTGGAAAGCGGCGGTTTGAGCGAGTTGCTGTCCGACGTGCTGGACGGCAACGGTATCCGGCGCAGCCAGATCGAACTCGAGCTGACCGAACGCAACCTGATCCAGGCTGGTTCGGCCGGCCTCGTGCTGGCGCAGCTGCGCGAGGCGGGTCACAAGGTGCTGCTCGACGACTTCGGCACCGGCTATTCCAGCCTGTCCTACCTGCATGACCTGCCGGTCGACGCGCTGAAGATCGATCGCGCTTTCGTCGGCACCATCGGTGCCGATTCGCCGCATGCGCCGCTGGTGCCGCACATCGCCGAAATCGCCCGCGCACGCAAGCTGCAGATGGTGGCCGAAGGCGTCGAGACGGAACAGCAGGCCACCTATCTGCGCGAGCAGGGCGTGCAGATTGCGCAAGGCTTCCTGTATGCGCGGCCGATGGATGCCGCCGAATTCCGCCAGTTCCTCGCCACGCGCGCCTGAACGTCCGGCGCGGCGCGCAGTCCATTCGCCGTGCTTTCCCTGACCGCCCTCGACAAGACCTTGCCCGGCACGCCGCCGCGCGTGCTGCTGCAGGCGCTCGACCTCGACATCGCCGCCGGCGAATACGTGGCGGTGATCGGCGAATCCGGCTCCGGCAAATCGACGCTGCTCAACGTCGTGGCGGCACTCGATCGCCCGGATGCGGGCCGTGTGCGTTTCGACGGTGTCGAGGTGTCGGCGCTGGACGATGACGCCGCCACCCTATGGCGGCGCACCCGGGTCGGCTTCGTGTTCCAGGCCTTCCATGTGCTGCCCTGGCTGAGCCTGCGTGACAACGTGGCGCTGCCGCTGGCGCTGGCCGGTGTGTCGCTGCGCGAGCGCCGCCAGAGGGCGTGCGCGCAGCTGGCCGCGGTCGGGCTGGCGAACCGTGCCGACGACAGCCCGACGCAACTGTCCGGTGGCGAACTGCAGCGCGTGGCGATCGCGCGCGCGCTGGTGCACCGGCCGCGCCTGCTGCTGGCCGACGAGCCGACCGGCAATCTGGACGCCGACAACGCCGAGCGGATCGCCGCGCTGCTGCGCGATGCCGTGAAGTCGGGCGGCGCCTGCGGCCTGCTGGTCACCCATTCGGCCACCGTCGCGGCCACTGCGGACCGCGTGCTCAGGCTGGGCCGCGACGGTCGCCTGCATCCGGCCGACGCGCACGTCGATGCTTGAGCTGCTGTGCCGCTCGGCCTGGCGTGGCGCGAGCCGGCTTGCGCTGCTGGCCATCGCGCTCGGCGTGGCGCTCGGGGTCGCGGTATCCGCCATTCACCGGGCGGCGCTCGACGAGTTCGAATCCGGCCTGCGTGCGGTGTCGGGCTCGGCCGATCTGGAAGTGGTGGCGGCGCGCGGCATGGATGAATCGGTCTATCCCCTGCTCGCCCGCCTGCCCGACGTGGCATACGCCAGCCCGCTGGTCGAGCGCGAACTCGACGTTGCGGTCGGCGCGCGCACGCTGAAGCTGCGCGTCATCGGCCTCGATGCCTTTCGCGCGGCGGCGGTGCAGCCGACCTTGCTGCCGCCGGCCGGCGACATCGGACGCCTGCTGGAGCCGGGCGCGATCTTTCTGAGTCATGCCGCCGGTCAGGCGCTCGGCGTCCAGCCGGGGCAGACGCTGAAGCTCGGTCGCGACAACACTGCTTTCACCGTTGCGGGCTGGCTCCCGTCGGCCGGCAGTGGCGCCGTGCTGGCCGTGATGGACATCGGCGAGGCGCAGTGGCGGCTGGCCACCCTCGGTCAGATCAGCCGCGTCGCGCTGCGCCTGCGCGAAGGCGCGAATCGCGCCGAGGCGATCGCGCGCATCGCGGCCGTGCTGCCGCCGGGCGTGCACTGGCAGACGCCCGCGCAGGCGCTGGAACGGGCGGACCGGCTGTCGCGCGCCTATCGCGTCAATCTGGGTCTGCTGGCGCTGATCGCGCTGGCGGTCGGCAGCTTTCTGGTGGCGGCGACCCAGGCCGCGGCGATTGCGCGGCGCACGGCCGAGATCGCCTTCCTGCGGGCGGCCGGACTGACGCGCGCGCAGCTGTTCCGCATGCTGATCGGTGAGGGGGCGCTGCTGGGCGCGTGCGGCGCGCTGCTGGGCATCGCGCTCGGACACGCACTGGTGGCGCTCGCGCTGACGCTGATCGGCGCCGATCTGGGCGCTGGCCTGGTGTCAGGCGTGGCGCCGGCGCTGTCGTTCGACATCGCGGCCAGCGTCGGTTTCGGGTTGCTCGGCGTGGCCAGCGCGGCCGCCGGCGCCGCCTGGCCGGCGCGCGATGCGCTGATGATTGCGCCCGCACAGGCGTTGCGGGCCGGGCATTTCGGTCCGCCGCTGCGCATGCTGGACAGTCGCCGCCGCACCGCGGCGGCACTGATCGCGCTGCTGCTGGGCGTCGCCACCGCGTCGCTGCCGCCACTGGCCGGTCTGCCGCTGGGCGGCTATGCGGCGATTGCCTGCGTGCTGGTCGCCGCCGTGCTCGCCGTGCCGCCACTGGCCCGGGCGCTGGCGCGGCGCCTGCCGACGTTCTCGGCGGTGCCGCTGGATCTGGCGCGGGCGCGGCTGATGGCCGAGCCCGGGTTCGCGTCGCGCAGTGCGGCCGGCGTGCTCGCCGCCACGGCACTGATCGTCGCGATGGCCGTCATGGTGTCGTCCTTCCGCAGCTCGGTCGACGGCTGGCTGACCGATGTGCTGCCGGCCGAGCTGTACCTGCGCGGCGATCGCGATCGACCGTGGGTGGATGACATCGAAGCGCGGCTGGCGGCCGTGCCGGGTGTCGAGCGGCTGGAAGCGATCCGGCATCAAAGCCTGCTGCTGAGCGCCGACCTGCCGGCCGTGGCGCTGATCGCCCGGCCGCTGCCGGATGACGCCGGTCGCGTGCTGCCGCGCGTCGGTGCGTCGGTGGCATCGGGTGCGCTGCCTCAGGTATGGGCGTCCGAGGCGATGGCGGATCTGTATGGCTGGATTCCCGGCCGCGAGGTCGATCTACCGCTCGCCGGGCAGTCGCTGCGCGTGCAGGTGGCCGGCCTGTGGCGCGACTACGCGCGCCAGCACGGCGCGGTGGTGATCGATCTGGCGCGCTATCGCGCGCTGACCGGCGACACCGCTGCCGACGATTTCGGGCTGTGGCTCGATGCAGGGTCCGATGAAGAGGGCGTCGCGCGCGCGCTGCGCGATGCCAGCGGCAAGGGCGAGGCGCTGGAACTGACATCGAGCGACGAGGTGCGCCGGCTGTCGCTCGGCGTGTTCGACCGCACCTTCGCCGCGACCTATGCGCTGGAAGCGGCGTCGGCGTTGATCGGTCTGGCCGGTATCGCGGCTGCGTTTGCCGCATCGGCCAGTGCGCGGGCGCGCGAGTTCGGGCTGTTGCGCCACATCGGCTGCACGCGCAGGCAGATCGCCGTCCAGCTCGCCGCTGAAGGTTTGCTGTGCGCGTTGCCCGGACTGCTGCTGGGTCTGGTCGCCGGGTTCGCGATGAGTGCGCTGCTGATTGAAGTCGTGAACCGCCAGTCCTTCCACTGGAGCATGGACTGGGAGGTGCCCTGGGACTGGCTCGCCGTCATTGTGTTCGCCATGCTGGCGGCCTCGACGCTCGCGGCAATACTGGGCGCACGCGGTGCGCTGGGTGTGGCCGCGGTGCGCGCGGTAAAGCTGGATGATTGAGGAAGCAACAGCTTGATGAGGTAGCCGGACAACCGGGCTGGGCGACGCGTCGGGTCGCGACGATTGTCCGCCGGGCCAAGCCCCTTACAATGAAGTCATGGCGCGCAAACTATTTGATTTTGGCAAGGCCGATACAGTCAATGACTGGTCGCCGATCGATGATGGCGTGATGGGCGGCATGTCGCGCAGCCGGCTGCGGCCGGACCCTGCCGGGCACGCGGTATTCGAAGGCATCGTGTCGCTGGAACGCAACGGCGGCTTCGCCTCGGTGCGCGCCCAGCCGGGCAATATCGCCGAGCCCGGCGCGACCCACTATGGGCTCGTGGTGCTGGGCGACGGCAAGCGCTACAAGCTCAGCCTGCGCTGCGACGACGATTTCGACGGCCTGAGCCACCAGATCAGCTTCGAACCGCCGGCCGGTCAATGGGCCACCGTGCATCTGCCGGTGGCGGCGTTCCGCGCCACCTTCCGCGGTCGCAACGTGATGGGTGCGCCGCCGCTCGACCCGTCGCGCGCGCGGCAGATCGGTCTGATGATCGCCGACCGTCAGGCGGGTACCTTCTCGCTCGGCATCCGCGCGATCCGGGTCGAATGAACGTCTTGCTCAGTGCGGCTTGATCAGCGGCTGCATCAGTTCGGACGCATTTTTCTTCGCCTGCTTGGCGGCCTTCTTTTCCTTCGGTGTCGACGCCGCCTGTTTCTTCGTCGCCTTCACGCTGTTTCGTTCCTTGCTCATGGTGTGACCTTTCGAGTGCCGCCGGCGCAGTAGGCGCATGGCTCGGCCCGAGCACTATAAGCCGATGCGGCCTTGCGGCGGGAAATGACGGGTGCGGCTCAGTCGCCGCCGAGTTGCGAGTGGTAGAGGTTGGCGTACATGCCGCCGGCTGCCAGCAGCTCTGCGTGGCGACCGATCTCGGCGATGCGCCCGCGATCCATCACGACGATGCGGTCGGCCCGTTCGATCGTGGACAGCCGGTGCGCGATGACCAGCGTGGTGCGGTTCTTCATCAGCACTTCGAGTGCAGCCTGCACCTGCCGCTCCGATTCGGTGTCGAGCGCCGACGTCGCCTCGTCGAGAATGAGCACCGGTGCGTCCTTCAGCAGTGCGCGCGCGATCGCCAGCCGCTGGCGCTGGCCGCCGGACAGCTTGACGCCGTTTTCGCCGATCAGCGTGTCGAAGCCTTCCGGCATGGCCTGGATGAAGTCGAGCGCGTAGGCCGCGCGCGCGGCGGCTTCGATGTCGCCGCGATCGGTGTCGCGCAGCGCACCGTAGGCGATGTTGGCCGCCACGGTGTCGTTGAACAGCACCACGTCCTGGCTCACCAGCGCCATGTTGGCGCGCAGGCTGGCCAGCCGGATGTGCTGGATGTCGTGACCATCGAGCAGGATGCGTCCGCTGCCCGGCGTGTAGAAGCGCGCCAGCAGATGAGCCAGCGTGGTCTTGCCTGAGCCGGATGCGCCGACCAGCGCGACCGTTTCGCCCGGTGCGATGGCCAGATCGATGTGCTGCAGCACGCGTTCGTCGCGCCCCGGATAACCGAAGCCGAGCTGGTCGAAGTCGATGCGGCCGAGTGCGCGCTCGATGTCTACCGTCCCGGTGTCGCGCTCAGCCTGTTCGTCGATCAGCTGGAACACGCTTTCCGCCGCCGCCAGCCCGCGCTGCAGCGGCGCGTTGACGTCGGTCAGTCGCTTCAGCGGCGCCAGCAGCATCAGCATGGCGGTGACGAAGCCCATGAAACTGCCGACCGTCGTGCGGTTGCTCGCCGAGTCGTGCAGAGCCACGGCGATGACGATGCCCAGCGCCATCGCAGTCAGCACCTGGGTCATCGGCGACACCAGCGACGCGGCAACGATGTTGCGCATGTTCTGCCGTCGCTGCTTGCGACAGGCCGCATCGAAACGGCCCATTTCGTAGTCCTGGCCACCGAAAATCTTGACCACCTTGTGCGCTTCGATGGTTTCTTCCAGTGTGTGCGCGATGCTGCCCATGGCGGTCTGCGCACCGCGCGCCGATTCGCGGATGCGGCGGGAACTCAGGCGCACCACGATGGCGATCAGCGGCAGCATGCCGAGCACGATGAGCGTGAGCTTCCAGTCCAGCCACAGCAGCCAGGCGAGCAGGCCGGCCACGGTCAGTGTGTCGCGCACGAATACGGTGATGACATTGGTCGCCGCCTGCGTCACGCCCTGCACGTCGTAGGCGACCTTGGAAATGAGCGCGCCGGAATTGTGGTTGTCGAAGAATTCGGTCGGCAGCGCCAGCAGGCGGCCGAACATCGCGCGGCGCAGGTCAAGCACGACGTTGTTGGCGGCCCAGGCGAAGGCGTAGTCGGCGATGAAGCCGAAAATGCCGCGCGCGGCGAACAGCGCGACGATGAGCACCGGATAGAACCACACGGCATCCGGGTCACTGCCGCCGAAACCGCCGTCGAGCAGCGATTTCATGATGGCCGGAAATACCGGTTCGGCCGCCGCGGTGAGCGCCATGCAGAGCAGTGCGACGGCAAAAGCCACCCAGTAGGGACGCACGTAACCGAGCAGGCGCACATAGATCGCGCGGCTGGAAACCTGGACTGAAGTCATGGCGGGTCAGCTGCTGAGAAGCGCGGATTATAGGTGCAGCGCGCTCAGCGGTTGAATGCGCGCAGTTTGGCGCCGAGCGGACCGATCGTCAGATGTGTCAGGTGGCCGAAGTCGAATTCCAGATTCAGCCAGCGCTCGGGCGGCAGCCCGAGCAGCGTGCCGGTCAGCGCGCGCATCGGCCCGTTGTGGCCGACCAGTACGAGCGCATCGGTGCCGTGCCGGTGCGCCTCGAACGCGGTCCAGACGCGCGCGGCCATGTCGGCGTACAGCTCGCCAGCCGGCGCCCGGAAGTCGATCAGGGCATTGCCCCAGGTGTCGAAGCCGTGCGGCGGAATGTCGCTGAACGGCTTCATTTCCCAGTCGCCGAAGTCAAGTTCGCGCAGCCGCTCGTCGGTTTCCACCGCCGGATGCAGGGCATCAGCCAAAAGGCGCGCCCGCTGCAGCGGGCTGCTGACGGTGCGCACACCGGCCGGCAGGAGCGGGCGCAGTCGGTCGGCGCAGGCCACCGGATCCTCGGCGACGTCGAGGTCGGTCACGCCGTAACATAGCCCCGGCGCCACAGCCGGCTTCGGATGACGCACCAGATAGAGGTTCAGCGGATCCCTCAAACGGAACATTCCGCTCATGGTGTGCCGCCTGTGGCATTACCCGAACATGTCGGCGCACCGGGCCGAGTCGCATCACTGACACACAGTGCTGAGCTTGCGATCCACTGTGCTGCGCCGCAAAAATAAACCAAGAATTTATTCACGATCCAATACTGGCGCGGGGTTGAAAGAGTTGTTGCAGTGCACTATATTGAATTCAACAACTGCTTTTTAACTTGCTGGGAGCTTCATCATGAAAACCACTGCACTCCGTATCTTGCTCGCTGCGAGCCTTTCACTTTCGGCCTTTGCGGCGTCTGCCGATACCGCCGGATCGTCGAAGGCGGTCGGACACCCCGAAGACTACAAGGTGTTCATTGACGCCAAGACGGGTTACGCCTTCGTGCGCACGCCGGCACGCTGGGTGTTCACCCGCAAGGTGGATGCCGGCCGTGTCGCCGAAACGTCCATCGACAAGCGCATCGATACGGCCGAACTGGCGCGTTGATCGCAGGACCCGGCGGGTTTGCCCCCGCCGCCCACCCGAAAAAGCCACTCGCAAGAGTGGCTTTTTCTTTTGCGCAGCCGGCCGGCCGGTACTTGTCTTGACCGCCTGATGGGCGCCCCCCTATAGTTCGCCGATGGATCACGATATCAATCAATTGGGCGACCGTCTCGACATCCTGCTGGGTCGATTCGGGGCGCTGCACGATGAAAACATCGTCCTGCGCAACCGCGTGGCGGCGCTCGAAGGCGAGAACAGGGTGCTCGGCGACAAGGTCGAAGCGGCGCGCGAGAAGGTGAGCAGTCTGCTCGAAAGGTTGCCACAGGAATGAGCCGCGAACCCGCGCAGGCGGAAACCACTGAAATCACGATACTCGGACGCGAGTACCGGGTGCAATGCCGGGAAGGCGATCGCGAGGCGCTGAACGCGTCGGTCGAACTGGTCGAGCGCCGCATGCGCGATCTGGCGGAGACGACGCGCGCGTCCGGCGAACGTCTGGCGGTCATGTGTGCGCTCAATCTGGCGCACGAAATTTTTCAGATGCAGGCGACCGGCGGTGTTGATTTGGTGCCGCTGCGGCGTAGAATAAATTCCATGCAATCACGCATTGAAGAGGTGCTTTCCAGTCAGGAAAAGCTTTTCTAGATGCCGGTTGCGTCAGGGCTGACCGCCCTGAGCATCAATCCCCTGCGGTGTTCGCCAAGGTCATAGATTCCTTGAACCAATGTTGATTGGCATGAGGTCGCGAACCTAGGACGCCGCTGTTGTGCCGGCCCTTCACGGGCTGGCCTGATGCGGCAGGAACGCAGCCGCTCTGAACCCTCGGTTCAGGATGCCGGCCTAGCGACATGCGCGGGGGTCCCCCTACCGACAGCCCACCACCCCGGGCGCGCGGTACGGTCACCAAGGTGACCGCCTCTGGCGGGCGATGAGACACATCGCAGCCATGGTCTTGTGGCTTATCTGTCACAGACTGCTCCAACTCAGTGTCTTTGCAGCAAAGTTGTGCATAAGCGGACCGGTTCGTACTGGCGTGGCTTGAACGATCGTTCGTTATGAACGAAACTCGTTTGCCACCTGTTGTTCTGCATTTGCAGAACAGCGGTCGCCTGCGTCGACCTGTCGGCCGGTGCGCCTGCAGAACCCCGAAGCGCGTCATCTGCGGCTTCCTGAATTTCAAACTGTCTTACGGAGTCTGTATGTCGGCCACTTCCACGCTGATCGAGCTGTTTTCCACCGGCGCCGATGCATCTGTCGCGCTGTCTGCGCCGGCGCGCCCGGACCTGAGCTTCGGTCAGCTGCGAGCCCTGATGGCACGCACCATCGCACGCCTGAACGCGCTCGGCATCGGTCGCAATGATCGCGTCGCCATCGTGCTGCCGAACGGCCCGGACATGGCCAGCGCATTCATCAGCATCGCCGCCGGCGCCACGGCCGCACCGCTCAACGCCGGTTACCGCGCGGAAGAATTCGAGTTCTATCTGTCCGACCTGAACGCCCGGGCGCTCGTGGTCGATCGCGGCAGCGTGTCGCCGGCCATCGAAGTGGCGAAGAAGCTGGGCGTTCGCGTCATCGATCTGGTGGCGCAGGACGCCGCTGGAGATTTCACGCTGGAGCCGCGCGAGGCGGCCGATGTGGCCGCTGCGGCCCTTCCGGGCAATGCGCAGCCCGATGACGTGGCGCTCGTGCTGCACACCTCGGGCACGACGTCGCGTCCGAAGATCGTTCCGCTGACCCAGCGCAACGTGTCCGCCTCGGCGCAGAACATCTGCGCGACGCTCGCCTTCACCGAAAAGGACCGCGGCCTGAACATCATGCCGCTGTTCCACATCCACGGTCTGATCGCCGGCATCATGGCGCCGCTGTCGGCGGGTGCGTCGGTGTTCTGCACGCCAGGCTTCGACGCGTTGAAGTTCTTCTCCTGGATGGATGAAGCGCATCCGACCTGGTACACCGCGGTGCCGACAATGCACCAGGCCATCCTGTCGCGCGCATCGCGCAACAAGGAAACGATAGCCCGCAACCCGTTGCGCTTCCTGCGCTCGTCGTCGTCGTCGATTCCGCCGCAGGTCATCCGCGAGCTGGAAGAAGTATTCGGCGCGCCGTTGATCGAAGCCTACGGCATGACCGAGGCGTCGCATCAGATGGCGTCCAACCCGCTGCCGCCGCGCCCGCGCAAGCCTGGTGCGGTCGGCCTGGCGGCCGGCCCTGAAGTGGAAATCATGGACGACGACGGCAACATCCTGCCGGCCGGCGAGATCGGCGAAATCGTCATCCGCGGCGCCAACGTGACGCCCGGCTACGAAAACAACGAGAAGGCGAACAAGGAAGGTTTCACCCACGGCTGGTTCCGTACCGGCGACCAGGGCAGCAAGGACGCCGAAGGCTATCTGTCGCTGACCGGCCGTCTGAAGGAAATCATCAACCGCGGTGGCGAGAAGATTTCGCCGCGCGAAGTCGACGAAGTGCTGATGGACCACCCTGCGGTCGCCCAGGTCGTGACGTTCGGCATTCCGCATCCGAAGCTGGGCGAAGAAGTGGGCGCCGTGGTCGTGCTGCGCGAAGGGCAGAGCGCGACCGCCAAGGAAATCCAGGCCTTCGCGTCCACGAAGCTCGCCGATTTCAAGGTGCCGCGCAAGATACTGTTCATGGACGAAATTCCCAAGGGTGCAACCGGCAAGCTGCAACGTATCGGGCTGGCACAGAAGCTGGGTCTGGGTACCTGATCCAGGACCTTGCCCGCAGTACTGTCATCAACAATATCCACTGAGGAGAGTGCAATGATCGAATTCAAGAACTGGGCCGCAAGAGCTCTGGTATCTGCGGTTGCAGCGATCGGCCTGACCGGTGCCGCACACGCCTGGGAACCGACCAAGCCGGTCGAGTTCGTCGTGCCGGCCGGCACCGGCGGCGGCGCCGACCAGATGGCCCGTTTCATCCAGGGCATCGTCGCCAAGAACAAGTTGATGGAGCAGCCTCTGGTCGTCGTCAACAAGTCGGGCGGCGCCGGTGCCGAAGGCTTTCTGGAGCTGAAGGGTGCCAAGGGCAATCCGCACAAGATCATCATCACGCTGTCGAACCTGTTCACCACGCCGCTGGCGACCGGTGTTCCGTTCAACTGGCGTGATCTGACGCCGGGCGCGATGCTCGCTCTCGACCAGTTCGTGCTGTGGGTGAATGCCGACGCGCCGTACAAGACCGCCAAGGAATATATCGACGACATCAAGGCCAAGCCCGCCAGCACATTCAAGATGGCCGGTACCGGTTCGAAGCAGGAAGACCAGATCATCACCGCGATGATCGACAAGGCCACCGGCAAGAAGATCATCTACGTGCCGTTCAAGGGCGGCGGTGATGTGGCGGTACAACTGGTCGGCGGTCATGTCAATTCGACCGTCAACAATCCGATCGAGGCCGAAGCCCACTGGCGCGGCGGCAAGCTGCGTCCGCTGTGCATCATGGACACCGAACGCCTGGCCTACACCGACAAGGTCACGGACACGCAGTCGTGGGCTGACATTCCGACCTGCAAGAGCGCCGGTGTGCCGATCGAGTATCTGATGTTGCGCGGCATTTTCCTCGCCCCGGGCGTGACGCAGGAACAGGTCGACTTCTACGTCAATCTGTTCAAGAAGGTGCGCGAAACACCGGAATGGGCCGACTTCATGAAGAAGGGCGCGTTCAAGCAGACCTTCATGAGCGGCAAGGAATTCGCCGACTGGGTGAGCAAGACCGAAGCGATGCACTACGGCCTGATGAAGGACGCCGGCTTCCTCGCCAAGTAAACCGCCTCAAGCAAGTCAGGAACACGGGCGGGTCATCCCGCCCGTGTTCGTTTGATTGCCCGCCGCAAAGATGCATGCGCCCTGTTTTCAATCTGGAGATTCGTGATGGAGCGATCCGAGGAAGCCGCTGAACCCGGCTTGTCCAACCGCTGGCCGGAACTACTGGTCGCGCTGTTCCTGTTCGCCATGGGAGTTGTCGCGGTCATCGACAGCATTCGCGTCGGCATAGGCTGGGAAGAGGGTGAAGGCCCGCGCGCCGGCTACTTCCCGTTCTACATCGGCTGCATCCTGCTGGTGTCGAGCGGCTGGATCCTGATCACGGCGCTGAGGAAGTTCAAGCAAGCGCAGCCGCAGTTCGCCAGCTGGACCGAACTGAGATTGGTGATGCAGATGCTGGTGCCGCTGACCATCTACGTGATCGCCGTCGTGTTCCTTGGCATCTACATTTCGTCGCTGGTGCTGATCGCCTTCTTCATGAAGGTGCATGGCAAGTTCGGCTGGCTGGTCACTGCGATGACTGCGATCGGCGTGCCGCTCGGCGCCTTCCTGCTGTTCGAGCGCTGGTTTCTCGTGCCGCTTCCAAAAGGTCCGATCGAGCTGATGCTCGGTCTTTGACACCACAAGAACTCATCCTCCGAGAGCGAGATGGACGAACTCAACAACCTCATGCACGGGTTCAGCGTCGCGATGACGCTGCCCAACCTGGGTTTCATGGTGCTCGGCGTCACGCTGGGCATCCTGATCGGCGTGCTGCCCGGTCTGGGCGGTGCCAACGGCATCGCCATCCTGCTGCCGCTGACCTTTTCGATGGACCAGACCTCGGCCATCATCATGCTGTCCTGCATCTACTGGGGCGCATTGTTCGGCGGCGCGATCACGTCGATCCTGTTCAACATTCCGGGTGAGCCGTGGTCGGTGGCGACCACCTTCGATGGCTATCCGATGGCCCAGCAGGGCCGTGCCGGTGCTGCGCTGACGGCGGCATTCACGTCGTCCTTCGTCGGTGCCTTCTTCGCCGTGCTGCTGATCACCTTCCTCGCGCCACTGGTTGCGCGCTTCGCGCTGAAGTTCGGTGCGGCGGAAATGTTCGCGGTGCAGATGCTTACCTTCTGTTCCTTCGTCGGCATGAGCAAGGAACCGCCGGCCAAGACGCTGGCCGTCATGGCGCTGGGTTTCGCGCTGGCTGCGGTCGGCATGGATACGGTGACCGGCACGTTGCGCATGACCTATGGCGTGACCGAGCTGTTGAAGGGCTTCGACTTCCTGATCGCGGTGATCGGACTGTTCGGCATCGGCGAAATCCTGCTGACGATGGAAGAAGGTCTGGCTTTCAAGGGCAAGAGCGCAAAGATCCAGCTCGACGTGGTGCTGAAGACCTGGGCTGAACTGCTGCGCTACTGGAAAACCTCGATCCGCTCCGTGCTGGTCGGCTGCTGGATGGGTGTCACGCCGGGCGGTGCCACGCCGGCCTCGTTCATGGCCTACGGCCTGGCCCGTCGCGGCGCGAAGGACAAGGACTCGTTCGGCAAGGGCAACATCGAAGGCGTGGTGGCGCCGGAAACCGCAGCGCACGCGGCCGGTACGTCGGCGCTGCTGCCGATGCTCACGCTGGGCATTCCGGGTTCGCCGACCGCTGCCGTGCTGCTGGGCGGCTTGCTGATCTGGGGTCTGCAGCCCGGCCCATTGCTGTTCACCGAGAAGCCCGACTTCGTGTGGGGCCTGATCGCCTCGATGTATCTGGGCAACATCGTCGGCCTGATCATCGTGCTGACCACCGTGCCGTGGTGGGCAGCCATCCTGCGCATTCCGTTCTCGGTCATCGGCCCGATCATCATCGTCATCTGCGCGATCGGCGCCTACACGGTGCACAGCTCGATCTTCGACGTGGTGATGATGCTGGTGTTCGGCGTATTCGGTTACCTGTTCAAGAAGCTGCGCTATCCGCTGGCGCCACTGGTACTCGCGCTCGTGCTGGGCGACATGGCCGAATCGAGCTTCCGCCAGTCGATGCTGCTGTCGCAGGGCAGCCTGGACATCTTCTGGGCGAATCCGCTGGTCGGCGGCCTGATGACCTTGTCGTTCGTCATGCTGCTGTGGCCCATCGTGCCGGTGCTGAAGCACAGGCTGCGCCGCCGGACGTGACCTGAAACCGCCGCGCCCGTTGCACGACGGCCGGGCGCGGCTGGCGGCGGCGCGACCGGTATCCGGCCTGCCGCTGCGCCCTCAAGGGAGATGAAAGATGAAGATTGCAGTCGTTGGCGCAGGCGCCATCGGAGGTTATCTGGCCGTGAAACTGTCGCGTGCCGGCAATGAAGTGACCTGCGTCGCACGCGGCCCCAACCTCGCGGCCATCCAGGCGAAGGGCATGTCGCTGATGCTGGAAGACGGCACGGTCGAGCATGCACCGGACATCCGCGGCGTGCAGAAGATGACGGACGCCGGCGTGCAGGACGTGATCCTGCTGACGCTCAAGGCGCATCAGGTAAAGGACGTCGCCGCCGACATGCGGGCGCTGTTCGGCCCGGACACGATGGTCGTGACGATGCAGAACGGCATTCCGTGGTGGTACTTCCACAAGCTGGCCGGCGACTACGAAGGCACGCCGGTCACCTCGGTGGACCCGGACGGCATCGTCGCCGCGAACATCGAAGTCGAGCGGGTCATCGGCAGTGTGGTGTATCCGGCGTCCGAACTGGTCGAGCCGGGCGTCATCAAGCTGATCGAAGGCAACCGTTTCACGCTGGGCGAACTGGACGGCTCCCGCTCGCCGCGCATCGAGGCGCTGTCGCAGGCGATGATCGCCGCCGGCTTCAAGTCGCCGGTGTCGAAGGACATCCGCTCCGAAATGTGGGTGAAGCTGTGGGGCAACCTGAGCTTCAATCCGATTTCGGCGCTGACGCACGCCACGCTGGAAGACATCTGCCGCTTCCCGCTGACCCGCGAACTGGCCGCCAACATGATGCGCGAGGCGCAAGCGGTCGGCGAAAAGCTCGGTGTGGAATTCAAGATCGCGCTCGACAAGCGCATCGCCGGCGCCGAAGCGGTCGGTGCGCACAAGACTTCGATGCTGCAGGACGTCGAAGCCGGCCGGCCGCTGGAGTTCGAGGCGCTGGTCGGTTCGGTGCGCGAACTGGGTCGCATCACCCGCATCCCGACGCCGACCATAGACGCGGTCTACGCGCTGGTGTCGCTGCTGGCGCGCACCCTGTCGGACAAGCGCGGCAAGCTCGCCATCGCCGGCTGATCCGCTCGGCGATCATCGCCGTCACGGGGCACCTGCGGGTGCCCCGTGTGTTTCTGCGCAACGCCGGCTTTGCGATCGCGGTGCTGCCTGTGTTCAGATAGCGGTTTTTGCAGCGCACCATGATGTTCTTTCCCGATACCGAATTCGTGCTCGCCTGCCTGTTGCTGGGCACCGTCGTCGGCTTCTTCGCCGGCATGCTGGGCATTGGCGGTGGTGCAGTGCTGGTGCCGATGCTGGTCAGCCTGTTCGAACGACTGCATGTCACGCCCGACCACATCCTGCATCTGGCGCTCGGCACCTCGATGGCCGCCATCGTCGTGTCGGCCGCGATCAGTCTGCGCACGCACCATGCGCATGGCGCCGTCGACTGGCCGACCGTGCGCACGATGACCATCGGCGTGCTGATCGGCACCCTGCTCGGTACCTTCATCGCGCGCGAGGTTTCGACCCAGGCGCTGTCGCTCATCTTCGCCGTGTTCATCGGCTATGTTGCACTGACCATGCTGATCGGTTTCAAGCCCAAGCCGTCGCGCCAGCTGCCCGGTCCGGGCGGCTTGATTACGGCCGGCGGCGGCATCGGTGTGGTGTCGGCGCTGGTCGCCATCGGCGGTGGCGCGCTGACCGTGCCCTTCCTGACCTGGTGCAACCGCGACATCCGCCAGGCCATCGGTACGTCGGCCGCGCTCGGCCTGCCGATCGCGCTCGGCGGCACGGCCGGCTACATCTTCAATGGCTGGGGGGTGGCGGACATGCCGCCGCAAGTGCTGGGCTACGTGCACCTGCCGGCGCTGGTCGCCATCGTCGCGGCCAGCCTGTTCACGACACCGCTCGGCGCGCGCGCCGCGCACCGGTTGCCGGTGCCGCTGATCAAGCGGCTGTTTTCGCTGCTGCTGATCGCGCTGGCCGCGCACATGCTGTGGAAACTGTGGAACGCATGATCGGCGCCGCGCTTCAACGGCGGTGCGTCGCCCGGGCCAGCCGCTCCACCAGCGCGTCCTGATCGGCGTTGCGGCCGGCGGCACCCATTGCGGTGAAGCTCACCGTCAGCTCGCCCACCTTCAGCATGCCCTGCCGCAGCATGGAGAAGGGCTCGGGCGTGATGTCGCCACCGGCGTCGAAGAAATAGCCGGCGGGTGCGCTTGCGGGCACCGGTTGCAGTGGCGCATCGGCCGCACCGACGGTCTGCGCGGTGCGCGTCACGCGGGTGCGGATTTCATCCAGCGTTGACGGCGGCTTGCGATCGGCCGCCTTCCACACCGCGGTCACCACCCACTGTGCCTTGCCGTCGGGTGCCGACACGGTCAGCGTCGGCGGCATGCGCACATCGTGCCGGCTTTCCTCGACCGACCAAGTGTCAGGCACGGTCAGTTGCAGCGCGCCCGCTTCGGCGCACGTGACGGTCAGCGCGCGGTCCGCCGCTTCGACGCTGGCGCCGGCGATCATCAGGGCAAGGCTGGCAGTGAATAACCGGATGCGCATTGACGGTCCCGATCAGAGCAAAACCAGGGTGGCCAGCCCCAGAAAGATGAAGAAGCCGCCCGAGTCGGTGACCGCGGTGATCAGCACCGAACCACCGACCGCGGGGTCACGGCCGAGCCGCGTCAACACGATCGGCACCGTTACGCCGACGCAGGCGGCCAGCAGCAGGTTCAGCGTCATCGCCGCACTCATCACCGCGCCCAGCGCCCACGAATCGTACAGCCATGCGGCCAGCAGGCCGAGCAGGCCGCCCCACACGATGCCATTGATCAGCGCCACGCCCATTTCCTTGCGGTAGAGCCGGCGTGCCGCATCGGGTGCGATCTGGCCGAGCGCGATCGCACGCACGATCATCGTGATGGTCTGGTTGCCTGAATTGCCGCCAATGCCGGCCACGATGGGCATCAATGCGGCCAGCGCGACCAGTTTTTCGATCGAGCCTTCGAAGGCGCCGATGACGCGCGAGGCGAAGAACGCAGTGCCCAGATTGATCGCCAGCCAGGCCCAGCGGTTGCGCACCGAATCCATGATGGGCGCAAAGATGTCTTCTTCCTCGCGCAGGCCGGCCTGCGCAAGCAGCTCTTCTTCCGACTGTTCGCGGATGAAGTCCATCACCTCGTTCACGGTCAGCCGGCCGATCAGCTGATCATGGTGATCAATCACCGGCGCCGACACGAGGTCGTAGCGCTCGAAGGCCTGGGCCGCCGATTCGGCATCGTCCGAGGCGTGCAGCACCAGCGGGTGTTCGCGCATCACGGTTGCCACTTCGACTTCGCCGTCGTTGATCAGCAAGGTGCTCAGTGACAACACGCCGCGCAGTTTTTCTTCGCGGTCGACGACGAAGATCTGGTCGGTGTGATCGGGCAGTTCGTCGAAGCGGCGCAGATAGCGCAGCACCACTTCAAGCGTCACGTCCTCGCGAACGGTGACCATGTCGAAATCCATCAGCGCGCCGACCGAATCGTCCGGGTAGGACATGGCCGAACGCAACTGTTCGCGCTCTTCCACGTCGAGCGCACTGAACACGTCCTGCATGACCTCGGTCGGCAGGTCGGGCGCCAGGTCGGCCAGTTCGTCGGCGTCCAGCTGCTCGACCGCGGCCACCAGTTCCTTTGGCTCCATCGCGTCGATCAGCGACTCGCGCACCGCGTCCGACACTTCGAGCAGGATTTCGCCGTCGCGGTCGGCGCGCACCAGATCCCACACCAGCAACCGGTCTTCCGGCGGCAGCGCTTCGAGGATGTAGGCGATGTCGGCCGGGTGCATCGTGTCGAGCTTTTTCGTCAGCTCGCTGTGGTGCTGCTTCACGACCAGCGTTTCCACCAGATCGTGGCGCGGCATTTCCTGACGGTGCAGCAGGCTTTCGACGCGTTTCTGACGGTCGAGCAGCGACCTCACCTCTTTCAGGCGACGTTGCATTGCATCAAGCGGCAGGAGTTCGTCGTGTTCGGCCACAGGGTGTCGTTCAGGCAGGGTGGTCGGTGCAGCGGCTGGCAGACGATTGTAGCCGTCGACTGTCCGCCGCCTCCGGGTTTTTGCCGCAATGCGACAACGCGCAGACCCCGGGCGGCGCTTATCCGCGATAATCGCGGTCCGAGTTCTTCCGTACCCGCTTCATGAATGTTCTTTTCGAAGAGGACGGCCACTTCCGTGCCGGCTCCGTGATGACCGACAGCGTGTCCTCGCTGCAGGTCGAACTGCCGAGCGGCAAGCGTTCAAAGGTGAAGGCGGCCAATGTGCTGCTGCGTTTCGCCAGCCCGGAGCCGGGCGTGCTGCTGGCCGCCGCCGAAGCGCAGGCGGCCGACCTCGACGCCACCTTTCTGTGGGACGTGTGCGGCGACGACGAATTCCCGTTCGAGGAACTGGCGCGCGAGTACCACGGCGCCGCACCGACCGCCGAACAGGCTGCTGCCATCCTCTTCTGCCTGCACGCCGCGCCCGTCTACTTCCACCGCAAGGGCAAGGGCCGCTTCCGCAAGGCGCCGCCCGACATCCTGAAAGCCGCACTGGCCGGTCTGGAAAAGAAGCGGCTGCAGCAGGAGCAGGTCGATGGCTGGGTCGCCGAGCTGCTCGCCGGGCGCACGCCGCCGGACATCGCGGCCTGCAGCGCACAGATCCTGTACAAGCCGGACCGCAACCGGCTCGAAACCAAGGCGGTGGAAGCCGCCGCCGCATCGGCCGGCCTGTCGGTGGTCGGCCTGATGGCGAAGGCGGGCGCATTTGCGTCCAGCCACGAGTACCACCTCGGGCGCTTCCTGTTCGAATACTTCCCGCGCGGCACCGACTTTCCGACGCACGAGGTGCCGCCTGCCGGCGACCTGCCCGATGCCGGCGTGCGCGCCTTTTCGATCGACGACGCGACCACGACCGAAATCGACGACGCCTTTTCGGTGCAGCCGAAGGACGGTGGCGGCTGGCGCATCGGTATACATATTGCAGCGCCGTCGCTCGGTATCCAGCCCGGCACACCGCTGGGCGACATCGCGCGCAGCAGGTTGTCCACGGTGTACTTCCCGGGCCGCAAGATCACCATGCTGCCGGACGAAGCGGTCGACACCTACACGCTGCAGGCCGGCCGCAGCTGTCCGGCGCTGTCGCTCTACCTCGACGTCGAAACCGACCTGCGCGTCACGGCGAAGGAAAGCCGCATCGAGCAGGTCGCCGTGGCCGCCAATCTGCGCCACCACGAAATCGAGCCGCTGTTCAACGAAGACACGATCACCGGCGGCGAACTGCCCGAATTCGAGTGGCGCGACGAACTGCTGCTGCTGTGGCGCCTGGCCGAAGTGCTTGAAGCGGGGCGCGGCAAGCCGTCGGCCAACGCCGGCCAGATGGATTTCAACTTCTACGTCGACTGGGCACAGACGACGGAAGACGGCGAAGGCCGCGTCGACATCCAGCGCCGCGCGCGCGGCAGCCCGCTCGACAAGCTGGTCGCCGAACTGATGATCGTCGCCAACAACACCTGGGGCAGCGATTTGCGCGATGCCGGCATTCCGGCGCTGTACCGCGCGCAGGGCGCCGGCAAGGTGCGCATGACCACGGTGGCCGCACCGCACGAGGGGCTGGGCGTCGATTGCTACGCGTGGTCCACCTCGCCGCTGCGTCGTTACGTCGACCTGGTGAATCAGTGGCAGATGATTGCGCTGCTGCGTGGCGAAGAGCCGGTGTTCCCGCCGAAGTCCGAAGCGCTGTTGTCGGCGCTGCGCGATTTCGAACTGGCTTACGCGGCCTACGCCGACTTCCAGCGCGGCATGGAGCGTTACTGGTGCCTGCGCTGGCTGCGCCAGCAGGCACGCGAGGGCAATACCGTGTGGCCGGCCATCGTGCTGCGCGAATCGCTGGTGCGGCTTGAGCATGTGCCGCTGGTGCTGCGCTCACCCAGCCTGCCGGCGCGCGACCCGCGTTCGCGCGTCGAGGTCGAGATCGACCAGCTCAATCTGCTCGACAACGACGCGCGCGCCCGCTGGGTCGGCGATCTGGCTGCGCTGAGCGGTGCGGCGCAGGTGTCCGAGGAAGAGCTGGCGGAAGAAATCGCCGAGGCGGAACTGCCACCCGAGATGCCGGCGGCAGACGCGCCGGTGCCTGACCTGCCGGTGGCCGCACCGGAAAGCGGCGAGGCGGATTGAGCGGTTTTTGCAGGCGCGGCAACCGTCGCGAAGGTTGCGACCCTGCGCTGGCGCGCCGTTCGTCCGTTGGGCATCGCTGCGCTCACCCCAACCTACGGGTGATGCATCTGCCGGATGGTTGGTTGCGCGCGCATTCGCGGCAATGAGGTCGTGACACCCGCGTAGGTTGGGGTGAGCGCAGCGATGCCCAACGCCCGCATCAAAAAAAGAAGCGCTCGCCCAACCCGCCGTAGGTTGGGGTGAGCGCAGCGATGCCCAACAGGCCCGCCGCGTCTCCGGCAACCCTCAGGGCTTGCGTGCCCGCAGGTCGTTGCGTCGCCGCCCGTTCGGCCGGTTGCGCCAGATGCGCAGGAAGGACCTGAATTTCTGCCGCCGGGTCAGCGTGTCGTCCGATACCGCGTCGAAGAATTCCGACAGCGCGCTGGACTTTTTCAGCGTGTAGAACGCGAGCAGCACGGTTGGCACGGTCACCACCAGCACGGCGCCGATCTTGCCGGCCAATGTGGCCGGCGGGCCGTCGAAGATGTTCATGCCGAGGAAGCCGGTGACGATGGTGCCGACCAGCCCGAAAATGGTCACCACGGTGAGGCGGAGCAGCGTTTCGTTCTGGCGCCGGCTGTCGTCGGCTTCGAGGTAGTTGTCCATGTCCAGCACCTCGGCGCGCAGTTCGTTGTACAGCGCCTCGTTGCCGAGGTTGCGGCTCCACAGGTCGAACAGGTCCTTGGCCATCGACTGCTTCGACACCTCGCCGAACCAGTAGCGGTGGTTGAAGCGCAGGAAGATTTCCATCGTCTGGCGGATGCCGCGCTTGAAGCGGCGGCGCGAATCGACGTCGTCGGCGTCGAGCAGGCTGACCGCGACCACCAGCCGGTCCATCAGCATCAGCAGCGAGGCGCGGTGGAAGTGTGCGATCAGCCCGATCAGGAAATACTGGTGGCGGAACTCGGCCAGCAGGCCGTTCTGCGGGTCGGAATAACCGGCCAGACCGTGTTTGCCTACCATCACCATCGAGGGGCCGGTGCAGATGACGCGCGTGCTGGCGTTGTCGCTGCGCCGCGACGGCACCCAGAAACGGTCGTAGCAGGCAGTGCGTTCGAACTCGTCCATCACCTGTTCCGAATACGGCAGCGGATGGCCGTCGTCCGGCTGGGTGGCCTGGCCGAGGCGCACGAAATCTTCGCGGCTCAGCGCGAACGGGTCGTCGAAGGACAGGAAGGTCATCTTCGGCAGCCGGTGGTATTCGAGCTGGCGGTAGCGGATGTCGCCGACCGATTCCGAGTGGTGCAGCACCATGGGCTGCAGCAGGTATTCCCAGTGCCGGCCGATGCACGAGGCGCGGTGCTCCCAGGCGTGGTGCAGATAGCGTTCGCGATCGGCATAGTCGGACTCGGCTAGCACCGCGCCGTCGTGGCCGACCCATTGCACGGTGCGCATGCACTGCGCCGCGCGGCCGTCCGAGTCGCCATTGCTCCACTTTGCCGGAAACGCGCGTCCGAAGCGGAACATCAGTTCCTGTACGCGGGCCAGCGGCAGGTTGTCGGCATGCACCTCCATCGCGAGGATGACCACATCCACGTCGTAGAAGAAGTACAGGTCGATGTGCTGCACCGCGAGGTCGAGCGTGCTGCCGTCCTCGCAGCCGAGGCGCACTGCGGCCACATCATTGCGCCGGAATACGCGGATCGGCGATTCGCCGTAGCCGGGCTGGGTCGCACTCGATCGCCCCTGGCCATACAGGAAGCGCTGCACATGCGGCAGGAAGGTGACGAATTCGCGGTAGTGCCGTTCGTGGAAGTCGGCCGGCGAACCGGTGAATTCGTCGCGCTGTTCGCGCCAGGGATTGCCGTCGGTGACGGCGGCCAGCGCCTGCGGGTGGCGCTGCACCTGATCGCCGCTGCGCAGCGGCATCAGCCGCAGCGGCCACATCAGGATCTGGCGGAAATGTCGGGCGACCGGCGGATCGCTGCGGCTCATGGGAGATGCGGCCTGTTTGCGCGCGATGTGCGAAGGTCGCGCAGTTTAGCGCAGCACCCGGCGCTGTTCCGCCGTCAGCATGCGCCGGTCCTTCAGCAGGGTCAGCGGCAGGCCTTCGCGTGCCACCTGGCCGATGACGCGGCCGGCCAGCACGCTGTCGCAATCCATGTGCGTGGTCGAAATGAAGAAGTCGGCGCGCACCCAGTCACGGGTGATGACGAACTCAGGCCCCAGCCACGCGTCGGCTTCGACCGGGTCGGCACACACCGCGACCTGCCAGGGCTCGGCCGGCCGGGTCGTGCCCTTCAGATGGTCGCGCAGCAGGCCGCTGGCTTCGCGCACGCCGTCCGACCAGTAATCGGCTTCCCAGCGCCCGGCGACTGCGGCTTCGAAGCCGCCGGCCAGCCGGTTGTAATTGACGTAGTGATACGGATGCAGTCGCGCCAGCGCGACCAGCGGATCGAGCGCACCGATGAGGCACAGCGCGATGAAGGCAGCCGCCAGACTGCGCGAGCTGCGGGCGTGCCGCCACAGGGCGTACACCCCGGCGGCGGCCAGCACCGCCAGCGGCGGCAGCAGGAAGGTGAAGTGGCGGATGCCGTTGTACAGCGCCGGCCGGGTCGCGATGGCCAGCGCCAGCGGCAACAGCGCCGCCAGGATGACGGTCAGCCACGGCAGGTGCTGTCGCCACGGGCGGTGCCGCCCGGCCGGCGCTGCCGTCATCGCCGCAGTGAGCGCCGCACCCAGCGCGGCGACGAGTCCGGCCAGCGCCAGTTCCGGCAGCCGCACGGCAAGATAGATCGGCAGATAGCTGCGCGGCACCTCGGTGATCGCCATGATCTGGCCATCGAGTACGGTCTGGATCGCGAAGGTGACATGCGAAAAAGTGGTCAGCGCCTTGATCAGATTGCCCGGCGCCTGCGCCGACCACGGCCAGAACAACGCGATCAGCGCCAGCGCGACCGGCACGGCCGGCAGCAGTGCGCGCAGCGAGCGGCCCAGATGTGCGAGGCGGGCGCGCCAGTCGCCGTCGGCCAGCGCCATCGACGCCAGCACGCCAAGTCCGAGCACCATGACGCCGAACACCGCACCGACGCGCAGCCCGAACGCGCAGCCAATCGCCACGCCCAGCTTCAGCACCAGACCGAGTGGCGGTGCCGGCAGGCGCGCCACGATGAGCGTCGTGTACCAGGTCACCCAGGCCATGCAGGCGGCGAACGGGATGTCCTTCGTATGGGTGAACAGTGCGCCGCTCCAGGCGCCGGTGAGCATCAGCAGCGCCACGGCGATGCAGGCGGCCGTGTCGTTCAGCAGGTGACGCGCCAGCCGATACACGGCGACCATGCCGGCAAAACCGAACGCCGCCGACAGCAGGTGGCGCATGTCCCACACATTCATCGGCAGCGCGCGTTCGAGCGCGGCAGCGATCAGGTCGAACAGCCCGCCATACAGATACAGGTCCTTGTAGTGGAAGGCCGACATGTCGGTCAGCCCGGACGCGTAGTAGTCGAGCAGCAGCCGGCCGTAGGTGTGCTGCACCCATTCGTCGTTGCTGATGCCGTGCTGGCCGAAGCTCAGTGCGATATGCAACGCGATGAGCGCGAACAGCGCCAGTCCCGTGCCATATGCGGTCAGGCGAGGGAGGCTGCGTGTTGCAGGCTGAAACGTCGTGGCAGTCGGTGTTACAGGATGCATGGGGCGGTCGGAAGGACGAGTGCAAAGGCATAACGCGCTGCATGCGGGCGCGCTGACAATGCCGTCGGATAATCGGGTGGAAATGTCTGGTGGACGGGATGAAACGCCGGCTGCCTGCTGTTCACGGTCGCAGTTGTCCGATCTGAATATCGGCTGTGGCAAGCAGGTCGTGGAAATCAGCGCCCGCCAGCACGCCGTGCTCGACTGCGCGAGCGCGGCCGATCGGGTCGCCCGGTACAGCCTCGGTCGCCGGATGACACATCACGGCGTCGCCGTCATCCGCAGTGGCGAACCAGTGCGCCAGCCGTTTGCGGTAGCCGGCGGCATCGCAGTCGAAACCGTAGGCGCCCAGCAAGCGCGGCATCACGCGGAAACCTTCGGCGCGGGCGCGGCGCAACAGCGCCTGTGCACCGAGCGCGGCAATGAAGCGCGGCTTGAAGCCGTCGCCCGGATGCGCACCGCTGATGCGCAACCACGGCAGGCGGCTGCCGTAGCGCGTCAGCAGCACCTCGATCAGCGCGTCGCGGATCTGCGGCAGCTGGTGCACATGCTGGTGGCCGTCGACGTAGTCCGGTGCGCGGCCCATGGCGTCTTCGAAGCGTGCGCATTGGGTCGTGATCTCGTCGTGCAGCTGCGTCGGGTTCAGGCGGCGGCCATGGCTGAGGGCAATCAGCGGCCACAGACCGCGACGCGCCGGCGCAAATTCAGTGAAATCCAGGTGCAGGCCAAACCCGGCGGCGTTGTGGCGGGCGGCGATGCGAGTGGCCGCAGCCGGCCAGCCCGGCGCGCGCGCCATGCAGGCCGCGCCGCTGAGACGGCCGGCGTCGATCAGGTCGAGTACCGCCGCGTCGACCGCAGGGTGAAAGCCGTAGTCGTCGGCGGTCAGAAATACCGTCTTCATGCCGCGCGGTGTGCGAACGCCCAGTAGCGGCCGAGCACCCAGGTGCTGATGGCGACGCACACCAGCACGATGGCCAGCGCGATCCACAGCGGCAGCGGCGTGTAGCGCAGCAGCGCGGCAAGCATCAACTGGTTGCCGACGAAGGCGGTGCACGACACTGCGAGCAGACGCGGCAGTGCCTGTCGGTGACCGGCTTGCGTGCCGGCAAACGAGAAGCGCCGGTGGCCGAGGTAGCTGACCGGAAAGGCGCACACGAAACCGATCAGGTTGGACCACGCGGGATCCATGGTGGTCGCGGCATCCACCGCCAGCGTGACCAGATAGTGCACGCCCGCGGCGCAGCCGCCGACGATGAGGAACAGCAGCACGGAGGCGCGCATGTTCAGTCTTCGAGCCGGTCTGCGCGCGGCACCGGCTCGCGCCGCACCAGCTCCGCCACGACATAGGGCGGCCGGCCCTTCACCTCTTCGTACACCCGCGCCAGGTATTCGCCGAGGATGCCGATGAAAAGCAGCTGCACGCCGGAGAAGAACATGATGCTGACCACCACGGTCGGCCAGCCCGGAAGATCGATGCCGAACACCAGCTTTTCGATCACTTCATACAGGCCGTAGGCGAAGGCCAGCGTCGACAACAGCAGCCCGGTCAGGCTGGCCATGCGCAGCGGCAGCACCGAAAAGCTGGTCAGACCGGTCCACGCGAGCCGGATCAGGTTGAGCCGGTTGAAGGTGGTGATGCCGGCCGAGCGCGGCAGCGGCGTGTACGGAATGCCGATGGAGCGGAAGCCGACCCAGGCGTACATGCCCTTCATGAAGCGCTGACGCTCGGGTAGTGCGAGCAGGGCGTCGACCACGCAGCGGTCCATCAGCCGGAAGTCGCCGGCGTTGGGCGGAATGTCGAGCCGGCCACCCATATTCATCAGGCCATAGAAAACTTTCGAGCCGAACCGGTTGAACAGGCCCTGTTGGCCGCGGTCGGCGCGCACCGCATAGACCATGTCGTAGCCGTCGCGCCAGCGCGCGAGCATGTCGCCCAGCAGTTCGGCCGAATGCTGGCCGTCGGCATCCATGCACACCACCACGTCGCCGCGCGCGTAGTGCAGCCCGGCGGAAATCGCCGCCTCCTTGCCGAAATTGCGCGAAAAGCGCACCAGCGTGACCGGCAGACGAGCGGCGCACTCGCTGGCGATCCGTGCCGTCGCGTCGCGGCTGCCGTCATCGACGACCACCAGTTCGAAAGCGGGTGTCAGTGCCGACAGGTGGCCGGCAATCATGTCGAGCGTGGCGGCCAGCGCGCCCGCTTCGTTGTAGGCCGGGATGACGATGCTGACGCAGGCGGGCGGCCCGAAGCGTCGCGAGGAAGGCTGCAGCCGGGTGTCGGCGGGGTCGGTCGGGATCATCGTGGGGTGCCCGCGCGGACGGCAGCGCGGGCCTGGGTACTGCGTACAGAGTTGGCAAGGTGCGCAGTGTATCGGCCTGCAGACGCTGTCGGGAGGCTTTACAGCGCCGATTGATGATGGATGGGCGCAGTGAAGGAAGTTGCAAGTGCATGAAAAGCAACAGATCGTCCGCTACATAAAGATGACGCGGCCACGCTTCTGTGTGGCGCATGCGGCGCAGGTGCGCTCACGGTCTGTTCTTCAGCGCCTCGGCAGCGCGGGTCAGGTGTTGCATCAGCTTCGGTGCGACGTCCATCGGGATGTCGGTCGCTTCGATTGCATGCACCATGCAGCGCAGCCAGGACACGACTTCCTCCTGACCGATGGCGACGTGGGCATGCATCTGCCGCAGGTTGGAGTGGCCCATGCGCTCGGCGTAATAACGCGGGCCGCCGAGAAAGCCGCACAGGAACTCGAACTGCGCCTCGCGCAGGTGGGCGACGCCGAAACCGTGCTGGTGCAGCGCGTGTACCGGTGCCCCGTCCGGGTGGGTTTCGACGATGTCGTAGAAGGCATTGACCAGCCGGCGCAGCGGCTCTTCGCCACCGATCTGCTGGAACATGCTGGGCGGTCTGGTCGCGCCGCTGTTCATCGGGTCTCCTGGAAGGGGCTGCTTGTTGGGGCTGCGTGTTGGGCATCGCTGCGCTCACCCCAACCTACAGTGACTTCAGAAGCATCCGCCACCACGCCGCCCCGCCGCAATACCCCGGTGGAGGTACCCGCCCAGCACCGTCCACACGTAGGTTGGGGTGAGCGCAGCGATGCCCAACTCCGACCCATGCAAGAGGCCGCCACATCCCCCGCCGCACCGTGACAACACGCATCAACCCGGCTTCGCCGCGGCGAGCGCGACGAACTGCCCGGCGTCCATCGTGAGCACGCGGCCCATGCGTTCGAAGGCGCGCGGCCGGTGCGCGATCAGGATGACCGTGCGGCCGGGCGCGTGATCGGTCATCAGCGCGTCGATCACGCGCGCTTCGGTGTCGGCGTCCAGCGCCGACGTGGCCTCGTCCAGCAGCAGCACGGGCGCATCGCGCAGCACGGCGCGCGCAATGCCGACGCGCTGGCGCTGGCCACCTGACAAGCTGTGTCCTTTCTCGCCGACCGGACTGTCGAGGCCGTCGGGCAGCAGCGCGATCACGTCTTCGAGTTGCGCGATGCGGCAGGCATTGAGCAGGTCGAGTTCGCTCACGTCGCGGCCCAGCGTCAGGTTGTCGCGCAGCGACAGGCTGAACAGTTCGGTTTCCTGCGGTACCACGGCGATCTGGTGCAGCAGCGCCTCGTGCCGGATGTCCGACAGCGGCACCTCGTCGACCGCCAGCCGTCCCGATTCCGGCGGGTAGAGCGCGAGCAGCAGCTTGACCAGCGTGCTCTTGCCGGACCCCGAGCGTCCGGCGATGCCGACGTGCTCGCCGCGCCGAATCGTGAAATCGAGCGGGCCGAGCACGCGCCGGCCGTCGTGCGCAAAGGTGAGCGCTTCGGCGTGCAGCACCTGCCAGTCCGTCGGCCAGTCCAGCGTGCCGTGCTGCGCGGTCTGCGGCGCGAACAGCGGCATCATGCGGCCGAGGTTGGAGGTGCGTTCGATCATGGTCTGCACGCGGTCGGTCATGTCCATCGACGCTTCGCGCAGCGTGTTGAAGTAGGCGGTGTAGGTGAGCACCAGCCCGACCGACAGTCCGCCTTCCATCACGCCCCAGGCCACACCCAGTATGTAGAGCGACCAGGCCAGCGCGGTATGCAGCTGGAACAGCATCCATTTGGTATTGGTCAGCCGCAGCCGGCGGTAGGCGAAGTCGCGCGCGGCCTGTTCGCGTGCGGCGACCCGCGCCGTCATGTCGGCGCCGGCATTCATCGCCTTCACCGACAGGATGTTGGCGGCGCTCTCGACGAAGCTGCCGCTGGCATTTTCCATCGACGCGTTGATCTGGTCCGACAGTTTCGCGATGCGCCGGTAGAAGTACCACTCGATGAAGCCGAGTACGCCGCAGTAGTACAGGAAGAAGAACACCGTGGCCGGGTGCAGCAGCATGCAGGCGATCAGCGCGCCGAAGAAGGCACCGGATGCCGTGAGCAGCGCATTGACCAGATCGCTGGTCCAGTCGCGCACCGCGTCGGCGCCGGTCAGCACGCGCTGTGCCTTGTTGCCGGTGCTTTCCTTCTGATGCCAGCCAAGCGAAAAGCCGAGCAGGCGCTCGAAGCCCCACACCTTGGCGCGCATGCGGGCATCGATCGACATGCGGCCGATCACCCGCTTGGTGGACAGCCGCACCAGCGCAACCACCGCGTGCGCCACGCCCAGCGTGGCGATCAGCGTGTACATCGGCGTCAGAGAATCGCCGCGCTGCCAGCCGATCAGGAAGTCGGCGACCTGACCGATCAGGAAGGGCGGCAGCATCGGGTAGAACTGCACCACGCCGAGCACGCAGATGAACAGCAGATAGCGTCGCCGGTCCGTGTCCAGAAAGAACCGGATGGCGCGCGGGACGTCGGTCAGGCGGAAGTGCGCGTCGGCGCGCAGGTTGCGGGAGTCGTTCACGATGACGGACCGGCGCGCCGGACGGCCGCGCCGGCGGACGCAGTCGGGCTCAGGCGGTCACTTCCTTCGACGTGATGCTGTAGACGAAGCTGGCCGCATCGAGGCTGTCGGCGCGCCCGGCGGATGTTTCCAGCTGCGGATACATCAGGAACGGGATGGCCGGCCCGGTCGCTTCCGGCAGCTTCAGGTCGTGCGCCACGTTGTAGGCCAGCCAGTTCATTTCCCACGAACCGAACAGCGCCTTGCGCGCAGCCACCACGACGTCGTCCTTCAGCGTCAGGCCCGGGCGCTCTTCCAGCACCACCTTGCGCACGTCGGCCGGATCGACCGGCACCCAGCCGAAGCCGGCCAGCCACACTTCGGCGCGGCAGTGCTGCGCCTTCGTGATGTCGCCCGCCTTGCCCAGGCTCTTGTAGCCGAATTTCGAATCCGCCACGCGCACGCCGTATACGTCGCGCGCCGGCAGGCCGGCGGCGCGGGCCAGACCGACGAACAGCGCATTCAGGTCGGCGCACTTGCCGCTCAGGTTGCCGCTCTCCAGCATGCTGCGGATGTCGCCCAGACCGCAGCCGCGCGTTTTCGGGTTGCGTTCGGTGTTGTCGCAGATCCACTCGTACAGCGCGCGGGCGCGCTCGATGTCGTTGCCCGCACCCCGGGTGATCTTCAGCGCGGTGTCGCGCACGATGCCGTCGGTCGGCAGCAGTTCGGTGGCCTGCGTGTAGAGTTTGTGCGATTGCGCATCGAGCGGCGCGACGGCGCCTGGCCGGCTGAAATCGATTGCGCGATCGCGCGTCGCGAAGCGGTTCACCAGTTCGATCACCGGCGCCTCCTGACCGGCGCGCCACTGCGCCACCAGCATCCTGGCGCCATACACGGTGTCTTCCGCGATGCCGGCGCGCGCGGCGTTGCCCTGCCAGTCGCTGGCCAGCGGTTTGATCCAGTCCGGGTTGTCGATCGACGGCAACGGAATCCATGCCGTGGCCACCTCGCCGCGCGTGACCGGCGTGACGACGGTGGTCACCTCGAAGGTGCGCCAGCCGGCGTCCGGCGACGGATTGAAGGCGGGCTGCGCGGCAGAGCCGGCCAGCGGCAGCATGCCGGACAGGCCGGCCAGTGCGGAAGACTGGATGAAACGACGACGATCCATGATGACACTCCGATTGATTCAACAGCTATTTCAACAGACGCCGCAGCCGTTCCAGCACCGCGTCGTCCTCCCATTCGATCACGCCCTGCGCGCGCGCCACGATGCGATGCTGCCGGTCCAGGATCACCGTACAGGGCAGCAGACGCGCACCCCACAGCCGGCTCAGCCGCTGGTCGCGGTCGTGCAGCACCGGCAGCGCAAGGCGGGCGCGCTGCATGAACAGCGCGGCATCGGCTTCGCGGTCGGCCACCGCCACGGTCAGCACGACCAGTCCGGTGCCCGCCAGCTTCGTCGGCAGGCGCGCCAGCGCCGGCATTTCGTCGCGGCAGGGCTCGCACCACGAGGCCCAGAAATTGATCACCAGCGGCTGACCGGCATGGCGGGCAAGCTGCTGCGCCAGCCGCACATCGTCGCCCACCGGGGCCGCCGTCGGTGTTTCGGTCACCAATCCGGCAACCGACCCGGCGGCTGACGCCGTGCCGCACAGGGCAAGCCAGAGCAGAAAGGGTGGCAGCGCGCCCATTGCGGCGCCGCGAAGTGTCGCCCACATCGAAGTTTTCGTCTTCCCTTTTGTTCGATTGCCGGTTTGTGTTGCGCCGACGGACATCAAGCGGCTGTCATGGTTGCGTCACCGCACCGTCATGTTGCTGCATTGGCCGGTCGCGACACTGCGCGGATGCGACCGGATGACACCGACGACGAACTCGCCTTCACCGTGGAACGACTGCACGCGGCAGACGAACCGCTGCGCATCGCCGTGGTGACGGAAACCTATCCACCGGAAATCAACGGCGTCGCCATGAGCCTCAAGCGCATGCTCGACGGTCTGCTGGCGCGCGGTCACCGCATCCAGCTGATCCGGCCGCGCCAGCACGCGGACGATACCGCGATGCAGTCGGGCGCGCTGCACGAAGTGCTGGCGCGCGGCATGCCCATTCCGCGCTACGGAACGCTGCGCGTCGGCCTGCCCGCCAAGCAGAAGCTGGCCCGGTTGTGGGCGGTCGAACGGCCGGACCTGGTGCATCTGGTCACCGAAGGTCCGCTCGGCTGGTCAGCCATGGCGGGCGCACGCAAGCTGAAGCTGCCGGTGACCAGCGATTTCCGCACCAATTTCGACGCCTACAGCGCGCACTACGGCATCCGCTGGCTCAAGCGCCCGATCTCCGCCTACCTGCGCCGCTTCCATAACATGGGTCACGAAACCTTCGTGCCGACTCGTGCCATGCAGGCGCAACTGATCGATTGCGGCTACCGCAACGTCGAGGTGGTGGCGCGCGGCGTCGATACGCGGCTGTTTTCGCCGCAGCGGCGCAGCGCGGCGCTGCGCACCGCCTGGGGCGTCGGCGAGCGCGACCCGGTGGTGGCATTTGTCAGCCGGCTGGCGCCGGAAAAGAACCTCGACCTCGTGGCGCGCGCCTTCGAAGCGCTGCGTGCGCAACGGCCGCGGGCCCGCATGCTGTGGGTGGGCGATGGCCCGGCGCGTGAAACGCTGGCGCGGCAGTATCCGCATCACCTGTTTGCCGGCATGCGCACCGGCGACGATCTGGCCACCCATTACGCCAGCGCCGACCTGTTCCTGTTCGGCAGCCTGACCGAAACCTTCGGCAATGTGCTGACCGAGGCGCTGGCCAGCGGACTGCCGGTGGTGAGCTATGCGCAGGCGGCCGCGGCTGAACTGGTGGTGCCGGAGCACAACGGGCTGCTGGCCGCGCCGGGCGACGAAAACACCTTCATCGCGCAGGCAGTGCGCGCAGGGCTCGATGACGATCTGCGCGCCGGCATGGCGGTGCACGCGCGTGCCAGCGTCGAACAGCTGGGCTGGGACAGCGTGGTGGACGCCTTTGCCGGCCGCCTGCGCGCCACGGTGCGCAATGCGGAGGCACTGCGCAGCGCGCGTTCGCGCGGCTGAAACGGCGGCGGAAGCCCGTATACTCGCGCTTTTCGCCACCGGTCTGCCTTCATGTCCGTCCTCATCTGCGGCTCCATCGCCTACGACACGATCATGGTGTTCCCCGATCGTTTCAAGCAGCACATCCTGCCCGACCAGATACACATCCTGAACGTGGCCTTCCTGGTGCCCGACATGCGGCGCGAATTCGGTGGCTGTGCCGGCAACATCGCCTACAACCTGAAGCTGCTGGGCGGCGAGCCGCTGATCATGGCCACGGTCGGCCACGACGCCGGCCCCTACATGGACCGCCTCGCGTCGCTCGCCATCCCGGCGACCCATGTGCGACGCGTCGACACCGCCTTCACCGCCCAGGCCTTCATCACGACCGATCTCGACGACAACCAGATCACCGCCTTCCACCCGGGCGCGATGAATGTGTCGCACGAAAACAGCGTGTCCGATGCCGCGGGCGTCAAACTGGGCATCATCGCGCCCGATGGCCGTGACGGCATGATTTCGCACGCGCGCCAGTTTGCCGACGCCGGCATCCCGTTCGTGTTCGATCCGGGTCAGGGCCTGCCGATGTTCGGCGGCGACGATCTGCTGAATTTCCTGGATCTTGCGCGCTGGTGCACGGTCAATGACTATGAAGCCCGCCTGTTGTGCGAGCGCACCGGTCTGACCGAAATGCAGATCGCGGAGCGGGTCGAGGCGCTCATCGTGACGCGCGGCGCCGAAGGCTCGCGCGTCTACACCGGTGGCTCGGTGACCGAAGTGGCCTGCGTGCCGGCCGACGCGCTGACCGACCCGACCGGTTGCGGCGACGCCTACCGCGGCGGCCTGCTGTACGGCCTGTCGCGCGGCGCTGACATCATCGCCTCGGCGCGTCTGGCGTCGGTCATGGGATCGATCAAGATCGCCAGCCGGGGCGGGCAGAACCACCTGCCGACGCGAGACGACGTCGCCGCCCGTCATCGCGCCGCCTTCGGCACTGCGCTGGCCTTCTGAGGGCCAGGGCGACGGTTGGGGAGCCGAAACATGCGCTCACCATTGGCCGGCTGACGCACCGTGCGGCGCGCGGTAAAAGGTGAACATGGCCGCGATGTCGCGGCCGAATACGGAGAAGCATCATGAATCGCATCGCATTGCCCGCCCTGTTGCTGGCCGGCATCGTTCTCGCAGGTTGTCAGTCCAGCCTGTCGGGAGACACCTATTCGCGCGAACAGGCGCGGCGCGAAATGTCGGTCCGCCAGGGAACGGTCGAAAGCGTCCGCGCGATCACGATTGAGGGCACGAAATCGAACATCGGTACCGCTGCGGGCGCAGCAGTGGGCGGTCTGGCCGGCGGTCAGGGCTCCACGGCGGGTGCCATCGCCGGCGCCGTGGTGGGCGGTGTGGCCGGCGCCTTCATCGAGGAAGGTGCGACCCGCCGCAAGGGGCAGGAAATCACGATACGGCTCGACACCGGCAATGTGATTGCGGTGGTGCAGGAGGGCGACGAGAAGTTCGCGATCGGCGAGCGCGTCCGCCTGGTCGGCGCCAGCGGCAACACCCGGGTGACGCGCGCGCAATGAGCGTGTGCCCGTGCGGCAGCGGTCGCCTCGCGGCCGACTGCTGCGCACGGCATCACGCCGGCGAACCGGCTGCTACGCCCGAAGCATTGATGCGCTCGCGCTACAGCGCCTACGTGCTCGGTCTGACCGACTACCTTCTCGCCACCTGGCACCCGACGACACGTCCGGCCATCCTGACGCTCGACGAGGTTGGGTTGAAGTGGCTGGGGCTGGATGTGCGTCGCTGCGCGATGCAGGACGCCGATCGCGGCACGGTCGAATTCGTCGCCCGCAGCAAGCTGGGCGGACGCGCGCACCGGCTGCATGAAACGAGCCGCTTCGTGCGCGAGAACGGTCGCTGGTTCTACCTGGACGGCGACTTCGCGGCCTGATTGATCCCTCGGAATCGACCCACCGAAGACGCCTCCGCCCGCGGATGCTCAGTAGTCGTCGGCGCCAGCGCTTTCCTCTTCTTCGTCCTCGTCGTAGCCATCGACCGCCTCTTCCGCCACGCGGGCTTCAAGGAAGGCCTTGAAATCATCCGGGTCGGTGAATTCGTCGATGAACTCGGCAAGGATGCCGACGACGGTATCCGGATCCCATTCGCACTCGTCGGCGGCGTCGTGAATCAGCTTTTCGGCACTCATTGCTTTCTCCCGAAGGACTGGAAAGATGCGCAGGGCGCAGTGCCGGAAAGCCTAGCACAGGCCGATCCGCGCTTCATCGTGCAGCGCGTCGAACATGTTGTGAAGCGCGACCACGTCAAACGCCCGGAGCCTTGCCGACGGTGTCTGCGTTCTGCCCGAACAGCAGCTTGCTGGAAAGCTCGTCGACCACCGGTTTGTCGCTGATCTGCACACCCCGCAGGTACGCCCGCACGGTGGCCGCACGGTCGCGGATGCTTTCGTGCCAACGCTTCAGATGCGGAAAGTCGTCCAGATTCATCTGCTGGCGCTTGTGCGGCACGGTCCATGGGTAGCTCGCCATATCGGCGATGCCGTACTGCCCGCCGGCGATGAAGTCGCGATCGGCCAGGTGCTTGTTCAGCACACCGTACAGGCGCGAGGTTTCGTCGACGTAGCGGCGTATCGCGTAGGCGATCGGTTCCGGCGCGTACTGCACGAAATGGTGGTTCTGGCCGGCCATCGGGCCGAGCCCGCCGACTTGCCAGAACAGCCACTCCAGCGTCTGCACCCGCTGGCGCAGCCCGCCCGGCATGAACTGACCGGTCTTCTCGGCCAGATAGAGCAGGATGGCGCCGGACTCGAACACCGACAGCGGTGCGCCGCCATCCGCCGGCGCATGGTCGACGATGGCCGGCATGCGGTTGTTCGGCGAAATGGCGAGAAATTCCGGCCGGAATTGTTCCCCGGCGCCGATGTTCACCGGCACGATGCGGTGTTCGATGCCGGATTCTTCGAGAAACATCAACACCTTGTAGCCGTTGGGTGTGGGCCAGAAATGAAGGTCGATCACGATGTGCTGCCCCGCTGTGGTCACGTCCATCGACCGTAACCGCTGCCCGCAACGCGCGCCAGTTGCATCTCGCCCTGCGTGTGGCGAATGCCTCGCGCACCCACCACGTACAATGCGCGGTTACTGCCTCTTACCGCACGCCGCATGCTCCGTCACGCCATCATTCCGGTCACCCCGTTCGAACAGAACTGCACCCTGCTGTGGTGCGACGAAACCATGAAGGGCGCCGTGGTGGATCCGGGCGGCAATCTCGAACGGGTGCTGGCCGAAGTCAAACGGCAGGGTGTCACGCTGGAAAAGATACTGATCACGCACGGCCATCTCGATCACGCCGGCGCCACGCTGGATCTGGCCGAACAACTCGACCTGCCGATCGAAGGCCCGCACCCGGACGACAAGTTCTGGATCGACGGCTTTGCCGTGCAGTCGCAGATGTTCGGCTTTCCGCCGTGCCGGCCCTTCGTGCCGACGCGCTGGCTGGCCGACGGCGACACCGTCACGGTCGGCAACGTGACGCTCGACGTCGTGCATTGCCCGGGCCACACGCCGGGTCATGTGGTGTTCGTCGACCGCGTCGGCCGGCTGGCCCAGGTCGGCGACGTGCTGTTCGCCGGGTCGATCGGCCGCACCGACTTTCCGCGCGGCAACCACGCCGACCTGATCCGCTCGATCCGCGAAAAACTGTTTCCGCTGGGCGACGATATCCGCTTCATTCCGGGCCACGGCCCGATGTCGACGTTCGGCGAAGAACGCCAATACAACCCACACGTTGGACAACGCTGACATGCAGCTCGAACGCATCCTGCAGAGCCAGGGTTTCGGTACCCGCCGCGAATGTCGCGCCCTGGTGCGCCTCGAACGCGTCACCGTGCGCGGCGAAATGGTCGACGACCCGTTCGTCGACGTGGACACGGCTGACCTTGACTACACCGTCGACGGCGAAGCCTGGCGCTATCACTCGCCATCATACGTGATGCTGCACAAGCCAGCCGGCCACGAATGTTCGCAGAAGCCCAAGCACCATCCGGCGGTGTTTTCGCTGTTGCCGTCGCCGCTGGTGGTGCGCGCAATCCAGTGCGTCGGCCGGCTCGACGAAGACACCACCGGCCTGCTGCTGCTGACCGACGACGGCCAGCTGATCCACACGCTCACGTCACCGAAGCACGGCGTGCTCAAGCGCTATGTCGCCACCGTGAAGCATGCGGTGGATGATGCAATGCTCAAGGCGCTGGGCAGCGGCGTGGCGCTGAACGACGCACCCGACGTGTCGGTCGCTGCGCATGCGGTCGAGCGGCTGGACGAGCACCGGATCGCCATTACCATCGGTGAGGGCAAGTACCACCAGGTCAAGCGCATGGTGGCCGCTGCCGGCAACCGGGTCGAGGCGCTGCATCGCGTGGCTGTCGGCCGGCTCGAACTGCCGGCCGATCTGGCGCCTGGCGAGTGGCGCTGGTTCGATCCGGCAGAGGTGTGACGCCATGATCCATACCGATCCGCTGCAGGCGGCAGCTGAACGTCTGGTGTCGGCGGCGCCGGCCGACGTCAAGGAAGACGCGCTCGAGCGCGCGCTGCGCCCGAAGCGGCTCGACGAATACATCGGTCAGGTGAAGATCCGCGAACAGCTCGACATTTTCGTCGCCGCGGCGCGCGCACGCCGCGAGCCGCTCGATCACGTGCTGCTGTTCGGCCCGCCCGGTCTGGGCAAGACCACGCTGGCGCACATCGTTGCCGCGGAAATGGGTGTGAATCTGCGCCAGACCTCCGGCCCGGTGCTGGAACGCGCCGGCGACCTCGCGGCCATCCTCAGCAACCTCGAACCGAACGACGTGCTGTTCATCGACGAAATCCACCGCCTGAGTCCGGTGGTGGAAGAAATACTCTACCCGGCGCTGGAAGATTTCCAGATCGACATCATGATCGGCGAGGGCCCGGCAGCGCGCTCGATCAAGCTCGATCTGCCGCCGTTCACGCTGGTCGGCGCCACCACGCGCGCCGGCATGCTGACCAATCCGCTGCGCGACCGTTTCGGCATCGTCGCCCGGCTCGAGTTCTACACCGCCGAAGAACTGGCGCTGATCGTTCGCCGCTCGGCGCGCCTGCTCGACTGTCCGATGGATGACGCCGGCAGCGTCGAAATCGCGCGTCGCTCGCGCGGCACGCCGCGCATCGCCAACCGCCTGCTGCGCCGTTGTCGCGACTACGCACAGGTGAAGGCCGACGGCGCCATTTCACGCGAAGTGGCCGACGCCGCGCTGACCATGCTCGACGTGGACAGCCTCGGGCTGGACATGATGGACCGCAAGCTGCTCGGCGCCGTGATCGACAAGTTCGACGGCGGCCCGGTCGGCGTAGACAACCTCGCCGCCGCGGTCGGCGAATCGCGCGACACGATAGAAGACGTGATCGAGCCGTATCTGATCCAGCAGGGGTATCTGCAGCGCACGCCGCGCGGGCGCATCGTCACCGCGGCCATCTATCGCCACTTCGGTCTGGGTACGCCCACACCGGCGATTGCGTCGCTGTGGGACGACGCGAAACCCGCCGGCTGAGTGCTCAGTCGGCTGCGCGCACAGCCGCCACGGCAGCGATCCGCGCCGCCTGCACTTCGCGCGCGATGGCGGGTCCGCTGTCCGGCGACCCCGGCTTGCGCTTTTCGGCCATCGATCGCGCAATGGCGCCCGCATCGACCGCCCTGAACGCCGCCGCCGACCTGCGCACGATGTCCGCCTGCGGATAACCGGCGGCGTCGAAGCCGGGCCGGCTGCGCTGGTCCGCTTCGCAGGCAAGCAGCATGTCGGCCAGCCGCTCCGGCTTGCGCATCACGTCCAGCCGCTCCAGCAGTTTCACCATGGTGTCGGCGCGCAGTTCGGCGGCGCGGTGGATGTTGGTGTGCTCCTGGGCGACCAGCCGGCCGATGTCGGCAATCTCGGTCGGCACGCGCAGGCGCCCGGCCAGCGCGTGCGCCAGTTTCACGCTGCGCGCTTCGTGGGCGATGTGGCGCGGCCATGCTTCGCGCGGTGTCGTGCCCTTGCCCAGATCGTGCGCCAGCAGCGCCCAGCGCGTCGCCAGTGACGCATCGTGTGCGGCGGCCCAGTCCAGACACTGCAGCAGATGGATGCCGGTATCGATTTCGGGGTGGTGCTTTTCCGGCTGTGGTACGCCGAACAGCGCATCGACCTCGGGCAGCACGACGGCCAGCGCACCGCAATCGCGCAGCACGGCCATCATGCGCGAAGGGCGCGCTTCCATCAGGCCGCGCGACAGTTCCTGCCACACGCGCTCGGCCACGAGGGCGCCGGCTTCGCCCGCCTCGACCATGCCGCGCATCAGCGCCAGCGTTTCCGGTGCGACGGTGAAATCGACGAAGCGGGCGGCAAAGCGGGCCAGCCGCAGGATGCGCACCGGGTCTTCGGCAAAGGCGGGGCCGACATGACGCAGCACGCGCGCCTCGATGTCGGCCCGACCGTTGCAGGGATCGAACAGCGTGCCGTCGTCGGCCCGTGCGATCGCATTGATCGTCAGATCGCGCCGCTGCAGATCTTCTTCCAGCGTGACCGATGCATCGGCATGGAACACGAAGCCGCGGTAGCCGGGCGCGGTCTTGCGCTCGGTCCGCGCCAGCGCGTATTCCTCGTGCGTGTCGGGATGCAGGAAGACCGGAAAATCGCGGCCGACGGGCATGTAGCCGGCGGCGCGCATGTCTTCGGGCGTGGCGCCCACCACCACCCAGTCGCGGTCACCGGCCGGCAGCTGCATCAGCTCGTCGCGAACCGAGCCGCCGACGCGGTAGATGCGCATGTTATCTGCGTGCCTTCGAGCGCGCGCGCTCGAAGCGGTCGGTCGGCGTGAAGTCGGCCAGGCAGCGGCCGATCTCGCTTTCCAGCAGCGCCGGCGTAAAGCCGAACGGCAACGTGCAGCCGGCGTCGCATACGTTGTCGACGCTCATCGAACGCAGGTTGTCGCGCGACATCAACGTCGGGCCCGGCGCCAGCTCGAGCGCCAGCGCCTGCAGCGATGCCAGCGGCCCCGGCAGGCCGATGACGCAGGGATCGCGGCCGATGGTGCGACCAGTCAGCTGCACCAGTTCGCGCATCGTGTAGACCCTGGGCCCGCACAGCGGATACAGCTGACCGATGCTGTCGTCGCTGTCGAGCGCATGCACGATGCAGCGCGCCACGTCGCGCACATCCACCGGTTGATAGCGCGTGTCGGCGCCAGCCAGCGGCATCACCGGAAACAGCTTCAGCAGCCGCGCGAACAGGCGCAGGAAGCATTCGCCGTCGCCGAACACCAGCGACGGCCTGAATATCGTCCATTCGAGTCCGCTGGCGCGTACGGCGTCTTCGCCTGCCGCCTTCGATCGCTGGTATTCGGCGGGTGCGTCAGCGGCTGCGCCGAGTGCGCTGACCTGCACCATGCGGGCTACACCCGCTGCCTTCGCTGCCGCGGCGACGGCGCGTGGCAATGCGACGTGCGCGCGTTCGAAGTCTGCACCCCACGGGCTGCCGCGGCGCGAATGCAGGATGCCGACCAGATTCACCACGGCATCGGCGCCATGCATCAGGCGGTTCAGCGTGGCGGCGTCATGCACATCGGCTTCGACGACATCGACCGTCGGCAACAGGATGAGATGCTTGGCGCGGTCGCGCCGGCGCGTCGGCACGATGACGCGGATATTGCGCTCGGCAAGCAGGCCGGCAACGTGGCTGCCGATGAAACCGCTGCCGCCGATCAGGAGAACTGTGGAAAAGGACATCGCGCTCACTCTGGTTGAACAACGGCGATCATGCTACCAGCGTCGCAGCAGGGGGATGCGTGACCGGGATCAAGGCGTGTGCCGGCCGCGGCGCGATCCAGTGCGCGCGGCCTCTTATATCGGATCGTCCGGCAGCGCGCCCGGACCCGGCCGTATCGTGCCCAGGCGCTGCTTGAGCCCGGGGCTGTCCGGCTGTCCGAACACCAGGCTGTACAGCACTGCGTTGGCCATCACCTTTTTCACGTAGTCGCGCGTTTCGTTGAACGGAATGGTTTCCGCGTAGATCGCGCCTTCAAGCGGCCTGGCCGCGCGCCACTTCCTGGCCCGTCCCGGCCCGGCGTTGTACCCGGCGCTGGCGAGTACCGGGTGATCGTCGAGGCTGTCCAGCACCAGCCGCATGTAGCTGGTGCCGAGCAGCAGATTGGTGTCCGGGTCGGCGATCTGCGATGGCTTGTAGCCGTTCAAGCCGATTTTCTTGGCCACCCACTGGCCGGTGGCCGGCATCACCTGCATCAGGCCCTGCGCGCCAGCCGAAGATTTCGCGCGCGTGATGAAGCGGCTTTCCTGCCGCATCAGCCCATACACCCAGCTCAGATCAAGCGAGCGGGCGTGCACATGTGGTTCGACATCGCTGCGCATCGGTGCGAGGTAGCGCAGCGAGTAGTCGTGTTCCAGCGTCGTGCGATCGGCGCTGTTGATGGCGCGGTCCCACAACTTGTGGCGCAGCGCCACGTGCGCCGCGGTGAGCAGGGCGCGGTCATCGGCTTCGCGGATGGCCCAGTTCCATTCGCGTACCGCCTCGGTGCGCAGGTCGAGCTCGAACAGCTTGAGCGCGCGCGCGATCGCCGGCGTCGCCTCGGCGCGACGGATTTCATCGACCGATGGTGCTGTGGCCTGCGGCGGCAGTCGATGCGGCTGATCGAGCTCTTCGGCGGCCAGCAGGCCGTAAAAGTGCGGCTCGCCGGCAATGCGCCGCCACGCGGCGTGCGCCTGATCGACGTGTCCGGTCGCGCTGCGCGCCCGGCCGTCCCAGTAGATCCACTCGGGCTTTTCGGCCAGCGCCTGCGGCATGCGGCCGATGATGTCGCGCAGCACCTTCCAGTTTGTTGCGCGCAGCGCGGCGCGCGCGCACCAGGCCAGGGCTTCTTCGCCCTGCAGCGCGTCATCGGCCGATCGGCACCACTGCACCGCGCGCGTATCGTGCTGCTGCGCGCCCTGCCAGCCAAGTTGCTCGAAGGCATAGCCGCGCTCCCCGACGCTGAAGCGGTGGGCGACCACTTCGAGGCTGCGTTCGGCGCCGCGCACGTCGCTGCGCGCGCGGCGTGCGATGGCCATCAGCGCCAGTTCGCGCCCGCGCCGCGTGATCGAGAAGTTGGCCGGCTGTCGATCGAGCCAGCGCGTCGGGTTGCTGACGATGTCGTCCAGCGCGCTGGACGGCGGCTGGGCGGACGCCGGCAGCAAGGCGAGCGTGCTGCGTGCCAGGCCGGGGCGGCGCAATTCCATGTGACGGCGCGCGCGCAGCCACACTTCATCCTCGGTCAGGCGGCCGGCATCGAACAGGGCGGCAAACACGGGCACGCAGGCGGAGGGCGGTTCGTCCATCGCTGCCCACAGCAGCTTGGCGTCGGCGAGTGCCGCCTGTTCGGCGGCATCGAGCCGGGCGCGCAGCGCGTGACAGCGCAGATCGGCTTCGGGTGTCGGCGAGCTCTGCGGCAGCAGCGCGTACTCGGCACGATAATCGCTCCACTGTTCGGCTTTCGCGAGCTGGCGCAGCCAGTCCGAACGCAGGCGCTGTGCAACGAGCGTACCGGCGTGTTGTTCGAGGAAGGCGGCGACGCGGTCGGGCGAGGCGCGGTCGAGATCGAGGCGCAGCCGGTAGTAGTCGATGTAGGACGCCAGAACGTGCGACTGCAGTCCGGCGGCGTGGCGTTCGAACGCCTGCCGGTTGCCGGCGGAAAATGCATCGCGTGCCGCGACGAAGGCGGCGTCCGCGTTGGCCTGCACTGCCGGTGCGAACAGCACAAGCGCGAACATGAGAGGACTGATGGCGCGCCGGAGGTACGCGCCAGGGTGGAAATGCATGGGCATCTGCTATCGTTTTCGCTTGCTGATACTCATGATACCGCCCGCACGTGAATGTTCCCGACGATCGCGCCCGACGGCGCGCAATTCGCCTGACGCTGGTCTCCCGGCGTGAAGCCATGCCGGCGACCGCGCTGGCCCCATGGCATTCCGCCATTACCCGCCATCTGGAGGCATTGCTGGCGCAGCTCGCACCCGCCTCGATCGGCTTCACCTGGCCCTACCGCGGCGAATTCGATGCGCTGGCCGTCGTGCGCGACTGGCTGGCCGGCGACGCTGTGCGCTGGGCGGCGCTGCCGGTGGTAGGGGAAAAAGGCCAGCCGATGACCTTCCGTCGCTGGACACCTGAAAGCCTGATGGCGACCGATCGTTACGGCATTCCTTATCCGGTGGAGGGCCCGTCGGTGGTGCCGGCGCTGCTGCTGATCCCGTGCAACGGTTTCGACGCACGCGGGTTCAGGCTCGGTTACGGCGCCGGCCATTTCGACCGCACGCTGGCCGCGCTCACGCCGGCGCCGCGCGCCGTCGGCATCGCCATCGAGGACGGACGACTCGACGATCTGGACCCGCAGCCGCACGACATTCCGATGGACTGGATCGTCAGCGAAGCCGGGGTGTTCGGGCCCTACCGATGAGCGACGGGCGAAAGCAAGCCGGCGTCTTTGCTCGGCATCGGATTGACGTGTTGCTAACGAGATCTGAAGACGGCGAGCAGCCAAACCAGAATCTGTTGCTATCGGCAAAATCGTATTTGATCTCCATCAGAAGCGGTAACGGATGAACCCGGAGCGCCCAAGGTCGCCCCTACGGCCCGTGCCGGAACGTCGGCGCCAGACAGATCAAGGCCGCAAGCCCGCCCAGAATGAAGCGCCCCCCTTGCGCAAGAAAAGCCTTCCAGGCAAGGATGGGGGAGGTAGCGTCAGGCGAATGAGCGTCCCGATGTAGTTCCCAGAGATAGGCGTCCAGCGCAAACGGCGCGTCGATTGCGAAGAGCGCCGCAGCAAGTGGGGCCATCACGAGAAGCCTGAGCGCCCATTCGCGGTAATTTCTCGCCGGCCATCCCAGTACCAAGGTGACCAGGATACTGGGTGCAATCAAAAAAGCGCCAAGCGGTGTGGTCACGACAGCCTCCGCTCGCGGGTCCGCAAAAGTCACCTGTGAGCCGGTGACAATCAGTTCACGAATGCCGGCCTTCATGTAGATCACAGTGTCAGCACCAACGCGGTCAATCCGCAGCACACGCACAACATGATTGTGGTCGATCAGATCGATCACCATGCGGATGGGGCTAAGCAGGTGCGCCATCAGCGCTTCGCCTTGCCATATGGCAAGAATGGCTACCAGGCTTGCTGACGCAACAAGCCGGAGTGCCAGAATCGGTGCGCTCACCGATACCATTGTGCAGACGCATCCTCAGGGACCGGCGCCCTGGCCATGACGGTGTGAACGTACATGCCCAGTACAAGCACCAGTGCGAGGGGGCCCACGTAGTTGTGCAGCCAATCGAACCACATGGGATCGGTTCGCCAAGCGAAGAACAGTCCGGCGATCCTTGCAACGTTGAGCAACCACGCCAGAAAGAGGCCGGCAACCCAGCCGAAGAGCCGCCAAGGCCACGTAAGGGGTGCCACCGCAAAAGCTGCTGTGATCAGCCACAGCAGTTCCACGCCGTCGCAGCCCTGAACGAGGTTGATACCGCCCCCGATGGCCCGGATGCGGGTGCCCTCTGCGATTACATTAGCGTCCGGGACAATCCACCCGACGAACATCGTTGCGACCGATACGTTCAGCGTTTCCATCCAGGTACGCCAGACGGCACTGCCCTCCAACACTGACCACGTGACCTGGAGTAGCAAGAAAACCGAGCCAAATCCGACGACCCGGAGCCATGGCAAAGAGCGATGCTGATCCGTCGCTTGAGTGGCCATCTACGCGTCACTCCCTTGAACATTAGTTGGGGTGGAGAACTATGCACAAAGGCTGACGGTACAAGCTCCGACAACGGGATTTACACCCTTCATGAAAAATTCATAATCCGGCTTGGCCCTGTTGAAGCAAGGGTTGAGCGCTATGACGTAGTGCTTCCGGATTACGACTGTCACAGGATGTTAATGATCGAGCCATAGCTTCCCGTCATCTGGAGCCGCGTAGTTTGGTGGGTAGCCAAAGCGCTGCTTCGGTCATGCGCGGGGGGTGCTGAGGCGATGTTCAACCAGGTTGATCTTCGAGCGGGAGTCCGTTGCCGGCTCCATATCGCATTGGCGGGCGTCATGGCTTGCCTTGCTGGGCAGGTCGCATTTGCCGATGTCAATCAGGCTCGGGTGCAAGGTCTGAAGTATCTGGTGCAGACCCAGCGCGGAGATGGGAGCTGGTCATCAGCGTTGGGAGATCTTGACGTCCAGGCTACAGCCAACGCCATCCACGCGATGGGGCGCGGTGGGCTGCGAGCCTCTCCGAATTATGCGTCAGCCCTGTCCTGGATCGCCAACGCAGAGTCACAAAGCACGGATAGCCTCGCCCGAAGAGCGATTGCTCTTTCCGATGGTGGGTTGGGGCTTGCGGCACAAACGATTGCCGATGAGCTGTACGAAACCCGGAATGTGACGACGCACGCCTTGTGGGGCGGTTATGAAGGTCATGCCACCAGCTATTTCGATACTGCGCTCGGCCTGTTAGCCCTTCGAATCGCCGATAAGAATTTCGATGCCAAGGTGTCCGGGCCGGTCGTTAGCGCGGTGTGCGAGCTCATGGTCAATCGGGTTGTACCCGCGGCAGGCCAATCGGCGTGGCCGATGGCACCAGCAGCGCCCGGCCAGCCGATCACGACAACCCGTCCGTCGGTAGTTGCCACCGCACTGGTAATGGGTGAGCTGGAAGCGCTTCGGGCGAGAGGGGCAATCAGCTCGGTCAGCTGCAATAGCGTCACCTTCAACCTTGCCACGGTGGTCGGCGAAGCCAGCGCCTGGCTCCAGCCGCGACAAAACGCGAGCGACGGCGGGTTTGGTGAGCTTCGCTCAAATGGGACGCAAGGGGTGTCGAGTGTTTTTGTGTCGGCAACCGTCTATCAAGCGCTCGCCAGCTTGCCCTCGCCGCCGCAGCCGGCTGCGAGCAACGCATTGAATTATCTGGTTGCACAGCAAAACCCGGATGGGAGCTGGCGCGGGGACGCCTTCATGACCACACAGGTCCTGGCTGCCATCGTGCCAGCGACTGGCGCGCAGTCGCTGGACACCGATAACGATGGCATTCCGAACGTCGTCGAACAGGCACTGGGCCGCAACGAGCTGGTCGCTGATTCGGCGGGGGCACTGGCAGCACCTTCCTTGTCCGTGCCGGGCGTGACCGCCACGTCCTTCGCAGCACAGGGGCAGGTGGGCGTCCCCTTCACCTATGCGATGCAGACCGGCGGTTCGCTGATCAGCATTGTGTCAGGGGCGCTTCCGCCGGGGCTGATGTTGAACACGACAGATGGTGTGATTTCGGGAACACCGGCACGAGGGGGCAGCTGGAGCTTCGAGTTCGAGCGACAAGTGTCCGGGGCCCCGCAAACGGTGATTGGCCGCATCGACGTTGTCTCCGCACAAGACCCCGGTTCAACAGACGGCGATGTGCCACTTCCGGGCTGGGCGTTGCTTGCGTTGGGTGGCGCGCTGCTGGGTGCCGTGCAACGTCGCACAAGGCGATAGCCCTCTCCCGGCAGACCAACTCCAGCACATCGTTTCGATTCACTGATTCTCGAAGTCCCATTCATTCCGGAGCTCAATCATGTGTGCCTCCCGATCGCTGCTTGCGCTCATTTTTCTTCTCGCCTCCGGTGCGATATCCGCTGCCGATGGCGTCGGCAGCAACGCAAGCCCCTTGCGCCAGCTCAACGATGACGTCGTGCGGATGGCGCGTGACTCGCTGGGCACGCGTGACTTTGCGCCGGCGCTGGCGGTTGAGAACTTCACCCGTTCGGTGATCAACGACGCGAAGGTCGAGCAGGAGCAAGCAGCGACACCCTCCGATCTTCCCGCAGGGCGCAGATTGCCCGCTGCAACCGGATCGAGGCTTGCACCTCGTCGTGGCGAACTGAGTACGTTGCGAGCAGCAAGCCTCGAAGAGCTGAGCCGAATGCGAAAAAGCCTTCTGGCGCTGGGCGCGTCCGACGGGGTGACTCACCTCGATTCGATCACGGAGCGGGTGGCTGATCGCTTCGATCGCGTCGATGCGCTGTTTGCGCGCGTCGAGAATGCTTCGTCCATGGGCGAACGAAGGGCCGCAATACAAGCCCTGACGGGCGTTTTGCAATCGCTTCGCGCACCAGAAGAGCGCCCAAGTCTCGTTCCTCCCTCGACGATGCAGGAGGCGACACCCGCGGGCGCGCCCGATCTGTCCAGGCCCAGCAGTGTGCTGCCCCAGTACGTTCTGGATAGCCCACCCGCCACCCATGCTGAGTACGCTCTGAACGGAGGAGCGCTGATCCGGGTTGCCCAGCCGGCGCCTGTGGCGGCTGACGCAATGACCGACTGTGCCGCCGTGGCCACCGACCTGCAGGACGATGCAGCGGGTACCGCCGCGGCAGGCAACGTGAGCCTGTCGCCACAAATCCGCGCCCTTGCCGAGTCTCTGGGTCATTCACCGGCGCGCATCCTGCGCTGGATGCATCAGAACATCGCGTTCGAGCCGTACCGGGGTGCACTCAAAGGTGCCGAGACGGTCCTTCAGACGCGTCGCGGAAACTCGACCGATCAGGCAAGCCTTCTGATTTCCCTGCTTCGCGCGTCGAACGTACCGGCACGGTATGTCCGCGGCACTGTGATGCTGACCGATCCGGCTTCTACCGACACTGCTGACGGTCGCGCCCAGCGATGGCTAGGCACCAAAACCTATCAAGGGTCTGCACGTTATCTGGCCAGCGCCGGCATTCCAGCGGGCCGGCAGATCCTGAACGCAGCCACTGTGGGTGTTTATTTCGACCACGTCTGGGTCCAGGCCTGCCTGCCTAGTTCCGGCTACCGTGGCCACGCACTGGAGCAGACTGGATACCGGTGGCTGCCGCTCGATCCGGCGGTCAAGGACAGCGGATACGAGAGCCGGATTGAGGTGGATGTCTCCCTGTCCGACACTGACTTCTACGGGCCGCTGCTTGCGGGGCGCACGGACAAACTGCCGCAGGAAATTCTTGCGGAAAAAACCGGGCAACAGGCTCGTTTGGTCGAGGCCGGCGCAGCGCTGGAAGATGTAATGCCTCGGATAAGGCCGAAGGTCACGAGATTTGATGTCATCCCGGTGACCCTGCCCTATCAGGTTGTCCAGTTCTCGAACTGGTCGGGATCGAGTTCGCCCGAAACGGCTGTGCTGCCGGATCAGCACCAGACCAAGTTCGATGTTCGCGTGCTGAAGAACGCGAGCACGCCGTGGCTTGCGGCGACCTTGACCTTCCCGCGAGATCTGCGAAAAAGACTGACTGTGGCGTACCGGCCGACGGCGGCTACCCAGGCTGCCTGGAACGCCTGGGGCGGCGATATCGACGCATTGCCGGCCGGGTCGGTTCGCGTGGTGCCGCAGATACGGCTGGACGGGACAACCCTGGCTGAAGCCTCCGAGGGTACTTCCGAGCCCCTGGCCTTCAGCCATTCGCTGTTGATGAAGGTTCGCCACGCAGACGCAATAAATGGTCGGTGCGTCAAGGACGACGGAACGACCGCTGATGGCCCCGATGCGGGAACTGAACCCGATTACGACCCCGACGTGTCGTGTCTGAACAAGGCGGTCTATCAGTCCATCAAGGCCGGTGCTTACTTCGCGCTCGGTGTAAACGGCTGGCAGCATTCGCAGGCTTACTTCGAAACCATTCTGGACCGGCTCAGTTCGGCAGTCAGCGCAGCGCCTACAGCGCCCACGCCGGCAAACGGAGCGGCTTACGAGTCCTCGGTGGGGGACTTTCTCCATCTCGTCCTGCAGAGCTACATCAAGCAGGCGGATGAGGCCGAGATGTTCATCGCCGAGAGCCGCGGCCATCGGTCTTCCGGCCTGTACGACATCGGTTTGACCACCTCCACGCTGGAAACCCGCTACATCTTCGATATTCCAATTGCCGTCACGCCAGGTGGCGCGCTGATCGATTTCATCGGAGGCCTTTACGCATTTACGAATGCGGACGGCTCCGTCACCGAGACGCCGGCAGAAAGACAGGCCCGAACGGACCTTGCTCGCCTGAACATTTATGCAGGATCGGCCCTTGAACATCACATCTGGCAGGAATCGATGCGTACGGACGCCGTCTCCACCGTGCGTGGCCTGCAATTCGCGTCGGAATCCAGTATTCCGTTGCGCCGCTTCGACAAGAACAACATCGGCCAGTACGACACCCTGACTGACGCGAGCATGGCGTCTTACAAGGGTGCCATCGAGGCCGCAGTCACCGGTTCAGACGGAGGGCAACACGGGGTTGTCACCGTCCCCGCGTCAAGGATCGAGTATCCCGACCCGGTGAATCCGACAAGCAAGTGGCGCGGCGCCGTCTTCATGGCCGAAAACAGCGTGACTGGGCAGTACGGCGCCATCATCGCCGGCTCAGTCGTGGCAGGTGGCGGCTACGCCTTGGTCAATCCGACCCCGTTGAACCTTGTATTTACGCCCGCTCCGAGCGCCCCCGGCTCTGTGGTGAGTTTCAACAGCGGGCAAGGCATCTTCACGACACTCCCGGGCGGCACCAAGGGCGACAGCAGCTGGATCAGCAAGGCAGGGGACCCGGTGAACATGCTGACCGGGAACTACATTCACAACGAGGTGGATTTTTCGGTTCGCTCTCGGGGTGGCCTTCCGGTCGTGTTCGAGCGCTGGTACAACGCGCAGACTCCCGAGGACGGGCCGCTCGGCTTTGGCTGGACGCATTCGTTCAACCACCAGATGCGGTTCTATGGCGTTGAAGGTGGGCTCGCCAAGGTGGGCTGGGTCAATGGCACGGGCAGGGAGCAGTTCTACTCGACCACCAGCCACGCGGGCGGGAACATCAATCCGGGCGCCGGATTGACCGCACAGGCGGGCACCTTCGCACAACTCGTTCGCCTTGCAGATGGCACCGGCCGCTACCGCGTGACGGAAACCGGCGGGCTCAGCTACACGTTCGAGTCTGTGACCGCGCCCGCGGCCGTCCAGACGCCGGCAACGGCGCCCAAAGCGCGATTGCTTGCGATTGCCGATCGGTATGGCAACACGCTGACGCTGAACTACACCGGAACCCAACTCACGAGCGTCACCGACAGTCTCGGCCGTACCGCACTGAGTTTTACGTGGACGGGTAGTCGGATCACCCAGGCCAGGGACTTCACCCACCGCACCGTTGTGTTCGGCTATGAAGACGGTCAAGGCAATCTCACGCGCGTACAAAATCCCAAGGGCGAGGCCAGTACCTATAGCTACTACACCCTGGCGGACGGCCCTAAGCTCGCTCACGCCATACGCCGCCACACGAAGCCCCGCGGCAACGGCATCGAGTTCGAGTATTACGCCAGCGGCCAGGTGTTCCGGCACACGAACTTCGACACCAGCGCAAGTCTGATTCCGGATTCCGCGCTGACCTTTCACTACAACCCGTATCGCAGGGAGTCCTGGACCGTCGACAGCCGTGGGTCCGAATCCCGGTTTGTCTTTGACCAGCGGGGCAACACCGTCAGTCAGTCCGTCGGTAATGGCGGGACCTACGTGTACGCGTACGATCATCCGACCAATCCGCACCTGCGCACGGCGATGACCGATCCGGCAGGGCGCCAGACCCGCTACACCTATACCGCCGAGGGCTACCTTGAGACGGTGGTCCAGCCGTCTGGTGCGGTGAGCGAGATGCGCGACTACACGGTGTTCGGTCAGGCGCGCCGGCTCAAGGATGCGCGCGGTAACTGGACGCTCAAGCATTTCGCCGCCAACGGCTCACTGACCGATGAGGTGCGGCTGCGAGCCGGTGTGACGCCGACGGCGGGCGTTGCGCCCGCTGCGGGCGATGTGCTGGCCTGGACCAAGTTCCAGAGCGACGAATCGGGCAATGTCACGGGTACGAAGCGGCTGCGCAGCTTCACTGGCGCCAATCTTGGCGGATTTACCAGCGGAACGGGCCCGCTGGTCACCTCCACCTTCGATGGCAACCGGTTCAACCGACTGACAATGACCCGCGCGGGCAACCGCAACGGCCAACAGGTGGGCGAAACCACGCCCAGTTTTGGTTACGACGCACTGGGCCGCATGACCTCGGGTGTCGATGCGCGCTGGTATCCGGTCACGTTCGACTACGATCCGCTGGACCGGCTCCATAAAACCCTGGACGGGCTGGGGCAGCCGCGGGAATTCAGTTTCGACGCCAACGGCAACCTGACGGCCCTTGAACTCGTGTCGGGCAGCAACCGTTTCGATTCGATGACCGCGGTGTTCGATGGCCAGGACCGGATGATCCGGCGCCTGGACAATGCGGGCAACCGCACGGCCTGGACTTACGACGGCGTGGGCAATGTGCTGGATGTGCAAAGCCCGGATGGCTACCGCATCGGGTTCGCCTACGATCTGGCGAACAGGCCCTTTCTGGCGCAGGACGAACAGGGCCGCATGGTCATCACCAGCCTGGACGTGATGGGCCGGCCGCTGGCCGTGACGGACCCGACCGGTGCCGTCACCGAATACGACTATCACGGCGATGATCAGGACGGACGGCTCGCCCGCATCCGGGTGCCCGCCATTCCGGGCCAGGGGGGCGGCCGGGCGGTGGAATTCGACTACGACGCGGGCGGGGTCCCTACGCAAACGCGCCGGGTCAGTGCGGGGGGTGCGGCGCGTGCGAACGTGAGCTTTACCGATGCGATCGGGCGCATCACCCGATCGCTGTCCGAACCGGAGGATGGCGGGCAGCGTCTGCAGGTCTGCTACCGATTCGACGGGCTGTCGAACCTGACCGAGGTGTGGGCGGGTCCGACGACGGACTTCAGCAGTGCCGAGTGCAATTTTGCGGACAGCACTTTAAAGCTTCAGCAGTCCTCCACCTGGGATGACTTCGGTAACGAACTGACCCGTACCGATGCGCTGGGGCGCGTCTGGCAATTCAGGTACGACTACTACGGTAATCTGGAATCGAGCCAGACACCCGAGCAGGCCACAACGGGCGCCTGGACCACCTATGGCTACGACCCCTCGCTGCGCGGCCTGCTCAAATCGCGCGCGGTGCCCGGCAGTGGGGCGGCGGGCCAGACGGCAAGCTGGACACGCAATCCGCTGGGCCAGGTGACGCGCGCCGAAACCAAAGACGGCAGCGGTGCAACGCTGGTTGCCTACGACTACACCTTCGATGTCGCTCACCGGCTCGAATCCGTCACCGACAGCCGGGTGGGCCGCGCCATTCAGTACGGCTGGACACCGGGCGGGCGGCTGTCGAGCATATCGCTGGGAGCCGGCGCAGGCGCAGGCACTGAGGCCGCGCTGTGGCGCTTCCAGTACGACGGCACGGGCCGGCTGACCGGCATCACGGCCCCGAACGGGCAGACCGTCGCCATGTCCCTCGATGCGACCGGCCGCCTGACAGAAAAGACCTGGCCGGATGGCGCGCGCAGCACCTACGCCTGGCACCCGGAAGGCAGTCTGGCCAGTCTGTCGCACTCGGCCGGCAGCCGGGTGCTGTTCGAACAGAGCTTCGGGTTCGATGACTGGGGCAATCGCAACAGTTCGACCGAGACACACGACCAGACTGCGATTACCCGCGGCTACACGTTCGATGCGCGCGACCGGCTCAAGACCGAAACCACGGGCGGCGTGGCACGCAGCTTCGGTTTTGACGTGTTCGGCAACCGCACGAGCCGGACCGAAGGCAGCAGCACGACAAGCTACCTGTTCGACGCCGCGCACCAGTTGAAGGAAATCCAGGGCGCGAGCAGTGGCCGGCTGGTCTACGACCGCAGCGGCAACGTGAAGAAGTATTGCAGTGGCAGTGCCAGTGGTACGGACACTGACTGCGCGGGCACGGATGTGCTGGCCCTGGCCTGGAACGGCCTGAACCAGCTCATCCAAGCCACTAGAGCAGGTAGTTCCGAAACCTACGCCTACGACGACAGCGGCCGGCGGATCGGGAAGACAGCGGGCGCCAGCACCACGCGCTATCAGTACGACGGCCCGGACATTCTGGCCGAGTATGGCGGCGCGTCGGCCGAGCCGATTGCGCTTTACGCACACGGCGCGGGCATGGATGAGCCGCTGATGCGCCTGACCGGAGATGCGGAGTCGCCGCAGGCGCAGGTGGCGTACTACGTTCAGGACGGTGTGGGTTCCATCGTTGCAGTGGCGCAGACGCAGGACGTGGCGAATCAGGCGCGGGAACCCGGGGCCGTGCTGTCGGCCACCGGCAGCTTCTCGACGGCGAACTACCCGGTGGGCGACCTGGCCAACGGCGTGACTGTCGTGTCGGATAACGAGGGCTGGGTGGGGGTTGTGGCCCAATCTGCTGCGGTGACCCTTGCGCTGCCAGCTACCCGTGCGGTGGAACGGGTGGAACTGATGGCGGTGACCAACTATCGGCCGGCCGCCTATGTGATCGAGACCCGCAATGGCGCAGGCGCCTGGATGCAGGCCGCCGCCGGAAGTGGCACAGACTTCGCGCCATGGTCTGACGGGGCGAGCGTTCGGGCGGTCAAGAGCTTCAATCCGGTCGTTGCCAGCGAAGTGCGCGTGAGATTCACGAGCGCGACCCACGCGAGTGGCCTGGTCTGGCTGACCGAGCTTCAGGCGTGGAACACGTCCGGGCAAACGACGGCCGCCCAGCGCTTCGATGCCTGGGGCAAACTGGAACAGGCGGCGGGCGCGGTGCCGACCTGGGGCTACACGGGACGCGAGCCTGACGCCACCGGGCTGATCCACTACAGGGCGCGTTACTACCACCCCGACATCGGCCGGTTTGTGAGCCGTGACCCGCTGGGTCTCGCGGCCGGGATCAACCCGTATGCGTACGCTGACGGGAATCCCGTGCTGTTCAATGATCCGGATGGGTTGATGGCGGCGTTGGCGTGGAATTCGGCTTCGAGCTACGTGTCGCAGAACGGCACGCGGCTACTCGACGGTACGCAGACGGTGCTCGACGTGGCAGGGCTGGTGCCGGGCTTCGGCGAGCTTGCCGACGGTGCCAACGCGCTGATCTACCTTGGACGGGGCGACAACACGAATGCAGCCCTGTCGGGCGCGGCCATGATTCCCTTTATCGGCTGGGGCGCCACGACGGCGAAGGTTGTGGGGAGGGTGGATAATGCGGTTGACACTGCAATTCCTTCTATCAAAGCAGGCTCTGCAGGAGGCGTGACAGCGGGTAAAGCGTTTCCTCAGGCAATCAAGGACGCTGCTAACGCGGAAAATCCGTTAAAGGTCTGCGTTTTTTGCGTCCGCGAAGGTGTGGCGACGCAGGTCGATCATGCGATACCAAAGGCCCGAGGGGGCAATGCGACTTTGGATAATGCCCAGCTAGCGTGCCCACATTGCAATGCCTCGAAAGGAGCGAGAGACTTCCCCGTCAACCCGCCGCCGGGTTACTTCGGCAAATGGCCGCCGTCGCAATGAGGAAACTGATCTCATGAAATACCAAGCAGGCGAACATGTAGCTGTCCACTCGTCTCCGATCTGGCGTGATCGCGCAAATTTTGTCTTCGCGGCTCATCAAGGGGCGAAAGATGGGAGTAACGAGTGGGAGCAGTTATGGGGTCAAGAGGTGGCGCCGCGACGATTTGTCGTCTGCTGCATACCCTTCTTCGTGCGCGATGTTTCTCTCGGCGATGAGGTCGAAGTCGACGCCAACTTCGTGCTCAAACGCGTTGTACGCGCCTCCGGTCAAGTGACCTTCCGAGTGTGGTTCGGTGGCAAAAGCGGCGTGAACCGCCAAGAGTTGCTAAATGAGATCACGGCAATGAGCCCGTTGATGGAATGGTCATCAGAGAACTTACTTGCGCTTAGCGTGACGCAAGCAAACGCGCCACTTATAGCGGATTACCTGCAACTGCGCGAGAACGAAGGAAGGCTGCAGTACGAAACGGGCCGTAGATAGAAGAAGGAAGAAGTAACAATAGAGGACGTAGCAAAATGTCCCCGATCAATATGACTCCTCAGAATGCAGGCACAGCCCGAACAGGATCGCCAGCTTCCTTCCGATTGAATCACCACCGCTCTTTCATAATCTGACCTGACAAGCCGCTTCGCGGGAGCGCCTCGCCAGCCGGTCGCCTGACAGAAAAGACCTGGCCGGATGGCGCGCGCAGCACCTACGCCTGGCACCCGGAAGGCAGTCTGGCCAGTCTGTCGCACGCCGCCGGCAGCCGGGTGCTGTTCGAACAGCGCTTCGGGTTCGATGACTGGGGCAATCGCAACAGTTCGACCGAGACACACGACCAGACTGCGATTACCCGCGGCTACACGTTCGACGCACGCGACCGGCTCAAGACCGAAACCACGAATGGTGTGACACGCAGCTTCGGTTTTGACGTGTTCGGCAACCGCACGAGCCGGACCGAAGGCAGCAACACCACCAGCTACCTGTTCGACGCCGCGCACCAGTTGAAGGAAATCCAGGGGGCGAGCAGCGGTCGGCTGGTGTACGACCGCAGTGGCAACCTCAAAAAGTACTGCAGCGGCAGTGCCAATGGTACGGACACCGACTGCACCGGCACGGATGTGCTCGCCCTCGCGTGGAACGGCCTGAACCAGCTCATCCAGGCGAGCCGGGCAGGAGCGGGAGCGGGCAGCGCCGAAACCTACGCCTACGACGACAGCGGCCGACGGATCGGGAAGACTGCAGGCGCCAGCACCACGCGCTATCAGTACGACGGCCCGGACATTCTGGCCGAGTATGGCGGCGCGTCGGCCGAGCCGATTGCGCTTTACGCACACGGCGCGGGCATGGACGAGCCGCTGATGCGCCTGACCGGAGATGCGGAGTCGCCGCAGGCGCAGGTGGCGTACTACGTTCAGGACGGTGTGGGTTCCATCGTTGCGATGGCGCAGACGCAGGACGTGGCGAATCAGGCGCGGGAGAGCGGGGCCGCGCTGACGGGTACGGGCAACTACTCGACGGCGACCTACCCGGTGGGTGACCTGGCCAACGGCGTGACTGTCGTGTCGGATAACGAAGGCTGGGTGGGGGTTGTGGCCCAATCCGCTGCCGTGACCCTTGCGCTGCCAGCTGCCCGTGCGGTGGAGCGGGTGGAACTGATGGCGGTGACCAACTATCGGCCGGCCGCCTATGTGATCGAGACGCGCAATGGCGCAGGCGCATGGGTGCAGGCCGCCGCCGGAAGTGGCACAGACTTCGCGCCATGGTCTGACGGGGCGAGCGTTCGGGCGGTCAAGAGCTTCAATCCGGTTGTTGCCAGCGAAGTGCGGGTGAGGTTCACGAGTGCGACCCACGCGAGTGGCCTGGTCTGGCTGACCGAGCTTCAGGCGTGGAACACGTCCGGGCAAACGACAGCCGCCCAGCGCTTCGATGCCTGGGGCCAACTGGAACAGGCGGCCGGCTCGGTGCCGACCTGGGGATACACGGGACGCGAGCCTGATGCCACCGGGCTGATCCACTACCGGGCGCGCTACTACCACCCCGACATCGGCCGGTTCGTGAGCCGCGACCCGTTGGGTCTGTCGGCCGGGATCAACCCGTATGCCTACGCGGACGGGAATCCGGTGCTGTTCAATGATCCGGATGGGTTGATGGCGGCGTTGGCGTGGAATTCGGCTTCGAGCTACATATCGCAGAACGGCACGCGGATACTCGATGGTACGCAGACGGTGCTCGACGTGGCAGGGTTGGTGCCGGGGTTCGGTGAGCTTGCCGACGGTGCCAACGCGCTGATCTACCTTGGACGGGGCGACAACACGAACGCAGCCCTGTCGGGCGCGGCCATGATTCCCTTTATCGGCTGGGGCGCCACGACGGCGAAGGTTGTGGGGAGGGTGGATAATGCGGCCGATGCCGCAAGGGGGCCAGTGATCATCGGTGAAACGATGGCGCGAGTCGAACAAGCGGCGGCCAAGATACCCGGATCAAAAATCCTGAACGATATGCCGGACTTTAGATCGATGGGCATGAATGCCGATCAGGTAACAAGCTCCATGATGCAATCCAATCGGAAGTGGATACTTGAGCAAATGCGGAGTGGACGGCAGATAATCGACATCGGAGCGGATGCGAATCGAGCAACGCCCAGCATCTTCTACCAGATGGAGCAGAACATGCTGAAAAACTATCAGAAGCTTCATCCTGAATTTAGCGGTGCTATCAGCCCATGAACGGTCAGGACTTTTTGCGAATTGCCAATGAAGCCTTCGTCCCGTTTTTGAAGGGACTCGGCTTTGTGATGGATGAGCCTTCCATCAGTGGACGATTTTACCGTGTTAGCTTCACTGGTCCCGCTCATGCCGTCTTGGTGTCTTATGAGCCCGGCGATGACGCCCTTTTCGTCATGGTGTTTAGTCGCAAAAATGGCGAACTGTCCGACATTGATGATCGAACGAAAACGCCGCGCCTTGCCGATCTGAATAGTCGTTATATGGCAACCGTCACGAACGAGGAACGCACAGAGAATGAGGCGGCTTTTGAATCCGTGGCTGCGAGCGATGAAGAAGAGCGTCTCTTGCTGAAAGCCGCAAAAGAGCTTCGTGTTGTGCTTCCAAAGTATCTCGGTTCCTAACTCCAGCGCTTTGACGCCTGGGGCAAACTGGAACAGGTGGCCGGCTCGGTGCCGACTTACGGTTACACGGGACGCGAGCCGGACGCCACCGGGCTGATCCACTACCGGGCGCGCTACTACCACCCCGGCATCGGCCGGTTCGTGAGCCGTGACCCGCTGGGACTGTCGGCCGGGATCAACCCGTATGCCTATGCGGACGGAAATCCGGTGCTGTTCAACGATCCGGATGGGTTGATGGCGGCGTTGGCGTGGAATTCGGCTTCGAGCTACGTATCGCAGAACGGCACGCGGATACTCGACGGTACGCAGACGGTGCTCGACGTGGCGGGGCTGGTGCCGGGGTTCGGCGAGCTTGCCGACGGTGCCAACGCGCTGATCTACCTTGGACGGGGCGACAACACGAACGCAGCCCTGTCGGGCGCGGCCATGATTCCATTTATCGGCTGGGGCGCCACGACCGCGAAGGTTGTGGGGAGGGTGGATAATGCAGCGGAGGTGGCGAAGGGGGCAGGTGAGGCAAGCAGCCTTGTGAAGGCGGTTTTAGAAATTATGATTTAATTCAAAGGGTTGGGCGTGGAAATTTGGACGTTTTTGAAAAATCTTGCATCTTGCGGGCATCTACGCCCAGCGACCAGAAAGCTAGGAGCGGAACACAAATGAAAACCCCGGCTCAAGGCCGGGGTGGGTATTCTAGGTCTTAAGTGAAGGGTCGTAGACTTTCATCCATTGGAACCCTTCATCAACCTTACGCTTAGTATAGAAACTTGAAGGCGCGCTCGTCAAGCGTAGCGGTTCGCACCCGGCATCGGGCCAAGAGATAAATTCGCAGGGAGAAAAATGCCAAAAACGCTTCTGTACCGCCCGACCCTTATCGACCAGCTAATTAGCAACGAGCGCATCAACAGCTACCAGAGCGTCTTCCAGCCCTCCAATGACGTCGAACTTATGGGTGTTTACCTCTGGAATGCCCACGTGAGTAGTGCAATCTACCCCATCATCGGGGCAACTGAGATCTCCTTGCGCAACGCCGTTGATCGGGCGTTGCGTGCGCACCTTGGGAATTTCTGGTGGTCAGGAGCAAAGCTTCGGTACCGTTCCTTCGCCCCAGGCGTCTCTCCTCCGCAACCGGTTAAAGCGGTACGCGACAACTTCGTCAAAGCTACGCGGAAGTTCGTCGCTGAGCAGCGCAGCCGATACGGCGTGACCGGCGCTGTCGCTCCAAACCACCATGGAGTGATGGCCAAGACGGAATTCTCAACATGGGGCTTCATGCTGGACCAAGAGTTTATGGGCAATAGCTTGATTTGGCCAAGCCGTCTGGGTACCGTCTTTGCCGGTGCTTGGCCGAGTTCACATGCAGCTTCTACCCTCTCCTATGCTCACGACTTGGTTTCAACCGTCCGCGATTTTCGAAACCGCTTGTTCCACCACGAACCCGCGTGGAAACGATTCGGCGTACGGTCGGAGGCGGATGCACTGATACACCTGCAGGAAAAGATCGGGAAAATTGAGAGTCTGCTGGCGTTGATCCATCCCGAGAACCTCCGATTATTTGAAAAGAACGGATTTCTCAACATTGCTCGGCGCGCGTGCACTTCTCACGAGATACGGCGATTTCAGCATCTTACGCAGACGTACAAAGTGAACTCCTTGGGGAAGCTTCAGTCTTTGGTAGCTCGCGGGGGGCTCGATAACAGCGTAATCCGGGCAAAGCTCTATTCGGGCCAGCAGCGACAATTTCTTGTTACACCGGTTTAAGCGTGTCGCACGCAAGCTAAGTGATTCCTCGCTGTTTGGGAGAGATGCCTTCAGTGAATACAAGTCCGGGATGGGAGCCCCGTCAGGGGTTCGTACGGGAGAGAGCGCTATCGCGCTGGAGGAAAAGCGGGTCGGGTTCATTTCCAGTGTAGCAAAGCCGGGCGCGCCCCCGACATGAATTTCATAAATTACGTTTTAATTCAACGATTTGGGTGGGCAAAATTGAGTGTTTTTGGATAATCTCGTCTCTAATGAGACAAGTAGGCGCTGTTCTTGTCTCTAGTGAGACGACGTGTCTTCCTGAAGTGAGACGGATGACGATAAGTCACTGAAATGACTCAATAGACATTCTTGTCTCTAATGAGAATCTACGCCAGGCCTACAACCAGGCGGGCGGCAGCGTCGACGTGGCGGGCGCGATCGCCTATCTCACCAGCACCCAGTTGGCGGGCAGCGACAAAGGCTGGGTCCTCGGCCAGGAAACGAGCAGTGACCCGGTCACCACGGCGCAGGC
>NZ_JAUYNV010000013.1 GCF_030698125.1 Methyloversatilis sp.
AGACACACGCCACGACCCGATAGATCGGGACGATCCAAAACCGATCCCCGACACCCGCCCCCGTCACGACCCCGTAGGTTGGGGTGAGCGCAGCGATGCCCAACAGACACACGCCACGACCCGATAGATCGGGACAATCCAAAGCCGATCCCCGACACCCGCCCCCGTCACGACCCCGTAGGTTGGGGTGAGCGCAGCGATGCCCAACAGACACCCGCCACGACCCGATAGATCGGGACGATCCAAAGCCGATCCCCGACACCCGCCCCCGTCACGACCCCGTAGGTTGGGGTGAGCGCAGCGATGCCCAACAGACACACGCCACGACCCGAAGATCGGGACGATCCAAAACCGATGCCCCGACACCGGCGGCATCGAGCTCGGCTGTACTTACTCTTCGGGGCCGAAGCAGGCGACGTAGTCGGTGCAGGCGCCGCAGCTGGGCGACTTGCACACGCGGATGTCGGCGCGTTCGCACAGCTGCAGGTAGAGGAATTTCTTCCACTTCATGTCCTGCGTGTTGCGCACCGCCAGCGTGGTGAAATGGTCATGCATGAGTGCGGACAGCATGCTGCGGTCCGGCAGATCCATGTCCTGCCACAGGTGATCGGCGCCGACACAGGCGGTGGCGACCGCGTGGGAGAGCCACAGATTGTCTTCGTCGGCCTGCGTGCGGTGATCCGCCAGCAGCGTCACCACGTCGTCGATCTCGATGGCTTCGACGAAGTCTTCCGGCGTGTCGAGCCACAGGTCCGGCAGCCATTCCGCTCCGGGAAAGTGCTGCGCCAGCAGGCGGCGCGTGGTCGCGGTGTCGAGGCCATACAGCGGCAGACGGTGCAGGCCATGCAGTCGCCAGCGCTGGCCGATCACGCCGGCCAGTGCGTGCGTCAGCCTGCTTTCCGGATTGCGTGCGAGGCGCATCAACAGACTGCGGAAACTGACGGCGCCGGGCCGCCGTCCGGAGACGGCACAGTCTTTCAACGATTCGGTGCGAGTGTCCATGTCGGTCTCCGGGATGCGTCGGGTCGCCGGATCTAGACTTCGGCCGGTTCGTGCGTGTAGCACTTCTTCGGGCACACCTTCGAACAGGCCTGACAGCCGATGCAATTGGCCTGGGTTCCGATCGTCATGACCTTTCTTTCGTACTCGTCGTCGTCATCGTCGTTCTCGGGATCGACCACGATCAGGTCACCGTCTTCGGTCATGCCGGCCAGCGCCAGCACGTTGTTGGCGCACACCTTGACGCAGCGCGCACAGCCGATGCAGTTGTCCTGGTTCAGCTTGCTGACGAATTTCGGAGTCCAGATTTCGCCGCTGGGCAGCGTGACGGAAAAGGTGGCCATGATGCTTCCTTCGATCAGGAGGTCCGTTCGGCAGCGCGATGTCGGTCACGCATCCGGACAGGCCCCGGGTGGTGTCGCGATGGCCGGGACCGTCGCGACGGACAGGACAGTTCGTGCTCAGGCCGTCGCGGCGGCCAGATCCTTGCGCGCCGCCATCAGCGACTGGTGCGCGTCGTACGCCGTCTGCGCCACGTCGAGGATCTTTTCCCAGTTGGTCGGCAGGTCTTCCGACAGATCGTGCAGATCCATCTTGGCCTGGGTCGCCCGCGCGTTGAGCTTCTTCACTTCGGCTTTCAGCGTTTCGATGTCAGGCATGGCGCGCTCCTCAACCCCAGTTGGCAACTTCGTTGTACTGGGTCACCATGCCGACGCCCTCTTCGACGTACTTCTGTCCCGCCTCGGCCAGCTTGGCATAGCTGGGGAAGCCGAATCGATGCGCGTCGCGCAACTGCTTGTTCACCGCGATCAGGCGACCGGCGATCAGCACCATGCGGCCGAAGCCCTCGTGCGACATTTTCATCATCGGCGTCACCATGACCTTGGTTTCGCGTTCGATGGTCAGTCCGACGGCGTTGAAGAACAGTTCGATGCGCCACAGCGTTTCCGGGTCCGGATCGCCCATCAGCGGCAGTGCGCGGCGCGCCTCGGCACTCAGGATGTAGGGCTCGAGCAACTGTGCATCGCTCTTGCCTTCCCACGCACCGTGCATGTCCTGCGCACGGAACTGCTTGATCAGCTCGCTCAGGAAGGGGGTTGCCAGTGCCGCACTGTCTTCGGCAGTGATGTCCAGGGTTTCAGCCATTTTGTTCAACCTCGTCTTCAAAATCGAAATCGCGCCGCGCGTCCTTGTCCAGTGCCTTGCGCAGCCACGGCGGCGGCGTACCGCGCAGCACTTCCTGCAACTTGTCCAGAATGTCCATGATGGGTTCCGGCTGATTCACCTTGATCGGGTGGATCTTGCTGGCCACCACGCGCGCCGCCGCCGAGCCGCCGATGGCGGCGACATAGACGATGGCGACGTCCTTGATCGCTTCGAGCTTGGGCGCGAGCTTGTCCTCGTCGCCGTCTTCGTCGAGCTTGCCGCCGAAGTCGAAACTTTCGAGAAAGTGGTAGCCGTCGCGGTCGATTTCGTACACCGCGAGGTGTTTGGCCCAGCCGAAGTGCGCGTCGACGCACTGCTTGTCCTGGGTGGCGAAGGCGATTTTCATCATCTGCTCCTCATGGTTTCGATCGATGGTTGGCGTCAGGCGCCGACCGCATCGGGTACGACATCGACTGCCGGGATGGCACTGCTGCCGCCACAGCCGCCGGTGCTGCACGATGTGGCTTCGGCGCCGCTGGCCGCGCGCCGGCTCTCTTCCGGCAGCGGCCAGTCCTGCGGCGTGTTCTGGTGTTCATCGGCGAGAAAGATGTTGGCCCAGCCGTTGATCAGTTCGCGCGTGCCGCGGTAGCCCACCATCAGCATGTGGGCGGCGCCCAGGCGGTCGAACATCGGAATGCCGACACGGTGCAGCGGTATGCCAAGCCGTTCGGCCGCCTGGCGGCCGTGCGAGTGGGTGATCAGCAGTTGCGCGCCGCCCGCCTTCGCCCGCGTTTCGAGATCTTCGAGGTCGCCCACCAGCACTTCGGCGCAGGGCACGCCTTCGAGCACGCGCGAATGCGTCGTGGTGACCGCAGCCACCACATGCGCGCCCATTTCGGCGGCGGTGGTCGTCAGCGCGTACAGCAGGTCGGGTTCGGCGGCGAAGGCCATGTTCTTGCTGCCGACCCAGAAGTGGGCGTCGAGCATCACGTCCTGCAGCTGGCTGCGCTGGCGACGGTATTTGTGCGGCACCGGTCTGCCCGACAGCTGCGACAAGTGCTGCAGGAAGTCGTCCACCGCGGCCAGCCCGGTCAGGCGGTCGAATACGCGGTAGGGCACGCCGCAGCGTTCTTCGATCGCGGCCGCCGCGGCGTCCATGCGCGCACCGACGGCCAGCGTGGCCCTGGCCGCGCCCAGCTGGCGCAGCGCGTCGGGCGTGGTGCCGCCGAGCGTGGTCGGCGTGAAATTTTCCGGAATGTGGCCGTCCATCGAGCCCGATATGTCGGGCATCACGCGCGCCTGCAGGCCGAAGGCCTCGATCATTTCGCGCAGTTCGTCGATGTCGGCCGGCGTCAGGTGGGCGCCCGGCAGCAGGTTCACCAAGTGATCGTCACGCACCTCGCACGGCTGCGCGAAGGCATCGACCACGGCCAGCACGGCCTTGCCCCAGCCGTCTTCGAAGGCGCCGACGTAATCCGGCGTCGACACGTAGACGATGTCGGTGCCGGCCAGCGTTTCGCCGTGCTTCTTGCGGATCAGGTTCAGATAGCCGTCGACGTCGTCACCCTTGGTTTCGGTGAGCCCGGTCGAGGCGATGGCGATCAGCGACGGATTGGCGCGCTTCTTGATGTTGAGGATGGCCTGCTCGATGTTTTCCAGGCCGCCGAGGATGGTGCTCACCTCGTTCATCGCCGTGGTCTGCATCGGGATCGCTTCCTTGAAGTGACGCACCAGCAGCACCAGTCCGAACGAGGTACAGCCCTGCGAGCCGTGCATCATGGGCATGCAGTTGTCCAGGCCCATGAAGGCGTAGCACGCCCCGAGCGGCTGGCTCATCTTCAGCGGATTGACCGTACAGGCCTTCTTCGAATCGATGACGGTAGCCATGGCGCGATCCTCAGGCGGCGACCACGTCCCAGGGCGCCGGCCGGCGCACCTGTTCCCAGATCGGGTTGTACAGCGCCTTGTCGATTTCGCGCACCAGATCGACCATGCCTTCGTAGCCGGCGTAGGCGTGGTGGCGTTCCTGGTTGATGTCCAGCCAGGGCATCTTCGCCTTGAGCGCGATGAACTGGCTGCGGCCACCCGACAACATGATGTCCGCCTTGGCGTCCTTGAGCATCGCGTACATTTCGCGCGGCGTCATGTCGTCGATCATGTGGGCGTCCTGACCCATCAGCTCCTTGATCTTTTCCTTGTCTTCCATGGTCGATTTCTTGACGCTGGTGCCGACGATTTCCAGACCGGCTTCCTGCAGCGCGGCGACCACCGACCAGCTCTTCACGCCGCCGGTGATCAGCAGCACCTTCTTGCCTTCGAGCCGCGGGCGGTAGGCGGCGATGCGTTCGAAGGCGCGCTTTTCCTCGACCGCGATCAGCGCTTCGGTGCGCACCTTCAGCTCTTCCGGCGCGCCCTTCTCGACCAGCAGGCGGGCGATTTCACGCAGCGTTTCCGACATGTCGCCGATGCCGTAGAACGAGCCTTCGAAGAACGGAATGTCGTAGCGCTCTTCCATCTTGCGCGCGATGTTGATCATCGACTTCGAGCACACCATCATCGCCGCCCTGGCGCGGTGACTGTAGGCGACTTCCCGGTAACGGCCGTCGCCGGAAATGCAGGAAAGGATGCGCACGCCGAGCGCGTCGAGCAGCGGTTTCACCTGCCACAGTTCGCCGGCCAGGTTGTACTCGCCGATGATGTTGATGTCGTAGGGTGTGACGAAGTCGGGCTCTTCGGTGCCGATCACGTAGTCGAGCAGCGCTTCGGCGCCGAGCTTGTTGCCGAGGTTCTTCGGGCCGACGAAGCCGGGTGCGTTCACCGGAATCACCGGCTTGCCGAATTTTTCGGTTGCCCGTTTGCATACCGCTTCGATGTCGTCGCCGATCAGCGCGGTGACGCAGGTCTGATAGACGAACACCGCCGGCGGGTCGTACTTCTCGATGATTTCCTTTACCGACCTGAACAGCCGCTTCTCGCCGCCGTAGATCACGTCCAGTTCATTGATGTCGGTGGTGAAGCCGGTGCGGTAGAGCTGCGAGGTGCTGGACGAGGAATTGCGGTTGTCCCACGAGTTGCCCTCACAGGCGATCGGTCCGTGCACCAGGTGGGCGACGTCGACGATGGGCTGCAGCGCGACCTTGGCGCCGTCGAAGGCACAGCCACCAGCGGCCGCGCCGGGCGACAGCTGCTTGGTGCAGCCCTTCTTCTTTTCCTTGGCCGACTTGTTCTGGTTGTGCTCGCAGGCGGGTTCTTCGAACACGTCCTGGATCTTGGCGGATACACGGGCATCCATTGCACACCTCCCATTCGGTCATGGCATCCGTCGCAGGCGACGGCCCTGCAGCCACTTGAGCAGGAATGATGCCAAGCCGCTGCAGCGCACAAAGCGGCCATCGAATCAGTGCAGTAGCGGCACGACGCCCTTCAGTCCGACAAACCGTGAGTGGTTTGCGACAAGGCTTTGTCGGGTTTGGCAGGTGTCGCGCCGGTGGCATCACTCGATGCCGTCCATTTTTGCCTTCTGATAAATGGCCGCCTGCAGGCGCCGTGCGATGCCGCCCGGGCTGGCGTCGAAGTCGCGGCTGGCCGCGTTGAGCGCGTCCTGCGCGATGGCCGATTCGGGCAGGGTCAGCGCGATGCGCCCGGCCATGTGCGTGGCCTGCGGCATGGCCCGCAGGATGGCCTGGCGGTTCGGGTGCTCGATCAGCGGCACCAGCTTCGTGGCTTCCGGCCGGCCGTCCAGGCATACGGCATCGTCGATCACTTCGACCTTGCGGCCGTCTTCCGTCGTCTTCACATGGATCGTCATTTCGCTTCTCCCGTCAGGATGGATTGCACACAGGGGTGTCGAAGCAGGAGGCGTGCCGCAACGGGAACGAAGCTTGCTCAGTGGTCGGCAGACACCTATCGACACGGAGGCAGGCATCATGCAGATCGGCGTAGACAGCCAGCGCGCGGTGGAAAACAAGCGCGTATTCGTGGTCGACAACGACGACGTCGTCAGCATGGCGCTGCAGTTCATGCTGGCAGACGAAATGGAAACCCATGTGCTGGCCGACAGCGCCGAGGCGCTGGCCAAGGGCCGCAGCGCGCCGCCCGACCTGCTGCTGCTCGGTGCCGGCGTGCTGGCGAGCGAAGGCGTTGACGTGGTGACGCGCCTGAAGCAAGGGCTGGGCGGCGTGAAGATGCTCGTCGTGTGCAGCGATGCCGACGACGAAGACGTCAGGGCGGCGCTGGCACTGGGTGCGGAAAGCACCTTGCTGCGGCCGCTCAAGGTGGAAACCGTGCGGCGCAAGGTCGACACCCAGCTGGGCCGTCGCACGCCACTCGAAATTCCGGTCGTGCTGCGCTGAGCGCCCGGCGATGAAAGTCCTGATCGATGCGCCGCACGTCGAGAGCATGATCGACGCCTTCCCGGATCTGGCGACGCTGCGCGAACAGCTGCGCTTCGGCAACCGGGTCGAAGTGCCGGTGTCGCGGCTGTCGGTCGATGCGCTGCGCTTTCTCGGCAAGCTCTACAGTGAGGCGGGGCCGGCCATGCAGGCGCGCGCTGCGCATCTGGCGACGCTGCAGCGCGCGCTGGAGGGCGACGGTCGCCGCTTTGCTGCCGGCGACCTCGAATCGCTGGTGCCGGCACTGGCGCGTCATCTCGCGACAGATGCCATCCGCGGCTGGCTGTCCACCGCCAATCTGATGACGCGGCCGCTGCCCTGGGTGGTCAGCCGGCTCGATTACACGCCGGCCGGCAACGACGAAACCGGCAAGGTGTTCATCGAGCTGAAGGCCAACGTGAAGGCCACGCTGGCAACCGCCGTCATCCGCATCTACGGTGCCGACGTGGTCGACCGCACCGTGGGCGAGATACTGGCCGCCAAGGGTTTCCTGAAAGAGACGCCGGAACTGATCGCCGCGTACGACGACACCATCGGCCGCTACTTCGACTGGCGCGGCCGCTACGGCGAACAGTTTTCCGGTACCGGCACCGGCTTCCACGCCGAAGATCCGGCTGCCAGCCACCGCGACACCGACTGGACGCGCAAGGACATCGTCGTGCTGTCGGCCAGTGGCGGTGCAGCGCGCCTGGTCAACGACGAAGGCATCCTGCCGGCGCGCACGCTGCTGCTCGACGCGCCGGGCGACATTCTCGGCCCGTATCTGCGCAAGGCGGCGAAGAGCAACCGCTACGACGCCGAAGAAGAGGTCGGTGCCTCGCGCGACGCCATGCCTGAAGGGCTGTTCTCGCAACTGCCGGTGCACCCCTACATCCTGATGTTCCACCTCGACCTGCATCACTACCTGTGGGTGCACGTCGAAGACATCTCGCCGTACGCCTATCAGCCTGCGCTGAAGCAGAAGCTGGTGCTGCCGCCGGAACAGACCGACCTGATCGACATCCTGACCGCCGAAATGGACGTGCTGATGGACGACATCATCGCCGGCAAGTCGGGCGGCACCACCGTGCTGTGCGCCGGTCCGGCCGGCGTCGGCAAGACGCTGACCGCCGAGGTGTATTCGGAAATCATCCGCCGTCCGCTGTACCGCGTGCACTCGGGCCAGCTCGGGCTGAACGTGGCGCAGATGGAAACCGCGCTGAAGGACGTGCTCACGCGCGCCCAGCGCTGGGGCGCGGTGATGCTGATCGACGAGGCCGATGTCTACATCAAGCGGCGCGACGACAACATCACGATGAACGCCGTGGTCGGCGTCTTCCTGCGCGTGCTCGAATACTTCAACGGCCTGCTGTTCCTGACCACCAACCGCGTCGACGACATCGACGAAGCCATCGTGTCGCGCTGCATCGCGCTGATCAAGTACATGCCACCCGACCAGGCGGCGCGCGCGCGCATCTGGCAGGTCATGGCGGCGCAGTTCGCGCTCGACATCGACGACGCGCTGATCGAACAACTCACCGTTCTGTTCCCCGCCGCCACCGGACGCGACATCAAGGGACTGGCGAAGCTGGCCGCCAAGTACTGCCAGCACAAGGCCTGCCTGCCCACGCTCGACGTGTTCAAGCGCTGCGCGATCTTCCGCGGCATGGACCAGGCGCACGAAACCGGAACCGCTTCCTGACCCACCTCATCTGAATGGAAACCACCATGGCACGCATCGGACTTTTCTTCGGCACCAACAGCGGCAGCACACGCAAGATCGCCAAGCAGATCAAGAAGCGCTTCGACGACGACACGATGGCCGAACCGGTCAACATCAACAAGGCGACGCCGGCCGACCTCGCCGCCTACGACTTCCTGATCCTCGGCACGCCGACGCTGGGCGACGGCCTGCTGCCCGGGCTGGAAGCCGAGTGCGACGACGAAAGCTGGGCCGAAGCACTCGACAAACTCAAGGGCACCAGCTTCGCCGGCAAGACGGTGGCGCTGTACGGCCTCGGCGACCAGGACACCTACGCGCACGAATTCGTCGACGGCCTGATCCTGCTGTACGACTTCTTCAAGGGCGCCGGCGCGAAGATCGTCGGCGCCTGGCCGACCGACGGCTACAAGTTCGACGTGTCGCAATCGATCATCGATGGCAAGTTCGTCGGTCTGGCCATCGACCAGGACATCCAGCCCGACCTCACCGCCGAGCGCCTCGACGCCTGGCTCAAGCAGATCGCCCCGGACTTCGGCCTGCCGCTCTGATCGCGGCCGATTGTTGGGCATCGCTGCGCTCACCCCAACCTACGCGGTGTCTCGTAGGTTGGGGTGAGCCGAAGGCGATGCCCAACGCCACAATGTCATTCAGATTTCGCCGTACCGCCTCCGTAGGTTGGGGTGAGCGCAGCGATGCCCAACATCCCGAGCCCCATGCACGTTCGATGCATTTATCATCGACGGATGCGCTACCGTCGTTCGTCCGCCCCTGGCGCGACCTTCTTCTTTACGCTCGTATTGGCCGACCGGTCATCCGGTCTGCTGCTTCGCCACATCGGGTCGCTGCGCGAGGCTGTTCGCGTCACGGCGTTGCATCACCCCTTCCACATCGATGCGGCGGTCATCCTTACGGACCATCTGCACATGTTGTGGACGCTCCCGGCCGGCGATGCCGACTACGCAACGCGCTGGATGCTGGTCAAGGCGGCCTTCTCGCGTGCACTGCCGCGCGACGAAAAGATGGACGCCAGCCGCCTCAGGAAGGGTGAGCGTGGCGTTTGGCAGCGGCGATACTGGGAGCACCTCATTCGTGATGACGACGATTTCGCACGCCACGTCGATTACATCCACTTCAATCCGGTGAAACACGGACTGGTCGAACGCGTCGCCGACTGGCCGCATTCGTCCTTCCACCGCTACGTCGAACGGGGCATTCTGCCCGCCGACTGGGGCGGTGACGGTCCGCCGATCGAAGGTCGGTTCGGAGAATGAGGCGAGGAGTCACGCGGGGTCACATTTCGATGTTGGGCATCGCTGCGCTCACCCCAACCTACGGAAAATCACGGAGTTCCCCACCCCGCCTCCGTAGGTTGGGGTGAGCCGCAGGCGATGCCCAACGCCACACCGTCATCCAGAGTTCCCACCCCGCCCCCGTAGGTTGGGGTGAGCCGCAGGCGATGCCCAACGCCACATCGTCATCCAGAGTTCCCACCCCGCCCCGTAGGTTGGGGTGAGCCGAAGGCGATGCCCAACACCACATCGCCGCCCGGAGGTCCCACGCCGCCCCCGTAGGTTGGGGTGAGCCGAAGGCGATGCCCAACACCGGCCGTGGCTTCGTCGTGATGCAAAAACGGGCTGCCCGGTTTCCCGGGCAGCCCGTCCGGACTGTTCTGAGCGGACCGGGGTTGCCCCCGGTGCCGGTGCTCAGCGGATGATGTCGTACGAGTAGTCGGTCTTGCCCGGAACGATGGTGTTCACATCGATGGACTCGAAGAACTCGTCCAGCAGCATGACCAGAACGCGCAGGCCGCCCTCGTAACCCCAGATCGGGTAACGGTGGTAGTGGTGGCGATCGAAGATCGGGAACACCATGCGGATCAGCGGGGTGCCGGTGTCGCGCTCCAGGTACTTGCCGTAGGTGTTGCCGATCAGGAAATCGACCGGCTCGGTGTAGAGCAGCGAACGCATATGCCACAGGTCGCGCTTCGGATACACCTTGCAGCCGGCACCGTAGGGCGACGCATCAAGCACTTCCTGAACCTTCTTCGCCCACTCCTTTTCACCGTTGGTGGCCAGGATGTGTGCCGGCTCCGCCCCGAGCTCCAGCAGGAACTCGGTCAGGCCGATCATCATGTCCGGGTCACCGTACATGGCATAGCGCTTGCCGTGCAGGTGGGCCTGGCTGTCGGCCATCGCGTCGACCAGCTGGCCGCGCTCCAGCTCGAGTTCGGCCGGGATCGGCTTGCCGGTGATGCGCGACAGTTCCATCAGGAACTTGTCGGTGCCGGCGACGCCGATCGGGCTGTGCAGCACGACGACTTCCTGGCCGTGTTCGGCGATGAACTTGCTGGTCTTCTCGCAGCAGTAGCCCTGGAAGATGATGGTTGCCTTGGCGTTCAGCGCGCGTTCGACGGTGGCCTTGGTGGTGCCGCCCTCGTACATCCGGAACTCGCCGTCGGTCGGTGTGTTCCACACTTCCGACGGATCGCACAGGATGTTGTAGTCGATGCCGAACAGACCGAGGATGCGCTTCATTTCCTTCATGTTGCCGACAACGAAACCATCGAAGCCGAAGATGAAGTTGATCGACTCGTCCGGTACGCGATCGAGCTTCGGTGCGGTGTCCGCCTTGCCGTCCCAGAAGTGGCGCAGGATGCCCAGCAGCGCATTGTCGTAGCCGGTGATGTGGCTGCCGACGAAAGCCGGGGTGTGGGCGAACGGCACGTCGAAGTCGGCCGGCACGCTGCCTTTTTCCTTCGACGTCTTGATGAAGGCGTTCAGGTCGTCACCGATGACTTCCGCCATGCAGGTGGTCGATACCGCGATCATTTCCGGCTTGTACAGGTTCAGCGTGTTGGCCAGACCGTCGATCATGTTGTTCAGACCGCCGAACACGGCCGCGTCTTCGGTCATCGACGAGGACACGCACGAAGTCGGTTCCTTGAAGTGGCGCGAGAAGTGCGAACGGTAGTAGGCAACACAGCCCTGCGAGCCGTGCACGAACGACAGGGTCTTGGCGAAGCCGTTGGCGACGTAGACCGCGCCCAGCGGCTGGCAGGCCTTGGCCGGATTGACGGTGAGCGCTTCGCGGGCGAAGTTCTTCTGCTTGTAATCCTCGGTCTTCGTCCATTCGACGATTTCCTGGATCTTGCTGTCGGCATGGTTGAACTCGAATTCGGACTTCTTGTCCGCGAGCATCTTCTGGTACTCGGGCTCGCGGAAGAGCAGTTCGTGGTCGAGAATCTTGTCGGCTGATTGAGGCATGGTTGATAGCTCCTTGATGTAGGGTGGGCCGGCAGCATCAAGCCACCCGGCCCGTCGACACGCGGGTCGTTCGTGGTGGGTTTCGGTGCCCTCAACCCACCCTACGTTTTGCTTCGTGCTTACTTCTTCCAGGGCGTCTTCGACAGGCCCCAGATGGGCGAGCTGATCGCCATGTCCATGTCGCGGGCAAAGATGGCAAAGCCGTCGTAGCCGTGATACGGACCGGAGTAGTCCCAGCTGTGCATCTGGCGGAAAGGCACGCCCATCTTCTGGAACACGTACTTTTCCTTGATGCCGGAACCCACCAGGTCAGGCTTCACCTTCTCGACGAACTTCTCGAACTCGTGACCGGTCACGTCGTCATAGATCAGCGTGCCGTCCTTCACGTAGTGCGTGGTGCGCTGGTAGTCGTCGTTGTGGCCGAATTCATAGCCGGTTCCGACCACTTCCATGCCCAGATCTTCGTAGGCGCCGATGACGTGACGCGGGCGCAGGCCGCCGACGAACAGCATCACCTTCTTGCCTTCGAGACGCGGACGGTACTTGTCGATGACGGCCTGCATCAGCGGCTTGTACTTGGCGATCACCTTTTCGGCGTTGGCCTTGATCGTGTCGTCGAAGTGCGCAGCGATCTCGCGCAGCGACTCTTCGATCTTGGTCGGGCCGAAGAAGTTGTACTCGACCCAGGGCACTCCGTACTTCTCTTCCATGTGCCGGCTGATGTAGTTCATCGAGCGGTAGCAGTGCAGCACGTTGAGCTTGGCTTTCGGGGTGTTCTCCAGCTCGGCGATGGTGCCGTCGCCCGACCACTGGGCGATCACGCGCAGGCCCATCTCTTCCAGCAGGATGCGACTCGACCAGGCGTCGCCACCGATGTTGTAGTCGCCGATGATGGCCACGTCGTACGGCGTCGACACGAAGTCGGGGCGCTTGTCTTCGGTCTTGTCGAACACCCAGTCGCGGATCGCGTCATTGGCGATGTGGTGACCGAGCGACTGGCTCACGCCGCGGAAGCCCTCGCAGCGCACCGGCACGATGGTGTGGCCGTCGTACTGCTTCGACTTCTTCTTCGACACCGCTTCGATGTCGTCGCCGATCAGGCCGATCGGGCACTCGGACTGCACGGTGATGCCCTTGTTCAGCGGGAACAGGTCCTGGATTTCATCCATGATGACTTCCAGCTTCTTGTCGCCGCCGAAGACGATGTCCTTCTCCTGGAAGTCGGAGGTGAATTGCATCGTCACGAAGGTGTCCACACCGGTCACGCCGATGTAGTAATTGCGTCGCGCCGCCCACGAATACTGGCCACAGCCGACCGGGCCGTGCGAAATGTGGATCATGTCCTTGATCGGACCCCACACCACGCCCTTGGAACCGGCGTAGGCGCAGCCGCGGATGGTCATCACGCCGGGCAGCGACTTGATGTTCGACTTGACGCCGCAGTCGGGCTTGCCTTCCTCGTGAACATTGAGGTGCTTGGCCCGCTTCTTGGCGGTCTTTTCCGGGTAGGCCTTCAGCACCTCTTCGATGAGAGCTGCGTTCTGGGCCTTCTTTTCGTCAATCGTCATGCTCATTTGAGTACTCCTGTACGTATCGAGAGCGGAGGGAGGAGAACCGTGGGGTCGCCGGCGGAGGCCGGGAGCCTGCGGGCTTTGCGACCCGCGGCTCCCGACCCTCGACTCTCGGTTTCTCAGGCGACTTCGGTTGCCTTCTTGCCGACCTGCGACTCGTCGATCTGCTTCATGATGCCGTGCTCCATCAGCAGGTCTTCGAGCTGGTCCATCGTGATCGGCGTCGGGATCGTGCCGTTGCCGGCGTTGGCGTGGATCTTCTCGGCCAGCGTGCGGTACTCGCCCGCCTGCTTCGAATCCGGTGCGTACTCGAGCACCGTCATGCGACGCAGTTCGGCGTGCTGCACGATGTTGTCGCGCGGTACGAAGTGGATCAGACGCGATCCGAGCATCTTGGCCAGCGATTCCGCCAGTTCGAGTTCCTTGTCGGTCTGGCGCTCGTTGCACACCAGGCCGCCGAGGCGCACGCCGCCCGAATTGGCGTACTTCAGAATGCCCTTGGAAATGTTGTTGGCCGCGTACATGGCCATCATTTCGCCCGACATCACGATGTAGATTTCCTGCGCCTTGTTTTCGCGGATCGGCATGGCGAAGCCGCCGCACACCACGTCGCCCAGCACGTCGTAGCTGACGTAGTCGACGCCGTCATAGGCACCGTTTTCCTCGAGGAAGTTGATCGAGGTGATGACACCACGGCCGGCGCAGCCGACGCCGGGTTCCGGGCCACCGGACTCGACGCAGCGGATGTCCTTGTAGCCGATCTTCATGACGTCCTCGAGCTCGAGGTCTTCCACCGAGCCGGCTTCAGCGGCCAGCGACAGGATGGTGTCCTGTGCCTTGGCGTGCAGGATCAGGCGGGTCGAGTCGGCCTTGGGGTCGCAGCCGACGATGAGGATTTTCTGGCCCAGATCCGACAGCGCGGCCAGTGTGTTTTGCGAAGTGGTCGATTTACCGATGCCACCCTTGCCATAGAAGGCGATTTGCCGAAGTTTTGCCATTTCGATGTCACTCCTGAGTCGATGAACAGTTGGATGCCGCCGACCGTTTGGTCTTTGGCGCTTACCGTGCCACCGGATGCAGCCCCTCGTGCCTTTATTGGTCTTCGTGGTTGCCACTGCGGCGAGTCATGGTCGGTGCGAGGTCACTTCAGCAACTGCCGTGCCACTCGCGTTCAACATCGACCAAAGCCATCGCACACGCCATTTCGTGGCGTCGATCGGTGGTCTGGCGAATGAACGGACGGATGTGACAAACGCGACATTCGACGCAGCGCTGTGCGGAATGGCCGGGTCGGCGCAAGGTCTGTCGTGAATGCTGCAAACGGCCTGCAGGCGGGCATTGGGCGCGCCCGGCGGCGAGCGGGTACGGCGCTTGCTCTATGCCTGCACTCACCTGCGTAACCGATGCCATGGAAACCCGCCCGCCTGCAGACAAGCCTGTCGCCCCCTCCGTCAGTTCAGCTTCTGCCGGCGGCAATCCCCACTTTGAGCGCATCGGTGGCGAAGCTGCGATCGAACGTCTGGTGGAGCGCTTCTATCACCACATGAGTACGCAGCCGGCGGCGGCCGGCATTCGCGCGATGCACCCGGCCGACCTGCGGTCTGTGCGCCAGATACTGGTGAACTATCTGGTCGAGTGGACCGGCGGTCCGCAGCGCTATTCGACCGAGCGGGGCCATCCGCGGCTGCGCCGCAAACACCTGGCATTCCCGATCGGCGCCGCCGAACGGGATGCGTGGATGGACTGCATGCGACAGGCGCTGCAGGAAGTAGTGACCGACGCCGCGTTGCGGCAGCAGCTTGAGCAGGCTTTTTTCAAGACCGCGGATTTCATCCGCAATGATCAGGGGAACCACCATGAGCATCACCATAGCTAGCTCCGCATTTGCCACGCTGGAAAACGAGAAGCGGATGCTCAACGCCGTCTTCAAGGGGCCGACCCACAAGGCGGATCGCGTCGGCTTCCGTGGCGACATCGCGCTGAAGTTCGCCCAGCAGTTCGCCGACGAGGCGCGCCCGCCCGAAATCAGCATGGACCAGGTGATCGCCGCCGCGCACGAAGGCGAGCAGCAGATTCCCTTCCTGACCGGCTTCCTGCTGTCGTTCGAATACCTGAAGCTGCTGGCCGACGTGCTCGGCGAGGCGCTGTCGCCGACCGGCAAGTACTTCCTGTTCTGCGACAACATCGACCTGTCGAAGAAGTACCAGGTGCAGTACGGCGGCGCGACCTTCTACATCCTGCCGATCGACGAAGCCACGGTGTACAACGAGCTGCTCGAACTGCTGTATCTGGAAAAGACCGAACTGAAGAAGTTCGACACCGCCGGCAAGGTGGATGCCGTGGCCGATGCCGCACTCAAGTTCACCGGCAAGTTTCCGGAAATCACGTTCGAAGAAGGCCTGAAGCTGATGGGCCCGATCCGCAACCTGTACGAGAACCGCCCGGTCTGACGCGGCGGCGCCCGGCGGCAGCGCCGGGCGCGTGCACAACCATGAGTCACATTGTTTTCTTCGAAAAGCCCGGCTGCGGCGGCAACGCGAAGCAGAAGCAGTGGCTGCTCGACGCCGGCCATACGCTGGACGTGCGCAGCCTGCTGGCCGAGCCTTGGACGGCCGATGCCCTGCTCGCATGGCTCGCTCCGCTGCCTGTCGTCGACTGGTTCAACCGCGCCGCCCCGCGCGTGAAGTCGGGCGAAGTCGTGCCGGAAGACGTCGATCGCGACACCGCGCTCGCGTTGTTGCTGGCCGAACCGCTGCTGATCCGCCGGCCGCTGCTGCAGGTTGGCGACGAACGCAAGGTCGGCTTCGATCCAGCGGTCGTCGACGCCTGGATCGGCCTCGACCGTCACGCGGCGCAGCGCTCCCGCGCGCAGTCGGAAGGTTGTGCCGCCGGCATGAGCGAAGGCGGTTGTGCGGCACCGTGACCGGGGCGGCCAGGTTCGACCGCCGCTGTTGGGCATCGCTGCGCTCACCCCAACCTACAATTACAGCTCGGCGCATTTCGTAGGTTGGGGTGAGCGAAGCGATGCCCAACAATCCCCCTCAAAAGAAGTACCGCCCGCTCAATCCGGTGTCATGTCCGGCTGCAGCACCACCTCATCCGGCAGGCCGTTGTCGTTGTGCTGCACGTCGATACCACCCAGCGGCGAGTACCCTTCGTCGCCCTCGAGCAGTACCGCCGCCTCCGGCGGCAATGCGCGCAGTTTCTCCATCAGTTGTCCGACATTCACGGCGGTGCCCCTTTTCCTTTCACGACAATCGAGACCACGCGACATGAATGCCACGACCACGCAGCAACGCTACTTCCTGACCTATCGCGGTGTGAAGCTGCCTCTTCAGTTCGCCGAAGAACTGGCAGCCGACGCGCTGAGCAACCGCAACACCTATTTCGTCGCGACCTACGATGACGCCGGGCGCATGTTGCGTTGCGAGAAGCGGGTTTACGGCGAAGTCGAAATGAGCCATGTGTATGCCTATGGCGACGATGGCCGGCTGGTGAGCGCCTGCATCACCATTGGTGACGATGAACCGCAGTGGATGCATTTCTGACGTTCGGGATTGTTGGGCATCGCTGCGCTCACCCCAACCTACGTGTCGGGCGGATGTTGTCGGGGTGGAGGCCGCACCGGGTGCCGCACGCCGGCAACGCGCCGGTTCGTAGGTTGGGGTGAGCGCAGCGATGCCCAACACCCGGCCTGCGCCCGACGTGCCGTCAATCGGTGCACGCGGTGAACGCGAACAGCGCGGGCTGCTCTTCGCGGTACACGCGCAGCCACATCAGCGTGGCCGGGGCGAGCGAACTGGCGGCGAACCACAGCGTGCCGTCTTGATCGGGCGCGCCATCCAGCACCCGGCGCGTGACGTCCCAGCCATCCCAGCCCAGTTCGGGCATCCGGTTGCGCGCCTCGGCGGGCAGCCCGTGCAGGCAGTCGGCGATGACCTTCAAGCGCCCGCACAGCGCATTACGGGTCAGGCGCGAGCGCTCGAAGTCGTCGCGTGCGAGCCCTTCGCCGAGGATGAGCACGTCGCCGCAGGCCTCTTCGAGGATGGCCAGCGATGCCGCACCGAACAGGGTATCGGCCAAGGCTCAGGCGCCGATGCGGTTCTCGAAGTTCAGCGCTTCGACCTTGCCGACGGCGCCGCACTTCACGCAGCGCCATGCAGCCGAAAAGGCCTGGCCGGTACAGGCATCGTCGTAGGTCTGGCGGCAGCCGACCTGGCCGCACTCGCAGCGGAAGGTCTGGCCGTTGCACTTGCCGGCCAGGCCGGTGCGGTTGCCCAGGCACAGGCCGCGTTCGGCCTTGATGAGGTCATAGCTCATGGTGTTCTTCCTGTAATCGGTTCTTGAGAGGTTCAGACGAAGCTGAGGATTTCCACCGTCACGTTCTCTTCGCCCATCTGGGCCTGACAGGCCAGACGTGACTTGGAACTGACGCCGACGATTTCGTCGAGCTTCGCGTTTTCGGCGCGCTGGATCTTCGACAGGCTCTTGCGTCCTTCATTGATGGCGACGTGGCATTCGCCGCATTTCGCTTCGCCGTCGCACTTGCTGACCAGCTTTTCGCCGGCGGCCAGGATGGCGGCCAGCAGCGTGGTGCCGGCGGCGACTTCACTGGTGCGTCCGGACGGCATGATGGTGAGGGTGGCCATGGTGTGTTTCTCCGTTTCTGTGAGGGGGTGGAAAGTCAGGCGGCTTCGCTGAGCGGTGCCATGCGGGTCGCAAATTCAGCCAGCGACATATCGATGCGGGTGATGTTCTGTTCGGCCAGGAATTTCGCTTCCATGCGCGTCGGCTCCTCGGACAGCAGCGCCCAGTGCGTGTCGCTCGAACGCTTCATGATCTGGCGTGCGAAGGTACGCGTGAGCTGGTCGTTGAAGCGGCAGCCGATGAACAGGAAGTGGCGGCCGGTGCGCAGCGCCTGGATTTCGGCCGGGATCGGTGTCTGGATGTCGATCTCCGTCAGCACCTCGACATAGTCGGAATCCGACACCAGGTAGTTGCCGGCCGGGTTGCTGCTGCCGATCGGCTTGTACAGGATGGTCTGCCAGTCCGGCGTGCGGTCGGGCACCGGATTGCCGTCGCTGTCGTACCAGCCGGTCCAGGTGCCGAAGTGTTCGGACTGCGACAGACCCTGCACCTCGCCCCACTTGACGCCAGCCGCCTGCAGCGCCGCCGCCATCGCTTCGTCGTACCAGGTGTCGACGATCAGCGGTACGCCGAGCGAAGCCAGCCAGCTGTGCATGGCCGAGTAGTGCGGCGCCGCGGCGAATGCCGTATTCATCTGGTCGACCAGCGTCTTGCGGTGCTTGAAGTTCTCGATGAACTGCGCCGCCTGGGTCAGCCGGCCGCGGATCTTGTGCGGCACCGACACCTTTGCCGTGAGCAGCGCGACCAGTGCTTCGGGCGAGCCCGGCACCGCGTAGTCGGGCACCAGCGACAGCACGTGCTGGCCCAGATAGGGCACGATGCGGCCTGCGCGCAGGCCCTGTTCGAGTTCGGCGGGCAGGTCGGTGAGAGTGCGGGTCATGATGGGTCCTTGAGCGATGCGTCGGGTTCAGTAGATGGCGGCGCCGGCGCCGACATTGGTCGCCGCGTCCTTCAGCGTCTTCACCACGAAGCGCACTTCGTCCTCTTCGATGAAGCCGTGGAAGGGCAGCGCCAGCGAGCGGTCGCCGATGCGGTCGGTGTTCTTCAGCTGGCCGCGTTTGTAGCCGTACTGCTGGTAGTGGAACTGGTGGTGCAGCGGCCGGCAGTAGGCGGCCACCTCGATCGCTTCGGTGTCGAGGTCCTCGACCAGCTGCGCGCGCGCGCTCAGCGTGAAGCGTTTGCCGAGGTGCACGACGTAGAGCATCCAGTGCACCTCGTCGACGTCCTGCGCCAGATAGGGCGGCTTGATGCCTTCGAAGGTCTGCATCTGCTGGTGGTACCAGACCTCGACCTGCTTGCGACGGGCGTGGATTTCATCGATGCGTTCGGCCTGCGCGATGCCGATGGCGGCGGCGATGTCGCTCATGTTGGCCGCCAGGGGCACGCGGCTGCCGACCGACACCGAATTGCGGTCGGCCAGCGCATGCGATCGCAGGTAGCGCAGTTCGCTGGCGAGCTTCGCATCGTCGGTCAGCACCATGCCGCCTTCGCCGCAGTTGAGCGCCAGCGGCTGCGAAAAGTCGAAGATGGACATGTCGCCGAAGGTGCCGACCAGCTTGCCCATGTAGCGTGAGCCGATGGCTTCGGTCGAATCCTCGATCAGCGCGACGCCGTGCCGGTCGACCAGTGCGCGCAGTTCGGCCCACGCCGCCGGATGACCATTGCAGTTGTTGGCGAGGATGGCGCGCGTGCGCGGTGTGATGGCGTCGGCCACGGCCTGCGGTGCGACGGCACCCGACCAGTAGTCGATGTCGGCCAGCACCGGTGTTGCGCCGGCATGCACGATGGCATTGGCCACGTGATGCCAGCTGTAGGCGCTGGCGATCACCTCGTCGCCGGGGCCGATGCCGAGCGCGCGCAGCGCCAGCCAGGCGCCCATCATGCCGCTCGACACGGCCACCGCGTACTTGCGCGCGTGCAGGTCGGCGAATACGGACTCGAAGGCCTCGACCATCGGACCGCCGGACAGCCGGCCCGAGCCCATGACCTGCGCCACCAGCTGCGCTTCGCGTGCGCCGAGATCGGCAATCGAAAGTGGAATCCAGTCGCTGTCCATGCGCGTCTCCGGCGTCAGGGGTTCTGCGTCAGCACGATGCCGTCGGCGACCAGCGGGTCGCTGGTCACCGACCAGCAATGGCCGTCCGTGTGCATCAGGAAGAGGTCGCGGTTGCCGATGTGCAGCGCCGGCGTTTCGCCACGCATGTCGAAGGCATCGACGGTCGAGGCGCGCAGGCCGGGAATCACCCGGCGCACGCCGTCGACCGCTTCGCGCAGGCTGCCCGCGGCAAGCGTGATGCGCGCCACCTGCGTCAGTTGTTCGGCGTCGAGTCCCATGTCAGTCGCGCCCTCCGGTGAGCCGGGCCTCGACGGTGATCGGCAGCCGCGTGTCGGCCGCCATCTCCGGCAGATCCAGCGTCCAGCCATTGGCCAGCGTGATCTGGCCGCCCCACATGTCCGGCCGTTCCATCTGCACGATCGGCTCTTCGAGGTCCTTCTTCGGCACGTAGAGCGACAGTTCTCCCTTGTTGCTCTTGCGGATCATCACTTTCATTGCCGGCTCCGTTCAGGATGGTTCATCGATGTTCAGTGGGTGGTCGCGGCGGGCGCGACCGATGGCTGCTGCAGTGCGAGCGAGGACAGCGCCTGCACGACGCGGGCGATCTGCTCTGCGTCGTTGCCACGGCCGAGCGACAGCCGCACGGCGCCGAGCGCATCGGCGGCCGGTACGCCCATCGCGCGCAGCACGTGCGAAGCTTCGCTGCCGCCTGACGAACAGGCCGCGCCGGATGAGGCGAAGATGCCCTGCCGTTCCAGACGGTCGAGCACGCGGTCGGCCGACTGCCCGGCGATCGCCAGCATCAGCGTGTTCGGCAGTCGCGGGGCCGCTGCGCCGAACACGGTCAGACCGGGCAGCGTTTCGCGCAGGGCGGCTTCGAGCGTGTCGCGCAGCGCGCCCAGGCGCAGCGCGTCCGGCTGCATCGTTGCGCGGGCTGCCCGTGCTGCCACCGCAAAGCCGGCAATGCCCGGCATGTTTTCGGTGCCGCCGCGCCGGCCGCGTTCCTGCTGGCCGGACAGCAACGGCGGCCAGCTCAGACCCTTGCGCACGATGAGCGCGCCGCAGCCTTTCGGGCCGCCGAACTTGTGCGCCGACATCGACATCAGGTCGGCACCCCAGCCGGCGAAATCGAGCGCCAGCTTGCCGGCCATCTGTGTCGCATCGACATGGAAGGGCACGCCGGCGGCGCGCGCCTGCGCAGCGATGTCGGCCACCGGCTGCAGCACGCCGGTTTCATTGTTGGCGGCCATCACCGACAGCAGGGCAGCCGGCTCGGCCAGCGCTGTCGCCAGCGCATCCGGCTGCAGCCGACCCTGAGCGTCCACCGGCAGCAGTTCGACCTCGATGCCGACTTCGCGCAGCCGCAGCGCGGCCTTCAGGAAGCCGCTGTGTTCGGTCGCCGACAGCAGCACGCGCGGTGCTGCGCCGGCACGGGCCAGTGCACCGCTGAGCGCGTGATGATTGGCTTCGGTGGCGCCGCTGGTGAACACCACCTCGACCGGCTGCGCACCTGCCAGCGCGGCCACTTCGGCGCGTGCCTGCGCCAGTGCGCCGCGCGCCTGCTGACCGAATCCGTGCTTCGACGAAGGGTTGCCCCAGCCGCTGCGCAGGCAGTCGGTCACCGCTTCGATCACTTCGGGCAGCGGCGGCGTGGTGGCGTTGTGGTCGAGATAGATCATGGCCAGAACACCCGTTGCGGGTCTTCGCACAGCACGTCGAGCAGGGTGTCCAGCCGGACGCCCTTCGAGTGCCTGACCCAGCTCGCACTTGCATGGTCGCGGCGGCTCAGCGTCCAGCCACCCGCCGAGCGCTGGAGCAGCGCGATGTCGATGACGCCGCCGTCCGGATCGACATTGCGCGAACAGCACGGACTGGTGACCACCCAGCCGTCGTCCGATGCCTGCACCTCGGGCCGCACGTAGCGGTAGCGCTCGCGCCGCTCCAGTGCGCGCAGCACGCGCCGGCGCAGCAGCTCGCTCTCCGCGACCACGGCGTGCGGTGCGTGCTGCGGCTGCCGGGCGGGCGGGCGGGGGCGCGGGTTCATGGGGCGGACGCGCGGCGGTCAGGCCGGCGCGATTTCCTCTTCCAGCACGCCGACCACGCAGGATCGCGGCTTGTCGTCGGCGCCCGCCGGGCCGTCGGCGAATTCGACCATGTAGACCGGCAGGTTGGCTTCTTCGTGATGCCCGATCTGGACGATTTCACCGGTGGCGCCTTCGGCCACCAGCAAGGCATCCAGCGGCACCTCCGGGTGCGAGCCGTCGTTGAACAGATCGGTCAGCGCGGTCACGCGCTGGCCCCATTCGAATTTCGCTTCGCGCATTTCAAACACGTTCGTCTCCCGCCTTGATGGCTGCCAGTTGTGTGACGCGGTCGCCGAGTATTTCGACCACGTGCGGCGGCAGGTTGTCGAGCGATACCAGCTCCCGACCGCGCATGCCGACGCGATGGCCGGTGCCCAGAAACTCGACCGCATAGATGTAGTACTGCTGCAGGAAGGTGCCGATCGACGTGACGAAGCCGACGTCGCCCTTCTTCGCCAGTACCTCGCCGATGTCCTTGCCGCAGTACGTTCCGTCGTTGCGGATCGTGAAGCGGCTGACCACCTTTTCGCCGTACTGGAATACCGGGTCGGCGGTCAGTTCGACCGTGTCGCTGTCGCGGCTGATGTCACTCATGCTGTGCTCCCGTCTGCTGGTCCAGTGTCTTCAGGCGCGCGAGCGCTTCTTCGCGCACCTCCGCCTCCTCGTCGCCATGCGCCATCAGGCGCGCCAGGTCGCGGCCGGCGCGCTGCGCCACTTCCCAGCGCACTTCCCACGCCGGGTCGTGCGCCATGCGGTACAGCTGCGCCACCGGCAGCCGCGCCACCACCTCGCGCCGCACCGCGATCTCGCGGTCGTCGCACATGCGCAGCAGCGCCGGCATGCCGACCCGCTTGACCGCTTCGAGGCGCACTTCCCACTCGCGGTCGTCGAGCATCCGCGGCACCAGCGCCTCGGGCAGCCGGCGCGCCACCAGTTTGCGCACGTAGTAGTCGTCGTCGCTGGCCATTACCAACAGCTCGCGCCCTTCCAGGCGCATCGCCACGCGGATGCGCACTTCGCGGTGCGGGTCGTTGCGCAGGCGCACCGCCTGCGCCAGCGGCAGACGCACGGCCACCGACAGGCGCACCGTTTCGTCTTCGTCGTCGATCAGCGGCTGCAGGCGGAACACGTCGGCCTGCCGGCAGGCGATGGCGCGCACTTCGAAATACGGGTGTGCCAGGTAGTCGTTGCTGACCTGCGGATTCCAGCGGAAGAAGCGATCGATGCGCTTGGCGTAGCGGTCCTGCACGCAGGCGTGGCCGCGCTCGCAGCGGATCAGTTCGCTGCGCGTGCCACAGGTCGTACAGTCGAGCGGTACGCCGTGCCAGTCGACCGGCGGGATGTCCTCCTCGACGCCGACCGGGTCCGTGGGTCCGGTGATCATCACGCCACCACCCCGCCCGTCGCGGCCACGTCGGGGCAATCTTCGTAGCCGATGTCGTCGCGTCCCATGCGGGCGAGCACGTCGTCAAGCACGCGATGACCCACCTTGTTCGCCGGATCGAGCTCGGCCAGTCTGGCGAGTGCGGCGCGACCGGTGTCGAGATCGCCCAGACGCAGGCTCAGATAGGCAAAGCCCTTGAGCGAAAACAGATAGAAGCGCGGCAGCGCCTCGAGTGCGCCAAAGCGTGCGTCCGCGCCCACCTGCCGCCAGTCGGACGGCAGCCCGAGGGCGGTCGACGCCATGGCGAGTGCGCGCAGCGAAATGGCGCGCGCGTCGTCCAGCCGGTTGCCGTAGAAGTGGAAGCGGTACAGTGCGATCAGCGTGGCCGGATGTTGCGGCGCCAGGGCGTGCGCCCGGTCGAGCAGCGCGAGCGCTTCATCGACCTGGCCCCGGATGAGGCCGGCGCGTCCGATCAGGCGCTCGGCTTCGGCGGGCAGGCCGCCGCCGAGTACCGCCAGATCGAAGTCGGCGATGTCATCCGCACCGATGTCATCCGCTCGTTTCTCCGACCACATCGCCGTACCCTCAGCCGCGCCGGATCGCGTCGATGCCGACCGACACGACGCCGGGCATCGCATGGCTGTCGCCATGACCGCTGGCGTGGCTGTGCGTGGCCTGCGTGCCGGTCGAGCTGCTGCTGCACGCGCACGGCGCCTGGTTCGGGTTGATGAAGGTGAGGCCGCTCTTGATCGGCGTGTCCGAGAAGTCGATCGTCACGCCTTCGAGCATCAGGCGTGACTCGGCCGGCAGGAACATGCGCACGCCGGACACCTCGACCACGGCGTCGCCCGCCTGCGGCAGGGCCTCGACGGTGAATTCCGAGTTGAAGCCGGAGCAGCCGCCCGCGCTGACCAGCAGCCGGAAGCCGGCGCCGTCGGGTTCGCCGGAAAAGCGCACCATGCGCGACATGAACTTTGCTGCTGCGGGTGTCAGGGTTACGTTTGTCATTTGTCTTTCCTCACGCTGCCAGGGGAAGAATGCAATGGTCGACCGGACATACCGCCACACATTGCGGCGTGTCGTAGTCGCCTTCGCATTCGGTGCATTTATCGGGGTCGATGATGAAGAGGTTCTTTTTTTCGCTGATGGCTTCGTTCGGACACTCCGGCTCGCAGGCCGAACAGCCGGTACAGAGGTCGGCAATGATCTTGAGTGACATGGTGATCTCCCTTCGGAAGTGACCGCGGCACGCCGCCGCGGTCGCGTGGGTCATCGGGTCATGCAGCAGCCGTGAAGGCACCCTGGCGGATCGATGCGTCGCCGCGCGCCTGGTGCACCGTTTCGCCGCGGGCGACGCGGCCGGTGTAGTCGGCGAACCACGACAACGCGGCCTTTTCGATGAATTCATCGACGTAGTTGTCGACCGGCTCGATGCCGGCGGTCTTCAGTTCGTCGCGCGGGCAGGCGCCGATCTTCGACACCAGCACGGCGTGGCAGTCGTTGATCGCGGTGACGATGGACGGCAGCTTTTCGTCTTCGCCGTAGCCGCCCTGGCAGAACAGGTCCACCCGGCGGTGACCGACGAACAGCGCCTCGCCGGCCGACACTTCGAAGATCTGGAATTCGTCGGCGTGGCCGAAGTGCTGGTTCACCCGGCCGCCACCGGTGGTGGCCACCGCGACCAGCACCTTGATGCCGTCGGCGGCGCCTGCGTCCTGCGTCGCGGCGAGCGCCTCGACCTTGGCGGCGTGCTGCGCCTGGCGTTCGGCCTCGACGCGGTCCTGGTATGAACGGCGACGATCGAGGTCGTACACCACTTCCATCTCTTCGATCTTGTCGAGCGTGAATTCCTCGCTGCGGTCTTCACCGAGCAGGCCGACCGCATCGGCGCGACACTGCCGGCAGTGCCGCATCAGGTTGGCACCGCCCATGCACGCGTCCTGCACCGCCTTAAGTTCCTGCGCCGTCGGGCCGCGCTGGCCGGTCAGGCCGAACACCGTGCCGTGCTCGGCTTCGGAGATCAGCGGCATGATGTTGTGCAGGAAGGCGCCGCGCTTCTTCACCTCGCGGTTCACCTCGATCAGGTGTTCGTCATTGATGCCGGGGATCAGCACCGAATTGATCTTGGTCAGCACGCCGCGCGCGGTCAGCATTTCCAGCCCCAGCATCTGCTGCTGGTGCAGGATGGTCGCTGCTTCGACGCCGGTGACGCGGCGGTGGTCCCAGAAGATCCACGGATAGATCTTGGCGCCCACTTCGGGGTCGACCATGTTGATCGTGATGGTCACGTGGTCGATGTTGTACTTGCAGATTTCGTCGACCAGCGCGGGCAGAGCGAGGCCGTTGGTGGACAGGCACAGCTTGATGTCCGGCGCCTGTTCCTGAAGCATGCGGAAGGTTTCGAAGGTCTTCTTCGGACTGGCCAGCGAATCGCCCGGGCCGGCAATGCCGAGCACCGTCATCTGCGGGATTTCGCTGGCGACCGCGACCACCTTCTTCACTGCCTGTTCCGGCGTCAGCTTCTGCGACACGACGCCCGGACGCGATTCGTTCGAACAGTCGTACTTGCGGTTGCAGTAGTTGCACTGGATGTTGCAGGCCGGCGCCACGGCGACGTGCATGCGGGCGTAGTGGTGATGCGCTTCTTCCGAATAACAGGGGTGATTCTTGACCTTGTTCCACACGTCGGCCGGCATGTCGTCCGGACCGTCGGACGTGCCGCAACTGGCCTTGCCTTCACCGCCGGAGGTACCGCAGCCGGCGTGGGCGGGCGCTTCGACCGGTTCGGCCAGCGCATTGCGGTTGGATTTCAGGGCATCCAGGCTGACGTAACTCGCTGCTGCACTTTGCATGACGAAACTCCTTGTTCTGCTGATGCGCCAATGGGCAATCAGGGCGATCCGGGCGAATGGGGCTGGCAAGGTTCGTTTAGCCATTTCCGTGCCAACGACGGTTTTCCTTTTCATTCAATTGCTTGGCCTGCCTCACCCGGGGTGGCCGGAACCTTACGCTTGCGACAAAACCCACACTTGCGCGGTGCGGGTGCGACACGCCCATCAATGCAGCGCCCCGGGGTGGTCCGCCTTGTCGATCAGCAGTGCATTGACCGACTGCGCAAAAGCGCGCCAGGCATGCGCAAGATCGCGCCGGATGTCATGCCGGTAACGGGCCGACGGCCGCGCCTCGTCCGGGAAGTTCGACAGCGCACAGGAGGTGCCGTTGTGCTTCAGCGCTTCGCCCAGCAATGCGTCGCTGAGGCCGGAGAAGGGCGCCAGCACGGCGGGTGTCAAGGCGGAGCGGCCCTGTTCGACGGCCACGCCACGCGTGTCGAAGGACAGGGTGGCGAGTTCGGCCAGTGCGTCGGCATACAGCTGGTCGATCACGTCGAGCAGCACGTTGCGCGTCAGGTCCGCGCTCTGCTGCGCCGCCAGTGCGCGCGCGATGCGCTGCCGGTACAGATTGGCGCACAGCCTGCGCTGGTCGGCCACCCAGTCGGTGAAGTGGCGCACGCTGCCTTCGTTGGCCGGTGACAGCAGCGCGTGCGAGGTGGCCGCGCGCGCCAGCAGGCGGTTGGCGATGCGCGTCGCGGCGTCGAGTGCGCCTTCCAGATAACCCGCGCCGCGCGCCGCGGTTTCGCTGCCACCCAACAGCAATCGACCCTCCCAGCGTTCGGCGGCCAGCGCCTCGCAGCCGTCCTCCGGGTGCTGGCTCGGCGCTGCCGCGTCGCGCGTGCTGCAGGTCAGCGGTTCGTTCGCCCAGTCGCGCAGGTGCAGTTCGCCCTCGTCGGCAGGCGGACCGAACAGTTGCGCCAGCTGACTGCGCACCAGCAGTTCCAGCGAAGCCGCGTAAGTCTTGCGCTGTGCCGGCGACAGCGCGACGAAACCGCCGAGTGCCGCGGCGTCGCTGCGCGCGTCACAGGCGTCGAAGATTTCCGCCAGCACTGCCTGCGGATGCGACACGAAGGCATTGCCCGACAGGCCGGCATCGCGCCAGAACGCATGGCGGTAGCGCATTGCCGCCTTGGCCTGGGCGGACATCCAGGTCGGGGTGTCCTGCAGCGCCTGCATCAGCGGCGCGTCGAGCGCCGGTTCGAAGGCGATGTGCTCGGCCACCAGCCGCGGCGGCATCGCCAGCACCACGTGTCGCGCAGCGATGACGAAATCCTCCTGCGGGCTGCGGCAATGCGCCTCGACGAAATCGCCGCGGTCGACCAGTCGCAGCAGCCTGCAGCCGGTGCGCAGGCGGTCCGGCGCCAGCCGCTGCACCAGCGCGGAGACGATGGCGCCCATGCCGCCGGAGACGCGGTGCGCGCCGTTGTGCACGCCATCCTGGGCCAGCGGTTCAGGGCTCGAATCCGTGCTGGCCAGATGCAGGATGACGCCGCTGTCGTGCTGCGCATGGCCGTCGAGGCCGAGTTCGGCGAGCAGCTTCACCATGCGCGGCTGCGTCTGCGGCCAGTACCAGCCGGGTCCGAGGTCGAGCGCTGCCTTGCCGGCCGCGCCCGGCACGGTTTCGATGCGCCCGCCGGCGCGGGGCCGCGCATCGATCAGCAGAAAGTCGCGTCCGGCCGATTGCAGCCGGCCGGCGAGGCTCAGGCCGCACAGTCCGGCGCCGACGATCAGGGTGTCCAGCATGGTGCGGTCCTCCGGGTGGCAATCAGATGCATAGCGTTCAGCAAGCATCGTTCCACGGCGCCTTGTCGCGCCGCATGGCGGCGCTGCGGGGGCGACCGGCTGACGCGACGTCGGCTTTGTCGCGTTTGGCGCATCGCCACCGCGCATGCGCAATGCAATCGTCCGCTTCCCGGGCGTGCGCGATTCTTGCTAGGTCACTGCGATGACAGCAGGCACGACATGAACGCACCCCTCACCCATCCGCCTGGCCTTGCACTGGAAGCGCTCGCCTTCGACAACCGCTACGCACGGTTGCCGGCTGCCTTCCATACGCGGCTGCCACCGTCGCCGCTGCCGTCGCCGCATCCGGTCGTCGTCAGCGAGGACGCGGCGGCGCTGATCGGTCTCGACGTCGCGCAGACGATGCGGCCGGACTTCGTCGACGCCTTCGCCGGCAACGCGCTGCTGCGCGGCAGCGATCCGCTGGCTGCGGTCTATGGCGGGCACCAGTTCGGCAGCTGGTCGGGGCGCCTGGGCGACGGCCGCGCCCACCTGCTCGGTGGCGTGCGCACGTCGTCCGGCACGCTGGAGCTGCAGCTCAAGGGGGCGGGACCCACACCGTATTCGCGCTTCTCCGACGGTCGTGCGGTGCTGCGTTCGTCCATCCGCGAATTCCTCTGTTCCGAGGCGATGGCCGCGCTCGGCATACCGACCACGCGTGCGCTGTGTGTCATCGGCTCGTCGTTGCCGGTGCAGCGTGAAACGATGGAAACGGCTGCGGTGGTGACGCGCATCGCCCCCACCTTCGTGCGCTTCGGCAGTTTCGAGTACTTCGCCGACATGGATGATGTCGCCAGCCTGCGCACGCTGGCCGATCATGTGATCGACGGCTTCCTGCCGCATCTGCGCGATGCGCCGAAGCCGTTCGAGGCACTGCTGGCCCACGTCGCCCGCCGCACCGGCGAGCTGATCGCGCACTGGCAGGCGATCGGCTTCATGCACGGCGTGATGAACACCGACAACATGTCCATCCTAGGTCTGACGCTGGACTACGGCCCGTTCGGCTTCATGGAAGCGTTCGACGCCGGGCATATCTGCAATCACTCCGACACGTACGGGCGCTACGCCTTCCGTGCGCAGCCGCGCATCGGCCTGTGGAACCTGTATGCGCTGGCCGACGCGCTGGGGCCGCTGATCGGCCATCCCGACGTCACGCGCGCGCTGGTCGACGATCACTACACGCCCGCCTTCGACGCGCACTTCGCGCAACGGATGCGGGCCCGCCTCGGTCTGGCGACGGCGCAGCCCGGCGATGCCGACTTCATCGGCGCCACCCTCGGCCTGCTGCAGCTGCAGCGCATCGACTACACGCTGTTCTTCCGCGCGCTCTCAGGCCTGCCCGGAGCGGTTCTGCGCGAGGCGCGCGCCGTCATTGACGCGCCGCTGCGCGACCTGTTCGCCGACCGCGAGGCGTGCGACGCCTGGCTGCTCGGCTGGCGTGCGCGACTCGCCCGCGAAGGCAGTCGCGATGCGGCGCGCAAGCTGGCGATGCGCGCGGTCAATCCGCGCTACGTGCTGCGCAACTGGATGGCCGAGGCGGCGATCCGCCGCGCGCGAGAGGGCGACTTCAGCGAAGTGCGCGCCGTGTTCGACTGCCTGCGCCGGCCTTTCGACGACCAGCCGGAGTGTGCCCGCTACGCCGCACCACCGCCGGACTGGGCGGCCGGCATGTCGGTCAGCTGTTCGAGCTGACACCTTTCTTCATCACTCACCGGGAACGGCCATGGACCTCATCTACAAAACCCGCGTCTTCAGCCAGGGCGGCCGCAATGGCCGCGTGCAGAGCGAAGACGGCACATTGAAGCTCGACCTCGCCGCGCCCGCCGAAATGGGCGGCAAGAAACCCGGCAGCAATCCGGAGCAGCTGTTCGCGGCCGCCTGGGCCGCCTGTTTCGAAAACTCGGTGCGGCACATCGTGCGCGCCGACCGGCTGCCGGTGAAGGGCTGCATGGTCGAGGCGGAAATATCGCTGTTCAAGAACTTCGAGGAGGCCTACCGGATGGCGATCCGCTTCACCACGGTGCTGCACGGCATCGACCAGCCGACCGCCGACTCGCTGGTCGAGCGCGCGCTGAAGGTGTGTCCGTATACAGATGCGACGAAGAACAATGTCACCGTCAGTGCGGTCGCGGTGCTCGAAGCACCGGCGACGGCTTGAAACCAGGAGACCTGCGATGACCAGTGAAAACGGCTATTTCATCGACTGGAACGGCAAGGCGCGCAGCGTGCAGGACCCGGGCGGCGATTTCGTCATCGAGATCGACCTGCCGTCGAAGTACGTCGCGCTGTACACCACCAGGGGCACGCTGATGCACGAGGCAACCTTCTACCGGACGCTGGAGGACATCGCGAACAAGGGGCTCAAGGTGGAGCTGGTGCCGGGTTCGCACCCGTGGGGCATGCAGAAGGAGTGGTAGCCGGGAAAAAGTGCGCGGCGAAAGCGCCCGGAAGGCGTTTCCGCCGCGCAACGAACATGCTCTGTTTCACCGTGCCCCGATTTCCCGGGCGCGTCACTCGCGCGCGAGATTGCGCGTGTGCATCGGCAGTTCTATCGTCAGGTCGGTACTGCCGAGACGGACGCAGCAGGCGAGCCGCGAGGCGGATTCCAGGCCCCAGGCGTCGTCGAGCTGGTCCTCCTCGTCGTCGTCCGGCTGATTGACCGACGACGCGCCCTGCCGCACGTAGATGTGGCAGGTGGCGCAGGCGGCCACCTTTTCGCAGGCATGCTCGATCGCGATGTCGTGCGCCAGCAGCGCATCGCACACGGTCGTGCCGGCCGTTACTTCGAAGCTGGTGCCGGTCGGGCACAACTGCGGATGAGGCAGTACGGTGATCCGGCTCATGTCTGCAGCGCCGATATCCGCGTGCCGGCCAGCGCACGGCGGATGCCGGCATCCATGCGCAGCCCGGCAAAGTGGGTGGTGGCGGTGTTCAGCGCCTCGCTGGCGCGCTTCAGCCGCGGCAGGTCGCCGCCGCTTTCCAGTTCGTCGGCCAGCGCGAACATCGCGGATTGCACGGCCACGAATTCGTCGTGTGTCAGCAGGGCGTGTCCGTCTTCCGCCAGCGCGGCTTCGGTCGCATCGACCAGACGGCGGGCGTCCACCTGCGCCTCGCGCAGCATGCGCGCCGCCATGTCGACGTCGGCCTTGCCCCAGGCGTCGGTCAGCATGTCGGCGATCTGCGTGTCGCTCAGACCGTAGGACGGCTTGATTTCGATGTGCGCCTCGGTGCCGCTGGTCTGCTCCCGGGCCGACACCGACAGCATGCCGTCGGCGTCGATCTGGAAGGTGACGCGGATGCGTGGCGCGCCGGCCACCATCGCCGGAATGCCGCGCAGTTCGAAGCGCGCCAGCGAACGGCAGTCGCTCACCAGTTCGCGTTCGCCCTGCACGACGTGGATCGCCATCGCGGTCTGGCCGTCCTTGTAGGTGGTGAATTCCTGCGCGCGTGCGGCCGGCAGTGTGGTGTTGCGCGGGATGACCTTCTCGACCAGACCGCCCATCGTTTCCAGACCGAGCGACAGCGGGCAGACATCGAGCAGCAGCCAGTCGCCGTCGCCGCCGGGGTTGTTGCCGGCGAGCACGTTGGCCTGCATGGCAGCGCCCAGCGCCACCACCTCGTCCGGATCGAGGTCGCTCAAGGGCTCGCGGCCGAACAGCTTGCCGACCGCGTCGCGGACCTGCGGCATGCGGGTCGAGCCGCCGACCAGCACCACGCCGTCGACCTCGTCGGCGGCGATGCCCGCGTCGCGCAGTGCGCGCCGTACCGGCGCCATGCTGCGAGCCACCAGATCGGAGGTCAGGCTTTCGAACTGTTCGCGCGTCAGTTCGAAACTGAAGCTGCGTCCATCGTCCAGCTGGCCGGCAATCGTCGTTACCGGTGCACTCGACAGCGCCTCCTTGGCGCTCCGCGCCCGCGCCAGCATCATGCGCGTTTCGCCGGCGGAGGTCGCTGCGAGTGCCAGGTTCTGCCGCAGCCAGTCGGCGATGCGATGGTCGAAATCGTCGCCGCCAAGTGCGGCATCGCCGGCGGTGGACAGCACTTCGAACATGCCCTGCGAAAGCTTCAGGATCGAAATGTCGAAGGTGCCGCCGCCGAGATCGTAGATGGCGAACACGCCCTGCGCCGCGTTATCCAGCCCGTAGGCGATGGCGGCGGCCGTGGGTTCGTTGAGCAGGCGCAGCACATTGAGGCCGGCCAGGCGCGCCGCATCCTTGGTGGCCTGACGCTGCGCGTCGTCGAAATAGGCCGGCACCGTGATGACGGCACCGACCAGATCGCCCCCCAGGCCCTCTTCGGCGCGCTGGCGCAGCGAACGCAGGATGTCGGCCGACACTTCGACCGGCGAGCGCACGCCGCTGCGGGTGGCCAGACTGAGCATGCCCGGTGTGTCCACCAGCGTGTAGGGCGTGTGCACCGACGCGTCGAGATCGGACAGCGTGCGGCCCATGAAACGCTTCACCGACACGATGGTGTTGCCGGGGTCGTCGACCTGCGCGGCCTGCGCGGCGTGGCCGACCACGATGTCGCTTTCGGCGTAGCGCACCACCGAGGGCAGCAGACGGCGCCCTTCGGCGTCGGGCAGCACGCGCGACAGTCCGCTGGCCACCGTGGCGACCAGCGAGTTGGTGGTGCCCAGATCGATGCCGACCGCCAGCCGGTGCTGATGCGGTGCGGCGCTGAGGCCCGGTTCGGCAATCTGCAGCAAGGCCATGATGGGCTACTCCCGTTTCGGTGGTGACGCCGGCGCAGCAGGCTTCAGACGCCGAAGCTTTCGCCGCAGCCGCAGGCTGCCTTGACGTTCGGATTGTTGAACTTGAAGCCTTCGTTCAGGCCTTCACGCACGAAGTCGAGTTCGGTGCCGTCGAGAAAGGGCAGGCTCTTCGGATCGACCAGCACGGTGACGCCATGGCTTTCGAAGCTCACGTCCTCCGCTTCGGCGGCGTCCGCGAACTCAAGCGCGTAAGCCAGCCCGGAACAGCCGCTGGTCTTCACCGCCAGCCGCAGGCCGACGCCCTGGCCGCGTCTGGCCAGACTTTTCTGCACATGCCGCGCCGCGGCTTCACTGATGGTGATGGTCATGGCCGGCCTCCGGTCACATCGAGAAGGAACTGCCGCAGCCGCACGACGAGGTCGCGTTCGGGTTGCGGATGATGAAGCGCGAGCCTTCGAGACCGTCCTCGAAATCGATTTCGGCGCCCATCAGGTACTGCAGGCTCATCGAGTCGGCGAGCAGCGTGACGCCGGACTGCACGATGTGCGTGTCGTCCTCGTTCACCGTCTCTTCGAAGGCGAAGCCGTACTGGAAGCCGGAACAGCCGCCGCCGGTCACATAGACGCGCAGCTTCAGTGCCGGATTGCCCTCTTCGGCAATCATTTCGGCCACCTTGCTGGCAGCCGCTTCGCAGAAGGTGATCGGCGACAGGGCGGGCGGGGTCGCCGTGGCGAGTGTGTTTTCGGCCAGCGTGTTCATGACGTTTCCTTTCAGGCGGCTTCGACGGCCGTGTTGGCGGCGGTCTGCTTGGTGCGGTAATCGGCGACGGCGGCCTTGATCGCGTCTTCGGCCAGGATGGAGCAGTGGATCTTCACCGGCGGCAACGCGAGCTCTTCGGCAATTTCGGTGTTCTTGATCGCCAGTGCCTCGTCCAGCGTCTTGCCCTTGACCCATTCGGTCACCAGCGACGACGAGGCGATGGCCGAGCCGCAGCCGTAGGTCTTGAACTTCGCGTCTTCGATGATGCCGTCGGCACCGACCTTGATCTGCAGCTTCATGACGTCGCCGCAGGCCGGCGCGCCGACCATGCCGGTGCCGACGTCTTCGTCCTGGTTCGAGTAGCCGCCCACGTTGCGCGGGTTGTCGTAGTGGTCAAGCACCTTGTCGCTGTATGCCATGGTGGTTCTCCGAAAAGGGTAAGTGAGGGGTGTTGCCTGCGCCGCTCAGTGGCTGGCCCACTGAACCGACGCCAGATCGATGCCTTCGTTGTGCATGTCCCACAGCGGCGACAGTTCGCGCAGCTTGTTCACCGCGGCGCTGACCTTCTCGATCACCGTATCGACCTCCTGCTGGGTCGTGAAGCGGCCGATCGAGAAGCGGATCGAGCTGTGCGCGAGTTCGTCGCTGCGGCCCATGGCACGCAGTACGTAGGACGGTTCCAGGCTGGCCGAGGTACAGGCCGAGCCGGACGACACGGCGACATCCTTCATGCCCATCAGCAGCGATTCGCCTTCGACGAAGTTGAAGCTGAGGTTGAGGTTGTGCGGCACGCGCTGTTCGAGGTCGCCGTTGACGAACACCTGATCGAGCGTCATCAGGCCGTTCATCAGTCGATCGCGCAGCGAGCGGATGCGCTCGTTCTCGCTGCCCATGCTGTCGCGTGCCAGCCAGTAGGCTTCGCCCATGCCGATGATCTGGTGGGTCGCCAGCGTGCCGGAACGCATGCCGCGCTCGTGGCCGCCGCCGTGGATGATGGCGTCGATGCGCACGCGCGGCTTGCGGCTGACATAGAGCGCGCCGATGCCTTTCGGGCCGTAGGTCTTGTGGGCCGACAGCGACATCATGTCGACCGGCAGCTCGTCCAGACTGAACGGCACCTTGCCGGTCGCCTGTGCGCCATCGACGTGGAACAGCACACCCTTTTCGCGGCAGATGGCGCCCAGCGCGGCGATGTCCTGGATGACGCCGGTTTCGTTGTTCACGAACATGACCGACGCGATCACCGTGTCCGGCCGCAGCGCGGCGCGGAACACGTCGAGGTCGAGCAGTCCGTTTTCCTGTACGTCGAGCACCGTCACGTCGCAGCCGGCGCGTTCGAGTTCGCGCACCGTGTCGAGCACCGACTTGTGTTCGGTCTTCACGGTCACGACATGCTTGCCTCGGCCGGCGTGGAACTGCATCGCGCCTTTGATGGCCAGGTTGTTCGATTCCGTGGCGCCGGAGGTCCACACGATGGAACGCGGATCGGCGCCGACCAGCGCGGCCACCTGTTCGCGGGCCAGTTCCACCGCTTCTTCCGCGGCCCAGCCGTAGGCATGCGAGCGGCTGGCCGGATTGCCGAAGTTGTCGAACAGCCAGGGCATCATCTTTCCGACCACCCGGGGATCGACGGGTGTGGTGGCGGCGTAGTCCAGATAGATCGGGCGGTTCATGTCGGACTCTCCTGCATGGAAGGGTTTGGCAGGGACTACGCAACTTGCGGGCCAGTTTGAAAAATTGCGATGGATCAACGACTTGCTTTTTTGTTCGTTGCGCCTTCCTCGACGGTCAGACAAGTCATGTCGAATTTGTAGGGTTGCCGACGCGCTGCAGCACGACATGCGCCGAGTCACCTGATCGGCTTGCGGATTGCGCGGCCAACGGCCGGAAATCGCGCCGGTACGGCCGTTGCGGCGGATTTGCCGGGTGGCGCCGGCAGCGGCGCGGCATGTCGGGGCGGGCATGGCACGCCACATGCATTGAGGCCTGCAACAAGGAGGTCGCAATGCGTGATGTCTTGCTTGCAGTAATCGGCATAGCGCTGGTCAACAACGTGGTGCTGGTCCGCTTCCTCGGCCTGTGCCCCTTCATGGGCGTGTCGAAGAAGATCGACAGCGCCTTCGGCATGGGGCTGGCGACCACCTTCGTCATGACACTGTCGGCGCTGGCCGCCTGGGTACTGGAACACGCGCTGTTGCTGCCGTTCGACCTGGGCTACCTGCGCATCCTGTCGTACATCGTCGTCATCGCCGCCGTCGTGCAGTTCGTCGAAATGGCGATGCGCAAATCCACGCCCGACCTGCACCGCGTGCTCGGCATCTACCTGCCGCTGATCACCACCAACTGCGCCGTGCTCGGCATCCCGCTGCTCAATGCGCAGTCGGCGCTCGGCGTCGGCATGAGCGTGCTGACCGGTTTCGCGTCGGGTGTCGGTTTCACATTGGTGATGGTGCTGTTCGCCGGGCTGCGCGAGCGGCTGCAGCTGGCGCGCGTGCCCGACAGTTTCGAGGGCGCGCCGATCGCGTTCGTCACGGCCAGCCTGCTGGCGCTGGCATTCATGGGTTTTACCGGGCTCGTACCCGCAGCAGGAGGCTGAAATGGAACAGATGATCACCGCAGTGATGAGCCTGGCCGCCATCGGCTCAGGTCTCGGCGTCGTGCTCGGTGTGGCGGCGCGCAAGTTCGCCGTCGAGGGCGACAGCCGCGTGGAAGAGATCGTGGCGATGCTGCCGGCCGCCAATTGCGGTCAGTGCGGCTTCCCCGGTTGCGAAGGCGCGGCGCAGGCCATCGTCGAGGGCGAGGCGTCGCCGACCTGCTGCCCGCCCGGTGGCAAGGTGGTGGCGCTGGCGATTGCCGGACACCTCGGCATCACGCTGGGCGACGACGACATGGAAGAGGCGCCGAAGATCGCGGTCATCGAGGACGCGATCTGCATCGGCTGCACCAAGTGCTACCGCCTGTGTCCGTCCGATGCCATCGTCGGCGCGATGAAGCAGCTGCACGGCGTGTTCGCCGAAGCCTGCACCGGCTGCAACCAGTGCGCCGACAAATGTCCGACCGGCGCCATCACGATGCAGGCACTGCCGGCCACGGCGGGCACCTGGGTGATGCCGAAGCCCGTGATGGCGGCCTGAAGTCATGGCTCACGTCGTCATCCCGCCGATCCGGCGCCTGCTCACGCGCTGGGGCATCCACCCGGACAGCCACAAGTTTCCGGCGGCCGGGCTGGACATCGCTGATGCCGGGCTGCCGCCGCTGCTGGTGCTGCCGCTGTCGCAGCAGGCCGGCGCACCGGCGCGGCCGGTGGTGAAGGTTGGCGACCACGTGCTGCGCGGTCAGCTGGTGGCCGAAGCGGTCGGTCATGTGTCGGCGCACGTGCATGCGTCGACGTCGGGCACGGTGCTGGCGATCGGCGACGCGCCGATGCCGCATCCGTCGGGGTTGCCGGGGCAGGGCATCACGCTGCGCCCGGATGGTCTCGACCGCTGGGCGCCGCGCGACGTCGAACCGTATCCGATCAATCTGGCGCCGGAAGAGATTGCCCGTCGCGTCGCGGCGGCCGGGGTCGTCGGCATGGGTGGTGCCGCGTTTCCGGCAGCCGTCAAGCTGGCGCTGGGCCAGCGCAGCGGCATTCACACCGTCATCCTCAACGGCAGCGAATGCGAGCCCTATCTGTCGTGCGACGACCGGCTGATGCAGGAGTGCGCCGGCGACATCATCGAGGGCGCGCGCCTGCTGCTGCGCGCCACCGGGGCACAGCACCTGCTGGTGGGCATCGAGGACAACAAGCCTGATGCCATCGACGCCATGAAGTTGGCGGCACATCCCTACCCGGAAGTGTCGGTCGTGCGCATTCCGAGCCGCTATCCGATGGGTGCCGAACGCCAGCTCATCCACACGCTGCTCGGTGTCGAGCCGCCGGCGGGCGGGCGCGCGGCCGACGTCGGCGTGGTGGTGCACAACGTGGGCACGGCGGCGGCGGTGTGGCGTGCACTGCGCCACGGCGAAGCGCTGACCGAGCGGGTGATAACGGTGGCCGGCGGTGCCGTTGCGGCACCGCGCAACATGCGCGTGCGTGTCGGCACGCCGATGTCATGGCTGGTCGAGCGCGCTGGCGGACTGACGCGCGAGCCGGCCCGGCTGGTGGTCGGCGGGCCGATGATGGGCGTGGCCGTGCCCGACCTCGACGTACCGGTCGGCAAGGGCGCCAGCGGCGTGCTCGCGCTCACCGCGGCCGAAGTCGGCGAACGTGAGCCGAGCGCCTGCATCCGCTGCGGCAGCTGCGTCGTCGCCTGTCCGGTCGGCCTGATGCCACTGGAAATGGCCAACCGCATCAATGCCGGCGAACTGGGGCAAGCCGAGGACATCGGCCTGCGCGACTGCCTCACCTGCGGCGCCTGCGGTTATGTGTGCCCGTCGCGCATACCGCTGGTGCAGTACTTCGCGCACGCCCGCGGCGAACTGATGGCGCGCGAACGCGAACGCAAGCGGCTCGACGAAGTGCGCGAACTGACCGAGGCGCGCGCCGCGCGCCACGAACGCGAAGCGCGTGAAAAAGCTGAAATGCACGCCCGCCGGAAAGCCGAGCGTGCCGCCGCGCAGGCGGCCGAAGCGGCGGCGAAGGCGTCCGCAACGCAGGAGGAATCGGCATGAACTCGCCAGTCCAGGCGTCGCCGCACGCGCTGTCGCGGCGCACCAGCGGCCACATCATGGCGCTGGTCATGGCGGCCCTGGTGCCGGCGACCCTGGCCGGCTTCTGGCAGTTCGGCTGGCCGGCCTTCTGCCTGTGGGCGGTCACCGTGCTGTCCTGTGTGCTGGCCGAAGCGCTGTGCCTGCAGTGGTCCGGCCGGCGCGTTGCGCCAGTATTGTCCGACGGCTCGGCCGCGCTGACCGGCTGGCTGCTCGCCATGTCGCTGCCGCCCTGGGCACCCTGGTGGATCGGCGTGCTTGGCGGCTTCATTTCCATCGTCATCGCCAAGCAGGTGTTCGGCGGGCTGGGCTGCAATGTGTTCAATCCGGCCATGGTCGGACGCACGGTACTGCTGGTGTCGTTCCCGGTTCACATGACGCAGTGGGTGAGCCCGCAGGTGCTGGCCCAGGGCACCGACCTCGCACAGGCGATTGCCATTGGCCTGAACGGCGGCATCCCCGATGCGCTGACCAGTGCGTCGCTGCTCGGTCACGTGAAGACCGAACTGGGACGCGGCCTGACGCTGGTCGATGCGCTGCACGGCTTTCTGCCGGAACAGTCGATGCTGGGCCTGCGCGCCGGCAGCCTGGGCGAAACGTCGGCGCTGCTGATCGGCGCCGGCGGGCTGTTCCTGGTGTTCAAGCGCGTCATCGGCCTGCGCATTCCGCTCGGTTTTCTTGCCGGCCTGTGCATTCCGGCGGCCATCGCGCACGCCGCGGCGCCGCAGGCCTTCCTGCCGGCGACCACCCATCTGCTGTCGGGCGGTGCGCTGCTGTGCGCCTTCTTCATCGCCACCGACTACGTGACGTCGCCCAGTGCGCCGTTCGGGCAGTGGATATTCGCCCTCGGTGCGGGTCTGCTGACCTGGTTGATCCGCACCTGGGGCGGCTATCCGGAAGGTGTCGGTTTCGCCATCCTGCTGATGAATGCCGCCACACCGCTGCTCGACCTGTGGGCCCGGCCGCGCATCTTCGGCCGGCGCATCGGCGGCAAGCCGCTGGACGCGCGCCGGGCACAGGAGGTCACGCGATGAGCGGTTCGCGCGCACCCGACGCACTGTGGTTTCCGGGCGCGTCGCTGGGTGTGGTGATGCTGGTGACCACCGCATTCCTCGCCTTCGGCCAGTTCGCGACCCGCGACCGGATCGCGCAGGCGCAATCCGATGACACGCGGCAGCAGCTCGAACAGATCCTGCCGGCCGGCTATGCAGACAACAACCTGCTGACCGACACACTGCAGCTGGCCGGGCCGGATGGCGCTCCGCTGACCGTGCATCGCGCGCGCAAGCAGGGCGCGCTGCGCGCGCTGCTGTTCGAAATGTCGGGCTACGGCTACGGCGGGCGCATCGTGCTGCTGATGGCGGTCGATGTCGACGGTCGCATCGTCGGCGTGCGGGTGACGAAGCACAACGAAACACCGGGCCTGGGCGACAAGATCGAGGTCGCGCGCCATGACTGGATACGTTCTTTCGACGGCAAGTCGCAGCAGCAGCCGGCACCGGCGCGCTGGGCGGTGAAGAAGGACGGCGGCGACTTCGACCAGTTCGCCGGCGCCACCATCACGCCGCGCGCGGTCGTCGCGACAGTCAAGAAAGGCCTCGAATTTCTCGCTGCACACCGCGCTGAACTGACGGCGGATGCGAGCGGCGAGGCGGTGCAGGTCAGCGGGGAAAAACCATGAGTGACAGTCCGTCAGCAAAGACCGTCGCACGCGACGGCCTGTGGGACAACAATGCGGTGCTCGGCCAGATGCTCGGGCTGTGTCCGGCCATGGCGGTGACCAGCAGCGCGACCAATGGTCTGGGCATGGGTCTGGCGACCATGGTCGTGCTGGTCATGTCGAATGCGCTCATTTCGTCGCTGCGTCACTGGGTCAGCGACGAGGTGCGCATTCCGGTCTTCATCGTGCTGATCGCCGGCATGGTGACGCTGGTCGATATGGGCCTGAACGCCTGGTTCCACGACCTGTACAAGGTGCTCGGCATCTTCATCGCGCTGATTGTCGTCAATTGCGCGGTGCTCGGCCGCGCCGAGGCCTTCGCGTCGCGCCAGTCGGCGGCGCTGTCGGCATTCGACGGTCTGGCCACCGGCCTCGGCTTCACGCTGGCGCTGACCGTGATGGGTGCGCTGCGCGAAATCACCGGTGCCGGCACGCTGTTCGCGAATGCACATCTGCTGCTCGGGCCGCATTTCGCCTTTCTCGAAACGAAGGTGCTGCCGGCGGATTCCGGCGCGTTGTTCATGATCCTGCCGCCGGGCGGATTCCTGGCGCTCGGCCTGCTGATCGCGGGACGCCGCTGGCTGCAGCGGCGCGCCGATCGGCGTGCCGCTGCGCTGACCGGCGCGCAGGCCGCTCACTGAAGGAGGCGCGCCATGCGGATCGCCGTTGCCTACGCTGGAAGTATCGCCAACCACTGGCTGAAGATCGACGTGCCGGACACCTGCACGGTGGCCGAAGGCATTGAGCTGTCGGGCATCCTGAAGCTGTGTCCGGACATCGACCTCAGCCGGCAGAAGGTCGGCGTGTTCGGCAAGGTCGTGAAGAAGGACGCACCGCTGCGCCCGGGCGACCGCATCGAAATCTATCGGCCGATCATCTGCGACCCGGAAACGGTGCCGCGCAAGAACGGCGTGTCGGACGACGATGACGACGACTGAAACGGAGCAGGCGCCGGGCGCGACCGCGTCTGCTGTCGAGGTCGTGCGCGCCTATCACCTGCGCACCCGCCACCGCTACGCCGCGTATGCCGCCGGCCCGGAGACGCTGGACTGGGACGCGCAACCTTCGCCATTCCGGCACTTCGAAGGTGCGCCGCGCAGCACGCTGCCGCTGGCGACCGACGACGCCAATCCGGCCCGGCCGCGCCTCGATCAGGACTTCGCCGCGCTCGATGCGCCGCTGCCGCCATTGCCGCTGTCGCTGCACACGCTGGGCGCGCTGCTGCACCTGTCGCTCGGGCTGACGGCGTGGAAATCGAGCGGCCCGGACCGCTGGGCGGTGCGCGCCAATCCGTCCAGCGGCAACCTGCACCCGGTGGAGGCGTATCTGGTGATACGCGGGCTCGATGCGCTCGCTGACGGGCTGTACCACTACCTGCCGGAGACGCACGAGCTGGAATGCCGCGCCCGCCATGGTGCTTGTTCCGCCGGAAGCGCCGGCGTGCACGTCGTGCTGACGTCGGTCATGTGGCGCGAGGCATGGAAGTACGGCGAACGCGCCTTCCGCTACTGCCAGCTGGATACGGGTCACGCAGTCGGTGCGTTGCGCTATGCGGCGGCCGTGCTCGGCTGGACGCTGCAGGCGCAGCCGGACATCGACGGGGCGTCGCTGGCGGCGCTCGCCGGCACCGATCGCCTGCAGGACTTTCCGGCACGCCGTACCGTCGACACCGAAATCGAGGAGGCCGAACTGCTGCTCGCCATCGGCTGCGATGGCGGCGACGGTCCGCCACTGCCCGGGCTCGGACACGTACAGTGGTTCGGCACGGCGAGCACGGTGGACCGCCATCCGATGTATCGCTGGACGGCGGTGGGCGAGGTGGCGGCCGCCACCCGCGGCGCCGTGCAGGGCGCAGCGCCGGTTGCCGTCGTGCGTCCGGAGGTGGTGTTTGCCGCCTGCGGGCGATCGGTTGCCGACGTGCTGCTGGGGCGACGCAGCGCGCAGCGCTTCGATGCGCGGGAGGTGCTGGCGCGCGACGCCTTCGAACGTCTGCTGGAACGGCTGCAGCCGTCCGGCGCCATGCCGTGGGATGCGCTGCCCGGCGGCTGGCGCATCGATCTGCTGCTGTTCGTGCATCGCGTCGAAAACCTGTCGCCCGGGGTCTATCTGCTGTCGCGCGGCCGCGTCGAACAGGGCGTGCCGGCGCGGCTGGCCCGCCAGCACGACCTGGTGCCCGTGGACGGTGTCGCCATGCCGCTCTACCGGCTGGCGGCGATGGAACCGATGGCGCTTGCGCGTCTTGCCCGCAGCCTGCACTGCCATCAGGACATCGCCGCCAACGCCTGCCTTGCGCTCGGCATGCTGTGCGAGTTCGAAGCCGCGCTGGCGGCGTCCGCCGCCAACTATCGCGATCTGCACCGGCAGGCCGGACTCATTGGCCAGGTGCTCTATGCCGAGGCGGAGGCGATGGGCCTGCGCGGCACCGGCATCGGCTGCTTTTTCGACGACGCAGTGCACGAGCTGATCGGCCTCGAAGGCACGGCGCACCAGACGCTGTATCACTTCACCCTCGGGCGCGCGATCGACGATGCGCGCATCGAATCATCGCCGGCCTACGCGCAGCGTACCCCGGCCGAACCGGAACCCACGCCATGAACGACACCGCGACCGCTTCCCGCCATCGCTGCATTCCCGCCGACCAGGCGGCCGACCTGCTGCTGCGCCATCGCAGCGGCGGCCTCGCGTCGCTCGCACTGTTCGACACGCGCGACCGTGCCAGCTACGAACGCGCGCACATCGCCGGCGCGCAGCATCTGACCGAAGCCGGCTTCGGCGACGCCATGCAGGCGGTCGGCCGGTCGACGCCGGTGCTCATCTACTGTTACCACGGCAACGCCAGCAAGACCTGGGCGGGCATGTTCGCCGACTTCCGCTACGCCGAGGTCTACAGCGTCGACGGCGGCCACGATGCGCTCGCCGCGGCGCTTGGCCGGCGCGCGTCGGAAGGTGCCGGGCAGCCTCCGTCGGCTGGCGGTTCGGCTGCGCTGCAGGCCTTCGTGGCCGAACACGGCTTTGACGCCAGCGATCTCGATGTTTCCCGCGAACACGGCCTGACGCCGCTGATGCGCGCGGCGCTGTCCGGCCGGGCCGATCTCGTGGACGAACTGCTGGCGCTCGGGGTCGCCGTCGATCGGCGCAACGGCGACGGCAACAATGCGCTGTGGCTGGCCTGCGTGTCCGGTCAGGCCGGCATCGTGCGTGCGCTGGTCGCGGCAGGCATCCATGTCGACAACCGCAACGACACCGGCGCCACCGCGCTGATGTACACCGCGTCGAGCGGCAAGCACGACATGCTGGCGCTGCTGCTCGAATGCGGTGCGGATCCGATGATCCGCACCGACGACGATTACCTCGCCGCCGATCTGGCCGCCACCGTGGAATGCCTGCGCCTGCTGCGACACACCGTGCGCTGAACTGATCCGGGCCCCTGCAGCGACCGTTCGGGCTTCGTCCGCGAATCCGGCCGGCAGCGCGCATGACGTCGCGACGATGTGTCATCGTCGACGCCTGCGCAAGTCTGTCGGGGGAATGCTGTGAGTGAGTTGCCGGCCCAGTACGGCCTGTGGTTGCTGTTTGCCGTGGTGCTGGCGGAACAGCTCGGGTTGCCGATTCCGGCCATGCCGCTGGTCATGCTGGCCGGCGCGCGCGTGGCCGACGATCCGATGTATGGCGTGATCGCACTGCTGGTGGCGGTGCTGGCATCGACACCGGGCGATCTGGCCTGGTACGTCGCTGGCCGGCGGCACGGCCATCGCGTGCTGAAGCTGCTGTGCCGCATTTCGCTGTCGCCCGACACCTGCGTGCGCACCAGCGAATCGACCTTCTCCCGCTACGGTCTGGCGACGCTGGTGATCGCCAAGTTCGTGCCCGGCCTGTCCACGCTGGCGCCGCCGCTGGCCGGTGCGCTGGGCATGCGGCCGAGCGCCTTCATGTTGTTCAATACCGCCGGTGCGCTGCTGTGGGCGGGCGCCGCGCTGGCCATCGGACTGGTGTTCCACGAACAGATCGGTGCCGTGCTCGACTATCTGGCCGGCCTGGGGTCGGTGGCGGCCGCCGTGGTCGGCACGCTGCTCGCGTTGTACATCGGGTATCGCTGGTTCGACCGCCAGCGCGCGATGAAGGCGCTGCGCGCGGTCCGGCTGGCGCCCGCCGACCTGCTGGACATGCTCGACAGCGGCGTCGACGTGACGGTGATCGACGTGCGCTCGGGGCTGATCACCGACGCCGAACCGGTGCGCATTCCCGGTGCGTTGCTGATCGCGCTCGAACGGATCGATGCCGAGGCGCACCGGTTGCCGCGCGACCGGCCGGTCATCGTGTACTGCGCGTGCCCGAACGACGTGTCGGCGGTGCGTGCCACCTTGAAGCTGCGCGCTGCCGGCATCGCCGACGCGCGTCCGCTGCTCGGCGGCATCGGCGGCTGGAAGGCGGCCGGCTACCGGCTGGAGACGATCGAGCCGGCCGCCGGCGTTTGACCCGGCTTGCGCAGCGCCGTAGGCTGCGCGCCCTTGTTGTCCATGTAGTGAACGCATCATGAGCCTGACCGCCTGCGGCATCGATTTCGGTACCTCCAACTCCACCGCCGCGGTGCACGACGGTGCGGTCGCCCGTCTGTTGCCGCTGGAAGCGGGGCGGCTGACGCTGCCGTCGGCCGTGTTCTTCAATCTCGACGAAGACACGATGTCGTTCGGCCGTGCGGCGCTCAACGAATACCTCGAAGGTTACGAGGGGCGCCTGATGCGCTCGATGAAAAGCCTGCTCGGCAGCGGCCTGATGGACACCGGCACCGATGTGGGCGGCCGTCACCTCGCCTTCCGCGACCTGATCGGCGGCTTTCTCGCCGAAATCCGCAAGCGCGCCGAAACCGCGGCGCGCTGCGGCTTCGACCAGGTGGTCATCGGCCGGCCGGTGTATTTCGTCGACGATGATCCCGAAGCCGACCAGCTGGCCGAAGACACGCTGGCGCAGATCGTGCGCGGACTGGGCTTTCGTGACGTCAGTTTCCAGTTCGAACCGATCGCCGCGGCGCATGCGTTCGAACAGACCGTCGAGCGGGAATCGCTGGTGCTGGTGGTCGACATCGGCGGCGGCACGTCCGACTTTTCCCTGGTCCGCCTGTCACCCAAGCGGCGCAAGGCGACCGACCGCAGCGCCGACCTGCTGGGCACCAGCGGCGTGCATATCGGCGGCACCGATTTCGACAAGCGGCTGTCGCTCGCCTGCGTCATGCCCGAGCTGGGCATGGGCGGTCTGCTGGCCAGCGGCGCCATCCTGCCCAACACCACCTATTTCCAGCTGGCCACCTGGCACACCATCCATCTCGCCTATCCGCGCGCCGTGCTGGCCAGCCTGCAGGACATGCGACTCGACGTGGTCGACACGAAGCGCTTCGACCGCCTGCTGCGCGTGGTGCGCGAGCGCAGCGGCCACCGCATCGCCATGCGCTCGGAAGCGGCGAAGATCGAACTGTCGCAGGCGCTCGCCTGCGAGCTCGATCTCGATGTGGCCGAAGCCGGCCTGGCGGTGACGCTGACGCGCCCGCAGTTCGAAGCCGCCATCGCCGCCGAGATCGAACGCGTGTGCGCCGCCGCGCAGCGCTGCCTGGATCACGCCGGCGTGCGGGCGGATACGCTCGACACGCTGTTCTTCACCGGCGGCTCGAGTGCCGTGCCGGTGCTGCGTGACGCGCTGTCCCGGCGCTTCCCGAAAGCACGCCCGGTCGAGGGCGACCTGTACGGCAGCGTCGGCTGCGGCCTGGCCGTCGTGGCGAGGCAGCGCTACGGTTGATCGGCCGTTGCGCGGCCGCAGTTGCCGAGGCCGCCGCTCCCACAGGTGCTCCCCCAGCCAGCATCACACCCCGCACACCGTACCGGGCTCACCCGCGGCAGGGCGGTCGCTTATGCACCTCCCCGTGGCCGTTCGATGCCGAGCTTTTTCATGCGCGAGCGCAGGGTGCCGGCAGCCAGGCCCAGCGTGGCGGCGGCGCCGGATTTGCCTTCGATGACCCAGTTGCGGTCGCCCAGCACCTGGGTGATGTGGCGGCGCTCGACCGATTCGAGGTCGAGGGCGGTGGCCGCAGTCGCGGTTGGCGGACCCGTGTTGTCGCCCAGCGGGGGCACGTCGAGCACGCTGCCGCGGCACACGATGGTGGCGCGCTCGATCACGTTCTGCAGCTCGCGGATATTGCCCGGCCAGTCGTAGGCCTGCAGCCGCTCCAGCGCACGTGCCGATACGCCGTCGATCGCCTTGCCATGGTCGGTCGAGAATTTCTTCAGGAAGTGCGCAACCAGCGCCGGAATGTCTTCCCGGCGCTGGCGCAGCGGCGGCAGCTCGACCGGGAACACATTGATGCGGTAGTACAGGTCGGCGCGGAAGCTGCCGTCCTTCACCATGGCCTTGAGGTCGCGGTGGGTGGCGACGACGATGCGCACGTCGACCTTGACCGTGGTCTGCCCGCCGACCCGCTCGAATTCGTGTTCCTGCAGCACGCGCAGCAACTTGGCCTGGGTGTCCGGCGGCAGCTCGCCGATTTCGTCGAGGAACAGGGTGCCTCCGTCGGCCAGTTCGAAGCGGCCGAGCCGGCGTGTCGCAGCGCCGGTGAAGGCGCCTTTCTCGTGGCCGAACAGTTCGCTTTCGACCAGATTCGACGGGATGGCCGCGCAGTTGAGCTTGATGAAGGGTTTGTCGCTGCGGTCGCTGCGGTCGTGCAGCGCGCGTGCCAGCGATTCCTTGCCGACGCCGCTTTCGCCGAGGATAAGCACGGTGGCCGACGTGCCGGCGACCTGGTCGATGCGCGCCAGCACCTCGTTCAGCTTCGGGCTCTGGCCGACGATGTCCGACGACGGTGTCGCCGTCAGCATTTCCGCCTTCAGATAGACGTTCTCGTCGGCCAGCCGCTTGCCCAGTTCGCTCACCTGACCGAGTGCGTCATTGAGCGCGCGCTCCGCTTCGCGCTGCGCGGTCACGTCCACCGGGTAGGCGTGAAACACGTCGTCCTGTTCGATGTAGTGCGCCTTGCAGTGCAGGATGCGATCGCCGACCGCGTATTCCCAGTCGGCTGACGGCGGCGCCGCCTCGCGCAGCGCACGCAGCCGCTCGGCGAGGTCATCGGGCAGCAGGCGCAGCGGCTCGCCGCCGGTGTGGCCGATCACCGCCAGCAGGTCGCGCGCCCCCGGGTTGGCGTAGGTGATGGCACCCCTGCTGTCCAGCCGCAGCACGGCCGACGGATTGCGCTCGGGAAACAGCGCAATCGTGCGCTGATGGCCGCTGGCGTCGAAGTAGCGCTTCAGGTTGAATGCCACCAGCGTGCCGAGCAGCAGCAGGACGGCCGAATAGCCATGGACGATGAAGGCGATGAAACGCGTCGCGGCGTGGGTTTCCTCGACACTGGCGCTGAACTCGCTGCGGATGTCGTCGACGATGCTGGCCAATTCACCGCCCATCTCGTCGGCGTGCAGGCCGACCTGCGACAGCAGCGCCATGGCCGCGCCATCATCCGGGCGCGGGCTGGACAGCGCGCTTTCGAGTTGTTCCGCCAGGCTCTGCACTTCGCCCAAGCCGATGCGGCAGATCGTCGCGTCCTGGTCGTCGAGCGCGTTTTCCAGCTTGTCCAGCTGGGTCACCAGCATGGCGTGATTGCTGCGATACAGCTGCCGGAATTCATTCACGTCGCGGCTGGCGTAGTAGCGATACAGGATGGCCTGCTGTGCCGCGATCGGTCCGCGCAGGCTGGAGATCGCCTCCAGCGCGGGCAGGCGCATCGTGAACAGCCGTTCCGACGCCCGTTCGAGCGCCCGCGTCTGCAGGTACACCGCGCTGGCCAGCACCACGCTGATCACGGTCGCGACGACGAAGGCGATGACCAGACCGCGGGCGGGCGGCTTCACCAGTACGCTGGCGTCGGCCGAGCGAGCTTCGCTTCCGGGCATTGGAAGGGGAAGGGAAAAGGAAAAAGAAAAGGGCGGGGGCATCGCGGGCATCGGTCATCACGGGGTCACTGGACCCTCGATCAGACCGCCGCGATGGTGCCAACCTTACCCGTCGGTGCCCGGCGTGCCCGCGACCGGTCGTGGCTGTGTGTCATCGGTCACGGCCGGCTGCCAGCCGCCGCCCAGCGCGCGGAACGATGCCACTGCGGCCCGCGCGGCGTCGGCTTCGGCCTGGATGCGCGCGTCGCGCGTGCGCAGCAACCGGCTGTCCGCGTCGAGCACCTCGACCAGACTGACCACGCCGCCCTGCCAGGCCGCGAAGGCGCGCGTGCGTGCCCGGGTCAGCGCCGCCTCGCCGGTGCTCAGCGTCGCGGCCTGCGCCTCGCGCTTGACCAGCGCGGTGAAGGCATTCTCGACCTCTTCGGTGGCACGCAGCACGGCTTGCCGATAGTGCGCCAGCGCCTCGGCTTCGCCGCCGCGGGCGGCGGCCACTTCGGCGTCGACGCGCCCGAAGTCGAACAGGCGCCAGCGCAGGCCGGCGGCCAGACGGGCTTGCGCGGCGCCCGACGCGATCAGGCTGTCGCCGCCCGTCGTGGCAAAACCCAGCAGGCCGGTCAGCGCCATGCGCGGGTAGTACGCGGCGATGGCTTCGCCGATGCGCGCATTCGAGGCGGCCAGCCGGTATTCGGCCGCCATCAGGTCGGGCCGGCGCCGGATCAGGCTGGCGGGGCCGCCCGCCGTGGCGACCGCCGGCGCACGCGGCAGCGCAGCGGGCGGTTCGAGTTCGGCGCGCCAGTGGCCGGGGGCATCGCCGGTCAGCACGTCGAGCGCGAACATCGCGGCATCGCGCCCGGCTTCGAGTGCGGGCAGCGCGGCCTCGACTTCCGCCAGCGCGCCCTGCGCCTGATCGAGCTGCAGTTCGGCGGCCAGACCGCGCGACACCTGCAGCGCAATCAGCCCGACCAGACGGCGCTGCGTATCGATCTGTTCGTGCAGCACCTGCAGCCGCGACTGCAGCGCCCGCACGTATATATAGGTGTCGGCCGCCTGCGCCACCACGGCGAGTCGCGCGCCCGCCTCGCCGGCACCGGCCGCCAGATAGTCGGCGCGGGCGGCGTCCTCGCCGCGCTGCAGGCCACCGAACAGGTCCAGTTCCCAGCTTGACCCTGCATTGAGCGCGTATTCGTCGGCCGTGCGGTCAAAGCCGGGGCGCGCGTCGAGCAGGCGACCCAGCGGCGTCTGTACCGACAGTCGGCCGGTGGCCGCCTCGGCGCCCAACTGGCCGGACGGGCGCTGGATGGCCGTGCGCACCGCCAGCCCCGCACGCGCCTGTTCGAGCCGTGCCGCCGCGACCGCCAGATCGAGGTTGCCGGCCAGCACGCGCGCGACGATGCGGTCGAGCAGCGGGTCGTCGAAGCCGGTCCACCAGCGCACGGGATCTTCGGCACCGGCCGGAGCACTGCGCACGTCGACGGCGCCGGCCGACACGAAATGCGTGCCGGCCGGCGGTTCGGGGCGGCGGAAGTCGGGGCCGACCGCGCAGCCACCCAGGGTGAGGCCGGTCAGCATCCAGACGGCGGCAGTCGGCAGGCGGCGGAGGGATGACGGCATTGCGCGCTCCTGATAAAGAGTTACAAGTTTATATACTCGTTACTCGTTGTCAATGCAGGGTCGACCTTGTAACCTTGCTTCATGGATGACATCGCAGCCCACGACACCCCTTTGGCGACCGGTCAGCGCGGCCCGGTCGAACACGAACGGCGCGAGCAGATCATCGCCGCCGCCGACGAACACTTCCGTCACTACGGTTACCAGAAGACCACGGTGGCCGACCTGGCGCGCGCCATCGGTGTGTCGAGCGCCTACGTCTATCGCTTCTTCGAGTCCAAGCAGGCGATCGGCGAGGCGGTCTGCAGGATGACGCTGCAGCCGCTGGACGAACGGCTGATGGCCATCGCGAGCGAGGACGCACCTGCCGCGGATCGGCTGAGACGCTTCTACCGCGCGCTTTTCGAAGAAGGCTTCGAACTGTTCTTCAACGAGCGCCGGTTGCACGACATCGTGGTTGCGGCGGTCGAAGAGGGCTGGGGCTCGGTGGCGCAGCACAAGGACGCCATCCTGCAGGCGCTGTGCCGCATCGTCGCCGATGGCCGCGAGCGCGGCGAATTCGAGCGCAAGACGCCGCTCGACGAGGTGTGCCGCGCCATTTTCGTCACCACGTCGCCGTTCTGCCATCCGGTGATGCTCGAACAGACGCCGCGCGAGGAAATCGCCGTGAACGCGGCGGCGGTGTCCAGCCTGGTGCTGCGCAGCCTTTCGCCTTGAGCAACAGTTTTCAGGTTACTAGTTGACTTATTCGTAACTTGTTACGAAACTGGGCGCTCTCTTTCCGAAAGTGCCCGGTCATGGATGCCCGCCCGCTTCGCCTCCCCGCCGTCATCGGCGTCGTCTTCGCAATCCCGCTCGTTCTTGCCCTCGCCGCATGCACCCAGCCGGCACAGCCCGACCCGCGCACCGGTGTGCCGCGCGTGGCTGTTGCCGTCGTGCAGCCGGATCGTGCGGCGTCCCAGTCCTACACCGGCGTGGTGACCTCGCGTGTAGTCGGTGACCTGGGTTTCCGGGTCGCCGGCAAGGTGGTCGAGCGCCTGGTCGATACCGGTCAGACCGTACGGCGCGGCCAGCCGCTGATGCGCCTCGATGCCGCCGACCTCAATCTGGCGCTCGCGGCGCAGGCCGCGGCGGTCGAGGCGGCGCGGGCGCGCGCGATACAGGCGCGCGCCGACGAGCAGCGGCTGCGCGGAATGGTGGAGCAGGGCGCCGTGTCGGCCCAGGTGCGCGACCAGGCGGTCGCCGGCGCCGACAGCGCGCAGGCCCTGCTCGACGCGGCGCTGGCGCAGCAGCAGGTGGCGCGCAATGCGGCCGGTTACTCGCTGCTGGTGGCCGACAGCGATGGCGTGGTGGTGGACACCCTCGTCGAACCGGGCCAGGTGGTGCGCGCCGGCGAGCCGGTCGTGCGGCTGGCGCGCTCGGGCGCGCGCGAGGCGCTGGTCAACCTGCCCGAATCGGTGCGCCCGGCTGTCGGCTCGAGCGCCACCGCCACCTTGCACAGCCTGCCGGGCGCCACCTTCACGGCCCGCCTGCGCCAGTTGTCCGACGCGGCCGACCCGCGCAGCCGCACCTTCGAAGCGCGCTACCTGCTCGACGGCGCCGCGGCGCAGGCACCGATCGGCAGCACGGTCACCCTTGCGCTCGACCCCATGTCGGGCGACGCAGCGGGCGAGCGGGTGCGGGTGCCGATCGCCGCGCTGCACGACGCCGGCCAGGGTCCGGGCGTCTGGGTGATCGAACAGGCCGGCGACACCAGCCGTGTCACCTTCCGCCCGGTCACGCTGGCCGGTCTGGGTCACGACAGTGCGTCGATTTCCGCCGGCCTGCGTGCCGGCGAACGCATCGTCGCGCTCGGCGCCCATCTGCTGCGCGACGGCAGCGCCGTGCGCGGCCTCGACACGGCACTCGCCGCCGCGGGGCGCGCGCCATGAGCCGCCTCAACCTGTCGGCGCTCGCCGTGCGCGAGCGCGCGGTCACGCTGTTCCTGATCATCGCGGTGGCGGTGTCCGGCGTGTTTGCCTTCTTCAAGCTGGGCCGGGCCGAAGACCCGGTGTTCAGCATCAAGGTGATGACCTTCAGCGCCGCCTGGCCCGGTGCCACCGCACAGCAGATGCAGGATCTGGTGGCCGAGCCGCTGGAAAAGCGCATGCAGGAACTGGCCGGCTACGACCGGGTGGAAACCTTCACCCGGCCCGGCCTGATGTTCGCCACGCTGACGCTGAAGGATTCGACCCGCCCGGCCGACGTGCCGGAGCAGTTCTACCAGGCGCGCAAGAAGTTGGGTGATGAGGCGCGCCGCCTGCCGCCCGGCGTTTACGGGCCGTTCATCAACGACGAATACTCCGACGTGAATTTCGCGCTGTATGCGCTCAAGGCGCGCGACCTGCCGCAGCGCGATCTGGTGCGCGAGGCGGAACGGCTGCGCGAGCGGCTGCTGCGCGTGCCCGGTGTAAACAAGGTGAACATCATCGGCGAGCGGCCGGAGCGGGTGTTCGTCGAGTTGTCGTACGAGCGGCTGACCACGCTGGGCATCGATGCGCGCGACATTTTCGATGCGCTGGCGCGGCAGAACGCGGTGACGCCGGCCGGCTCGGTCGGCACCGACGGCCCGCGCGTGTTCCTGCGGCTCGATGGCGCCTACGCCGGTGTCGACACGCTGCGCGACACCCCGGTGCGCGCCGGCGATCGCACCTTCCGGCTGGGCGACATCGCCGACATCCGGCGCGGCTTCGAGGATCCGGCCACCTTCCTGATCCGCCACGACGGCGAACCGTCGATGATCGTCGGCGTGGTGATGCGGCCCGGCTGGAACGGCCTGGAGCTCGACCGCGCACTCGCCGCCGAAGAAGCGGCCCTCGCCGCCGAACTGCCGCTCGGGCTCAGCTTCACGAAGATTTCCGACCAGGCGGTGAACATCACCCAGGCGGTGGACGAATTCATGCTGAAGTTCTTCGTCGCGCTGGCGGTGGTGACCGGCGTGAGTTTCCTGTCGCTCGGCTGGCGCGAGGGCGTGATCGTCGCCGCGGCGGTGCCGCTGACGCTGGCGGCCGTCTTCATCGTCATGCTGATGACCGGGCGCGAATTCGACCGCATCACGCTGGGTGCGCTCATCCTGTCGCTCGGCCTGCTGGTGGACGACGCCATCATCGCCATCGAAATGATGGTGGTGAAGATGCAGGAAGGCATGGCGCGCGTCGAAGCGGCTGCACACGCGTGGACGGTGACCGCCGCGCCCATGCTGTCCGGCACCGCGGTGACGGTGATCGGGCTGATGCCGGTCGGCTTCGCGGCGTCGAGTGCCGGCGAGTACGCCGGCAACATTTTCTGGATCGTTGCCTTTTCGCTGCTGATGTCCTGGCTGGTCGCCGTCGTGTTCACGCCCTACCTCGGGGTGAAGCTGCTGCCGGCCGTGGCCGCCGTGCCGGGCGGCGCCCGCGCCATCTACGACACGCCGCGCTACCGGCAGCTGCGTGCGCTGGTCGGGTGGTGCGTGCGGCGCAAGGGCACGGTGGCGCTGGTCGTGCTGCTCATGTTCGGTGCATCGGTGGGTGCGATGGTCGTCGTGAAGAAGCAGTTCTTCCCGGTGTCCGAGCGGCCGGAACTGATTGTCGAGGTGACGCTGCCGTCGGGCAGCGACATCACCGCCACGCAGCGCACGACCGAAACGGTCGAGGGCTGGCTCAGGCAGCAGCCGGAGTCGCGCGTCGTCACCGCGTACATCGGGCAGGGCGCGCCGCGCTTCTTCTTTTCGCTGTCGCAGGAACTGCCCGATCCGGCATTCGCCAAGATCATCGTGCTGACCGCCGGCGCCGCGGAACGCGACATTCTCAGGCAGCGCCTGCGCGAACGTGTCGCCGAGGGCCTCGCGCCGGAAGCGCGCGTGCGTGCCACGCAATTGCTGTTCGGCCCGCCGGTGCCGTTCCCGGTGTCCTACCGGGTGAGTGGCCCGGACCTCGACCGCCTGCGCGCCATCGCCAGCGACGTCGAAGCGGTGATGCGCGCCCATCCGGACATGCGCGAGGTGCATCGCGACAACACCGGGCCGGCCGCCACGCTGCATTTCGTGCTCGATCAGGCGCGGCTCAGGCAGATCGGCCTCGCGCCGGCCGAGGCGGCGCAGCAGCTTCAGTTTCTGCTCGATGGCGTGCCCGTGACCGAGTTGCGCGAAGACATCCGTTCGGTGGCCGTGGTGGCGCGCGTCGGCGGGCCGCAGGGTGGATTTGATCGCAGCGACCCGGCCACGCTGGACGCCCTGTCCCTGATCGCCGCCGACGGCCGGCGCATTCCGCTGGCCCAGATCGGGCGCACCGAGGTGCAGCAGGAAGAGCCGGTGCTGCACCGGCGCGACCGCCACCCGACCATCGTGGTGCGCGGCGACATCGCCGAGCATGTGCAGCCGCCGGACGTGTCGGCCGGCATCGACCGTGCGCTGACCGACCTGCGCGCCGCACTGCCGGACGGCTACCGCATCGACACCGGCGGCTCGATCGAAGAAAGCAACAAGGCCAATCTCGCGCTGGCGGCGGTGTTCCCGGTCATGCTGCTGCTGATGCTGACGGTGATCATGATCCAGGTGCGTTCCTTTTCCGCGATGACCATGGTGTTCCTGACGGCGCCGCTCGGGCTGATCGGTGCGGCGCCCGCGCTGCTGCTGTTCGACCAGCCGTTCGGCTTCAACGCCATCCTCGGCCTGATCGGGCTGGCCGGCATCCTGATGCGCAACACGCTCATCCTGGTCGGCCAGATCGAAGCCAACAGTGCCGCCGGCCTGGATCGCCACGAGGCCGTCGTCGAGGCCACGGTGCAGCGCGCCCGGCCGGTGCTGCTGACTGCAGTGGCTGCGGTGCTGGCGTTCATCCCGCTGACCACCTCGACCTTCTGGGGCGCGCTGGCCTATACCCTGATCGGGGGGACGGCCGTCGGCACCGTGCTGACGCTGCTGTTCCTGCCGGCGCTGTTCGCGCTGTGGTTCCGCATCGGCGCACCGGCCGCCGGACACGCCCCTTCGCGTCCCCCTCGCTTGCAGACGGAGCATTGAAATGCAGACATCGAACAACGGCAACTGGGCACTCATCACCGGCGCATCCAGCGGTCTGGGCGTCGAATTCGCCCACATCCTCGCCGCACGCCGCATGAACCTCGTGCTCGCCGCGCGCGGCGTCGCCGACATGGAACGGCTGGCCGAGGCGCTGCGCAGCGCGCACGGCATCGAAGTGGTCGTGGAAGGCATCGACCTGTCCCAGCCCGCCGCCGCCGCCGAGCTCAAGCGGCGCACCGATGCGCGCGGGCTGCGCATCGAAATGCTGATCAACAACGCCGGCTTCGGTCTGCACGGTCCGCTGCTCGACGCCGATCCGGTGCGGCTGCCGCAGATGCTGCAGCTCAACATGGTCACGCTGACCGAACTGACGCAGCAGTACGCGCAGGACATGGTGCGCCGCGGGCGCGGCCGCATCCTGCTGGTGGCCAGCCTGCTCGGCTTCATGCCGGCGCCGTTCTACGCCGCCTACGCGGGCACCAAGCACTATGTGCTGGCGCTGGGCGAGGCGCTGCACGACGAACTGGCGCCGGCCGGCGTGACGGTCACAGTGCTGTCGCCCGGCGTCACGAAGACGGCGTTTTTCAAAGGCTCCGGCCACCATGTGTCGGCCACGTTGAACCTGATGATGATGGCGCCGCGCCCGGTCGCCGAAGCGGGCATCCGCGCGCTGATGCAGGGCCGCGCCGGCGTGGTGCCGGGGCTGGCGAACAAGCTGTCCGCCTGGTCCGCGCGCCTCGCGCCGCGCAGCGTGCAGCGCCGCATCATGCAGGCGCTGCTCGCCTGAAGTGCGCCGCTGAATGAAGACCGCTGTTGGGCATCGCTGCGCTCACCCCAACCTACGATCGTCACGCCGCTGTCGTTTGCTTCTGTAGGTTGGGGTGAGCGCAGCGATGCCCAACACCCCAGGGTCACCCCCGCACCACCCACCCACCCCCGCACCCACCCCGCATGGTGAAACAGCGCCGCAACATCCCCGCCGCCCCACCGTAGGTTGGGGTGAGCGCAGCGATGCCCAACACCCCAGGGTCACCCCGCACCACCCAGCCACCGCCGCACCCACCCCGCATGGTGAAACAGCGCGGCAACATCCCCACCGTCCCACCCGTAGGTTGGGGTGAGCGCAGCGATGCCCAACATCCCAAGGTCACCCCGCGCCACCCATCCACCGCAGCACGCCACCCCGCATCAGGAGATCTCGCCGCAATGTCCGCTCTGCACCACTCGTAGGTTGGGGTGAGCGCAGCGATGCCCAACATCACCCCGTCATCGCGCGCGCCCACGTCGATTACCGCCCCAACCAAGCGCGCTACGGCGGCGCGCCGCGGGCGGCCGCCAGCATGTCGTCGACGCGCACGAACTTTTCTGCCGGCTTGTCACGCGCCTGACCACGCGCCTGTTCGACACGTTCGATGGCCTGCCAGGCGGCGAAATCGATCACCCGGTGCGACCGGCTGTCGAGCAGGGACGCCAGCGCCTGCCGGCCAGGCCGGGAACCGGTGAAGCCCGGCACGTCCTGCAGCAGCCCGGCCACCGTGTCCAGGCTGTCGGCGCGGTTGGTACCGATGACGCCGGTCGGGCCGCGCTTGATCCAGCCGGTGACGTACCAGCCCGGCAGTGGTGTGCCCGCTGCATCGACGACGCGGCCGCCGGCGTTCGGAATCACGCCCGCTCGTGCGTCGAATGGCAGGCCGGGCAACGCGGTGCCGCGATAGCCCACGCTGCGGAACACCAGACCGGCGTCCAGTTCGAACTGCTCGCCGGTCGCGACGGCCGACTGCGCACCCGGCTCGCCGACGAGTTGCTGCCCGGCCAGCGCGATCCTGCGCACGCGCCCGTCACCGTGCAGGGCCGCTGGCGCGCGCAGGAAGTGCAGGTGGATGCGTCGTCCGGCTTCCATCGGCCGGGCGGCGAAGCCGCGCAGGATGTCCAGATTCTTCGCCGCATGCACGATATGGGGCAGCGTCAGTTCATGCCGGCAGGCCTCGCCGGGTTCGAGCGCCGCCGGATCGACCACCGGCTGCCAGCCGGGCAGGGTGCCCAGTTCGCGCAGCTCCTTCGGTGTGAATTTCGCCTGCACCGGACCGCGCCGCCCCACGAGGTGGATGTCGCGGATGCGCGAGCCGGCCAGCGCGTCGAGCGCGTGCTGCGCCATGTCGGTGCGGCGCAGTTCGTCGACCGGACGGGCGAGGATGCGACACACGTCGATCGCCACATTTCCCTGGCCGATGACCACCGCCACCTCCTGCGACAGGTCAAACGACAAATGTGCGTGATCCGGGCTGCCGTTGTACCAGCCGACGAAATCGCCCGCCGCATGCACGCCCGGCAGGTCTTCGCCGGGAATGCCGAGCGTGCGGTCCGCCCCGGCGCCGCAGGCCACGATGACCGCGTGATACATCGCGGCAAGCTCGTCGGCGGTCACGTCGCGGCCGAGCGCCACATTGCCGAAGAAGCGCAGCTTCGGGTCGGCGGCGATCTGCGCGAACACCGCGCTGACCGACTTCAGCTTCGCGTGGTCCGGCGCCACGCCGAAGCGCACCAGCCCGTACGGCACCGGCAGGCGCTCCAGCAGGTCGACCTCGACATCGAGCCCGCTCGCCAACAGCGCCTCGGCGGCATAGAAGCCGCTCGGACCGCTGCCGACGATGGCGACGCGCATTGGCTGTCCTGCCACGGCCATCGCGCTCAGAAGCCGAGCTGGCGGCGCTTGTCGTCGGCCCCGTCCAGCGGCGGCAGTTTGGTGCGGATCACCGGGTAGCGTTCCGCCGCCTTCGCATTGATGTCCATCCAGTGCAGCTGGTCTTCCGGCAGGTCGAATTCCTCGACGATGGCGCGCACCGGGCAGGCCGGTATGCAGGCGCCGCAGTCGATGCACACCTGCGGATTGATGTACACGCGCACCTCATTGACATGGAAGCAGGCCACCGGGCAGGTGGTCACGCAGTCGGTGAAGCGGCAGCCGCGGCAGCTTTCGGTGACGACGTGGGTCATGGCGCCCTCACACCTTCCGCACTTCGACCAGATTGTCGCAGTACGTGCCGGCCTGACCCAGATTGCAGTGGCGCGACGACGTGGTCGAATTGACCGCCGTGCCGCTGCGGTTCAGACCCGGCCAGTGGCCGACGTTGGTCATCATCAGCCCGGGCGACACATCCTCGCTCAGTTCGGCGCGCGCCTCGAAGGCGCCACGCTCGTTGAACACGCGCACATAGCTGCCTTGCTCGATCGCCCGCTTTCCCGCATCGACCGGGTGGATCACGATGAGCTGTTCGCCCTGTCGGCGCTGCTGCGTCGGTTCGTTGGCGTACTGCGTGTTCAGGAAGGCGTGCGGCTTGGGCGACACGAGATTCAGCGGATAGCGGCTGGCCGCTTCGGAAGCCGCGTTTTCGTGCGACGGGATGTAATTGGGCACCGCATCGACCGGCGTGCCCGGCTGCATGCCTTCATAGCCCGAGCGCCACACCGGCACGACGAAATTGCCGCCGGCCGCCGCGCTGGCCGCGAATTCGCACTTGCCCGACGGCGTCTTGAAATTGCCCTCGGCATGCGGCGCGCGCTCGCCCGGCAGACCGACGTTGAGCCGCATCCAGCCCTTGTCCTTCAGCTTTTCCAGCGTGATGCCCTGCATCGCCGGTGCGTCCCAGTCGTACGAGCGGCGGATCATTTCCTCGTCGCTCAGCGACCAGTGCTCGTCGGTGAATCCCATGGCACCGGCCAGCCGGCGGAACAGTTCGACATTGGGCACGCATTCGCCCGGCGGCGCGATCGCCGGCGTGTTGAGCATCACGTACAGATGACCCCAGGTCACCATCAGGTCGAGCTGTTCCGCCTGCATGGTGGCCGGCAGCAGGATGTCGGCGTACTTCGCGGTGTCGGTGATGAACAGTTCGCTGGCCACCGTGAACAGGTCTTCGCGCATCAGCCCGGCCACGATCTGGCCGGCATTCGGCGCCTGCGACACCGGATTCGAGTTGTAGACGAACAGCGACTTGATCGGCGGGTCGAGCGGCATGGCGCCAGTGAGCGCGGCGCCCAGATCGAGTTCGTTGATGACGCGCGTGCCCGGCTTGATCCAGTCCGGCCGGCACATGAAATCGAAGCGGAACGGAAATTCCCAGATCGGCATTTCCACCGTGCCGCCACCGACATGGCGCCAGGCGCCGGTCAGCGCCGGCAGACAGGTGATGGCGCGGATCGCGTCGCCGCCGCCCGGGCTGCGCTCCACCGCCACGCCCTGGCGGATGGCCGACGGTTGCGTGGTGGCGTACTCGCGCGCCAGCGTCAGGATGTCCTGCACCGGAATGCCGGTGATGTCCGACACCCGCTCGGGCGGAAACTCGGCCGCGCGCGCCGCCAGCTGGTCGTAGCCCACGGTGTACTTTTCGACGTAATCGGCATCGACCAGACCTTCGGCGATGATCACATTCATCATGCCCAGCGCCAGTGCGCCGTCGGTGCCCGGCTTGATGCGGATGTGCCAGTCGGCCTGCTTCGCGGTGCGCGTGCGCACCGGGTCGATCACCACCACCTTCGCGCCCTTGGCCTTCGCCTCGACGATGAAGGGCCAGGCGTGCAGGTTGGTGTTGAGCATGTTCATGCCCCACACGATGATGTACTTCGAGTGGGCGAGGCTTTCCACGTCCAGCCCGCCGGTCGGGCCGACGGTCATGATCCACGCGGTCGACGAGCCGGATTCGCAATAGGTCTTTTCCGCCACCGAGGAACCGAGCCGGTTGAAGAAGGCGTCGCCGGCGGTCAGGCCGTTCAGCGTGCCCTGATGGCCGAGGTAGCCGTGAGGCATGATGGCCTGCGAGCCGTGGCGGTCGATGATGTCGGTCCAGCGCGCCTTGATCTCGGCCAGTGCCGCGTCCCACGAAATGCGCTCGAACATGCCCGAACCCTTCGGCCCGACGCGCTTCATCGGGTACAGCAGGCGGTCCGGGTTGTAGTGGTGCTCGGCGAAATTCTTCAGCTTCACGCACAGCCCGCCACGCGTCATCGGGTGATCCGGGTCGCCGGTCACTTCCACCAGCTTGTCGTCCTCCACGTGGTACAGGAAGGCACAGGTATCCGGACAATCCTGCGGACAGGCGCCGCGCACGACGCGCGTTTCACTCAGATGCACTGACATGGAAGTCTCCCGGGGTGGCGTTGAAGGCAGGGCGGCCGGGCGCGTCGACGACGCGCCGGCTGCGCGATGGCACCGGGACAAGATAGGAGACGAAGCACCTGAGGCGACAGGGCCAGTCAGCGAAAAAAGGGGGGTGCCAGGGGGTGGGGCGCCCCCGGGGCATGTCGGGCTATCGATCGTTCGGCGTACCGCGCTGCGCAAACGGATCGAATGCGTCGATGCCCAGCGCCTTGAAGTCGGTCACGTTGCGCGACACCACGGTCAGGCCGTGCGACCGCGCTGTCGCGGCAATCATCGCGTCTTCGTACAAGGTGTCGGACTTGCGATGCATGAGCTTTGCCCAATGCCGGAATGCCGCACCATCCATCGGCAGCACGTTGTACGCCCCGGCGACCTGCTCCAGCCAGACCTCAATCTCGGCCGCCTTGGCGGCGTCCTGTTCGCGCGTCAGCTCGATGCCTGCCTGAATCTCGCCGATCGTGACGGCAGAAAGAAACAGGCTGGAGTCATCGACCGATTGCAGCCACGCCACGACACCCCCGTGAGGTCTGGGCCTGCGCAGCTCCGAAACGACGTTTGTATCGAGCCGATGCAAATAAGTAACTACTTCTGGGCTTCGACCGGCCGACGTCGGCCGTGTCCGCGCGGCGGTGCGATCGCCTCAGCGCGCGCGTCATCGGACAGCAGCAGTTCCTTCAGCGAAGGACGCGCGGCCGACTGCAGCCTGCGCCACTCCTGAACCGGCACCAGCACGGCCGCTTCAATGCCGCGCCGGGTCACCATCTGCGGCCCCTCTGCGAGGCAGGCATCCAGAAACTCACTGAACCGCGCTTTTGCATCCTGAACAGACCATGTATCCATGATTACCTCGAACAAACCAGATGACTGACTAGATTTTCAGCAAGTGGGGTGGGGTCAGACAAAGGGGGTAGTTCTTACTTGGGTCGATTTAGGGCGATTCCGTTAAGGCGATCGGACGCTTACAAAGTTGCGTCTGAAGATGCGAGAATCTCGCGATTAAGTTAGACGAAATTGGCTCAAAAGTGATCGATGGCATCCGTATTGAGGGGGTTGACCTCTTTTGTGGCGCCGGTGGCCTATCTTGTGGGCTGGCGACCCAAGGGGTTCGTGTGGTTGCAGGCATCGACGTGGACCCAGCGTGTCAGTACCCCTATGAAGCCAACCACGAAGGAGCTAGGTTCCTGCTGCGCGATGTCACAACGGTTAGCGGCGAAGAGCTGAATGCGCTGTGGTCGCCAGGTGTTGTGCGGCTCTTGGCTGGATGTGCTCCATGCCAGCCGTTTTCTAGTTACGCCAACACAGCCTCTGTCGACAAAGCCAAGTGGCGTTTGCTCCGGGAGTTCGCCCGTCTGGTGGACGAAAGCCGGCCAGACTTAGTCACCATGGAAAACGTACCTCGCTTGCAGAAGGCGCAGCCTTTCAAAGATTTTCTGTGCGCATTGAAGCGGGGGGGGTATCAAGTGGCCTACGCAGTAGTCAACGCTGCCGACTACGGCACGCCCCAGCAGCGAAAACGGCTGGTACTCGTGGCATCCCGACTCGGCCCGGTAGCCGCGCCAGAACCGACGCACAAAGGATCGGAGAACTGGGTGACGGTGCGCCGCGCTGTGGGACACCTAAAGAAGCTCAAGGATGGTCAGGCCTGCAAAAGTGACCCCCTGCACGTCGCCTCAAACCTTTCAGAACTTAATCGTGCGCGCATCCGAGTCAGCAAGCCAGGCGGTACTTGGCGCGACTGGCCGGATCATTTGGTGGCTGCCTGCCACCAGCGGGAAAGCGGCAAGCACTCCGCGGGCGTTTACGGGCGCATGGAATGGGACAAACCCGCGCCGACGATGACTACCCTATGCAATGGTTACGGCAACGGCCGCTTCGGTCACCCGGAGCAGCACCGCGGCATTTCCCTTCGCGAGGCGGCGATTTTCCAGTCGTTCCCTGAGACTTACCGCTTTGCCCGGGAAGGCGAGAAGGTATCCGTCAAGACGGTCGCTAGGCTTATTGGCAATGCTGTTCCTCCGAAGCTGGGAGAGGCAGTGGCCAAGGCCCTTAACGCGTCGGTTCAGGCCGCTGCAGGCGCAGCCGCAGGAGCGGGCGGTTGCGCTAGGTAGCGCTGGTTCCGCAGGTAATTGTCTACCTCGGCAGCAATCTTGCGCAGGGTGTCAAAGACCGATGAAGAGTCAGCTTCCAGAGACTCGACCGAAAGGTCTCGACCAAGGTCGGTGAAGCTCTTCTCCCCGTGCGCCAGCAGGTTTCGCTTTGTCTTGACTGCCTGAAGAGCCGGGCTCGTCAAGTGGCTGGGTGGCCTATCGTCCGGTGTCGGATCCACCACGCCGAACTTTTTCAGCTGCTCGTAGAACACGAGGCCGTCAACGCTGCCGGAGATGCCGTCCCCCCGCTTGTCTTTAGCAGAGGCCCGGCCTTGCCAGTCTGAAATCCAGTAAGAGAAGAGGCTCTTGTGCAGCGGGGCTGCAGACATGAGGACCGCAGTGTTCTTTTCCTTCCTGACTGTCTTCAGAACGTAAGCGTCCAGCCGTTCCACCTTGAGGCAGGAGAAGTCGGCCCGTAGTGTCCGCCAATTTTTAGGTGGACACTATGCAAGCGAAGGTGGCAGTGAAACGCAAGCGGCGGCGGCACAGTGAAGAGTTCAAGGCGCAGGTG
>NZ_JAUYNV010000017.1 GCF_030698125.1 Methyloversatilis sp.
CGACAACGTGTCGATCACGGTGAAGCTGATTGCGCCGATCGCGATGGAAGAAGGTCTGCGCTTTGCGATCCGCGAAGGCGGTCGTACGGTGGGTGCGGGCGTGGTTGCCAAGATCATCGCTTAAGCAGGTTGATGTGCCCCTGTCTGCGCGAGCAGGCCGGGTCAGCTCTTTCGCTCTTTAGGAAATAAAATGGCAAGCCAAAAAATCCGCATCCGTCTCAAAGCGTTCGACTACCGCTTGATCGATCAGTCGGCTCTTGAAATCGTGGATACCGCAAAGCGTACTGGTGCAGTTGTCCGTGGCCCGGTTCCGTTGCCCACGCGCATTGAGCGCTTCGACATACTGCGCTCGCCGCACGTCAACAAGACGTCGCGTGACCAGTTCGAAATTCGTACTCATGTCCGTCTGATGGACATCATCGATCCGACCGACAAGACTGTCGACGCATTGATGAAGCTCGATCTGCCGGCTGGTGTTGATGTGGAAATCAAGCTTCAGTAGGAGTTAGTGCAGTCTTTTTCCGGCGCTCTTTTTGTCGGACAAGGGTTACCGGAGGTTCCGGTGGCAGTTGAAACGAATCCTGGTCAATCGCAACCGGGATGAGGAGAAAAACATGACTTTAGGCCTTGTGGGTCGCAAGGTCGGCATGACGCGCATTTTTACCGATGACGGACAAACCGTTCCGGTGACAGTGGTCGATGTGTCGAACAATCGCGTCACCCAGATCAAGACAGCAGAAACCGACGGCTACTCGTCGGTGCAGGTCGCTTTCGGCAAGCGTCGCGCTACTCGCGTGAACAAGGCCGCAGCAGGTCACTTCGCCAAGGCAGGTGTCGAGGCTGGGCAGGTGTTGCGCGAGTTCCGCGTCGAAGCCGCTCAGCTCGAACAGTTCAAGGCGGGTGACACCATCAGTCCGGCTTCAGTGTTCGCTGTGGGCCAGAAAGTGGACGTGACGGGTACGACGATAGGTAAAGGCTATGCCGGTGCCATCAAGCGTCACCACTTTTCGTCCAACCGCGCATCGCACGGCAATTCGGTCTCGCACAACTCTGCCGGCTCGATCGGCATGGCGCAAGATCCGGGCCGCGTGTTCCCAGGCAAGCGCATGGCAGGCCATCTGGGTGACGTCAAGCGCACCCAGCAGGGCCTCGAAGTCGTGCGTATCGACGAAGCCCGTCAGTTGCTGCTCATCAAGGGCGCAGTTCCGGGTTCCAAGGGCGGCGACGTAATCGTCCTGCCCGCGGTCAAGGGCTGAGGAGAGCGCGATGGCTGAATTGAAAGTTCTGAATGATGCAGGTCAGCAGTCGTCGACGGTGCAGGCACCCGACACGCTGTTTGCCCGCGAATACAACGAAGCGCTCGTGCACCAGGTGGTCGTGGCCTATCAGGCCAATGCACGCCAGGGTACGCGTGCCCAGAAGGACCGCACGCTGGTCAAGCACACGACCCGCAAGCCGTGGCGCCAGAAGGGCACTGGCCGCGCGCGCGCCGGTATGTCCTCAAGCCCGCTGTGGCGTGGCGGCGGCCGTATTTTCCCGAATTCGCCTGACGAGAATTTCTCGCAGAAGGTGAACCGCAAGATGTATCGCGCAGGCATCGCCGCGATTCTTTCCCAGCTGGCGCGCGAAGATCGCGTTGCAGTGGTCGAGAGCTTCAGCATTGATGCGCCGAAAACAAAGCTCCTGTCGAGCAAGCTCAAGGATATGGGGCTCGATTCGGTTCTGGTGATCACGGACGAACTGGATGAGAACCTGTTCCTGTCGTCGCGCAACCTGCACAACGTGCTGGTGCTCGAAGCGCATGAGGCAGACCCGGTGTCGCTCATCCGTTTCGGCAAGGTGCTGATCACGCGCAACGCGATGAGCAAATTCGAGGAGATGTGGGCATGAGCAACTTTTCGCAGGAAAGGCTGATGCAGGTTCTGCTCGCGCCGCAGATTTCCGAGAAGGCTACCTTCATCGCCGACCGCAACAATCAGGTTGTGTTCAAGGTGGCTTCCGATGCGACCAAGCCGGAAATCAAGGCGGCCGTTGAGTTGCTGTTCAGCAAGGGCGACAACAAGATCGAGGTTTTGTCGGTCCAGGTCCTGAACGTCAAGGGCAAGGTCAAGCGCTTCGGCCGCAGTTTCGGCCGTCGCAGTGACTGGAAGAAGGCATTCGTGTGCATCAAGCACGGCCAGGATATCCAGTTTGCTGAAGGAGGAGCTGTCTGATGGCACTCGTCAAAGTCAAGCCAACGTCGGCCGGCCGCCGTGCCGTCGTAAAGGTCGTGAATGCGAGCCTGTACAAGGGTCGCCCGCTGGATTCGCTGACCGAAAGTCAAAGCAAGACCGCTGGTCGCAACAATCACGGCCACATTACGACCCGTCACAAGGGCGGCGGTCATCGTCAGCAATATCGCGTGATCGACTTCCGCCGCAACAAGGATGGCATTCCGGCCAAGGTCGAGCGTATCGAGTACGACCCGAATCGTTCTGCGCATATCGCACTGTTATGTTATGCAGATGGCGAACGTCGTTACATCATTGCGCCGAAGGGCCTCGTGGTGGGGCAACAGTTGCTCAGCGGCTCCGAAGCGCCGATCAAGTCGGGCAACACATTGCCGCTGCGTAATATTCCGGTCGGTTCTACGGTGCATTGCATCGAATTGATGCCGGGCAAGGGCGCGCAGATTGCACGTGCTGCAGGCACGTCGGTTCAGCTGCTGGCGCGGGAAGGCAGTTATGCCCAGCTGCGGCTGCGCTCCGGCGAAATCCGGCGTGTGCATGTGGAATGCCGCGCTACGGTTGGTGAAGTCGGAAACGAAGAGAATAATCTTCGCAAACTCGGCAAGGCCGGCGCAACCCGTTGGCGCGGTGTGCGACCGACGGTCCGCGGAACTGCGATGAATCCGATCGACCACCCGCATGGTGGTGGTGAAGGCCGTACCGGCGAAGGCCGTGTGCCGGTCAGTCCGTGGGGGCAGCCGACCAAGGGCTACCGTACCCGCAGCAACAAGCGCACGAGCAACATGATCGTGCAGCGCCGTTACAAGCGATAAGAGGTAGGCAATGGCACGTTCAATCAAGAAGGGCCCGTTCGTCGATGCCCACCTGCTGGCCAAGGTGGATACGGCACGCTCCTCCAACGACAAGCGCCCGATCAAGACCTGGTCGCGTCGTTCGACAGTGCTGCCGGATTTCATCGGCCTGACCATCGCGGTACACAACGGTCGTCAGCACATTCCGGTCTATGTTTCGGAAAACATGGTCGGTCACAAGCTTGGCGAATTCGCGCTGACCCGGACGTTCAAGGGTCACACCGCCGGCAAGAAAGCCAAGAAGTAAGGAGCGATGACTATGGAAACCCGTGCAAATCTTCGCGGCGTGCGCCTGTCGGCGCAGAAGGGTCGGCTGGTTGCTGACCTCGTCCGCGGCAAACCGGTTGGTCAGGCTCTTAACATTCTGGCTTTCAGCCCGAAAAAGGGCGCCAAGATCATCAAGAAGGTCGTTGAATCCGCAATCGCCAATGCTGAGCATAACGATGGCGCGGACATCGACAGCCTGAAGGTGAAGACCATCTACGTGGAAAAGGGCGCGGTGCTGAAGCGTTTCACCGCTCGTGCAAAGGGTCGCGGCAATCAGATCGTGAAGCAGACCTGCCACGTGTTCGTCACGGTTGGAGACTGAAGGTTATGGGACAGAAGATTCATCCGACCGGCTTCCGTTTGGCGGTCACGCACAACTGGACGTCACGCTGGTTCGCTTCGAGCAAGGACTTCAGTCGCATGCTGAACCAGGACCTCGAGGTTCGCGCGTTTCTCAAGAAGAAGCTCGCGCACGCTTCGGTGGGCCGCGTGATTATTGAACGACCGGCGAAGAATGCCCGTATCACCGTTTTTTCGGCTCGGCCTGGTGTCGTGATCGGAAAGAAGGGTGAAGAGATCGAACTGATCAAGGCACAACTCGCCAAGATGATGGGCGTACCGGTACATGTGAACATCGAGGAAATCCGCAAGCCGGAAATCGATGCGCAACTTATTGCGGACTCCATCGCCCAGCAGCTTGAAAAGCGGATCATGTTCCGTCGCGCAATGAAGCGAGCGATGCAGAACGCGATGCGCCTGGGTGCCCAGGGCATCAAGATCATGTCGTCGGGTCGCCTGAATGGCATAGAGATTGCGCGCCGCGAGTGGTACCGCGAGGGGCGCGTGCCGTTGCACACCCTGCGGGCAGACATCGATTACGGTACGTCGGAAGCCAAGACGACCTACGGTGTCATCGGGATCAAGGTCTGGGTATTCAAGGGTGAGATGCTCGCCCGTGGCGAAGCCCCGGCGGTTGCCGAGGAAAACGACAATGCACGCCGCCCGCGTCGTGATGGTCGCCGTCCGGAAGGCGATAATCGCCCGCCGGCAGGCCGTCGCCCGGCCCGCGATGCCAAGCCCGAAGGTGCTGCAGCGCCGGCAGATGCCGACGTGAAGGGCACTTCGAAACGAGTCAGAAAGTCAGGAGCTAATAATGCTGCAGCCGGCGAGAAGGAAGTATCGTAAGGAGCAAAAGGGCCGCAACAAGGGCCTCGCCACCCGCGGCACCAAGGTTTCGTTTGGCGAGTATGGCCTCAAGGCGACTGCGCGCGGCCGTTTGACGGCTCGCCAGATCGAGGCAGCGCGCCGTGCGATGACCCGTCATATCAAGCGGGGTGGTCGCATCTGGATCCGGATTTTCCCGGACAAACCGATTTCGCAGAAGCCTGCCGAGGTCCGCATGGGTAACGGCAAGGGTAACCCGGAGTATTGGGTGGCCGAGATCCAGCCAGGCAAGGTGCTGTACGAGATGGATGGCGTCGACGAAGCACTGGCGCGCGAGGCGTTCCGCCTTGCCGCGGCCAAGCTTCCGCTTGAAACCACCTTTGTCATACGACAACTGGGGTAAGTGATGAAAGCTAAGGATCTGCGGGTCAAAGACACCGCCGAATTGAATACGGAGCTGATCGAACTTCTGAAGGCGCAGTTTTCCATGCGCATGCAGAAGGCGACCCAGCAGTTGACCAATACCAACCAGCTGAAGAACGTTCGCCGCGATATCGCTCGTGTGCGCACGCTGCTGCAGGAAAAGGCGAACGCGAAATGAGCGAGACCAATCAAAAGGTCAATCGCACGCTGGTCGGGCGTGTGGTCAGTGACAAGATGGACAAGACCGTGACCGTGCTGGTCGAGCGCCGCGTCAAGCACCCGCTCTACGGCAAGGTCATCATGCGTTCGAAGAAGTATCACGCGCATGTCGAAGGCCTCGATGCACACGAAGGCGATCTGGTTCAGATCGTCGAGTGTCGTCCGATCAGCCGCACCAAGGCATGGAAAGTGACACAGGTAATGGAAGTGGCACGAATCATATGATTTGGCACGGGAGGGGCTTGCTCGCCTCCTCCCGGCATGCTATCGTTGCGTGCTGTGCTTTACGAGCCTTGAATCTGTTGGGCTCGTCCTAAACCCTGACGGGTCCAAGACTGACCGCTCGCTGAGCGGGATAAGTTGGAGAAATTAAATGATCCAGATGCAATCCATCCTGAACGTGGCCGATAACACGGGCGCGCGGTCGGTGATGTGTATCAAGGTGCTTGGTGGTTCCAAGCGCCGTTATGCGGGCATCGGCGACGTGATCAAGGTCACGATCAAGGACGCAGCGCCCCGTGGTCGCGTCAAGAAAGGCGAAGTTTACAATGCCGTCGTCGTGCGCACCGCGAAGGGTGTCCGGCGCCCGGACGGTTCGCTTGTGAAGTTCGACAACAATGCTGCTGTGTTGTTGAATAACAAGCTGGAGCCGATCGGCACGCGCATTTTCGGGCCCGTCACGCGCGAGTTGCGTGGCGAGCGGTTCATGAAGATCGTGTCGCTGGCGCCAGAAGTCCTCTGAGGCTCGCGGGAGAATATTGATGGAAAAGATTCGCAAGGGCGACGAAGTGGTCGTGCTGGCCGGCAAGGATCGCGGTCGTCGCGGAACGGTGTTGCGTCGCGTCGATGAGCGCGCGGTGCTCGTTGAAGGCATCAATCGCGTCAAGAAACATCAGCGGCCGAACCCGATGAAAGGGCAGCAGGGCGGCATCGTCGAAAAGGAAATGCCGATCGACATTTCCAACGTGGCGTTGTTCAACCCAGGCACCAGCAAGGGTGATCGAGTCGGTATAAGAACTCTTGAAGATGGTACGAAAGTGCGCTTCTTCAAGTCGAACGGCGAGTTGGTGAAGGCCTGAAGGCCTCTCCTACGGCAGTCTGGGATAAGGAATGACGATGGCGCGCTTGCAGCAGTATTACAAAGAGGCCGTGGTGGGCGAATTGACGACCCGCTTTGGCTACAAGTCGGTGATGGAAGTGCCGCGTATCACCAAGATCACGCTCAATATGGGCGTTGGTGAGGCGATTGGTGACAAGAAGGTGCTTGAGCACGCGGTGGGCGACATGGTCAAGATCGCCGGTCAGAAGCCGGTCATTACCAAGGCGCGCAAGGCGATCGCTGGTTTCAAGATCCGCCAAGGCTATCCTATCGGCTGCATGGTGACGCTGCGCGGTCCGCGTATGTTCGAATTTCTCGACCGGTTGATCACCGTTGCAATGCCGCGCGTTCGTGACTTCCGAGGTGTGTCAGGCAAGGGTTTTGACGGTCGCGGCAACTACAACGTGGGCGTCAAGGAACAGATTATTTTTCCGGAGATCGAGTACGACAAGATCGACGTGCTCCGCGGGATGAATATCAGCATTACGACCACCGCCAAGACCGACGAAGAAGCCAAGGCTCTTCTCGCCGCATTCAAATTCCCGTTCAAGAATTGAGGTTGCCATGGCCAAGTTGTCATTGATTAACCGCGAGAAAAAGCGCGAAAAATTGGTCGCCAAGTTTGCCTCCAAGCGTGCAGCACTCGAAGCAGTTATTGCCGACATGTCGGCGAGTGATTCGGATCACGCGTCCGCCCGACTCAAACTGCAGGCGCTGCCGCGTAATGCGAACCCGACGCGTCTGCGCAATCGTTGCGAACAGACTGGTCGCCCGCGCGGCGTGTTTAGCAAGTTTGGTCTGTGTCGCATGAAGTTGCGTGAAGCGGCCTTCCGGGGTGAAGTGCCCGGGATGGTCAAGGCTAGTTGGTAACAGGGGTACAAGATGAGCATGAGTGATCCGATTGCGGACATGCTGACCCGCATCCGCAATGCACAAATGGCGCAGAAAGGCTCTGTTGTCATGCCTTCCTCGAAGATCAAGGTTGCGATCGCCGGGGTGCTGCAGTCCGAAGGCTACATTGAAGGGTTTTCCGTTCGTGCGAACGGTCAGAAATCCGATCTTGAGCTGGTTCTCAAGTATTACTCGGGGCGTCCGGTCATCGAGCGCATCGAAAGAATAAGTCGCCCGGGTCTTCGCGTCTATCGCGGCTCGGATGATCTTCCGCGCGTCATGAATGGTCTCGGTGTTGCCATTGTATCGACGCCGCGTGGCGTCATGACGGATCGCAAGGCACGCGCCGAGAAGGTTGGCGGCGAAGTGCTGTGCATCGTGGCTTGAGGAAACAGACATGTCACGTATAGCGAAAAATCCGGTTGTTGTTCCCAAGGGTGTGACTGTTGCGCTGAACAACGGCGAACTTTCGGTCAAGGGTCCGCTTGGGGAAATCAGTCGAATCATCAATCCGGCTGTCTCGGTGTCAGTTGATGCCGCCGAAGTCCGCTTTGCGCAGATCGAAGGCAAGGAAAACACTAAGGCGTTGTCCGGCACCATGCGCGCACTTGTCGCAAACATGGTTCAGGGCGTGACGCAGGGTTTCGAGCGCAAGCTCATGCTCGTCGGTGTTGGCTACAAGGCACAGGCTCAGGGCGACAAGCTCAATTTGTCGCTTGGCTTCTCGCATCCGGTTGTGCACGAGATGCCGGCCGGTATCAAGGTGGAGACGCCTGTGCAGACGGAAATTCGCATCAAGGGTATCGACAAGCAGCTGGTGGGTCAGGTTGCTGCCGAAATCAGGGCTTACCGCCAGCCCGAGCCTTACAAGGGCAAGGGTGTCCGTTATTCGGATGAGGTGGTAGTGATCAAAGAGACGAAGAAGAAGTAGGGGTGACGAACATGGACAAGAATCAATCCCGTTTGCGTCGTTCCCGTCAGACTCGCGCACGGATCGCGCAACTGAAGGCAGTTCGGCTGTCGGTTCACCGCAGCAACAGTCACATTTACGCTCAGGTGTATTCAGGCTGCGGTACCCGCGTCATTGCAGCGGCATCGACTGTAGAAGAGTCGGTACGCAAGGAGTTGAGCAGTGGGGGGAACGTACAGGCAGCTACGCTGGTGGGAAAGCTCATCGCCGAGCGCGCACGCGCTCAGGGTGTCGAGCAGGTTGCCTTCGACCGCGGCGGATTCAAGTATCACGGCCGTATCAAGGCGCTCGCTGAGGCCGCCCGCGAAGGCGGTCTTAAGTTCTAACTGTTCAGGCGACTAAAGCGATGGCTAAACCACAACGCAAGCAACACCAGGCCCAGGAAGAGCGCGATGATGGCCTGCGTGAAAAAATGGTGTCGATCAACCGTGTCACGAAGGTCGTGAAGGGTGGTCGTATTCTAGGTTTCGCTGCTCTGACCGTCGTCGGCGACGGTGACGGCGGGATCGGCATGGGCAAGGGCAAGGCGCGTGAAGTGCCGGTTGCCGTCCAGAAGGCGATGGAAGAGGCGCGTCGCAAGATGTCGCGCGTCAGTCTCCGTAATGGAAGTTTTCACCACCAGATCATTGGGCACCACGGCGCCTCGACAGTGCTTATTCAACCTGCTGCGCCCGGCACGGGAATCATCGCAGGCGGTCCCATGCGCGCCGTGTTCGAAGTCATGGGCGTCACGGACGTGGTGGCAAAATCGCTCGGTTCGTCCAATCCTTACAACCTTGTGCGTGCGACGCTGAATGGCCTTTCGCGCATGAGCACTCCGTCCGAAATTGCCGCCAAGCGCGGCAAGACCGTTGCGGAAATTCTCGGCTGAGGTCGCACATGGCTGAAAAAACTCTGAAGGTCACGCTGATCAAGAGCCTGATCGGTCGCAAGCAGGATCACCGCGCAACGGTTCGCGGATTGGGTCTGCGTCGCATCAACCACACCGTCGTCCTTGAAGATACGCCGGCGGTTCGCGGCATGATCAACAAGGTGGTCTATCTGCTGAAGCTCGAGGCGTAAATGGAACTGAACGATATCAAGCCCGCTGAGGGCTCCAAGCACGCCCGTCGCCGTGTCGGTCGCGGCATCGGCAGTGGTTTGGGCAAGACGTGCGGACGTGGTCACAAGGGCCAGAAATCGCGCTCGGGCGGTTGGAAAAGCGTTGGTTTTGAGGGTGGTCAGATGCCTCTCCAGCGCCGTCTCCCGAAGCGCGGGTTCAAGTCGCTGACCCGGGCACGTAATGCCGAAGTGAATTTGTCTTCGCTGTCGCGCCTGCCGGTCGAAGAGATCGATTTGCTCGTGCTCAAGCAGTTCAATCTCGTGCCGCGTGATGCGTTGGCTGCGAAGGTTGTTCTGTCTGGCGAGATCACTCGGAAAGTTGCGCTGCGTGGAATCGGTGCGACGAAGGGCGCGCGGGCTGCTATCGAAGCGGCTGGCGGCCAGGTCGGGGAGTAAGTTTTGGTCACTGCCGCCCAGCAGCCTGGTCGTAGCGCAAAGTTCGGAGATCTTTGGCGTCGCCTGTGGTTTCTCGCAGGTGCGCTGATTGTCTATCGACTGGGCGCGCATATACCTGTTCCCGGTATTGACCCTGCGCGTCTTGCCGAGTTGTTCCAGGGGCAGCAGGGCGGCATTCTTGGAGTGTTCAACCTTTTCTCCGGCGGCGCTCTTTCGCGATTCACGATTTTTGCCTTGGGGATCATGCCGTACATTTCGGCGTCGATCATCATGCAATTGCTGACGGTTGCCGTTCCGACGCTTGAAGCGCTCAAGAAGGAAGGTGAAGCCGGACGCAGGAAAATCACGCAGTACACGCGTTATGGAACGCTGGTACTCGCGTTGTTTCAGGCAATCGGGATTTCGATTGCACTTGAGTCACAGCCGGGGTTGGTGCTTGATCCTGGCATGATGTTCCGATTCGTGACGATCTCTACGCTTGTAACCGGCACGATGTTTCTGATGTGGCTGGGCGAACAGATCACCGAACGCGGCGTAGGCAACGGTATTTCGATAATCATTTTTGCAGGTATCGCTGCAGGTCTGCCCGGTGCAATCGGCGGCTTGCTTGAACTGGTGAACACCGGAGCGATGCATGAACTGACGGCACTGTTCATCGTGGCGCTCGTCATTGCGGTGACAGCGGTTGTTGTCTTTGTTGAACGTGGCCAGCGCAAGATTCTGGTCAATTACGCAAAGCGTCAGGTGGGTAATAAAGTCTACGGGGGGCAGAGTTCGCATTTGCCTTTGAAGCTCAACATGGCAGGCGTCATTCCGCCGATTTTCGCGTCGTCGATCATCCTGTTCCCGGCGACGCTGGCCGGATGGTTCGCCACGACCGAAAGCACGCGTTGGCTCAAGGATCTTGCGGCAACGCTTTCTCCTGGACAGCCGGTGTACGTATTGCTGTACGCGGCTGCGATCGTGTTTTTCTGTTTTTTCTACACGGCGCTGGTGTTCAACGCGAAAGAAACTGCAGACAACTTGAAGAAAAGCGGCGCCTTTGTGCCCGGTATTCGCCCTGGTGAGCAGACCGCGCGCTACATCGACAAGATTTTGACGCGTCTTACGCTGGTGGGCGCGGTGTACATCACACTTGTGTGCCTGCTGCCGGAGTTTCTGATCCTGAAATGGAATGTGCCGTTTTATTTCGGTGGTACGTCGTTGCTGATCATCGTCGTCGTGACAATGGACTTCATGTCGCAGGTTCAGGCCTATGTGATGTCGCATCAGTACGAAAGTTTGTTGAAGAAAGCAAATTTCCGCGGGACTGGATTCCCGACGCGCTAGGTACTTATGTCCAAGGAAGATGTCATTGAAATGCAGGGGGAAGTTGTTGAAACCCTGCCTAATGCGACGTTTCGCGTGAAGCTCGAAAATGGACACGTGGTTCTCGGGCATATTTCCGGAAAGATGAGGATGCATTACATCCGGATTCTTCCCGGAGACAAGGTAACGGTGCAGCTCACGCCTTATGACCTCACAAAAGGTCGCATCGTGTTTCGCGCCAAGTAAATCGGCGTTTGGTTCAGCTGGAGAAATAGGATGAAAGTCCAAGCTTCTGTAAAGCGCGTTTGCCGCAAGTGCAAGGTGATTCGTCGCCACGGGGTTGTGCGTGTCATTTGCGCGGATCCACGTCACAAGCAGCGTCAAGGTTGACGCTTGCTAGTGGTTTTTGATAAAATTTAAGGTTTCGCTTTTCGGGGTGACTGCATGGCCCGTATCGCCGGCGTAAACATTCCTAACCACCAGCACACCGAGATCGCTCTCACCGCGATCTTCGGCGTCGGTCGGTCCCGCTCACAAAAGATCTGTGACGCTGCCGGGGTAACCCGCACCGCCAAGATCAAAGACCTCTCGGAGGCCGAAATGGATCGGCTGCGGGAAGAGGTCGGCAAGTTCACGATTGAAGGTGACCTTCGTCGCGAAGTGACGATGAACATCAAGCGCCTGATGGATCTCGGGTGTTACCGCGGTGTTCGTCATCGTCGCGGCCTGCCGCTTCGTGGACAGCGTACCCGCACGAACGCACGTACCCGCAAGGGACCGCGCAAGTCGATCTCCGGCGGCAAGAAGTAAGCGCCGCTAACAGGACACGATCATGGTCAAGAGTGCTGCAAAAGTAAGGAAGAAAGTCAAGAAGAACGTCGCGGAAGGCATCGCGCACATTCACGCTTCTTTCAATAACACGATCATCACGATCACCGATCGCCAGGGCAATGCCCTGTCGTGGGCCACTTCCGGTGGCGCGGGCTTCAAAGGCTCACGCAAAAGCACGCCTTTTGCCGCGCAGGTTGCCGCTGAAGCTGCTGGCAAAGTGGCAGTCGAGTGTGGCGTGAAGAATCTGGAAGTGCGCATCAAGGGGCCTGGTCCCGGTCGCGAGTCGGCTGTGCGTGCGCTCAATGCGCTCGGTATCAAGATTTCGTCGATCACCGATATCACGCCGATCCCGCACAACGGCTGCCGTCCGCCCAAGCGCCGGCGCATCTGAGAGGAAGTAGAGAATGGCTCGTAATCTCGACCCGAAATGTCGTCAGTGCCGTCGTGAAGGCGAAAAGCTCTTCTTGAAGGGCGAAAAGTGCTTCACCGACAAGTGCGCGATCGAACGTCGGTCCTATGCGCCCGGACAGCACGGACAGAAATCCGGTCAGCGCCTGTCCGGCTTCGGTCAGCAGTTGCGTGAAAAGCAGAAGATTCGCCGCATCTATGGCGTTCTCGAGCGCCAGTTCCGCCGTGTTTACGCGGAAGCCGTGCGCCGCAAGGGCCAGACTGGCGAAAACATGCTGCAGCTGCTTGAAAGCCGTCTGGACACGGTTGCCTACCGCATGGGTTTCGGCGCATCGCGTGCCGAATCGCGCCAGGTGGTGCGTCATAACGGTGTTCTGGTCAATGGCAAGCGCGTGAATATTCCTTCGTACGAAGTGCGTCCGGGCGATGTGGTCGAACTGACCGAACGCGCAAAGGCCCATCTGCGTTCGAAAGGTGCGCTCGAAGCCCAGGCATCTCGTGGCTTCCCGGACTGGATCGACGTCGATTCCAAGGCGGCTCGCGGCGTGTTCAAGGCTCTGCCGGCTCGCACCGACCTTCCGTCGACGATCAACGAAAGTTTGGTTGTCGAACTGTATTCCCGCTGATCGCGTGTGCGATCAGCTCGCTGACGTCACTGAGGACTGCAGATGCAAAGCAATGCTCTCTTGAAACCGCGCATCATTGACGTACAAAATCTTTCACCGGCTCACGCACGTGTTGTGATGGAGCCGTTCGAGCGCGGATTCGGGCACACGCTGGGCAACGCGCTCCGCCGCATTCTCCTGTCGTCCATGCCCGGCTTCGCGCCGACTGAAGTGCAGATCGAAGGTGTACTGCACGAGTATTCGACGCTCGATGGTGTTCGTGAGGACGTGGTCGACATCCTGCTGAACCTGAAGGGTGTCGTACTCAAGCTTCACAACCGCTCGGAGGCCTACCTGCGCCTGTCGAAAACCGGCGAGGGTGTCGTGACCGCTGGTGATATAGAAGTCACGCACGACGTCGAAATCGTCAATCCGGAACACGTCATCGCCCACGTTGCACCGGGCGGCAAGCTCGAGCTTCAGTTCAAGATCGAGCAAGGTCGCGGTTATGTTCCGGGTACGTTGCGTCAACACACGTCGGAAAGCAAGGCGATTGGCCACATCCTGCTGGATGCTAGTTTCAGCCCGGTTCGTCGTGTGAGCTACTCGGTCGAGTCGGCGCGTGTCGAACAGCGCACTGACCTTGATCGTCTGGTGATGGACGTTGAAACCAACGGTGCTGTAGAGCCTGAAGAAGCGGTTCGCTACGCGGCACGCGTGCTGGTGGATCAGCTGTCGATCTTCGCCGAGCTGGAAGGTACGGCGCCGGCTGTCGAAGCGCGTCGTCCGGCGCAGATCGATCCGATCCTGCTGCGTCCGGTGGATGATCTGGAATTGACGGTTCGCTCTGCGAACTGCCTGAAGGCCGAGAACATCTACTACATCGGCGATCTGATACAGCGCACGGAGAATGAGTTGCTGAAGACCCCGAATCTGGGTCGCAAGTCGCTCAACGAGATCAAGGAAGTGCTTGCTTCGCGCGGCTTGACGCTGGGTATGAAGCTCGAGAACTGGCCGCCGGCTGGTCTCGATCGGGGTTGAGCCCCAGCCGGGTCCGCCCGGTCACAATATGAACCGGCCACTTGCCTGACCCGCGGTGGCCGCATAATTTTACGGAGTCATCATGCGTCATCGTAACGGTCTTAGAAAACTCAATCGCACCAGCTCGCATCGCGAAGCGATGTTTCGCAACATGGCGGTTTCTCTGCTTCGTCATGAAGCGATCAAGACCACCGTGCCGAAGGCCAAGGAGCTGCGTCGCGTCGTTGAGCCGCTGATCAATCTCGGCAAGACGCCCAATCTGTCGAACCGCCGCCTCGCTTTTTCGCGCCTGCGCGATCGTGAAGTTGTGTGCAAGATTTTCGACGTGCTCGGCCCGCGCTACGCGACCCGCAACGGTGGCTATCTCAGCATTCTGAAGATGGGCTTCCGCCAGGGCGACAACGCGCCGATGGCGTTTGTGCAGCTCATGGATCGTCCTGACGACAGCGTCGAGGCTGTTGAAGTCGCCGAGTAAGTTCGTGCGTTCCCCAATAGAAAGGCCTCGCTCAGCGAGGCTTTTTTATTTCTGTCGCTGGGGGAATTGAAAGGTGAATCAGGCTGCGTTCGGAGCGTGCCGCGAAAGCGGCGCGAATTGATCGATCCGTTGCGCCAGCACTTCCCGGAACACTTCACCCAGCATGACCAATACCGCGCCTTCCGGAGGACCTTCCGTACCGAGCAGTTCCGATACCGGCTGTGCCGCGAGCTCGGACAAGGTGGTCAAACATTCGCGTGACGACGGAAGGCTGGCGTTTTCGATGATCGCAACGGGAGTGTCGGGGGCGCGTCCGTATTCCATCAGTTCACGGGCAATGGCCATCGATTCGTGCGAAGCCATATACAGTGCCAATGTCGGCACATCGGCATTGGCACGCAGCGCCTGCGACGGGTTTTCGCCTGCGCCCGCGCGCGGTGTAAGCAAGGCGACGCTGCGCGACAGGCCACGCCGCGTCAACGAAACCCGCAGTTGAGCGCAGGCGGCACTTGCAGCCGTGATGCCGGGCACCACTTCATAATCAATGCCGGCTTCGGCGAGTGCATCCATTTCTTCCTGCGCCCGGCCGAACAACATCGGATCGCCCCCCTTGAGGCGAACTACCACAGCGTTCGTGCGTGCTGCATGCACCAGCTGATGGTTGATGAAGCGTTGTGCCGTCGAATGCCGGCCGCAGCGTTTGCCAACCGGGATACGCTTCGCCCGGCTAGCGAGCGCCAACACATCTTCCCCGATCAGCGCGTCGTGCAGCACGACATCGGCTTCGGCAAGCAGCTTTGCGGCGCGCAGCGTCAGCAGATCCGCCGCACCCGGGCCGGCGCCTACCAGCCACACCTTGCCGGGCAGATGCGCGTCAGTCGCCTTTGACATGCAGGCCGCACTCCTTGCTGTCAGGGTTTTCCCACCACCAGCGCCCCGCGCGGATGTCTTCGCCGGGCGAAATTGCACGCGTACAGGGCTGGCAGCCGATGCTGGGGAAGAACTGTTCGTGCAGCGCGTTGTACGGCACCCCCTCGGTCTGGATGTAAACCCACACCTCGCGCTCGGTCCAGTCGGAAAGCGGGTTGAATTTCTCTATACCGTACGACTCGTCGAACTCGCGCAGCGGCAGATCCGCGCGCGTGGTCGACTGTTGCGCACGCATGCCGGTGATCCAGGCCTTCTTGCCGGCCAGAGCACGCTTCAGTGGCTCGACCTTGCGCATGCCGCAGCAGGCCTTGCGCAGTTCGACCGAGTCATAGAAGGCGTTGATGCCGTGCTTGCGCACGTATTCCTCCACCGCCTCATGGCGCGGAAACCAGGTGACCGGGTGTGCGCCATAGTGCTTCTCGGCCTTCTCCATCAGGTCGTAGGTTTCAGCAGGCAGCCGGCCGGTGTCGAGGGTGAAAATTTCGATGTTGATGTCGTGCCTCTGAATGAGGTCGGTCAGCAGCATGTCCTCGGCGCCCATGCTGCTCGCAAAGCCGATCGGCTGAAACTCGGCGGCGGCACGCCGCAGCCGGTCAATCGCTGCCGTTGTCTTTTCGGCCACCTTCACGCGCAGCGCATCGGTCACGTTCGGGTGGATCATCGGATTACTCATGCGCCAGCTCCCGGCGCTGCACGCCGTCGAAACACTGGTGGTTGGCCGTCGGTCGAGGTCTGGTACGGCGTCGTGAAGTCCTTCAGTGCGCCGATGCAGCGCTCTGCCTTCTGATCGGCGCGCAGCAGATAGGCGTCAAAGCCGCAGCGATGGAAGAAAAACATCTGGTCGCGCAGCACGTCGCCAAGCGCCCGCAACTCGTTCCGGTAGCCGAATCGGGTGCGCAGGATGAAGGCGATCGAGTAACCGCGGCCGTCGATGAACTTCGGGAAGTTCACGCCGATCAGCGGCAGTCTGTTCAAGTTCCCGCCCAGACTTTCTGCCAGCTCGGCAGGCTCTTCATGGCTGTCCAGCCAGACGCCGATCTCGCCGTCGTCGGCGCGGGTAGCCAGTTCGTCGCGACGGCGGAGCCACACCGACAGCGGCAGCAGCACCTTGCCAGCGGGAATGTCGCAGGCGGAAATCACGTCGTCCGACGCCGCCGGCTCACCGGTAAGCTTGAACAGCACCACCTTGCCGGCCGACTTGCGCACCGGTTCATTCGTCTCGGGCAGCCGCACCCAGGTCCAGTCGTCGGCCACCACTTCGGTGCCGCGGATCAGTTCAGCCATGAGTCACCTCGGCCTTCTTCGTGGGTTCGCCATAGACGCGTGCCTTGAATGGCGCCATGCCAATCCGCCGTACGGTATCGATGAAGCGCTCTTCCGGGGTGCGTTGTTCGACGTAGGTCTCGACCAGCTTCGTGACGACGCCCGGCACTTCTTCGGCCGCGAACGACGGGCCGATGACATCGCCGAGCGATGTCAGGTTGCCCTGCGAACCGCCGATCGACACCTGGTACCACTCGGACCCGGTCTTGTCGACGCCCAGAATGCCGATGTGACCGACGTGGTGATGCCCACATGAATTCATGCAGCCGGAAATGTTCAATTCCAGATCGCCGACGTCGTACAGGTAGTCGAGGTTTTCAAATGCCTCCTGGATCGCCTGCGCGATCGGGATCGACTTAGCGTTGGCCAGCGAGCAGAAGTCACCGCCCGGGCAGCAGATGATGTCCGTCAGCAGCCCGATGTTCGGCGTCGCGAGTCCGTGCGCGCGGGCGCCCAGCCACAGTTCGTACAGGTCGGCCAGCGCGACGTCGGCCAGCACCACATTCTGTTCGTGCGATACACGCAGTTCGCCGAAGCTGTAGCGGTCTGCCAGATCGGCCAGCGCATCCATCTGCTCACAGGAAATGTCACCCGGCGCGACACCGGTCGGTTTCAGCGACAGCGTCACCGCGCGGTAGCCCGGCCGCTTGTGGCCGCGCACGCAGCGCGACACCCAGCGGGCGAAAGCAGGGTCGGACGCGCGCTTTGCATCGAAGCCTGCGTCGGTTGCCGGGCGGAGCGGTGCGTCCGGATCGGTGAATGCGGCGCTCGCGCGGTCCAGTTCGGCCTGCGTCACGGTAGCGATGCCGTCACGCTCCAGTTGCCACTCCTCATCCACCTGTCGGGCGAACGTTTCCGCGCCGATGGCCTTCACCAGAATCTTGATGCGGGCCTTGTAGGCGTTGTCACGACGACCGTAGCGGTTGTACACGCGAAGCACGGCGTCGAGATAGGTCGGCAGGTGTTGCCATGGCAGAGCGTCATGGATGACGCTGCCCAGTATCGGCGTCCGGCCCATGCCACCACCGACGATGACGCGGGCCAGCACCTCGCCCTTATCGTCGCGATACAGCTGCAGGCCGACATCGTGCGCGTAGGTCACGGCACGGTCTTCCAGCGTGCCGCTGACGGCGATCTTGAACTTGCGCGGCAGGAAGGCAAACTCCGGGTGGAAAGTCGACCACTGGCGGAGGACTTCGCAATAAGGCCGCGGGTCAACGATCTCGTCCGGCGCGACACCAGCGAACGGGTCGGTCGTGATGTTGCGGATGCAGTTGCCGGATGTCTGGATGGCGTGCATTTCCACCGTGGCCAGTTCGGCGAGGATGTCACCCGTATCTTCCAGCTTCGGCCAGTTGAACTGCATGTTCTGCCGGGTCGAGAAGTGGCCGTAGCCGCGGTCGTAGCGCCGACCGATATCGGACAGTTTACGCAACTGGGTGCTCGACAGCATGCCGTACGGAATGGCGACGCGCAGCATCGGCGCGTGGCGCTGGATGTACAGGCCGTTCTGCAGCCGCAGCGGCCGGAATTCGTCGTCCGACAGCTCACCGGCGAGGTTGCGCTGCAACTGGTCCCGGTACTGCGCGACACGCTCGAGCACCAGCGTGTGGTCGTATTCGTCGTAGCGATACATGGATGCGATCTTCCGTCCGTCGGCGCCCGCCGGCAGGCCGGGTCACCATGTCAATTATTCAGCCTAGAAGGTTCAGGCTCAGCTTGCCGCCAATGCCGAACAGCATGGTCGCCAGCAGCGGTCTAAGAAAACGCTCCGGCAGGCGCGCCGCGACCTGGCTGCCGATCGCGATGCCGGGCAGCGAACCGATCAGCAGCGCGCCCAGCAGCGCCCAATCGACGTTGCCGAGCCACCAGTGACCGAGACCGGCCACCAGCGTGAGCGGCACGGCGTGGGCGATGTCGCTGCCGACAATGCGCACCGCCGACAGGCGCGGGTAAAGGAATACCAGCACTGCTGTACCCAGTGCGCCGGCACCGACCGAAGAGATCGTGACGAGTACGCCGAGTATCGCCCCCGTGCCCACCGTCAGCGCGCGCAGATTGCGTTCGCGCCACTCACGGATGCCTGGTCGTTCGGCCACTGCCTGCAGCCGCTTGCGAAACAGCAATGCGCAGGCCGTCAGCACAAGCGCAATCCCGAGCGTACCGCTGATGATCGACGCACTGCCATAGGCTGAGCGGGAATGCGTCGATAACCACCATAGCGTCACTGCTGCCGCCGGCACGCTGCCGGCGCCCAGACCGGTCACGATGCGCCAGTCAACGGTCTGGTTGCGCCCATGCACCAGTGCTCCACCGGCCTTGGTCAACGCGGCGTACAACAGGTCGGTGCCGACGGCTACCGCGGGGTGGATGCCGAAAAGCAACACCAGCAGCGGTGTCATCAGCGAGCCGCCGCCCACACCGGTCAGTCCGACGACGGCGCCGACGAAAAAACCGGCAATGGAATAGCCGAACTCCATATGTGTATAGGAACAAGCACGCGGGAAGTGCGCAGCTTAGTTCGACAGCAAGATAATCGGAAATGCTTTGAAGTAAGATTCAAATCACTTCCAGTGCTAAAGGCCGCCCATGAACCTGCAACAGTTGCGTTATGTAGCCGAAGTCGCCCAGCGCAACCTGAATGTGTCCGAGGCGGCGCGGGCGCTCCACACTTCGCAGTCCGGCGTGTCGCGGCAGATCAGCCTGCTGGAAGCGGAGCTGGGCGTCGACGTGTTCATCCGGCAGGGCAAGCGGCTGGTGGCAATGACGCGCCCGGGTGAAGAAGTGGTGGCGATCGCGCGGCGCATGCTGCGCGACATGGGGGCGCTCAGGCAGGTGGGCGAAGAATACGCGGTCGGCGAACGCGGCCGGCTGACCATCGCCATGACGCATACGCAGGCGCGCTACGTGCTCCCGCGCATCCTGCCCGAGTTCATGCGCGCCCACCCGGAAGTAAAGGTCGCGCTGCATCAGGGCAATCCGACGCAGTGCTGCGAATACGTCTTGTCAGGCGAGGCCGATCTGGCGATCGCGACCGAAGCGATCGATGAATACGAGCAACTGGTGAGCCTGCCCTGCTACCAGTGGAACCGCTGCCTGATTACCCCGCCCGGCCATCCGCTGCTCGATGAGAAGCCGCTGACGCTGGCCGCCATCGCCGAGTGGCCACTGATCACCTACGACTTCACCTTCACCGGCGGTTCCACCGTCAATCGCGCCTTCGCCGCGCAGTCGCTGTCGCCCAACATCATGCTGAGTGCGATCGACGCCGACATCATCAAGACCTATGTCGCGCTGGGGCTCGGCGTCGGCATCGTCGCGCAGATGGCGTTCGACCCTGAGCAGGACCGCGCCCTGCGCGCGCTTGACTGTGCCCACCTGTTCGAGCCGAGCACCACCCGCATCGGCCTGCACCGCAACGCATGGCTGCGCGGCTACACCTACGATTTCATCGAGCAGTTTGCGTCCGCGCTGAACCGTGATGTGGTCGATCAGGCGCTCGGCCGCGGCTGAGCACCTTCACGAGGCGGTAACCTCGGGCGGCGACAGTGCAGGCAACGACCTTCCCGGGCTTGCCGCCATGACCGAGTTTCACGCCGATCCGTTGCATCCGCTGGTGCTCGACGCCGACACCGGCGTCGCCGAGCTCGCGGGGGTGCGCTATCTCGCCAGTCAGCCGGTCCAGGCCAAGGACGGTCGCACCGTGCTCTACCTGACCGAAGCATCGCGGCCGATGCACCTGTTCAAGTTCGTTGGTCCGGCAGCCTCCAGCGGCGCGCTGCCGCACGGCACGCTATATGTCGCCAGCCTGGGCGCCGACGGTGCGGACGAAGGTCACGGCCGATGGCTGCCACTGGTGCTGGCGCGCCATGGTCTGTCGGTGCGCGACGGCTATGCCAGTCTGCAGGCCATCCTGGCCGACCCGGCCGATGCCGCCTGCCGCGCCGGCGCGTCGCGCATCGAAGGGCTGTTTGCGCCACAGGCACGCAGCGAGGGCGGCGCCCTGCTGCTGTGTGATCGCGCGACACCGGCGCTGAACTGGCGCGAGGCACTGGGCGACGCGGCAAGCCTGAGCTTCGCCTGGCATGGACGCGCGTCGGTGGAAGGCATCGATACAAAACTTCACCTTCAGCGCATCGGCAGCGCTGCCGCGCGCTTGCGCAGCTAGGGCGGATGCCGGCGGCCGCTCACCCGCGCCCGCCGTGACATGGTTGCGCTGCCGCCAGCCGGACGACTTCTATAATCCGGAGTCGATCCGCATTTCCGTACTCCATGAAACGTCCCCTCTGGCCACTGATCGCATTGATCCTGTTTGCAGGCGTGCTGGCGTCTTTTCCGACCCGTGCGGCCGACGAAGCCAGCCGGTTCTACGAGGATGCACTGGTGCGCTACGAGCGCAAGGACGACGCCGGCGCGATTATCCAGCTCAAGAACGCGCTGAAGGCCGACCCCGGCATGCTGGCGGCTCATCTGCTCATGGGGCGAGCCGGACTGCGCAAGGGCGATTTCGCCGCCGCTGAGGTGGCCTTGCGCGAGGCGCAGCGCCGAGGTGCATCGCGTGCCGAGTACATCGTTCCGCTGGCCAATGTCCTGCTGGCCATCGGTCAGCAGAAGGAACTGCTGGAAACGCTGCAGCCGACCGATCTGCCGCTCGGCATCCGATATGAGCTGATGCTGCTGCGGGCCCGTGCCCATCAGGAGTCGAGCCAGTACGCCCAGGCAATCGCGGTCATTAATGAGGCACGCGCGCTCAATCCGAACGCGCCGTCCGCGCTTGCACTCCATTCGCGCTTCGCACTCGGCGCGGGGCGCGCCGAAGAAGCCGCGACGCTGGCCGAGCAGGCAACCAGCCTCGGTCCCGCTGATACCGATGCCTGGACAGCACGTGCGGCGGTTGCCTATGCGTCCGGCAAGTTGGCGGTGGCGCTTGAGTACTATGACCAGGCACTGAACTTCGCGGCCGACAACAGCGAGGCCCTGCTCGGGAGAAGTTCGGTATTGATGGATCTCGGCCGCATGGCCGAGGCCAAGGTTTCGCTACTGCAACTGGCGAAGGTGGACAAGACCGAACCGCGCGCCGCCTATCTGCGGGCCGTGATTGCCGACCTCGAAGGTGATCGCGACGGCGCCAGGAAACTGCTTGGCGAAGTCGTCAACATCATCGACCCGTTGCCGCGCGGCGCACTGACCAGTCGCTCCCATCTCGCGCTGATTGCCGGTCTGGCGCATCTGAGCCTTGGCGGGCCAGCAAAGGCAAAAGAGTATTTCGAACTGCACGTGCGGTTTTTCCCGTCGCAGCCGGCCGCGCGAAAGCCGCTTGCCTCGCTGCAGATCGCGGGCGGAGATCCGGCGTCCGGCATTGTCACGCTCGAACCTTTGATGCGCAGCGGTACCCGTGATCCCGAAGTGCTGTCGCTGATGGCGACCGCCTATGGCAAGCTCAAGCGACATGAGCGCGCCACTGAACTGCTTGAACAAGCCGCCAGGCTGGGCAAGTCTCCGGAGATACAGACTTCGCTCGGCCTGAGCCTGCTCGGGTCGAAGCAGACGCAGGAAGGTCTGGCGCAGTTGCGCGAGGTGGTCAAGGACGACCCGGGTCAGGGCCGGGCCAGCATGGCACTTGCACTCACCGCGCTGCGCGAGCAGCAACCGCGGCGTGCAGCGGAGCTGATGGAAGAGGTGATCAAGCGCGAACCGGACAATCTTCCGGCGCTGAATGTGCTCGGCGTCGCGCGTGCAGCTGCGGGCGATTTCGCGGGTGCGCGCAAGGCGTACGACAAGGCGCTGTCGAAAGACAAGAATTTCGACAGCGTCAAGCTCAATCTGGTCAAGCTGGAACTCGCCGAAGGCAAACCGGCCGAGGCGCGGACCCGGCTGCTTGCGCTGCTCAAGGAAAAGCCTGACCACCCTTCCGCACTTTTCGAACTGGCACAGCTCGACGTACGCGAGAAGCGGGTTGCCGAGGCGCTGCGCGGCCTGGAGATCCTGCGCGACAAGCACCGCAGGCACGTCGACGGCCAGATCGCGCTGATCGAGCTATATCTCCAGACGGGCGCGCTGGACAAGGCGCTTGAAGTGGCCAAGGACAGCACTCCGAGTCAACCGGGCTACCTTGCCGTGCAGGCGGCGCTGGTCCGTGTTCAGCTTGCCCGCAGCGACGCAGCAGGCGCGCGCGCGACACTCACGTCGATGACGCGTGCGGCAGATTTCGACGCCGTTGCGCAGTACCGGATCGCGCGCCTGCAAATGCAGGCAGGCAACCCGTCCGGTGCCGCCTACAGCCTTGAAAAGGCGTTGCAGGGCGCGCCGGATTTCGTGCCCGCCAAGGTCATGCAAGGCGAACTGTTGCTTGGCGAAGGCGCACTGGACAAGGCCGATGCGCGCGCCCAGCAGCTCCTCAGAGACGCGAAGCCGCCTCCGGAAGCATTCAAGCTGGCGGGAGACGTCGCGTTCGCACGCAGCAAGTGGACTGAAGCGATCGGCCACTACGGGATGGCGCTTTCGAAGGGTGCAGGGGTTGATGTCGCCGGACGCCTGTACGAAACGCACCGGCGGGCCGGCAATGCGGCGCAGGCGAGGGCGTCGGTCGAAGCGCTGGTCAAATCGAGACCACGCGACATGGCGATGAAGCTCCTGCTGTCCCAGGCGCAGACCGAATCAGGTCAGTTGCGCGAAGCAAAGGCGACGCTCGAAACCGTATTGAAGGTCGGGGAATCGGCGCCAGTGTTGAACAATCTCGCCAATCTGCAATGGCAGCTCAAGGATCCCGCTGCCCAGCAGACCGCCGAGCGCGCCTTCAAGCTGGCGCCTGGCGACGCCTTGATCCTTGATACGTTGGGATGGATCCTGGTGCAGAAATCCCAGCTCGATGCGGGATTGCGGCATCTGCGCGAGGCGCGCCTTCGTGACCCGGCCAATCCGGAAATCCGTTATCACCTGGCCTGGGCCCTGGCCAAGTCCGGGCGCAAAGCCGAAGCGCTTCAGGAACTGGAGGCCGCGCTGCAATCCGGCAGGTCGTTTCCGGGGATCGATAACGCTCGCGCGCTCAGAGCCGAAATTGGGGTCCCCTGAGCCATGTCGGATATCTTTACAACACACATTTTTGTAGTTATCAAGTAATTGATTTTATTTGATATTAAAAACTGGCCTTAATTTTGCTATGAAGTTACTGACAGTCAGTCATAGTCAATGACTTCCAAGGATCAAATGATGAAAAAGAAAAGCCTGAAAATCCTGAGTGCCGCTCTGCTGATCGGTTTGAGCGGTGCCGCATCGGCTGCGTCGACGAGCTGGTCATTCACCTCCACCGCAACGTCATCGGTCAGTGCAAGCGGCTTTGCGTCGCAAGTCGCCGAGTATTCGGCGATGACGTACACCAATGGTGCAGGCAATTCGGTCACGATGAATGCGTTCGCGAACACAGCCTCCAACGCGAAGATCGAAGCTGCATACCTGAACTATCAAGGGTCTAGCGGTCTGGGCGTCACGAGCCGCGACAGCAGCACGAATGACGAGGTAACGTCATCCGGTTATCTGAACAACCCGCAGCACTCGTTCGACAATCAGGGCGCAGTCGAGTCCATCCTGTTCTCTTTCTCGTCGGCGTTCACGATGGAACAGCTCGATATCGGATGGTCGACAAACGATTCTGACCTCCAACTTTACGCTTACACCAGCTCGACCCCCTTTTCGACGTCTACGGTTCTTGGCAAGGATTATTCGACGCTGACCGGCTGGACCAAGGTTGGCGACTTCACCGGCCCGACCGATCCGCGCCTGACGACCAACAGCACGTATTCGCGTTATTGGCTCGTCACGCCGGGGCCGGCTTCTGACAAGCTGGATTACATCAAACTGGCGGGCATCACCGGCTCGTACAAGCCGACGACGCCGCCGCCCTCGACCGGCGTACCTGAGCCGGAATCGCTGGCCCTCGTTGGCGTGGCACTGGCCGGCATGCTCCTGACCCGTCGCCGCAAGCTGGTCTGATCGGTTGAGGCAACAAAAAAAACCGCGCAACGCGCGGTTTTTTTTCGTCCATCGCCGGCGCCAGCGGAGAGTGATGTTGTCAGGTTCCTTCTTCCTCCTGCGCCTGCAACGCCCACATCTGCGCATAGGCGCCGTCGAGCGCCAGCAGTTCGGCATGCGAGCCGCGCTCCACGATGCGGCCGGCGTCCATCACCAGGATCTGGTCGGCATCCATGATCGTGGACAGCCGGTGCGCGATGATCAATGTGGTGTGGCCGCGCGCCACCTGTTCAAGCTGCGACTGGATCGCCTGTTCGGTTTTCGAGTCGAGCGCCGACGTCGCTTCGTCGAAGATCAGTACCGGCGGGTCTTTCAGCAGCGCGCGCGCGATGGCGACGCGTTGTTTCTCACCGCCGGACAGCTTCAGGCCGCGCTCGCCGACCTTGGTGTCGTAGCCGTCAGGCAGGCGGGTGACGAAGTCGTGCAGTTGCGCGGCGCGGCTCGCCGCTTCGACCTCTTCCGCCGAGGCGGTGACCCGGCCGTACTGGATGTTGTAGTGAATGCTGTCGTTGAACAGCACGGTGTCCTGCGGCACGATGCCGATCGCGGTGCGCAGGCTGTCCTGCGTGAGTTTGCGGATGTCGGTGCCATTGATCGTGATGCGCCCGCCGCCGCTGTTCACTTCATAGAATCGGTACAGCAGCCGCGCCAAAGTCGATTTGCCGGAGCCCGACTGGCCGACCACTGCGACCCGGCCACCGGCCGGTATCGTGAAGTCTACGTCGTGCAGGATCTGGCGCGCCGGCTCGTAGCTGAAATTCACCTGCTGGAAGCGCACTTCGCACGGTCCCGGCGGCAGGGTTTTTGCATCCGGGTCATCGGCGATCTCGCGGTGGGTGTCCATCAGGCCGAACATGCGCTCGATATCGGTCAGTGACTGACGGATTTCGCGGTACAGCACGCCGAGGAAGTTCAGCGGGATGTAGAGCTGGATCATGAAGGCATTGACCAGCACGATGTCGCCCAGCGTCATGCGGCCTTCGGCCACGCCGACCGTGGCGCGCCACATCATCAGCGTGACGCCGATGGCGATGATGAAGGCCTGGCCGATGTTCAGATACGACAGCGACACCTGGCTGCGCTCCTGCGCGCGCTGCCAGCGCGCCATCTGTTCGTCGTAGCGGCGCGCCTCGAAGCCCTCGTTGTTGAAGTACTTCACCGTTTCGTAGTTCAGCAGGCTGTCGATGGCACGTGTGTTGGCCGCCGAATCCAGCTCGTTCACTTCGCGTCGCAGCTTGGTACGCCAATTGGTGACGACCACGGTGAACGTGATGTAGATCGCCAGCGTGATCGCGGTGATCAATGCGAACGCCGCTTCGTACTTCACCGCGAGGATGCTCAGCACGAGGCCCATCTCCACCAGCGTCGGCAGGATGGAATACAGCGTGTAGCTGATCAGCGAGCCGATGGCGCGGGTGCCTCGCTCGATGTCGCGCGTCAGACCTCCGGTCTGGCGTTCGAGGTGAAAGCGCAATGAAAGGGCATGCAGATGCTGGAATACCTGCATCGAAATGCGCCGCACCGCCTGTTGCGTGACACGCGAAAACACGATTTCGCGCAGTTCGGTCAGCAGCGAAGTCGAAAAGCGCAACGCGCCGTAGGCCGCCAGCAGACCGAGCGGCACCAGCAGCGGTGCGGCTTCGAGCGCGCTCTTCTGCATGGCGGCGGCCGGCGTCAGCGCGTCGATCAGCTGCTTGAATATCAGCGGCACCGTCACGTTCGCGCCCTTGGCGCCGATCAGGAAGGTGAGCGCGATCAGCACGCGCCACTTGTAGGCCCAGAGGTAGGGGAAAAGGCTCTTGAGGGTGTCGAGATCCCGGCGACGGGTGCCTGGGGGGGCTTCGGGTGCGGGCAGGGGCGCAGCGGCGGAGTGTCTCATCGCGCAATTGTAAGGTACGGAGCAGGCGCCACACGGGCTGTCGGCAACGGTTTCGCGAGGATGGCCTCTAGGGAAAGCAGCCGCGCCGACGGGCCGATTGCGACCACCACGGCACCCCAAAGGCGCTTGCGATCTGCCGCCGACCAGTTCGCGAGTGGCCGTACATCGAGTTCGGGCGCCGGACGCGACGCGGCGGCCTTCAATGCGGCTTCGACCACCTCCGACCGTGGCAGCGAGGCGATCCGGATCATCGATGGCCGCGGAGCGTGCCGTGAGCCGGATGATGGTTTCGGTGGAGTCGAAATCGCGTGCCAGTCCGCGCGAGACCGTCGCAGCACCCGGCGCGGGCGAGGACTCGGTGACGGCGCCGGACGCACCGGACGTCGACCGGACCCGCACTGGCGGCTTGAAATCAGTGTCCGACACACATTGCAGGCGGCAGGCGCGCAGGTCGTCCGGCATGTGCGCGGCGTTCTGGTAACGCGCATCCGGTGATTTGGTCAGCGCTCTTGCCACAATGAGATCGACCAGCGCCGGATCTGACTTCCACCTGCTGTTCATGCGGCGCAAACGCGGGGTTGCGGATTTCGATACTGCAGGCGGGGCGCCAAAATGAGGTTGCGCTCCGGCGGTGCCGCGCCATGGAGGGCACCGGCCACGCTGACCTCGCCCCATGCCAGTACATTCACCCGCAGGGTTCCGGGCCGCACCGCTTCCGCAGGCCCGCCAGCGGTCGCATCGACCGCTTGCCTGACTCGCGGCCACTGCCCGGCGCGCTGTCAAGTCGGCCGGGCAGCGGGTTGTCGGTCAGGATGAACACCTCGTGTTCACGCAGCTGCGCATCGGTGCGGATACCCGCCGGTTCGAACAGCCGCCTGCACGCATCTTGCCGATTCGCCAGTGCATCGACGAAGGCTGGTGTCGCGAACACCCTGCCGACGCCGGCAACGCCCGCGACGCGATGCGCCACTCCGAGGCCGTCACCGACGAGGTTGGGCGGCATCACCGGTGCGCCGATCCGCATGACCGGCCCGTGCTGCACAGCGAAGCGCGTCGTCCGGGCTTCGACGAACGTGACGGCCGCGCCGTCTGCGGTATCCAGCACGATTCGCGCCGCCGGGCGCACGCCAGTCAGTGCCGTGCCCGATATCTGATTGAAGCGCGCTCGCATCTGCGCCTGTTCGGCCACCGGTTTGTCCGGATAACCGATGATGTCGATCACGGCGATGCTGCAGACCGCTGCGCGTGAGCCTTCTTGAGTCATGTCCCGAGAGGCGGCCGGATATCGGGTTCTTGAAGGAAAGCGGGGGGGGGGCCGGCAAGTCCGAAGCGGGCTGAGCGCTCGCCTGCCGCAGCCTGCAGACAGCAGTCAGGATGGGCGCGCGACCGACCGTGTCTGGTGGCATGCCTGCGCCGGATGTTTCCGGACCTGCTCCCTTATTGCCGCAGGGCTGCGGCAGGTCGCCGGATCGAAGGGGCCCTGGTGCGACCCGGTCAACGCTGCACCGGAAAACCGCCGTCCTCAAGCGCACGGCAGATATCGTCTTCCGACACAAGAGGACTGTGCTCAACGCTGACCGTACCGGTTTCCGGCGATACGTCGACGCTGTCTATCCCCGGGAGCTCATGGACGATGTTGACGATGTCGGCCGCACAGTCGGGACCTTCAACGCCTGACTCGATGATGACAGTGGTGTGCATGTGCGTCTCCAACTGGTATCCGGTCTTCACAGGGACCCGGATGCATCGTAGCTGCCCGGTGCAAGCTGTGGTTCCGGGTGCATCGGGATCCTGGTGCGAAACAGAACTTCACGCGCAAAGTTCAGGAAATGGTTCACGAGGTGTCGGTAAATCTTACATCGCACGATCCGCTTCATTTGAGTGGAATCTCAATGAACTGAAAATAAAGAGTTTTTCGGTAATTAAATCGATGGCACAGCAATTGCTGGTAATGACTCACGAAAACCTACAGCGTCAGGAGCTTCCATGAAGTACGCCCTCAACTCAGTCGCTGCGCTCGTTGCATTCGCCAGCACTGCAGCTTTCGCTGCGCCGATCACGCCGTCGAGTACCGCACTGCAAACCCTGTCGGGTGCCACATTTGGCGGGTCGGGCATTCCGAATACCGCAGTCCAGGTGCTTGCAGTGGACCCGACGATGGCAGATGTAACCATCGGCCTGACCGCACATCAGCGTTTCACCGGCCCGAATCTGGTCAATAACGGCACCAGCACTTTCGAAGCCGCGACCGGTGTGTCCGCAAGCCCGCCGTCTTCGCCTGCCGATCCCTACGCATTGTGGAACTTCGCGTTCTATGTGGGTGGTGACGACATTTCGAATTACGTGTTCCGGTTGTACTACGACTTCGATCCGGCCAGCGGCACGGACGAAGCCAATCACGGTGTGATCGAGTTTCTCGGTTCGACGTTGCAGGGTGCGGCGATCCAGAATTCGTTCAATCTCGGTATGGATTTCCTCGCCACGAGCATCCCCGGCGTCATCACCGCACCTCTCGGTTCGTTCTCGCCGACGGTAGAAGGCGAATACACCTTCGCGCTGACCGCCATACTCGAGCGGGTTGAGGTGGGTCGCGTGGCCATTCTGGTCGACGTCAATAACCCGGGCACGCCGATTCCGGAACCGGGCACGCTTGCACTCGCGAGCCTTGCGCTGCTCGGTCTTGCCGGCCTGCGCCGCCGCTTCAGCTGACAGTCGCCTCCGCGCTCGTGCGCGGATGGTGGCCGCACAAAAAGCCCGACCTCCAGGTCGGGCTTTTTGTTTTTGCGGTGTCTCGTCGTGCCGCGCGCAGGGTTCATGCAAGTCGCCTGCCGCTTCGCGTTGGCCGTGCCGGTACCCTACATCACCGTCGAATGCGGCTGCAGCGGATGTTCCAGTGTGTCGGCGATCAGGCGCAGCGCGAGGTCGCAGTCGTCGCGCGACATCGGGCCGCCGAGGCACACGCGCACCGCGTCGGGTGGTGTGCCGTCGGTGCTGAACGCGGCGCTCGCGACGACGCCGACGCCCTGCGTGCGCAGGTAGGACGCGAATTCCACCATCGACCAGTCGGACGACAGCGGCAGCCACAGGTGAAAGCCTTCCGCGTGCGCGCGCATCGCATGGCGGCCCAGATGGCGTGTGGCCAGTGACTGGCGGAAAACGGATTCGCTGCGGATGGCGTCCAGCATGGCGTCGGCCGTGCCATCCGTGATCCACCGCGTGGCCAGCGCATTGGTGATCGGCGAACACATGACCGTGGTGGCGCGCAGCGCGCCGGCCAGGCGTTCCGCCTGGCGCGGGCCGGGTGCGTGCACGAAGGCCGAACGCAGGCCGGCGCCGAAACACTTCGACAGGCCCGTCATGTAATAGGTGAGCGCCGGTGCCAGCGTGGCCAGCGGCGGCGGTGTGTCGCGCGGCAGCATGGCGTAGGCGTCGTCCTCGATGATGGGAACGGCGTAACGCAGTGCCACATCGGCCAGCGCCTCGCGCCGGGCGCGCGTGACGGTCGCGGTGGTCGGGTTCAGCAAGGTCGGGTTGCAGTAAAGCGCGCGCGGTTTCAGCGTCCGGCACGCGTGTTCGAAGGCGTCGGCGCTGGGGCCGTCGTCGTCCAGCGGCAGCGCATGCAGTTGCACACCGAGCTGTGCGGCGATGGCCTTGATGCCCGGATAGGTCAGCGACTCGACGCAGATCAACTCGCCCGGTCGTGCCAGCAGCGACACCAGCGCAGTCAGCGCGGCGTGGATGCCCGGGCACACGAGCACCCGCTCGACCGCGCACAGCGGCAGCCGGCGACGCAGCCACTGCACGCCGGCTGCGCGGTCGTCACGCGTGCCGCCGAAGTCCTGATAGCGCAGCAGGTCGTACCAGTCGGACTGCACCATCACCTGCGCCGCACTGTCGCGCAGGCGCGCAATGAGCGCCGGGTCGTGCGGCTCGGGCGGCAGGTTCATCGTCATTTCGGCGCCGCTGCCGCCGCGCAGCGTCAGGCCGGGTGTGGCCCCGCGCACGAAGGTGCCCATGCCGGCGCGCGAATCGATCAGGCCGCGCTTGCGCGCCTCGGCATAGCCGCGCGCCACCGTCGTGTAATTCAGTTCGAGGTAGTCGGCCAGTTCGCGCAGCGTGGGCAGACGGTCTCGTGCGGCGAGCCGGCCGCTGCGCACGTCTTCGGCGATCAGGTCGGCGATCAGCAGATAGGCCGGCTTGTTGCTCGACCGGATACGCTTGAGCCAGATCTGCGCGGTCTTGTCCATCAGTCGGCTCGTCGGGTGAAGCGCTTGCGGGTGATCACGTCGGCAATGCAGAGGCCGTCGGTGCGGCGCACGATGCGGCAGCGATGATGAAAGCCGTCCGGCTCCGCACCGGCGGACAGCAGTTCCACACGTACCGCTTCGCCCGGGTCGATATTGCCGTGGAAATACAGCGTCCGCTCGGCGGTGACCGACGCGCGCAGGCCGTACCAGGCGAACTCTGCGCGGTCGACCAGGGCCTGGAAGGTGGCGAAGTACAGGAAGCCGGCACCGTTGAAATCGCTGTTCGGGCAGGGCGTGAAGTCGAAGCTGCGCAGTACTTCGCCCTCGTGCGCCGCGGTGCGGTGCGCCCGGCCGAGCGACTTCAGTTCGGCTGCAGCCGCCATCAGCGTGGCGTCGCCGGACATCGGGTCTTCGCTCCCCGGAAGCATCTGCGCCCTGGCGACGCTGCGGTTGCCGCCGCCCGGCTCGCGGCGCACCAGCGCCGACAGCAATTCGATGCGCGCCACGCGCGTGTTGCCCATGCGTACCGTCTGCGCGCTGAAATGCTGCGCGCGGCCATGCGGCACCAGCCGCGCCAGCAGCGCGAAGGGCGCATGTTCGGCCACTGCATCGAGCTGCGCCTCGTACAGCCGCACCGCGGTCAGCGCGGCATAGCTGCGGCGGCCTTCGATGTCGGAGAAGGTCGCTTCGTCGCGCCCCTGCGCGCGGGCGATGGCCATCCAGTGCAGGTGGGCGCATTCCTTCAGCAGCCAGTTTTCCGACAGGCCATACAGCGCCAGTTGCGGCATGCCGGCCTGATAGTGCTGCAGCAGCGCCAGCGTGGCGCGCGGCTGCAAGTGGTTCGCGTCCTGCATCAGCATGTGACGGCCTCCTCCGGTTGAAGATGCCGGGGCGCGAAGGCGGTCACCTGCTCGGTCAGCCAGGCGGCGTCGCGCGCCACGCCGGAAAAACGGCCCGAGCCCCAGGTGTACAGCCAGGGCAGACCGAGGAAGTACAGGCCCGGTTGCTGTGTCACGCCGCGCGTGTGCACCGGGTCGCCGCGACCGTTGAATACCGGCGCGTCCACCCAGCGGAAGTCCGGGCTGAAGCCGATGCACCAGATGACACTCGTGATGCCGCTCGACGACAGGTCGAGCGTCGTACGCTCCGCCGCAGGCGCCCAGACCGGTTCATAGACCGACGGCGGCGGTGCGTCGATGCCGGCGCCGGCGATGTGCTTGTCGATCGCGGCATTGATGCCGTTGTAGATGCGGTCGGCGTGGTCGAGCGCAGCACCCAGGCCGGGCTGGAAGGTGAGCGTCGTACCATCGAGATCCTGCAGCAGACCGTACAGTTCCATGCCTTCGAGCGCGAAGCGGCGCAGATCGATGTCGCGCCCGCCGTCGCGGCCGGTCACGTAGTGGTTGGTGTTGTCGCGCACGCCTTCGCGCAGCGGGTGCTCGGTCACCGGCATGTCGTAGTAATTCATGTCGGCCAGCCAGTCGACCACGTCGCGTCCGCGGTAGAAGCGCGCGCAGCGCGGCGCATCGCCCACCGCGAGATGCACCTTGCGCCCCGCCAGATGCAGGTCTTCGGCAATCTGCGCGCCGGACTGCCCCGACCCGACCACCAGCACTTCGCCCTCGGGCAGTGCGGCCGCGCTGCGGTACTGCTCGGAATGCAGTTGCACGATGCCGGCCGGCAGACGCTCGGCCAGCCGCGGCACGATGGGCAAGTGATAGCCACCGCTGGCGACCACGACCTGATCGGCCGTCCACTCGCCATCCGACGTGATCACGTCGAAACCGCCCTGCGCGCGCGGGCTGACGCGGCGCACCGCCACGCCCTCGCGGATCGGCGGCGCAACCTTGCGCCGGAAGGCGGCCAGCCAGGCGTTGATTTCGTCCTTCTTCATGAAGCCGTGCGGGTCCGGACCGTCATACACATGACCGGGCAGCGCGCACTGCCAGTTCGGCGTGACGAGGCAGAAGTTGTCCCAGCGCTGGGTGCGCCAGACATGCATCGCGCTGTGCTTTTCCAGCACCAGATGGTCGATGCCGGCCTGCTGCAGGCAGTGGCTCATCGACAGGCCGGCCTGGCCGCCGCCGACGATGATGACCGGCAGATGGGAAGGGGAGGATGGGGGCATGGCAGTGACTCCGTGGTTCACTCGTCGAAGGCGAGTACTTCGATCTGCGCATCGGGCTGCATGGCCCAGTGCGCAGCGCGTTGTTCGATGTCGGCCAGCTGGTCCAGCGCGGCCGAACAGGCGAATCCGTATTTCGCGCGCACCCGCTCGGATGCGATGTGCAGCGCCTCGCGCACCGACACCATGAATTCGGCCAGCGGATAGCAGGTGCCCGGCGCGAAGTAGTCCTTGATCACCAGTGATGGCGAATAGCAGCGGGTTTCGGTCTGGTCGGGCCAGCGGACCCGGAAGTGCATGGTGGGCATGGCGCAGATATCCCTATATGGATGCAGGCGGAAGCAGCGACGCCCGGTACAGGTCGGCGTGACGCCGGGCGCTGGCCGGCCAGCTGAAGCGCCGGCACACTTCGGGCAGTTCGTAGCGCAATACCTCGGCGCGGCGCGGGTCGCAGGCGCGGCGCATCGCGTGGGCGATCGACAGGGCGTCCTGCGGGTCGGCCCAGCTGACGTCGGTGTCGCCCAGATATTCGGTGAAGGGCGCAGTCGACGACACGACGACCGGCGTGCCGCTGGCCAGCGCTTCGAGCACCACCAGTCCGAAGCCTTCGCACGTCGAGGCCATGACCAGCACGTCGGCGAGGCGGAACAGCGCCGGCATGTCGGCATCGGCCAGCGTGCCGGCGATGACCACGTCGTGCGCATAGCCCACGGTCAGGCCACTGTCGCGCAGGTCAGCCTGGAAGGCGCGTGCATAGCCGTCGTGGTCGAGCAGGCTGGCGCCACCGGCGATCACCAGTTGCGCACCCGGCAGATCGGCCTTGAGCAGCGCGAAGGCTTCGAGCACGCGCCGCGTGTTCTTGCGCTCCTCGACGCCGCCGACGGCGAGGAACACCGGGCCGCGCCCGGCGGCTTCGGTGATGCCCAGCCGATGTGCGAGGATGAGGTCGCCGTCGCCCGGCTGTGCCGAGTAGCGTTCGGCGTCGACCCCGTTGTTGACGCGCTGCGCGTCGATGCCGAAATCGTCGGCCAGCCGGTCGCGCCACAGATCGCTGACGCACAGCACGGTGCGTGCGCACTGCACGCCGCGCGCCTGCCAGGCGGCGAGCCGGCTGTCGTCGAACTCGTCGAGGTGGTGCACGGTGCGCACGAAGCCGTCGATCAGACCCAGATCTTCCAGTGCGGCCAGCGCGTTGGCGCTGATGCTGTCCTGCGCATGCAGGATGTCGAATGGCCGGGTCGCCAGACGCGGCGCGAGGTGGGCGACATAGGCGCCGATGCGTTCGCTGACCATGTCGACCACGCCGCCGGCGGTGCCGGTCACCGGCACCGGTTCGAAGCTGCACGCCGGCGCGCGGAACAGACGCTGCCCGGGTGCGGCCGGTGCGAACATCGTCACGTCGTGGCCGTCGCGCTGCAGCGCCTGCGCCAGTTCCAGCGTGTGCACCACGCCGCCACGCGGATTGACGGAATGCGTCAGCAGGCCGATTTTCAGCCCCGCCTGCAGTGCGTCAGCCATGCATCGCCTCCACATCCGCGCGTGCCGTCGACGCGGCGAGAATGAAGGCCTGTTCGGCGACATTCCACAGCAGCGCGCGTTCGTCCTGCAGGGTCAGCCACACCTCGGGCGATGCGGTCACGCGGCCGATGCGCGCCGCGGCAATGTCGCGTTCGCCGAAGCGCGCGATGACGCGGTCGGCGTGGGCCGGACGCACCGACAGCAGATAGCCGAAGCTCGGAAAGGACAGCAGCCAGCGCAGCAGCGGCATGCCGTCAGGGCGCGGCACCGCGTCAAGATCAATCACCGCGCCGACCTTCGAGCACTCGAGCAGCATCAGCGCGGTGCCGATCAGGCCGGCCATGCTGACGTCCTTGCCGGCGTCGCACAGGCCGGCTTCGGCCAGCTGCGGCAGCAGTTCGATGTCGCCGCGCAGGCGCTCGGCCGGTGCGCGGGTCGAGGCATTCCAGTACGGATAGGGTTCTTCGTACGCGCCGCGCAGGTCGACCGCCAGGATCAGTTCGTCGCCCGGCTGCGCATTGAAACTGGTGATGAGCCTCTTCGCGCGGCCGAGTATGGCGACCGCCAGCTGGCCGCGCGCCGCGCGGTGATTGCTGTGGCCGCCGACGATGGGCACACCGTAGCGCGCCGACGCCGCGGCCATGCCTTCGAGCACCGGCGACGAGGCGTCGGCGCCGTCGCTCCACAGCGCGTCGACCACCGCGATCGGCCGCCCGCCCATGGCGCAGATGTCGCTCACATTCACCATGACGCCGCAGTAGCCGGCGAACCAGGGCATGCGCGACACGAACTGTTCGACCAGCCCTTCGATGGCGAACAGCAGCCAGCCCTCGCCCGACGGATCGGCGATGGCGGCACAGTCGTCGCCGATGGCCACGGCTTGCGCCATGTCCTGCATGCCGCCGGGCAGTGCACGGCCGAGTGCCGCCATCACGTCGCCGATGTCGCGCTTGTGCGCGAAGCCGGGGCTGCCGCGCAGCGCGTCGACGAGGGCGTGCAGATTCACGCGGCGACTCCGCTGCGCGCAGTCGTCGAGCGCGTGACGAAGCCGCTGAACACGTCGAAACACGGCGGGTAGTGATCGAGTTCGGCCTGCATCAGCCAGTGCGCCCGGCCGTGCAGGGTTTCCGGCTGCAGTGGCTTCCAGTGCAGGCGACGGAACAGCGGCAGGTTCTGCGCCTGCACGTGGGCGAGGAAGGTGTGGCAGCCGCGCGCATGCGCACTGGTCACCGCGAGCCGGATCAGCGTCGCGGCCAGCTTGCCGTGGCTGCGGAATGCCGGCGCCACCGCGAGGCGCGAGCCCCACCACAGGCCAGGTTCGCCGGAGCGCCGGTCTTCGTGGATGCGCACCGTGCCGACCACCTGGTCCGGCATGCCGCCGACCTGGGTCACGGCGACGATGAGCTGGGCATATGCATCGATGGCGTCGATGTCGTCGCCGTCGAACACGCCCTGTTCCTCGCAAAACACCGCGCGCCGCAGGCGATGCGCTTCGCTGCGCTCCCACGCGCTGTCCGCCCACTTGATGCGGAATTCGCACGGCGCGAAATGCGCCGGCAGTTCGCAGTACCCGACCGGGTCAGCGTGCAGCATGGTGAGCGTCCCGTTTTTCGTACGACGACAGCGACGAGCAGGCGCCGCATTTGCCGCAGCCGGCCTTGATGTCGGTCGAGCGCAGGCCGGCATCGGACAGCATCGCGCCCAGCGGTTCGAGGATGGACCGCATGAAGGCCGGGCTGGGCGCCGGGTGATCTTCCAGCGGCGTGCCGCTGATCGGCACGAAGGGCACGACGAAGGGATACACGCCCAGGCCGATGAGTTTCGCGCTGATGTCGAGGATGGCGTCCGTGGTGTCGCCCAGCCCGGCCAGGATGTAGGTGCTCACCTGGCCGCGGCCGAATACCGCGACCGCCGCCTCGAACGCCTCCATGTAGCGCTCGATCGAGACCGTCGCCTTGCCCGGCATGATCTGTTCGCGCAGCGCCGGCGTGACCACTTCGAGGTGCATGCCCAGACTGTCGATGCCGGCCGCCTTCATGCGCGCGAACCAGCGGTCACCGTCGTCACCCCCGGGCGGCTCGCACTGCGCCTGTATCGGCAGGTCGACCGCGGCGCGCACGGCGAAGGCGGAATCGCACAGCACCTGCGCGCCGCGGTCCGGCGTGGCCGGCGTGCCGGTGGTCATGACCATGTGCTTCACGCCATCGAGCAGCACCGCGGCGCGGGCGACTTCGGCCAGCTGGTCCGGTGTCTTGTGCGCAATGGTGCGACCGGCCGCCAGCGACTGGCCGATCGAGCAGAACTTGCACGACTTGCGCCGGCTTTCATACCGGATGCAGGTCTGCAGTACCGTGGTCGCGAGCACGTCGGCGCCGTGCAGCGTTGCGATGTGCGAGTAGGGCACGCCATCCAGTGTCTGCAGCGCGTAGAAGCGCGGCTGTTCAGGAAAGCGGATCTGCGCGATCGGAATGCTGCCGCGCTTCAACTGCACGCGGCCGTCTGCGTCCGGCGCTTCGGCGATGAAGGGCGAGTTGAAGGCCGAGCCCGTATGCACCGGCACCATGATGGTTGTGCCGTCCACCGTCACCGCCTTGTGATCGGACGGCCCGGCACCGCCGCGCCGGCTCGGTGCGCCGGCGCCCGGATCAGCCAGCCGCAAGCCGAACGACTGCAGTTCCGTCATCAGCGCCGTCGCCTGCTGACGGTCGGTCGATGTGCGGTTCGATGTGCGGTGCGATTCGCGGTCCGCTTCGATAATCGGTGGGGTGCTCATCGGAGGTGCTCCGGACAGGGTCTGAAGGGGACGCCATCGACACGACCGGACGGGCCGGGCGGTCGTTGATGGCGAGGCTGAGCAGTTCGGGCCGCGCGTAGTGGCCGACCGAATCCATCATGCGTTTGCGCTTGGTGACCAGCGCCATGTCCAGATCGGCGATCACCATGCCTTCGCCTTCGGTCAGCGGCGGCGCCAGATGCACGCCTTCGGGCGACACGATGGCGGTGCAGCAACCGCCGCGCAGCGTCTTCTGCAGGCCCGCGTCGGGCGTGATGGACTGGATCTGCGCGTCGCTCAGCCAGCCGGTGGAATTGATGACGAAGCAGCCCGCTTCGAGCGCGTGATGGCGGATCGTCACTTCCATCTGGTCGGCGAAGATCTGGCCGACCATCGAACCCGGAAACTGCGCGCAGTGGATTTCCTCGTGCTGCGTCATCAGCGCGAAGCGCGCCAGCGGGTTGTAGTGCTCCCAGCAGGCCAGCGCGCCGACGCGACCGACCACGGTGTCGACCACCTTCAGGCCGCTCGCGTCACCCTGACCCCACACCATGCGCTCGTGATAGGTCGGCGTGATCTTGCGGCGCTTCAACACAAGCTTGCCGTCGGCGTCGAACACCAGTTGCGTGTTGTACAGGCTGCCGTGATCGCGCTCGTTCACGCCGAGCACCACCACGACGCCGCGCGAGCGCGCCCGCTCGGCGAGGGCCTGCGTCACCGGCCCGGGCACCGCCACCGCCCGTTCGTACAGCTTCAGGTGCGCCGCGCCCATCAGCACCGGCGGCTGCACGAACGAAAAGTACGGGTAGTAGGGCAGAAAGGTTTCCGGGAACACCGCAATCCGCGCGCCGCGATCCGCCGCTTCGTCGATCGCCGCCAGCACGTGCGCCAGCGTGCCGTCGGCCGATTCGAGGTCGGGCGCGATCTGGATCGCGGCGGCGCGGATTACTCGCGCGGAAGACATCACAAGGTCCAGGTGTCGAGGATGAAGGCGTTGTCCTTGCGGTGCAGCAGGATGATGTCGAGCACGTCGAGCGGGTTGATCGGCGTGATGCCTTCGATCAGCGACCCTTCGCCATGGCCGTACAGCGCCTGCAGTGCAAAGCGACATGCATAGACCTTGCCGCCTTCGGCGATGAACTTGGTGATCTGGTTGTTGAAGTTCTGGTGGCCGGGGAAGGCTTCGTCGCCCAGCGTCGGAAAGCCGCGCTTGACGCCCAGCGTGACGCCCGGGCCGTACAGCAGGATGGAGGTGTCGAAGCCCTTGCGCTTCAGCCGGGTGGCCTGCAGCAGATTGACGAAGCCGATCGAGCCTTCGAAGGCGACCGTATGGAAGGTGACCAGCGCCTTTTCGCCCGGCTCGGCTTTCACGTCCTCGAACACCTTCTCTTCGTAATCGACGAGGAATTCACCTTTCTGATTGGCGGGCTTGGTAACTTTCGGCATGAGAACTCTCCTGTGGGGTGGTCGTCCGGGTCAGTGCGCTCTGGCGGCGCTCCCTGTCCTTTGCACGCTGCGTGCCATGCCGGCGTCACTGCCTGCGATCAATATGCGATCAATGAACATACGCGCCCGCCGTGGCCGTTGACAGATTTTCACGGTCGCTGAAATGTCCTTTCCGGATCGGGGTTTAGGGGTGGCTTCACGCACCGCGATGGAGCACCCGCCATGCGATCAATGCACCCGATCATTCATCCGGATCGCACCGGATGAGCGTCGGTGCCGCCTACCCGCGTATCGTTGAGGCATGTCCGAATCCGTTGATCCCAGATTGATCGGCCTGGCTGCCGCGCTCGGCATCGGCCTGCTGATCGGCATGGAGCGCGAGCGGCGCAAGGGCGAAGGTCCGGCGCGCGCGGCAGCCGGTCTGCGCACCTTCACGCTGGCTGCATTGCTTGGCGCGCTGGCCATGCTGCTCGGCGGCGGCCTGACACTGGCGGTACTGGCGGCAGCCGTGGGGCTGCTGACGGTGGTGTCCTACCGCAAGTCATCCGTCACCGACCCCGGCCTGACGACGGAAATCGCGCTGCTGCTGACCTTCACGCTCGGTGCGCTGGCGCAGGTCGATGCGCCGCTGGCGACCGGCATCGGCGTGCTGGTGGCCATCATGCTGGCCGCGCGCAGCCACCTGCACCGCTTCGTCGTGCGCGTCATGTCGGAGCAGGAACTGCACGACGCGCTGCTGCTGGCGGCCGCGGCGCTGGTCATCCTGCCGCTGACGCCCGATCGCACGGTTGATCCGTTCGATGCGATCAATCCGCGCACCTTGTGGACGCTGGCCGTGCTGATGATGGCGATCAACGCGTGCGGCCACATTGCGCTGCGCGCCGCCGGGCCGGCGCTCGGCCTGTCGTTCGCCGGCTTCGCATCGGGCTTCGTGTCGAGCACCGCCACCATCGCGGCGATGGGCGCGCAGGCCGTGCGCACGCCCGCGTTGCGCGCCGGCGCCGTGTCGGGTGCCGTGCTGTCGTCGCTGGCGACCGTGCTGCAACTGGTGCTGCTGCTCGCAGTGACCAGTACCGCCGTACTGCGCGAAATGGCGCTGCCGCTGCTGGCGGCCGGTATCGCGGCGCTGGCTTACGGTCTGCTGGTCGCGTGGCGCAGTGTGCATGCGATGGAGGGCGAGACCGTGCCGCCCGGCCGCGCCTTCAACCCGCGTATCGCCGTGCTGTTCGCCGTCACGATGGGCGGCATGCTGCTGCTGACTTCACTGCTGCGCGAAGCCTTCGGCAGCGCCGGCCTGAACCTGGCCGTGGGCCTGGCCGGTTTCGCCGACGCCCATTCGTCTGCCGCGGCGGTCGCCGCGCTCAACGCTTCGGGCAAGATTGAGGCCGCACAGGCGGTGCTGCCCATCCTGATCGCCTTCACGACCAACGCGATCAGCAAGATCGTTGTCGCTGCGACGGCCGGCGACCGGGCCTTTGCGGCTCAGGTTGCACCGGGTGTGCTGCTGTCGGTCGGCGCCGCCTGGGCGGTCTGGCTGCTGCGCGGAGGCTGATGCCCGCACGCAGCGGTGGTCAACATGCTTGACAGCGACGCTTTCCTGGCTAGAATTTAAACGAACGTTTGAATGAGGGCTGTGCAGGCATGGATGTCCGTCGCACTTCGCTGACCGCGCACGAAACCCGCAGCCGCATTCTCGATGCGGCGCAGGCCCTGTTCGTGGCACACGGTTTCGAGGCGACGTCGATGCGCATGATCACCGGCGACGCCGGCGTCAATCTTGCGGCGGTGAACTACCACTTCGGTTCGAAGGACGTACTGGTGCGCGAGGTGCTGAAGCGCCATCTGCAGCCGCTGAACGCGCAGCGCATGCAGGCACTCGATGCGGCCGAAGCCGCGGCCGGCGAGCAGCCGGTGAAGCCGCACCGCATCGTCGATGCGTTCTTCAGCAGTTCGCTCGATCTGGCGTCAGGCAGTGCTGCCGGGCGTGAATTCATGCAGTTGCTCGGCCGCACCTTCACCGAACCGTCACCGTCCGTGCGCGAATATCTCGCGACCGAATACGCGCCGGTGATCGGCCGTTACCGCGATGCGTTCTGCCGCGCGCTGCCGACGGTGCCGGTCGAGGAAATCCTGTGGCGCCTGCATTTCATGCTGGGCGCCATGTCGTACGCGGTGTCGGGCATCGATTCGCTGCAGGTGCTGACCGGCGTGCGCATCGATGAGCCGGACGCCATGCAGCGCATGCGGCCGCGCCTGATGAGTTTCCTGCTCGGCGGTTTGCGGGCGCCACTTCCTGCGGGCGACGGCGCGGACGAAACAACGTAGCGGAACAGGGTGCAACGGCCGACGATGGCCTGCACACCGGAGCGAAGCACCGAGGAGGGGAAACGACATGACCTGGATAGTGTTGCTGCTGGTGCCTGTGGGCATCGTACTGCTGGGCTACCTGCGCGCGCCGCTGCTCGTGAGCACCGTGGCGGCTGCCGCGTGGCTGGTGGCGGCCAGCCTGCATTTCGACTGGCCGGTGGCGATGAATGTCGCGGTTGCGCTGCTGGCGGGCGTGCCGGCACTGCTGCTGAACGTGCCGGCGCTGCGCCGTGCGGTCATTTCAAAACCGCTGTTGAAGGTTTACCGAAACATCCTTCCGCCGATGTCCGACACCGAACGCATCGCGCTGGAAGCCGGCACCGTGTGGTGGGAAGGCGAACTGTTCCGCGGCCACCCGGACTGGTCCGTGCTGCACGCCTATCCGGAGCCGACGCTGAGCGCGGAAGAACAGGCCTTCCTCGACAACGAGGTCGAACAGCTGTGCCGCCTGTCCGACGACTGGACCATTTCGCACGAATTGAAGGACTTGCCGCCCGAGGCGTGGCAGTACATCAAGGATGCCGGCTTCCTCGGCCTCATCATTCCGAAGCAGTACGGCGGCAAGCAGTTTTCGGCCTGGGCGCATTCGCAGATCGTGACCAAGCTGTCGACGCGCTGCTCCGCCTCGGCGGTCACCGTGATGGTGCCCAACTCGCTCGGCCCGGCCGAACTGCTGCTGCACTACGGCACCGACGCGCAGAAGGATCACTACCTGCCGCGCCTGGCCAGGGGGCTGGAGATTCCGTGTTTCGCACTCACCAGCCCGCAGGCCGGCTCGGACGCGGCGTCGATTCCGGACTTCGGCATCATCTGCAGGGGCGAATATCAGGGCCGCGAAGTACTGGGCATGCGCGTCACCTGGGACAAGCGCTACATCACGCTGGGTCCGGTCGCGACACTGCTCGGTCTGGCGTTCCGGCTGTACGACCCGGACCACCTGCTGGGCGACACCGAAGATATCGGCATCACCTGCGCACTGATTCCGACCGATCACCCGGGCGTCGAAATCGGCCGCCGCCACTTCCCGCTGAACGCGGTGTTCCAGAACGGACCGAACTGGGGCCGCGACGTATTCATGCCGATCGAGTGGATCATCGGCGGCCCGGCGATGGCCGGGCAGGGCTGGCGCATGCTGATGGAGTGCCTCGCCGCCGGTCGCTCGATTTCGCTGCCGGCGTCGAACACCGGCATGGCCAAGCTCACCGCGCGCGCCGTCGGCGGCTATGCGCGCGTGCGCAGCCAGTTCAAGACTGCGATCGGCCGCTTCGAAGGCATCCAGGAACCGCTGGCCCGCATCGGCGGCCACCTGTACATGATGGACGCGGCACGTCGCATGACTGCCGGCGCCATCGACCTGGGCGAAAAGCCCTCGGTGGTGTCGGCCATCGTGAAATACCACATCACCGAGCGCGCGCGCATCGTCGTCAATGACGGCATGGACATCCTTGGCGGCAAGGGCATCTGTCTGGGGCCGTCGAATTTCCTCGGCCGCGCCTACCAGCAGATCCCGATCGGCATCACGGTCGAGGGCGCGAACATCCTGACACGCAGCCTGATCATCTTCGGCCAGGGCGCCATCCGCTGCCATCCGTACGTGCTGCGCGAAATGCGCGCCGCGCTGGCCGACGACACGCCGGCGGCGCTGGCCGAATTCGACGATGCGCTGTTTTCGCACATCGGCTACACCGCCAGCAATGCGATACGCGCGCTGGTGACCGGCCTGACCGGTTCGCACTGGGTTGGCGTGCCGAGTGGCGTGGCGCCGGAAACGCACCGTTACTACCAGCAGCTCACGCGCTTTTCGACCGCCTTCGCGTTCATTTCGGATGCCGCGATGCTCACCATGGGCGGCGATCTGAAGCGCAAGGAAAAACTGTCGGCGCGGCTGGGCGACATCCTTTCGCAGATGTATCTGTGCTCGGCCACGTTGAAGCGCTACGAAGCCGATGGCCGGCAGGCGGCCGACGCGCCGCTGATGCACTGGGCCATGTGGGACGCGATGTTCCATGCCCAGACCGCATTCGAAGGCGTGATGTCCAACTTCCCGAATCGCGCCATCGCCATCCTGCTGCGCCGTCTGATCTTTCCGCTCGGCCGGCCGTATGTGGTGCCGTCGGACCGGCTCGGCGGCGAGGTGGCGAATCTGCTGATCGAGCCGTCCGCGACGCGCGACCGGCTGACCGCCGGCATGTACATCCCCGACGACGAACACGACCCGGTCGGCGTCATCGAACACGCGCTGAACGCGACGATCGCCGCCGAAACCATCGAAGCACGTGTGCGCGCGGCGCAGAAGAAGGGTGTGCTGAAAGCGCACGGGGCCGGGCTGATGCAGGCCGCGTTCGACGCCGGCCTGATCGAGGCCGCCGAATTCGCGCTGATCCGCCGGCGCGACGAACTGCGTGACCGGGTCGTCCGGGTGGACGACTTCCCGCAGGATTTCGGTGTCGATGCGGTGAGCACACCGCCGGCCGAATCGCACAACGTCACCGCGATCGCCGCCTGATGACCTTATCCGACGTTTTCGTGGTCGATGGCGCGCGCACGCCCTTCCTGAAGTCGCGCAACGCGCCCGGCCCGTTCGCCGCGGCCGACCTCGCGGTGGCGGCCGGCAGTGCGCTGCTGTCGCGCCAGACCTTCCGGCCGGATCAGCTCGACGAAGTCATCCTCGGCTGCGCGGCGCCCTCTGCCGACGAAGCGAACATCGGTCGCATCGCTGCACTGCGCCTGGGCTGTGGCGACCGCGTGCCGGGCTGGACGGTGATGCGCAACTGCGCGAGCGGCATGCAGGCACTCGATTCGGGCATTGCCAACATCCGGCTCGGACGCGCCGATCTGGTGCTGGCCGGCGGCGTCGACGCCCTGTCGCGTGCCCACCTGCTGTTTTCCGACGCCATGGTGCGCTGGCTGTCGCAGTGGTACGCGGCCAGAGGCATCGGCGCGCGCGCGCTGCTGCTGACGAAATTGCGCCCCGGCATGCTGGCGCCGGTCATCGGTCTGCTGAAAGGCCTGACCGATCCGGTCATCGGCATCAATATGGGCCAGACCGCCGAAAACCTCGCCGCGCGCTTCGGCATCAGCCGCACACAGATGGATTTCCACGCCATGCGTTCGCACCAGCGCACCGCCGCCGCGCTCGATGCCAGCCATTTCGGCGAAGTCGTGCCGATCGCCGACGCCGGTGGACATATCTATACGGAGGACGACGGCGTACGACGCGATTCGTCGGTGCCGCGGCTGGCAAAGCTGCGCCCGGTGTTCGACCGCGCGCAGGGTCACATCACGGCCGGCAACAGTTCGCAGGTGACCGACGGTGCGGCCTGGTTGCTGCTGGCGTCGCGCAAGGCGGTGGATGAGCATGGCCTGACGCCGCTCGGCCGCATCGTCGACACCGAGTGGGCCGGACTGGACCCGGCGCAGATGGGACTGGGCCCGGTGCACGCCGCCACACCCATCCTGCAGCGTCACGGTCTCGGGCTGAACGATCTTGATGCCTGGGAAATCAACGAAGCCTTCGCCGCTCAGGTCATCGGCTGCATCGAGGCGTGGAAAAGCGATGACTACTGCCGCACCGAACTGGGCCTGCCCGGCGCGCTCGGCACGCTCGATGAGCGCCGGCTGAATGTCGACGGCGGCGCCATTGCGATCGGTCACCCGGTCGGCGCAAGCGGTGCACGCATCGTGCTCCACCTGCTGCAGGTGCTGCGCCGGCAGGGTGGCGGCCGCGGCATCGCGGCCATCTGCATCGGCGGCGGGCAGGGCGGTGCCATGCTGGTGGAAACGACGTGAGCGCCGAAATGACACAAGGGCTCGAGCACTGGCGCCTCGAGCGCGACGCGGAAGGCATCGCCTGGCTCACTTTCGACCGGGCCGGCGAAAGCGTGAATACATTGTCCGGTGAAGTCATGCGCGAACTGGCCGGCGTGCTCGACACATTCGACGCCGCGCCGCCGCGTGGGCTGGTGATCCTGTCCGGCAAGGCAAGCGGCTTCATCGCCGGCGCCGACATCGCCGAATTCGGACAGGTGAGCGATCTGGCCGGCGCGCGGGCGCTGATCGAACGCGGCTGGAACCTGTTCAACCGGCTGGCGGCCGTGCGCTACCCGACCTGTGCGCTGGTGCGCGGTTTCTGCGTTGGCGGCGGCACAGAACTGGCGCTGGCCTGCGACCGCATCGTCGCAGTCGATGACCCCGGTACCCGCTTTTCGCTGCCCGAAGTGATGCTGGGCATCGTGCCCGGCTGGGGCGGCATGCTGCGCCTGCCGGCCCGCATCGGCGCACCGGCGGCGCTGGACATGATGCTGACCGGCCGCGCGCTCGACGTGCGCCGTGCGAAGTCGCTTGGTCTGGTCGACGACATCGCGCCGGCGCGGCTGATGCGCGAACATGCGGGTGCCGCCGTGCTGTCGGGCGCGCCGCGCAAGCCGCTGCCGCTGCTGAAGCGCCTGCTGTCCGGGCCGCTGCGCAGCGTGGTGGCGAAGAAGGCCATGGCCGGCGTGGCCAAGCGCGCCAGTCGCCGGCACTACCCGGCGCCGTACGCCATCATCGACATGTGGCGCGATTTCGGCGGCAATGCGCTGGCCGTGCCGGCGGGGCATGCTTCATCGATGGGCGCACTTGTCGCCCATCCGACCACCGCCAACCTGCAGCGCGTGTACCACCTGCGCGAGCGCTTGCGCGGCTTCGGCAAGCCGGAAGGCGTCGAGCTGCCGGTGGTCCGCCACGTACATGTGGTGGGTGCCGGCGTCATGGGTGGCGACATCGCGGCCTGGTGCGCGTTGCGCGGCTTTCGGGTGACGCTGCAGGACAGCAGTGCCGAACGCATCGCCCCGGCGCTGCAGCGCGCCGCGAAGGCCTGGGGCCGCAAGTTCCGGCGCGACCGGCGCGGTCTGCGCGGCGCGCTCGACCGGTTGGTGCCGGACGTGACCGGCGCGGGTATCGCGGGGGCTGACGTCATCATCGAAGCCATCTACGAAGACCTCGACGCGAAGCAGGCGCTGTTTCGTGACATCGAACGGCGCGCGAAGCCCGACGCGCTGATCGCCAGCAACACCTCCAGCCTGCGCATCGAGGACATCGCGGCCTGCCTGCGCACGCCGTCGCGGCTGGTCGGCATCCATTTCTTCAATCCGGTGGCGCAGATGCCGCTGGTCGAAGTGGTGAGCGGCGCCGCCAGCGATCCGCTGGCCGTGCAACGCGCCGCGGCCTTCGTCGGCGCGCTCGACAAGTTGCCGCTGCCGGTGGCCAGCAGTCCGGGTTTCCTCGTCAATGCGGTACTCGGCCCCTACATGCTGGAAGCGATGAAGTGCGTTGATGAGGGCATTGCACCCGAGGTGGTTGACCGCGCGGCACAGGATTTCGGCATGGCCATGGGGCCGGTCGAACTGATCGATACCGTCGGGCTCGACATCGCCCTGGCCGCTGGTGCGCGGCTGACCGGCAGTGCCCAGGCGCCGGCCTGCCTGCAGCGCCATGTCGATGCCGGCCGACTCGGGCGCAAGACCGGCAGCGGATTCTACGAGTGGACCGACGGCAAACCTCAACGTGGTGCGGTATCGTCCGTGCCCGACGGACTGACCGACCGGCTGCTTGCGCCGCTGATCGCCGTCACGCGGCGCTGCGTCGAACAGCAGGTGGTCGCCGATGCCGATCTGGCCGACGCCGGCCTGATCTTCGGCGCCGGCTTTGCCCCGTGGACCGGCGGCCCGCTGCACCATGAACGCCTGAAACCTCACTGAACCCTTTTTTGAGCATCGATCCATGAATGATTCCGTACAGTCCCTGCCCGACGACCAACCCGCGCTGCGCCTGCTGCCGATGCCACGCGACCTCAACGCCGCGGGCGACATTTTCGGCGGCTGGGTCATGTCGCAGGTGGATGTGGCCGGTTCAATCGCGGCCATGCGTCGCACCCGCTCACGCGTGGTGACGGTGGCCGTCAATTCCTTCGTGTTCCTGCAGCCGATCACCACCCAGTACCTCGTGTCCTTCTATGCGTCGGTGGCGCGGGTCGGCAACACCTCGATCACGGTCGATGTATCGGTCTATGCGGAAACGGGTTACGAAAACATACACATAAAGAAGGTGGCGGAGGCGACGTTGACCTATGTTGCAGTGGGCGAAGAGGGGCAGAAGCTGAATATTCCGAAAGATTGACCGTTGCAGCGCTGAACGGTCACGTCGACCCTGTCTTCAGATATGAAGCGGGGCGGGGCAACGCATAACCAGGCGAGGAGCTGAAATGTCATCACACAACAAATGTGCAAGTCCCGATCTGCCGTTCGCACGTCTGGCCGTGCTGATCGGGCTGACGATGCCCGGCCAGGCCATGGCGGCCGGCTTTGCCATACAGAACCAGAACGGCGCTGGTACGGCAACGGCATTTGCCGGCGCGGCCGCCGTCGCGGACGACGCCAGCACGATCTACTTCAACCCGGCCGGCATGACCTATCTGCCGATGGGTCACAGCATTTCGGTCGCCGGCACGCTGCTGCACCGGTCGCTGAAATTCGATGACCGCGGTTCGAATGCGCTGGGCCCGTTTCCGCTCGGCGATGACGGCGGCGAGGGTGGCGGGCTGTCGCTGATTCCGGCCGGCTACTACAGCTATGCGATCAATGACCGTTTCCGCATCGGTGTCGGCGTGTCGGCCACCTTCGGCAACAAGACCGACTACAACACCACCTTCCTCGGCCGCTTCCAGGGCAATTACGTCGACCTGAAGGCGCTGAACATCAATCCGTCGGTCGCCTGGCGCGTCAATGATCAGTTGTCGATCGGCGCCGGCATCAGCTTCGTCAAGCTCGAAGGCGACATCCAGCAGCAGCTTCCAATAGGCGGCTTCCCGAATGCGCGCAACCGGCTCGAAGCCGACGACACGGCGATGGGATTCAACGTCGGCCTGATGTATCAGGTGACGCCGGCGATGCGCGTCGGCATGTCGTATCGCTCGAAGATCGACCTTCGGTTAGAAGGAGAATCGACCCGTTCGGGCGTCGGAGCGGAACTCGTCACACCCGCCTTCGCCAAGATCGAACTGCCCGATACCTTTTCCGTGGCGGTGCATCAGCAGCTGAACGAGCGCTGGGAAATGATGGGCGACTACACCTGGACGGGCTGGTCGTCGTTCAAATCGCTCGACGTGCGCAATGGCAACACCGGCGGACCCATCACGAATCCGGAGTACGACTTCCGTGACAGCTGGCGCATCGGTTACGGCGCGGCCTACAAGTACACCGAAGCGCTGAAGCTGCGCTTTGGCGTTGCGTTCGACAAGTCGCCAGTGCATGACGAAACGACACGCACGCTGACGCTGCCGGACAGCGACCGCTACTGGGTGGCGATCGGTGCGCGCTATGCGCTGTCGCCGAAATCGACGATCGACATCGGCTACGCGCACATCTTCTTCGACCGCGAAGGCATCGACCGGCGCACCATCGTCGGCACCACCCCGACCGGCCAGATCATTCGCGGCAAGTTCGACACCAGCGCCGACCTGCTGTCGGTGCAGTACAACCAGACCTTCTGATGCCGCGCCGGCCGGCGTCCGCAAGGCGCCGGTCACTGTGCTGCGCCTGATTCTTCCCTGAACCGGCGGCGCATCGCCGCCGGCCCTCCAACCTCGGGAGACCGCCATGTCCCGTCCCATCGCCCTTCAGTTCCGGATCCGTCGCGTGGCCGTGCTCGGTGCCGGCGTCATGGGTGCGCAGATCGCTGCGCACTGCGCCAATGCCAATGTATCGGTCGTACTGTTCGACCTCGCCGCGAAGGAGGGCGACCCGGACGGCATCGTCAAACGCGCGCTCGACGGCCTGAAAAAGCTCGAACCGGCGCCGCTGGCCACTGCCGACCGGCTGGCACTGATCGACATCGCCAACTACGACCGCGACCTCGCGCGGCTGGGCGAGTGCGATCTGGTGATCGAAGCGATCGCCGAACGCATGGACTGGAAGCACGGCCTGTACGCGAAAGTGGCGCCGCATCTGCGCGCCGACGCCATCTTCGCCAGCAACACGTCGGGCCTGTCGATCAACGCACTGGCCGACGGTTGCCCGGACAGCCTGCGCAGCCGCTTCTGCGGCGTGCACTTCTTCAATCCGCCGCGCTACATGTCGCTGGTCGAGCTGATCCCGTCGCGCTCGACCGACGCGGCGCTGCTCGATGCGCTGGAAACCTTCCTGACGACGACGCTGGGCAAGAGCGTGGTGCGCGCGCTCGACACGCCGAACTTCGTCGCCAACCGGGTCGGCGTGTTTTCGATGCTGGCGGCGATGCACCACACCGAGCGCCTCGGCCTGGGCTTCGACGAGGTCGATGCGCTGACCGGCCCGGCGATCGGCCGGCCGAAGTCCGCCACCTACCGGACCGCCGACGTGGTCGGGCTGGACACGCTGCTGCATGTCGTGAAGACCATGACCGACAACCTGCCGGCCGACCCGTGGCACCGCTACTACACCGCGCCGGCCTGGCTCGCGGCGCTGGTCGGCCAGGGCGCGCTGGGCCAGAAGACGAAGGCCGGCGTGTATCGCAAGGACGGCCGGCAGATCAAGGTGCTGGATCTGGCGACGCAGGACTACCGCGATTCGGCCGGCGCCGTGGCCGAGGAGGTGCAGGTCATCCTGGCCGAGCGTGATCCGCAGATGAAGCTCGCGGCGCTGCGTGCGTCGGCACACCCGCAGGCGCAGTTCCTGTGGTCCGTCTTCCGCGACGTGTTCCATTACGTGGCCTTTCATCTGGCGGACATCGCGCACACCGCGCGCGACGTCGATTTCGCGATGCGCTGGGGCTTCGGCTGGCAGACCGGGCCGTTCGAAACCTGGCAGGCCGCCGGCTGGCAGCAGGTCTCCGGCTGGCTGCGCGATGACATTGCCGCCGGTCGCACCATGAGTGACGCTCCGTTGCCGGCCTGGGTGTTCGAGCGCCACGCGGCGCATGAGGCCGCCGGATCGTGGTCGGCGTCGGCCGCCGCGCTGCAGCCGCGTGCATCGCTGCCGGCCCATGCACGCCAGCTGTTTCCCGAACTCGTGCTCGGCGAGATGCCGCGTGCCACGCACACGATCTGGGAAGGCGACGAGGTGCGGCTGTGGACGCTGGATGATGCCGATGGCGCGCGCGCGCCGGTGCTGTCGTTCAAGAGCCGCATGTCGGCCATCGGGCCGAAGGTGCTCGAAGGCGTGCGCGAAGCCATCGCCCGCGCCGAGCGCGACTTCGATGCACTGGTCATCTGGCAGCCGCAGGGGCCGTTTTCGGTCGGCGCCAACCTGAAGCAGATCCGGCCGGTGCTCGAAGCCGGTGATTTCAAGGCGCTGGATGGCGTCATCAACGATTTCCAGCAGGCGTCGCAGGCGATCAAGCACGCACAGATTCCGGTCATCACCGCGGTGCAGAACATGGCGTTGGGCGGCGGCTGCGAATTCGTCATGCATTCGCCGCGCGCCGTGGTGGCGCTGGAAAGCTATATCGGGCTGGTGGAAGCGGGCGTCGGCCTGATTCCGGCCGGCGGCGGCTGCAAGGAATTCGCGCTGCGCGCAGCGCGCGCCGCCGAAGCGTCGGCGACGAAGGACCCGATGAATTTCCTGCAGTCGGTGTTCCAGACCATCGCCATGGCGCAGGTGTCGAAAAGCGCGCGTCACGCGCAGGAACTGGGCCTGCTGAAGCCGGACGACGTGGTGGTGATGCATGCGCACGAACTGCTGCATGTGGCGCGTCGCAACGCGGTCGCCATGGCCGACAGCGCCTGGCGCCCGGCGCTGCAGGCGTCGAACATCATGGTGGCCGGGCGCAGCGGCATCGCCACGCTGGAAATGATGCTGGTGAACATGCGAGAGGGCGGCCTGATTTCGGCGCACGACTATCGCGTCGCGCGCGCGGCCGCCGTGGCGCTGTGCGGCGGCGAAATCGAAACCGGCTCGCGTGTGAGCGAGCAGTGGCTGCTCGAAGTCGAGCGCGCGGAATTCGTCGCGCTGCTGCGAACGCCGGAAACGCAGGCGCGCATCGCGCACATGATGGACACCGGCAAACCGCTGCGCAATTGAGGAGACAGTCATGACACGACAGATCCAGGACGCCTACATCGTCGCCGCGAAGCGCACGGCCGTGGCGCGCAAGAACGGTGCCTTCCGCCATGTGCGGCCGGACGACATGCTGGCGCACGTGCTGCGCGGTACGGTCGACGCCGTGCCGGCCTTCGATCTGAACGACATCGGCGACGTCGTCGTCGGCTGCGCGATGCCGGAGGGCGAACAGGGCATGAATGTGGCGCGCATCGGCGTGCTGCTGGCCGGTTTTCCGGTGTCGGTGCCGGGCATCACGGTGAACCGTTTCTGCGCCAGCGGCCTGAATGCGGTGGCCGATGCTGCGATGAAGATCATGACCGGGCAGTGCGACATCGCCATCGGCGCCGGCACCGAATCGATGACCGTCATGCCGACCATGATGGGCAACAAGGTGACGGTCAATCCGCGTGCCTTCGAGTCGGACGATCACGTCGCCATCGCCTACGGCATGGGCCTGACCGCGGAAAAGGTCGTGCAGCAGTATGGCGTGTCGCGCGAAGACCAGGACGCCTTCGCGCTGGCGTCGCACCACAAGGCGCTGGCCGCGATCGCCGCCGGCCGCTTCCGCGACGAGGTGCTGCCCTACACCGTGCGCAGCCATCTGCCCGATCTGGCGAGCAATACGGTACGCATGACCGAGCGCATTTTCGACACCGATGAGGGGCCGCGCGCCGATTCGAGCGCGCAAGCGCTGGCGAAGCTGCGTCCGGCCTTTTCGGCGCGCGGCTCGGTCACCGCCGGCAACAGTTCGCAGATGTCGGATGGCGCAGCCGCCGTGCTGCTGATGTCGGAAGCCGCGATGACACGCACCGGCGCCGTGCCGATCGCCCGCTTCCGCAGCTTCGCGGTGGCCGGCGTGCCGCCTGAAATCATGGGCATCGGTCCGGTCGAGGCGATCCCGAAGGCACTGAAGCTGGCCGGCGTTGCGCAGGACGACATCGACTGGATTGAGCTCAACGAAGCCTTCGCCGCGCAGGCGCTGGCGGTGATGCGCACGCTGGGGCTGGACCCGGCGAAGGTGAATCCGCTCGGTGGGGCCATCGCACTCGGTCACCCGCTGGGCGCCACCGGTGCCATACGCACCGCCACCGTCATCGCCGCGATGCAGCGCGGCGAGGCGCGCATCGGCATGGTAACGATGTGCATCGGCACCGGCATGGGCGCCGCCGGGATATTCGAGAAGGTGTGAGCGCGCGTCGGCGCCGACGGTCGGAACCGGCGATATGCCGGTCCCGGATCAGCCTTACTTGATGGCGGACAGACGCTTTTCGAGCTGCGCGACCGGTACATAGCCAGGGATGCGCTCGCCGGTGCTCAGGAAAATCGTCGGCGTCCCGCGCACCCGGTACTTCTCGCCCAGCGCCGCCGCTTTCTGGAAGCCGGCCATGTCGCACGATGCGACGGCGGATGCCGGCGCGACATTGCCGGTCATCCAGTCATTCCAGGCCTTCAGGCGATCGGGCGAACACCAGATCGCTTCAGACTTCTTCACCGAATCCGGGCCGAGCACCGGTGTCAGGAAGGTGTAGACGGTCACGTTGTCCATCGTCACCAGTTCCTTCGCGAGCTTCTTGCAGTAGCCGCAGTTCGGGTCTTCAAAGGTGGCAATGACCCGCTTGCCGGTGCCGCGCACCTGCTTGATCGCGAGCTCGAGCGGCAGCTCTGCGAAGTTGATGCCTGACAGCTGGTTCACCCGCTGCTGCGTGATGTTCTGGCGCGACTTCGCGTCGAGGATTTCGCCCAGGAGGAGGTAATTCGCCTTCTCGTCGGTGTACAGGATCTCTCCGCCGATGCGGACTTCATACAGGCCGAGGTAGGGCGTCCTGGTGACGCCTTCGACCTTTGAACCGTTGCCGATGGCGGCTTCGACGGCGGTCTTGATCGAATCTTCAACCGGACCCGCGAAGGCAACCGATGTGGCGGCGAGCGCGCACATCAGTGCGGCGGTGTGCTTGATGGACATGAAAACTCCTGTTGGGGCGCTGTGTTGGCGGCCCCGATGGGCCTGATTTACTTCGTGCGTGACGTCGTGTGCTAATTCGTGCGCCAATTAACCGAGCGCGTAGCGTACCAGCGCATTGCGTAGGACAGGCATGCCCTGTGTCAGGTTCAGCCCGGTATTCCTGAGCCAGGCCAACGCCGGCCACGCCGGGCGGAACAGCTCGTGCAGCGCGTGCGTCGTCAGTTGCAGCGCCTGCACCTCTTCGGCCCGCTTGCGCTCATAGCGGCGCAGCACGCGCACATCGCCCAGCACGCTGCGATCGGTGTCGGCCAGCACGCCGGCCAGCACGCGCACGTCGGCAAAACCCAGATTCACGCCGTGACCCGACAGCGGGTGGATGGCATGCGCTGCATCGCCGACCAGCGCCACGCCCGGTGCGATCACCTTGGGTACCTGCATCAGGCGCAGCGGAAAACCGGCTGCCGGCGTGACCAGCTCGAGTGCGCCGAGCACGTGATCGCCCGCGGCCGCAACCTCGATCGCCAGTGTGGCCGCGTCATGTTGCAGCAGTTCGCGACCCCTGGCTTCGGGCGCCGACCACACCATGGACATGTGCTGATCCGGCAGCGGCAGGAAAGCCAGCACGCCATCCGGCCTGAACCATTGCCAGGCGCAGCCCAGATGCGGCTTTTCGCAGCGGAAGTTGGCGATCACGCCCAGTTCGTTGTAATCGGTGAAGCGCGCGTCCAGCCCGACCTGCGTGCGTACCCATGAATTGACGCCATCGGCGCCGACCACCAGCGCGGCATCGAGCGTGCGCCCGTCTTCGAGCGTCAGCCGCGAGCGGCCGCGCTCGTGCGCCAGCTTCGCCGGCCGCGCCGGGCACAGCAAGGTGGCATTGGCCTGCCGCTTCACGCCTTCCCACAGCTCGCGCGCGATCAGGCTCGATTCGGCAATCCACGCCAGCTCACCCACGCCGACGTCGAACGCCGAAAAGTCGAGCCGTGCACCGCGGTCGCCGAACACCTCGATGCGGGCGAGCGGCTGCATCCGCGCATGATCGAGGTGCGCCCAGGCGCCCACCGATTCGAGAAAGGCCGCGCTCGACGGGCTGACCGCATACACCCGCGCGTCCCAGCTGCCGACCGGCCACTCCGGCATCCGTCCCTCGACCAGCGCCACCGACAACTGCGCCCGGCGCAGCGCCGCACACAGCGCCAGTCCGGGCAGGCCGGCGCCAACGATGACCACGTCGAACTTGAGATCCTGCTGCATCGCGAAAATGACCGCACGGATGAAAGACCCGCGATTGTCCGGCCGGGCCGCCATTCTTGACAAGACCCGGTCGCTCCACGACAATCCACGGCCTTTCAAAGGGTGATGTAGCTCAGCTGGTTAGAGCGACGGATTCATAATCCGTAGGTCGAGGGTTCAAGTCCCCCCATCACCACCAGCTTTCAAGCGGCTCCCAGCGATGGGGGCCGTTTTCGTTTCCGGGCGCTTCGTTTCGGACGGACTTCAAGGCCTCTTCTGGCGACAAGACGCTCACCCCTGAATTCACGGCTGCGCCGTCAGGTACAGCCAGATTTCATTGCGCCGCATGAACCAGGGTGTGAACGGCGCGTTGTAGCGCGAAAATACCGGCTCGCCGGCCCACTTCATGTCGGCGGCGCGCAGTGCCGACTGCAGCCGGCCCAGATGCTCGGTGTAATTCGATTCTGACCAGAAGCCCGAGTAGCGGATGACGGCCACCTGACCGGGCGATACGTCGCGCAGCTGGATGCGCGCATCGAGCGGCTCCGGTGCGTCGGCCGCCGTCACGCCCCTGGGCAGCACGAACTGCACGAGGAAACCCGCTTGCGATGCGGTCTGGGTGACCGGGGCGGTCATCGGCAGCTTCACAGGCGCCGGGGCCTGCGTGACCGGTGCCGTCATCGCGAACTTCTTCTCGCCCTTGTTCTTGCCGAAGATGTATCCCGCCAGGATCGGGAAAGCCTGGCTGCCCGCTTCGTCCGCGGGCCCGGGTACCACGACCTCGGCCACCGTGTAGTCGGCGTACTGCCGCACCTCGAAATCAGCCTGTGTGCGGACCACCTGGTATTCGGGTTCTTCCGTGGCGTGCAGGGGCATGGAAAGGCCGAACAGCATGAGTGTCGAGACCAGCAGCTTGCCCCACGCGGGCACGAGCCGGGTTGGCACGAAGGGGGAAACAGGATGCATCGGTACGGGCCTCATCATGATCACGACACTGAGGCCGATTTGCTGCACCGGGAGTTCAACAACCCGGCATCAAACAGAAGCTTTCTTTTTCTTGGCGCCACCTCCGAAAGTGTTCCGACGCACTCGACGACGGGGTGCTTCGCATCGGCGAGCCGCATGCCCGGAGGCGGGTTCAGCTGACACGCATTGCCCGGTGCGGGCGGGTGGTGGCGAGACCCCGCACGGCAGGCGCACCACGGTTCCCCGCCCGTGTCCGCTTCGCCTTGGGTGTCGAACAATTTGACAGTACTTGTCACCGTGGTCGTTCAACCCGTTGTTCGAACAGACCTTGGACTGATGGCTCGAATCTTGCAAGCCCCACGCACGTTCGCCGGTGCGCGACGGCGCGTGGCAAGGCCCGGCGCCGCCTCAAATCGCCGTGACCGTCCGCTGCAGTCGTGACATCGCAGAATTCAACCCCTACCTAAGCCAATAATGAAAACAAAGAGAGTGCGCTCCACGTTGGCGCTGGCCAGCGCCCTGCTGAGCTTCAGCGGTGCATCCGGTGCGATCGATATTTCGGTCAATTTCGAAGCTGTCACCGTGGTTCCCTACACCGTCAACTACGGCCGGGAGTTGATGTCCATCCAGCTTACGGAAGACACGAGTTTCGGCCGCTTCTTGAAGTCGATTGTCATGATAGACGGCGTTTTCCGTAAGACCGGCGGCAATATTGCCGCCCCCGAACCGACCGTCAACTACGTGCACAACCTTTACCTGCAGATGAAGGTGTCGCCCGACTACGGTGGCGTCTACGGCGAGCCGCAGGTGTTTTCCGCCGGCAACCTGATCGTCGAGCAGCAAGGCGACGGCACGGTCAGGTACTACGATGGGCGCCCCTCGCAGCCGTACCGGATCTATCTCGGCTCCGTGACGAAGATACCGGAGGAAATCGTGGTGACCGAGGCGCCGCAGGCCCGCATCGACACGGTTACCGTCGCCGACCCGTTGGCGATCCGCGGTAACGTCGAAGGATCAGTGGTCCTGCGCACGAACTACAGCGTCGTGTACGCCGTCGATACCTTCTTCGACACATCCCTCGGCTGGCTCCAGAACGTATCGGACACCACTGCCCTGAACGCCGCGAGAACCCTTCGCGAATACGTCGAGGGCAACTCCCTGCACGCCGCGCCGAGCGAAAACAAGCTGTACATCAACGTAAGGGGGCCGCGGACTCCCGACAACATCCGGAACGACGGCACCTTCACGGGCTTCAAGGTGCATACGGCTTCGCCGGGCATCCTGGCCTACAACGTCACGCTGCCGGACGCCGCCACCATCGACGTTCCGATCGCCTTCATCAAGAACAATATGGAGGCCACGCTGGATGTCGCGTTCGAAGGTGAATCGCTGATGACCTTTTATGGCCGCGATTACCTGACCGACGAGATCCAGATGCTCAGCATCGGCATCGCCGGCCTCGAAGGCAGGCAGGGGCTGCTGACCTTCACGATCAACACCGACGGTCCGGAAAGCGCGGAAATCTTCGTGGCCGACAATCTCAGCCTGCGGGGTTTCCAGGTCACCGCACTGGCGGCGCCCGTGCCGGAACCCGGCTCGTGGGCGTTGATGACGGGCGGGTTGGCGCTGGTCGGTGTCATGGCGCGTCGCCGGTTTACGCAGCCGCGACGCAGCCCCGTGTCAGCACAAGGTACCGCCTGAAATCACCTTGAACGTACGCAGAACCCAACTCCTACCAAAGCAAATGATGAATACAAAAAGAGTGCGTTCCACGTTGGCGCTGGCAAGCGCCCTGCTGACAGTCAGCGGTGCATCCGGTGCAGTCGATATTTCGGTCAATCACACGGTCACCACGACGGTTCCCTACACATTCGATTCCGGCAAGGCGTTGCTGTCCATACATCTGCAGCCGGACACCAATTTCGGACGAGTCCTGTCCTCGACCGTTACGATGGACGGTGCGTTCCTGAAGGCCCCCGGCGACATCGTTGCCCCCTTGCTGGATGTGAATTATCGCCACGAGCTGATCATCGGGATGAATGTCTCGCCCGGTTATGGCAGCCAGACATTTTCGGCGGGCAGCCTGTTTTCCGAGCAGATGACCCTCGGCGTGTACAACATCGCGGTCAAGGGATCCGAACCCTACGTGATACACGTTGACCCCGATTCATCGAGGTACAACACCATTGTGGTGTCAGAGGCGCCGCAGGCGCGCATCGACGACTACATCGTCGCCAATCCGCTGGCGATCAAGGGTGACGCCAGAGGTGTTGTCATGCTGAGGGCGAACTACAGCGTTGCCTACCGGACCGACACCTTCTTCGACACGGCCCTCGGCTGGCTGCAGAATGTGTCGGAATTCAATGCGCAAGACTACGTGGTCAAGATGCTTCGCGAGTACGTTCAGGAAAAGTCCGAACATGCGGAGCGCAGTACGAACAGCCTGTACATCAGACCACCCCGTAACGGCGGCCCCGGTATCCGCGGCGATGCCACCTTCACCGGCTTCAAAGTGCACACCGCATCGCCGGGCATTCTGGCCTACGACGTCACGCTGCCAGACACCGCGTTCATCGACGTTCCGATCGCCTTCATCAAGAACAATATGGAAGCCACGCTGGATGTCGCGTTCGAAGGTGAATCGCTGATGACCTTCCATGGCAGCGATTACCTGACCGACGAGATCCAGATGCTCAACATCGACATCAGCGGTTTCGAAGGCAGGCAGGGTCTGCTGACCTTCACGGTCAACACCGACGGCCCGGAAAGCGCGGAAATCTTCGTGGCCGACAATCTCAGCCTGCGGGGTTTCCAGGTCACCGCGCTGGCGGCCGCCGTGCCGGAACCCGGCAGCTACGCGTTGATGCTCGCCGGCCTTGCGGTGCTGGGTGCGAGGGTTCGTCGCCGTAGGCAGCACGGGGCCTGATGTCCTGAGCCGGCCCGGCGGCGGGTGCATCGTGGCGGCAGCCGAACGCGATGCGCAGTCGTGCCGGGTGCGCACCTCGAACGCACTTGCGAGCGCCCCCGACGGACGTGTCTTTCCGGCCTTGTGCGGCGCGAACTGCGCTACAGTCCGGCCCGGTCGTCATGCCTTGCCTGCGGGAGTCGAACGTGAAATATCTATTGGCGGCGCTGGTGCTGCTGGCCGGGCTGATGTTCTGGCTCTGGACGCCGGATCGCAAACTTGCCGAACTCGAAGCGCGCTATCTGGCGGCACCCGGCGACATGCTGGAAGTGGCCGGCACCCGGCTGCATGTGCGCGACAGCGGCCCGAAGGACGCGCCGGCGCTGATCATGCTGCACGGCTTCGGCGCCAGCCTGCACACCTGGGAGCCGTGGGCGCAGTCGCTGGCGGGCGACTACCGGGTGATCCGTTTCGACCTGCCGGGCAGTGGCCTGAGCCCCCCGGATACGACGGGCGACTACACCGATGCGCGCAGCATGCAGATCGTGGCGGCGCTGATGGACCGCCTCGGCGTGGCGCGCGCGACGCTGGTCGGCAATTCGATGGGCGGGCGCATCGCGTGGACCTTCGCCGCGACGCAGCCGGCGCGCGTCGACAAGCTGGTGCTGCTGTCGCCCGACGGTTTCGCCAGCCCCGGCTTCGAGTATGACAAGGCGCCCGAGGTGCCGGCGCTGATGTCGCTGATGCGCCACTGCCTGCCGCGCTTCATGCTGAAGATGAGTCTGGAGCCGGCCTACGCTGACAAGGCGGTGCTGACCGACGCGATGACCGATCGCTACCATGACCTGGTGCTGGCGCCCGGTGGGCGCGACGCGATGATGCAGCGCATGGCGCAGGTGAAACTGGTCGATCCGGTGCCGTTGCTCAAGCGCATCACCGCGCCGACGCTGCTCGTGTGGGGCGAGCAGGACGCCATGATTCCGGTCGCCAATGCGGCCGATTACAAGGCCGCTATTGCCGACGCCACCGTGGTGACCTTGCCGGGCGTCGGCCACCTGCCGCATGAAGAAGCGCCGGCGCGCGCACTCGAACCGGTGCGCGCCTTCCTGAAGCGCTGAGCGCTGCCTTCCCTAACGGCGGCGCGGGTCCGGCACCACGCGGTCGAGCACCTTGGCCGATGCGATCACGCCCGGAACACCGGCACCCGGGTGGGTGCCGGCGCCGACCAGATACAGGTTGTCCACTTCTTCGCTCTGGTTGTGCGGCCGGAACCAGGCGCTCTGCGTCAGCACGGGTTCCAGGCTGAAGGCCGCGCCATTGATGGAATTCAGCCGGTCCTGGAAATCCTGTGGCGTGAGCATCATCGACGTGACGATTTCGTCCGCCAGCCCGGGCAGGATGGAATCGCTCAGATACTTCTCGATCGCCTTGCGATAAGGCTCGGCCTTTTCGCGCCAGTCGGTGCCGCTGCCCAGATGCGGCACCGGCGACAGCACATAGAAGGCGTCGCAGCCGTCCGGCGCCAGCGAGGTGTCGGTTTTTGTCGGCCGGTGCAGATAGAGGCTGAAGTCGTCGGCCACCACCTTGTTGCGGAAGATGTCGGTCAGCAGGCCTTCATAGCGCGGGCCGAGCAGGATGGTGTGATGCTGCACGTCCGGGTACTGGCGGCGGGTGCCGAAGTACCACACGAACAGGCTCATCGAATACTTCGACTTTTCCAGGCGCCGGTCGGTCCAACGCCGGCGATGTTCCGGCGCCACCAGCTTGCGGTAGGTCCAGGCCGCATCGGCATTCGACACCACGACATCGGCTGCGATGACTTCGCCCGATGCGAGCGTCACGCTGCGGGCGCGGCGGTTGGCCACGTCAATCGATGCGACTTCGGCGTTCAGGCGCACCGTACCGCCCTGGCCGTCGATCAGCCCGATCATGCCCTTGACGATCCGGCCGGTGCCGCCCATCGCGAAATGCACGCCCCAGCGTCGCTCCAGATGCGAAATGAGGCACAGGATGGAGGTGGTCGTGAACGGGTTGCCGCCGATCAGCAGCGGGTGAAAGCTCAGCACCGTGCGGATGCGTTCGTCCTTCACATAGCTGGCGACCATCCCGTACACCGTGCGGTAGCTCTTCAGCCGGACCAGTTCGGGCGCGACCTTCAGCATCGTCGTCCAGTCGGCGAACGAAATGTCGGCCAGCTGGGTGAAGCCCACGTCGAAGATGGCTTCGGCCTGTTTCATGAAACGTTCGTAGCCGGCGACGTCGTCGGGCGCGAAGCGGGCGATTTCGCGCCGCATGGTTGCCGGATCGCCGGAGTAGTCGAGGTGCTCGCCGTCGTCGAAGCGGATGCGGTAGAAGGGCGCGACCGGCCGCAGATCGACGTCGTCGGAAAAGGTCTTGCCGCACAGCGCCCACAGCTCTTCGAGCAGGAAGGGCGCGGTGACGATGGTCGGCCCGCCGTCGAAGGTGAAGCCGTCCTGCCGGTATACATAGGCGCGACCGCCCGGCGCATCGAGTTTTTCGAGCACGGTGACGCGGTAGCCGCGGGCGCCGAGGCGGATCGCCGCGGCGAGGCCGCCGAAACCTGCGCCGATGACGAGGGCGTGCGGTCGGTCGGATTCAGGGGTGGAGATCATGGAGGCGGTCATTCGGGCGGGTCAGTCTGGCAAGGTCACTGGAACGAAGTCGATTCAGGGTTGCAGCGGATGAAATCAATGCATGGTGTCGGCACGCGATTGACCGTCCGGGGCAACAAAAGCTCCGCCCGGGCAGCCGGCAGAGTGCGGGCGTGGCAATCAGCGCGCATGGCCGAGGTCGGCGACCAGCCGCTCTGCTGCGCGGCGCCCGGACAGCAGGGCCATCGGAATGCCCGGGCCGGGGTGCACCGAGCCGCCGGCCAGATACAGGCCCGCAATGGCGCTGGCTGAGCCAGGGCGCGCGAAGCTGCCCATCGAGCCGTGGTTGGCGCGGCCGTACAGCGCGCCGCCGGTGGCCGGGAACAGCTGGTTGAAACCGTGCGGCGTGGTGGCGACCGCGTCCATCGACGCGCGGTCGATGTCGAGCCCGCAGCGGCGCATCAGGTCGAAGGCGTTGTCGGCCAGCCGGGCGACTTCGGCATCACCGAAAGGCCGCGTGTCGCCGTCGGCGGGTGCGTTGATCAGCACCAGCAGGCGTTCGCGATCGAGTGCCGGCGCCGCCGCACCGTCAGGGGTATCGGCGCGGTCCTGCGCGCACACATAGACGGTCGGCGCATCGACGATGCTGCGCCGCTGGAACACCGCGGCGAATTCGTCCGGATAGTTTTCGGCGAAGAACACATTGTGGTGGTGCAGCGGAAAGCCCCGCGTGCGGCCATGGACGCACCAGGTGATCGCCGACAGCGAGCGCTCCGCCGGCTTGATGACGGGGGCCGCCCGCTGCACGGTCGACCCGAGCAGACCGGTCGCCAGCGCCGACACGTCGCCGTTGAACACCACGCGTTCGCAGTCGATGACTTCGCCGCCGGCCAGCCGCACCCCGGCGACCCGACCGCCACGCACGACGATTTCCTCCACCTGGCAGTCGAAGCGGAAGCGCGCGCCGTGCCGCTCGGCCAGCGCCTGCAGCGCGTCGGCCACGCGGCGCATGCCGCCCTCGACGATCCACACGCCGTCCTGTTCGACATGCGCGATGAGCATCAAGGTGGCCGGTGCGCGCAGCGGCGACGAACCGACATAGGTGGCGTAGCGGCCGAACAACTGGCGCAGGCGCGGGTCGCGGAAGTACCGGCCGAGCGCGCTCCACAGCGTGCTCATCGGCTGGGTGCGCCACAGCGCGCCGAGGTGGGCGAAACCGACGCGCTGTGTCAGTTCGATCGCCGACGGCCGCTGGCCATCGATGAAGGGGCCGCGCAGCGTCTGGTAGATCTCGCGGCTGCGCGCGCAGAAGGCGCGGTAGCCAGCGGCATCGTGTGCGCCGGCGAAGTCGCCGATCGCCTCGACGCTGCGTTCGATGTCGGCGAACAGGTCGAGCCGGCCGCCTTCGCGCCAGGCGTGGCGCGCCAGCACAGAGGTGGTATGCAGCGTCAGTGCGTCGGTCAGCGAGGCGCCGGCGTCGGCGAACAGTGATTCGAACGCCCAGCGCATCGTGAATACGGTCGGGCCGCCGTCGATGGCGGCGCCGCCCACCTTCACTTCACGCATCTTGCCGCCGGGCGCAGGGGCGCGTTCGAGCAGCTGCACGTCGACACCCCGACGCGCCAGATCGACCGCGGCCGACAGCCCGCCCATGCCGGCGCCGATGACCACCACCCGTTCAGACGCCACGCCTGCCTTTCACGTGCGTTGCCGCCGCCGCGCCGGTCAGCAGCAGGCCGGTTGCGCCGGTCACGATGTGACGGGCGACGAAGCGGTGGAACAGCTCGGACACGGACATGTTGCGCGCTCGACAGGCCTTGCCAAAGGTGAAGGGCGGGGAACCCACATGACGACAAAAGCGGGTGCTCGATGCATTGACACTTTGCACTGTAACCTCGGGCGGACAGATTCGGTATCGTGCAGTGCGGCAAGCCGGATCCGGGCCCGACACCTATACTCGGGCCGTGACACGGAGGGCGCCGTCCGTCCGGGCGCCGCTCGACCCGCCGGACTGACCGATAGACACAGCAACGCACGCAACACACAGCACAACGCTCACAGCACAACGCACACGGACAGCGGCCGAAGTGACAGCCATTCCTGCGGGCCTCGATGCGAGCCCGACCTACATTCCGCCGCGGCCACAGGCGCTGTCGCCCATCATTTCGCTGTTCCGTCTGATTGCGCAGGGCGATGGCGACCTGCTGAGCCTGCTGCCGGCTGACGCCTACCGTGTGCCGGTGGGCCATCTGGGCTATTCGCGGCGGCAGATACTGATCGTCAATGATCCGCAGTTCTATCGCAGCATCCTGACCGATCCGACCGACATCTATCCGAAGAATGACCTGATGGTGGGCGCGCTGGAACCGCTGGTCGGCAACTCGATCTTCGTGTCGTCCGGCGACACCTGGCGCAAGCAGCGCCGCATGATTGATCCGGCCTTTTCGCACATGCGGCTCAGTCAGGCCTTCCCGTCGATGGCGGCCGGTGTCGATGCCTGTGAAGACACGCTGCGCGAGCAGGCACTGACCGGTGAAGCCTTTTCGCTCGATCTGGCGATGAGCCACCTGACGGCCGACATCATCTGCCGCACGGTGTTTTCGACTTCGTTCGACACGAAGGCGTCGCGCGAAGTATTCGATGCGTTCACGCTGTTCGAGCGCAGCGTGGCCCAGGTCGAGTGGAAGCGGCTCATTTTCGATCCGGCATGGAAGCGCGTCGATCAGCGCCCGGACGTCGAAGCCGCCTGCCGCATCATCCGCCAGCGCCTGGGTGAACTGGTCGATACGCATCTGACCGGGCCGATCACGCGCTGGAACGACATCGCCGCCGAAATGGTGAATGCGGAAGACCCGGAAACCGGCGACCGTTTCGACCGCAAGGAGCTGATCGACCAGCTGGGTGTCATGTTCCTCGCCGGCCACGAAACCACGGCCAGCGTGCTGACCTGGGTGTTCTTCATCCTGAGTTCGCAGCACGACACGGTGGCGCGCATGCGCGCCGAGGTGGATGCGGTGGTGGGCGAGGGCGACATCGGCTTCGAGCACATCCGCCGGCTCACCTTCACGCGCAACGTGTTCCGCGAAACCATGCGGCTGTATCCGCCCATCACCTTCATTCCGCGCGTGGCGGCCGAGGCGACGCAGATCGGCAAATACCGGGTGAAGCGGGGCGCGATGATCATGATTTCGCCATGGACCATCCACCGCAACGAAAATTACTGGCGCAACGCCCACCACTTCGACCCCGACCGCTTCAGCGCCGAACGCGAGCACGAACTGGTGCCCGGCGCCTATCTGCCATTCGGGCTCGGACCGCGCGTGTGCGTCGGCGCCGCCTTCGCAACCACCGAAGCGACGCTGATTCTTGCGCGCCTGGTGCGCCGATTCGATTTCAGCGCGCTCGACGCCGACGCGGTGCGCCCGGTGGCGCGCCTGACCACGCGGCCGAAGCACCAGATCATGTGCCGCGTGCGTCTGCGCGAGCGGGCCGGCGCATGAAACCGGTCGTGCTGATCACGCTCGGCCGCCTGCCCAAGGGGCTGGATCTGGCGCGCAGCTTTCATCGGCTGGGCTGGCGCGTCATCGTCGCCGAACCATTCAGATGGCATCTGAGCGCGATGTCGAATGCGGTGGCGCGGCGCTACACGGTGACCGCGCCGGCGCTCAGCCGCGAACGCTATCTCGACGAGTTGCGCGACATCGTGCTGAAGGAAGGCGTCGATCTCGTGGTGCCGGTGTCGGAAGAAATCATGCATGTCAGCCATCTGGCCGGTCGGCTGCCGATCGGCGTGCAGCTGTATTCGATGCCGCCCGGGGTGCTGATGCCGCTGCACGACAAGCTGCAGTTCATCGGTCGCTGCCGCGATTACGGTGTGGCCGCGCCGGCCACCTGCGCGCTGGGCACGCCGGGCGCTGTCGATCTGGCGCAGGCGGGCGACCACATCGTGAAGCCGGTCTATTCCTGCTCCGGTCGCGGCGTGCTGTTCCGCCGGCAGGGCGAGGCGCTGCCCGAGGTCACGCCCGGTCGGCCGGCCATCGTGCAGCGCTGGGTCAAGGGCAATGTGCTGAGCACCTTTTCGATCGCTGCCGCCGGCCGGCCGCTGGTCACAGTGGTGTATCGCGGCGCGGTCATGTCGGGCACGGTCGCCGTGTGCTTCGAACGTGTGACCGAAGCCGACCCGCAGCACCGGCCGGTCACCGACTGGGTGAGCCGATTCATCGCCGCGGCGGGCTTCACCGGCTTCATATCCTTCGATCTGGTGGTGGACGCCGACGGTCAGGCGCACGGCATCGAATGCAATCCGCGCGCCACCAGCGGCCTGCATTTCATTGATCCGGACGATCTGGCGCGCGCTGTCGTGGCGCCGGATGGCGTGCTGGACGGGACGCAGCCGGCGCGTTTCCGCAAGGCGCCACTGATGCAGCAGTTCTATCCCTGCCTGACCGAGGTGCAGAAATCGATGTTCAGCCCGAAGGCCTTCGGGCCGGACTTCCGGCGCAACCTGTCGCGCTTTTTGCGGGCGCGCGACGTGACCTGGCGCTGGCGCGATCCGTTGCCTTTCCTCGCGATGCCGCTGACCGCGTCGCAGATCATCTGGCTGTCGATCCGCAGCGGTGCGACCTTCGGCGAAGTCGCCACGCTCGACGTCGGGCTGTACGCGCCGGACGACGCTGCCCCCGGCGGGTCCGAGGCGGCCGCACCGTAAGCGCGCTGGACAGCCCACAAGTGTCACTCTAAAGTGACACACCGAGACGCAGGCGCGTCAATCAAACCGGGTGCGCGCAGCGCGCGGCCCTGACCCGAGGTTTGTCGATGTCACAACCCTTCCCGTTCTCGGCCATAGTCGGCCAGGACGAAATGAAACTGGCCATCCTGGTCGCCACCGTCGACGCCTCCATCGGCGGCGTGCTGGTGTTCGGCGACCGCGGTACCGGCAAGTCGACCGCGGTGCGCGCGCTGGCGGCACTGCTGCCGAAGATGCGCGCGGTCGTCGGCTGCCCCTATCAGTGCGATCCGGCCGACGGTGCACCGTGCTGTGCGCAGTGCGCCGCCGGCAAGGGCACGCTGAAGAGCCACCTCGTGCCGGTGCCGGTGGTCGACATGCCGCTCGGTGCGACCGAAGACCGGGTGGTCGGTGCGCTCGATCTCGAACGCGCGCTGACGCGCGGTGAAAAGGCCTTCGAGCCCGGCCTGCTGGCGCGTGCCAACCGCGGCTTCCTGTACATCGACGAGGTCAACCTGCTTGAAGACCACCTCGTCGACCTGCTGATCGACGTTGCCGCGTCGGGCGAAAACCTGGTCGAGCGCGAAGGCCTGAGCGTGCGCCATCCGGCTCGCTTCGTCATCGTCGGCAGCGGCAATCCGGAAGAGGGCGAACTGCGTCCGCAACTGCTCGACCGCTTCGGACTGTCGGTCGAGGTGACGACGCCGACCGACCTGCCGACCCGGGTCGAGGTGGTGCGCCGGCGCGATGCGTACGAGCGTGACCGCGATGCCTTCGTCGCCCACTGGAAGAAGCACGACGACAAGCTGCGCAAGAAGATCATCGCCGCACGCGAACACCTGCCCAACGTGCAGGTGCCTGACGGTGTGGTCGAGCAGGCGGCCCGCCTGTGCATGGCGCTCGGCACCGACGGCCTGCGCGGCGAACTGACGCTGATCCGTGCCGCCCGCGCGCTGGCCGCTTTCGAGGGTGACGACGCGGTGAGGGACGCTCACCTGCGCCGCATCGCACCGCCCGCGCTGCGCCACCGCCTGCGCCGCGATCCGCTGGATGACGCCGGTTCCGGCGCGCGTGTCGATCGCGCGGTGGAAGACCTGTTTGGAAAATAGGACGCGACCTGGCGACGACCGCGCGACGGTCGTCGATGACCCCTGGTTGCGCGCCGCGCTGGCTTGTGCGCTGTGCGCGGTCGATCCGGTCGGCACCGGCGGCGTGCGCCTGCACGCCCAGGCCGGACCGGTGCGCGACGCCTGGCTTGCTCAGTTGCGCGACATGCTGCCGCCCGGCACGCCGATGCGCCGCGTGCCGTTCAATGTCACCGACGGCCGCCTGCTCGGCGGGCTGGACCTGACCGCCACGTTGCGCGCCGGCCGCCCGGTGGCCGAGCGCGGCCTGCTGGTCGAGGCGCATGGCGGTTTCGTGCTGCTGGCGATGGCGGAACGCCTGCCGCCCGGCACGGCCGCCCGCGTCACCGCGGTGATGGACGCTGGCGAAGTGGCGCTTGCCCGTGATGGCATTGCGCTGACCAGCGCGGCGGCGTTTGCGGTGGTCGCGCTCGACGAAGGGCTGGAGGACGAGCCGCTGTCGACGGCGCTGTGCGACCGCCTGGCCTTCCACCTCGATCTGGATGGTTTGCGCGCACAGACCTGCACCCCGTTGCCGGTGAGCGCCGCCGACATCGAACGGGCGCGTGCCCGTCTGCCGGTGATCGCCGTGCCGCCCGGCGCCACCGAGGCGCTGGCGGCCACGGCGCTTGCGCTCGGCGTTTCGTCGATGCGCGCACTGCTGCAGTCGGTCCGCGTGGCGCGCGCCGCCGCGGCGCTCGACGGCCGCGATGCGGTGGCCGAAGACGACGTGACGCTGGCCGCCCAGCTCGTGCTCGCACCGCGTGCCACGCAGTTTCCAACCAGCGAAACGGCGCCCGAACAGGCCGATGCCCCGCCGCCGGAACCGGACGACACGCCCCCCGAAGACACGTCGCCGCCCGAACCCGAAGCCGGGCAGGACGCGTCGGACAGCGATGCGCAACCACCGGACGACCGGCCGCTGGACGATGTCGTGCTGCAAGCCGCACAGGCAGCGATTCCCCCCGGCTTGCTGGCGCGCCTGCAGGCGGCGGCCGGGCGTCTGCCGCGTGCGCGCAGCGCCGGCCGGGCCGGTGCGCTGCGCGCCGGCGGCCTGCGCGGCCGGCCGGCCGGCATCCGCCGCGGCACACCCGGCAACGGTGCGCGCCTGAACCTGATCGAAACGCTGCGTGCGGCCGCGCCCTGGCAACCGCTGCGCCGCGCCGCCCGCGCCGGGGCGCCGTCGAACTGCCTGATCGATGTACGGCCGGATGATTTCCGCATCACCCGCTTCGCACAGCGCTCGGAAACCACGACGATCTTCCTGGTCGACGCCTCCGGTTCGTCGGCGCTGAACCGGCTGGCCGAAGCCAAGGGAGCGGTCGAACTGCTGCTGGCCGACTGTTACGTGCGGCGCGACCGCGTGGCGTTGATCGCCTTCCGGGGCACCGGCGCCGAGGTGCTGCTGCCGCCGACCCGTTCGCTGGTGCGCGCCAAGCGCAGTCTGGCCGGTCTGCCCGGCGGTGGCGGCACGCCGCTGGCCGCCGGCATTGATGCCGGCTGGCTGATGGCCGACGCGGTGCAGCGCCGTGGCGACACGCCGACGCTGGTACTGCTGACCGACGGTCGTGCCAATGTGGCGCGCGACGGCGCCGGCGGCCGCGCCCGTGCCGAGGAGGATGCGCGCTCGGCCGCGCGCCGGGTGCGCGCCAGCGCCTTTCGCGCGCTGTTCATCGACACGTCGCCACGGCCGCAGCCTGCGGCGCGCGAACTGGCGGCCGACATGGCGGCGATGTACATGCCGCTGTCGGCGGCCGATGCGGTCAGCATTTCGAAGATCGTCCGCGCGATCAGCTGAGCCGGCGCAGCGAGTACACCTGAATGCGGCCGCGAGGCTGATTAGTGTCAATATGTCGAGAAATTGATTGTCAATATAAATTGACATACCTATACTCGATCCACAATGTCGCTTCATCCCGCCCTGTCAGGAATCGCCATGCCGCACGGCTTCTGCCGTTGTGCGCGCCGGCCATCGCACGCCGTGAGCGCCCCGGCGTCGCAGTGCGTCGCACCGTGATCGGCATGGCTGAGCCGACGCACGCAGAGGACATGCGGGCCTGTCGCAGATTGCTGCGCAACGGCTCGAAATCCTTCTTCGCGGCTTCATTGCTGCTGCCGCGCGCGGTGCGCGAGCCGGCCTGTTCGCTGTATGCGTTCTGCCGCATCGCCGACGATCTGGTCGATGACAGCCAGGCCGACGAGAACGCGGTCGCGCACCTGCGCTGGCGGGTCGAACAGGCCTGCGCCGGACATCCGCATCCGGAACCGGCCGACCGCACGCTGGCACGCGTGGTGGCTCGCTTCAACATTCCGGCATCGCTGCTGCTGGCGCTGATCGAAGGTTTCGAGTGGGATGCGCGTGGTCGTCAGTACATGACGCAGTCCGAACTGTTCCAGTACTGCGCCCGCGTCGCCGGCACGGTGGGCGCGATGATGGCGCTGCTGATGGGCGTGCGCGACCGTGAAATCGCGGCGCGCGCCTGTGATCTGGGTCTGGCGATGCAGCTCACCAACATCGCGCGTGATGTCGGCGAAGACGCCCGGCGCGGCCGGCTCTACCTGCCGCATGACTGGCTGATCGAAGCGGGGCTCGATCCGGCGGGCTGGCTGGCCGAACCGGTGTTCGACGACCGGCTCGCGCAGGTTTTGCGCCGCCTGCTGCAGTGTGCCGACCTGCTGTATGCGCGTGCCGCGCCCGGCATCGAAAAGCTGCCGTCGGGCTGCCGCCCCGGCATTCGCGCAGCGCGCAGCGTCTATGCCGAGATCGGCCGCGGTGTCGAACGCCGCGGCTACGATTCCGTGTCGACGCGCAGCATCGTGTCGCCCTGGCGCAAGAGCGTGCTGCTGGCCGAAGCGCTGAGCGGCGCGCCGACCCTGTCCGCCACGGCGCATTACCACGTGCTCGATGAGGTGTCCGCGCTGGCTGACGCGGTGGCCGCTGCGCCGACCGTCGACATGTCGGCACTGACCGGCATTCCGCAGCGTACGCCGCGGCAGCGCGTCGAGTGGCTGATCGACCTGTTCGAGCGGCTCGAACGCGAAGAGCGCGCTCGCAGCACCCAGGGCACGACGGGCTGAATTCGTTCAGCGGTACGCCGTACCGCGGCAATCATCGGCTTCGAAGATGTGCCGCGCGGCGAGCGCGGGCGCTTCTTCGTGTGCCAGATGACCCAGACCGTCCAGTTCCACCAGACGCGAGCCCGGCACCATGCGGTGCACCCGGCGCGATTCCTCCGGCGACACGGTTTCGTCGCCCTTGCCGATCACCAGCGTCAGTGGTGCGCGCAGCGATGGCAGGTCGCGCAGCAGCGGCGCCACATCCCAGTTCGCCATCATGGCCAGTGCGCCGGCGACATGGGCGGGTGTGCTGACCAGCTTGTGATACAGCGCCACGCCGGCCGGGTCGAGCGCCGATCCGGTGCTGCGGATCAGGCGCTCGACCGCGTCGCGCTGCGTGGCACGCCAGGCGAATGCCTGCGGCGCGAAGGGCAGGGCGGACAGCAGGCGTGCCGCCGGCGGGAACAGCAGCCCGGCCAGCCCGGGCAACGGCAGCATTGCGCCATTGAGGCTGACCAGCGTGCGTGCCGGCAGCAGCCCGTCGATATTCATGCGCAGCATGATGGCTGCGCCGGCCGAATGCCCGGCGACCACCTGTGGCTCCGCCTGCAACGCCGCCAGCAGTCCGCCGAGCGCGCGCGCGATGCCCTGCAGCGTCAGCCGGTGCGACACCGGCGTGCCGCTGAACCCGTGGCCGGGCAGATCCGGCGCGATGACGGTATGACGCGTCGCCAGTTCGGGCAGCAGCGCACGCCACGAATGCGTGGCGGCGCCGGTGCCGTGCAGCAGCAACAGGACGGGTCCGTCGCCGGCCACCTGCACATGCCAGCGCAGCCCGCCTGCGTCGACGAAGCGGCTGGCCGCGCGGTTTGGCCAGTCGCTGCCGTCGCGTGTCCAGTCGAGCGCCCTCATGACGGTGCAGCGGCAGAACCTGTGCCGGAGGGTGGGGTCAGCACCACCGGAAGAGGTGCCGCAAATGAATGGCCGAAGGAGGGCGAAACATGAGTTCCACAATGTTGAAACTGATCGAAGCGGTTCTGGTGTTCGGCGGTGTGCTCGGATTCGCCGTGTATCAACTGGTATCGGTGCGACGCCAGATCCGCGAAGACCGCGCGCGGGCGGACGCGGCGGACACGGACAACGGCGCCGCGCACTGAGCTTACAGCGCCGCGCGCACCCGCGTGCCGCTGCGACGCGGCATGCGGAAGGGCAGCAGGGTCTGCACCCAGCGGCTGCGGAAGCGGTCGAGATCCAGGCTTTCATGCATGCTGCCGACCGATTCGCCGAGCAGCTGCGTGCGCACCATCGACCGGGCGTAGAACGGTGTGTCTTCCAGCGTTTGCGCCTGCGGCGCCGCATGCTCGCTGCGCGTGGCGCGACCGACGCGCCACAACGTGGTCGGCAGCTTCTGCTCGGGCGGCGGGTCGAAGCTGCTGAAGCCGCCGCGGGCATCGAAGCGCAGCGCAAGCGACGCGTTCGACGCATCGCGCCGTGTCACGTCATAGAGCACGGCCGTGTCGCCGCCGCGCAGGCTGGCACGTGACCAGTGCCAGCGACTGAAGGCGTCTTCGAGTGAGGTTTCGCCGGCGTTGCTGTCGAGATAGCTGTCGCCCTGCCAGTGCAATGCGGGCGCGTCGAGCTGCACGCTGACCCGCGCGCAGGGCGCGATCGGCGACCACAGGTGGCGCCCTTCGGCGTCGAGCGCGAAGGCGTTGCGCGACAGCACCGGTGACTGTACGCGAACCTGTCCGCGCAGGCGTTGCGGCAGCGGCGTGGACACTTCATCGAGATCGATCACCAGCGCGTCACCGTCCCAGTGCAGGCGACTCGGGCCGATGGCCAGTTCATGGGCCGAACGGCGCAGCGCGCCGACGCCGCGTTCGGTCATTGCCCAGCGCCGGCAGTCGCCGTACAGCGCGACATTGACCGAACAGAAATCCTGCGGATCGGCCCGGCCCGGTGCGCGTCGCCGCGCTGCGGCGTAGTACGGCGAAAACACGCTGCCGATGAAGGCGATGATGGTCAGGCCGTAGTGGCCGTCGTCACTCATCGCATCGACATACCACCACTGATAGCCGCCCGGCGGCACGCGGGCCGAGAAGTCGCGCGCGTTCATCGGCCTGTTGTGCGCCGGCATCGCTCCGCATCCTGCCCGTTTCCGACCTTGTCATGCGCGCTCACGGAAGCTCTTGTAAATCGTGATTGACGTTGCTGAGTGTAATGTCTACATTACATTACACGACTATGCGACAAGAAAGATTGACAGTCGCGGCGACAACAACAGGAGACGGACATGGACGGCATGAAGCGTATCGAGCGGGCCCTGAGTGCGGCAGTCGAACAATCGCTGGAGGCCGCACTGTCGCATGCCGACGGTCCGACCTGCCCGCCGCTGCTGGCGTCCGCCATCCGCTATGCCGTGTTTCCCGGTGGTGCGCGCATCCGCCCGCGTCTGTGTCTTGCCGCCGCCTGCGCCTGCGGCGAAGACGACACCTCGGTGGCCGATCATGCCGCCGCCGCCATCGAACTGCTGCACTGCGCTTCGCTGGTGCATGACGATCTGCCCTGCTTCGATGATGCACCGATGCGCCGCGGCAAACCTTCGGTACACAGCGCCTACGGCGAACGCATTGCGGTGCTGGCCGGCGATGCGCTGATCGTGCTCGCCTTCCAGACCCTGGCGCGTGGGGGCGCGAATGCGCCCTACCGTCTGGTGCCGCTGCTGTCCATCATCGGCCGCGGGGTCGGCGTGCCGTCGGGCATCGTGGCCGGTCAGGCCTGGGAATGCGAGTCCGACGTCAATCTGCGCGAATACCAGCAGGCCAAGACCGGTTCGCTGTTTGCGTCGGCCACGATGGCGGGTGCCGCGGCTGCCGGCGCGGATCCCGGCCCCTGGCGTGCGCTCGGCGACTGCATGGGTGAAGCCTTCCAGGTCGCCGACGACATCCTCGATGCGGCGTCGGATGCGTCCAGGATCGGCAAGCCGGTCGGCCGCGACGTGGCGCTCGGCCGTCCGAGCGCAGTGCGCGAACTGGGCCTGCACGGTGCGATCCGTCGCCTCAACCTGCTGGTGGCCGAAGCCATCGATTCGGTACCGGTGTGTTCGGGTGCCGACGGTCTGCGCGCCGTCATCGCGATGGAAGCGTCGCGGCTGATCCCGCGCGAACTTGCAGACAGCGTTCTCTGAAGCCGGGCCTGCCCGCTTCCTGACCGCGCACAGACGAAATGAGTACCCGGTTCAGCATGGAGTCGTCGGCCTTCGACGGCGATCGCAAGCCGGGTCTCGCCGATCGCCTGCGTGACGCGGCCGATCGCCTGCTGAGCAGCCCGCGCTTTCATCACTGGGCGTCTGCGTTTCCGCTGACCCGCTGGAAGGCCCGGCGCGAGGCGCGTGCGCTGTTCGATCTGTGCGGCGGCTTCGTCTATTCGCAGATATTGCTGGCCTGCGTGCGGGTCGACCTGTTCCGGCTGCTGGCCGGCGGGCCATTGGCGGCAGATCGGATTGCAACGCGCATCGGCATGTCGGACGAAGCGGCCACCCGTCTGCTCGACGCGGCGGTCGCGCTGCGCCTGGTGGCCCGTCGTTCAGGTGGCCGGTACGGTCTGGGCATGCTGGGCACGGCGATGGTCGCCAACCCGGGCATCGCGGCGATGGTGGAACACCACGGCCGCATCTACCGCGATTTCGAAGATCCGCTGGCGCTGCTGCGCGGCCTGTCGCAGCGCACCGCGCTGTCGCAATACTGGCCGTATGCCGGCAACGAACAGGCGTCGGCGCTGGAAGGCGAACGCATCCGCGACTACACGGCGCTGATGGCCGCGTCGCAGCCGATGGTGGCGGCGGAGGTGCTCGACGCCTATCCGGTCGCCATGCATCGCTGCCTGCTCGACATCGGCGGTGGCGACGGCAGCTTCCTCGCCGCGGCGGCGCAGCGCGCGCCCGACCTGAAACTTCAGCTGTTCGATCTGCCGGCGGTCGCCGAGCGCGCACGCATGCGTTTCGATGCGGCCGGTCTTGCCGCGCGTGCCACGGCCTTCGGCGGTTCCTTCCAGTCGGGCGAAATGCCGACCGGTGCCGATCTGGTGTCACTGGTGCGCGTGCTGCACGACCACGACGACGAAGACGTCATGGCGCTGCTGCGGGCCATCCATCGTGCGTTGCCGGACGACGGCGTGCTGCTGATTGCCGAACAGATGTCCGGAGTGCGTGGCGCCGAGCCGGTGGGCGATGCCTACTTCGGCTTCTACCTGATGGCGATGGGCCGCGGGCGTCCGCGCTCCGAAGCCCGCCTGACCGAAATGCTGCGTGCCGCCGGCTTCTGCCAGATCGGCCTGATTCCGACCCGTATTCCTTTGCAGACGTGCGTGCTGGTTGCGCGTCCGAAACATTTACAGACATAAATGTAATGATTAGTTGACACTAATCAGAGTAAGTCTAGAATGACACTCAAGGTGACAAGCAGTCGTGACACATGGACGACGGGGTCCTCAACGCGGAGGCGCGATGAACAGTATTGCCGTAGTACTGAAGCAGCCGGAGCAGTTGGAGCTGAGCCAGCTCGAACTGACACCGGCAGGCGATGCCGATGTTGTGGTCGACGTCGAGTGGAGCGGCATCAGTACCGGCACCGAGCGCCTGCTGTGGTCCGGCCGCATGCCGCCGTTCCCCGGCATGGGTTATCCGCTGGTGCCGGGCTATGAATCGGTGGGGCGCGTCAGCGCCGCCGGTGCCACGTCCGGTCTGAATGTCGGTGATCACGTATTTGTGCCGGGTGCACGCTGCTTCGGCGAAGTGCGCGGCCTGTTCGGCGGTGCGGCCTCCCGCCTGGTGGTGCCGGCTGCCCGCACTGTCACGCTGGACGACAGCTTCGGCGAACGCGGCATCCTGCTGGCGCTTGCGGCGACCGGGCAACATGCGATCGCCGACGGCGATCACCTGCCCGACCTGATCATCGGCCACGGCGTTCTGGGTCGCATGATCGCCCGCCTGACCGTTGCCGCCGGGGGCGACCCGATCGTGTGGGAACGCAATCCGGCGCGCGCCGACGGCGCAGAAGGCTATCGCGTCATCGACCCCGCCACCGACGAGCGCCGCAATTACCGCTGCATCTGCGATGTCAGCGGCGACGGCAGCCTGCTCGACGCACTCATTGCCCGGCTGGCCCCGCACGGAGAGATTGTGCTGGCCGGTTTTTACGAAGACGCACTGTCCTTCAACTTCCCGCCGGCCTTCATGCGTGAAGCCCGCCTGCGCATTGCCGCGCAGTGGCTGGAAAGCGATCTGGTGACGGTGCGCGACATGGCAGCCGCAGGACGGCTGTCGCTCGAAGGTCTGATTACCCACCGGCAGATTGCGACCGATGCGGATGCGGCATACCGCACGGCGTTTTCCGATCCGGCCTGCCTGAAAATGATTCTCGACTGGAGATCCATGTCATGAGCGACGCCTGCGGAACATCGTCCGGCACTTCGCCGATCAAGTTCGACCTGAACAAGGTGCTGCGTGCCGAAGCCGCCATCGATCCGGATCCGGTTCCGACCGGTGAAGCGACCAAGACGACGCAGATCATCGCGATCTACGGCAAGGGCGGCATCGGCAAGAGCTTCACGCTCGCCAACCTCAGCTACATGATGGCGCAGCAGGGCAAGAAGGTATTGCTGATCGGCTGCGACCCGAAGAGCGACACCACCAGCCTGCTGTTCGGTGGCAAGGCCTGCCCGACCATCATCGAAACGAGCAGCAAGAAGAAGCTCGCCGGCGAGGAAGTCAAGATCGGCGATGTCTGCTTCATCCGCGATGGCGTGTTCGCCATGGAACTGGGCGGACCGGAAGTCGGTCGCGGCTGCGGCGGTCGCGGCATCATCCACGGCTTCGAAACGCTCGAAAAGCTGGGCTTCCACGACTGGGGCTTCGACTACGTGCTGCTCGACTTCCTGGGCGACGTGGTGTGCGGCGGCTTCGGTCTGCCGATCGCCCGCGACATGTGCCAGAAGGTCATCGTCGTCGCCAGCAACGACCTGCAGAGCCTGTACGTCGCCAACAACGTGTGCAGTGCGGTCGAATACTTCCGCAAGCTCGGTGGCAACGTCGGCGTGGCCGGCGTGGTGATCAACCGCGACGACGGCACCGGCGAGGCGGCGCAATTTGCCGAAGCCGCCGGCATACCGGTGCTGGCCACGATTCCCGCCAACGACGACATCCGCCGCAAGAGCGCCAGCTACGAAATCATCGGCCGGCCCGGCTCGCAGTGGGCGCCGCTGTTCGAGGAACTGGCGATGAATGTGGCCGAAGCGCCGCCGGTACGGCCGAAACCGATGACGCAGGACGGGCTGCTGGGCCTGTTCGCCGCCGATGTCACGGGGCGCGACTATGTGATGACGCCGGCCACCGTGGCCGACATGCTGGGCAAGGATGAAGTGATCAAGCCCACGCTCGAAGTGGTGTACGACACCGTTTGAGGTGGCCACCATGTCCAACATTTCCGACATCAAGGTCATCAACGCCGATGCGCTGAAAAGCGACGGTCTGGGCTGTCATGCCGGTCGCGACCAGCTGGAGGGTGCGGCCCGCGCCGCCGGCAAGAGCGATGTGCTGGATCAGTACGCCGCGGATTATCCGAAGGGTCCGCATGACCAGCCGCAGTCGATGTGTCCGGCCTTCGGCTCGCTGCGTGTCGGCCTGCGCATGCGCCGCACTGCGACCGTGCTGTCGGGCTCGGCCTGCTGCGTCTATGGACTGACCTTCACCTCGCACTTCTACGGTGCGCGTCGCAGCGTGGGTTACGTGCCGTTCAACAGCGAATCGCTGGTGACCGGCAAGCTGTTCGAAGATATCCGCGAAGCGGTGTTCAAGCTGGCGGATCCGGCGCAGTACGACGCAGTGGTCATCATCAACCTGTGCGTGCCGACCGCCAGTGGTGTGCCGCTGCAGCTGCTGCCCAAGGACATCAACGGCGTGCGTATCATCGGCATCGACGTGCCGGGTTTCGGCGTGCCGACGCACGCCGAGGCAAAGGACGTACTGGCCGGCGCGATGCTGAGATACGCACGCACCGAAGCCGAGCAGGGCCCGGTGCAGGCGCCGCGCAACGGCATCAGCGACAAGCCCACGGTCGCCCTGGTGGGCGAAATGTTTCCGGTGGATCCGGTCGGCATCGGTGCAATGCTGGAACCCCTTGGCCTGGCGGCTGGTCCGGTGGTCCCGACGCGTGAGTGGCGCGAGCTGTACGCAGCCCTCGATTGCGCCGTGGTGGCGGGGATCCATCCTTTCTACACCGCGAGTTTCCGTGAATTCGAAACCGCAGGGCGCGCCATCGTCGGTTCGGCGCCGGTCGGACACGACGGCACCGATGCATGGCTGCAGGCCATCGGCAATGCGTGCAATGTCGGACAGGCGCAGATCGATGCGGCCAGAAACCGCTTCCTGCCGGCCATCCGTGGCGCGCTGTCGGCCAATCCGATCAAGGGTCGCATCACGCTGAGCGGCTATGAAGGGTCGGAACTGCTGGTCGCCCGCCTGCTGGTCGAAAGCGGCGCCGACCTGCGCTACGTCGGCACGGCCTGCCCGCAGACGGTGCACAGCGCGGCCGACCTCAACTGGCTGAACGCGCACGGCGTCCATGTGCAGTACCGCGCGTCGCTGGAGCAGGATCTGGCGGCAATGCACGAATTCAAGCCCGACCTGGCGATCGGCACGACGCCCATCGTGCAAGCGGCGAAGGAAGCGCGCATTCCGGGTCTGTACTTCACGAACCTGATTTCCGCCCGCCCGCTGATGGGACCGGCCGGTGCCGGCTCGCTGGCTACCGTGATCAACAGCGCCATCGCCAACAAGGCGCGCTTCGACACCATGAGCGACTTCTTCGAAGGCGTCGGCACCCGGCACACCGCCGGTGTCTGGCAGGAATCGCCGAAGGACCATCCCGAGTTCCGCACCGCCTACAAGGCGAAAATGGCCAGGCTGGCCAAGGCGCGCAGCGTAGAGGAGGCCATATGAGGCCGAATCGGAGCCCCCGCGCCAAACATCGGCTGCCCCCCGAGGGGGCGGTCGCCCTCCTTCGGACGGCCGGGCGGAGGACGACATGCTAGTCCTCGATCACGATCGCGCAGGCGGCTACTGGGGTGCGGTGTATGTGTTCACCGCCGTCAAGGGACTGCAGGTGGTCATCGATGGTCCGGTCGGTTGCGAAAACCTTCCGGTCACCTCGGTGCTGCACTACACCGACGGCCTGCCGCCGCATGAACTGCCCATCGTGGTGACCGGACTGGCCGAAGAGCAGCTCGGGCGCGAAGGTACCGAAGGCGCGATGAAGCGCGCGCACGCGGTGCTCGATCCCGACATGCCGGCCGTGGTGGTCACCGGTTCCATCGCCGAAATGATCGGCGGCGGTGTGACGCCCGAAGGCACGAACATCCAGCGTTTCCTGCCGCGCACCATCGACGAGGACCAGTGGCAGTGCGCGAATCGCGCCATCAACTGGCTCTGGACACAGTACGGCACGAAGAAGATTCCGGAGCGCAAGCCGCGCGCCGAAGGCGAAAAGCCGCGGGTGAACATCATCGGGCCGATCTACGGCACCTTCAACACGCCGAGTGATCTGGCCGAAATCCGCCGCCTGGTCGAAGGCATCGGCTGCGAAATCAATATGGTGTTCCCGCTCGGGAGTCACCTGGCCGACGTACCGAAGCTGGTCAATGCCGACGTCAATGTCTGCATGTACCGGGAATTCGGTCGCCTGCTCTGCGAAACGCTCGAACGTCCCTACCTGCAGGCGCCGATCGGCCTGCATAGCACAACCCTTTTCCTGCGCAAGCTGGGCGAACTGACCGGTGTCGATCCGGAGCCGTTCATCGAGCGCGAGAAGCACACCACGATCAAGCCGATCTGGGACCTGTGGCGCTCGGTCACCCAGGATTTCTTCGGCACCGCCAGCTTCGCCGTGGTCGCCAACGAAACCTACGCGCGCGGCCTGCGCCACTTCCTCGAGGAAGACATGGGCCTGCCGTGCAACTTCGCGGTGTCGCGCTGCCCCGGGCAGAAGACCGACAACGCGGACGTGCGTCGTCTGGTGCGCGAGAAGACGCCGCTGGTGATGTTCGGCAGCTACAACGAACGCATGTACATGGCCGAATGCGGCGCCCGCGCCAGCTATATCCCGTCGTCCTTCCCGGGCGCCATCATCCGCCGCCACACGGGCACGCCCTTCATGGGCTACGCCGGTGCGACGTATGTGGTGCAGGAGGTGTGCAACGCGCTGTTCGACGCGCTGTTCCACATCCTGCCGCTGGCTACCGACATGGACCGGGTCGATCCGACGCCTGCACGCATCACGCGCGCCGATACGCGTCCGTGGGATGACGAGGCGCAGCGCCTGCTCGACCAGTACGTGAATGAGAAACCCTTTCTGGTCCGCATCTCGGCCGCCAAGCGCCTGCGCGACCGGGCGGAAGAAGACGCCCGCCGCGCCGATGAAGCGCGCATCACGGCGGAACGGGTCATGAATGCGCGCCTTGCGCTCGAGCCGACATGAGTGCGGCCGTCCGACAAGGCGCAGTGACAGAAAACGAAAGATGCGTCCGGTCTGACCGGAACACGATCTTCCGGGGTGCGATCCGCCTCGAAAGTCCCTGCCGCGCGGGATTTGCGCGGTGGTAATACGGCCGAAAGGCCCATCAGGAGGTAAATGTTATGGCTGATGCCAATAGCGGATCCCTGTCAGGACTGACAGCTTCCGAGGCGCGTGAATTCCACGCCATTTTCATGACGAGTTTCATCGTCTTTCTTGTCGTCGCAATCGTTGCACACATCCTCGTCTGGAACTGGCGTCCGTGGCTGCCGGGTTCGGAAGGTTATGCGTCACTGATTGAAGGCGTCCGGGCAGCGACGTACTCAGTCATTCCTTACATCTATCAGGCATAGGAGCAAAAATATGTGGCGTATATGGATGTTGTTCGATCCGCGCAGATCACTGGTAGCTCTGTTTACCTTTCTGTTTGTGCTCGCGATCGTGATTCATTTCATTCTTCTCAGTACCGATCGCTTCAACTGGATCGAAGGACCGAGCAAGAAGCCGATGGCTGCGGCAAGTGTCGCAATGCCGGCACCGGTTGCACTGAATCAGGTGCAGTAAAGAGGAAGGCGCAAGTCTGGCGAGGACCGGGCCTGCCCGGCCTCGCTTGTTGCGAAGCCAGGTTTGAAAAGTGGAGGCCCGAAGGCTTCCCAAAAGGGGGTTGGCATGTCCATGCTCAGTTTTGAAAGAAAGTACCGCGTCCGCGGTGGCACGCTGATAGGCGGAGACCTGTTCGATTTCTGGGTAGGCCCCTTCTACGTAGGCTTCTTCGGCGTCACCACGATGTTCTTTGCCCTAGTGGGCACGCTACTGATTGTCTGGGGCGCCTCGCAGGGGCCGACCTGGAATCTGTGGCAAATCAATATCGCTCCGCCTGATCTGAGTTACGGGCTGGGCATGGCGCCGCTGATGGAAGGCGGGCTATGGCAGTTGACTACGGTGTGCGCAGTCGGTTCCTTCGTGTCATGGGCACTCCGGGAAGTCGAGATATGTCGCAAGCTCGGCATCGGTTATCACGTTCCGGTGGCATTCGGTTTCGCGATCCTGGCTTACGTGACCCTGGTCGTGTTCCGGCCCATCCTGATGGGCGCGTGGGGACATGGATTCCCGTACGGCATCATGAGTCACCTGGACTGGGTTTCGAATACCGGTTACCAGTATCTGCACTTCCATTACAACCCGGCGCACATGCTGGCGGTGAGCTTCTTCTTTGCCACCACCCTCGCACTGTCGCTGCACGGCGCGCTCATCCTGTCCTCGACCAACCCTGCGAAGGGCGAAGTGGTCAAGACGCCGGATCATGAAAACACCTTCTTCCGCGATGCGATCGGCTACTCGATCGGCACGCTCGGTGTGCACCGTCTCGGGCTGTTCCTTGCGCTGTCGGCAGTCTTCTGGAGTGCCGTGTGCATCATCATCAGCGGCCCGTTCTGGACGCGCGGCTGGCCCGAATGGTGGAGCTGGTGGCTCAACCTCCCCGTGTGGCGCTAACAGAAGAAAGAGAGGGTAGAGTCATGGCGGAGTACCAGAATATTTTCACCCAGGTCCAGGTACATGGACCCGCCTTTCCGGGCGTCTCGATCGGTCGCGACGACCGTGAGCGGATGGGCAAACCCACGGATGTGCATCTGTTCGGCAGGCTGGGCGATGCACAGATCGGCCCGATCTATCTGGGCTGGCTGGGCATCGCATCGATCGTCTGTTTCCTGGTCGCGTTCGAAATCATCGGCCTCAACATGCTGGCCTCGGTGAACTGGAGCCCGATCGAGTTCGTGCGGCAGCTGTTCTGGCTGGCGCTCGAGCCGCCGCCGCCGGAATATGGATTGAAGTTGCCGCCGCTGAATCAGGGTGGCTGGTGGCTGATGGCCGGCTTCTTCCTCACGCTGTCGATCATGCTGTGGTGGCTGCGCATGTACCGCCGCGCCAAGGCCCTCGGCATGGGCACCCACGTGGCCTGGGCTTTCGCCGCGGCGATCTGGCTCTACCTCGTGCTCGGCTTCATCCGTCCGCTGCTGATGGGTTCCTGGTCGGAGGCGGTTCCGTTCGGCATCTTCCCGCACCTCGACTGGACGGCGGCGTTCTCGATCCGCTACGGCAACCTGTTCTACAACCCGTTCCACATGCTGTCGATCGCCTTCCTCTACGGATCGGCGCTGCTGTTCGCCATGCACGGTGCAACCATCCTTGCGGTCAGCCGCTTCGGTGGCGAGCGGGAAATCGAACAGATCGTCGATCGAGGTACGGCATCGGAGCGCGCAGCCCTGTTCTGGCGCTGGACGATGGGCTTCAACGCGTCGATGGAATCCATCCACCGCTGGGCCTGGTGGTTCGCAGTGCTGTGCCCGCTGACCGGCGGCATCGGCATCCTGCTCACCGGCACCGTGGTCGACAACTGGTATCTGTGGGCGGTCAAGCACCACGTCGCACCGATGTACCCGGCGGTATTCGGCACGGTTGTCGATCCCGCAACGCTGCAAGGAGCGCAACAATGATCAAGTCCTGTACAGCGATCCGCATCGCACTGTTGCTGGCGGCCGGCGTGCTGGTGTCGGCATGCGAAAGGCCGCCGATCACCACCGAGCAGCACGGCTTCCGCGGCACGGCGATGGTCAAGGTCGCCAACCCGCGCATCGTCGCCGGGCAGGCCGGCATCCATGCCGTACCCGCGGCGCTTCCCGCCGCGCCGCAGGAAGGGCAGAAGGCGTCCGAGGTGTATCAGAACGTCAAGGTGCTGGGCGACGTCAGCGTGGCGGAATTCACCCGCATCATGGTTGCCATGACGCAGTGGGTCGCGCCAGAGCAGGGTTGCGGCTACTGCCACAACCTGCAGAATCTGGCCGATGACTCGCTCTACACCAAGGTCGTGGCGCGGCGCATGATCCAGATGACGCAGACCATCAACAGCGACTACAAGACCCACGTCGCAGATACCGGCGTCACCTGCTACACCTGCCATCGCGGCATGCCGGTGCCGGCGAATGTGTGGTTCGCACCGGAGCCGCAGAAGCACGCGACGCGCATGGTCGGCAACAAGGGCGGGCAGAACACGCCGGCCGAGTCGGTGGCCTATGCATCGCTGCCCTACGATCCTTTCACCCCGTATCTGAGCAAGGCCAACACGATCGCCGTGAATGCGAAGACCGCGTTGCCGAACGTACGGGTGGGATCGATCCAGGCGACCGAAGACACCTACGCGTTGATGATGCACATGTCGGATGGCCTCGGCGTGAATTGCACCTACTGCCACAACACGCGTGCCTTCTCGTCGTGGGAAACCAGCACGCCGCAGCGCGTGACGGCCTGGCACGGCATCCGGATGTCGCGTGACCTGAACAACACCTATATGGATCCGCTGGCGCAGACCTTCCCGGTCCATCGCCTCGGCGCCCTGGGTGATGTGGCCAAGGTGAATTGCGCGACCTGCCATCAGGGTGCCTACAAGCCGCTGTACGGTGCGTCGATGCTGAAGGACTACATGGCGCTCAGTGCGGCGGGCGCACTGGCAGCGATGCCGGCCGCGGCCGAGGCGCCGGCCGAGCCGGCTGCCGAAATGCCGGCGGAAGCAGAAAAGCCGTAAGTCCGGTCGCCGGCTGCGTGCCGGTGGTCGGCAAAGATCGTCCGGCCGCTCCTGCATCACCCCCGCCGTGCCAGACGGCGTTTGCGGGGGCGGATCCGGACCCTCTCAGTACACTTCGGGCCCCTCGGGGCCCGAAGCCGTTCACGCGGGGGTGTCGCGAGTTTGTCCGTGTGGGTGTTGCGCTGCTGCAGCGTCTGCCGCGTACCGGCGTGATCCGTGCAGGGGTTCGCGGCTGACCACGAACCTGAGAGAATCTGTCGCCGGGGAGCGTGGCCGGACTGCAACCCTTTCCGTTCCGTGTTCCCACCCATGCATGGCCTCGCCAGTGCCCGCAGCGCTGCGGCCAGAGCTCATACCTGAAAACAGAAGGATCCATCGATGAACCACACTTTGAGCTGTCTGGCCGCCGCGATCGCGATCGGTACAGCACTCCCCGCTTCGGCACAGGAAGCGGCCGCGACGACCCCAGCGTTCACCGACAAGGTTGCCAGGGTCAACGGCGTGCCGATCCCGTCGGAACTTGGCAATGTATTCATCAAGGAACAGGTGGCCCAGGGGGCGCTCGACAGCCCGGATCTGCGCTCGCGCGTGCGCGATCACCTGGTGCGTCGCGAGGTGCTGCTGCAGGCGGCGCGCGAAGGCAAGGTGGACAAGGATCCCGCGCTGCTGCAGCGCATCGAGTACGCCCGCGACGAAATGGTGATCAACGCCTACCTCGACGGCTGGTCGAAGGAGCGCCCGGTCACCGACGCACAGATCACGGCGGAATATGACCGCGCAGCGGCCAAGATGGGCACCGGCACGGAATACAAGGCGCGGCACATCCTGGTTGACCAGGAGGGCGCGGCGAAATCCATCATCGACAACCTGAACAGCGGCATCGACTTCGGTACGCTGGTCGTGTATTCGAAGGACACCGGCAGTCAGGAACGGGGCGGCGATCTCGGCTGGGCCGATCCGGCGACCTACGTCAAGGAATTCAGTGACGCGATGACGAAGCTGGAAAAGGGCAAGTACACGACCGAACCGGTGAAGACGCAGTATGGCTACCACATCATCCTGCTCGAGGATGTGCGCAAGAAGGGCCCGCCGCCGCTCGAACAGGTGAAGGAGCGCATGGTCCAGCACCTGCAGCAGCAGGCCGTGCAGGAGCACGTCACGACGCTGCTGGGCAAGGCAAAGGTCGAGTAGTGACGCATCAGGCATCCGTTCGAGCTGCGCCCGAACGGGTGCCTGGTTGCAGATCAGGGTTTGGCGGCGTCGATGGTGACGATGCGGTGCGTGTGCACCGCCGTCGGACATTCATGATCCCGCTTCACGACCGGAGCCGATTTCTTTTCGCGCGACTTCAGGCCCCATTTCCACAGCGCGTTGAACGGCAGCGGCAGCACCATGAACCAGTGCTCGATCACCGCGAGGCCTGACATCGTGGTCAGCAGCGTGAAACAGACGGTTGTCGCCTCGCTGTTGCCGGCTGCACCGATCTGCTGGATCAGCAGAACGGTCACGACGGTTCCGGCCGTCACCGAGAACGGAAACAGCAGGTTCATGCGCCGGCGCCGGAAGAAGCTTTTCAGATAGGTCAGGTGCGGCGGCAGGAATTCCTCGCTGAAATTGCGCACGCCGAAATGCAGGTTCAGTTTGGCGCTGAGCCGCATGCCCCACAGCAGCATGAAGGTCCAGGTGCCGGTCTGGTTCGGATCGCCCCAGGTGATCGCCGCGATGGCGATGGCGGCAACCAGTATCGACAGCTCGTGATGGATGATCGCTTCCGTGGCGTGCCAGAAATGAGCCGCCCCGCCGCAGCCGTCCGGGCAGCCCTGCTTGCGCGGGCCGGTGATGAAGCCCATCAGGAAGGTCATTTCCAGCCAGCCCCACACGATGAGCGCACTGGTGAAGCTGCAGTACGTCATCGCGACCGACGTGTCGGCCGCGCTGTGGTTCAGCGCGAACAGTGCCGCCACCATCAGCAGGCTGGCCGCCAGCAGACTGTGGCGGAAAGTGTGCCGCGGCAGGCCGTCCAGATAGAGGATGGCGCCGGTGGCGAACCACCACAGGCCGAGTGCAAACAGCGCCGGTGTCATCCAGTCGCTCATCGGTGTCACCAGGCCGGTTGTATGCGCACGGACTCGGGAATGTCGTTGCGCTTCACCGGATGCAGGTAGAGCCGGGCAAAGGTGCCGAATGCCGCCACCGCGCAGGCGCTGCGCTTGACCAGGCCGATGACGCCGCCCTGTGCCTTGGCGCGCTCGTTCGCCTGGGCCAGCGCGAACAGACGCTCGAAGCCGGCACGGAACACCGCGCTGTCGGTGTCCAGCGTCAGCGGAAAGACCTGTTTGGAAATTTCCGACGTGATGCGGAAAACTTCGTAATCGTAGTTGTCGGCATCCAGACCCATTGCCTGATGCAGTTGCGGACGCATGTGATCGCGTACGTACATCGTGGCATACACGGCGAGCAGGAAGAACCTGACCCACAGCAGATTGCCGCCGCGCAGCAGGTGCGGATTGGCGCGCATGATCAGCGCGAACGATTCGCCGTGGCGGAATTCGTCGTTGCACCAGCGCTCGAACCACCGGAAGATCGGGTGGAAGCGCAGCTCCGGGTGACGTTCCAGCTGGCGGTAGATCGTGATGTAACGGGCATAGCCGATCTTCTCCGACAGATAGGTCGCGTAGAAGATGTATTTCGGCTTGAAGTAGGTGTACTTCTTCGTGCGCTTCAGGCCACCCAGATCGACGCCCAGGCCGTAATCCTTCAGCGACATGTTCAGGAAGTTGGCGTGCCGTGCTTCGTCGCGCGCCATGTACGACATCAATTCCTTGATGTCCGGGTTGTCGACGTTCTTCTTGATTTCGTTGTACAGCACGCAGCCGGAAAACTCCGACGTGATCGAGCTGATCAGGAAATCCATGAACTCCTGGTGCAGCTCCGGCGGCAGCTGCCTGATCTGCTCTCCGAAGTCTTCGGTGCGCTGGAAGTGATCGTGATTGTTGTCGCCTTCGTACTCGGCCATCATCACGTCCCATTCCGCGCGAACCGGGCTGACGTCGATGCGTTCCATCGCCGCGAAGTCCGTCGTGTAGAAGCGCGGGCTGAGCATGGTGCTCACGCGCGCCTTGGCGGTCGATTCCTCGGATACGGCAGCCGCGGCTGCGGTGTGGGTGGCGGTAGTCATTGCGGTGCTCCTGAGGCGTGCATTTCGGGCGACCGGGCAACGTCGAGCAACTTGACGAAGGCGCCGGCGTTGGTCGGGCCGAACGAATCGAGGTCGACACGGCGGTTGGTGGCGGGGTCGATCAGGGTCAGTCGGCCATCGGCCCGCCCGACCAGCTGGAAGGCCACGTCCGCACCGATGCCCTGGCGCTTGCGCTCGCGTGCGAGCCCGCGCAGCGTGCCGCGGATGAAGCCCTGCTCACCGACGATCGATTCGAGTTCGGCGCCGCTTCGGGCATCGATGACGGCGATGCTGCCGTCGGCCCTGTCCTCGAAGCGCAGATCGCGTATTGCCACGGCGGCGGCATCGGGCACGCTGATGTTCATGCCCGACAGCCTGACCGTGGTGACTGCCAGCAGCACGACCAGCAGCATGGCGCCGATGGCAATGAGCGGGCCGCGTGACAGCGGGTGATGCGAGACAACGTGGGCTTCCATGATCCTGACCTCAGTCGATCGCGAGTTGCGGGGTGTTGCCGTTCCGGCTGCGTGCAGGCTGCGTCGCTTCGCTGCTCGCGGCACGTACCGGCGACGCAGTCGATGCCGCTGCTGCAGCTTCTTCGCCCGCGGCCGCCGTCCATGCTGTCTGCAGGATCTGCGCAACATGGGCAGCATCCGGCACGCAGCACAGCATGGGTTCGGGCTTCGTCACGCGCCACGGGCGGGCATGCGGCCACAGGTGCAGCACCGCGATGCGTTCGCTGCCGCCCAGCGTCAGCGGAATGTTGCCGTGACCGTCCTTGTGCAGCTTGAGCCCGGCCGATTCGATGCGCCGCAGCGGCAGGTTGAACGTGAGGCTCAGCACGATGCCCACACGCATCACGACGCGCTTGTCGGTGATCGTATAGACCGTGGTGCGCGCCGACAGCCAGGCCAGCAGGGCCAGCGAACCAAGCGCGAACACCACCAGCGGCAGCAGCATGACGACCGCCATCGCCGCATCGCCGATGCTGCCTTCGCCGGACAGGATGAAACCCGCACGCAGGATCAGGATGGCGGTGAAGTAGCCGGAGAGCGCCGGCAGATGGAAGCGCTCGCGTGCCATGCGTTTCCAGTCCGGTGCGCCCTGCCACAGCACGTGTTCATCCTGCGGCAGCCGTTCCGGCAGCCCGAGCTGCGGTTCGAACTCGTGTTCGTGCCCGGTGTTGGGCACGGCCTTGAGCGTGCTCACAGCCAGGGCTCCTTGCGGCTGGCTTCGGCGTACAGCGTGCCGCCGCCGTAGTAGGCCATGACCTTTTCTTCCTCGAGGAAGGTGATCTGATCGGGCGATGCAAGACTGGGCACGCTGGAGAACTGGTGACCCAGGATGGACGCCACCTTGACCTGGCGGGCGCCGATGCGGCTGAAGTTCATCGGCAGCATCACGCGACGCGTGCCGCCACCGACCGGCACGTCAAGTTCGAGGTAGCGGAACATCGCTTCCGAACGGTCGACCCAAAGGTCGCGCACCACGCCGCCCACCTTGCCGTCGGCACCGACCACCGGGAGCCCGCGCGGATCGGTGTCCTGATGCGCGACGCCGTAGGCCGTGTCGGCACGCAGCGGCACGATGCGCAGGCGACCGTCATAGGTCACGTCCGGAATGTCGGCCCGGTCTGCATAGGCACCCGGTCCGACCCCATCGAGCATCGGATTGCCGGTCGGATTCAGCGGCGCACCGGGGAACCTGGCACTCGGCACCGCTTTCAGCGTCTGCGGTGACACAGCGAAGTTCGGGGCGGTGACGGTACGGCCATCCTGCAGCTTGTAGGTCTTCGGATCCGGAATCGCCGGGAAGCCCTGGACCTTGATGCTGCCCGAACGATCGGACTCCAGCGGGTAGCCTTCCCGCTTGCTCTCCTGGTGCAGGTAGTAGATCAGGCCGGCGAAAAAGGCCCAGAACACGTAGAGCGTGATCTGCGCGACGTCGATGTATGCAGTGATGGCACCCGTACCCATTTTGCTCTCCTTCTTGGAATGACGATCAGCCGGGAAACTCGGCCAGTCCGAACTTCGTGCTGCCTGGTGTGGAGGATTGATGCGCAGAGCGGACCAGAGGGCCGATCGCGATCAGGCTTGCGAACAACATGTAAATCTCGCAGTGGTAAACGAAGCTGTAGCCGGTCGCCGGACTGCTCAGCGCTGAACCGAGCGCGCCCGACGTGGCCAGTCCCGACACGACGTCGCGCAGCGCGCCGCCCAGTGCAATCGCCATGCCGGTGCAGGTGGCGTGTACCGCACCCCAAGCGCCGAGTGCGAGGCCATTCAGGCCGCCGCTTTCGAGTCCCATCGCGGCAGTCAGCGTGCCGACCGAGAACAGCCCGCCGCCGAAGCCGATCAGCGCCACGCCGACGCGGAACAGCGGAACCGAATGCAGCGGTTCGGCAAACACGACGGCCGAAAACGCGACGATGCCGGTCAACGCGCCAAGCGCCGCCAGACGGTAGGGATCGAAGCCGCGCGCCAGCACGCGTGCGGCCAGTGCGAAGGCAGCGATCGCGCCCAGCGCCATCATGGCGGTGAGCGACGTGGTGGCGCCGACGCCCATGCCGAGGATTTCGCCGCCGTACGGTTCGAGAATGATGTCCTGCATGCTGAAGGCCGCGCTGCCCAGACCGACCGCACACAGGTAACGGGTGGCGCGGGCGTGCTGCGAAAAGCTGCGCCAGACTTCGCGGAACGGCAGCCGCGGCGCCTGCTGCGCCTGCGTGCGCATGCCGCGCGGCTCCTGTTTCCACAGCGCGATGACGTTCAGCACCATCGTGAGCATGGCCGAGCCCTGAACCACCTGGATCAGTTTCAGCTGCGTGAAGTCGGCCAGCAGCAGGCCGAACACGATGCCGCTGACCACCATGCCGACCAGCAGCATCAGGTACATCATCGCGACCACCCGCGGCCGGTTCGCCGGCGCAGCGAGGTCGGTGGCCAGCGCGAGGCCGGCGGTCTGCGCGGTCTGCATGCCGGCACCGACCATCAGGAAGGCCAGTGCGGCGCCGGCCTGCCCGATCCACGCCGGACCCTGGGTGTCGCCGGACAGCAGGATGAGCGAGAACGGCATGATGGCCAGGCCGCCGAACTGGATCAGCGATCCCATCCAGATATAGGGCACGCGCTTCCAGCCCAGCACCGAACGGTGCGTATCCGAGCGGTAGCCGATCAGCGCACGGAAGGGCGCGAACAGCAGCGGCAGCGCCACCATCAGCGCGACCAGCCAGGCGGCCATACCCATCTCGACGATCATCACGCGGTTCAGCGTGCCGATCAGCAGCACCGTCGCCATGCCGACCGACACCTGGAACAGCGACAGACGCAGCAGACGCCCGAGCGGCAACTCCGCCGTCGCGACATCGGCGAACGGCAGGAAGCGCGTGCCCACACCCGTCCACAGCTTTGCAGCGCGGTCGTTGAGCGAGCGGGCGGACAGCGTTTTCATCTGCGGCGCAGCTCCAGTGCCTTCGATTTGTAGAAGCCGCTCGACACATGCTGCGAGCGGCCGATGGTCATGCAGTCGAGCGCCGGCTCTTCGTCGATCAGCCGGTGCAGCAGGGTTTCGCGTACCGGTTCGATCGACGGCGCGCGATCTCCGCGCGGGAAGAACTTGCCGATGAAGCGCATCGCTTCGAGCGCATGCGTGCTCGGCGGGAAGGTGAACTGGATCGAATGTTCGGTGCGCGCAGCGAGCCCGGACAGGACACGCACGGCGTCGTCGGCCCGGTAGTGGATCAGCGAATCCATGGCGACCACGTGGTCGAACCAGCCCAGCGCGGGATCCAGCATGTCGCCCGAACGGAAGTCGATCTCGCCGCCGTTCAGGTCTTCCGGCATGCGTTCGCGCGCCAGTTGCACCAGCGTGGGAGACAGGTCGATGGCCACCACGTGTGCGCCGCGCCGGGCCGCCTCGACCGCCAGCGCACCGGTGCCGCAGCCGGCGTCCAGCACCTTGCGGCCACGCAGGTCCTGCGGCAGCCAGTCGAGCAGTGTTGCGCGCATGCGGTCGCGCCCGGCGCGTACCGTTGCCCGCACGCGGCCCACCGGTGCGTCGGAGGTGAGACGCTTCCAGGCGTCGACCGCGGTGCGGTCGAAGTAGGTCTGGATCTGGCCGCGGCGATCTGTGTAAGAGCTGTTCATGGTGTCATCGGTCCCGTTCGAAGACTCAGTCAAAACCGAGCAGATCGAAAATGTCGCGGTCCTTCATCGGCTCCGCGATCAGCGGATCGGTGCCGGCCCACAGCGAAGCCGCCAGCCGCAGGTACTCCTGCTGCACTTCGAGCACTTCCGGGCTGTCGTCCATTTCGAACAGCGTCGATTTCTTCAGGCGACTGCGGCGGATCACGTCGAGATCGCGGAACTGCGCCATGGTTTTCAGGCCGACCCGTTCGTTGAAGCGGTCGATCTGGTCGGTGGCCGCACTGCGGTTCGCGATGACGCCGCCGAGACGCACCTTGTAGTTCTTCGATTTGGCCTGGATGGCGGCCACGATGCGGTTCATCGCGAAGATGGAGTCGAAGTCGTTCGCGGTGACGATGAGTGCGCGATCGGCATGCTGCAGCGGGGCGGCGAAACCGCCGCATACCACGTCGCCCAGCACGTCGAAGATGACCACGTCGGTGTCTTCGAGCAGGTGATGTTCCTTCAGCAGCTTGACCGTCTGGCCGACCACGTAACCGCCGCAGCCGGTGCCCGCCGGCGGGCCGCCTGCCTCGACGCACATCACGCCGTTGTAGCCGGGGAAAACGAAGTCTTCGGTGCGCAGTTCTTCCGAATGGAAGTCGACCGTTTCGAGAATGTCGATCACCGTCGGAACCAGACACTTGGTCAATGTGAAGGTCGAGTCGTGCTTCGGGTCGCAGCCGATCTGCAGCACGCGCTTGCCGAGCTTGGAAAAGGCGACCGACAGGTTGGATGACGTCGTGCTCTTGCCGATGCCGCCCTTGCCATACACCGCGAAAACCTTCGCGGTACCGAGCTTCAGCGAGGGGTCGAGGTGGACCTGCACGCTGCCCTCTCCGTCATTGCGTGACGAGCCCGGGTTGCGCGTTTTCAGCGCCGACAGCGGGACGTGGGTGGTGGTGACTGTGTTCACTCTGAAACCTCGGGTGTGTCCGCACGGGCGGACGGGGGGTAGGGGATTTCATGCGCTGACGGGCTGGAATACGCCCTCCAGACGGTCTTCCAGTTCTTCGCCAGCGGCCCGCAGCTTGGCCAGCATGGCCGCGTCGGGTTGCCAGTAGTCGCGGTCGTGGGCTTCGATCAGACGGTTTGCGAGCTTGGCGGCAGCGGTCGGATTGAGGCTGGCGAGCCGGTTGCGCATACCGTCGTCGAGCACGAAGGTCTGTGTCAGTTGCTGGTAGACCCACGGCGCAACCTGACCCGTCGTGGCCGACCAGCCCATGGTGTTGGTGATGTGGGTTTCGATCTGGCGCACGCCTTCGTAGCCGTGAGCGAGCATGCCCTCGTACCACTTCGGGTTGAGCATGCGGGTTCGTGTTTCCAGCGCCACCTGCTCCTGCAGCGAGCGCACGGCGCCGTCGCCCTTGGTCTGGTCGCCGATGTAGACCGGCGGCGTATGGCCGTTGCGCGCCACCTTGACCGCCTGCGTGATGCCGCCCAGCGTATCGAAGTAGTTGTCGACCGTGGTGACGCCGAGTTCGACCGAGTCGAGGTTCTGGTAGGTCAGCTGCACATCGGCGAGTGCGCTCTGCAGCAATGCGGTCTGCTGCGACGCGCGACCGGTGCGGCCGTAGGCGAAGCCCTTGCGGCGCGTGTAGGTTTCTGCGATTTCGTCCTCGTCCGACCAGCGGCTGCTTTCCACCAGGTTGTTCACGTTCGAGCCGTAGGCGCCTTCGGCATTGCCATAGACGCGCAGCGCGGCGATCTCCAGCGTGCAGCCGTGTTCCTGCTGATAGGCCAGCGCGTGCCGGCGGATCCAGTTCATCTCCAGCGGCTCGTCGGCGGTGGCGGCAAGCCAGGCCGCTTCGGCCAGCAGCTTGATCTGCAGCGGCATAAGGTCGCGGAAGATGCCGGACAGCGTGATCACCACATCGACGCGCGGGCGGCCCAGCTCTTCCAGCGGGATCAGCGTGGCACCGGCGATGCGGCCGTAGCTGTCGAAACGCGGCAGCGCACCCATCAGGGCGAGCGCCTGGGCGATCGGCGCACCTTCGTTCTTCAGGTTGTCGCTGCCCCACATGACCATGGCGATCGATTCGGGCAACGGGAAACCGTCTTCGGTGTAGCGGTCGAGCAGGCGCTGTGCCTGCGCAGCACCGTCCTTCACCGCAAATGCACTCGGAATGCGGAACGGGTCGAAGCCGTGGATGTTGCGGCCGGTCGGCAGCACTGCCGGCGTGCGCAGGATGTCGCCGCCCGGTGCCGGGCGGATGTAGCGACCGTCGAGCGCCTGCAGCATCGCGGCCACTTCGGTGTCTTCCGCCAGCTTGCCGTTGATGTCGACCAGTTCGTTGAACAGTTCGACCGTGCTGTCGTCGCGCGGCAGCCCCGACAGCTTGAGTACCCGGTCGATGCTCAGGCCGGCCACCAGTGCCTCGATCGCACTGCGTTCCAGCTGCTGTCCGTGCGAGGCATCGGCCATCGACAGCAGCATGTCGACGCGTTCCGCCTCCGACGGTGCGCGCCCGGCCACGTGAAGGCCATGCGGGATGAGCGTGTATTCGAGCTCGAGCATCTGCTCGGCCAGCTTCATCACGCGGGCGTCGGTACCGCCGGCGGGCGAAATGTCCCACAGCGGCTCGGCGGCGGTGAGGTCAAGTGCGGCGGCCTGCGCCTGCAGCACGACCGCGAGGTCGGCGCGCTCCGGCGATGCCGGTTCCATCGTGCGCCAGCGCTCGATGGACGTCTTCAGTTCGTTCAGACCCTTGTACAGACCGGCCTGCGCGATCGGCGGCGTGAGGTAGCTGATCAGCGTGGCACCGCAGCGGCGCTTGGCGATCGCGCCTTCCGACGGATTGTTGGAGGCGTACAGGTAGACGTTCGGCATGTCGCCGATCAGGCGGTCCGGCCAGCAGTTGCCGCCCATGCCGCTCTGCTTGCCCGGCATGAATTCGAGTGCGCCGTGGGTACCGAAATGCAGCACGGCGTGCGCCTTGAAGTCTTCGCGCAGGTAGCGGTAGAAGGCGGAGAAGGCGTGCGTCGGCGACAGACCCTTTTCGAACAGCAGCCGCATCGGGTCACCTTCGTAACCGAAAGCCGGCTGCACCGCGATCAGGATGTTGCCGAACTGCTTGCCCAGCACCAGGATGGAACTGCCGTTGCTCAGCTGCTTGCCGGGCGCCGGGCCCCACTCGGCCTCGATTTCCTTCAGCCACGGTTCGCGCCGCACGTGGTCTTCGGCGCTGATCAGCGTATGCACATTGGCATCGGCACCGTATTTCGACGCATTGCCGAACAGCACGCTGTCGCGCAGCGCATCGATGCTGTCGGGCAGGTCGACCTGGTAGCCCTGCTGCTTCATTCCCGTCAGGGTGTGGAACATCGATTCGAACACCGACAGATAGGCGGCTGTACCGACACTGCCCGCATTCGGCGGGAAGTTGAAAATGACGATGGCAACCTTGCGGTGGGCGCGTTCGCTGCGCTTGAGCGCCACCAGCTTGTCGACCCGGGCGGCCAGTGTCTGCGCGCGCTCGGGGCAGCTGTGCATGTCCTGCTTGTTGTCCGCTGCAGTGAAGGTGCAGGCGTGATGGCATCCGGTGCAGGTGACGCCGGGCGCGCCCGGGCGGCCGCCGAACACCATCGGGCTGGTCGCGCCGTCGAGTTCCGGGATGGCGACCATGATGGTGCTTTCGACCGGCAGCAGGCCGCGATCCGACTCGCCCCACTGATCGAGTGTCTGGAACTCGACCGGGTGCGCCGCGACGTACGGTACGTCGAGCTGCGCGAGGATTTCCTCGGCCGCCTTGGCATCGTTGTAGGCGGGACCGCCGACCAGCGAAAAGCCGGTCAGCGACACGACCGCATCGACGATGCTGTGGCCGTCCTTCAAAAAGAACTGGTCGATCGCCGGGCGCGAGTCGAGTCCGGCGGCGAAGGCCGGTACCACGCGCAGGCCGCGCGCCTCGAGCGCGGCGATCACGCCGTCGTAGTGACCGGCATTGCCCGACAGCAGGTAGGAGCGCAGCACGAGCACGCCAACCGTGCCGCGCAGTTCGCGACCGATCGGGTCGGGCAGCGCGGACGCTTCGTAGGCAAAGCGACCCGGCATGCGCGGGTGGTACACACCGACTTCCGGGTATTCGATCGGCGGCTGAACCTTGATCTTGCCGCGCAGTTCCTTGCGCGGGCCATCGGCACCGCGGTCGACGACGTGGCGCAACAGGTTCAGCACGTTCTCGTCCGAGCCGCCGAGCCAGTATTGCAGCGTCACGAAGTAGGCGCGCACATCCTGGGCGGTGCCGGGAATGAAGCGCAGCATCTGCGGGATGCGGCGCAGCGTCTTCATCTGGGCCGCACCGCCGGTGGCAGTCTTGCTCTTGTTGCCACGCAGGCGCTTGAGCAGCGCCATCGGGCCGCTGGCCGGCTTGTCCATGTCGAACTGGCCGAGACGGGTCAGCTTCACGACTTCGCTGGCCGATGCCATGCAGATCATGGCGTCGCAGTTGTCGCGACGCGCACGCAGGTCGTCGAGGATGGGCAGGAAGTGGTCTTCCAGGAACAGCATGCCGCAGACGATGATGTCTGCGCTGGCGATGTCTGCCTTGACGCGGGCGATCGCCGACTCGTTGCCGGCGTACTCCGACGCGGCGTGCAGGCTCACGGTCAGACCCGGAAACTCGCGCGACAGACGCGGCCGGGCGCGTTCGACCGCGCTCGCAAGATGGGTGTCCATCGTGACGATCACGATGCTGATGGGCTGCCGGGTGACCGCCGAGGCAGCGCTCGTATCGACGGCACGTTTTCTCAGCATCGATGGAAGTCCGATGGAGGTCATGCGTCGATCACTCTGTCGTGACGTGCGGCGCGCACGAAGTCGGCGGACACGGATTCAGCGTCCATAGTGAGCTTTGGCATCGTAGAGCGTCTCCACCGTGATCGTTGCCAGACCGTGTTCGCGTGCGAAGGCTTCGGTATTGCGCTTGGCCTTGCCACGCACGAAGAACGGAATCTTTTTCAGCTCGCGTTCGCCGTCTTCGCTCCAGGTCGGCTCGCCCGCGGCGGCGATGACGGGTTCGGGTGTCGCGACCGAAGCCGCAACCGGTTCGACGGGGGCGACGGCATCAGGCGCTGCAGCGTGTCGTGCGTCGCGAGCGACGGCCGGCAGATGGGACGCCGCTGCGTCATCGTGGAATTCGAAGTCGTCGCGGAACATCTGCAGCAGATGTTCTTCAAGACCCATCACCAGCGGATGGACCCAGGTATCGAAAATGACGTTGGCGCCTTCGAAGCCGTACACCGGGCTGTAGCGCGCCGGTACGTCCTGCACGTGGATCGGGATCGAAATCACCGCGCACGCGACGCCGAGACGTTTGGCGATGTGGCGCTCCATCTGGGTGCCGAGCACCAGTTCCGGTGACGCAGCACCGATGGCCTGTTCCACTTCGAGGTAGTCGTCGCTGATCAGCGCCTCGACATCGTAGAGTTTCGCGGCATCGCGCACGTCGCGCGCGAATTCGCGGCTGTAGGTGCCCAGGCCGACAACGGTGAAGCCCATTTCTTCCCTGGCGATGCGTGCGGCAGCGATGGCGTGGGTCGCATCACCGAAGATGAACACGCGCTTGCCGGTGAGGTAGGTCGAATCGACCGAGCGTGCATACCAGGGCATGCGCGACAGCGAGGACGAAAAGCCCGCAACGCCCGGCTGTTCGGAAGCCAGCAAGGCCGACGCATCGATGCCTGCCAGCTGTGCGACTTCGGCGATGAAGTCGCGCGTGGCGCCGACACCCATCGGAATGACGCGGGTGGCCGGCATGCCGAAATTGCGCTGCAGCCACGACGCGGTCGTGCGCGACACTTCGGGGTAGAGGTCGATGTTGAAGTCAGCTTCGGGCAGGCGACGGATATCGTCCGGCGACGCACCGAGCGGCGCGATCACATTGACGTCTATGCCCAGCAGGTCGAGCAGCCGGCGGATTTCCTGCACGTCGTCGCGGCAGCGGAAGCCGAGCACGGTCGGGCCGAGCAGGTTGGCGCGCGGGCGGCGACCTTCGGCGCGTGCCGGACGCGGCGTGCCCGGCGGCGGCACCTGATCGGCGAGCAGCGCACGCACCACGTGATAGAAGGTTTCGGCTGCGCCCCAGTTCTCCTTCTTCGAGTAGGACGGCAGTTCGAGCGGGATGACCGGGATCGGCAGGTTCATGCCGCACGCCAGCGAGCCGGACTGATCCTGGATCAGTTCGGCGGTGCAGGACTCGCCGACCAGCAGCGCCTTCGGCTTGAAGCGTTCATACGCTTCGGCCACGGCGGTCTTGACCAGATCGGCGGTACTGCCGCCCAGGTCACGCGCCTGGAAGGTGGTGTAGGTCACCGGCGGGCGGCGGTCCTGACGCTCGATCATCGTGAACAGCAGGTCGGCGTAGGTGTCGCCCTGCGGGGCGTGCAGCACGTAATGCACGTCGCGCATCGAGGTGGCAATCCGCATGGCGCCCACGTGAGGCGGTCCTTCGTAGGTCCACAAGGTCAGTTGCATCAGTTGCTCCTCAGACCGCCAGCCGTTCGCGGCGAGCGAGCGGGCGTACAAACAGTTCGGCAAGATCGGCGGCCTGGTCGTAGCCGTGGATCGGCGAGAAAACCAGTTCGATCGACCATTTCGTGGTCAGGCCTTCGGCTTCCAGCGGATTGGCAAGGCCGAGCCCGCACACCGTCAGGTCGGGGCGGGCGGCGCGCACGCGGTCGAGCTGGCGTTCCAGGTGCTGGCCTTCGCTGAGCACGACGTCCGGCGGCAGCAAGGCCAGTTCTTCGCTGACCATCTGGCGGTCGAGGTAAGGCGTGCCGACCTCGACCAGTGCCATGCCCATTTCGCGATTCAGGAAGCGCGCGAGCGGAATTTCGAGTTGTGAATCGGGCAGCATGAACAGGCGCTTGCCGGCCAGTTGCGGGCGGTAGCGTTCGAGTGCGGCGCGCGCGCGCCTGATCAGCGGCGCAGTGACGGCATCGAACTGCGTGTCGGGCGTCTGCCAGGCGCGGGCGGCTGCGCGCAGCCAGGCGGTCGTACCTTCGACGCCGAACGGGTAGGGTGCAGCCAGCACGCTGGCGCCGCGAGCGGTGAGCGTGCGCACGGTTTCGCCATTGAATGGCTGGGCCAGCAGCAACTGCGTGTTCGGGCCGATCGACGGCACATCATCGGCGCGCCGACCCGGGAAGAAATTCACCGGACCGATGCCCAGTTGTTCGAACTGCCGGCGGAACTGGTCTTCCACCACGTCCGGCAGGCAACCGACGACCAGCAACTGGCGGGCGTCGGTCTGCGGCATGATCGGCACGAAGGCCTTCAGCGCGTTGTCTTCGCCCTGCGTGAAGGTGGTTTCGATGCCGGAACCCGAGTAGCTGAGCACCCGCACCTGCGGCAGCAGCCGCTCGTTCAGGCGTTCCGCTGCGCGGGCCAGATCAAGCTTGATGACTTCGGACGGGCAGGAGCCGACCAGGAACAGCGCCTTGATTTCCGGCCGGCGTTCCAGCAGCGACATGCACACCCGGTCGAGTTCGTCGTTGGCGTCGGCGATGCCGGCGAGGTCGCGGTCGGTCAGGATGGCCGTACCGAAGCGGGGTTCGGCAAAGATCATCACGCCGGCAGCCGACTGCACCAGATGGGCACAGGTGCGCGAACCGACGACGAGGAAGAAGGCGTCCTGCAGCTTGCGGTGCAGCCACACGATGCCGGTCAGCCCGCAGAACACTTCGCGCTGACCGCGTTCGCGCAGCACCGGCAGGTCGCTGCCAGTACGTTGGCTGAGTACGACCGGAATGTCCTGGAGGTTGCTCATTTGCACGGCACCAGCTGGTCGTCGCCGAAGGCCATGGCGGCCGACTGCTGCAGACGCGCGGCACGCAGTTTCAGGATGAACTGGCCGGCGTTGATGACGTAAGTGAAATAGGCGGCGAGGGCGAGCCACATCAGGCTGTCCGGGCCGAGGCTGTCGGTCGCCAGCGCGATCAGGTACCACGTATGCAGTGCAAGGACGGCGAAGCTGAATACGTCTTCCCAGAAGAAGGGGCGGGCGAACAGCCAGACGCCGAACACCTCTTTCTCCCAGATCGATCCGGTGATCATGATCGTGTACAGCAGCACCGTCTTGATCACCACGGACACCGAGGCGGCCTGCAGCCCCTCGCCGGTCATCAGGAAGCGCAGCACCAGCACCAGGCTGATCAGGAAGGCGATGAACTGCACCGGCGCCAGCACACCCTGGAGCATGGTCCAGGGCGATGCATCGCGGCGGCGGCGTTCTTCTGCCGTGTAAAGCGGAGGCTGCGGTCTGGCCTGCTGCGGGTGCATCGGTGACGTCTCCTTGGTCTTTCTTCTTTGACTGAAAATCTAGACGTCTGGAGACGGAGTGTCAATAAAAATTGACGTACATCATGATTGACACGCGAACAACCTGCAGCCGGATTGTCATGAAGCGCGATGAATGGTCGCCGCAAAGCGTTGATGGCGTTCGATACTGACAAGTAAACTTGACAGTTGCCCTTGACGCGAACTATCTCTATAAGCTGGTTGCTCTTGTGATGGGTGCCTCCATGGGCTGCGCGCCGGGGTAAGTGCTGTACGAAGTCATTAAAAGCACGGCCGTTCCTTGCTTCCCTGCCATGCCGCGGGACGCCTGAGTCGGAGCCGGCAAAACACAAACACCAAAGGACGAGAGATGGCCGGAAGAGCGCAGGAAGACGCCGGCAAGGCGCGCACGACGGGAGAGTACTGGTCGGACACGGATGCACTTCAGCGAAGCCCTCCGCAATCAGGCATTCACAACGGCGGGGAACTTGTTTTTCCGGTGGATGACTGGATGGGCGATCTTGCCCGTACCATCGAAGCTGAAATCATTCCGCGCCTCATGCTCGCGCACGGCGGCGCCGACCCCTCGGCACCGCAGGTCGCCTGTGAAAGCCCGGCACCGTCTTCGCCGGAGGTGGTCGAGTTCGCGAATCTGGTTCTCGCGCAGGACGCGCGCGTCGCGCGCACGTGGGTGGAGGCGGTACGCGCACGTGGCGCGTCGCCCGACACGATTTTTCTTGAGTTGCTGGCGCCGGCCGCACGGCGACTCGGCGAATTGTGGGAAGCGGACCTGTGTGACTTCACGCAGGTGACGCTCGGTCTGTGGCGGATCCAGCAGGTGGTGCATGAGTTGGGTCCGAGCTTCCGCCCGGACGCCCCGTTCGCGCCGAATGGCCGCAGGGTGCTACTGTCTGCGGCACCGGGGGACCAGCACACGCTGGGCCTGTTGATGGTCGGTGAATTTTTCCGCAACAGTGGCTGGGAAGTCTGTGCCGAAGCATCCGGCCGCAGCCTCGATCTGGTGCTGGCGGCGCAGAATGAGTGGTTCGATGTGCTGGGTTTTTCGGTCGGTAGCGAAGCACGCATCGAACCTTTGAAGCGGCTGATCGAAGCGGTGCGTCTGGCGTCCCGCAATCGCGACCTGATCGTGATGGTGGGTGGCCCGATCTTTGTCGAACACCCGGAGTGGGTGGCACTGGTGGGTGCGGATGCGACCGCTAGTGATGCAAAAGACGCTGTGCGGCGCGCTGACGCCATGGTGCCGCTGCGATGTACGCAGGGCTGAACCGGTTTGACGAGGTGAACGATTGGGATTGGAGCAGGAGCGCAGTGAGTTTTCCAGAATCGACGGGAAGTGGGGGGCTGCCAACGTGAAGCCGTTTGAATCGCCCCTCCTATCGTTCGGAGGCGTCGATGCCAACTCCACAGCGAAACTCATCGCCGCTGCGTCGGATCTGGCGCTGGTGGTGGACAAGCAGGGCATCATCCGCGATGTAGCCTTCGGCAACGACGAGCTGGTGCCCGATGGGTACGAGGGCTGGGTCGGCCGACGCTGGACCGACATCGTGACGGTCGAAAGCCGCGCCAAGGTCGAGGCCCTGCTGATCGATGCTTCGGCCGAGGCCGCCCAGAAGTGGCGGCACGTGAATCATCCGGTATCCGGCGGCATCGACATGCCGGTACTGTATTCGGCCATCAAGGTCGGGCACGAAGGCCGGGTTGTCGCGTTCGGCCGCGATCTGCGCTCCCTGTCGTCGCTGCAGCAGCGACTGGTCGACGCGCAGCAGTCGATCGAGCGTGACTACGCCAAGCTGCGGCAACTGGAAACCCGCTATCGCCTGCTGTTCCAGATGACATCGGAAGCGGTGCTCATCGTCGAGGCCGGCAGTCAGCGCGTCATGGAAGCCAATCCGGCGGCGCTCCGCCTGCTCGGTCCGTCCCCCAAGGGCCTGGTCGGGCGTACCTTTCCGGAAGGATTCGACGAAGCCGGCATGCAGTCGGCACAGGATCTGCTGGCCAGTGTCAGGGCGGCCGGTCGCGCTGACGACGTGCGCGTGCGCCTGGCCGATGACGGACGCGAGCTGCAGGTCGCCGCATCGCTGGTCAGGCAGGACAACGCGGCGCTCTTTCTCGTGCGCCTTTCGCCACGTGCCGTCGAACACACGACCTCGGGTCTGCATCAGGCCCTGCTGGACGTGATGGAGCACGTGCCGGACGGCTTTGTACTGACGGATGAATCGGGCCATATCCTGACGGCCAACCACGCCTTTCTCGATCTTTCCCAGCTGGCGTCCGTCGAGCAGGCGCGTGGCGAGCCGCTTGAACGCTGGCTGGGCCGCCCCGGAGTCGATTTCAAGGTGTTGATGGTCAACCTGCGCCAGCACGGGTCGGTCAGGCTTTTTTCCACCCTGGTTCGTGGTGAACATGGCTCGGATGTGGAAGTCGAAATTTCGGCCGTGTCGGTCCCGCATGGCGAAACGCCTTGTCTGGGCTTCACGGTGCGTGGCATCAGCCGGCGTATCGAAGCGGATCCCCGGATGGGTCGCGAACTGCCCAGGTCGGTCGAACAGCTGACCGGACTGGTCGGCCGCGTGTCGCTGAAGGAACTGGTGCGCGAATCGACCGACCTGATCGAGAAGCTGTGCATCGAGGCGGCGCTCGAACTGACGCATGACAACCGAGCATCGGCAGCCGAAATGCTCGGCCTGAGCCGGCAAAGTCTGTACGTGAAACTGCGCCGCTACAGCATTGGTGATCTCAACGCCGAGCACGAAGACATCGAAACGGAAGACTAGGGTCTGTTCTCAATTATGCCAACCAGACGAATGCGCAAGCGAGATGAACGAAGGACAGGAAGGACTGAGCGAGTTTGTCGTATCGCGTGGCGATGCGTCTGAATTGCTTGATGCGGTTGAAGAAGCGCTCGACCAGATTTCGATCTTTGTAGAGATGGCGATCGAACCCACGAGGGTTGAGTCGGTTGGAGCGAGGTGGAATGACCGCCTGGCTGCCTTGCGCCGTGATGATTTCGACAAAGGCATCCGAGTCGTAGCCCTTGTCGGCCACAATGAACTCGGCAAGCTGATCTTTGATCAGTGCGGCCGCTTGCCCAATATCGGAGATCTGGCCTGCCGTGAGAATGACTCTCGTTGGATTGCCCAAGGAATCCACTGCCACATGCAGCTTGGTGGTCAATCCACCCCGGGAGCGGCCGATTTGCTGGTCGCCCGCTTTTTTTGGGCGCCGGCAGAATGTTGGTGCGCGCGCACGATCGTCGAGTCGAGGAACAGATGCTCCATGTCGGCCTCACTGCGCAGCGCTGTGGCGACCCGCTCCCACACCCCTTTCTCGCGCCAGCGCGAGAAGCGAACGAAGGTCCGATGCCAATGCCCCAGTTCCTCCGGCAGATCGCGCCACGGACTGCCTGTACGCATGATCCACAACACCGCTTCGACGAAGCGCCGATTGTCCTTGGCCGTGACGCCACGGTCGGTCGCCTTGCCGGGCAACAGTTGCTCAATGCGCTCCCATTGGTCATCGCGCAGCATCTTCCGATCCATCCTGACATCAGCCCAAAAGTCAGGATATGACCAGATTCAGGCCGCTGTGAACAGTCCCCTGCTATGCCTTTGACCGTGAACGACTTTTTCGATGGCGCTTCCATTTGGCATACCGTTAATTCGACAAATGAGAACACGCCCTAGGAGTCCGCGGGCGCCATCACCGCATCGCGCGCGTCGAGCAGCGCTTCGGACAACCGGGCGAGATGGACATCCACCCGCTCATGCTGTCCTGCCAGCGCCGGTACATCGCCCAAGCGGGCGCTGTCCTCGAGCTTTACTACGGCGGCTTCGGCGCGCGCGGCGCCGAATACCGACAGGGAGCCCCGAAGGCGGTGACAGATGCGGGCGACGCCGGCACTGTCCTTGAGCTGGATGCACACTTTGAGGCCACTGCGCAGTTGCGGCAGTTCGCCGAGGAACACATCGATCACGCGCAAGACCATCGCGCGGTCACCTTCAAGGGTTTCCAGCGTGTGTGAAATGTCGATCACCGGCGGTTCGGGCAGCTCCGCATCGAGCACGGCACCGTTGAAATCGGTACTGACCGGCGTACCGTCAGGTTCGCTGCGCGACAGCACGCGCTCCAGCGTCGCCAGAAGTTCGTCCGCCTTGACCGGCTTGCTGATGTAGTCGTCCATGCCCTCTTCCAGGCACAGTTCGCGGTCACCCTTCATCGCATTGGCGGTCATCGCGATGATGGGCATGTGCTGCACATGGTCGGTATCGACCACCCAGGACCGTCGCTGCTCGCGCGCACGGATGGCGCGCGTGGCCTCGATGCCGCCCATGACCGGCATCTGCACGTCCATCAGCACCACCTCGAAGTGGTCGCGCTCGAGAAGATCCAGCGCTTCCTGACCATTCGACGCGACCGTTACCACATATCCCGCACGCTCAAGCGTACGCACGGCCACCAGCTGATTGACCGGATTATCTTCAGCCAGCAGCACACGCCGCTTGCGCGCGTTGCCGATGCCTTCGTGCGCCAGCGAGCGCTCGATATCGAGATCCCCGATGGCAAAAGCGAAATCATCCATTTCCGGTGCGGCGTCGTCCGGATGGGTGGCCAGTGCCTCGGCCAGCGCGCCGGCCAGCTCGTTCGCCGAAAACGGCTTGTGCAGACGCCCGCGCACTCCCAGCGAGCGGGCGTGTGCGTTATCGGCCGCCTGATTGGAGCCGCTGAACATCATCACGACGCGATTGAGCCGGTTCGGCCCCTCGCAGAAGGCGGAAATGAAATCAAAGGCGTCGGCATCCGGCAATGTGCGGTCAACCAGCAGGATGTCGAACGGGCGCCCTGATTCATGTGCCTGCTTGAGTGCCTGGCGCGCTGTCTGCACCGAACTGACCGCCAGCGCCGAAGCGCCCATGTCGCCCAGCATGGCCGCCACCACACTGCGGGACGGCAGGTGGTCTTCGATCAGCAGCACGTGGCGCCCGGCAAAGCGACGGAAGTGCGCTGGCAGCGTGGCCTGTTCGATCACCGTGCCGCGCAGCGTGAAATGAAAGGTCGAGCCCTGCCCGGGCACGCTGTCCAGCCACAGACGGCCACCCATCAGGGACACGAGCCGGTTGCAGATGGCCAGTCCGAGGCCGGTGCCACCGAAGCGCCGCGTGGTTGAGGTGTCGGCCTGCGCGAACGCTTCGAACACGACGGCCTGCTTCGCAGTGTCGATGCCGATCCCGGTGTCGCGCACCCAGACATGCAGTTCGACCTCGCTGCCGCTCCCGACCGGCGTGCCTGTTGTCTCGCAGCCGATTTCAATTTCACCGCGCGCCGTGAATTTGACGGCATTGCCGATCAGATTGACCAGAATCTGCCGCAGGCGCCCGGGGTCGCCCAGCATGCGCACCGGCAGATCGGGTGACAGGCGACAGTACAGCTCCAGCCCCTTGTGTTGCGCCGCGATGGCCAGCCCGCGCGCGGCATCTCCGACCACGTCCCCGACCGAATGCTCGACCTGTTCGATTGCGAGTTTGCCGGCTTCGATCTTCGAAAAGTCGAGGATGTCGTTGATGATGACCAGCAGCGCATCGGCCGACGTCTTGATGGCACGCACGTATTCGGCCTGTTCGCTGTCGAGCGCGGTGTCCAGCATCAGTTCCGACATGCCCATGATGCCGTTCATCGGGGTGCGGATTTCGTGGCTCATGTTGGCCAGGAAGTCACTTTTGGCCCGGCTGGCCGCCTCCGCCTTTTCCTTGGCCAGCAGCAGTTCTATTTCGGCCTGCCGTCGCGCATCAAGCTGGCCAAGATAGCCCGATACCCGGGTGACGCGGCCGCGTTCGTCGCGCTCGGTTGCACCGGCTTCCAGCCTGACCCAGACCGTACGGCCGTCGGCATGGCGGACGCGGCAATCCAGCGAGGCGTCGTCCGCCATGCTGGCCAGCCTGTCTTCAAGCCACTGGTCGAAGGCGGTCGTTTCGTCGGCATGCACGATGTCGCGCCATACCGCAAGCGAGTCCGGCAGATCGGTCGGGCCGTAACCCAGTGCTGCCTTGAATTCAGCCGACACCTCGAAGCGCGAACTCGAAGGCGCCCACTGCCAGCGATGGCGCGATGCATCGGTCGTGTCGCCCGCGTCGAGCAACTGGTCGATGCGCTGCAGCGACTCGGCCAGCGCCGCCGCGGATGGCCCGCCGGCAAGCCATCGTGCGATTTCGGCTTCATCGATGGATAGCAGGCCAAGGTGCTGCAGCAACAGGGAGGACAGCGCTGGATGCATGGAAATCCGGGACAGGTAAGACCTGTTGAATTAACGACCGTACAACGGCGGGCTGAAGAACCGGAGCGCGCGCGGCCCTGTACCCACCACTCAGCGCAGGCCCAGCACGTCCTGCATGTCGTACAGACCGGTCTCCCGGCTGGCCAGCCAGCGCGCGGCGCGCAGGCTGCCCAGCGCATAGGGCATGCGGCTGGCCGATTTGTGGGTGATTTCGATGCGCTCGCCGAGGCCGGCGAACAGCACGGTGTGGTCACCGACGATGTCGCCTCCGCGTATCGTCGAAAAGCCGATGGTCGTGTCCTGCCGCTCGCCGGTATGCCCTTCGCGGCCATAGATGGCGCAGTCGGCCAGCGAGCGACCGAGCGCGTCGGCCACCACTTCACCCATGCGCAGCGCTGTACCGGACGGCGCATCGACCTTCATGCGGTGATGCGCCTCGATCACTTCCACGTCGTAGCCGCTGTTCAGGATGCGTGCGGCGACGTCGAGCAGCCGGAACACGGCATTCACGCCGACCGCCATGTTCGGCGCGAACACGATGGCGATGTCGCGCGAGGCCTCGACCAGCCGGGCGCGCTGCGCGTCGGTGAAGCCGGTCGTACCGATGATCATCTTCACGTTGTGGCGCAGACAGGCGTCAAGGTGAGCCAGCGTGGCTTCCGGACGGGTGAAGTCGATCAGGAAGTCGGCACCGGTCAGGGCGGCATCGACATCGCTGCTGATCGGCACGCCGGCCGGACGGCCCAGAAAGGCGGCAGCGTCTTCACCGATGGCAGGCGCATCGGGGCGGTCAAGGGCAGCGACCAGCCGGGCGCCTTCATCGCGCGAAGTCGCTTCGATCAGCATGCGGCCCATGCGGCCGGACGCCCCGGTGATCGCTATGCGCATCGGTGACATGGAATCCTTTCAGACGTGAAATGTGCCGCGATGACCCTGCGTCGCGTCACTTCGGCGCGACAACCTCGCCCAGATCTATCGTGCGGGTACGCGGCGCTTCGGGCTGGTTCAACTCGGCTTCTTCCGCCCCCACCACATCGCCACCGAGGCTGACCAGCTTGTCATCCTCGAAATAGACAATGAGGCGGCGCTGCTGGGTATCTTGCGGCTTGTTGCCCGGCTTGAAGTAGTACAGGTAGTCCCAGCGGTCGGGATGGAATACGTCGGCCAGCATCGGCGAGCCGAGCACGAAACGCACCTGGTCGCGCGACATGCCCGGCTTGAGCTGGAAAGCCATTTCCTGCGTCACCAGGTTGCCCTGGCGGATATCGATGCGGAACGGGTTCAGACGATTGGTCACGTCGAGCGCCGAAGGCACATTGGAGCATCCCGCGAGCACCGGAATCAGGGCGGCAAGGGCGTAGCGTACAACTACCACGGGGGCGAAGGACATCGCTGGACGGGACTCGGTTAGGGCTTCGGGCAGATCCGCCCGCTCGCGGCACGACGCGGGACGGGAGACGAAAGTCTATATTATAGCGACCTTGATACTGCCGTCAGCCTTGCCCATGAGCGCGAACTCGCACAACCTGAAGAATATCGGCCTGAAAGCCACGCTGCCGCGATTGAAAATCCTTGAGCTGTTCCAGCGCACGGATGTGCGCCACATGAGCGCGGAAGACGTCTACAAGGCGCTGCTGCAGGAAGACATGGACATCGGTCTGGCCACTGTCTATCGGGTGCTCACCCAGTTCGAGCACGCCGGTCTGCTGGAACGCCATTTCTTCGAATCCGGCAAGGCGATGTTCGAACTGAACGAAGGGCATCACCACGATCACCTCGTCTGCATCCAGTGCGGCAAGGTGGAAGAGTTCTACGACGCGGAAATCGAGCGCCGCCAGATCAAGGTTGCCAAGGACCACGGCTTCGCGATGCATGACCACGCACTGACGATTTTCGCCAATTGCACGACCGAAGCCTGCCCGAACAAGAAGAAGCCACAGCGCGATCCGGGCGGATCCGAACCGGGTTGATCAGCTCGCCGGGCGCTCGCCCAGCATTTCCTTCGCGTGCGCGCGCGTCGTATCGGTGATGACTTCACCGCCAAGCATGCGTGCGATTTCCTCGATCCGCGCTGCCGCGTCGAGCGCGCTCACCGCACTGACCGTCTGACCGGCGTCGCTGCGCTTGGCGATTGACCATTGCCAGTCGGCGCGCGCCGCAACCTGGGGCAAGTGGGTGACGCACAGCACCTGACGCGCCTTGCCCAGCCGCGCCAGCTGGCGCCCCACCACCTCGGCCACCCGGCCGCCGATGCCGACGTCGACTTCGTCGAACACCAGCGTCGGCGTTCCGCTGCGTGCGCTGGCGATCACCTGTATCGCCAGTCCGATGCGTGACAATTCGCCACCCGACGCGACTTTTGCCAGCGGTGCCAGCGGCTGCCCCGGATTGGCAGAAACGCGGAATTCGATCTCTTCCAGTCCGGTGGCGGACGGTTCTGCGAGTGGCTGGAGCGCAACTTCGAAGCGACCTCCCTGCATCGCCAGTTCGGCCATGGCCGCGGTCACCTCGGCCGACAGGCGCTCAGCCACCGGCTTGCGCGCACCGGACAGATGCGTCGCGGCCTGCAGGCAGGCGGTGCGCGCTGCATCGCGCGCCTGCTCGAGCCGGGCCGGATCCGCGTCGGCGGCCAGCCGGTCGAGCTGCAGCTGGCTGTCGGCCAGAAGCGCCGGCAGTTCGTCCGGCTCGCAGCGGTACTTGCGGGAGGCGCCGAGCACGGCAGCGATGCGATCATCGGCACGTGCCAGTGCCGCTGGATCCGCATCGAGTCGATGTACGTAGGCGCGCAGCGCGCGCGCGGCTTCGCCGACCTGGGCCGACGCCGAATCAATCAGGCTGCAGCATTCGCCCAGCGCCGCATCGAACCCCTGCAAGCGGCCGAGCACGGCAGCGATGTGGGCGAGCTGCGCATCCAGCGCGACCTCACCGTCCTCCAGCGACGCGAGCGCCTCGGCACTGCCTTCGAGCAGTTGCGTGACATGCGCCAGCCGACTGTGTTCCTGCTGCAGCGCCGCCCAGGCGGCGGGTTCGAACGCCAGTGCGGTGAGCTCCTCGACCAGCCACTGCACGCGTTCGCGCTCACGCAGGGCGGCATCACTGTCCTGCACGGCACGCAGCAGCGCCTGTTCGCGCGCCTGCCATTCCCGATAAAGCTTCGTGACCTCCGTGACCTCAGCCTGCAGGCCGGCATGCTGGTCGAACAGCTCGCGCTGCGCCGATTCGCGCATCAGGGCCTGATGTGCATGCTGGCCATGGATGTCGACCAGCAAGCCGCCGAGTTCGCGCAGTTGTGCGATGCCGGCCGGCGCGCCGCCTATCCATGCACGCGATCGGCTGCCGCTGTCGATCACCCGTCGCACGATGACCCGGTCGCCGTCGCATTCGAAATCCTGCGCAACCAGCCAGTCGCGCGCGGGACTGTCCGGTGCGAGCACGAATTCGGCCGACAGCTCCGCGCGCTCCCGTCCGAGCCGTACGACCGATGCGTCGGCGCGCGCGCCAAGCAGCAGGCCGAGCGCATCGACGAGGATGGACTTGCCGGCCCCGGTTTCACCGGTCAGCGCACCGAAGCCGGCCGAAAAGTCGAGTTCGAGCTGGTCAACAAGGATGAAATCGCGGATGAAAAGGCGTTCGAGCATGCAGCGCGGTGAGGATTCGGATCGATGATGTAAATTGGGCGGAACGGGAAAAGCTCAGGCCTCTTTTGGCGCTTCGCTCCAGCGGAGCTTCTCGCGCAACATGGCAAAGTAGCTGTAGCCCGGAGGATGCATCAGGGTCACGCAATACGGCGATCGCTCGATGCGCAGGCAGTCGCCACCCTGCAGATTGAAATGTTCCTGGCCGTCAAAATGGGCGCGCGCGTCATGCCGCAGAAACAGCCGGACATCGAGTACCGAACTGTCGCTCAACGCAATCGGCCGCGACGACAACGCATGCGGACACAGCGGAACGATGAGCATGCTTCCGAGCGACGGATGCACGATGGGACCGTTGGCCGACAACGAGTACGCAGTCGAGCCGGTCGGCGTGGAAATGATCAGCCCGTCGGAGCGCTGGCTGTATACGAATTCGTCGTCCACCCGGACTTCGAATTCGATCATGCGGCCGAGGTCGCCCTTGGACAGCACGACATCATTCAGCGCCAGCGCCGAAAACATCGACTCACCGTCACGCAATACGCCCGCCTGCAGCAGCGCTCGGCGCTCACGGGTGAATTGCCCGGCCATCAGGGCTTCCATCGCCGACAGCATGTTGGAACGGGCGACGTCGGTCAGAAAACCCAGCCGCCCCTGATTGACGCCGACCAGCGGCACATCGTGCGGCGCCATCTTGCGGGCCGCGCTGATCAACGAACCATCGCCACCAATGACCACCGCCAGCGCGGCGCGACGGCCGATCCCGTCGAACGCAGCCGGCTCGAAATCATTGCCGGACAAGGCGTCTGCCGAATCCTGCTCGATCAGCACCTCGCGGCCGGAATCGCGCAGCCAGTGCGCGAGCGTGCGCATCGATTCGCCCACTTCCGCGCTCTGGTACTTGCCAATCAGGGCGACGCAGCCGAACGACGGTGGGGTTTTATCCATCGTCGAATTAAACCACAAAGGCCGCGATCGACCGCGAAGCCGACGAGAGCGGGCCGGCCTGTGTCAATATCCGGGCCTGACACCGTCGCACCCGCGGCACCGTTCTAGAATCTGAAGCCGGAAGCGCACACAAACCGCGAAGTCATGCTCGAAGACCGCTCCAGACTGCTGCTCAAAACCCTGGTCGAACGCTACATCGCCGACGGTCAGCCGGTGGGCTCCCGCACGCTTTCGAAGTATTCGGGACTGGACCTTTCGCCGGCCACGATACGCAACGTGATGTCGGATCTCGAAGAACTGGGCTTCATCACCAGCCCGCACACATCGGCCGGGCGCGTTCCGACGCCGCGCGGTTACCGGTTCTTCGTCGACAGCCTGCTGTCGGTGCAGCCGCTGGAGCCCGGCCAGATCAGCGAATTGAAGGGCGAACTGCGCCCGGCCGACCCGCGCGTGCTGGTCGGTCAGGCCTCGCAACTGCTGTCGCAACTGACCCATTTCGCCGGCATTGTGGTGGCACCGCGCCGCCAGATGGTGCGCATCCGCCAGATCGAATTCCTCAGCCTGTCCGACAAACGCATCCTGCTCATCATCGTGACCGATCAGGGCGAGGTGCAGAACCGCATCCTGCTGACGGAGCGCAATTTCTCGCCGGCGGAACTGGTCAGCGCGGCCAATTTCCTGAACCAGAACTACGTCGGTTTCGATTTCGAGGAAATCCGCGGCCGGCTGCAGGCGGAACTGAAAAAGCTGCACGGCGATCTGACGTCGCTGATGGCGGCTGCGCTGCAGGCCGGCAACGAGGCCTTTTCCGGCGACAAGGGCCAGTACGTCATTTCCGGCGAACGCAATCTGCTGGCGGTCGACGATCTGGCGTCGAACATGTCCCGTCTGCGCGAGCTTTTTTCGCTGTTCGACCAGCGTACCCAACTGGCCAGCCTGCTTGATCTGTCCCAGCAAGCCGAAGGCGTGCAGCTGTTCATCGGCGGCGAATCCGGCCTGGCACCACTCGACGAATGCAGCGTGGTCACCGCGCCCTACGAAATACAGGGCCAGGTGGTCGGCAGCGTCGGCGTGATCGGCCCGACCCGCATGGCGTACGAACGCGTCATTCCGATTGTCGACGTCACCGCCAGGCTGCTTTCGAGCGCGCTCAGCCAGACCTGACCCGATTCACCCGAACCGGGCGCGCCATGGATGTGCGCGCCGCAACCCCAACGAGCCCATGTCACGATTCATCGCCGAACCGACCTACACCCACGGCCAGCCCGCGCGCACCGGCGTGTTGCTGGTAAACCTCGGCACCCCTGACAAGCCGGACGCCCCGTCGCTGCGGCGCTACCTCAAGCAGTTCCTGTCGGACGACCGGGTGGTCGAAATTCCGAAGGCCGTGTGGTGGTTCATCCTGAACGTCATCATCCTGAATGTGCGGCCGAAACAGTCAGCCGAAAAATACGCCTCGGTATGGACCGACGAAGGTTCGCCGCTGCGCGTGCACACCGAGCGCCAGGCCAAGCTGCTGCGCGGCTGGATGATTGCCGAAGGCCAGCCCGACATCGACGTGCGTTTTGCCATGCGCTACGGCAGTCCGGCCATTGGCGACGTACTGCAGCAGATGAAGATGGACGGCTGCACGCGCATCCTGATGCTGCCGATGTATCCGCAGGCGGCATCGAGCACGACCGGTTCGATGATCGACGAACTGGCGCAGACCCTGCTGCGCTGGCGCAATCTGCCGGAATTGCGCTATCTGCGAGCCTTCGCGGCCGACGCCGGCTACATTGGTGCTCTCGCGGCCAGCGTGCGCGAACACTGGGCGAAGAACGGCCGCGCGGACAAGCTCGTCATGTCCTTCCACGGTGTGCCGCACTTCCATCTGGAACAGGGCGACCCTTACCACTGCGAATGCCACAAGACCGGACGCTTGCTGGCCGAGGCGCTCGGGCTGGCGAAAGATCAGTATCTGGTCACCTTCCAGTCTCGCTTCGGCAAGGCGCGCTGGCTCGAGCCCTACACCCAGCCGACGCTTGAAAAGCTTGCCGCGGAAGGCCTGCAGAGCGTGGACGTGATCTGCCCGGGTTTCGTCGCCGACTGCCTCGAAACGCTGGAGGAGATCGCGGTGGAAAACCGTGAAGCCTTCATCGGCAAGGGCGGCAAGACCTTCCAGTACATTGCCTGCCTGAACGAGCGTGCCGACTGGATCGACGCCCTGGGCCGCATCGTGCGACGCGAACTGGGTCACTGGTGGGACGAAGCGAGCCCGGTCGCCGATCAGCTGGCCCTGCAGGTCGAACGCGCGAAGGCTTTCGGTTCTCCCAGGTAGCGGCGCGATGCCCGGCAGGAGACAATGAAAAAGGCGACCCCGGGGTCGCCTTTTTCTTGCCCTGACCGACTGTCACGCAGCGCGTGCTTCGGCCACCGGCGTTTCATCGTTCTTGGCCCGACGCGGGCGACCGCGGCGCGATGCACCGGGGTCGAACTGGCCGTCGAGCTTCTTCAGAGCATCCTTGCGCGCCTTCAGTGCCATCTTGAATGCGCCTTCTTCGCCGTACTTGTTGACCGAGAATTTCACCCGCTTGCGCCGGCCCGACGGCAGTGGCCATGACGCCACCCAGAACCAGCGCTGTTTCTCTTCCGGCATGTCGCGCGTTTCCGACGCGCAGTAACGGCACACCCCGACGACGCCGGAGCGGTTGTTCTTCTTGACGATGCTCGAATACTCGCGCAGCGAAAACGGCGGAAACTTTGCAATGATGTCGTCCCGGAACTGCTTGGCGGCGGTGAACGCCTTCTGCTTGCCGCCGAACACGCCGTCGCTGAAGTGCTTGCGGTGTATCACGCCACGTCGCTGGATGGTCACGAGCCAGCCATGCGTCCGGCTGGCTTCGTTATCCACGCGGCTGATGCCATAAACTGAATTGCGGCTCAAGGTCGGTCTCCTTCCGATCAGCACCGGGTTGGCCGGGTGCCTGTGAGGAGAGTTTCGGCCTGCAGGATCAAAACTTTAGCGACCTGAGCGGCTGCGTTTCACGATGAAACAGACAGGTCGTGAAGTGTGTCCGGACCGCCAGGCGGCGTCGTTCAGCGACGGAGCGGCGGATCAGGTGCAAGTTCGAGATCAAGCCCGACGCCGGCGACGCAGAAACCGGACTCTGTCGGCAGCATGACTTCTTCGCCCTGGGCGGCGAGGGCGGCGTTGGCGCGGATCAGACGCTGCACGACGGTACTGATCAGCTGGCCGCGGAAGTGTTCGAGACATTCCTCCGACGCGAGCGTCAGCGCCGACGGATTGATTTCCAGGAAGGTGATCTGGGTCGTGGCGATCACCGTGGCCGACCGGCTGACATGCTTGGGATCGAGATAGCCCATCTCGCCGACCACGTCGCCGGTGCCCAGTTCGGCCAGCAGGCGACCGCCTACGCTGACCTGCGCCTGTCCCGACACGATGAGGCCGAACCGGTTGTCGGTGTCGCCCTCGCGCATCATCACGGCGTTCTCGGCAAACTGGCGCCAGCCGGAAAAGCGCAGTACCTCCCACACCTCGACATCGTCGAATTCGGTGAAGAAGGCCATCTTCCGCAAAATGGTGAAACGGGTCGTGTCCGGCGGCACGTAAGCGTCGTCGAGCAACTTGAAGCGCACCGAAGACAGATCCTTCGCGAATTCGGCACCGTTCTTGTAGCGCGAATACAGATCCTTTTCGAGCGCCTTGCGGATCACCCGGTCCATGCCCTCCGGCACTTCCGGATTGAGCTGCGACGCGGACGGCGGATCGGCATTGATGATCTTGTAGATGAGCTGGGCCGGATGCTTGGCTCGGAAAGGCAGCCGTCCGGTCAGCAGGTGGAACAGCACCACGCCGAGCGAATACAGATCGGTCTTCTGGTTCAGCGGATAGCCCTTCACCTGTTCCGGGCTCATGTAGGCCGGTGAGCCCACGCCCATGATGAAGGTCGAATCCTTGTCGTTTTCCTTTGCGACATTCAGCGCCAGCCCGAAATCGGTCACCTTCACGAGGTCGTTGGCGCCGATCAGGATGTTGGGCGGCTTGATGTCCCGGTTCACGACGCCCTGCTTGAACGCGTAGTCGAGCGCCATGCAGCACTTGAACTCGATGCTGCCGGCTCGCGGCAGCGGCAGCATCTTGTTGAATTCGCAGTAGTGATCGAGTGCTTCGCCCTCGATGTACTCCATCACCAGATAGGCGCGCCCCTCTTCCACCTGGGCGTCGAAGATGCGGATGATGTTCGGGTGATTGAGTTTGGCAGCGATCGCGGCCTCGGTCAGGAACAGCTTGCGCATGCGGCGCGACCATTTGCCCTGATCACGGTTCTTGTCGCCGAAATCGACCAGTTTCACGGCGACCAGCTCTTCGATGTCATCGGCCTTGCATAGGTAGACGGTGGCCGTTGCGCCCTTGCCGATTTCCCTGATAACCCTGTATTTGCCGATGCGATCGAGCATGCTTGCAGTGCGATGGAGGCGTCATGAACAGCCGCAATGATAGGGCATCGGCCGTAAACGAACAAAAGCCCTTCTGGCGCCGGCCCGAACCTGTGCGCGACCTGCGACTTGATGCAACAGACGTCAGGCAAGAACCGGACGGATCGGCAGGGCTTGAAATCGCCCGGCGACGGCCCCAAGTGCATCGGGTCCGAAAGCCAGAGGAAATCGCTGCATGACTGACCAGACCCCGCAAGACCTGCCGAACGAGTTGCCGGCCGATGCCGCAGCGTCCGCCGAGACGCAGACCCCCATCGCCGATCAGGCGCTCGCCGCTGCCGAACTGAAGGTGGCCGAACTGCAGGATGCCCTGCTGCGCGCCAAGGCCGAAACCGAAAACATGCGTCGCCGCGCGGCCGAGGATGTGCTGAAGGCCGGCAAGTTCGGGGCCGAGAAGTTCGCCAACGCCATGGTGCCGGTGAAGGACAGCCTCGAAGCCGCGCTCGCCGACCATTCGTCCGACGTGGCCACGCTGCGCGCCGGTGTCGACCTGACACTCAAGCAGCTGCAGCAGGCATTCAGCGGCGCCGGCATCGAGGAAACCGATCCGCTGGGCGAAAAGTTCGATCCGCACCGTCATCAGGCAATCAGCCAGATCGAAGCGCCGGGCGAACCGAACCATGTGGTTCAGGTGCTGCAGAAAGGGTATCTGCTGCACGAACGCGTGCTGCGCCCCGCCCTCGTGATCGTTTCCAGGGCGGCCAGCTGAATGACCCCTTGAAATGTGGGCGAATGCGCCCACATCTGACGCCAAGCGGTCATTTCGCTCCCGACACACACTTATATATATAGAGGACCCCGAACATGGGAAAAATCATCGGCATCGATCTGGGCACCACCAATAGCTGCGTGTCCGTCATGGAAGGCGGCAAGCCCAAGGTGATCGAGAACTCGGAAGGCGCACGCACCACGCCGTCCATCGTGGCGTACACCGAAGATGGCGAAATCCTGGTCGGCGCCTCGGCCAAGCGTCAGGCGGTCACCAATGCCGCGAACACGCTGTTCGCGGTCAAGCGCCTGATCGGTCGCCGCTTCGAAGAGAAGGAAGTGCAGAAGGACATCGCGCTGATGCCCTACAAGATTTCCAAGGCCGACAACGGCGACGCCTGGGTGGAAGTGCGCGGCAAGAAGATCGCGCCGCCGCAGGTGTCGGCCGAAGTGCTGCGCAAGATGAAGAAGACCGCTGAGGACTACCTCGGCGAAGAAGTGACCGAAGCCGTCATCACGGTGCCGGCCTACTTCAACGACAGCCAGCGCCAGGCCACCAAGGACGCCGGCCGCATCGCCGGTCTGGACGTCAAGCGCATCATCAACGAGCCGACCGCGGCAGCGCTTGCCTTCGGCATGGACAAGAAGCCGGGTGATTCGAAGATCGCCGTGTATGACCTCGGCGGCGGCACATTCGACGTGTCCATCATCGAAATCGCCGACGTCGATGGCGAACACCAGTTCGAAGTGCTGGCCACCAATGGCGACACCTTCCTCGGCGGCGAAGACTTCGACCAGCGCATCATCGATTACGTGATCGACGAGTTCAGGAAGGACCAGGGCGTCGACCTGAAGAAGGACATCCTCGCGCTGCAGCGTCTGAAGGAAGCGGCCGAAAAAGCCAAGATCGAACTGTCGTCGGGTGCGCAGACCGAAATCAACCTGCCCTACATCACCGCCGATTCGAACGGGCCGAAGCATCTGGCGATCAAGATCACGCGGGCCAAGTTCGAGTCGCTGGTGGAAGAGCTGATCGAACGTTCGATCGAGCCCTGCCGCATCGCGATCAAGGATTCGGGCGTCAAGGTGAGCGACATCGACGACGTCATCCTGGTCGGCGGCATGACCCGCATGCCCAAGGTTCAGGAACGGGTGAAGGAATTCTTCGGCCGCGAGCCGCGCAAGGACGTGAATCCGGACGAAGCCGTCGCAGTCGGTGCTTCGATCCAGGGTGGCGTGCTGCAGGGCGACGTGAAGGACGTGCTGCTGCTTGACGTGACCCCGCTTTCGCTGGGCATCGAAACGCTGGGCGGCGTCATGACCAAGATGATCCAGAAGAACACGACGGTGCCGACCAAGTTCTCGCAGACCTTCTCGACCGCCGACGACAACCAGCCGGCGGTGACCATCAAGGTCTACCAGGGCGAGCGCGAAATGGCGACCGGCAACAAGTCGCTGGGCGAGTTCAACCTGGAAGGCATCGCCCCGGCTCCGCGCGGGCTGCCGCAGATCGAGGTGACCTTCGACATCGACGCCAACGGCATCCTGCACGTCGGCGCGAAGGACAAGGCGACCGGCAAGGAGAACAAGATCACCATCAAGGCGAATTCCGGCCTGTCGGAAGACGAAATCCAGAAGATGGTGAAGGACGCCGAGCTGCACGCCGAAGATGACCGCCGGGCGCGCGAGCTGGCCGACACCCGCAACCAGGCCGATGCACTGGTGCATTCGACGCGCAAGGCGCTGACCGAGCACGGCGACAAGGTCGATGCCGGCGAAAAGGATGCGATCGAAGCCGCGATCAAGGAGACCGAAGACGCCATCCGTTCCGGTGACAAGGAAGCGATCGAGGCCAAGAGCGCCGCATTGTCGACCGCAGCGCAGAAGCTGGGCGAAGCGATGTACGCGCAGCAGCAGGCGGCTGCCGGTGAAGCCGGTGCTGCCGGTGCTGCACCGGGCGGCTCGGGCAAGGACGACGGCGACGTGGTCGATGCCGAGTACACCGAAGTCAACGACAAGAAGTAAGCTGCGCGACTTCCGGTTGCCGATGGCGACCTGACCGCCGGGGCACAGAGTCGCAGGGTCGCACCCTGCTCCTCTGTGCCCCGGCGTATCTGTGGTGACAACGAATGGCAAAACGCGATTTTTACGACATCCTCGGCGTCAATCGGGACGCATCCGACGACGAGATCAAGAAGTCCTACCGCAAGCTGGCGATGAAGTACCACCCGGACCGCAATCCGGACAGCAAGGAAGCGGAAGACAAGTTCAAGGAAGCCAAGGAGGCTTACGAAATCCTGTCGGACGGGCAGAAGCGCGCCGCCTATGACCAGTACGGCCACGCCGGCGTAGACCCCAATATGGGCGGTGGCGGCGGTGGCGCAGGCCCCGGTTTCGGTGATGCCTTCGGCGACATTTTCGGGGAAATATTCGGCAATGCCGCCGGACGCGGCCGGGCCGGCGGCGGGCGCAGCGGCGTCTATCGCGGCGCCGACCTGCGCTACAACCTGGAAATCACGCTCGAGGAAGCCGCTCGTGGCACCGACACGCGCATCCGCATTCCGACCATGGATGAGTGCGGGACCTGCGACGGCACCGGTGCGAAGCCGGGCACCAAGCCGGTCACCTGCACGACCTGCAATGGCGCGGGGCAAGTGCGCATGCAGCAGGGCTTCTTCTCGATCCAGCAGACCTGCCCGAAATGCCATGGCACCGGCAAGATGGTGAAGGACCCGTGCGGCACCTGCCATGGCGCCGGCCGCGTGAAGTCGAGCAAGACGCTGCAGGTGAAGATTCCGTCCGGCATCGACGAAGGCGACCGCATCCGGCTGGCCGGCGAAGGCGAGCACGGTCAGGGCGGTGGCCCGGCCGGCGACCTGTACGTGCAGATCCACATCAAGCCGCACAGCGTGTTCCAGCGCGAGGGCGACGACCTGCACTGCGAAATGCCGATCGGCTTCGCCACCGCCGCACTGGGCGGCGAAATCGAGATTCCGACGCTGGAGGGTGCAGCCAAGATCAAGATTCCGTCGGAAACCCAGTCCGGCAAGGTGTTCCGCCTGCGCGGCAAGGGCATCAAGGGCGTGCGCAGCAGCACCCCGGGCGACCTGATGTGCCACGTGGTGGTCGAAACGCCGGTCAATCTGACGGCGCGCCAGAAGGAACTGCTGAAGGAATTCGACGACATCAACCTGAGCGACGAAGCGAGCCACAGTCCGCGCGCCAAGTCGTGGATGGACAAGATGAAGAACTTCTTCGCCGGTTGAACTTGTCCGCCCGCACCACCGACCCCGTCGCTTGGGGTGAGCCAATGGCAATGCCCAACAAGCACCCGACGACCCGCCCCACCTCCGGCTGAAGGACGACGTTGGGCATCGCCTGCGCCTCACCCCAACCTGCGACCGTACGGATTCACCCGACCGCGCAACCGCCGCGGACACCCGTAGGTTGGGGTGAGCCAACGGCGATGCCCAACAAGCACCCGTCGATCACGCCCCACCTCCGGCTGAAGGACGACGTTGGGCATCGCCTGCGGCTCACCTCAGTCCGCTTGACACGTGTCAAGCGATGGTCGGAGTGCGCCGGTATATTCGTCCGTCGCCACCGGATCTGCATCGGTCGTGCGGTAGACGGTATTCAATATTAATTTTGCATGAGGAGAGTCGCATGATTGCCAGATTCAGTCTTGTTGTAATCGCCGTGGCGGCCGGATTGCTGTCGGGCTGCGGGAAGGATTCCGCTACGCCGGTGCCGGCTGACAAACCGGTTGCAACGGCGCCCGCGGCGCCCGCGGCGCCCGCGGCCCCTGCTGCCGCTCCGGCTCCGGTGGCGGCAGCGCCGGGAGAAGGCACCTACAAGAAAGCGTGCGCCATGTGCCATGCGTCGGGCGTGGCCGGCGCGCCGGTGCCGGGCAACAAGGAGCAGTGGGCCGCCCGCATCGCCAAGGGCAACGACACCTTGTACAAGCACGCGATCGAGGGCTTCACCGGTGAGTTGGGCATGATGCCGCCGCGCGGCGGCAGCCCTGCGTTGAGCGACGACGAGGTCAAGGCGGCAGTGGACTTCATGACTACGAAATCGAAGTAGGCGCAGCCAGAAGTCTCGTCCCCGGGCAGGACCCCGAAAGACAGGGTAAACGGGTCCGTCGGCCGGCATGTTGCGGCCGACGGGCCCGTTTTGCCGAGGAGCGCAGAAGGCGGCCGCGGCGTGATGCGCCGGGCGGGGCCGTTTCAGCGGGGCTGGATCGGGGGCCGGGCGGCAAGAAGCGACCCGATCACCGCGAGCAGGTTGTGCAGCGGCTCGGCGTCGATCCGCGTCAGCGGGTCGGCGACCGCGCTGCCGTCGGCAAGATGCAGGTGATTGGGCCAGGAGGACAGGTGGCGATGCAGCGGTGCCGTGTCGATGCCGCCGGTCAGCCCGGCCGACTGCCAGCGGAAGGAATAGGCGTCGCGTGCCGCGTAGCGGACCTGCATCGTCGTGCCGTCGGCCAGGAACAGTTCGAGCGCGTCCTGGGTGAGACGGGGCGGGGCGCTGAAATGCGGCGATTCGGTCGCCACCAGCGCCGCATGCAGTTCGATATGTATGTTCATTGCGTATTCAGGTGCAGCAGCAGGGCGTTCGTTTCCTGCCGGGCGCTGTCGTGCGCCTGGTTCAGCACACGTGCGGCGAGATAATGTTCGTAGGCCGGGTGTTCGTCCATCCGGCGATCGAGGATGGCCTGCAGCAAGGCCTCTTCGTCGCCGGCGCCTGCAGCGGCGAGCACGTCGCGCCGGTGTTCGCGCGTTTCATACATCAGGCGCGACAACTGCTGCAGGCGCAGCGAGTCGTCCGGTTCGAGATGATCGAGCGGGGTGGGCATGGCTTACATCCTCTGGTCGTGAAGTGCGCCGCCGTCGAGCACGACCTTGTCGGCCGTGATCTGTGCGAAGGCCAGCACCGTGCCGCCGTGCTCGCGGGCGAACGCGACGGCGTCCGCTTCGCGGGCGAACGACGCCAGCGTCGGTCCCATGGAGCCATGACGGCTGGAGCCATGCACGTAGAAGGCAGCGCGCGCATCAATCCAGTTGTCCTGCGGGTGGTCCCAGTCGGTCTTCCCCATGTCCTGCACAAACAGCGCGCGTATCGGCCGCACCTGTTCGGGCTTCAGATAGACGGACATCAGTTCGACCGTGTCGCAGAAGAAATCGGGCTCGGCGCGATCGGCATAGTGGATCTGTGCCTTCGGGCCGGGGTAGTCGGCCAGCAGCATGCCGTCAAGCACGCAGAGGGTGCTGCGGTCGATTTCCAGCGGCACGAGGGCGACCGGTTCGCCGCCGGGCGAGCAGGCGGCCAGTAGCGTGGCGAGCAGCGCTGCGCAGGCGGCATGCCGGGATTGGTGAAGCAGGGGGGGTATCGGGTTCATCGTCGGTGTCCTGTTCAGGCGAGGTTGCGAAAGCGGCGGGCGGCCACTGCAAGCGGCACGACCACCCATGAAATCATCACGGCGACGAGCAGCCATGGCCGCGCCAGCGCTTCGGGAAACACCGAGGCGAGCCCGTGCAGCGAGCGCATTTCGTCGATCGTGAAAATGTTGAGCACGCGGAAGACATCGGTCGGGTTGGCAAGCAGAAGCCAGCCGAACACGTCGCCGCCCCAGCGGCCGCTGGTGGCGACCAGGCCGCCGAGGAGCAGCAGGTCGAACACCAGCACGAAGAAGAACCAGCAGGCGATGGCCAGCCCCGAGGCGCGGGTGCGGTCGGTGGCGAACACCGACAGCATCAGGGCGATGCTGAGGAAGCTGCAGCCGAGCAGCACCGAGGTGAACACGAAACCCGCGAAACGCAGCGTGGCGCCCGCATCGAGCGAGGGCAGCAGCACCAGGCCGACCACTCCGAAACCGGCGACGGTCGATACCGTCAGCGCCGCAGCCAGGCCGGCGTACTTGCCGAGCAGCAGTTCCGTGCGGGTGATCGGCATCGACAGAAGCAGGTCGAGCGAGCCGCGCTCGCGTTCGCCGACGATGGCGTCGAAGCCGAGCAGCAGCGCGATCAGCGGTATCAGGTAGATCACCAGGCTGACCAGGCTGGCGATGGTGAGGTGGATGGAGCGAAAGCCCACGGCGCCTTGCTGCGCCGCGCCGAAGTAGGCGATGACCAGGGCGAATACCGTAAACACCAGCGCGACGGCGAGCACCCAGCGGTTGCGCAGGCGGTCGTGAAATTCCTTGCCGGCGACGGTCAGTATCTGTGCGGGGTCGAGCATGGGATTCAGTCCGAGAAGCCGAAGAACACGTCTTCGAGCGAAGGTTCGTGGAGTGTGAGGTCCTGTATCCGTGCGCTCAGGCTGCCTACCCGCGCCAGCAGCTGCATCTTGCCCGCGCGCGGGCAACGCGCGCGCAGCCCGGCAGGGGTGTCTTCCAGTTGCACTCCGGCCAGCCCGGTCAGCCCTTCAGTCACCGCGGCGCGGTCCTGCGCGGCCACGCGCAAATGGAACACGAGTGGCAGGTCGAGCTGTTCGCGCAGGGCCTGCACGCTGCCGCACACCCGGATGCCGCCCGACGCCATGATGGCGAGGCGGTCTACGCGTTGCTGGATTTCGGCCAGGATGTGCGAGGTCAGGACGACCGTGGTGCCCTGGTCGCGCAGCTGGGCGAGCGTGGCGTAAAAGCCCGCGATGGCTTCCGGATCGAGTCCGTTGGTCGGTTCGTCGAGGAACAGGATGCGCGGCTGGCCGAGCAGGGCCTGGGCGAAACCCAGGCGCTGGCGCATGCCTTTCGAGAATTCCCGCACCGGCCGCCGCGCCGCATGCGCCAGACCGACCCGGGCGAGCGCATCGCCGATGCCGGGGCGTTCCAGCCGCTTGAGCCGGGCGAAGAAACGCAGCGTTTCCTCGGCGTTCAGGTTGTCGTAGAGCACCACGTTCTCGGGCAGATAGCCGATGTGCCGCCGGGTGTCGCGAAAGGCGGGGGCCGTGGTTTCGCAGCCGTCGATGCGCAGCGACCCGGCGTCCGGACGCAACAGCCCGAGCATCATGCGGAACAGCGTGCTCTTGCCGGCGCCGTTGTGGCCGATCAGGCCGAACAGTTCGCCGGGGCGGATGTCGAGGTCGACGCCGCGCACCGCCTCGACGGGGCCGTAGCGCCTGCATACGCCGCGGGCGTGAACAACCGCATCGTCACTGCGGGTGCGGGAAGTGGCGTCCATGCCAGGTGCTCCAGTCGGGGTGGTGAGGCGTCATGCGGGGGTGCGGGTCGATCACGCTGGGCGCGCGCAGCAGCGGAAACTGCCGGCTCACCATGCGCAGCGTCTGCACGGACGGGCTGGCCAGCAGCAGCCTGAAGGCGGGATGGCGCCAGGACAGGCGGTCGACCAGGTCGCTCGCCTCGTACGGCAGGTCGCCGATGCCGTCGCCGTCGCGGTCCCAGCCCAGGTAGTTGCTCCAGTGATTGCCGTCGCGCACGCCCCAGGTCAGATCGCGGGCGCCGATGTAGCGCACCTGTTCCTGGTTGCCGATGAAATCGTTGCGCTCGACCTCGTTGTTCTTCGAGCCCGCCCACAGGTGCACGCCGACGACGTTGTCGATGATGCGGTTGCCGCGCAGCGTGTTGTACTCGGCGTCGTAGATGAAGAAGCCGCGCTGGTTGCCGGCCACCACATTGTTCTCGATCAGCGAATCCTGGATGGTGCGCAGCATGATGCCGTGATCGGAATTCGCCCAGGCGCGGTTGTTGCGCACGGTGATGCGGCGCACTTCCATCAGCGCGAGGCCGCCACGATTCATCCAGCTGTCGTTGTCTTCCCACAGGTTGTCGTAGGCATTCATGTAGTGCGCGCCGTAGCGGCTGTGGTGCAGCCGGTTGCCGCGGAAGACGGCGTCATGCGACACGTCGATGTAGAGCGCGTCGCGCACGAAGCTGATGTTGTTGCCGGTGATGAGGGCGCGCCGGGTGTTGTAGAGCTGGATGCCGTTGCCGCGCATCGACGACTGCAGGTCGCGCTTGCCGGTGATCACGTTGTGCTCGATGCGCACGTCGTTGGCCCGTTCGATCCACAGGCCGAACAGGTTGTAGCTCAGGTCGCAGTGCCGCACGACGGCACGGTGGGCGCCCGGCCGGATGTAGATGCCGGCGTTCTGTTCGCGCAGGCTGCTGCCCGAGCGGCTGACGATCATGCCTTCCAGGGTGACGTCAGGAGAGGCGATCACGACCGTGTGGCCGCGCAGCCCGCCCGACACGGTCGGCCGGTCGATGCCGCGCAGGGTGAGCGGTCGGGAAATGACGATGTTCTCGTCGAATCGCGCGCGTTCCACCTCGATCACGTCGCCCGCGCCGGCGCGGTCGATGGCGGCCTGCAGCGATTCGCCGGCGCGCACGCGCAGCGTTGCGGCGTCCGTCGTGCCGGCGATGCACAGCGCGGCGAACGCCAGCAGCAGGCATTGCGCGCGACGGTGCATCGAAGGGGCCCGAGGAGGCCTGTCGGTCATCATGCCGCGCCCAGGAAACCCTGCGACTTGAGCGCGAAAAAGAGCGCGGCCCCCAGCAGCAGGTTCTTGAAGCCGACATAACAGACCATGTCCATCGGGCTGGCGCGACGGTAGCGGCGCTCCCACCACGGACCTTCCTTCACGTAGGGCTTGGCCTGCAGGCGCAGCGCAACCTCGAAGGCGCTCCAGCCGGTCCACCAGGCGATGACGCCATGCGGTCCCAGTTCGCCGCGCACCGCCAGTACCCAGCAGGCGCTGACGATGACGGCGAAGGCGAAGCCGAACAGTTGCACCAGGCGCGATGCGCCGCGCCGCTGCATGCCCTGCCGGCTCCACGGCCACAGGTGGTCGCGCAGTTCGCCCGCCAGCCAGCGGGCGGGCGAGGGCTGGCGCGTCCAGTCCGGCGTCACCGGTTCGGTCATCATGCGTGGGTCGACCATGGTTCGGTTCCTTTCAGTTCGCCGGCGGCGTGTCCGGCGGCACGGGGCGGATCGGGATGAAGTATCCATCGGTTCCGATCGGGGTCATTTCGACCCCCGCCCTGGTCCGCCGCTTGCGTTCGGAAACCAGCGGCGGGCAGGCATGGTCGTCGGTGTACATCACCATGCAGTCCAGGCAGAGCAGGCATTCGCGCTGGTCGATGCGACCGTCGGCGTCGATGGCCAGCGAGCCGCAGCCGGTGCCGCAGGCCTTGCAGCGATCGCATTCCTGCTTGCGCCGCAGGCCGAACCAGCGAAAGGTCGATGGCATCGCCAGCGCGGCACCGAGCGGGCACAGGTATTTGCAGAAGGGGCGTTCGATGAAGATCGACAGCCCGAGCAGGCCGGCGGCGAACAGCGTGTAGGGCCAGCTGCGGTTGAACAGGCCGACCAGGAAGGTGGTTTTGAAAGGCTCGATCTCGGCCAGTTGTTCAGCCAGCGTCATCGAAAACATCGACACCGCGAGCAGGCCGAGGAATACGCCGTACTTCACCCACTTGAGCCGGTCGTGCAGCGCCTTGGGCAGACTGAACTGGATGCGCTTGAGACCGACCGCGCCGGCCACTTTGTAGATCAGTTCACTGAGCGAGCCGAAGGGGCACAACCAGCCGCAGAACAGGCCGCGCCCCCACAGAAACACGGTGACGATGATGAAGATCCAGAACAGGAAGATGAACGGATCGCTGAGGAAGAGCGACCAGGTCCATTGGAACAGCAGTGCGTGAAACCAGGTGAGCACCTGCGTGATCGACGGTTGCGCCAGCAGGCCGAAACCGACGAAGCCGATGCTGGTGATCCAGGCGGCGTACTTGAACGCGTTGACCGGCCAGGGGTTCTTGCGGCTGGCGCGTCGGGTCAGCCGGTCGCGGCTGGCATAGACGAGCGCGGTCGTGACGAGCAGCAGCGAGAACAGCGCGATCTGGGGTGCGCGCGTCTTCCAGATGCGCACCCACGGCGCGTCGGGTTGCACGACAGCGGGCCGGCCACCGGCGAGATAGTCGTCGGGCAGCCAGTATTCGGCGTCGAAGTTGGCGAAGGTGCGGGCGCCGGTTTCGCGGTCCACCCGGTTGCCGAGAAATACCAGTTTCCACGGCCAGGCGGCCGAAAAGGCCGGCGAGCGCACGATGAAGATGCCGGATTCGCTGAAGGCCGGGGCGCCGGCGGCGCGCACGCCGTACAGGTTCAGGTAGTCGAGGTCGCGGAAGGTGAAGGCGTCCTGTCCCTGGCGAACCTGGACGCGGTCGTACAGGCCGCCGCGGACGAAGCCGGAGCCCTTGAACGATTCGCGCCCGGCGGTGCGCAGGATGAACAAGGCATGATCGTGTTCGCCCAGACGCTGTCGGAGCGCCGCCCAGCCGTCGCCGCCGAGTACGGCGCGGCCGATCGCCGGGTGGTTCAGGTCGCCGAACCACAGTTCGATGAAAGGTTCGGCCGCGCGGGCGAGGCCGACCTGTTCCGGACGCACCGCCAGCCTGCGCACCAGGCCTTCCGACACCATCGTCGCCCAGTCGAGCGGGCGGCCGGGATCGAGGAACTGCGCCGGCGGACGCACCGTCGCCTCGAGCAGGCCGACCTGGCGGCCGACCGCGGCGCCGGCCGCCATCATCACCTGGTTCTGCGCGATCACGGTGACCGTGGCGCCGGAAATGGCGTCCAGGCCGATGATGTTTTCATCCGGCCTGGAGTGGCCGATCTCGATGTTGTCGCCGATGAACTTGCCGAGATACTGCCGGTTGAACGCAGTGAGCGCGGCTTCGGGAATGCCCAGCAGCAGGATGGGTTCGGAGTGCTTGAGGATGCGCACGCCGATGAAGCGCCCGCGCGTGTCCAGGCCGATCAGCGTGACAACCGGCTTGCCCGAATAGGCCGGCGTGTCGGTGACGTCGGTTGACAGCACGACATAGCCTGCCAGCTCGCGGTGGCCATTGCGTTCGACATAGGCCTCGACGTAACGGGGCTGCCCCTTGCGCTCGGAAAAGTGGGTGGCGCCGGGTACCACCTCGGCACAGGGCACGTGCTCGCACAACGCGGCGGCAGTGTCCAGGGCGGCCGGCAGCTGCGCCTCGTAGGCGGTCTGCGCCAGCGCCGGAGCGGTCGCCGGCAGCGCCACGGCGACACTCAGGAAGGCGAGACGCATCCATCTTTTCAGGGAGTCGGGCAGTGAAGGCACGACGGTTTCTCCGGGAGGCGGGGTAAGGGGCGCGGGGAAGTGCAGCCGGCGCGCGCGGGCGCGCCGGCATGCCGGCGGAACCGGCCCGGAACGGCGGTGAGGCGGTGCGTTCCGGGCGGCCGGGGCGGTCAGGCCTCGACGATCATGCGGCTGCGCATCTCCAGGTGGAGGGCGTGGCAGAAGTGCGTGCAGTAGCACCAGAACACACCCGGCTGGTCGACCTTGAAGGTGACCGACTTCGTTTCCTGCGGGCTGACGATGAAATTCACGTTGTAGTTCGGGATGGCGAAGCCGTGCGTCAGGTCTTCGATCTTGTCGAGGTTGGTCAGGATGACCGTCACCTCGTCGCCGACCTTGACGCGGAATTCGCGCGGCTCGAAGGCTGGCGCCATCGAAGTGATCCGGACCGTCACCGTCTTGCCCTCGCGCACCACGCCGGCGTCCTTCGGCGACTTCACCGCGTTCGGGAAGTCGTCGATGCTGTACACCTGCTTGGGCTGCAGCAGTTCGCGCTTGAAGATGATGAAGTCATGCGGCTCCGGGCGTACCGGATGATCGGCCACCAGCACCATCTTCTCGCCGGAAATATCGACCAGCTGTTCGGTTTCGGCGTGCAGCGGCCCGACCGGCAGGAAGCGGTCCTTAGAGAACTTGCAACCGACCGCCAGCCACTTGCCGTCGGCGAACATCGTTTCCGACTGGCTGGCGTTGATGTGACCGGGCTGGTAATGCACGTCGAGGCGGTCGACCACGTACTGCGCTGTGGTGTCGCCGCCGTGGAAGCGGATGGCGGCGTCCACGTTCCACTTGACGATCTGGCTGTCGAGGAAAAGCGTGGTGTAGGCATTGCCCCGGCCATCGAAGGCGGTGTGCAGCGGGCCCAGGCCGATCTCGACTTCGGCGACGATGGTCTTGTCGATGTCGTCGATCCTGCCGTCGAACCATTCGAGTACCCGCCCCAGGTCGATGACCGTGGCGGTGGGCGAAAGCTTGCCGGCGCAGATGAAGTACTTGCCGTCGGGGGTGGCGTTGACGCCGTGCGGGTTCTTCGACACGGACACGTAGCCGACCAGCGCCGTCTTCGGGTCGGCGTTGCTGGCACGCGTGCCATCGACCACCGGTACTGCGGACTGGCCGATGCGGGTGAACTTGCCGTCCTTCACCGCCTGTTCGATGCGCGCGATGTTGAAGAACAGGCAGGCGTCGCGTTCGGCCGACATCATGTCTTCGTAGTGGTATCCGCCCTCGGTGTTGTACTGGTTGGTGGCGGCCAGCTTGCCATCGTAGGACGAGGCAGCCAGATCGCAGTTGCCGTCGATCAGCACCTGCCAGCGCACCTCCATCGTTTCGGCGTCGACGCAGGTAAACAACGAGCGGTACTTCTCGGGCGAATCCAGGTCGCGTCCGTCATTGGGCAGCGGAACGTGGAACTCGGCGCCGCAGAAGACCCGGGTGGTGTAGTTGATGGCCGGGTCGACCGGATCCCGCTTGTCCGGGAAGATGCCGTGGAAGCCCTGCACGTTCGGCAGCTGCGTGATCTTGTCGCAGATGAAGTAGTCGAGGCGGATGCGGGCGATGCGGCTGTTGATCTTGTCGTTGATCCAGGCATAGCGGCCGTCGTAGTTGCCGTCCTTGTACGAGGCGTGCGTGTGGTGCGTGTCGGCCACCGTGTAGCGCAGACTGCCGTCCGCCTTGGTGCCCATGATGGCCTTCGATTCGTTCGTGATGCCCCAGCCGACCAGCGCGTCGGGGTTGAAGCACGGTACGCGGTGCAGTTCGCGTCCCGAAGGCAGGCCCAGCACACGGAAGTCGCCGGTGTGGCCGCCCGACCACAGGCCGTAGTAGGTGTCGAGTTCGCCCGGCTTGAGGTGCGGGTTCTGGCCCGCCCCATGGGCGCCCGCACCGGCGGTGCCCGGTGCCGCCGGGGTGGCGGGTGTCTTCGTGTCCTGCTGGCAGCCGCTCAGGCCGAGCGACAGTCCGGCGCCGGCAAGGCCGGTCAGCGCAGCGCTGCCGATGAAGCGGCGGCGCGCAGGATCGGCGCTGTCTTGAAGATGTATTAATGATGTATCTTTCATTGCGTACCTGCTCCTGTTGTTGTGCATGGCGCGCAGCGCGGACTGGCCGCATCCGTGGCCCTGCGGTCGGATGAACACGAGCAAGTTAATTTATGCCCGCGCGGCCGGGCTTGATCTATCGCAAGCGGGAATCGGATGACTGCCTGCCGCCGATGAAGTGCGGCGGCAGGCGACGGGCCAGGGCGCGGTGTACCTGCACCAGGTGGGCACCGGCGGCCAGTCTCTGGCGGGCGGCTCCCAGGCTGGCGACGCCGCCGACGCTGATCAGGCAGAAGCGCTGGCCGGCCAGCGCTGCGACCTCGGCGATACAGTCGGCAGCGGTGTCAGCCGCGCCTTCCGTCGATAGCAGCAGGCCGTCGCAGCCGCTGTCGATGAAGGCATGCACCGTGGCGCGGCGGTCGGCGGCACCGAGCCAGCGCGCGGGCAGCTTGGCGACCAGTGCCAGCGGCTGCGGACGCGGCAGCCGCGCTTTCAGGCGGGCCAGTGCGCTCATCAGTGATGCGAGGGCGGCCGGGCCGGGGCAGTCGTGACCGGGGTTCACCGTGATGTAGTCGGCCGAGCGGTGCCAGGTTGCCAGTCCGTGCAGGAAGGCGGTCTGCGCCTGCGGCCAGGCAAGGTGTGCCGGCTTGTTCAGGCTCAGGCCGCGCCGTACCGCGCCGCGGGGTGACCACAGCAGCGGTGGCGCGGGGCCGTCCGCGGCACAGTTCATGCTGCCGGCCTCGACCCCGCCCAGACCGAGCCGTGCCGCCGCGTCGAACAGGCGGCCATGGCGGTCGAAACCCGCCGCCAGCAGCAGCGGCGATGGAAAGTGCAGCCCCATCGCCGCGACGGCAGTGGCGCGTCCGGGATGGATCAGTGGCGCGCCCGCCGGCCCGTGCCGCAGACGGGCGACCGACCAGCGGGTGCGCAACGCCAGGGCGGACAGACCCATGTCCAGGTCCATGTTCAGGCCAACCCGCCGCGCTGCGCGTAGTCGTGCATGAAGGCGGCCAGGGCGTCGACCGCGTCGTCGGACAGCCCGTTGTAGAGGCTGACGCGCACGCCGCCCACGTCCGGGTGGCCCGCCAGGTCGTACAGGCCGGCGGCCTGCGCCGCGGCGATGAAGCGGGCGGTGCGGGCCGCGTCCGGCAGATCGAAACAGGGGGTCACCCGGGAGCGCCAGGCGACATCGACCCGGGGGCGGTAGAACCCGGGGTGGCGGTCGATCACCGCGTATACCGCCGCGGCACGACGGGCGAGGCGCGCCTGCATCGAGCCGACGCCGCCTTCGCCGGCCATCCATTCGAGCATGCAAAGTGCGGCGAACATGGCGAAGACGGGGGGCGTGCACAGCCGCGACGCGGCGGCCGAAAGTGCGGCATAGGCCATGACGCGCGGGGTCAGCGGATGCGGCGGGCCAAGCAGGTCGCGCCGCACGATGACGATGCTCAAGCCGGCCACGCCCAGTGTCTTCTGCGCGCCTGCATAGACCAGGCCGAAGCGCTTCCAGTCGGGTGTCGCGGTCAGCAGGTCCGATGTCATGTCGGCCACCAACGGCAGCGGCGTCGCGGGCAGCCGGTGGAACTGCAGGCCGTCGGCGGTTTCGTTGCTGGTGTAGTGGCAGTAGGCGGCCCCGTCGGGAGCGGGGGCCGCGACGATGGCCTCGGCAGCCGACAGCACGCTTACGTTGCAGTAACGCCGCGCCTCGACGATGGCGCGGCGCGACCAGTGGCCGCTGAGCACATGGAGCGCCCGTTCCCGTCCGCCGAGCAGGTTGAGCGGAACCAGCGCGAAGTGCGCGCTGGCTCCGCAGCCCATGAACAGGATGTCGAAGTCGTCCGGCACGGCCAGCAACTGGCGCAGCAGCCGGTCGACGCCGGCCTGGATGGCGCGGTATTCAGGTGAAGTGAAGGGCAGCGCCAGAATGCTCCGATGCGGCACGCGGCAGGCATCGGTGATGCGCTCGACAACCTCCGCCGGCTGCGGACCGGCGGAGGCCGAAAAACCGAATCGCCCGGCGGGGCCGACCGGCGATCCGATACGTGCGGCGACGTGCATCGCGAGGCCCGGCGGCCTAGCCGAACAGCGCGCCGCCATGGGCGCCAGTGCCCATGAAGAACAGCACCGGCACCGACAGCATGGTGTTTACCCGCGCCGACAGGAAGGTCACGCGCGATGCGCGCAGCCGCTCGTCGAGTGGCGCCGGAATGAAACCGAGCACCCGCTTCTGGTGCGGCCAGAGCACGAACCACAGATTGCACACCATGATGCAGGCGATCCAGATGCCGATGCCCAGCGGCGCCAGGTGTCCCTGCAGGGCCAGCGTATCGGCCAGCCAGCCGCGTTCCCACAGGATGGCGAGGCCGCTCGCCAGCGCGGTCAGCGAGGCGTAGCGGAAGGTGCCGTGCTCGCGCTGCATGAGCGCCCGCTGGCGCGGGCTATCCGGGTCGGACAGGTCGGCGGCGGTGAGCGGCACGTAGCGGGGACGGGTGACCGCGGTGGCGTAGTTGTGGCCGATCCAGACCAGTGCGCTGGCGAAATGCAGCCAGCGGGCGAAGGTTTCGATGAGCAGGGCGTCCATCGCGTTCAGCCGCGCAGGCTCAGCAGCCAGACCAGCAGGCCGGTCAGCGCGATGCCGAAGAAGACCGCCGACAGCGCGGAGTCGAGCAGGCGACCCGGCAAGCCCGGGGCCGCTGCGGCGGCGGACGTGTCATGCCGGCACCCCCTAGACATGATCGGGCTCCACCTGCGACTGGGCACGCGAGTTGGCGTCGGTGCGCATGACCAGAGGGTGGATGGTGCGGCCCGGCTCGTGCGCCCGGGCCACGGCTTCGCTGATCAGGTGGTGGTGCGGCGAGCGCGCGCAGGCCGGGTCGGTGTTGCCGGCGTCGCCGGTGAGCAGGAAGGCCTGGCAGCGGCAACCGCCGAAATCCTCTTCCTTCTCGCTGCACGAGCGGCAGGGCTCGTTCATCCATTCGTCGCCGCGGAACTTGCGGAAGGTCGGCGATTCGTTCCACAGCCAGGCGAGGCTCTTTTCGCGCACGCTCGGGAATTCGAGCCCGGTGATCGTGCGCGCTTCCTGGCAGGGCATGGCGGCGCCATCGGGCGCAATCGTCAGGTGGATCGCCCCCCAGCCGTTCATGCAGGCCTTGGGGCGTTCTTCGTAGTAGTCGGGGATGACGAAGTAGATCGTCATGCGCTCGCCGAGGCGTTCGCGCGCAGCCTGCACGGCCAGTTCGGCCGCTTCGATCTGGGTGCGTGTGGGCATCAGTTCGTCGCGGTTGATCAGGGCCCAGTTGTAGTACTGGATGTTGGCGAACTCGAGATAGTCGACGCCGATGTCTTCGGCCAGCGCGAGGATTTCGTTCACCTGGTCGATGTTCTGCCGGAACACCGGCACGTTCAGCACCATCGGAAAGCCGAAGGCCTTGATCAGGTGCGCCACCTTGACCTTCAGGTCGAAAGCACGCGCGCCCACCAGCGTGTCGGTGAGCGTACGGTTGCTCGATTGCAGCGACAGCTGTATCTGGTTGAGCCCGGCTGCCTTGAGTGCGGCGAGACGCGCTTCGGTCAGCCCGATGCCGGAGGTGATCAGATTGGTGTAGTAGCCCAGCCTGTGCGCCTCGGCGACCAGTTCTTCCAGATCGTCGCGCAACAGCGGCTCGCCGCCGGTGAAGCCCAGCTGCAGGGCGCCCAGTTCGCGACCTTCACGCAGCACGCCCTTCCATTCAGCGGTGTCCAGTTCGTTGCGGCCGTCACCGGCGTAGTCGACCGGGTTGCTGCACCACGGACATTTCAGCGGGCAGCGGTAGGTGAGTTCGAGCACCAGCCACAAGGGCTTGCCTTCCCCATCAAGCCTGACGACGGATCCATCCTTTGGCACGAAACACCTCCAGCGACTTGTAAACACCTTCTGCGACGCGTCCGTCGTCGCCCGGGTAGCGCTGCTGCAGCGCCTCGACCATGCCGGCCGCCGTCCGGCAGCCATCGCACAGTTCGATGATTTCGCCCGCCGTGCGGTTGAGTTTCACGATGCCTTCGGGGTAGAGCAGCACGTGGGCGTCCTGCGTGGCTTCCCAGCGGAACAGGTACATCGGGTTCAGCGCATAGCGCGCCCGCCCGGCAGCAGCTGCGATGTCGTCCATCCGGCACTCCTTGTCGGTGAAGGGCGGCTTGCGCCGCCCCGCTGCATCAGCGCACGTAGACGTACGCGGTGACTTCAAAGCCCAGACGGATGTCGTTGTAAGCCGGATCGATCCACTGCATGACGAATCTCCTCTTCTGTTGCGGATGAGTGGCTGGCCGGGTGGTCAGCCGCAGACATCATCGGACAGGCCCGCTGCGGCCACGCCCCGGCAATTGCCAATGGGGCGTCGTTCTTTTGCTCGAAGGGATTCGTCATTTTCGGGAATCAAGCGGCCGCGACCGGAAAGCTTGATGGCGATCAATACCCGCTGCGGTGCCCGGTGGCTTGAGCTGGAAACGCGGCAGCGCCATGACTCCGGGCAAAAAAAACGCCCACGGGCCGCAGCCGCAGAAAGCGGCGCAACCGGCGGGCCAAAGTGGGGTTGGTCAATCAGACAGAGACTTGCAAGAATCCGGCCAGAAGTGGAAATCGTTTCCAATCAGCAGCATGGAAATTAGACGGTCAAATAGACCCTTCCGGCAAAGGGTCGGATCTACCGCAAAAGGTTGAAAATACCATCATGGATGTCGGACTGCCGTTCGGCGCCAGCCGTCAAGCCGGGCACGATTGCCCATGGGTGGAACAGGATCAAGGCGTTGGGGAAGGCGCGCAGGGGGTCGATCGGGTCGAGCCGGAGCTGGACGTGCCGGCGCAGATCGAGGCGCGGGAAGCGCCCTGGCGGAACGTTCGGATCCACGACATGGAAGCCTGCGAAAACCCGCGGACCCACGCGCCTTTCGTGGAGCGGGCCCCGTCCGCGATGGGGCGGCGGGATACCAGACGGCGTCTGATCAACCGCCCTTTTGCCGCGTCTGCACGCGAGGCGTCCCGTAGGTTGGGGTGAGCGCAGCGATGCCCAACATCGGCCGTCGCGTTCGTGCGCTGCCTTCGTTGAAGGTTGTCGTTGGGCATCGCTGCGCTCACCCCAACCTACGGTGATGTCCACGGAGCGGGCCCTGCCCGCGATTGGGCGGTTGATCACGCGCCATCACGTGTTTCGAAGCCGTGATCGCCTGCAGGGGCGTAGCGGAGGTTTCGGCGAGCATTGCTCGCCGCCCGCAAAGCCGGCTGGCCATGCAAGGCCAGCCGTGGATAGGTTCCCAAACCATAAACATCTTCCGCGTCGGCGTGTCCATACGGGTGCAAACTGGCAATACAAGCCATGCCGAGCCAAGTCACTACAGTCGGCTGATCGGCCGTTGGAACGCGTGCAACCAATGGGGTGACGCGAGAGGGTGACGCGATGAAAAGGACACTTCAGAGCAGCTGGTTGTCCAACCCGAAAGACAACAAGCAGATCAAGGGTGCGTGGGAGAAGTTTCTAAGCGGCGAAGAGTATTCCTCGAGCGCCGGATTGCGGGCCGCGATAGACGCCTCGTGGCGGCGCTGCCTGATCAGCCAGGTTGACCCGTCGCGCCAGCAGGCGCTCGTGCTGATCGACAGCAGCGGTCTGGAAGCGCTGCGCCGGCGCAATGAACGCCTGATGTCCGCCAGCGCGCCTTTCATGGTGCAGTCCCGCAGCTTTCTTGCGCAGACGGGCACGGTCATGATCCTGACCGATCCCGAGGGGACGATCCTGGACGTCGAGGGCGATCCGCACCTGCGTGAAGCGGTAGAACGTGTCCGGCTGGTTCCCGGCGCCAACTGGAATGAGTCGGCCAGCGGCACCAATGCGATCGGGACGGCACTGGCGCTGGGGCAGCCCATGCAGGTGCATGCTTCCGAGCACTTCTGCGCAGGGATACAGAAGTGGAGCTGTTCGGCGGCGGTCATTCGCGACCCGGTCAACGGGGCTATCCTCGGCGTGCTCGACATATCGGGTTCGAGCAGCGCGTACAACCAGTACAGCCTCCCCTTCGCGGCCATGACGGCGGAACGGATCGAAAACCGGCTGTCGGAACTGGAAACCGGGCGGCGCTTCAATCTGCTCGAGGCCAGCACGCAGCGGCTGGCATCCTGCGATGGCGTCATCGTTTTCGATCGGCATGGCAATCTGGTGAAAGCCAATGAACGGGCGGCCGCCGCGCTGGCGGCCTGGGACGTGACCTTGAGCGCCGGCACGCGCATGCCGGTGCCCGGCGCGGTCGAAACACCGGGGTCGTTGCCGGGTGTGTTGCCGGAGTGGCTGCTGGCCAACCGGGTCGAACCGGTGCTCGGCGGGAACAAGCTGCTCGGCTTCGTCGTATCCGTTCCGCTGCTTCCCCCGTTGTCCGCCCCGCCTTCGGCGCCTGCCGCCGACGTCGCCGCTTCGCCCCTCCCCGAACTGATGCACGAGCCCCGGGAAGCCCTGCTGTCGACGATGCTGGATCAGTCGTCCTCCCTGGTTTTTCTCAAGGACATGGCCGGGCGCTACGAATTCGTCAACCGGTGTTTCGAAGAGGTGTTCGGCGTGCGATCCGCCGACGTCCTCGGTCGGACCGATGCCCAGATATTCGATGCTGCACTTGCGCACGAGCTGCACCGGAAGGATCTCGAAGCGATCGGCCGGTCCAGCCGCAGCGAATCGGTCGACGAACTCAAACTCGGGCAACGGACAGTCCGGCTTGCCGCCGTCCGCTTTCCGATTCGCGACAGCGGTGGAGAAATCCGCTCTATCTGCACCCAGGCCAACGAAATCGCCCAGCCCCTGCATGGCACGGAAGGCCCGCACCCGGCGACGGTCACCGCCGCACTGGTGACCGACGAAGGCGTCATGGTCACTGATGCCCAGGGGCGCATCGTGACCGTCAATGCCGCCTTCACCCGGATCACCGGCTACAGCATCGAGGACGTGACCGGCAAGCCCCCGGGCATCCTCAAATCCGGCCTGCATTCGAAGGAGTTCTACCAGCGCATGTGGCGCAGCCTGGCCGATCAGGGCCGTTGGCAGGGCGAAATACAGAACCGCCGCAAGAATGGCGATATTTTCCTCGAGTGGCTGACCATCTACTCGATCAAGAGCGCCGATGGCGAGGTGCAGAACTACATCGCGATCTTCGGCGACAACAGCGCCACCCAGGCGTCGCAGCGGCATGTCGAGTTCATGGGCACGCACGACGCCGTGACCGGCCTGCCCAACCGCAAGCTGTTGATGGAACGCCTGCACGAGTGTGTCGTCGAGGCGGCAAGGCTGAAGGGCAGGATCGCGGTCATGCTCATCGATCTCGATAATTTCAGGGATATCAACGACTCGCTCGGTCACCAGCTCGGCGATCAGCTGTTGCGGCAAATCGCCGAACGGCTGCGGCGCTGCATGTGCGACGCTCATACCATCGCCGGGTTGGGCGGCGACGAATATGCGATCGTGCTGATCGGCGCGACGGCCGAGGAAGTCCACTGCGGCGCGGCCAATATCCTCGACTACCTGTCCGCTTCATTCCGCCTCGGCGGCAAGGAACTGTTCGTCACGACCAGCATCGGCATCAGCCTCTTCCCGGAGGACGGCGACACGGCGGCGGACCTGCTCAAGAACGCGGGCACGGCAATGCATGCGGCCAGGGCGGGCGGGCGCAACGGCTACCAGTTCTTCTCCGGGGCGATGAACGCCCGCCTGCAACAGCGGATGTCCATCGAAACGGGTCTGCGCGCGGCCATTGCGCATGACCGATTCCGCATCGTCTACCAACCCCAGGACGATCTGGCCAGCGGTGCCATGGTCGGGGCGGAAGCCCTGCTGCGCTGGACCGATCCGGACATGGGGGAAGTGTCGGCGGCACGCTTCATTCCGGTGGCCGAAGAGGCCGGCCTCATCATCACCATCGGTGACATTGTGTTCTCCAAGGTATTCGCGCAGATGGCCCTGTGGCGCCGTCTGGGCCTGGTATTGCCGAGAATTTCGATCAACGTTGCCGCCCAGCAGATGCGCGAACCGCAATTTGTGGAACATCTGTGCGAACTGCTGGAAAACCATGGCGTTGCGCCGGAGGCGATCTGCATCGAACTGACCGAAGGAAGCTTGATGGCCGATCTCGACAAGACCAGCCACATGCTGTCCCGCATCGCCCGGCACGGTATTTCCGTCAGCATCGACGACTTCGGCACCGGCTATTCGTCGTTGTCCTACCTCAGCCGTCTGCCGATCCAGGAACTGAAGGTGGACCAGAGCTTTATTCGCACCATCGCCGATGAAGCAGGCAACCGCTCGATCACCACCGCCATCATCGACATGGCCCACGCCCTGGGGATGACGGTACTGGCTGAGGGGGTCGAAACGGGGGCACAACTGCAGATACTGAAGGACAGGCACTGCGAGACGGGCCAGGGCTATTACTTCCATCGCCCCTTGAGTACCGAGGCATTCGAGAAGTTGCTGACCGAAAAATCCCTGACGGCGCCCCCGCCATTGACCAGCGACAACGCCACGGTAAAAGTCCTCGTTTAATCTGCTGGGGACGGGGTGGTCGAGCGCGGGTGTGCTCCCGCCCTGTCTTCGATACTTCCGGGGGTGTTCTGATGGGGTTACCGCATCGCCAGCTGCCGCTGGTCTACGCCTGTTCGGGCTGTTCCAGCGCCGCGCAGATGACCAATCACATCGCCGTCCGGCTCGACCGGTCAGGGCTGGCGGAAATGTCCTGCATCGCCGGCGTCGGTGGCGACGTGCCGCACCTGGTGCGCATCGCCCGCTCCGGCCGGCCGATCCTGGCACTCGACGGCTGTCCGCTCGAATGCGTGCGCCATTGCCTCGCGCAGCGCGGCCTTGAACCAACCCGCCATCTGCGATTGCATGAACAGGGCGTGAAGAAACGCCAGCACGACGACTTCGACCTGGAACAGGCCGACCGGCTCTACCTGGAGGCGGCGGCGATGGTGCGCGAACTGGTGGGCCGCATGGGTTCGCCAGGCGAATGAGGAACGCGCGCGACAGGGCCATCTTTGCGGCTTCGCAAGGCCGCGTCGGTCAGGGTGAATCCCGTACGGTCGCAGGTCGGGGTGAGCCGCAGGCGATGCCCAACGCCGTCCTTCAACCGGAGGTGGGGCGTGATCGACGGGTGCTTGTTGGGCATCGCCGTTGGCTCACCCCAACCTACCGGTGTCCGCGGCGGTTGCGCGGTCGGGTGAATCCGTACAGCCGTAGGTTGGGGTGAGCCGCAGGCGATGCCCAACGCCGACCTTCAGCCGGAGGTGGGGCGGGTCGTCGGGTGCTTGTTGGGCATCGCCGTTGGCTCACCCCAACCTACGGGTGTCCGCGGCGGATGCGCGGTCGGGTGAATCCGTACGGTCGCAGGTTGGGGTGAGGCGCAGGCGATGCCCAACGTCGTCCTTCAGCCGGAGGTGGGGCGGGTCGTCGGGTGCTTGTTGGGCATTGCC
>NZ_JAUYNV010000018.1 GCF_030698125.1 Methyloversatilis sp.
CTGGTCGAGCGCTTCTTCAACCGCATCAAGCAATTCAGACGCATCGCCACGCGATACGACAAACTCGCTCAGTCCTTCCTGTCCTTCGTTCATCTCGCTTGCGCATTCGTCTGGTTGGCATAATTGAGAACAGACCCTAGAGCTTTTCCGGAACTCGACGAAGGACGTGACCGTCGTCACCTTCGACGAGTTGCTCGAAAAGCTCAAAGAAATCCAGCGGGTGTTCTCGGCCTCGGATGAAATCGCGCCAGCGATGCTCGATGCCAACGTTCCGTTCTGAGTCGGCTGCATACATCACGTCGCGTTACTGCGTGTCCTCGGGGACTGGGGCCTTGGCTGCGATCTGACGGCCCGTTGGGCGTGGTAAAGCCCTCTGCCCGGCGTAATGCGAACTGTCCGCAGCATTCCCGGCGCTGCCCCCGCCGCGCGTTCGAACGCGCTCATCAGATCGGGAACCTTGGCTTATGGCGGATTTTTCGCCTTCGCGAACGACGAGAGCAAGTCCGGAATCGTAGCTTCTTTGTTCCTGCTGACTCACGGAACGGCGGCGAGCGATGGCATGGCAAAGGTGCGCCGGCGGGCGACCTCGGTTTCGAGCGACATGGCTTCAGACGGGAAAGAAAGGGTACGACCGGGGTGGCGATGACCACCCCATCGGGGCAGGCACCGCCATCAATGCAAGGGCGTTCAATGCAGGTGCGAAGGTGCCTGTTCGCCGTCTTCCGGCAGACCGGCGTGCACCGGCTGGCCGTCGGCATCGGCGTACATCGGGGCGCCGCAGTCGTCGCAGTACTCCATGGGCATGCGGTGGTCGAGCACAAGGATGTCGGTCACCCCGCAGCTGCGCAGCACGCCTTCGATCTCGCCGACGATGTCGCTTTCCTCGTCCTCTGCACCGAGCAGTGCCCACACCACGCCATGCACGACTTCGGTCGACTCGCCGACGGTGAAACTGATGCGGTATTCCTCGAGCTGCTGGTCGTGGAAGGGCGCAATGATGGCGCGCAATCCGCTCGCCTTCATGTTCAGCGCGCCTTCGAGGAACGACACCGAGGCGTGCAGCGAATAGGCACGCGAGGCACGATCGGCGTCGCGGCAGGCGGTATGGAAGGCATTCGGCGCGAGCAGTTCGAAGGCGCAGCCCTGCATCATCGGTGCCAGTGCCGCAGCGCCCTGGGTCTGCCACTGCTTGACCGCATCTTCGCGCGCACCGTCGGCTTCCTGCCAGCGGAACAGCGCCGCGCCGCGCGGTGCAATCGCGATACCGATCAGGTAGCGGGTGTCGGACAGGAAGCTGCTGGTTTCACCCATCGATTCGGTTTCGAGTTTCAGGTCGGTACCGGCGAGCGCCGCTTCGCCCAGATCGTCGCTCAGGTCGCGCGCTTCGACATAGCCGCGCGGCAGTTGATCGGGGCTGAACAGGTAATCAGCCAGTGCGATCTTTGCGTGTGCACTCATCACGTGAGCACCGAGCTGGGTGCGCAGCGTCTCGAGCAGAGGCGCGGCGATCGGACCGGCCGGAATGGAAAAGCGCGACCACGCAAGCAGCGGGGCGGTGAACACGACCGCGTCCCAGTCCTGCGCAGTCTTGCCGGGCAGGCCGCATTCGACGCCGGCCTCGATCGCGTCGGCCAGTTCGTCATAGGCGGCCGGATTGTCCTTCCACAGATGATCGAGCGCGCCACTGAGCGTTTCTTCGTTGCGGTCGGCCAGCAGGCGGGCCACCAGTTCGGTCAGTCGCGACTCCCAATAGCGGTCTTCGACACGACTGGCAGACAACGCCAGTCCGTCGGCGAGACGGGTGAGCTGGGCGGCGTCCTGGCCAAGGCCGCCACGGCGGGAAAATCGGGTGCGTTTCATATCGGGGTCCGGAAGCTGAGCGCGGATTCTACCAAGCCGGGCCGGCGAGCCGGCCGGTATACTCGTCCGCGGATCACTTTGGAGCGCACTCTTGATCAGAATAAGCAGCCAGTTCGACAGCGGCGCCATCGAGGTCGTCGATGCATCGAACCCTTCGAATATCCGACTCCGGCTGCGCGACGACAATGCGGCCGACGTCCGTCAGTGGTTTCACTTCCGCCTGCAGGGCGCGCGCGCGCAGGTCTGCACGCTGGTGTTCGAGAATGCCGGGCAGGCCACCTTTCCAGGCGGTTGGGAGGGCTACCGCGTGGTGGCGTCCTACGACCGGCGCAACTGGTTCCGCCTGCAGTCAGGCCATTACGACGGCCAGCACTATGTATTCAGCCTGACGCCGGATTTCGACAGCGTCTATTTCGCCTACTTCGAACCCTTCCCGTGGGAACGCCACCTCGACCTGCTCGGCACCGCAGATGCCTCGCCGGTGGCCACGGTCAGCGACCTCGGCGCCACACCGGACGGGCGCGACCTGAATCTGATCACGATCGGCCGTGCGGCGCCCGGCAAGCGCAGGATCTGGGTCATTGCCCGGCAACATCCGGGTGAAACCATGGCGGAGTTTTTCGTCGAAGGGCTGCTGGATCGGCTGTACGACACGTCCGACCCGGTGTCGCGCCGGCTGTTGGAGCGCGCCTGCTTCTTCGTCGTGCCGAACATGAATCCGGACGGTTCGGTGCGCGGCAATCTGCGCACCAACGCGCGCGGCGTCAACCTGAACCGTGCCTGGCGCGAGCCGGACATGGCCGACAGCCCGGAAGTAGCGCTGGTCAGGGCGCGCATGCTGGCAACCGGTGTAGACGTATTCCTCGACATCCACGGCGACGAGACACTACCGTTCGTCTTTATCGACGGCAACGGTATGGTGCCGGGCTTCACCGATGCACACGCCCGGACCGAACTGCGTTTTTCGGACACCTTGCGTGCGGTGACGCCGGACTTCCAGACCGAGCGGGGTTATGCGCCGGATCGCTTCAGCGACGACATGCTGACGCTGGCTTCGAAATGGGTGTTTGACCAGTTCGGGTGCCTGTCGCTGACGCTCGAAATGCCGTTCAAGGACAACGCCAACCTGCCGGACGGGCTGTTCGGCTGGTCCGCGGCGCGCAGCAGGCGGCTGGGCGAAGCGACGTTGCAGGCGCTGCTGGCCGCGCTCGACGCCGAATGACCGCGTCACCTGTTGATTTGCAAACGATTTTATTTTTTGCCGGATGTCCTGAATGAAAATCACCGTAATCGGCACCGGCTACGTGGGCCTTGTGTCCGGGGCCTGCATGGCCGAGATGGGCAACGACGTGCTGTGCCTGGACCTTGATCCGGAGAAGATCCGCATCCTGAAAGAGGGTGGCATTCCGATCCATGAGCCGGGGCTCGATGCGGTGGTGGCGCGAAACGTGGAAGCCGGGCGTCTGCACTTCACGACCGACGTGGCCGAGGCAGTGCGCTTCGGCACGATCCAGTTCATCGCCGTGGGCACGCCGCCGGACGAAGACGGCTCGGCCGACCTGCAGTACGTGCTGGCGGCGGCGCGCAACATCGGCCGGCTGATGACCGACTACAAGGTGGTGGTCGACAAGAGCACGGTGCCGGTGGGCACGGCCGACAAGGTCAAGGCGGCGATCGCCGACGAGTTGGGCAAGCGCGGCCAGGACATGGAATTCGCCGTGGTGTCCAACCCGGAGTTCCTGAAGGAAGGTGCTGCGGTGGAAGACTTCATGCGGCCGGACCGCATCGTCGTCGGCGCCGACGACGATCGCGCGATTCATCTGATGCGCGCGCTGTACGCGCCGTTCCAGCGCAACCGCGACAAGCTGGTGGTGATGGACGTGCGCAGCGCCGAACTGACCAAGTACGCGGCCAACGCGATGCTGGCCACGCGGATCAGCTTCATGAACGAGCTGGCGCTGCTGGCCGACCGCATGGGCGCGGACATCGAAATGGTGCGCCAGGGCATCGGCAGTGACCCGCGCATCGGCTACCACTTCCTGTACGCCGGCTGCGGCTACGGCGGCAGCTGCTTCCCGAAGGACGTGAAGGCGCTGATCCGCACTGCGCGTGATGCGGGTCAGGACCTGAAGGTGCTGCAGGCGGTCGAAGACGCCAACGATGCGCAGAAGATGGTGCTGGTCGACAAGATCGTCGCGAGATTCGGCGAAGACCTGTCGGGTCGTCGCTTCGCGCTGTGGGGCCTGGCGTTCAAGCCGAACACCGACGACATGCGCGAAGCACCGAGCCGGGTGATCATCGGCGAGCTGTTCAGTCGGGGTGCCACGGTGACCGCGTACGACCCGGTCGCGATGACGGAGACACAGCGCATTTACGGTGATGAGCCGCGGCTGACCTACGCCGACAAGCCGATGGACGCGCTGGAAGGGGCTGACGCGCTGGTGATCGTGACCGAGTGGAAGGAATTCCGCAGCCCGGATTTCGAACGGATCCGCACGATGCTCAAGCAGCCGGTGATCTTCGACGGGCGCAATCTGTACGAACCGGACGTGCCGCGCAGCTTCGGCATCGAGTACTCGGCGATCGGCAGGCCGTGAGCGCACGCTGATGAAAGTCCTTCTGACCGGCGCAGCCGGTTTCATCGGCATGCATGTCGCGCAGCGCCTGCTCGAACGCGGCGACGAGGTGGTCGGGCTGGACAACCTGAACGACTACTACGACGTGCGGCTGAAGGAAGCCCGGCTGGCGCGGCTGACGCCGCATCCGGCGTTCCGCTTCGTGAAGATGGGCGTCGAGGACCGCCCGGGCATGGCAGCACTGTTCGCGGCGGAGGGCTTCGATCGCGTCGTGCATCTGGCCGCCCAGGCCGGCGTGCGCTATTCGCTGCAGAATCCGGATGCCTACATCGACGCCAACATCGTCGGCTTCATGAACGTGCTCGAAGGTTGTCGGCACGCCGGCGTCGCGCATCTGGTCTATGCCAGCAGTTCCAGCGTCTATGGCGGCAACGAGAAGATGCCGTTTTCGGAAGCCGACAGCGTCGATCACCCGGTCAGCCTGTATGCCGCGACCAAGAAGGCCAACGAGCTGATGGCGCACACCTACAGCCACCTGTACGGCCTGCCGACGACCGGACTGCGCTTCTTCACGGTGTACGGGCCGTGGGGCCGCCCGGACATGGCGCTGTTTTTGTTCACCCGCGCCATTCTCGAAGGCCGGCCGATTGATGTGTTCAATCACGGACGGATGCAGCGCGACTTCACGTACGTCGACGATATCGCCGAAGGGGTCATCCGCACGCTTGACCACACCGCCGAAGCGGATCCGTCATTCGATCCGCTGGCGCCGCATCCGGGCCATTCACGTGCGCCTTACCGGGTGTTCAACATCGGCAATCAGGGGCCGGTGCTGCTGATGGATTTCATCGCAGCCATCGAGGAGGCGACCGGTGTCACGGCGCAGAAGAATCTGCTGCCGATGCAGCCGGGCGATGTACCGGCGACCTATGCCGACGTGTCGGAACTGACCGAGTGGACCGGCTTCATGCCGGGCACACCGATCGGCGAAGGCGTGGCGCGCTTCGTGCGCTGGTATCGCGACTACTACCGGGTTTGAGGCTGCACCGTCACTTGAGGCTGTAGTCGACCGGCAGCACGATGCTGAAGGGCTCGCGCGACAGCCGGCCGAGCAGTGCCGGCAGCTCGAGCTTGCGCCCGGCGGCGAGGGCGGCGTCGTCCAGCAACTTCTGTCCGCTGCTTTCCGCGACCGTGACGTCCGTCAGCTCGCCGTTCGCAAAAACGAACTTCAGCTTGAGCTTGCCCTGGATGTTGCGCATCTGTGCGACACGCGGATAGACCTTGTTCGCTTCGAAGGCACGCGACAGATCGCGCCCGAATCCGCTTATCAGCGCATCCAGATTTTCGACCGGCGCGGCCGGAACGGGCGGCACCGCAACCGGTGGCGGCGGAGCCGGGGGCGCAGGAGGCGGTGGCGGCACGTCGATAGGCGGCAGCGGCGCCGGCTCGGGCTGCACGGGCACCACGCGCTCCTCGGGCGCTGCCGGGGCCTGCGGCGCGGCGAGCACTGGCGGTGGCGGCTGGCGCGGCAGCTCCTTCGGCGGCTTGGGGAGCGGCTTTGGCGGCGGTGGCGGTGGGGGCGGCGGCACGACCACTACCGGCGGTGGGGGGGGCGGAGGAGGCGGGGGCGGCTCGACCATGCGCACATCGACCCGGACTTCCTCGACATCGGGCGGTTCGGGGGTGTAGCGCGACGCCTGCCACACGACATACGCATGAAACAGGACGGACAGGACCAGCGCCGCAATCCAGAACGGTGAGCGCAGGCCGGAAAAATCCCGGAAATAGGCGATGTAGGGCGGGCGAAGAAGCGAGTCTGGATTCATCTGTTGCGTGCAGACAGGGCCCGGGCGTGTCGAAAGCGTCGAACTGCGAGGCAGCCGCGGACTTTACTTCAATTGGCCGCGCTTGTGATGCGCTCGCATCCGTGCGCGGCGGACCGTCGGCGTGCCGCAGAGGGCGACTGGATGTGGGCTGGAGCTGCCGGACGACACGGATCGCGAACGCCGCGCTCGGGAAAAACTCCCGGTTGTGATGGCGTCAGCGCAGCGCTGCCGCCGCCTCGGCCACCAGTGCCGGACCGCGATAGATCAGGCCGCTGTAGAGCTGTACCAGCTGCGCGCCGGCGTCGATTTTTTCGCGCGCATGGTGGCCTTCGGTGATGCCGCCGACGCCGATCAGCGCCACGCGGCCGGCCAGCCGCTGCGACAGTGCGGCCAGCACGGCAGTGGAGCGGCTGCGTACCGGCGCGCCGGACAGGCCGCCGGTTTCCGCACCGTGCGGCAGCGTTTCGACGCCTTCTCGCGACAGCGTGGTATTGGTCGCGATCAGTGCGTCGATGTGGTGGCGCACCGCGGCATCGGCGATGGCATCAATCTGCGCCTCGTCGAGGTCGGGCGCGATCTTCAGCGCCAGTGGCACGCGCCGGCCGGCCCCGGCATCCAGTGTCTTCCGCTCGGTGTCGAGCGCGCCGAGCAGCGCGTTCAATTCGTCACTGCCTTGCAGCTGGCGCAGATTTTTCGTGTTGGGGCTGGAAATGTTGACCGTGATGTAGCTCGCGTGGGCGTGCGCGCCGCGCAGGCCGATCAGGTAGTCATCGACGGCACGCTCGATCGGCGTGTCGGCGTTCTTGCCGATGTTGATGCCGAGGATGCCGCCGTCGCGCACGTAGCGCGACCGTTCGACATTGGCGATCAGTACGTCCAGCCCGAGGTTGTTGAAGCCCATGCGATTGATGATGCCCTGCGCAGCCGGCAGTCGGAACATGCGCGGCTTGGGGTTGCCCGGCTGCGGGCGCGGCGTGATCGTTCCGATTTCGATGAAGCCGAAACCGAGCCGGGCGAGCCCGTCGATCGCGGCGCCGTTCTTGTCCAGCCCGGCGGCCAGTCCGACCGGATTCGGAAAGGTCAGGCCCATGCACTGCACCGGCCGGGCCGGCAGGTGCTGCGCCGGAATCAGCGAAGGTGCGCGCGCGAGCGTGCCCAGCGTCAGGTCGTGGGCGCGTTCGGCGTCGAGTGAAAACAGCAGCGGCCGCAGCAGCGGATAAAGCATGGGAAAAATCCGGAAAACAGGCGCAGGAAATGGACGCCGTAAGTGGAAGCGGACGGCAATCCAGCGGCCGTCCTTATTCGGGAGAGAGGTCGTCGAGCAGGCGCCAGTTGCCGTTCACGCGACCTTCGAGCGGCTGGAAACGCGACTTGTAGGCCATCTTCGGGCTGTCTTCTATCCAGTAGCCGAGATAGAGGTAGCTCAAGCCGAGCAGGCGTGCCAGATCGATCTGCCACAGGATGTTGAAGGTGCCGTAGCTGGCGCCCGGCACATCGGGGTCGTAATAGGTGTACACCGATGACAGGCCGTCATCGAGGATGTCGACGATGCTGACGATGCGCAGCGGGCCATCGGTGGCATGACCTTCGCGGAATTCGATCAGCCGCGTATCGACGTGGCTCTGCAGCAGGAAGTGCGAATACTGTTCGCGCGAATCCTGATCCATGCCGCCGCCGCTGTGCCGGCTCGACTGGTAGCGCTGGTAAAGGTCGTAGTGTTCGTCGCGGAAGGCGAGTGGCGCTTCGCGCGTTTGCAGGTTTGCGTGATGGGTCAGTGCGCGGCGCTGGCTGCGCGTGGACCTGAATTCATTCACCCGCACGCGCACTGGCGTGCAGGCGCGGCAGGCGTCGCAGTAGGGGCGGTAGGTGAACACGCCGCTGCGCCGGAATCCGGTCCGCACCAGATCGCTGTAGAGGTGGGCATCGATCAGGTTCGACGGTGTCGCCACCTGCGAGCGCGCGGTGCGCCCCGGCAGGTACGAGCAGGCGTACGGTGCCGTGGCGTAGAACTGCAGCGAGGTGAATGGAAGGTCCTTGAGAAGCGCCATCGCGTCGAACGGATTCAGGTACGGAAGTAAGGTGTAATCAGGTCAGTCGGCCAGCGTCCGGGCTTCGGCCCGTCAGCGATGCACTGTGCCATGACGCGGCAGAATTCGCGCCGCGGTATTTCACGACCACCCATGCTGCCCAGGTGGCCGGTGTTCATCTGGCAGTCGATCAGCCCGAACCCCCGCGTTTCAAGATAGCGCGCCAGATGAACGAGCGCAATCTTGGACGCGTCGCGCTCGGTCGAGAACATCGATTCGCCGTAGAACATGCGGCCGATCGCCATGCCGTACAGCCCGCCGGCCAGCCGGCCGTCGATCCAGGTTTCGACACTGTGCGCGTAGCCGCGCTCGTGCAGTGCGGTGTAGGCCTCGATCATTTCGTCGCTGATCCAGGTGCCGGCCTGCCCGTCGCGCGGCGCGGCGCACGCATGCATGACCGCCTCGAACGCGCTGTCGCACCGCACCTCATACGGCCGGTTGCGCAACACCTTGAGCATCGAGCGTGTGATGCGGATTTCGGACGGCGCCAGCACCATGCGCGGATCCGGACTCCACCACAACACGGGCTGGCCTTCGGAAAACCACGGAAAAATGCCCCGGCGGTAGGCGTCCAGTATGCGGTCCGGCGTCAGTTCGAGGCCGGCGGCGAGCAGTCCGTCGGGTTCGCGCAGCGCCCGTTCGACCGGCGGAAACGGGGCGCCGGGTTCGAGCCAGGGGATCACGGATGGTCCGTGGCCGTTTCCGGGTGACGGAAGGCGACCACGTGGTCGGCGTCGAGCCGGATGCCGATGAATTCGCCGATCGCGTGGTTGTGGTGCGACGGCACCAGCGACAGCACCCGCCGGCCCGACGCCAGCCGCAGGGTGTACAGGAACTCCGCGCCGCGGAAGGATTTTGCGAGCACCTCGGCGCGCAGCAGTGCAGCGTCGTCATGCACCAGATCGTCCGGTCGCAGCAGCACATCGACCTGACTGTCGGCCATGCAGCGCGGGCAATCGTCTTCGCAGGCGAACGGAAACTCGCTGCGCAGGATGCCCAGTTCCAGTTCCACCTCGTTGTCGCTGCGCAGCCGGCCGGGCAGGAATACGCCCTGGCCGACGAAATCGGCCACGAAGCGGCTTTCCGGCCGGTGATAGAGGTTGTAGGCGCTGTCCCATTGCTGGAGGCGGCCGGCCTGCATCACGCCGATTTCGTCGGCGATCACGAACGCTTCCTGCTGGTCGTGCGTGACGAGAATCGCGGTGATGCCGCGTTCCTTCAGGATGTCGCGCAGTTCGATGGCCAGGCGGGAACGCAGCTCGACATCCAGGCTCGAGAACGGCTCGTCCAGCAGCAGCAGTTCCGGGTCAGGCGCCAGCGCGCGCGCCAGCGCCACGCGCTGCTGCTGGCCACCCGACAGCTGGTGCGGAAACTTGTCCGCGTGATCCGCCAGCCCGACCACCGCCAGCATCTCTTCTGCGCGTGCGCGCCGCGCGGCACGCGAACCTTCGGTCAGACCGAAGGCGACGTTGTCGGCCACGCTCAGATGCGGGAACAGTGCAAAGTCCTGGAACACCATGCCGACACGCCTGCGTTCGGGCGCGCGATGGGTGCTGGCCGACGACACGATTTCGCCGTTGATCGCGATGGTTCCGCCCTGCAGCGGCTCGAAGCCGGCGATGGCGCGCAGCACCGAGGTCTTGCCGCAGCCGGACGGACCGAGCAGGCAACCGATGCGGCCGCGCGCCAGACTCAGCGAAAGGTCGTGTACTACTCCGGTATGGCCGTAGGCGATCCGGACGGAATCAAGCACTAGTTGTGGCATGGCATCGCAGTCTGAATGCCGTCACGCGGAAAAACCCGCTTCCGGCCGATATCGATAATAGCTCTCAATTATAATGCCGCGAATCCGCTCCCGGCGCATCGTCTGTTCCGGGAGTGCCCCCTGCACGCACAACACACCGCCCCTTGCACCTGCGTCGCCTCTCTCTGCTGTCGCTGATCGCACTGCTGCTTGCGCTGCTCGTGGCGGCGCCGGTCATTTCGGTGCTGGTCAACCTGCTGCACGGCGGTACCTCCGATACCTGGGCGCATCTGGCCTCGACGGTGCTGCCGGAATACGTCGCCAGTACCCTCTGGCTGTGTCTGTGGGTCGGTCTGGGTACCGCGCTGATCGGGGTGTCGACCGCCTGGGCCAGCGTGATGTGGGAGTTTCCGGGCCGGCGCGTGCTGGATTGGGCGCTGGTGCTGCCGCTGGCCACCCCCGCCTACGTGATGGCCTATACCTACACCGACCTTCTGCAGTTCGTCGGCCCGGTGCAGACCGCGCTGCGCGACACCTTCGGCTGGGAACGCGGCGACTACTGGTTTCCCGATGTCCGCACGACCGGCGGCGCCGCCTGCATGTTCATTGCGGTGCTCTACCCCTATGTCTATCTGCTGACCCGGCAATCGCTGCTCGAACGGGCAGCCGGCCTGACCGAAGCCGCGCGCATGCTGGGGCAGGGCGCCTGGGCGGCGTTCTTCCGCGTGTCGCTGCCGCTGGCGCGCCCGGCCATCGTGGCCGGCGTGTCGCTGGCGCTGATGGAAACGCTGGCCGATTACGGCGCGGTGAGCTATTTCGGCGTGCAGACCTTCACCACCGGCATCTACCGTGCCTGGTTTTCGCTCGGCGATCGTGTCGCCGCGGCCCAGCTGGCCGCAGTGCTGCTGGGTTTCGTCGCCACGCTGTTGCTGGTAGAGCGGCTCACGCGCGGCGCAGCGCGCTTCAATGACAGCGGTCGTGCCGGCGCCAGTGCCCGTCGCCACACGCTGGGCCGGGGTGCCGGCTGGCTGGTCACCGGGTTGTGCCTTTTGCCGCTGGCTGCCGGATTCATCGTGCCGGCCGGTGTGCTGCTGAGCTGGGCGATGTCCGAAGGGGATGCGCAGTTCGGTCAGCGCTTCATCCGTCTCGCGGCGAACAGTTTCACGCTGGCCGCCGTCGCCAGCGTCCTGGCCGTGGCGCTGGCGCTGCTGCTGGCCTATGCCGCGCGCAGCAGCCGCTCGCGCATGGTCGCGCTGGCGCGTTCGGTGGTCGGCCTCGGCTACGCCGTGCCGGGTGCGGTGATCGCGGTCGGCATCCTGATTCCGGTCACCCGGCTCGATCATGTGCTGTCCGGGCTGTGGCTGCAGTGGACCGGCAGCAACCCGGGCCTGCTGCTGACCGGCGGCGTCGGTGCGCTGATCTATGCCTATCTGGCGCGCTTCCTGACCGTGTCGCTGCAGTCGGTCGAATCCGGTCTGGCGCGCATCACGCCCAGCATGGACGAGGCGGCGCGCAGCCTCGGGCTGGGCGCCGGTGCCACACTGCGCCGCGTGCACTGGCCGATGTTGCGCGGCAGCCTGCTGACCGCCGCGCTGCTGGTGTTCGTCGATGTGATGAAGGAACTGCCGGCCACGCTGGTCATGCGTCCGTTCAACTTCGATACCCTGGCCACCCAGGCCTACACGCTGGCCAGCGACGAACGGTTGCAGGAAGCCTCGACGGCGGCGCTGACCATCGTCGCGGTCGGATTGCTGCCGGTGATCATGCTGTCACGACAGATCGCGCGCTCGCGCCGGGCGTGAAGCCTTGTGTCCGGCCGTGCAGGGCGAGCTGCTAAGGCCCGTCACGAAAGCCGTATCAGTGCTTGCCCTTCCAGGAGCGGACCCTGTCCGCGATAGGCACCTTGATCACGCGAAGTCACGTGATCGGAGACCTGGATCGCCTGCAGGGGCGGAACGGGGGTTTCGGCGAGCACGGCTCGCCGCCCGTGGAGCCGGTCGGCCATGCAGGGCCGACCGTGGGACGGCTCCTGCGAAAACCGCGATGGTGTTGCCGTTCGTAGGAGCGGACCCTGTCCGCGATCCGCGCGTTGATCACGCGGCGTCGCGTCATCGGAGACCGGCATCGCCTGCGGGGCAGGCTCCTACGAACACCGCGACGGCTTGCCCTTCGCAGGAGCGGACCCTGTCCGCGATACGCGCGTTGCTCATGCACCATCACGTTTTCGAAGACCGGAATCGCCTGCGGGGGCGGAGCGGGGGTTTCGGCGAGCACGGCTCGCCGCCCGTGGAGCCGGTCGGCCATGCAGGGCCGACCGTGGGACGGCTCCTGCGAAAACCGCGACGGTGTTGCCGTTCGCAGGAGCGGACCCTGTCGCGATGCGGTCGCTGACGAACGCTGACGCGAATTCCGTCTCTGGAATGCGCGTCAGTTTCCGGGTGGATCGACTGGTTCGTTCAGCACCAGCCAGTACAGGCCGAGCTGGCCGACGGCATAGATGAACTTTTCGAAATCCACCGGCTTGCGGATGTAGCTGTTGGCGCCGAGCTGGTAGGCCTCGTAGATGTCCTGCTGCTCGCGCGAGGTGGTCAGGATGACGACCGGGAGCAGGTTGGTGCGGGCATCGGCGCGTACGCGGCGCAGCACTTCGAGACCGTCGACGCGGGGCAGTTTCAGGTCCAGCAACACGACGGCCGGTGCCACGGAAAGGTCACGGCCCGCGTGGCTGCCGGTGCCGAAAAGATAGTCGAGCGCCTCGACACCGTCGCGTGCCACGATGACTTCGTTGGCGATGCGGTTCTTGTTGAACGCCCGCAGCGTCAGCGCTTCATCGTCGGGATTGTCTTCAACCAGCAGTATCGGGCGTTCGCTTGCCATAAGAACCAGTCCAAGGTCATCCGTTTCCGGTCGGAACGGACTCGAGCGTGAAATAAAAGCATGCCCCGCGTTCGACTTCCGCTTCAGCCCATATCCGTCCCCCGTGCCGATGGACCACACGATGCACGATCGCAAGCCCGATCCCGCTGCCGGTGAAGTCGCCGACTGAATGCAGACGCTGGAACGGCCCGAAAAGCTTGGATGCGTATCGCATGTCGAATCCTGCGCCGTCATCTTTTACAAAATACACGAGCTCCCGATCGCGCTGCAAGCTGCCGACTTCGATGCGTGCAGTGTCGTGGCGAGCGGTGAATTTCCATGCGTTACGCAACAAATTATCCATTGCGATACGCAGCAGATTCGCATCAGCATACACGCGCATCGACGGCTGGATGAGGAATTCTGCCCGTCGTTGAGGTTCGCCACGCGTCAGCTCTGCGGCAATGTCACGCGCCAGTGCACTGACGTCGACGCTCTGCCGGTTCATTTCATTGCGGGTGATGCGTGCCAGGCCGAGCAGATCGTCGATCAGCCGGTGCATGCGCTGGGTGGCGGCGCGGATACGCTGCAGATAGTCGCGGCCGCGGTCGTCGAGTTTTTCGGCATAGTCTTCCTCGATCATGCGCGAAAAGCCGTCGATGCCCCGTAGTGGCGCGGCCAGATCGTGCGAGATCGAGTAGCTGAAGCTTTCCAGCTCGCGCATGGCGGTCAGCAGTTCTGCCGTGCGTTCGCGCACGCGGGTTTCCAGGCGCTGGTTCAGTGCGACCACGCTGCGTTCGGCATCTTTCTGCGCGCGGATGTCGAGTCCGGTGCCGAGCAGGTGCGGCAGGCCGTCCAGGTCGATGCGGTACAGGCTGAAGGCGTGGGCACGCGGTTCGCCGTCGGCCGCCAGCAGGTCGGCTTCGAAACTGGCGTCGCGCTGGATCAGTGCCCGGCGCGCCTGGCGCTTCAGCAGGCGGTGGCTTTCGGGCGGAAACAGCTCAAGCGTTGTCTTGTCGAGCAGGTCCGCCGCCGATAGACCGGTGATGGCCTGCAGGTTCTCGTTCCATCGGCGCAGCGTGCCCGTTGCGTCGAGCAGGAAGAAGGCGCCGGGCATGCTGCGCACCAGCGCGGCCGAGAAATTCTCCTCGCGCCGCGCCGCATCCAGGGCGCGCCGACGGGCCGTGTCGTCGGAAAAGATCCAGATCGTCTCGCCACCGGCCTGGACATCGTGGTCGAGCTGTCGCACCGAAATGTAGGCATGCAGTGCGCTGCCGTCGCTGCGGCGCAGGACGGATTCCTGGGCGTGCGGCGACGGGGCGCTGGATGCGGCGCCGTGCAGCAGGGCGTCGAGATCGTCTTCGTCGTGGAAGAAGCGGCCAACGGTTTTGCCGATCAGTTCATCGCGCCGGTAGGCGAAAATCTCTTCGCAGCGGCGATTGCAGTCGGCGATGCGACCGTTGCGCGCGTACACGATGGCGACCGGCACGTCGTCGAGCAGCGCCTGCTTTTCGGCGGCCAGTGCGCGCGTGGCCTGTTCGGCACGCTTGCGTTCGGTAATGTCGGTGATCGACCCCGAGAAGCGCAGCACCTTCCCCTTGTCGCTGCGCGTCGCCAGACCGCGGTCGCGCACCCACAGGTAGTGACCCGCCTCGTGCCGCATGCGGTATTCGATGTCGAATGACTCGCGCCGCAGGAAGTGTTCGTCGATCGCATGTTCGAGCCGCGACAAGTCGTCCGGATGCACCCTTTCCAGCAGCTGTTCGTGGGTTTGCGGCTGCAGCGACTGCTGCATGCCGAGCAGCTCGCTCAGCCGCGGCGACAGGAAGTATCGGCCGGCGCCGATGTCCCAGTCCCATGCGCCATCGAATGAGCCACGTACCGCGTGGAACAGCCGCGCCTCGCTTTCGCGCAGCGAATCGAGGGTCATGCGCTCGCGCGTCACGTCTTCGAGCGTGCCGGACAGGCGCACCGCCTTGCCTGTCGTGTCGTGGCTGACCACCGCGCGCAGGCGGAACCAGCGATAGGTGCCGTCGCGGGCGCGCAGGCGGATCGGGTCGTCGCTGCGTTCGATCTCGCGCTCAACGAGGCGCTCGCGCGCCCGGCGAACGATGATCGCATCATCGGGATGGGTTGCGGTGGTCCAGTTGAACTGCTGGCCGAAGCCGTCGTCCTCGTCGTAGCCGAGCAGCGATGGAAAGCGTGCGCTGTACCACATGTCGCCGGTGTCGAGCTGCCACTCCCACTCCGCTTCGTCGTGCGACAGCGCCAGCCGTTCAAGCCGTGCCCGTTGCGCGGTGAGGCGGTCGCGCTCCCGTTCGAGCGTCTGGCCGGCTGCTGCCAGCGCTGCGTCCAGCGGTGCCAGCGCATCGTCGGCGGGCAGCGCGGCGACGGCCCGCGGTGTGCCGGCCGCCAGTGCGTGAGTCGCCGAGGCCAGTGCATTCACCGAATGCGCAAGCCGGCGCTCCATCATCAGGCGCGCGCCCCGGATGACCAGAAGGCACAGCGCGCCGAGGGCGGCCGCGGTCAGCAGGAGGGCGAGCAGCGGTGAGTGGGCGCCGGTCTGCTGCGCGCCGATCGACAGCCAGCCAAGCTGTACTGTTTTGTGCCGCAGCGGCCCGTCGGCCCGGATCAGCACGCCCTCGTCGGCGGAACCCGGATTGCCGATGCGCAGGAGAATGCCACCTTGATCATCGCTGATGGTCGCGTCGGTGATGACACCGCGTTCGATCGGACCGCGCAGCAGCTGCTCGATCTCGCCTGTGCGCTGCGCCGTCAGAAGCCGGGCGATTTCGGGGGCGAGTTCGCTGTGCAGCGTGCCGACGTCGCTGCGCGACGACAGTGCGGCCAGGCCGAGTGCCAGCAGCACGACGAAACCCGCCAGCGCGATCAGGCGCCACAGCGCGCCCGGCGTGCGGCCGGGCGGCTTGACTGGAGGCGTCGGCAGGCCGGACATCAGCCGAGGTCTTCGGCCCGCAGCAGGAACACCGGTGCGCTGGCCGATGGCGTGTCGAGCCAGACCAGAGGCAGGTCGGGCAGCGCCTGTTCGGTTTCGGCCTGGTTGCGGCCGACCTCGACCAGCAGCAGGCCGCCCGGATTCAGGTGCGCGCGCGCGTCGGCGACGATGCGCCGCACGATGTCCATGCCGTCTGCACCGGCGCCAAGCGCCATCGCGGGTTCGCGCAGGAATTCGTCGGGCAGCGCGGCCATCGCGGCGTCGGTCACATAGGGTGGGTTGGACAGGATGAGGTCGTAGCGCCGCCCCTTGAGCGGGGCGAACAGATCGCCGTGCAGCAGTGCCACCCGGTCTGCGAGACCGTGCTCCGCGACATTCAATGCGGCTACTTCGAGCGCATCGGCCGACAGATCGACGGCATCGACCTGCGCCTCCGGGAAGTAATGCGCCGCGGCGATAGCCAGGCAGCCCGAGCCGGTGCACAGGTCGAGCACATGGCCGGGACCGTCGCCCATGTCGTCCAGCCAGGGCTCGAAGCCGTCCTGCATCAGTTCGAAGATGTGCGAACGCGGAATGATGACCCGCGGGTCGACCTTGAAGCGCAGCGGGCCCAGCCAGGCTTCGCCGGTGATGTAGGCGGCCGGTTCGCGGTCGGTGACGCGGCGGTCGAGCACCTGCGCGATCGCCCGGCATTCGGCGCCGCTCAGATGCGCGTCGAGGAAGGGCTCCAGCCGGTCGAGCGGCAGGTGCAGCGTGTGCAGCACGAGGTAGGCGGCTTCGTCATAGGCATCGACAAAGCCCTGGCCGAAGGCGACATCGGCCGCGCGCATGCGGCTGACCGCGTAGCGCAGCCAGTCGCGCACGGTGTTCAGTTCGGGGGGGGCGGTGACAGTCATGGCAGGTTTCAGTGACCGATCAGTCGGTCGAGCAGGGTGAGATGGATGCGTGACAGCGGTTCGAGGTCGGCCACTGCAACGGCTTCATTCAGTTTATGGATGGTCGCATTGCAGGGGCCGATTTCAAGCACCTGCGAGCAGATATCGGCGATGAATCGTCCGTCCGACGTGCCGCCGGTGGTCGACAGCGTCGCCTCGACACCGGTGACCTCGCGGATCGCTGCGCGTGCCGCATCCACCAGGGTGCCGGCTGGCGTCAGATAAGGCAGGCCACCGAGTGTCCAGGCGATGTCGTGGTCGACCCGGTGGCGATCCAGCACGTCGGTCAGGCGCGCCTGCAGCGACGCCGGTGTGCTGGCGGTCGAGAAGCGGAAGTTGAAGCGCGCCTCCAGCGTGCCGGGAATCATGTTGCCCGCGCCCGTGCCGGCGCTGATGTTCGACATCTGCCAGCTGGTGGGCGGAAAGTGCGCGTTGCCGTCGTCCCAGCGCATGGCCGCCAGTTCGGCCAGTGCCGGGCCGAATGCATGGATCGGGTTGCGCGCCAGCTGCGGGTAGGCAATGTGGCCCTGCACGCCGCGCACCGTCAGCACGCCCGACAGCGAACCGCGCCGGCCATTCTTCACCATGTCGCCCAGCCGGTCGACCGAGGTCGGCTCGCCGACCACGCACCAGTCGAGTCGCTCACCGCGGGCTGCCAGTGTGCGCACGACATGCGCCGACCCGTGCAGCGCTTCGCCTTCTTCGTCCGACGTGAGCAGGAAGGCGATCGAGCCGGCGTGCTGCGGCTGTCGGGCGACGAAGCTTTCCGTCGCGGTCACGAACGCTGCCAGAGAGGCTTTCATGTCGGCGGCACCGCGCCCGATCAGCAGACCGTCACGGACGACCGGTACGAACGGATCGCTGTGCCACTGATCGAGCGGGCCGGTCGGCACGACGTCGGTGTGGCCGGCAAAGCAGAACACCGGCGCCTCCGCGCCGCGGCGCGCCCACAGATTCGACACGCCGCCGGCGTCCATGCGTTCGAGCCTGAAGCCCATGGCGGCAAGCCGCGCACCGATCAGGTCGAGACAGCCAGCGTCGTCCGGCGTGATGGATGGCCGGGCGATCAGCTGCTTCGTCAGCGCGAGGGTGTCGGCTGCGAGAGCGGCCACCTCAGTCATCGGCGACGCCCGGGCTGGCCGGCCGCCGCAACCGCTCACCGACCGCCATCTTCCAGATTGAGCGAAAACTCGGCGAACGAGGCGCCGCCGGGCACCGTGGTTTCAAGATCGGGTTCGTCCGCTTTCGGTGCGTCGTTCCTGGGGGGCTCGTTCACGCCGAACTGCGAATTGTTGATCAGCCACGACAGGTTGGTCGGCGAGTCGGAATTCGACAGCGCCTCGTCGAGCGTGATTTCGCCTTCGCGGTACAGCCGGAACAGGTCCTGCTCGAAGGTCTGCGAGCCGGGCGCCATGCTGCGTTCCATCGCTTCCTTCACGCTGTTGACCTCACCGCGGTCGATCAGCTCGGAAATGTGGCGCGTGTTGAGCAGGATTTCCACCGCCGGCATGCGCCGGCCGTCCGGCTTGCGAACCAGCCGCTGCGACACGATGGCCTTGAGCGTGACCGCCAGATCGAGGAACAGCAACTGCCGGCTTTCCAGCGGGAAGAAATTGACGATGCGGTTCAGCGCATGGTGCGCGTTGTTCGCGTGCAGCGTGGCCAGGCACAGATGGCCGGTCTGCGCGTAGGCCAGTGCGGCCTGCATCGTTTCCAGATCGCGGATTTCGCCGATCAGGATGCAGTCCGGCGCCTGGCGCATGGCGTTCTTCAGCGCCGGCGCCCAGCCTTCGGTGTCCATGCCGATCTCGCGCTGATTGACGATCGACTTCTTGTGCTTGAACAGGTATTCGATCGGGTCTTCGACCGTCAGGATGTGACCGGACTTGTGCTGGTTGCGGTGATCGATCATCGCCGCCATCGTGGTCGACTTGCCGGAGCCGGTCGAACCGACCACCAGCACCAGGCCGCGCTTTTCCATGATGACTTCGGACAGCACCGGGGGCAGGCCGAGCGTGTCGAGCGGTGGGATGTCGCCCAGGATGTAGCGCACCACCATCGCGATGCTGCCGCGCTGCCAGAACATGTTGACCCGGAAATTGCCGAGGTCGCGCCGGCCGAACGACAGATTCAGTTCGCGTGTCTTCTCGAAACGCTCTTGCTGCTCCGGCGTGAGCATTTCGTATGCCATGCGCTGGATGGTTTCCGGATCCATCACGCGCTGGTTGATCGGCACCGTCGTGCCCTGGATCTTGATCGCGATCGGCGCGCCGGCCGACACGAAGATGTCGGAGGCATTCTTGTCCGCCATCACCTGGAACAGCTTGTCTAGGATCATGTTGCCTCCGGTTGCCATCGATGCGCCGCGCAGCGATGGCGCTGCGGTATTTTGGCGCGCTTCACGAGATCATGCATCCCAATTTGTGCCGCCGTCCTGAACTGGCCGCTTGCCCTCACCCCCGGCCCCTCTCCCGCTGATGCGGGAGAGGGGAGAGAAACGAGATGCGGCGCACCTCTTCCCTCTCCCGCATCAGCGGGAGAGGGTGGCGCGCAGCGCCGGGTGAGGGTCACGCGGTCAAGACGAGCGACACCGCCGATCAGGCGCGCAGCAATTCGTTGATGCTGGTCTTGGCACGCGTCTGCGCATCGACCCGCTTGACGATGACCGCGCAGTAAAGACTGTACTTGCCATCGGCGGACGGCAGGTTGCCGCTGACCACCACCGAGCCTTCGGGCACGCGGCCGTACGTCACCTCGCCAGTCGCGCGGTCGTAGATCTTGGTGCTCTGGCCGATGTAGACGCCCATCGAAATGACGCTGTTGTCCTCGACGATGACGCCTTCGACCACTTCCGAGCGGGCGCCGATGAAGCAGTTGTCGCCGATGATGGTCGGGTTGGCCTGCACCGGTTCCAGCACGCCGCCGATGCCCACACCGCCGGACAGATGCACGTTCTTGCCGATCTGGGCGCACGAACCGACCGTGGCCCAGGTGTCGACCATGGTGCCTTCGCCGACATACGCGCCGATGTTCACGTAAGAGGGCATCAGCACCACGTTCTTCGAAATGAAGGCGCCGCGGCGCACGCTGGCCGGCGGCACCACGCGGAAGCCACCGGCACGGAAGGCCGCTTCGTCGAAGCCGGCGAACTTCATCGGCACCTTGTCGTAATAACGGGTTTCGCCGCCTTCGCTGACCGTGTTGTCCTGCAGGCGGAAAGACAGCAGCACCGCCTTCTTGATCCACTGGTGGGTCACCCAGTCGCCGTCGATGCGCTCGGCGACGCGCAGTGCACCGCTGTCGAGTTGCGAAAGGACGAATTCAACCGCTTCGCACAGTTCGGCCGGTGCATTGCCGGGCGAGTACTGGGTGCGGTTTTCAAAGGCGGTTTCGATGATCTGTTGAGCAGCCTGCATATCGGGTGTCCCGTAATAAAGCGTTGAAATGGAAGAAAAAAGATACTGAATGGGTGGCCGGCGCGATGGACCGGAACAATCGGACCGGAGCAGTCGGGCCGGCGCTCAGAGCGCGTGGCAGAACTGCACGATGCGCTCGGCCGCTTCGATGCACTGATTGCCCGGTGCAACCAGGGCGATGCGGACGAAGCCGGCGCCCGGATTGACGCCGCCGGCGCTGCGCGCCAGATAACTGCCGGGCAAAACAGCCACATTATATTCGGCGAGCAGCCGGCGGGCGAACACGGTGTCGTCCAGGGCGGCCGGCGTGCGCGCCCACAGGTAGAAACTCGCATCGGGCATCGGCGCATGCATCACCGACGCGATGCGCGGCTGCACCGCGTGGAACTTGGCGCGGTACTGGTCGCGGTTGTCGCGCACGTGCGCCTCGTCCGACCACGCGGCGACGCTGGCCGCCTGCACCGCCAGCCCCATCGCGCTGCCGTGATAGGTGCGATACAGCAGGAAGCGCTTGATCAGCCGTGCATCGCCGGCCACGAAACCGCTGCGCAGACCGGGCACGTTGGAGCGCTTCGACAGGCTGGAAAACACCACCAGCCGCTCGAAACCGGTGCGCCCGAGTGCGTGCGCCGCCTGCAGGCCGCCGAGCGGCGGGGCGTCTTCGTCGAAATAGATTTCCGAATAGCACTCGTCCGACGCGATGACGAAACCGTGGCGGTCGGCCAGCTCGAACAGCGTGCGCCATTCGTCCAGCGTCATCACCTTGCCGCACGGGTTGGCCGGCGAGCACACGTAGATCAGCTGTACGCCTTTCCACCCGGCGTCCGGGATGCGGTCAAAATTGCAGGCGAAGTCATCGTCCGGCAACTGGTTGTAGAAGCGGATCTGCGCGCCGGCCAGCAGGGCCGCGCCTTCGTAGATCTGATAGAAGGGGTTGGGCGACAGCACCGCCGCATCCGGCCGACTGGCGTCGATCACGCTCTGCGCGAACGAAAACAGCGCCTCGCGCGAGCCATTCACCGGCAACACCTGGGTCGCCGCGCTGACCGCCGGCAAACGGTAGCGGCGCTGGATCCAGCCCGCGATACACTCGCGCAGCCCGTCCAGCCCGGCCGTCGTCGGATAGACCGACAGGCCGTCCAGCGCGCCGGTCAGTGCATCCTTGATCAGCTGCGGCGTGGCATGCTGCGGCTCGCCGATCGACAGGCGCACCAGCGGCAGATGCGCCGGGCCGCTGATGCCGGCAGTCAATTCCTTCAGTCTTTCAAAGGGATAGGGCTGGAGCAGCGACAGGTGCGGCGTGACGGGCAGGGTGTCGTTCGGCATGTCAGTCAGAGTGAAGGTCCATCGGTTCGCGGGGGTGTCCGGGCGCATCCGCACCGGTCGTCGAGAATCCGGCGTCGTGCTTGACGTCGTTTCAGGCTTTTTCCCACACCATATAAGTATACGTACACATGCTCGCTTCCCGCGTGCCGCGTTCGCGGCGCCTTCCTTCAGCTGCCCTGCTGTGCGGCGGCATCGTCTGGGGTCTCATCTGGTATCCCTACCGCGTCATCGAGGCGGCCGGCATGGGTGGCGTCACGGCGACCTTCATCACCTACGCGCTGGCGTTCCTGTTCGGCCTGATTCCGCTGTGGCCGGTGCTGCGCAGGACGCGCCCCAGCCTGTGGCTGGTCGCGCTCGCGCTGGCTGCCGCCGGCACCAACCTCGGCTACGTGCTCGGCGCGCTCGACGGCGAGGTGATGCGCGTGCTGCTGCTGTTCTACCTGTCGCCACTGTGGACGGTGCTGCTGTCACGCCTGCTGCTCGGCGAACGCCTGAGCCGCATCGGTGCCGGCGTGATCGCGCTGTCGCTGGCCGGCGCCGTCGTCATGCTGTGGCGACCCGAACTGGGCCTGCCCTGGCCGCAGGGCTCGGCCGAATGGATGGGGCTGGGCGCCGGCATCTGCTTTGCCGGCGTGAACGTGATGGTGCGGCGCACCGCCCACATCGCCATCGAACAGAAGGTGATGGCCGTATTCCTCGGCGTCATCGCCGTCGCCCCGTTCGCCGCCTGGCTGCGCGGCGAGTCGCCGCTGAGCGAAATCGCCGCCATCGGCCCGGAAACCTGGGCCGTGCTCATCATCCTCGGCGGCGTATTGGTGGTGGTGAATCTGGTCGTGCAGTACGGCATCACCTTCGTCAGCGCCAACGCCGCGATCGCACTGTTCCTGTTCGAACTGGTCGTCGCCGCCCTGTCGTCGTGGTGGCTGGCGGGTGAGGCGATGGGCGTGAAGGAGTGGGTCGGCGGCGCGATGATCATCGCGGCCAGTCTGTTTTCCGGGCATCTGGAGCCGGCGCAGACAGACCGTGAGCCGGACGGCAAGGCCGCGTCCCCGACGTAGTTTGATGCACTGTTCGATGCACTCGGGTTGGGTCGGTGAGTCGCTGGTCAGGGCGCAATGACTTCGAGCCGTGCGAAGTAATTCCGGTAGCGCTTCGGGTCGCGGGTCAGCACGCGCAGATTGGATACTGCGGCATGGGCGCCAATGAAGAAGTCGGGCAGCGGTGTATCTCTGGCGCCGCCACGGCGCCGATACAGTGCATAGGCAGCGGCTGCGAGGGAGGACGCGGCCCACGGCAAGGGTGTCCGCGAGGTGTCATGGATATCCAGCATTGCATCCAGCGCGCCAATGTCCGGGTCGGGAATCAGCAGTTCGGTGTAGATGACGATGTTCACGTGCAGGGGGGATCGCTCGCTGCAGCGCTGCAATTGCTCCACTGCCCACTCATGCCAGGGGCTGGCATCGTCTATGCAATCCACCCACACATTCGTATCGACGAGCACGCCGGCCGAACCGTCATAGCTGGAAAGGCTGGGGAGTACCACTATGCGGCGCCGTCGGCGGGGTCGTCGCCCCGGATGAAACGCATGATTTCGTCGGCGCCCATCGGTCTGAATTCAGCACCCAGACTGCCGCGTACCCGTGCAGCCGCGGCCTTGAGCTGATCGCGGCGGTCTTCCTTGACGCGCGTACCGACAAGGGAAATGACGATCTTGCTGCCTTCAAGGCTGAACGTCACCTCGCTGCCCGGCGCAACGGCTGCGGCGTCACGTATGTGCTTGGGGATGGTGACCTGTCCCTTTTCGTTGACGAGCATCGCCTTCTCACGAGTAGGAATTGGAAGCAAGAGTTTTACCCGCAAGGGCAGGCGAACAACAGAGGGTGCTGTCTTCGCCACTGAACACGTGAAATCGACTTCTGCAAGCACCCTGAAACTCATCGCACTGACCTTGCGCGCGCTGCTCCCAAGAAGTGCCACCCGACGGCTGCGCCCGTCCGAACGCCTGCACAGATTGAGGCGCTCGTCCCGCCGCCTCAATCTGTGCAGGTAGTTATTGCCAGCTGCTTGCCAACACGGGCTGGAGCGCACTGACTTGGGCCGCCGACAGGGCAGTCTGTCCCAGCGGAGGTGGCGTCATGGCTGCCATGGCATCGACCAGCGCCTGCACCTGCGTATCGACGAGGATCTTGTCGCTGGCGGCCACTTGTTCGACATGCCATTGGTTGCTCACGTACCAGTTGGAGACGGTGATCTTGTCTGTCGTGCCGATGACGCTGACTTCAAGGTTGTTGCCAACTCTCTTCAACCAGAGTTGATCGTACGCAACGGTGGAGTCGAAGCTCATGACATCCTGGTTGCCGGCGGTCGTGTCGGATTCCCAGATCGAGTCCTGACCGTCTCCTCGCGAGAAACGGTAAATGTCGTTGCCTGCGCCACCATCCAGAAGGTCATTGCCCAAGCCTCCAATCAAGGTGTCTGCTCCGGCACCGCCTCTCAGCGAATCCGTGCTGCCGCCTCCGTCCAGAATGTTGTTGCTGGCGTTGCCAATGATCAAGTTGGCCAGATCGTTGCCGGTTCCGGCGATCGCCGAACCGGTAAGCACGAGGTTCTCCACGTTCCCGGCTAGGGTATGGCTGACGCTGCTCTTGACCGTGTCCAGGCCCTGGCCGGACAGTTCAACGACGGAGTCCGAGGCATTGTCGACGTAGTACATATCGTCGCCGTTGCCTCCGATCAGCGTGTCCGCACCCGCGCCGCCGTCGAGCCGGTCGCTGCCGTCCAGCGAGAAGCGCAAGGCTGCATTCGTTGCGATGACGCCCGAAGTGGCAAGCGTGATGTTCATGCCGTCCCGTGCGGCGGCGCCGTTACCGTAGTCGAGCAACAACTGATCAGTGTTTGTCAGGTAATCCCTGCCATTGAAACGGAGCCGCTCGACATACAGGTTCCGGTCCTGGCCCGTTGCGCCGTCGTACGCATCGTTGGTGAACACGACGTCGACCCGATGCGCGGCGGTTGCCGGCAGATTTGCCGCCGAGATGACGTATTCCTGGGTCGTGGTCGAACTGACCTCGAAGGTCTGCGCTTTCACACCATCGATCCACACCTCCATGATGGGCGCGGCGCCTAGCGCAATGCTGCCCCTGGCAAACACGCTCAGTGACGTGAGCGGCGCGGTATTCCCACTTGTACCCGCCGCATCCCCGTAGAGGGTGTTTGCGGCCGAGTTGCCGGACAGCACATTCTCAAGCGCATTTCCACGACCTTCGGTGGCGGCCGTGCCTGTCAAGACAAGTTTCTCCACGTCGCTGCCAAGGGTGAATGTGACGCTGGATTGCACGGTGTCGATGCCGGCGCTGGCGTTCTCGATGACCACGTCGGAGCTGGAATCGACGACGTAGGTGTCGTCGCCTCCGCCGCCGGCCATGGTGTCTGCACCGGCACCGCCGTTGAGCACGTTGGCTGCGCTGTTGCCGGTGAGGACGTTGTTCAGCGAGTTGCCCGTCGCGTTGATGGTGGCCGAACCGGTCAAGGTCAGGTTTTCGAGGTTGGCACCCAACGTATAGGTGACGCTCGACTGCACGGTGTCCGTACCGGCATTGGAGTTCTCGGTGACAACGTCGGAGGCCGAATCCACGACATAGATGTCATCGCCAGACCCGCCGGCCATGGTGTCTGCACCAGCACCGCCGTTGAGCACGTTGGCCGCACTGTTGCCGGTGAGCACGTTGTTCAGGGCGTTGCCGGTCGCGTTGATGGCGGCAGAGCCGGTCAGGGTCAGGTTTTCGAGGTTGGCACCTAATGTATAGGTGACGCCCGACTGCACTGTGTCCGTACCGGCATTGGAGAACTCGGTGACCACGTCAGCGGCCGAATCCACGACATAGGTGTCATTGCCCGACCCTCCAGCCATGGTGTCCGCACCGGCACCGCCGTTGAGCACGTTGGCCGAATTGTTTCCGGTGAGCACGTTGCTCAGCGAGTTGCCGGTTGCGTTGATACTGGCCGAGCCGGTCAGGGTCAGGTTTTCGACGTGTGACGGCAGTGTCCAGGACACCGAACTATTCACCGTGTCCGTACCCTCGTTGGCGATCTCGATGACGTTATCCAAAACACTGTCGACAATAAAAGTATCGTTACCAGCGTTACCCGCCATCGTATCGTTGCCCATACCACCGTCGAGCGTGTCATCGCCCTCCATTCCGGTAAGTGTGTCATCTCCATTTCCACCGCCCATCTGGTCCGCCAACATGCCCCCGGTCAGGCTGTCATGGCCATCCAGCCCGAACATCCGGTTTGTGTCGTCGAAGGCGCCATTGAGGTAGTCGTTGCCGTTTGTGCCGGTGATCGTCACGCGGGACCTGATGTCGGCTGCAGTCCAGACGACGTTGTCGCTGAACATGAACTGCTCAACAGCACCTGGTCCGTCCTGACTGCCCGGGCCAAAGAACTCGCGAACGGTAATCTGATCGTTGGTGCCGTACTTGATGACCAGATCGATTGTGTTGCGCTCGACTGCGCGCAGTGCCGTCGAGGCCACGTCTGCAAAGGTCACGACGTCAACATTGCCTGGCGTAAAGTCACCATCGTCGATGACGTCGACGCCGGCACCGAGCGAGAACTTGTAAGTGTCGTTGCCGCCTAGTCCTCGTAGGAGGTCGTTGCCGGTGCCACCGTCCATCTGGTCCGCCGACATTCCTCCAGTCAGGCTGTCATCGCCTTCCAGCCCGAACATCCGGTTTGTGTCGTCGAAGGCACCATTGAGGTTATCGTTGCCGTTTGTGCCGGTGATCGTCACCCGGGACCTGATGTCGGCTGCGCTCCAGACGACGTTATCGCTGAACATGAACTGCTCAACAGTACCTGGCCCGTCCTGACTGCCCGGACCAAAGAACTCGCGAACGGTAATCTGATCGTTGGCGCCGTACTTGATGACCAGATCCTGCGAGTTGCGCTCGACTGCGCGCAGTGCCGTCGAGGCCACGTTTGCAAAAGTCAAGACGTCAGCGTTGCCCGGCGTAAAGTCATTGTCTTCAATCACGTCAACGCCATCACCCAACGTAAACCGGTAGGTGTCGTTGCCGTTTCGTCCCTGGAGCAGGTCGTTGCCCGCACCACCGACGAGCGTGTCATCGCCCTCCATCCCGGTCAGTGTGTCATCTCCATTTCCACCGTCCATCTGGTCCGCCAACGCTCCTCCAGTCAGACTGTCGTTGCCGTTCAGACCAAACATCCGGTTTGTGTCGTCGAAGGCGCCATTGAGGTAGTCGTTGCCGTTTGTGCCGGTGATCGTCACGCGGGACCTGATGTCGGCAGCATTCCAGACGACGTTGTCGCTGAACATGAACTGCTCAACAGCACCTGGTCCGTCCTGACTGCCCGGGCCAAAGAACTCGCGAACGGTAATCTGATCGTTGGTGCCGTACTTGATGACCAGA
>NZ_JAUYNV010000025.1 GCF_030698125.1 Methyloversatilis sp.
GCAGGCTCCTACGAAAACCGCGAAGACTTCACAACTGGCGGCGTTTTTCGTAGGAGCGGACCCCGTCCGCGATGCGCACGTTGATCGCTTGACGTCGCGTGCGTTGAGACCGGATCGCCTGCAGGGCAGGCTCCTACGAAAACCGCGAAGACTTCACAACTGGCGGCGTTTTTCGTAGGAGCGGACCCCGTCCGCGATGCGCACGTTGATCGCTTGACGTCGCGTGCGTTGAGACCGGATCGCCTGCAGGGCAGGCTCCTACGAAGGGCAAGACTGTCGCTGTTTTTCGTAGGGGCCTGCCTCTGCAGGCGATGCGTGGGTGGATCAACGACCATCTCGATCCTGACTGCGGTGACGCAGCGGCTGCTGTCGCTATGCTTCATTTCGCGCGCTTCAGGATGCCGATTGGAGGTGCCCAGCTTTCGGTGGGTGACTTCTTGCTGGTGACCAGTGTCAGCTGCGAGGGCGCGAACACGTTGGCGTTGTGCGTCACCGGGGTGGTGATCAGGTATTGCGCGCGGGTGGCGCCGAGGAAGCGGCCGACGCGGTCGATGTTGGCGACGTCCAGATGGGCGAACGGTTCGTCGATGAACACGAAGCCACCGGGTCGCGTGTCATCCATCAGCAGTGCAATCAGCAGGATCAGCGACTTCATCACCTGCTGGCCGCCGGACGCTTCGCCGTCGTTCAGGCCGACCGCGCCCTTGCGGTCGAAGTCGAAGCTCACGTCCAGCCCGGCCTGGGCGAGCGCCAGATCGTCGTTGTCCAGCGGCGGTGCGCCGCAGTCCACACCCACGTTGGCCAGTTCGCCCAGTGCGCGCAGGTTCTTGCCGTACTGGCGCACGGTGGCGCGCAGCTTGGCGATGTAGGCGGCGCGGGCGTCGTCGGTGTGACGGCGGGCGGTGGCGCAGTAGCCCTGGCGGCTGGCGTAGTCCTGTTCGCGCCGCGCAAGATCATCCTTCAGCCGGTCGCGCAGCGTCAGCGCCGACGGGTCGGTGACCCAGTCGCCGGTCGCCAGCAGGTCACGCAGCCGACCCAGTTCGCGCCGCGCGGCGCGGGCGTCGCCGTAGCGTTCGGTCAGCTGGGCCAGTTCGCGCGGGTCGAGCCAGTGCGCCGGCATGCCGCGGCGGCGGGCGCGCAGCGCCACCAGTCGCTGCGCCTGTTCGGTGCGGCGCGGCGTCAGTTGCTGCGTCAGGTCGCGCAGGCGCGTACCCACCGCATTCAGCTCGCGCCGACGACGGTCGATTTCGGTGTCGATGCCGGTCAGGTTTTCGCGCAGGCGCTCGACCTCGCGCAGCGCGGCATCGCGCGCGGTGAGGGTCTGGTCGTTGCTCGAACGCGCCCCGGGCAGCGCCGTCCGGGCCTGCGCAAATTCGTTGCTGCGCAGGGCCAGCAGGCTGGCCGATTGCAGGCCGAGCAGGCGGGCGCGCAGCGCGCTCACCTGTTCGCGTGCCCGGTCCAGCTCCGGGCTGAGCGCGCGGCGCGCGGCATCGAGTCCGGCGATGTCGCGGCCCAGCTGCTCGATGCGCGCCTGCCGGGCCAGTTCGCCGAAGTGGAATTCGGCCGGGCGGCCGAGGTGACGTGCACCGCGGCGCTCGCGGTGATAGCCATCGCGGGTGATCCATTCGGTATCGCGCGGCAGGTGACGCGCGGCGTCGGCGCTGTCCACGCGCTGCATGCGGCCCAGCAGGTCGGCGAGCCAGCGCGGCACCGCGGCGGCGAAGCGCACCACTTCGGCCAGCGAGCCGGCACGCGGTGCGGCCGCGGTTTCGCGATCGGCGACGATGAAGTGGCGAAAGCGCGCCTGTTCGCCCAGCGCCCAGGCCGCGTGACGGTCGTCTTCGCGCTCCAGCAGCACGAGGTGGCGGTATGGGCGGAGCACGGCTTCCAGCGCGGCCTGCCAGGCGACGTCGGTCACCTCGACCACGTCGGACAGCACGCAGTGCGCGATGCCGGCTTCATCCAGCTTCGCCCGGAAGGCGCTCACCTCGGCGTCGCCCGGCGCGCCGCGGCGTTCCTGGGCAGCGCGCAGCTGTTCGGCCTTGTCTTCGAAATGCGCCACCAGCACGCGCTCGTCGCCCGCCAATTTCGCGGCGAGCGCTTCGGCTGCGGCGTGTTCGCCTTCGAGCGTCAGGGCATCGGCGCCGTGTTCGCTGGCCACCCGCTCGCGCAGCTTGCGTTCCTCGTCGAGCAGCCGCTCGACATCGCGCAGCGCATCGTGCGCCGCCAACTGGCGCGCTTCCGCCTGCTGCTCGTCGGCGCGCACCTCGGCCAGTGCAGCAACCGCCGTTTCACGTTCGCTCGTCACCGCGGCGAGTCGCGCCGTCAGCGTGGCCTGTTCGCGGCCCAGCCAGCGCAGATCGTCGCGCAGGCGGGCGAGGTCGCCGCGCTCGTTCGACATGTCGCGCGTCAGTTCGGCAACTTCGAGCCGCGGCACGATTTCGGTTTCCAGCGCCAGCACCTCGTCGGCATGCTGCTTCCATTGCCGGTAGTTGTCGGCTTCGAGGCGCTTGGCTTCGGCCTGTGCGCGCAGCCGTTCGAGGTCGAGGCCGATGCCTTCGAGTTCGCGTTCGGCGCCTTTCTGTTCCTCGCGCGCGGCCTGGTAGTTGTCCAGCACCTCCTTGTCGCCGAACACGTCGAACACCAGGTCGAGCAGGGCGCGCGGCGAGTATTCGCACAGCTTGTCGGTGTCGCCCTGTTCCAGCGACAGCACCTTGGCGATCGCCGGGGTCAGCCCGCCCCAGGCGAGGCGGTTCTGGTAGTCGCGCAGGCCGGTCCATTCGCCGCCGGATTCCAGCGTTTCGATCGCGACATTGCCGTCGAGGATGGCGTAGTCGCGCGTCCAGTCGCCGCTGGCGCGCTTGATGCGGCAGGCCAGCGTCACTTCGTCGTGCACGCACGGAAAGAACGGCCGCTTGCCGGTGCCGCTGGCTACATTGGCGACGACCGCGCGTATCCATGCGTAGTCGTGCTCGCCGCGCCGCACGTAGCGCCGGAAGTCGCGCTTGCCGGAACAGCGCAGCGCGAACAGCGTGCGCAGCGCATCGAGCAGCGTGGTCTTGCCCGAGCCATTCGGCCCGACGATGGTGATGATCTGTGCATCGAGCGGCAGCGTGAAGCGCCGCCAGAAATCCCAATGCACCAGTTCGAGTTGCTTGATGTGGAACATGGGTGCTCGTCAGCGTGCGTGAGAAGGGAGTGGGCGGTGGCAGAGAGGGTGGCGGTGATGAGCCGCCTGCCGATGATCGACGGGCGTATCGCGGGCAGGGCCCGCTCCTACGAAACGCAAACAACATCGCGGTTTTCGTAGGAGCCTGCCCTGCAGGCGATCGGGACTGTATGCGTCGGCAGGCGGCTGATCACAGGCCCTGTCCTGAACAGGGCCCATTCCTGCAGTACGAAACATGCGCATCACGCTTCGGCCTCGTCGTCGTCCGCTGCGGCCGCCAGTTCGAAGGCATTCGCTTCGGGCATGGCGTGGCCGGCGCCGGTCAGCACGTCGGCCAGCGTGCCGTGGATGACGCGGTCGGCCAGGATGCGGTAGTCGAGCAGCACGTCGAGCAACGGGCCTTCGAACACCAGGCCGTTGCGCCGCTCGATGAATCCGAGACGTGACAGCTTGCCGAGTGTGAATCTGAGCTTCGTGATGCCACCGAGCCGGGCACCGAAGTCGGCCACCAGCGAAGCTTCGGTGAGCGCGCCCGATACCGCGTCGCCATGCTCGACCGGCTGTTCGGCGCCGAACATGTCGTCCTGCCCTTCGTCGTTCAGTGCGCGCCGGCTGACCTGGCGTTCGCGCTTGGGCAGCACGATGAGCGACCAGATCACCATCAGCCAGGCCAGTTCGTCACGCATCAGCCCGACATTGCTGGCGGCGTATTCGCGTGTCTGGCCGAACACCGGCTCGCGCATGTCGTCGGCGATGCCGACCGCGATGTGTGCGGCATAGGGGTTGTCGAACAGCTGCAGGCCGACTGCGGCGAGCCGCTGGTCGAGCGCGTATCGGAAGCCGTCATCGACCAGGGCGCGGCGCGCCAGCCGGTCGGTGCGCGGCATCGAGCGGTGCGCCAGCAGGCGCGCGGTAAGGGTGCGAAGTTCTGTTTCCATATCCATCAGGTCAGAGGACCCGCCGCAGATCGACGCGGCAGGGCCTGGTCAGGGCGGATGACATCGTCGGAACAGCAGCATTTCTCCGCTGTTGTCGCGTCCATGCAGGGCGCAGACGCTTCACGACGCGCCCCTCGGCAGCACTTCGCCGACCGTGATCGCGGCGATGTCGTCGTCAGCCAGCGATTGCAGGTGTTCGGTGAATCGCACGTCAACGGACAGACGCAGGAAGTCGGCAACCGGGCCGTCGCCGGCTTCGACCGCCGGGTCGCCGCCGGCCCCGGCATCTCGCAGCAGGGCGAGCAGCGACATGCGGTAGGACGCCTGCGCGAAACCGCTGCCCGGAATCACATCGGCCAGCGCGACCGGGCCGGGCAGGGCGCCAAGGCGATGCGCGAAACGTTCGAGCAGGTGCAGGTCTTCCGCCGGCGGCGCGGCAGCGACCGGTGCGTCGTCGGGCGCCGGCAGCGCGCTTGCGATGTCGCTGACCGGCTCGGCGGACAGGGTGGGTTCGGCGCGATCCAGCAGTTCGTGGTCGCCCGCCAGCAGCGTGAGATCGGGGCAGGGTGCGAGTGCGTCGGCCGCCAGCCCGGCGAGCGCCGCGCTGTCGAGCCGGCGCAGCCAGCCGGCGACGTCCGACGACGAAATGCCCGAGCCGCCCAGCGTCACGCGCTGCGACTCGATCTTGTTCAGGGCGCGCTGGAAGGAGGCGTCGACCCGGGCCAGACGTGACTGCGCCAGGCCGATGCGCTGTGCCAGACGGGCACGCTCGAACGGCAGGTCGTCATCGGCGAGCAGGTCGCGCAGCAGCGCAGTGCCCCGTTCCAGCCAGCGGCCGTTGGCATCCAGACGGCGGCGCGCCGCGATGATGCGGAATTCCGACCCGGAGGCGATCGCGTCCTCGAAGTGCAGCGTGAGATCGTTCAGCTTGCCCAGCAGGTGCTGCAGCGCGTCGCCGGTGTCGCCATCGACCGCCTGCAGGCCGGCGATCTGTGCGGTCAAAAAGCCCAGCTCCACATCTTCGTCGCCGGACAGTTCGAGCAGCATGGCCAGTGCTGCGCACGCGTTGCGACCGATATCGGACAGCTGGTACTGGCTGTCCACGACGCGCAGCAGGGCGTGGTCGCGCAGGCGGCGCAGCACGGTTTCGAGCTTGACCGGGTCGATGAAGGCGAAACGTGCGCGCAGCGCCTCGGGCGACCAGCGCGGTGCGTCGGCAGTGCGGCCGATTTCGCCCAGCACCAGCACGCGCAGCAGCACCTCGGCTTCCGAGCCGTGGAACAGCGTGGTGAAGGCGGACAGCAGGGGCCGGGCGCGCACCAGCCGGTCAAGTTCCGGCAGGTCACCCGGACCGACGCCGGGCGAGAGAAAATCGGCAAAGCCCACCGCAGGGTCCAGCAGGAAATCGCCCGCGCTCACCGGTACAGCTCCAGTTTCGCGAGGCGTGCCTCGATGTCGTCGATCACGGCCTGGTAGGCGGGGGCATCGACGCCACCGAAACGCCGGAGAAACTCGTCCTCCGGCATGAATTCGGGCAGGCCGTCGAGCGGCGGCAATACGTCGTCGACCGGCAGTCCGGCCGCAAAGCGCTGTGCGATGTTGCCGCGGCCCGCGGCAATCTGTTCGCCCAGCCGGGTGCCGGCGCGGTCGGCCAGCAGGTCGGTGAAGGAAAAGCCGCTGCCGACCTGCGCATCGCGCACTTCCTTCGACAGGCCGATGGCATCGGCCCAGCCGGCGCCCGCGTGCAGGGCGAGCAGGGCCGACCCGACATAGTGCTGCGACAGATCCTCCCGCCCGCGCAGGGTCAGGCTCAGCCGCGGCACAGGCAGCCAATCGGCGGCCTGCGGCACCAGATCGCGCGGATGGCGGCCATTGACGAACAGCGCCAGAGCGAGCACGGCGGACCGTTGTTCCGCCAGGGCGTCGCCATCGCCGGAACGCTGTTCGGCCAGCGCAAACAGCGCCTGCATCGCACGCAGCAGTTCGCTGTCGCCATCCTTGCGCATGTCCACCACGACCTTCACCAGCGCCTCGTGATAGAAGCCGAGCCGTTCCGCTTCGCCGGCCGGCAGCATCGACTGCACGCCTTCCTTCCACAGTTCGGTCGACCAGACGTAGTTCAATGCGATGCCCGCCGGGCTGATCTGCACCCGGTCGAGCAGGTCGATGAAACGCTGCGGATCGAGGCCGACGCCGGCCATCTCGAGCGCCTTCGGCACGGCCCGGCGCACCAGCGGCTGCGCGATGAAGTCAGGCACGGGGAGCTGGCCGATGCGCAGGGTGTCGAGCGTTGGCTGGCCGGTGTCGGACACCGCCACGCGCGCCTGCACATTGACCCAGCGCGATATCGCCGGCAGTTCGACGCTGGCGGCGATGTTCATTCCGCCGGCGTCCGGCTGCAGATCAAGCCGGGTCGCCGGCAGCCGGCGGCCCGCTTCATGCGCCAGCAGCTTCAGGTCGGCCGTGTCGAGCCGGATTTCGCTGCGCTGGCCGGTGCGCAGGCGGCGCGGGTCGTTCAGGGCGAGCTGCTGCAGCAGCTGTTCGGCGGCGGCCGGCGATACCGCCGGCGGCTCGGGCAGTGCCGGATTGGCATCAACCATCAGCGACACCGCGCCGATGACGGCGGCCAGTGCAAGCAGCAGCGTCAGCGGCACCAGCCACAGCAGGAACTTCAGCAACTTCACACGCCCTGCTTCAGGCTGGCCTGGATGAAGCCGTCGAGGTCGCCATCGAGCACGCCCTGCGTGTTGCCCACTTCGTAATTGGTACGCAGATCCTTGATGCGGCTCTGGTCGAGCACATAGGAGCGGATCTGGTGACCCCAGCCGATGTCGGTCTTGGAATCTTCCAGCGCCTGCTGTTCGCTCTGCCGCTTGCGCAGCTCGGCTTCATACAGGCGCGACTTCAGCATGGCCATCGCCTCGGCGCGGTTGCGGTGCTGGCTGCGATCGCTCTGGCACTGCACGACGATGCCGGACGGCGCGTGCGTGATGCGGATCGCCGAGTCGGTCTTGTTGATGTGCTGGCCGCCGGCGCCCGACGCGCGGAAGGTATCGACCCGCAGATCGGCCGGGTTGATGTCGATCTCGATCGAGTCGTCGGCTTCCGGATAGACGAATACGCTGGAAAAACTGGTGTGCCGCCGCGCGCCGGAATCGAAGGGACTTTTGCGCACCAGCCGGTGGATGCCGGTTTCGGTGCGCAGCGTGCCGTAGGCATATTCGGCGGTCACCTTGATGGTCGCGCTCTTGATGCCGGCCACGTCGCCCTCCGACTCTTCCATCACTTCGACGTCGAAGCCCTTGCGTTCGCAGTACTTCACGTACATGCGCAACAGCATCGATGCCCAGTCCTGCGCTTCGGTGCCGCCGGCGCCGGCCTGGATTTCGACGAAGCACGGATTCGGGTCCTGCGGATTGTTGAACATGCGGCGGAATTCGAGGCCTGCCACATCGGCTTCGACCTTCGCCTTGTCGGCTTCGATCGCCACCACGGTGTCTTCGTCGGCTTCTTCGCGGGCCAGCTCGAACAGTTCGCTGGCGTCGGCGAGCCGCGCGTCAATCGATTCGATGGCGCGCACGACCGCTTCCAGCGTGTGCTTTTCCTTGCCCAGTTCCTGCGCGCGCGCGGTGTCGCTCCAGATGCCCGGATCTTCCAGCGCGCGTTCTACCTCTTCGAGCCGCGATGCCTTGGCATCGAAGTCAAAGGTACCTCCGCAGTTCGCCGGCCCGCGACTGCAGGTCGGTCAGATGATTGGCGATGGCGTTGAGACGTTCTGCTTCCATGATGTGCGGGCCCGGAATACGGAAAACCGGTGATTGTACCGGCTGCAGCGGCCGGACACCTTGCCCGGTCCCATTGCAGGTGAGCGCCAGGCGGTGTTACCCCGACCGGGTCGAGGGCCGACCGGGATGATTTCCCTTGTACCGCGAGGCAGCGGTGCGACACCTTGACGGGAGGTTTTCCCGTTCGGCGGGGTCGCATACGCGTCGCCCGCTGCCCCCGATTGGCGGATTTCCTGAACCGAAGGCCGCTCGACGGTCTCTATACTGCAGCGCTTCGATCACGTCGTCCCGGTGCCAGGCACGCGCGTTGGGTTCGATGTGGCCGACAGCAGTCCAATAAGAATGAATCAAGGAGGTAACCCCATGAAAATGATGTCCCGCCCGATGTTCGCCGCGCGCAGCCTGTGGTCTGCCGCACTGTTTTCGTTGTTTGCCGGTGCCGGTCTGGCGCAGGCGAAGGGCACGGCCTACGTGAGCAATCAGGAAGGCGGCATTTCGATCATCGATCTGGCGAAGATGCAGGTGACCGGTGAATACGCAGTCGGTGGCAAGGTGCCGCGCGGCCTGGGCGTCACCGACGACGGCAAGACGCTGGTGGTTGCAGTGCGTGAAACCGGTGACATCGCGCTGATCGACACGGCCAGCGGCAAGATCATCAAGCGCGTCAGGATCGGCAAGAACCCGGAATTCGTGCGCGTGCGCGGCGACATGGCTTTCGTGTCGTTCGAGCCGACCGCGAACCTCGGCCCGCCGCCCAAGCCGGGTGCGGAAAAGAAGGAAGAGAAGAAGGAGGGTGGCAAGAACGGTGGCAAGGACGGCGCACACGGCCATGACGACGACGATGACGACGACAAGGAGCCGGCACAGGTCGCCGTGGTCGACCTGAAGGCCGGCAAGGTGGTGCGCAACATCGTCGGCGGACCGGAAACGGAAGGCATCGAGTTTTCGCCCGACGGCAAGAGCCTCGTGGTCACCAACGAAGCCGACAATACGCTGACGCTGCACGACATCAAGTCGGGCAAGCTGGTGAAGAAGGTCGATGTCGAAAAGTACGGTGCCCGCCCGCGCGGCATCAAGCTGTCGCCGGATGGCAAGACCTACATCGCCACGCTGGAATTCGGCAACAACTTCCTGGTGCTGGACGACAAGCTCACGCCGATCAAGACCGTCGCGACCGGCCAGACGCCGTACGGCGTGGCCTTCGACCGCAAGGGCGAGCGGCTGTATGTGGCCACCGCTCGGGCCCAGGCGCTCGAAGTGTTCGACGCGAAAACCTTCGCCAAGATCAAGGACGTGCCGCTCGCCGCCGAACGCTGCTGGCACTTCACCTTCACGCCGGACGAAAAGCAGATCCTGGTGGCGTGCGGCCGCTCGAATCAGCTTGTGGTGGTCGACGCTGAAAAACTCGAAGTCACCGCCCGGATCGAGGACAAGAAGCTGCCCTGGGGTGTGGTGACCTGGCCGCGTGCGATGGGCAGCCTCGACCAGCCCTGAGCGGCACTTGCACGGTCCGGCCGGCGGCCCGCTACAGGCGGAAGCGTCCGGTCAGATCGTTCAGTTCGTTTGCCAGCCCCTGAAGGTGCGTGACCGAGGCGGCGAGGTTGCTGCCGGCCGAACGGTTCTGCTCCGACATGGTTGCAATGCTGTCCACGTGCTCGGCGATGTCGCCGGTGGCGCGGCTTTGCTGTTCGAGCGCCACGTTGATCGACCGCACCTCGTCGGCGGCCTGCGATACCGCCCGGTGGGCGACGGTGATGACGCCGGCGGCAGAATTGCTCGACGATTCGGCGACACCGACGGCTTCGCGGCCGTTGGTCAGCGCCGTCGCCAGGCTCGCCGCCCGCTCGGCCAGGCTGCGGGTGATGGTGTCGATCTCGCCGGCCGAGGCGCTCGACTTCTCGGCCAGCTTGCGCACCTCGTCAGCCACCACGGCGAAGCCGCGGCCCTGTTCGCCGGCGCGCGCCGCCTCGATGGCGGCGTTGAGCGCCAGCAGATTGGTCTGGTCGGCGATTTCGCGCACTTCGCGCGTCATGCGGGTGATCTGCTGCGCGTTGTCGACGAAGGCGGCGGCCGCACCGGACACCTCGTTCATTACGTTCGCCGTGCGGCCGATCGACTCTCGCAGCTCGGTCAGGTGCGATTGCGCACGCGCGGACTGGTCCAGCGATTCGTCGGCCTGGCGCGCCGCGTTGCCGGCATTGGCGGCCACGGCGCGGATGCCGGCGGTCACCTCTTCGACCGAGGAGGCGGTGGAACTCGCCGCGCTCGATTGCGCGGCCGAGGCGTCGGCCACCCGGCGCGATTCGCCGCTGACCGTCTGCGACGCATCGACCAGCGAGTGGGCCGACTGCTTGAGTTGCGACACGAGGGCGCCCAGGTCTTTGCGGATGCGTTCGGCACTGAGCGCGATGGCACCGAGTTCGTCCTGTGTGGTGCAGGCCACCTGGCCGCCGAAGTCGCCGCCGGCGAGCCGTTCGAGATCGGCCGACAGGCGTCGTGCAGGGCCGATGATCGTGCGCTGCAGGGCCCACAGGAAAAGTACGAAGGCAAGTAGAACCACGATGGCGAAGGCTCCGCCGATCACCATCAGCTTGTTCAGCGTCTCTTCGCGCACGGCCAGCGCCTGCGCCCGCGTGATGTCGCCCGACAGGGCATCGATGGCCGACCATTCCACGGCGAGGCCGATGACCGCGGCCACCAGCAGCGCGGCGGTGCCGCCGCCGCAGATGACCAGGAGCTTGTTGCGGATGCTGCGCGATATGAAGTTCATGTGCATTCCCTGACGAAAAATTCGAAAGACCTCGACACGGAGTCAACGGACGCGGCGGGCGAATCTTCTGCGTGCGGGCAGCTTTATTTTGTTCATCCGGATTGGTGGGGCGCAGATGGGCGCAGATGGGCGGTGACGGGCGGCTGCGGACGCTCGCATCAGCTTGCGGTGGTCGGCGCTGAAAAGCTCGACGTCACCGCCCGGATCGAGGCCAGGAAACGGCCGTGGCGCGCGCTGACCTGGCCGCGTGCGACGGGCAGCCTGGATCAGCCCTGAAAGTCGACGTATCCGGAAAGTGAAAAGCCCTGCCTGCGCCGGTCAGTATCCGGCGCAGGCGGGCGTGCATTCGCGGTCGCCTGTGGTAAGGCACCGCGACCACGCAGGCCGGTAAGGCCTGCGGGCTTGATGCGCGGTGTGCGGGGACATCCCGGCCGGGTGCCCCCGGTTGTTCAGCCGCCGATCGACGCGCGCAGCGCGGCCAGCGATTCGAGGACGGATTCGGGTTTCTGACTCGCCGGAATGTCGGCGAAACAGAACTGACCGGCTTCAAGTACCGGCAGGGCAGCGCCGCTCCACAGCGCCTGACTGACATCGACGCCTGCAGACGACGGTGCCGGCACGCGCAGGCTCGGCGAAATCACCGCATCGAAATCGGCCAGCGCAGGCGAGGGCAGCAGGGCATCGCCCTGCGGGCGCAGCGCGATGGACCAGCGATAGTGTTTCGCGACATTGATCAGCGGACGATAGCGCTCGACGTCCGTCTCGCCCATGCGGGCGTCGTCCGGGTGTTCCTCCAGCAGGATGCCGCCCACCGGGTGAGCGGACACCGAACGGATCAGGTCTGCCATGTACATCGCGGCATCCTCGATGCCGTCCGGGTCGAGCTCGATGTCGGTGCGGCCCGCCAGTTCGTTGGCGTGAAACAGCCAGTGCTTGGGCGAGGGCATCGCCAGCACCAGCGGCGTCTGGCCGCGCAGATTGGCGATGACCGCTTCCACGATTTCGGCCAGCAGCGCGCGCGGCTCGTCCTGTTCCAGCAGCTTGCGCAACGGAAAGGACAGCCGCTTCTTCGACCCGAGTTCGGCGCGCACTTCCGGGTGACGCACCAGCCATGAATCGAACAGCTCGCCGACTTCCACCACCGCCACGTCGGGCCGCAACAAGCCCTGTGCCTGCGAGAAGTACGCCAGATACCGGGCACCGCTCAGCCAGGGATCGCCGTCTTCACCCAGCAGCAGTCGCCGGGTGTAGGCGGAGGACTTCAACCAGACCTTGAGGCCGCTGCCACCTTGCTGACCGGGCAGGATGTCGGCGAGGCGCTGACTCATTGCTTGTCGCTCCCCATCGCACCCAGCGCAGCCAGACGGGCTTCCAGTTCGGCGATCCGCACGTCTTTCGGGTGGGTCATGTAGTTCGGACGCGGCGTGTCGGCGTCGCGGAACTTGTCGGCGCTGCCCATGTAGAGCTTGGTGATGTCATCGCCCCAGCAGCCGAAGTACTGCAGATGCGTCGGCGGCGTCGGCTTGTTCCAGCTCTTGATGAACTCGGCGTAGGGCACGCTGCGGGCAATCCGTGCCTTGCGTTCGGCATCGCGCGCAGCGTCGGTCGCTTCCTGGTTGATGGCCAGCGTCACCGGATCGAACTTGACCTTGTACAGGCGTTCGGCCACGCCTTGCGACATCAGGCCTTCTTCGATGTCGCGGATCACGCTGGCCGGGTCGCGTTCCAGCAGGTCGCCGTAGCCGGCCCCCGCGCCCTGCGAAATCATGAACAGTTCGCCGCGCTTCGAAATTTCGAAGCCCATGCCCATGTGATAGGTGCTGTAGGTGGCGCCCTCAAAGGGCTGGTCGTTCATGATTTCTTCGATCGAGTGCTTGAACTTGTGCGGTTCGTTCTGCAGCACGTCGTAGACATCGACGCCCTTGACCTTCGACAGCGGGTAGCAGCCGCAGGCGTAGCCGCCGAACAGCCCCTGGATCGGCGGAATCTTCGCGCCCTGGGCGGTGGTCATGAAGCCCCATTGTTCGGAGTCCTTGGTCGCCACGATCATCGTGTAGCCCTGGCCGCCGCGGTACTTGCCCGGGGCGATGGCATCGCGCGTCATCTTCTTCGACACCAGCTGCAGGAAGGGCACGTCTTCCTCGTTCAGCTCCTGTTCGCCGATGTCCGCCATGGTGGCGAAGATCGGAGCCAGGGCGTGTTCGCCGTCGGTGTCGGAACGGGCGCCGCCGCCCATGCCGTTCAGGTCGGCACACAGGTTGCCCAGCGTTTCGCCGTGCTGGCTGACCCCACCCCAGATGAAGGTGTTGATCATGTTGAAGGTCGGTGCGTGCACCTTGGTGTACTTCTCCGGGCAGCTGTAGAGAAACTTGGCTACCGCGTGCTGGCCGGCGGTGAAGCCGGTGAAGATCGACATCAGCGACTGCGAGTTCGGTGCGTCGTACGAAGAATTGACGATCGAATGCGGATCGGTGATCACTTCGATCGGTGCGAACGCCGCCTGGCCGCGCGGCAGGTCCGGCCACACGTAGCACAGGAAGCACTGCGCCAGCATGCCCTTCAAGCCGGCCAGGATGGTGTTGGTGGCGCGGTTGGTGAATTCCGGGCTGGAGCCGCGGAAGTCGAAGATCAGCCGGTCGCCGGTCTTGGTCAGCTTGCAGTTGATCTTCACCACGCAGTTCTCGCGCAGCGTCGAGTCCTGGATGATGTAGGTGCGCACCGTCATGTCCGGCCATTCGCTGACCCGGCGCTTCACTTCGGCACGGACGTTTTCCATCGTCGTGCGCAGCGTTGCGACCAGTGCTTCCGGGCCGTCGCTGTTCAGCGTTTCCTCGATGCGCTGCTTGATGCGCAGGCAGGCGAACAGCTTCACCTTCATGTCTTCGTACTGCAGCTTGGGCTCGCGCACCGAGTTCTGCAGGAAGGTCAGGATGTCGCGCTTGATCTGGTAGTTCTCGACCACCTTGAACGGGCACATCTTGAGGCCTTCGTCGGACGGGCTTTCGGCCATCGACGGCATGCCGCCCGGCTCGATCGCGCCGTTCTCGCCCTCATGCACCGTGGACGCCACCCAGCACACCAGCTTGCCCTGGTGGAAGATGGGCAGGATCATCGACTGGTCGGTGTTGTGGACGTTGCCGTAACGCGAGTCGTTGTGGATGAAGCCGTCGCCGTCGCGCACGCCCACCGTCGGCTCGTTCACCCAGTTCTTGATGATGAACTTGATCGGGTGGTGCACCAGCGCCGAGAAGATCAGCACGCCGCCGGCGCTGGCGATCGCCAGGTCACCGGACGCCGAATACACGCCGGTGATGATGTCGCCCCACTTGGCGCCCGGTGCGGCCCCCATCTGCTCGACCATTTCGTAGCCTTCGTCGCAACCGGCCTGGATGCGGTCGCGGATCTTGGCCACGGTGTGCGCGTCGCTGAGGTTCTTCATCGCCGCGTCTTCTTCGGCGCTGCGCGGCATCAGGTCATGGTTCCGCATGATTTCCGGGTCGGGACCCAGAAACAGCGTGGTGTCGTTCAGGAACTTCTTGATCAGCGCGACTTCTTCGGCGCTCGGCACTTTCGGTGCCACCTTCGTGCTTGTTTCGCTCATTTTCAATCCTGTCATCTGTATGGGTTTGATCGGGATGCCTGCGCGTTCAGCCGCGCAGGAACCAGGACGCACCCTGTTTGGCGGCCACGAAGGTCCAGCCCGGATCCACCAGGAAGGTCGTGACTTCGGAGGCGATGATGGCCGGGCCGGCGATCTGCATGCCGGGCTCGATCGCATCGCGGCTCCACACCGGCGTATCGAAGGCGCTGTCATGGCCGACGAACCAGCACTTGCGGCGGCTGCCCGGTGCCGGCGGTGTGGTGCGCTGTTCGGCCGGGACCGGCTTGATGTTCTCGAACTTCACCGTTTCATGACGCACGAAGGCGGCCACCCGGATGGTGTTGATGCGGATGCCCGCTTCCGGTGCCTGCGAGCCTTCGCCGAAGCGCTTGCCGTAGTCATTCGAGAACTGCGTGATGATGGCCATCACGTCGCTCACGCCATGTACTTCGTGCTGCGGGATGACGGCGGTGGTCTGCACCAGCTGGTTGCCGTAGCGCATGTCCAGTTCGAGGCTGTGGCAGACGTCCTCGCGCGGCACGCCCTGACGCTGCAGATCCTGGGTACCCAGTTCCTTCAGCTCGGCCACGATGGAATTGAAGCGGGCGTAGTCGTCGAACAGGTGACGCGTGTTCGAGTCGTACAGCACCATGTAGAGCGACTGTTCGTGGATGTGCAACTGGTGCATGTTGCCGGCACCGACCGCCGAAAATACCGAGCTGAGCGGGGGCGCCAGAATCCGGTCGATGTTCAGGTTCTGCGCGATGCCGCAGCAATGCAGCGGGCCGTTGCCGCCGTAGGCCAGCATGGTGAATTCCTTCGGGTCGTAACCCCGGGCGCGCAGCTCGGTGAACAGCCCGTTGGCCATGTTGGCATCGACCTTTTCGCGAATCAGCAGCGCGGCTTCGATCACTTCGCAATCGAGGTCGTCGCACAGCGCGTCTTCGATGGCCGCCTTGGCACGACGCGGATTCAGCGGAATCGAGCCACCGGCGTAGTTGGCCGCATCGAGGTAACCGAGCAGCAGGTCGGCATCGGTCACGGTCGGGTTCATGCCGCCTCGGTCGTAGCAGGCCGGGCCGGGGTCGGAGCCGGCCGATTCCGGGCCGCACTTCACCGTGTTGTACATGCGGTCGTAGCTGGCGATGGAACCGCCGCCGGCACCCAGCGTGACCAGGTGGACCATCGGCACGGACACCAGCCAGCGGTCGATGACCGGGTTGAAGTCGTAGTGCTTGATGCCGCCTTCGACGACGATGCCGATGTCGTAGCTGGTGCCGCCCATGTCGGTCGCCACCACATTGCCCAGGTCGCACTGCATGGCCAGGTGTTCGGACGCCGCAATGCCCGACACCGGACCGGAGTGGATGGTCTGCAGCGCGTCGGTCGAATTCAGCTGTGCCATGCCGCCGGAGTTGTGGATCACCAGCATCGGCTTTTCATACTTGTGGGCGCGCAGGTTCTGCTCGAGCGCCGACAGCGCGTGGTACATGGTCGAGTGCAGGTAGCCGTCGATGACGGCCGAGGTGGCGCGCACGTACTCGCCCTTGCGACCGGCCACCTGGTGCGACAGGATGATCGGGATCGCGCCGAGCAGGTGCGACGGATATTCCTCGAGCAGGATTTCTTCGATGCGCTGCTCGTTCACCGGGTTGACCACCGAATTCACCAGTGCCACGACGATGATTTCGGCGCCGCGGTCCACCAGTTCGCGGATCTGCGTGCGCACGTCTTCTTCGTCCAGCGGCATGACCTGCTCGCCCTGGAAGTCGAGGCGTTCGCGCACGCCGCGGATCATGTGGGCCAGCACCAGCGGCTCGGGGCGCTGCGCGTTCGGCAGATCCTGCTGGCCGAGATTGTCCAGACCTTCACCGTAGCCGCGCGCACGGCTCAGCGGCACCGTCGCCTCGAAGCCGGCGGTCACCAGCATGCCGATCTTCGGGCCCTTGTGCTCGATCAGGGCATTGGTGCCCAGCGTCGTGGCGTAGCGGACAGAGTCGACCTGGGACAGGATTTCTTCCAGTTCCAGACCGAGTACGTGATAGGCCTTGCTCAGGGCTTCATTGAAGCCCAGTGCAAGGTTGTGGTGGGTGGTCAGGGCCTTGGCCTCGATATGCTTGCCGTCCCACACCACGAAACAATCGGTGAATGTGCCACCGATATCAACTGATACGCGCCTCATGCTATCTCCTCAATTCGTTCGTACTGACGCACGCAGCCCCTGCGGGCCTGCACGCCGGCAATGCATCCGGGCTCAGTGGCCGTGTCCCTTGTCCGCCGCGACTGCGGGGCCGACAACCGGCGTCTTCTGCTCGCCGCGCCTGGCCCACTGGGCCTTCAGTGCGGGCAGATCCGGTTCCATGTCGTACAGCGGCGGATGGCCGGGGATGGCGTATTCGGTTTCCACCTGGGTGCCGCAGGACGGGCAGCAGAATTCGAGGATGCGCACCCATTCCGGATCGGGGCTGAAGGTGAAGCGGTACTTTTCCGGGTCGAGGATGGGCGGATGGATTTCGCGCGGGTCGCGGTTGTGCACCAGCAGACCTTCCTTGTAGCTCTTCGTGGCCGTGCCGATCACGTGGTCGCACACGCGGCATTCCCAGTTCTCGGTGTCCAGGTCGATGCGCAGATATTCGGTCATCAGTACTTTCATTTGTTTCAGCCCTTCCTGTTCAGCATGATGTCGCCCGCGTCGCTGATGACGAAACTCCAGCCATCGAGCACCCGGCAGGTAAAGTAGTCTTCTTCGAGAATGGCCGGTCCGGCCGCCTGGTCGCCCGCCTTGAGCTGGCTCAGCTTGTAGACCGGCACGTCGACGCGGCCCTTGTCGCGGATCAGCACCTTGCGCGTGCCGTCGGCCTTGGCAGCGCTTCCCGCAACGAAGCGCGCGGTGTCGGCCGCGCTGGTGCGCAAGGACTTGACCGCTCTGAGCTGCAGCTCGACCGCGACGGCATTGGCCAGCGCGGCGGGCAGGGTGGGCGTGCCGGAGATGGCATGCGTGCTTTCGCTGCCGTCGCTGTTCTCGCCCACGAGCCAGGCTTCGACCTCGTATTCGCCGGCGCCGAAGCCTTCGGCGAACATGTCGCGCGATGCCTTGACCTTCAGTGCGTCCAGCGCTGCGGCCAGTGCCTTGTCGCTGCGGTCATTGAGTGCCGCGGCGTAGCGCTGCGAAATGTCGCAGGAACCGATGCCGAACGCGCTGAACACGGCGGCCAGCTTCGGCACGGCCACCTTGTTGATGCCGGCCTTTTCGGCGACGCCGCACGCATTCAGCGGGCCTGCGCCACCGAAGGCCAGCATCACGGTGTCCTTCGAAATCTTCGTGAAGCGATGCAGTTCGACGGCGATCTTGTCTTCGTAGGCGTGCTCCATCTTGAGCAGCGCTTCGTCGAGATCGACGCCGAGCGGCTCGGCGATCCTGACCTGGACGGCCGTTGCGGCGCGGTCCAGATCGAGCGCCATGCCGCCGCCGAAGTAGGACTTCGGGTCGAACAGGCCGCTCAGCAGGCTGGCGTCGGTGATGGTCGCTTCCTTGCCGCCACGGCCGAATGCCGCCGGTCCGGGTACGGCGCCGACGCTTTCCGGGCCGATGACGACACGGCCATTCACCACCTTGATGATGGAACTGCCACCGGCGCCCGCGCTCATGATTTCGCACAGCGGGAAGGAAACGCTGATGCCTTCCACGTGACCGCGCTGGACCTCGGCGACCTTGCCGTCCAGGCACTGGCCGATGTCGGTCGTGGTGCCACCAACGTCGATGCCGACCACATCCGGCATGCCGTACAGCCGGGCGAAGGACTTCATGCCCTCCATGCCGCCGCGCGGGCCGGAACTGTAGGTCTTGATCGCCACGGTCTTGGCCACGCGGGAGGCGTCACCGTCATTGCGGAAAATCAGCAGCGGATTCTTCGTGCGGTAGTCGCGCAGGCGCTTTTCCGCATTGAACAGGAAGGCTTCCATCGCCGGATGGAGGAAGGAATTGATCAGCGAGGTCCAGGTGCGGCGAACCATGTCGCGATCGGTGGACAGGTCGCTGCCGTACAGGATGGGCACCGCGCCGAGCAGGTGGCGCGGGTACTTGCGCAGCGCCACCTTCTTGAAGCAGGTTTCCACCGCCATGAAGTCGGCGCCGTCGAAGCTCACGACGAGGCGACTGGCACCCATCGCGGTCAACTTGTTGATCGCCTTGACCACTTCGATTTCGGCATCGGGGCCGGTGACTTCGGCGCTGTCGAGGAACACGACGCGGTCGCCGACCAGCGCTTCGTACACTTCCGGGTCATGCTCGGCCAGCCGGACCGGCAGGTCGCGCAGCGCGCCGTCGATGATCAAACCCAGACGCGGGCCCTTGCGTTCGCAGATGGCATTCGTGCCCTGCGTGGTCGAGTAGCGGATCAGGTCCACTTCTTCGAGCAGGCGCTTCACGTCCGCTGCGCCGTAGATCACTTCGGACGCCTTCTGCAAGCCGTCGAAGAAGCACTTGCTCAGGTCATAGGGTGTCGTGAGCACCTTGGTCTTTTTGACGACGCCGTCCGTCATGATGCAGATATCGGTGAGCGTTCCACCGTTATCGATGTTGATGTGCACTGCCATTCCCCATTACCTCCCGCCATCCATTCGTGGATCAAGACCGCTTTTAGAAGATCAGAAATCGATACCGACGCCGCATGGCCGTCCGCGGCATCAATGTCTTCTGCCGGCGAACGGGACCCGTGTGACACGTGGACTTCCCGACAGCACCAACGCAAGCGCTGTGCCACACGCGGTATATTTTCAAGTGATTGATTTATATAGGGATGAAAATGGCGAGAATGCGCTGAACGCCAGACGATGGTTCGCTATCCGGACGATCGTCCGATCCCTCGTGATTGCTGCGACGCAATATAAAGGCGTGTTCGAGGCAGGCTCGGGGGATGGATTGCGAAGGGGAAGCGGGGAGGACGAAAAAGCGCGGGGAGGGAGGGCCGGAGCGGGCGAATTGCCGTGCGTCGTGGCGCACACGGTCCGGGCGACCTGAGGCGGCCGCACTGCCGGCTCGGGTCAGCGGATGAAGCGTTCCAGTACGGCGCGGAACAACGGCGTGCCGGCCTGTTCGAGCCATTCGAACGCCACCATTTCGCGGCTGACGATTTCCGCGCCGTTCTGCTGCATGCGTTGCAGCGCGAGCGCCTTGTCGCGGGCGCGTCGCGAGCCGACCGCATCTTCGACGACGAACACCTGCCGACCCATGGCGAGCCGGTCGAGCACGGTCTGCTGCACGCAGACGTGCGCCTCGGTTCCGACGACAATCCATTGTCTGCGTCCGGCTTCGGGTGCCCTGAGCAGTCTGCCTTCGGCAAGCGCCGAGAAGTGCGTTTTCTCGACGATGGTGCCGTCCGGAAAGCGCGCCCGCAGACCGGCTTCAGTCGGCCCGAGGCCTTGCGGATACTGCTCGGTCGCCAGTATCGGCACGCCGATCGCCTGTGCCACGTCGACCAACCAGGTCGCGTTCTCGAGAACGGTCTGGCCGTCATCGATGGCCGGCAGCAGCCGTCCCTGAAGGTCGATGACCAGAAGCAAGGAGTCGCAAGGTTTGATGCGCATGCTGGGTCTTTCCTGTTGCGCCGGCCTCCCGCCGTTTCGGGAGGCGGCTTGTATCGGGCTATGCCCGGTCGTCAGTCATCGGTCGGACGTGCGACGGACAGCGGCACCATCACGGCCTGACCGGGCTGGCTGCAACCGGCATCGCAACAGCGTCCGGGCTGCCGGTTGCGCGTGATCGAACGCTTCTCGTCAGCCAGCACGCCGCGATCGAGCAGGCGCTCGACCAGATCGACCTTGTCGCCGACCGGGTAGTTGCGCCAGATTTCCTGCTTCAGTGCGGCTGGCGAGCCGCCGCCGTGCAGGCTGATCAGCGAATACCAGCCGCCCTGGTAGGAGGCGGTCAGGTCTTCCATGAAGCGCGCGACCTCGATCCGCTTGTCGTACGGGATGTCCGGATTGGCACGCAGCACCTCCGCCAGTGTCGCGGCGGTGGCCGGGTTGTGGTCTTCGTCCGGGCCGGGCAGGGCGACGATCAGGCCGCCCGACACTTCGTGCGCCAGCCGGTGCATGTCGTAGATCTGCGTGGACAGCAGCAGCTTGCCGATATTGGCGAACACCGGCTCCGGCATGAAGGTGTGCGAGTACGGATCGGCCGCCGCATAGACGCTGGCCGCCACGCCGCAGGCGTAGAACCCTTCGGTGATCTTGATCAGTTCGACCATCGGGTCGCGCAGATTGGCCTTGCGGTCCGGGTCCAGGCCGTTGGCTTCGCACATCAGCGCGGCGGCGCCGATCAGCAGATCGCCGAAGCCGGCGCGCGCCGCGATGCAGCTGTGGCGGTGATGCGTGGCGTAGTTGTAGGTGACGGCGCCCGAGTGTTCCCATTCGCCGGCCAGGAACACGCGCGCCCAGGGCACGAACACGCGGTCGAAGATGACCACGCCGGTCGATTGGCCGTAGCGGCGCGAGAACAGCGGTGAGCCATGCTCGGGCTTCTCGCCCGGCCGGCCGGCGGGGCGGGCGACGATGGTGATGCCGGGCGCGTCGACCGGTACCGCACAGCACACGGCGAAGTCGGCGTCCGCTTCCGTCATGTTGCGCGACGGCATGACCAGGAACTCATGCATGTAGGGTGCGCCGGTGACGATGGCCTTGGTGCCGGAAATGACGATGCCGCGGGCGTTGCGCTCGACGATGTGCAGGTAGACGTCCGGATTCGACTGCTGGTGCGGCCGCTGGCTGCGGTCGCCTTTGGCGTCGGTCATCGCGATGCCCAGCGTCAGGTCTTCGTCCTGCACGCGCTGCAGGTAGTCGGCAAAGCGGGCGCCGTACTCGGTGTTGCCAAGCGCGTCGTCGAGCCGTGCCACCGCCTGGCCGATGCCATTGAGTGCGTCATGCGCCAGATAGCGCTGTGCGCAACCGGTTTCCTGGCACAGGATGCGCACTGCTTCGAGCTTGTTCAGCAGGTCGCCGGACGACTCGTTGATGTGCAGCATGCGATTGACCGTCCGGCCACTGCGCGTCTGCACGGCAGTCATCAGCGGCGCTTTGGCCGGGTCGTGCGCGAAATCGTAGCTCACCGCGAGTGCGTTGATGCCGGGCTGCATCGACGGTGCATCGACGACCGAATCGAGCAGTTGGCCATCGACATAAACCCTGGGGGAAAGCTTGCGCAGGGACTCGCGGAAGTCCCGGCCTGTCATCAGCGTGCCGGTGTTGGCGGCGGGGGCCGCTTTTCCATGCAGGGGAAGTGTGGAACGTTCCATTGATTGAACACTGTTCAAATAATTGCGTCAGGTTAAAATCAGGCCATGGTCAAGTCAACCGTACGATCGCCGGACGACGAGCCGGTGCTGCCTGCGCCGAACGCACCGCGCGTGCTGCGCGAGGCGGCCATCAACGAAACGCGGCGCATGCTGATTCTCGATGCCGCGCGGTCCGCGTTCTTCGAACTGGGGCTCGAAGGCGCCAGCCTGCGGGAAATCGCCAAGCGCGCCGGCTACACTCCCGGCGCGCTGTACAGCTACTTCGGCAGCCGCGAGGAAATCTACGCCGCACTGCTCGGCGAGTCGCTGCAGCGGCTGAAGCAGTGCGTGGATGATGCGACGCCCGCGGGCGGAGTTGCCGCGACGGACGAGCGTGCTGCGCTCGTCGCACTGCTGCGCGCGCGGGCGATAGCCTTCTTCGGTTTCTATCGCGACCATCCGCAGGACATGGACCTCGGGTTCTACCTGTTCAATGGCGCGCGGCCACGCGGCCTGACACCCGAACTGAACCAGCAGCTGAATGGCCGGTTGCAGGCCGCACTGCTGCCGATCCAGGAATTGCTGGTGCAGCTCGGCCTGAATGAAGCGGAGGCGGTGATCGAAACCAGCGCGATCTTCGCGCACATCGTCGGCCTGCTGATGCTGAACAACACCGGACGCATCCGCTTGTTCGGGCAGAACGCGCACGACCTGCTGGTGCGCTATCTCGACCCGTTGTCGGCAAGGTTCGCCGGCCCGGCCTGACGCGCTTCAGGTGCCGCCGCGAACCGGCGCGGGGCGGGCCGAAAAGCGCCGGGCCTGGACGACCCAGCCGTCTGCCTGCAGGCCGCCGGCCGGCGCGACCGGCATTCTCTGCGACAGCCAGCAGCGCGTCGCCATGAACGGGTTGGCGGCCACTGCGCGTGCGGCAGCTGCCTGCGGAGGAAGATTGGCAAGCAGCGTGCGGATGATGTCGCGCTCGTCGTCGCCGATGTCGCGCGTGATGAACACCAGACGCCCGTGACGGTCGTCGAACGGGCCGCCTGCCGGCCACGCAGGCAGGCGCAGCGGCGGGTAGGCCACGTCCTGCACGCACTGGATCACCTGCGGCAGGTCGTCACCGGCCACATTCATCAAGCCTTTCACCCGCAGCAGACGCGGGCCCCAGGTCTCCAGGATGCGGCCCATGGCCACAGAAAACCCGTACCAGGGAACCGGTGCTTCGAAGCGGACGACGAAGCTCGATACCGAATCGTCGTGGCGCGCCGACGTTGCGCGCGCCGGTGCCGGCTGCGTGGTCCAGCGCAACGGTGCCGCAGCGTGTGCGGCCCGGGCGCTTTCATCGAGAACGCGTTCCTCGCCCAGCCACGCCGCCACATCCGGCAGCTTGCCGGTGGTGGAATAGATGCCGCTGCCGAACAGCTGGTCGGGCTCGATCCGCCCGTGGCGCACGTCCAGACGCAGCGCGCCCGGATTGAGCATGTCGAGCCGCGCGTCGAGCGCCGTTCGGCTGTCGGCACCCGCCAGGTCGCCCTTGGTGATCAGCAGGCGGTCGGCCATGGCGATCTGGCGCAGCGCTTCCTGATGGCGGTCGATCTGTTCCAGACCGTGCGTCGCATCGACCGCGGTCAGCACGCTGTCGCACACGAAACGAGCGGCGATGAAGCGCTCTTCCATCAGCGTGTAGATGACCGGCACCGGGTCGGCCAGACCGGTGGTTTCGATCAGCACCCGCGTGACCGGCGGAACTTCGCGCTTCGAACTTCTGAGGTGCAGCTGTTTGAGTGCGGCCACCAGATCGCCCTGCACGCTGCAGCACAGGCAGCCGGAATCGAGCAGCACCGTGCTGTCGTCGAGTTTCTCCACCAGATGGTGATCGATGCCCACTTCGCCGAATTCGTTGATCAGGACCGCGGTGCCGGCCATCGCAGGATGCTTCATCAGCTGGTTCAGCAGGGTCGTCTTGCCGGCACCGAGAAAGCCGGTCAGCAGACTCACCGGGATCCGGTCTACCGGGGCGCCGCCGGTGCGGGCGGTGGATGAAGCGCTTGAGGTCATCGGTTTCTCCGAAGGTTCTGTCCGCACGAGCGGGTCCGGGAGCCCGGAATCGCCTCGCGCGTTGCAACGGTATTCGAGCAGGGAGTGCGAGCGCACGACGTCATGGTCAGCATGAGGCCGGGATGCATTTCACCTTTGTTATCAATATCCGGACCCCGTTCACAGCCGCTGTGCGCGTGGTGCCGACAGTCGTACTTTGGTATAAGGCATCATTGTAGAGGGTCGTGAGCGCATCGCTTGCGTATCCGTCCGGGACGCCGATTCAAGGTGCCAGCCAGCTGTTTTCGTGGCACCGGTACCGACATGCGCGGATGCGGTCGTTCTTCAGGACACAACAGGGAGGTGCATGAGTTCGGCCACTTCAGCCCAGCTGTTTTCCGAGCCGGAAAACGATCATCAGGTCATGGCTTCATGGGAACGCTTCCTGAACGGCGACGAAGGCGGCGCGGATGCCCTGCGCCGCCTGATTGATGATTCGTGGCGCCGCTGTCAGGGCGCCAGCGTCGATCCGGCGATCTATCAGGCGCCGCCGCCGATCAAGGAAAATTCGCTGCACTCGCTGCAGACCGAATGCAGCGAACTGCTGACGGCGAGCACGCCGGTGATGGCCGCGGCGCGCGACTTCCTTGCGGAAACCGGCACGGTCATGGTGCTGACCGACCAGAGCGGAACGATCCTGAATCTCGAAGGCGACATGTCGACGCGTGGCGCCGCGGAGGACGTGCATCTGCTGTCCGGCGCCAACTGGAGCGAACTCGCCTGCGGCACCAACGCCATTGGAACCGCGCTGGCTGTCGGCCATGCCGTGCAGATTCATTCGGCGGAGCACTACTGCGCCGGCATCAAGCGCTGGTCCTGCGCGGCCACCGTGGTGCGCGACCCGTACGACAAATCCATCCTCGGTGTCGTCGATGTGTCGGCCCTGACCGAGTCCTACAACCGTCTCAGTCTCGCGCTGGTCCTCGCGACGGCGGGCCGCATCGAGAACCGGCTCGCCAAGCTGGAACTGGACATCCGCTACCGCCTGCTCGAAGAGTGCGTCGACCGGCTCGCCCGCCGGACCACCGATGGCGTCATTGTGTTCGACCGGCGCGGACGCGCCATCAAGTCCAACGGACGCTCGTCGACCATCATTGCCGATCTGGGCATCGACGCAGCTGCCGACGGCCCGGAAGGGCTGTCATCCATTTCCCTGCGCTGGAACAAGCGAAAGGATTCGCCCGAAGACCTGCCTGACTGGATACGCAGGGAATGGGTCGAGCCGGTCATCGAGAATGGCGAACACATCGGCAGCGTGCTCACCCTGCCCAACCGGCGTGGGTCGATGCTGGCCGGCAGCAGCCGCGGCAGTCTGTCCGCTGCCAGCGGCGACGCCGCCGACCAGCGCGGTTTCGAAAAGATCATCGGCAAATCGGATGTCCTGATGCAGGCAGTCGGCCGCGCGCAACAATTGGCGAAGTCTCGCGTGCCCGTGCTGCTGCTGGGAGAAACCGGCGTCGGCAAGGATGTGTTCGCGCGTTGCATCCATGAATCGGGGGCGTCGGAGGGGGCGCCATTCGTGGCGCTGAACTGCGGCGGTTTTTCGCGTGAATTGCTGTCCAGCGAACTGTTCGGTTACGCCGAGGGCGCCTTCACCGGTGCCCGGCAGGGCGGGGCCATCGGCAAGATAGAAGCCGCCAGCGGCGGCACCCTCTTTCTCGATGAAATCGGCGAAATGCCGCTCGATCTGCAGCCGCATTTCCTGCGTGTGCTCGAGGAGGGTGAGGTCTATCGCATCGGTGAAAACAAGCCGAGGAAGGTGAATTTCCGGCTCATTGCGGCAACGAACCGTGACCTGCGAAAGGAAATCCAGTCCGGTGGATTCCGCATGGACCTGTTTTACCGTGTGGCGGTCACCAGCATCAATATTCCGTCGCTGCGGGACCGCAGTGACGACATCGCGTTGCTCGGCGAATACTTCCTGACGCAACTGTCGCAACGGCACGGCATGCCGCTGCGGACCTTGTCGCCAGCCGTTCTGACCGTATTGCAGCAGCACGCCTGGCCGGGAAACATCCGCGAGTTCCGCAACGTGATGGAAAGCATGTTGCTCACCTCGGGGAACACGGTGCTGGACGTGGACGACCTGCCGCCTCATGTGCTGTCGCCGCTGCCGGCTGCGTCAAGGTTGCCGGCGCCGTCCATTTCACCGAGTGGATCCGTCGCGGCAGGGCCGGTTGCAGACAGCGCCCCGTCCTTGACCAGTCTCGAAAATGCCGAACGCGAAGTGATCGTGACCGCGATCATCAAGCATGGCGGAAACATGACCGCCGCGGCGCGCGAAGCGGGCATCGCCAAGAGCACGCTCTACGTCAAGCTCAAGCGCTTCGGCATCGACGAGCGGCTGAAACGCTCCGGTCTGGACGGTCTCACGCGCGACCGGCAGGATACGGCGGTCTGATCGCAAGCTGGCGCCGTCCGGCGACAGCCGGATGGTGCAGTCGCGCACTGCTGTAGCGGCCATGCGCAAGGCATGGACGGTCATCGACGGCCAACCTCGTCACCCAATTGCAACATTCACCCGGGAGAATCCGCTCTCGCGAATTGCGGTATTCCCGCGTCAGCGCTTCCCATCCGCGGCTCGCGGACCGGACACACCGCAGACTACGACGGACCGGTCTCGCGTCCAGACATTCACGACCGTTCAGGCGCTCCATGAAAGAATCGCTCGCGCAGGAACAGGTCGACGTTCAACTGCTGCTGTTCACGATCGAAACGTCGATCCGGGTGGTCAAGCGCTTCCAGTTTTTCCTCTGGGCGCAGGGTTCGCTGCAGACATTCCTGCCGCACGAAACCCTGCTGTGCGCCTGTGGCGACCTCGAGCGCGGCAACTTCCGCGCGCTGGTGTTTTCGCGTTCGGTGCTGGCGCCGGAAATCGAGGCGCAGATGACCCATCCGGTCGACGGACTGATAGGACGTCTGGTCGAGGACTGGCGCAACGGCGCGCGCGAACCGCTGGCCCGCTCGAGCGGGCCGCGCAACCGCGACAGCAGCACGGCGCTGCTGCGCACGCTGGGCATCGAACATGCCCTGGCGCACGGCTGTCGCGAGGCACGCGGCGAGCAGTCCACGTTCTTTGCGCTGCTCGGTGTGCCGGCGGCGCCGACCAGTCAGGACGCGCGCCACATCGAGCTGCTGATGCCCAACCTGCATCTGGCACTGCTGCGCATCGTCGAGTTCGAGCGCGCCGAATCGGGGGAGCGCAATGGCGTTCGCCCGCCGCTGCAGGCGACGCTGAGCGGACGCGAACTGCAGGTGCTCGACTGGGTGCGCGAAGGCAAAACCAATCAGGAAATCGGGCAGATCCTCGACATCAGCCCGCTGACCGTGAAAAACCACATCCAGAAAATCCTGCGCAAGCTCGACGTGACCAACCGCGCACAGGCGGTGGCGCGCGTCACTGCGCTGCGCGCACACGAAGGCGGCGCCGAAACGGCGCGGGACATGTCATGAAGAGGACGATATCGATGCTGCAGCGTCAGACAATTTTCCTTCTGCTGGGGCTGTGGATGACCGGCGCGCAGGCGCAGGATGTGCCGCCCGAATGGCAGGGCCGCATCGCCGAGCCCGAGCGGCCGCGCGCCGCCGTGCCGGTGACCGCGCTTGAGTATGCGGACATCCGGCGCAGTGGTGCCGACGTCGATCCGCGCGCTTATCGTGCGGCGGATATCGCGCTGCTCTCCGCTGCGCGTCGCGGTGAGTGGGTCACCGCAGCGAAACTGCTGAAGGCCGGTGCGCCGGCCAACGTACGAGACGTGTGGGGCGACAGCGTGCTGGTTCATGCCGCGGCGGCTGGCGAGACCGAATTCGTGCGCGCGCTGATCAACGCCGGCGCACACGTCGACCGGCGTGGTGCGAAAGGCTTCACGCCGCTGGGCGCGGCGGCGCTCGCCGGCCATCACAAGGTGGCCGAGTTGCTGGTGCGCGCAGGTGCCGACATCGACGCCAAAAGCTCGAACGGCCATACGCCGCTGATCGACGCGGTGATGCTCGACCGCAGCGAGGTGGTGGCCGTGCTGCTGCGCCACCGGCCGCAGTGGGAATTCCAGACCGAGCGCGAATTCGGCCGCCATGCGCTGTCGCTCGCCGCGTCCCTCGGTCATCTGAACGTGCTCGACCAGCTGCTGACGGCCGGTTTCGACCCCAACATCACCGACGGCGGCGGCTTCAACGCGCTGTACTGGGCGGTATTCAAGCGGCAGCGCCTGGCCGTGGCTCACCTGCTGGCGCTCGGCGCCGACCCGGGCGCAATGTCGACGGACATCTACGACTGACGAGCTGCGCCGGGCCGCACTTTCCCGGCTCCACCCGGCGATCCGGCCACCGTCGGCGCGTGTGCAGCCGTGCATGTCCAGCTGGACAAGGCGCCGGCTGGCCCGGGATGTTGCCCCGGTGATACCATCCGCTGTTATTTCCACGACCTGCGCGGCCTGCAAAACGATGCGTCCGGCACACCGTGGCGCGCTCTGAGCGGCCCGGGCTCCCAAGGCTTGAATTCATGGTGTCTTCCAATTCGGTGGCGGAACACGTCCGTTCGGTTCACGCCATCATCAGCCGTCCGCAACGCCCGGCGGGCCACGAACTTGTGGCCCGCTCGTGGCTGCGCTGCTTTCACGAACTGGGGCTCGACCCGGCCGCCGAAGACAGCCCGCCGCCACTGGCGCCGCAGGCCTGGCGCGAGCGCGGCGACCGGCTGGGCGAAGTCATGGACAGCGCCATCCCGGAAATGCAGACGTTGCACCGCCAGCTCGACGACCCGCAGTCGGCACTGGTTCTGGCCGACGCCGAGGGCGTCATCGTCAGCATCGTGCGTCACCCCGGCTTTGCGCGTGAAGCGTCGCTGCGCGGACTGGTTGAAGGCGCGCGCTGGAGCGAGGACGTGCAGGGCACGAATGGCATCGGCACCGTACTGGCCGAGCGCCATTCGCTGGTGATCGCGGGCCACGAGCACTTTTTTGCCCGCCATACAGACATGGTGTGCGCCGCGGCACCGATCTACGACGGCGTTGGCGAGGCGGCGGCGGTGCTTGCCGTGTGTTCGCTGGCTCCGGGCGGGGCACGCGCACTGCGTGCGCTGATCGAGCGCTCGGCGCGGGTGATCGAGCACCGCGCCTTCCGTGCCCGTCACGCCGCCGACTACATCATCCGCTTCCACGCCCATGCCGGCCGAGTCCTGACCGCGGTCGACGGCCTGCTCGCGCTGTCGCCCGAGGGTGAGGTGATCGAAGCCAATCACATCGCGTTCGAACTGCTGTCACCGGAAGGCGAAGCGCTGCTCGGACGCGAGGTGACCGAATTCTTCGGCCAGTCACTGCCGGAACTGCTGTCACGCACCTTCCGCGCCGGCTTTCATCCGCTCGCGTTGTCGATGCCGCAGCACCAGACCTGGCATCTGCTGGCCCAGCAACCCTCGCGCACCCGCACGCAGAGCGGTACGCGCGCCAGCGATTCCGCATCGGCGGCGCAGGCGCTGGCCGAGCTGGACCTGGGCGACCTGCGCATGGCCGGCAATGTGCACAGCGCAATGCGCATCCTCGATCGCGACATTCCGCTGCTGATCGCCGGCGAAACCGGCACCGGCAAGGAGGTGTTCGCACGCGCCTTTCACGCGTCGAGCCAGCGCGCGCGCGGGCCTTTCGTCGCGATCAACTGCGCGTCGCTGCCCGAAGCACTGATCGAATCCGAACTGTTCGGCTACAAGCAGGGCGCCTTCACCGGCGCCAATCGCGACGGCCGCCGCGGCAAGGTGCTGCAGGCCGACGGCGGCACGCTGTTCCTCGATGAGATCGGCGACATGCCGCTGCAGTTGCAGGCACGCCTGCTGCGCGTGCTCGAAGAGCGCAAGGTGACACCGCTGGGTGGCGAGAACGCGGTGCCGGTCGATCTGCAGCTGGTGTGCGCGACACACCGTGACCTGCGCGCCATGGTGCGCGACGGCAGCTTCCGCGAAGACCTGTACTACCGTCTGCGCGGCATGGAAATCAGTCTGCCGCCGTTGCGCGAGCGCACTGACCGCCGCTCGCTGATCGAGCGCTGCCTGAGCGAGGAAAGTGCCGGGCGCCACCCGCCGGTGCGCCTGGGCCATGCGGCGATGAATGTGCTCGACCGCTTCCGCTGGCCGGGCAATATCCGGCAGCTGCGCTATGTGCTGCGCACGCTGGTCGCGCTGTGCGACGGACCTGAAATCACGCTGCGCGACATGCCGGCCGAAATGCTGGATGCGCCCGAGCCGCCGCCCGCCATCGTCGCGCACGAAGCTGTGCACGAGACGGCGGCTGTGCCGTCTGCACCGCCGAGCAACCTCAATCCGCTGCAGTCGGCCGAGCGCGATGCGCTGCTGGGCGAGTTGCGGCGACACCGCTGGAACATCGCCGGGCTGGCGCGTGAGCTGGGCGTCAGCCGCAACACCATTTACCGCAAGATGAAACGGCTCGATATCGATACCGATGCGCAGGTGGGTGATGGCTTCTGATCCGCGGCTCGACCCGCAGTGGGACCCTCTTGAGCTGCTGCCAGACGCACGCATCGCGTGGGGGCTGACCGGTTCCGGACACTTCCTGAAAGAGTCGCTCGAACTGGCGGACGGCATGAACAGCATCGATCTGTTCATGACGCGCGCCGGCGAAGAAGTGCTCAACATGTACGGCTACCCGCTGGCCGACATGAAGAAGCGCTATCGCATCTTCCGCGACAACACCGCGAGCGCGGCGCCGGTCGGGCTGTTCTACCAGGGCCAGTACCACACCGTGGTGATCGCGCCGGCGACGTCAAACACCGTGGCCAAGTGCGCACTGGGCATTTCCGATACGCTGGTGAGCAATATCTTTGCGCAGGCCGGCAAGCTGCGCATTCCGACCATCGTGTTCGCGTGCGACAGCGAGCCGGTGGTGATCACCGAATCGCCCAGCGAATGGGTGACGCTGTACCCGCGCGCCATCGACCTCGCACACACCGCGACCCTCGGGACCTTCGAACACGTGACCGTGGTCGACAGCGTCGAGGCGCTGAACGCAGCGCTCAAGCGAAGATTGGCATGCCTGAAAACGACTCCGCCCGCTCCGTCGAACGCGTCCTCTTCCTGACCGGGCATCTGGCGCAGAAAAGCCTGCACCGGATACTCGACGACATGCAGCCGCTGCCCTTCACGCCCGAGGTGCTGGACATCGGCATCAATGTCGCCGGGCTGATGACGGCCGAACTGATCCGTCGCCGCCTGCCGGCGCCGGTCGCCGCCGACCGCATCATCGTGCCCGGCCGCTGCCGTGGCGATCTCGAGGCGCTGGCGCAGCACTATGGCGTGCCGGTGCAGCGTGGGCCGGACGAACTGAAGGACCTGCCGCTGCACTTCGGGCGCAAGGCGAAGGTGGCCGACCTGTCGAAGCGCGACGTGCTGATCTTTGCCGAGATCGTCGATGCACCGCGGGTCGAAGTGGCCGCCGTCGTCGAACGCGCACAGCGCTACCGGCGCGACGGGGCGGACGTGATCGACATCGGTTGCCTGCCCGACACCGATTTTCCGCATCTCGAAGACTGCGTGCGCGCACTCAAGGCCGAAGGTTTCCGCGTCAGCGTCGATTCGCTTGATCCGAAAGACCTGCTGCGCGGTGCCCATGCCGGCGCGGATTTCCTGCTCAGCCTGAAGGAAGACACGCTGTGGGTGGCCGACGAGGTCGACGCCACGCCGATCCTGATCCCGAACACGCCGGGCGACCTCGATTCACTGCGTCGTGCGATCGACCTGATGGTCGAGCGCGGCCGGCCTTTCTTCGCCGACCCGATACTGGAACCCATCCACTTCGGGCTGACCGCGTCCATCGTGCGTTTCCACGACCTGCGACGCAGCCACCCGGACATTCCGATGATGATGGGCGTGGGCAATCTGACCGAACTGACCGACGCCGACACCAGCGGCATCAATGCGCTGCTGATGGGCATCATTTCGGAGCTGCGCGTGGGCGCCATCCTCGCCACCGAAGTCAGCCCGCATGCGCGGCGCGCCGTGCGCGAGGCCGACTGGGCGCGCCGCATCATGTTCGCTGCGCGCGAGGACAATGCGCTGCCGCGCGACTATTCCGGTGCGCTGATGACCACGCATGCGCGCCGACCCTACACCGACACGCCGCAGGAAATCGTCGACGTGGCCGGCGCGGTGCGCGACCGCAATTTCCGCATCCAGGTTGCCGAGAACGGCGTGCACATTTACAACCGCGACGGCCACCAGGTCGCGACCGACCCGTTCGATCTGTACCCGAAGCTGGGCGTCGAGGACGACGCCGGTCATGCGTTCTACCTCGGTGTGGAGCTGGCGCGCGCGCAGATCGCGTATCAGCTGGGCAAGCGCTACGCGCAGGATGAAGAGCTGGAGTGGGGCGCTGCGGTCGATCCGAAGCCGGTCGACCTGCAGGTGCATCGCGCGCCGGGCAGCACCACGAAGAAGAAGCCCAAGAGGGCCGCTGACCGGCTGGCCGACGCACAACAAGGCAGCATGCCCGACGGCACACAGGATCCCGACCAGGACCGCATACAGGACACGCCATGATCTGGGAAACCATACTCACCACCGTCGACGTGCAGGGTCGCACCCACGTCACGCCATTGGGCATCCGCGAGGAGCGCGGGCTCACCGTACTGTCGCCGTTCCGCCCGTCGTCCACGCTGGACAACGTGCTTGCCAACCGCGTGGCGGTGGTCAATTTCACCGACGATGTGCGCGTGTTCGCCGGGTGTCTGACCGGCCGGCGCGACTGGCCGGTTCAGCCCGGTGAACAAGTTGCCTGCGCGCGGCTGGTCAACACGCTGGCCCATCGCGAACTGGAACTGGTCGAGGTCGAGGAAGACGATGTCCGCCCGCGTCTTTACTGTCGCACCGTGCATGAAGCCAGTCATGGTGCGTTTCCCGGCTTCAACCGCGCACGATCAGCGGTGGTCGAAGCCGCCATCCTGGTCAGCCGTCTGCACATGTTGCCCATCGAGAAGATCGATGCCGAGCTGGCCTATCTGCAGATTGCCATCGACAAGACCGCCGGCCCGGCCGAACGCGAGGCCTGGGGTTGGCTGATCGAGAAGATCGACGCCCATCGCGCCGGAGTGCAGTCTTGATCCGCATGCTCGCCAGCGTGCGTGACCTGGCCGAGGCGCAGATCGTGCTCGACGCCGGCGTCGACCTGATCGACCTGAAAAACCCTGCCGACGGCGCTCTCGGTGCACTGCCGGTCGATGTCATCCGCGCAGTCGTCGACTTCGTTGCCGGCCGCACGATTACCAGCGCCACCGCCGGCAACATCGACCCGGATGCCAGCGAACTGCAGGCAGCGATGGCGCGCGTCGCGGCCACCGGCGTCGATTACGTGAAGGCCGGCCTGTTTCCGCGCGGCTGGGCGCACGGCGGGCGCGACTACGCCGGTGTGTTCGGCTGTCTCACCGGGCTGCAGGCGCTGCCCGGCGTACGCCGCATTGCGGTGCTGTTCGCCGATCTCGCGCCGCCGCTTGAACTGGTGGACGCGGTGGCCGAAGCCGGTTTCGACGGTGTCATGGTCGATACGGCGCTGAAGCAGGGCGCTAGCCTGTGCGATGTCGCGTCTTCCGGGTGGCTGGCAGATTTCATCGCACGCGCTCACGGCCGCGGCCTCATGTGCGGCCTGGCCGGGTCGTTGCGCATGGAGCACATCGACGCAGTGGCGGCGCAGGCTCCGGACTACCTTGGCTTTCGCGGCGCGCTGTGTATCGGGGCCAAGCGCGGCAGCGAGCTCGACAGCGAAGCGGTGCGGCGCGTGCGCCAGAGGCTGCGCGCCATCGAGCACGACGCGGTCGTCTGACGGCTCGTCGGTCGCCCGTCTTCAGCCCGCTGTCGGGCATCGCTGCGCTCACCCCAACCTACGAACTTCCCTACGTACTGTGCGACCCGTAGGTTGGGGTGAGCGCAGCGATGCCCACCAATTCGGCCGTACCAACCGTGTCGCCGGGGCAAACCGGTCGTTTGCTGAACGCCGGATGTGGGAGATCGGCTGTGCGTCGGGCGCGAGCGCGGCAGCGGCTGCGCGTCATAGAGCACGATGCGGTCGTCTGAGCGTTGGTCGGTCGCCCGTCTTCAGCCTGTTGTTGGGCATCGCTGCGCTCACCCCAACCTACGAACTTCCCGTCCGCAACGCGCGACCCGTAGGTTGGGGTGAGCGCAGCGATGCCCAACGAATCGGCCGTACCACCCGTGTCGCCGGAGCGACGCATGCGTCGCTAAACCCCTTGAGAGGGAGGTCGGCTGGGTACAGCCGACCCGTGTCGCCGGAGCGACGCATGCGTCGCTAAACCCCGGCGACACCCCACTGTGCGCATTTGCGTTCTATGGTCTTGCGCGACACGCCCAGCTGGCGGGCGGCTTCGGACTTGTTGCCGCCGCAGGCGGTGAGCACATCGAGGATGTGCTTGCGTTCGACGTCATCGAGCGCTGTGCGCTCGCCTGCGGCGGGCGGGGACAGGCTGCCGAGGGCGTCGGCCGGAAAATAGCCGAGGATGAGGGCGCGTTCGACCAGGTTGCGCAGTTCGCGGATGTTGCCCGGCCAGTCGTAGCCGGCCATGCGCAACACCGTGTCGCGATCGAGCGGAATCGGCGCCACACCGAGGCGGGACGACAGTTGCGCCATGAAGTGGGCGATCAGCAGCTTCACGTCTTCACGCCTTTCGCGCAGCGGCGGAATGGTGATGCGCACGACGTCGAGCCGGTAGAACAGGTCCTGGCGGAAACGGCCGGTGCGCACTTCTGCTGCAAGGTCGCGGTTGCTGGCGGCGACGATGCGGATGTCGACCGGGACTTCGCGCGTCGAACCGACCGGGCGGATCATGCGGTCTTCGAGCACGCGCAGCAGCTTGGTCTGCATGGCTTGCGGCAGCTCGGAAATTTCGTCCAGGAACAGCGTGCCGCCCTGGGCGTAGAACAGCAGGCCGGGGTAATTGTCCTGTGCGCCGGTGAAGGCGCCTTTTACGTGGCCAAACAGTTCGGATTCGATCAGTTCGGCGCTGATGGCGCCGCAATTGACCGGCACGAACGGAGCGGCGGCGCGCGGGCTCATCTGGTGCAGTGCGCGCGCAGCGACTTCCTTGCCGACCCCGGATTCGCCGGTCAGCAGCACGGTGCTGGGCATTGCCGCGGCACGCCGCAGTACGGTGGCCAGTTCACGTACCGGCGCGGATTCGCCGACCATGCCCTCGACGCCTTCGGTCTGGCGTGCGATCTCCCGGCGCAGCACATAGTTTTCTCGCAGCAGGCCGGCGCGGTCGAAGCAGCGACCGACGGCATTCATCAACTGGTCGATGCGGAAGGGCTTCAGGATGAAGTCCGACGCGCCGGCACGCAGCGCATTGATGGCGGTTTCGATGTCGGCAAACGCGGTGATCAGGATGACATCGCACTGATGCCCCTGTTCGCGCAGTTCATTGAGCCATTCGAGTCCGCTGCGACCGGGCAGGGTGATGTCGAGGATGATGAGATCGAAGTGCAGCCGGGCGAACAGCTGCTGCGCGGATTCAACGCTGCCGGCGGCTTCCACCAGACCGCAGCGCGAACCCAGAGCGCGCGTGATGAAGCTGCGCATGCCTTCTTCATCATCGACCACCAGCACCGAGTACTGCTGCCAGTCGCGCGTGCTCGCGCGCGCCGCAGCCGTCACGGGTTCTGCACGGCGACCAGGATGCTGCACGGTGCTTCCTCGACCAGCGAGGCGCCGACCGAACCCTTCCACCAGCGCTCAAGCCGCGACGGGTGGTGCTTGTGTCCGATAACGATGAGGTCGACCTTCAGTTCGCGCGCCATGCGGCTGATTTCGCGCACTGCGTCACCGGTCACCAGATGACCGGCTGCCTTGACATTGCGCGCGGCAAGCTGGGCCAGACCATCGTCCAGCACCTGTGCGAAGCGCGCGTTCTCCTCTTCCTGCGGCACGTCGGCGACAAAGCCTTCGGCGACAAACAAGGTCGGCGCGATGGGAGCGACCGCGAGCAGGTGGATGTCGGCGTGCAGCAGGTTGTTGATGTCGGCACACTCGAACAGCGCGCGGCGGCCGGATTCGGATCCGTCGTAGGCGAGCAGGACCTTGCTGTACATGGGACGCTCCCTGTCGATGCATTCAGATCTGCCGCGCGGGACTGCGCGGCACGATGTTTACCAGAGCTTCCACCACGGGTCGTCCTTGCCGTCCTGGAAACCCAGTTCCGGATAGGTGCTGTCGGGAAAGTTCTTCACCATGACGCGCTGTGCGTCCTCCTGCAGATCGCTCAGGCCGAGCTGTTCGTACGAGCGTGTGAGGATGTACAGCGCTTCTTCGGTCGACGGCGATTCCTGGAAATTGCTGATCGCGAACTGTGCGCGGTTCGCGGCAGCGAGGTAGGCGCCGCGGCGGAAGTAGTAACGCGCCACATGCACTTCGGCGGCGGCCAGCGCATTGACCAGGTAGCCCATGCGCGCCTTGGCGTCGGGCACATACTTGCTGTCCGGATAGCGGGTGATCAGTTCCTTGAGCGCGTCGAATGAGTCACGCAGACCCTTGGGGTCGCGCTCCGTCATGTCCTGACGCGAAATCTTGCTCATGAAGCCCATGTCTTCGTTGAAGTCGACCAGACCGCGCAGATAGAAGATGTAGTCGATGTTCGGGTGATTGGGGTGCAGACGGATGAAGCGTTCGCAGGCGGCGAGCGCCTGAACGCGATCACCCGAGCGGTAGTAGGCATAGGCCACCTCGATCTGCGACTGCTGCGCATAGCGGCCGTAGGGGTAACGCGCTTCCAGCTTTTCGTACATCTTGACCGACTGCTCGAAGGCGCCTTCGTCGAGCAGTTGCTTGGCTTCGGTGTAGAGGCGCTGCGCCGACCAGTTGGCAGTTTCGTCGATCTTCTTCGGCAGGAGGTTGCAGCCAGCAGACAGCATCACCACAAACACTATCGTTAAAATACGCCACATGACCGAACAAGCCCTGGAAGAGATTCAAGACGACGATTATATCGCCGAGCAGCCCGCTCATCGACTTCATGCAGTGGTGCCGCCCGGCGTGGTCGGCCAGCGGCTCGACGTGGTGCTGGCCGCAGTGTGGCCGCAGTACTCGCGGGCGCGGCTTCAGGACTGGCTGCGCGCGGGCCGGGTGAAGGTGGACGAGGAGTCGGTGAGCGACACCCGGCGCCGGACCTTCACCGGCGAGCGGCTCCAGCTCGATCCTGACGCACCGGCGGCCGATACCGTGCATGCGCCGCAGGACATCCCGCTGAACATCATTCACGAGGACGATACGTTGCTGGTGATCAGCAAACCGGCCGGCATGGTCGTGCACCCGGGCAATGGCGTGCCGGACGGCACCTTGCTCAATGCACTGCTGCATCACCTTCCGGCGCTGGCGCAGGTGCCGCGCGCCGGCATCGTGCACCGGCTGGACAAGGACACGACCGGCTTGCTGGTGGTGGCCCGCACGCTGGAGGCGCAGACCGATCTGGTGCGTCAGCTGCAGGCACGCTCCGTGTCGCGCCGCTACATCGCAGTGGTCAGCGGCGCCGTGCGGACCGACGGGGTGGTGGACGCGCCGATCGGCCGTCATCCGGTGCACCGCACGCGCATGGCCGTCGTGCCAACCGGGCGGCCGGCGCGCACCCACTACGCGGTACGCGACCGGCTGCGCGATGCCACGGCGCTCGAGTGCCGGCTGGAAACCGGCCGCACGCATCAGATACGCGTGCATATGGCATCCATCGGTCATCCGCTGCTCGGTGACGACACCTATGCGCCGCGCCCGGTTGCGGCGCAGTTCGGCCGGCAGGCGCTGCACGCCTGGCGCCTCGGGTTGATTCACCCACGCAGCGGCATCGAAGTCGGCTGGGAAGTACCGTTGCCGGACGATATGGTGCAGCTGATCGACAGCCTGCGCATTCCCCGATGACGCTGCCGCTGATCCGCCCCGACTGGCCGGCACCGCCCGGCGTGCATGCGGCCGTGACGACCCGGCTCGGCGGTGTCAGCCAGCCGCCTTTCGGTCCATTCAACCCGGCATCGCACGTAGGCGATGATCCGGATGCGGTTGCGGCCAATCGTGCGCTGCTGCGCGCCTGCCTGCCGGCCGAACCGCTGTGGCTCGATCAGGTGCACGGCGCGGACGTGGCGGATGCGGACAGCGACCGCACCGCGTGTGCGGACGCATCGGTGTCGCATCAGCCGGGATCGGTGTGCGCGGTACTGACCGCCGACTGCCTGCCGGTGCTGTTCTGCAACCGGCAGGGCACGGTGGTCGCCGCCGCGCATGCAGGCTGGCGAGGTCTGGCCGCCGGGGTGCTCAGCCGTACCGTCGAGCGCATGGGCTGTCCGGCGCCCGATGTCCTTGCCTGGCTCGGTCCGGCCATCGGGCCGGATGCCTTCGAGGTCGGGCCTGAAGTGAAGGACGTCTTCACCGCACGGCTGGCCCGCGCAGAAGATGCCTTCAGGCCCGGCGAGGGCGACCGGCTGTTTGCCGACATCTACCGGCTGGCCCGGCTCGAACTGGCGCAGGCCGGCGTGCATGCGGTGTATGGAGGCGGTTTGTGTACGGTCGGACAGGCCGGGCTTTTCCATTCATTCCGACGCGACGGACGTACCGGACGCATGGCCAGCCTGATCTGGCTGACGGCGGGCCCCGCTGCGCCGCCGGATCAAGGATAATCCGGCCTCTTTTCAGCTACGCGCTGCACTTTATGTCTGTACTAATGTGGATCGTGCTTGCCTCGTTCGTGGGCGGCGTGATCAGTGTATGTGCCGCTGCCCTGGTCGGTTTTGCCGCGAAGCCGCACACTATCCCGCTGCTCATCAGCTATTCGGTCGGTGCGCTGCTCGGTGCATCGTTGCTGGGTGTGCTGCCGCAGGCGATCACCGAAATCGGCAGCGTCGAGTTGGCCACGAGCATTCTGCTGGCCGGCATCCTCGGTTTTTTCCTGCTGGAGAAGCTGGTGCTGTGGCGGCACTGCCATGAAGTCAGCTGCGAGGCGCATGATCCGGTCGAAGTGAAACGCGCCTCGACTGCGCATTCGTACCGGCCGGTCGCGCCGGCCACTGCACCCGTGGCGCTCCAGGCGCACAGCCTCGTCGCGGGCGGGGGGCATGCGCATGGTTACGGCAGCGAAGAATCGATGCGCAGCGCATCGTTGATCCTGATCGGCGACGCCTTTCACAATTTTGTCGATGGCGTGTTGATTGCCGCTGCCTTCACGCAGAGCATTCCGCTCGGCATCGTCACCGCGACCGCCATCGTGGCGCACGAAATTCCTCAGGAAGTGGGCGATTATCTGGTGCTGCTGCACTCGGGCATGAGCCGGTTGAAGGCGCTCGCCTTCAATCTGCTGTCGAGCATGGCCACGCTGGTGGGCGCCGTGGGCGCGTACTTCGCGCTGGCGTCGATATCAGGGGCGGTGCCCTATCTGCTCTGCATCGCGGCGGCCAGCATGATCTACGTCGCCGTCGCCGACCTGATCCCCGGTCTGCACCGCCGGGCCGAACTGTCCGCCACCATTCAGCAGGTGGTGCTCATTTCGGCCGGCATCGGCAGCATCGTGCTGATCCACCATCTGGTCGACGGATTCGCCCACTGAAGCTTCGGGTTGTGCGAGCAGCGCCTTGCGGTGGGCGGCACGCCGTCGCGCAGGCGTGCCGAAAATCCACAAGAAGAGGGCCAGCGGCGCCAGACCGTAGAAAACAAAGGTCATGATGCCGGCGATGACGGACTTTTCGGTGATCGACATCATCAGCACGACGTAGATCCAGGCGATGGCGACGATGTACATCCGGTGTGACTCCTTCCGCATTCCGGGATTGACACAGTTTTTGTGCAATGCAACAATTCTTGGCGATGCTGGATGGCGCAAGGTATAAATGTGCTCCATTCATGCAATGCCGGACCTGAAGACAGGTCCGTTGATGTTGCCGCTGCTATGCTCGGTAGCCGTATATCCGTACCCGATGACGCCGCAGCTTACCGTCGCTTGCCGTTCATCCGGGTACCTCAGGAATGACAGGATCGAAATAGATGAGCAGCGAATCGGCAAGCCCCGGGTCTTCTTCAATGCCTTCATCCGGCGAACAGACCCAGGACTGGATGGCCATCATGACTGCCATGAGCCGCAACTTCAGTGATTTCATGGCACGCCAGCAGCTTCCGGATGCTGCTCGCCCCGCTATCGCTCAGACACCGTTTCCGTCAAACGGTTTTCCGCCGCCCGAAACCGAGCGCTTCAACGCCCTGCATCAGCAGTGGCTGACAAACCAGCATCAGCTCTGGCAGGCCTTCACCCAGCGCAAATCCGATGAACCGGGTACCCCGGTGGTCAGGATGGATCCGTCGGATCGTCGCTTCCGGGCGCCGGAATGGTCGGAAAGCCCGTATTTCGATTACCTGCGCCAGGCTTATGCGCTTAACTCGGCTTTCATGCGCGAATGCATCGAGGCGACGCCGGTGGCCGACGGACGTGCCAAGGAGCGCATGCGCTACCTGTCGAAGCAGATGATCGAGGCGATGTCGCCGGCGAATTTCGCCGCGACCAACCCCGAATTCATCCAGACGGCGCTGCGCACGGAGGGCGAAAGCATCCGCAAGGGCATGGAAAACCTTTTGCGCGACCTGCAGCAGGGCTACATTTCGATGTCGGCACCGGGTGCCTTCGAGGTCGGCAGGAATCTGGCCGTGACGCCAGGCTCGGTGGTGTTCGAGAACACGCTGATACAGCTGATCCAGTACGCGCCGCTGACCGCCAAGGTGCATGCGAAGCCATTGCTGATCATTCCGCCCTGCATCAACAAGTACTACCTGATGGACCTGCAGCCGGAAAACTCGCTGGTGCGCTATCTGGTCGAACAGGGCTTTACCGTTTTCCTCGTGTCGTGGCGCAATCCGGACGACTCGATGGGCAAACTGACCTGGGAAGATTACCTCGGTCTCGGTCCGCTGACGGCGCTGGATGTCGTACGCGACATCACGGGTGACGCACAGCCGAACACGCTGGGTTTCTGCGTTGGCGGCACCATTCTCGCCTCGGCGCTCGCCGTGGCCTGCGGTCGCGGCGAAAAACCGGCCGCCAGCATGGCCTTGCTGACCACGCTGCTCGACTTTTCCGACGCTGGCGAACTCGCTTGCCTGATCGATGAAGGCATGGTGGCCGCGCGCGAGGCAACGATCGGTCGCGGCGGTGTGCTGCCCGGGCGCGAACTGGCGCAGACCTTCAGCAGCCTGCGGCCCAACGATCTGATCTGGAATTACGTGGTCGGCAACTACCTCAAGGGAGAAACACCGCCGCCGTTCGACATCCTGCACTGGAACTGCGACAGCACGAATCTGCCCGGGCCTTTCCTGGTCTGGTATCTGCGCAATCTGTATCTGGAAAACAGCTTGCGCGTGCCGGGCAAGCTCGAAGTACTCGGCGTACGGCTGGATCTGGGCAAGATCGACATGCCGGCCTACCTGCTTGCCACGTCGGAAGATCACATCGTGCCCTGGACCGGCGCCTACCTGGCGCGCGGCCTGCTCGGTGGCGACACCACCTTCGTGCTCGGCGCCAGCGGACACGTCGCAGGCACCATCAATCCGGTGTCGAAGGACAAGCGCTCGCACTGGACCGGCGGCGATGCATCGAATGCCCTTGAATGGCGCGCGGGTGCGACTGAGCATCCAGGCAGCTGGTGGAAGCACTACGCCGTATGGCTGGCAGGCAAGTCCGGCAAGAAGGTCACCGCGCCGAAAGCCCCCGGCAACGCTCGACACCCGGTGATTGAAGCAGCGCCCGGACGGTATGTGAAAGGGTTGGCAACGACTTGAGAAATGGCAGCCTTAAAGAGGGGGGCTGCGGCAGCGAAATACCCTCACAAAATCGGAGGAGACAAGCATGGCAAGAGTTGCACTGGTAACAGGCGGCATGGGCGGACTGGGCGAAGCGGTCTGCATCAAGCTCGCTGCACTGGGATTCCGCGTGGTCACCACGCACAGCCCGGGTAATACGAAGTCAGCCGAATGGCTGCAGGCGATGAACAACATGGGCTATGGATTCAAGGCCTACGCGTGCGATGTGTCTGATTTTGATTCGTGCAAGGCCTGCGTTGAAACCGTGACCGCGGAAGTGGGGCCGGTGGATGTGCTGGTGAATAACGCCGGCATCACGCGCGACATGACGTTCAAGAAGATGACGGCAGCGGACTGGAAAGTGGTGATTTCGACCAATCTCGATTCCTGCTTCAACATGACCAAGCAGGTCATCGACGGCATGACCGAGCGCAAGTGGGGCCGCGTCATCAACGTGTCGTCGGTCAATGGCTCGAAGGGCGCTTTCGGACAGACCAATTATTCGGCGGCGAAGGCCGGCATGCATGGCTTCACCAAGGCGCTGGCACTTGAAGTTGCGCGTAACGGCGTGACGGTAAACACGATTTCGCCGGGCTACATCGGCACCAAGATGGTGATGGCAATTCCGCAGGAGATTCTCGACAGCAAGATCCTGCCGCAAATTCCGGTGTCGCGTCTGGGAAAGCCGGAAGAAATCGCAGGCCTGGTGGCCTACCTGGCGTCGGACGAGGCGGCTTTCGTCACCGGCGCCAATATAGCAATCAACGGTGGTCAGCATATGGCCTGACCGCCAGCGCGGATGTCCGCGCAAAACTTCCACCCCGTCCGGCGGGGGTGGAAGCTCACTGACGCAGCTGGCTGGGAGATGAAAAATGACGAAAAGAGTGGCGCTGGTAACCGGCGGTATGGGCGGCCTGGGCACGGCAATCTGCAAGGCACTGGCAAAGGACGGCTATACCGTGGTAGCCAACTGTCTGCCAGGTTTCCCGCAGAAGGACGAGTGGCTGACGAAGATGCAGACGGAAGGTTTCGACCTGAAGGCTGCCGAAGGTGACGTGTCGGACTACGAGTCCTGCAAGGCCATGATCGAAAAGGTCGAACAGGATTTCGGACCGGTTGACGTCGTCGTCAACAACGCCGGCATCACCCGCGACAAGTTCTTTTCGAAGATGGACAAGGGTCAGTGGGATGCCGTGCTGACCACCAACCTCGACAGCCTGTTCAATGTGACCCATCAGGTTGCCGGCCGCATGGCCGAGCGTGGCTGGGGACGCATCATCAACATTTCGTCGGTCAATGGCGTCAAGGGTCAGGCGGGCCAGACGAACTACTCTGCCGCCAAGGCTGGCGTGATCGGCTTCACCAAGGCACTGGCCGCAGAAATGGCCACCAAGGGCGTCACCGTCAATGCCATTTCTCCGGGCTACGTCGGCACTGAAATGGTCATGTCGATCCGCGACGACATCCGTCAGAGCATCATCGACTCGGTACCGATGAAGCGTCTGGGCAAGCCGGAAGAAATCGGGGCGGCGGTGTCCTACCTCGCGTCGGAGCTGGCAGGTTATGTCACCGGCGCAACGCTGAACATCAACGGTGGGCTGTACTACCAGTAAGGCTCGGCGTCTGAACAATCCGTGCGCCAAGCATCAAAGCAAAGGCCTTATGCGGCACTGCCGCATAAGGCCTTTGCTTGCTGTATGATCAAAATTGTTGCGGACGGAACCCACCGTCCCGACGAAGAGCCATCGAGCGAGGACAGGACACAATGAGCGTTTCGCAAAGCCGCGAGGGGACCAGTTCCACCCACAGGCTGATCAAGAAGTACCCCAACCGCCGGCTTTACGATACCCGTACGAGTTCCTACATCACATTGTCCGACGTGAAGGAACTGGTCCTCGAAAACGCGGAATTCCAGGTGGTCGATGCCAAGACCGGCGACGACCTGACGCGCAGCATCCTGCTGCAGATCATCATCGAAGAAGAGAGTGAAGGCGTGCCGATGTTCACGTCCGACCTGCTGTCGCAGATGATCCGCTTCTACGGCAACGCGATGCAGGGCATGATGGGCAAGTACCTTGAGGGCAACATCAAGGCATTCACCGACGTACAGTCCAAGCTGCAGGACCAGGCGCGCGCGATCTACGGCGACAACAATGCCATGAGCAAGGATCTGTGGGCCCAGTTCCTGAACTTCCAGGGCCCTGCCATGCAGAGCATGATGGGTGCCTACATGGAACAGAGCAAGCGCATGTTCGTGCAGATGCAGGAACAGATCGAACAACAGACGCGCTCGATGATGTCCGGCTTCAAGTTCCCGGGCTTCACGCCGCCGCAAGGCGGCGACAAGGGTCCGCCGCCGACCAAGTAAGCGGCAGCATATGACGGTGCGAACCACGCAGAGCCGATCCGCAGGGTCGGCTCTTTTGTTTGCGGAGCCGCCGCGTTGATCAATGCCTGCCTGCTTGCCGATCGGCTGGTGCTGGTGCCGATGACGCATGACGACGTATCCGATCTTGCGCTGATCGCGGCCGACGCGTCGATTTTCCGTTACATCCCCGACATTGCGCTGCCTTTCGACGCCGGACGCTGGGTGCGCAGCGTGATTGCCAACGACGCGCACCGCATCAAGCACGTGATCCGTCTCAGGACAGGCGAGCCGGTCGGCTTCCTGCAACTCGGGCAACGGCGCAACGGCGACCTGCAGATCGGTTATTTCCTCGCCCGCGCGCACTGGGGGCACGGATTCGCTCGCGAAGCCTGTCTGTGCGTGCTCGGATTTCTCGCCGGTCTGGGCGAAGAACGGCCCGTGCATGCTGCAGTGCATCGCGACAATCTGGCTTCACTCCGCATGCTCGGATCGATGGGCTTTCGCCGCCTTGATTCGATGCCGCCCCAGGCCGATTTGCCGCCCGACATGATCGACCACGTCCGGCCGCCGTTCCGAGCGGTCCGGGACGAGCGGGGCGGTATACTTGCGCGTTGATTTCCTATCGAGTGCTTCATGAGCAAGAATCCGAGTGTGGGCTTCCTCAGCCTTGGGTGTCCCAAAGCCACGGTAGATTCCGAATCCATCCTGACCCGGCTGCGCTCCGAGGGCTACGACATCTCTCCGACCTACGACGGGGCTGACATCGTCGTGGTGAATACCTGCGGCTTCATTGATGCTGCGGTCGAAGAGTCGCTGGACGCGATCGGCGAAGCCCTGGCCGAGAACGGCAAGGTCATCGTGACCGGCTGCATGGGTGCCGAAGGGCCGAAGCGCCAGCAGGTGCTGGAGACGCATCCGCAGATACTGGCGGTGACCGGTCCGCATGCGACCGAGGAGGTCATGAATGCGGTGCATCGCCATCTGCCGAAGCCGCACGACCCGTTCACCGACCTGGTGCCGCCTCAGGGCATCCGGCTGACGCCTTCGCACTATGCCTACCTGAAGATTTCCGAAGGCTGCAACCACCGCTGCAGCTTCTGCATCATTCCGTCGATGCGCGGCGACCTGGTGAGCCGTCCGATCGGTGACGTGATGCGAGAGGCGGAAACGCTGCGCGACGCCGGCGTGCGCGAACTGCTGATCGTGTCGCAGGACACCAGCGCCTACGGTGTCGACGTGAAGTACCGAACCGGTTTCTGGGGCGGCAAGCCGCTGCGCACCAAACTGTACGATCTGGCCAGTGCACTGGGCGAACTGGGCATCTGGGTACGCATGCATTATGTATACCCGTATCCGCATGTCGACGACATCCTGCCGCTGATGGCCGAAGGCAAGATACTTCCCTATCTCGACGTACCGTTCCAGCACGCCAGCCCGCGCATCCTGAAGGCGATGAAGCGCCCGGCCAATGCCGAGAACAATCTGGAACGCATCCGCGCCTGGCGCGAAATCTGTCCGGACATCACGATACGCAGCACCTTCATCGCCGGCTTTCCGGGTGAAACAGACGCCGAATTCGAAGAGCTGCTCGAATTCCTCGGCGAGGCGCGCCTCGACCGGGTGGGCTGCTTTGCCTATTCGCCGGTCGAGGGCGCGACTGCCAACGATCTGCCGGGTGCAGTGCCGGAAGAGGTGCGCGAAGAGCGCAGGCAGCGTCTGATGGAGTTCCAGGAAGACATCAGCACGCAGCGTCTCGAAGAGAAGATCGATCGCGAAATGATCGTGCTGGTCGACGAGGTCGACGACGACGGCGCCGTTGCGCGCAGCGAGGGCGACGCGCCGGACATCGACGGGCTGGTGCATATCCTCGACGGACAGGACCTCGATGTCGGCGACTTCGTGCGCGTACGCATCACCGACTGCGACGTGCATGACCTGTACGCCGAACTGGTCATCGAGGACTGACGATGGAGCGCGAGCGCATCGCTGACGCGCTCGCCGGGCTGCGCGACATCGTCGGCGATGCCCATGTTCTGTGTGCGGCAGTCGATACCGCTCGGTACTTCACCGACTGGCGCGGCCGCTACATCGGCGATGCGCTATGCGTCGTGCGCCCGGCGACGACCGACGAGCTGTCACGCGTGGTGCGGCTGTGTGCCGACGCCGGGCTGCCCATGGTGCCGCAGGGCGGCAATACCGGCCTGTGCGGCGGCGCCACGCCGCGCGCAGGGCAGGGCGAGGTGCTGGTCAATCTGTCGCGCCTGAACCGCATCCGTGCGCTGGATCGCGACAACGCGTCGATCACTGTCGAAGCCGGCTGCAAGCTGGCTGCCGTCCAGACGGCCGCGCGCGACGCCGGCCTGCTGTTCCCGCTCAGCCTCGCGTCGGAAGGATCGTGCGAAATCGGCGGCAACCTGTCGACCAACGCGGGTGGCGTGCATGTGTTGCGTCATGGCAATGCGCGCGACCAGGTGCTCGGGCTGGAAGTCGTGCTGCCCGACGGTCGTGTATGGGACGGGCTGCGCGCCTTGCGCAAGGACAATACCGGCTATGACCTCAAGCACCTGTTCATCGGCGCCGAGGGCACGCTGGGCTTCATCAGTGCCGCCGTGCTGAAGCTGTCGCCGCTGCCGGCGCATTCGGCGCTTGCCTGGGTGGCGCTGGATGATGCGCAACGTGGCATCGATCTGCTGGCGCATCTGCGCGCGCAGGCAAGCGACGTGCTGAATGCCTTCGAACTGGTCGGACGCGAAGCGCTGACCCTTGTGCTCAAGCACATGCCCGCCACGCGCGACCCCTTGTCCGGCGTTGCGCCCTGGTACGCGCTGATCGAACTGTCAGGCAACCAGCCCGGGCTCGATGAGCGCCTGGGTGCGTTTCTGGGCGCACGGATGGAGCAGGGCGAGCTGCGTGACGCGGTGATCGCGCAGGATCTTGCGCAGGCGGCTGCACTGTGGGCCCTGCGCGAAAACATTTCCGAGGCGCAGCGCATCGAAGGTTTCAGCGTCAAGCACGACATCAGCGTGCCGGTCAGCGCGATTCCGTGTTTCATCAATCAGGCCGGCGAACGCATCGCGCAGGCTTTGCCCGGTGTCCGTATCGTGGTGTTCGGCCATGCCGGTGACGGCAACCTGCACTACAACCTGTCCTTCCCGCAGGCGGACGACAACGCGCGGCTGCTGGCCGACGCGGCAACCACCAACGCACTCGTCTACGAAACCGTGCGCGCGCTGGCGGGGTCGGTATCGGCCGAGCACGGCATCGGTCAGCTCAAGACACAGTTGCTGGCTGAGTGCAAAAGCCCGGTGGAACTCGACCTCATGCGCGCGGTGAAACAGGCGCTGGATCCGCAGGCGCTGATGAATCCAGGGAAGCTGCTGCCACCGCCTTCCATCTGAAGGCGCTCCTTTATATGCAAATACTCTACTGATATGGAATGAACGGGCGTGCCGGGCGAAAATAATCGACAGACTCACTTTACAAAGCGCCCGGACTGCTTATAATGCGCGTCTCTTTCGACGGGGGTATAGCTCAGCTGGGAGAGCGCTTGCATGGCATGCAAGAGGTCAGCGGTTCGATCCCGCTTACCTCCACCAGGCGAAAGAGAAGAAGCAGAAGAAGCAAAAACTAGGTCCCCATCGTCTAGAGGCCTAGGACACTACCCTTTCACGGTAGGTACCGGGGTTCGAATCCCCGTGGGGACGCCAGTGATTCCGCTGGTCAGTCAAGTGAGTCCGGAAATGCTAGTGCCGGCACCAACAAGGAGTGGTAGTTCAGTTGGTTAGAATACCGGCCTGTCACGCCGGGGGTCGCGGGTTCGAGTCCCGTCCACTCCGCCAGCAATAACCGGGGCACAGCATGTGCCCCGGTCAAAGGAAGGGCCGCTCATGCGGCCCTTTTCTTTTTTTGTTCCGTTGCGAACGATCGTACGCGGCGATTCAGAACAGTTCGATCTCGCCGCAGTTGTCCACCTCGAGCAGTTCTTCGCTGCGCAGCAGGGCCTCGTGCGAATGCACCTGGTTGCGCCCGTGATTCTTCGCGTAATACACGGCGCGGTCGCCACGGTCCACCGCGCTGCTCGCATTGTCCATCGCGCGCACGCGCGTGAATCCCACGCTCGCGGTGACTGTGCCGACCTGCGGGAATTTGAAGCCCGCAAGCTGTTCGCGGAAGAACTCGAAGGCGAGCATGGCCTCGCCTTCGTGCTCGGCGCGCAGCAGCACGATGAATTCCTCGCCGCCGAATCGATAGAGCTGTTCGCTCTGGCGAAAAGCGCTGCGCAGCAGGCGGGCAACGAGCAATAGCACTTCGTCACCGATCAGGTGACCGAAGTTGTCATTCACCCGTTTGAAGTGGTCGATATCGATGACGCCCAGCCACCAGGACAAGGGCCAGTCGTCCTTTGTCGGTTCAATGCATTTCAGGAATTGTTCATCGAAGGTCTTGCGGTTCAGCAGACCTGTCAGGCTGTCGCGTTCGCTGTAGTCGAGCAGCGTGATCTGGTTGCGATAGATTCTCAGCAAACCGGTCACCAGCCGGAGCTGCACCGGCAGCAGAGGCTGTTCGCTGACCAGTTCGATGATGCCGAAGCGTCGGGGCCCGGCCCACACTGCGAAAAGATTGAGCCACGGACCGTCATCGTCGCGCAGCGGCAGATCAAGCAGCGGTTCGTCCTGTGCGAAGGCCTGCTCGAACTGGGGGCGCGACGACAGCTGTGGCAGCGCTTCGAGTGGTGTCCAGGACGGGTCCGCCGCAACCATGCCTTGGCCTTTCGCCATACCCGCCTGCAACAGAAGACGCAGGTCTGAACCGTCTCCGACACAGCGGTACAGATTCAGCCGCATCGGGTCGAGCCAGTCCCCCAGAACCGAAACAAAAGTGCTGTCGATGAGATCGCGGTCACGGTATCCGGTGAGATTGGCGACTGATCCGATGAGATCTGACATAAACGGCGGCGTGTCCGGAAGTAGGAGATTCGTTCTGGTTATCGGCCCGGATCCGCCGGCACTTGAGTGCCGTCCGCGGCATCGGTCATCGCAGGTTCCCGGGGGCTTCGCCAGTGCCGGGCGGTGATACGCTCCGTTTTCCCCGTGCCCGATGGATGCAGCATGCCTGTCCACATTCTTGATTCCCGCCCACGCCTTCGCAAGACCTTGATCGGTTTGATCATGTTTCTGGTTTTGTTCGGCCTGTTCGGATTCTTTGCAGCGCCGCACATCGTGCGCTCACTGGCGGAAAAGCACGGCTCGGAATTTCTCGGCCGGCAGCTCACGCTGAAAGACGTTTCGATCAACCCGTATACGCTCGAAATGTCTCTGGTCGGCCTGCGCATCCTGGAGGCGAACGAAGAAACCGAGGCACTGAGCCTCGCCCGGCTGGCGGTGGATGTGGAGTGGTCTTCGGTATTCCGTGGAGCACCGATCGTGCGCTCGGTCGAGATCGACCAGCCGCGCATCCGTCTGGCACGCATCGATGCGTCGACCTACAACTTCAGCGACGTGCTGAACAAGATTCTCGACCAACCCCCGACCGATGACGAGCCAGCGCGCTTCTCGATCAACAACATCGTGCTGCGCGGGGGTCACATCGACATCGATGACCAGCCTCTGGGGCGTCAGCACACGATCAGCGACATCGAAATCGGTCTGCCCTTCGTGTCCAATCTGCCGTCCGACATAGAGCTTCATGTCGAGCCGTCGATCTCCGCGCGGGTCAACGACGCGGCATTTGCGCTGCAGGGCAAGGTACGACCCTTCACCGACGAGCGCGAAGCGACGCTCAAGCTGGAACTGAAGGCGCTTGATCTGGCGCGAAGCGACGAATACTCGCCGGTACCGCTGGACTTCCGCATCGCCGCCGGCACGCTCGATACCGACATCGAGATCGGTTTCCGGCAGCCATTGAAGGGCGAGCCGCGCATCACGCTGCGTGGAACGCTGGGCCTGCACGATCTGAAACTTGACGACAAATCCGGTGCCGCGCTGATCAAGCTGCCGGCGCTCGACGTCGTGCTGAACGAGATTGAACCGCTGATCGGCAAGGTCGACATCGCCAGCGTCCGCATCGACCAGCCGGACATTGATGTCGCGCGCGCAAAGGACGGCCGCCTCAACCTGATGTCGCTCGTGCCATCGGCCAGGCCGGAGCCAGCCGAAGTCGCCCCGGCTGATACTCCGGCCGTTGCGTCGCAGGACGCAGCGGCGACGAAGCCGGACATCAGGATAGCGCTGTTCGAAGTGGTGCAGGCACGCATCGGCATCATCGATGCGGTGCCGGTACGCCCGTTCGCCTTCGTCGTCGAACCGATCGACATCGTGCTGCGCGACTTTTCGCTGCAGGGCGACGCGCCCGCCGCGCTGGTGGTCGACGCCAGGGGCGAGGGCGGTCTGCAGGTCACGGTGGATGCCCGTGTGACAGCCTCGACGATGACTGTCGAAGGAGAGCTGACGGTCGCCAGCCTCGACATCCCCCGCTTTGCCGGCTATCTGCCGGCTTCGCTGGACTTCATGATCGAACAGGCGCAGGCGCGGCTGGATACGAAGCTGAAGGTCGCGCTGGTCGAGGACGTGGCCCTGGGTCAAGTAACAGTGACCGAAGCGGGCGTGGCCGGGCTCAAGCTGGTGCGCAAGGGCGCCAGGCAGCCGTTCGCGCAGGCGGACGACATCGTGCTGTCCGGCGCGACGGTAGATCTGGCGGCCCGCACGGTGAAGGTGGATGCGTTCGACATCGTGCAACCGAAACTGCGCGCCGCGCGCGAAGCCGATGGCAACATCGATCTCGCCGGTCTTGTCACGGCGTCCTCTCCGCCGATGGCAGCAGCTTCGACCGCAGCCGGTTCCCCGCCGCAAGGTGCGCCCTGGACCGCGTTGCTCGGTGCCTTCCGCCTGAAGGACGGTGCGGTCCGGTTCGAGGACCGCACGCTGACGAAGCCAGGCGTGGTCGAACTGGACAAGCTCGCGCTGACGGTGGACAACATCGGCACCGACAAGACCCTCAAGTCGCGTATCGATCTGGCATTTCGCGACGCGGCGGGCGGCCTGTTCGGTGCGCGCGGCGGCTTTTCGCTGCAGCCGGTGTCGGCCAGCCTGAAGCTGGATGCCCGACGTCTTGACCTGCTGGCCGGACAACCGTGGATGGCCGAGCAGCTCAATGCCGAATTGCTGCGCGGCAATGTCAGCCTGCGCGGCGACCTGGGCGTGCAGGTCGCACCGGCAGGCAGCTGGGCCCTGTCGTGGAACGGTGAAACCACGGTGGCCGACGTGCATCTGACCGACAAGATTCACGCCTCCGACCTGCTCAAGTGGCGCTCGCTTTTCATCGGTGCGGTGGCGTTGAAGCTCGACAGCAGCAAGCCCGACCTGCTGTCGTCGCTGTCGGTCGGCGAGGTTGCACTGTCCGATTACTTCGCCCGCATCATCCTGTCGAAAGAGGGCCGGCTCAATCTGCAGGACATCGTGAAGCAGCCGGCCAGCGCCCTCACGTCAGTTGCGCCGCCCACCGCGCCGATCGTTGCCGCGCCGCCGGCCCCGCCCAAGCCACCTGCCTCACAGAGCGCCGCACTGGCCAGGATGATCGATGCAGCGCGGCCGCCGGTCGACGTGAAGACGATTGTGCTGCAGGGCGGACAGGTCGATTTCAGTGACTTCTTCATCAAGCCGAACTACCGCGCGCAACTGTCGAATCTTGGCGGACGGGTGTCCGGCCTGAGTTCGAAGTCAGGTACCGCGGGCGAGGTCGAACTGCGCGGCGTGGTTGAAGGTTCGGCGCCGATCGACATCACCGGGCGCATCAATCCACTGGCCGGGCCGCTGTTTCTCGACCTCAAGGCCAATGCGCGCGGCATCGAGCTGGCACCGCTGTCGCCTTACTCGAGCAAGTACGTGGGCTATGGCATCGAGAAGGGCAAGCTGAGCGTCCGCATCGCCTACAAGATCGAGAATGACCAGCTCACGGCACAGAACAATGTGGTGCTCGACCAGCTCACCTTCGGCGCGCCGGTCGACAGCCCGGACGCGATCAAGGCGCCGATTCTTCTGGCGGTGTCGCTGCTCAAGGACCGCAACGGCGTCATCGACATCCATCTGCCGATCAGCGGGTCGCTGTCTGATCCGCAGTTCTCGATCGGTGGTCTGGTGGTGAAAGTGATCGTGAACCTGATCGTCAAGGCGGTCACATCGCCGTTTGCATTGCTCGGATCACTGTTCGGCTCCGACGCCGACCTCGACCACGTCGCGTTCGAACCGGGCCGGGCTTTGCTTGGCGACACCGCGCGCGGCAAGCTCGATACGCTTGGCAAGGCGCTGACCGATCGGCCGGCATTGAAAATCGAAGTGACTGGCCGTACCGACCGAGCGACCGACGCGGAAGGCTATCGCCGTGCGCTGCTCGACAACAAGGTGAAGGCCGTCAAGGCGGCGAAAAGCAAGCTGCCGGTAAATGAGGTGGTGGTTGATCCGGCCGAGTACCCGGATCTGCTGGAGACGGTGTACAAAGCGGCCTCGTTTCCGAAGCCGCGCAATATTGTCGGGCTGACGAAGAGCCTGCCGGTCGGCGAGATGGAAACGCTCATCCTGACCAATACCGAAGTGACCGACGAAGATCTTCGCCTGCTCGGCCTGGCGCGCGCGCAGGTGGTGAAGGACTATCTCGCGCAGCAGGCAAAGATCGATGACGCACGGCTGTTCGTCATCGCGCCGAATACGGTCGCGAAAAACGGCGAGAAGACAACTGATGACAAGGCATCACCTGCTCGCGCCGATTTTTCGATCAAGTAGGCTGCCTGGGCAGCCGGCGATCACTCAGTGCATCGCTCCCTGCGCCGGGATGATATGGGCGATCTGTTCGGTCGCTTCGCGCGTGCGCTCGGACAGCGTACGCACCTCGTCGGCCACGACCGAGAAGCCGCGTCCGGCATCGCCGGCACGCGCCGCTTCGATCGCCGCATTGAGTGCCAGGCGGTTCGTCTGGCTGGCGATGTCGCGGATCGTCGTGACGATTTCGTGGATCTTCTGCACGTTGTCCTTCAATTGCTGGCGCTGGTTCAGTTCCAGTTCCTGCAGATGGCGTTCGTTCAGTTCGCTGTCGATGCTGGTGAGCGCGCCGACCGCACGCAGCGGCGTGCCGTCAGCGGCGCGCCGGGTGCGGCCGCGGGCGCGGAACCAGCGGTACTGGTTGTCCTTGCAGCGCAGCCGGTAGTCGATGCAGTAGGGCGTGCGGCCGCTGCGGTCCATCAGATGGTCGATGAAGGCCTTGAACACGGCCTGCTTCTCGTCCGGATGAAGACGTGAAGCCCAGCTGTCGAGTACGTTCGGGAATTCCTCTTCGGTCTCGAAGCCGACCAGCTGGCGGAATTGATCCGACCACCAGAAGGTATTGGACGGATTGACCGGATCGCCGGCGACGACGTCCAGATCCCAGATGCCGTCGTTGAGCATTTCGCTGGCCAGCGTGAAGCGGGTCAGCGTGATGTCCAGCATGGCTTCATCTTCCCGGCGCTGCGTGATGTCGGTCATTGAACCGGCAATGCGCCGCGACTGGCCGGACGGGTCGAAGGCGGTCACGATGCGACCGCGTATCCAGCGGTAGCTGCCATCCTTGGCAGCGATCCGGTACTGCATGTCGGGCCAGCTGCCATCACGACGGTTACACCAGGCGTGGCTCAATGCCTCCAGTGTGGCCTTGCGATCATCCGGGTGCAGCCGGCTCGACCAGCTCTCGAGCCGGTTCGGAAAGTCGGCTTCGCTGTCGAAGCCCAGCATGTGACGCACGGTGTCGGACCACCAGACAGGCGCTTTCGTATCCAGCGTGCGGCTGTCGCCGGGCGTGGCTTCCCACAAACCTGCCTCGGATACAGATGCCATCATTTCGCTGCGCGTACGCGCCTGATCACCCGCCGCGCGCACTTCATTGAGCTCAGCCTTCGTGGCCGCCAGATCACCTTCCAGCTGCCGAACCTGTTCTTCCGCGACGTGCAGACCCTTTTGCAGGCCATTCAGCGCATTCGCCAGCGAACCCAGCAGCGCGCGCTGTCGTGCGCCGCCACCGGCCGGAGGTGCGTAGCCGTCGCCACGCGATGCGTTGTCTGCAATCTTCTGGATTTCCTGATGCAAGTTCGACCCGAAAAGGCTGTTCAGCATTTTTTTATTCCCCCTTTATGCGTCCGCTTGTGGCGAACCTGTAGCAAGGCGATCGGCACGCCCTGTGGATTCGTGGTTAGCGGACGCTACGGCCGGATACTTGAAGGATTTCTTCACGCTACAGGGACGATGATTGCGCAAAGAAATTCCGGACTTTGAGGCGCGACATGCTGCACTGCAGCCGGCGGATGCCTTGCGGCACCCGCCGGCTGGTCATCCGTAGCGCAGTTCGGTGGCCTTGCCCCAGAACACGCGATGCGCAAAGAAGGTGTAACCCAGGATGGCCGGCACGGTGAAGGAACAGCCCGCGAGGATGAGGTTGAGGGCAGCCGTAGAACTGGCAGCCTGCCAGATCGTGATGCGGTCCATCACGACGTACGGATAGAGACTGTAGGCCAGACCCAGCCCACCCATCAGGAACACGCCGACGGTAAGCACGAAGGGCAGCCAGCATAGCGTACCCAGCGCGCGCGCGCCCGACAGCGTCCACCACAGCGCCACAAAGCAGGCGAAGGTGGCAAACGGAATGGGCAACAGACCGATCAGTTGCGGCAGGCTGAACCAGCGTTCGGCGACCGTGCTGCTGACCCAGGGCGTGGCCAGCGAGATGAGACCCATGCCGATGATCACCGGTATCAGGGCGGTCCGGCCCCACTGTGCGGCGCGGCGCTGCAGTGCTCCATCCGTCTTGAGCACCAGCCAGCTTGCGCCCATCAACACGTAGGCGCAGGGCAGGGCGATGGCGATGGCCAGCGCGAACAGGTCATAGACCGTGCCTTCCGCGAAGCCGGTGATGAAGCGTCCGAGCATCCAGCCCTGGGCCACCGAGGTGACGGTCGAGCCGATGAAGAAGCCGCGGTTCCACAGGGGCTTGTGGGTGTCCTGCGCCTTGACCCGGAAATCGAAGGCGACCCCGCGCAGGATGAGCCCGATCAGCATCAGTGCGATCGGCAGGTAGAGCGCCGTCATCACGACACCGTGCGCCTTCGGAAAGGCGATCAGCAGAATGCCGACGCCGAGTACCAGCCAGGTTTCGTTGGCATCCCAGAACGGTCCGATGGACGCGATCATCATGTCCTTCTGGCTGTCGTCGGCACGATGCAGCAGCATGCCGACACCCAGGTCGAAGCCGTCGAGCACCACGTAGAGGAACATCGACAGGCCCATCAGGCCCATGAAAATGACCGGCAGAAATTCGGCCCAGGTCATGCTTCACCTGCCTTGCGCGCCAGTTGCGCGCCGCCCAGTACATTCGCGCCGCCGGTCGGTGCCGGGTCGTAGGTGTCCGACGGCTTTTCCGCCATGTAACGCAGCACGCCGATGTAGCACACGATCAGCGCGGCATACGTGATCAGATAGCCGGCAAGCGTCAGGGCGATGTAGGGTGCGGGCGTCGACGACGCGACGTCGGCGGTCTTGATCAGACCCTGCACGATCCAGGGCTGACGACCGATTTCGGTCACATACCAACCTGCGACGGTGGCCACCCAGCCGGAAAAGGTCATGCCGGCAATCGACGCGATCAGCCAGCGCGGCGCCCGCTCGGGCTGCCAGCCGTGGCGGCGCAGGATCCAGCACCCGACCCAGCTGACCAGCAGCATCAGCGTACCGACGGCGACCATGATGCGGAAGCCGAAGAACAGCGGCTTGACCGGCGGATGGTTCTCGAACTCGTTCAGTCCTTTCAGTTCGCCGTCCCATTCATGGGTCAGGATGAAAGAGGCCATCTTCGGAATGCCGATCGCGAGATCGTTGCGCCGTTCCGCCTCGTTCGGCAGTGCGAACAGCAGCAGCGGGGCGCCTTTTTCGGTTTCCCACACACCTTCGATTGCAGCGATCTTCTGCGGCTGGTGCTGCAGCGTATTGAGGCCGTGCATGTCGCCGACCACGATCTGCACCGGAATCAGCAGGGCGGCCAACGTCAGCGCGGCACGCAGCGCCACCGCACTGGACGGGTTCGCCTTGCGACGCAGTACCTGCCAGGCCGACACGCCCGCCACGAGGAAGGACATGGTCAGAAAGGAAGCCAGCAACATGTGCGCGAAGCGCCACGGGAAAGACGGATTGAAGATGATTTCCAGCCAGCTGGTGACGTGGAATTCGCCGTCGATGATTTCGTAGCCGACCGGCGTCTGCATCCATGAATTGAGCACCAGGATCCAGAAGGCACTCATCGTGGTGCCGAAGGCGACCAGGAAGGTGGCCAGCATATGTATACGTTCGCTGACGCGGCCATGGCCGAACAGCATGACACCGAGGAAGGTCGCCTCGAGAAAGAAGGCGGTCAGCACCTCGAAGCCCAGCAGCGGCCCGGCGATGTTCCCGACCTTTTCCATGAAGCCTGGCCAGTTGGTACCGAACTGAAAGCTCATCGTGATGCCGCTGACGACGCCCAGCGCGAAAGTAAGCGCAAAAACCTTGGTCCAGAAGCGGTAGGCCGTCAGCCAGGGGCGCTGGTTTGTCTTCAGCCAGCGCCAGCGCATGAACAGCAGCATCCAGCCGAGCGCGATCGTGATGGTCGGAAACAGGATGTGGAAGGTGATGTTGGCCGCAAACTGGATGCGTGCCAGCAGGACGGGATCGAGATCCATCAGGTCACTCCTTGCTGCCGGATTTGAGCTGGCCGGTCAGTTCCAGCAGTTTCTGTACCTTCGAACCCATGCGCATGAGTTTGGCGAGCGTCTGGGCATCGAGCCGCTGCACATCGTCAAACCAGGTGCTCATCAGGTCGATCAGGTCATGCATGCTGCGCATGCGCTCCTGCGCAATGCGATCGGCTTCGCTGCCCGGTTCTTCAAGCAACGCGCTGCGCAGCATGGTCAGCGTGGGTTCCATCTCGCGCCGTCGGCGTTCTTCGGCGAGCGTGCGGAACACTTCCCAGGCATCGGTCGGCGCCTCGAAAAACTCCCGCCGGTCGCCAGCGACGTGCTTCATCTTCACCAGTCGCCAGGACTGCAGTTCCTTCAGCCCCATGCTGACATTCGAGCGCGAACAGCCGAGCGTGTCCGCAATCTCGTCGGCGCACAGCGCAGTCGGCGACACGAAGATCAACGCGTAGATCTGGCCGACCGTGCGATTGATGCCCCAACGACTGCCCATCTCTCCGAAGTGGCCGACAAAGCTCTGTACCAGTGGTGTCATCGTGTATGGATTGCAAGGTCTGATTGGGGTTTCATTAATGTACATCAAGTTTCAGCAATTACTGAAACTTCGGTAATAAATCAAAAATCAAGGCCGTCGGACAGCATGGTCGTGGCTCGATGGAATCAAGGGCGGAGACTTGTGGCCCCGGTCTTGCTACACTCTATGGTTGTCCTTCTACGTCCCGCAGCATTTTTCCGGAGATTCACCATGGCAGCAGAACGCACCCTTTCGATCATCAAGCCCGACGCCGTCGCCAAGAACGTCATCGGCAAGATCTACCAGCGCTTCGAAGACGCCGGACTCAAGATCGCCGCATCACGCATGACCCAGCTGTCGCGCGCCGAGGCCGAAGGCTTCTACGCCGTGCACCGCGAGCGTCCGTTCTTCAAGGATCTGGTCGATTTCATGATTTCCGGCCCGGTGATGATCCAGGTGCTGGAAGGCGAAGGCGCCATCCTGAAGAACCGCGACCTGATGGGTGCCACTGATCCGAAAAAGGCTGCGCCGGGCACCATCCGCGCCGATTTCGCCGATTCGATCGATGCCAATGCGGTGCATGGCTCGGACGCGCCGGAAACGGCCGCCGTCGAAATCGCCTATTTCTTCCCCGCGCTGAACGTCTACTCGCGCTGAGAGCCGACGCGTGACCCGCACCAACCTGCTGCAGTTCGACGCCGAAGGGTTCGCTGACTTTTTCGCCGGTCTTGGCGAAAAGCCCTTCCGCGCGCGGCAGGTCATGCGCTGGATTCACCGCAATGGCGAGGGGGAGTTCGCTCAGATGAGCGACGTCGCCAAGTCGTTGCGCACGAAACTCGAACAGATCGCTTGCGTGGAGGCACCGGTGCCGGTGCGCGACAGCACCAGCACCGATGGCACCCGCAAGTGGTTGATCGATGTCGGCGCGGGTAATGCGATCGAAACCGTCTTCATTCCGGAAGAGCGTCGCGGCACGCTGTGCATTTCGACCCAGGCCGGCTGTGCGCTGGACTGCGCGTTCTGCTCGACCGGCAAGCAGGGCTTCAACCGCAATCTCGAGGTATCGGAAATCATCGGCCAGCTGTGGCTGGCCAATCGTGCGCTGGGTGCGATACGCGGTGGTGAGAATGATGGCGAACGTGTGATCTCGAACGTCGTGATGATGGGAATGGGCGAACCGCTGGCCAATTTCGATGCCACGGTGAAGGCGCTGCGCCTGATGCTGGATGACAACGCCTACGGCTTGTCGCGTCGTCGGGTGACGGTGTCGACCTCCGGCATCGTGCCGGCCATGGACCGCCTGGGCGAAGCCTGCCCGGTCGCGCTGGCTGTTTCGCTGCATGCGCCGAATGACGCGCTGCGCGACGAACTGGTGCCGATCAACAAGAAGTATCCCTTGCGCGAACTGCTGGCCGCGTGCGTGCGCTACCTCGATCACGCGCCGCGCGATTTCATCACCTTCGAGTACGTAATGCTCGACGGCGTGAATGACAGCGATGCCCATGCGCGCGAGCTGATCGCGATCGCGCGTCAGGTGCCGTGCAAGTACAACCTGATTCCGTTCAACCCGTTTCCTGCGGCACCCTTCGGGCGGTCGTCGAAAGAGCGCATCCGTGCGTTTTCGGACATCCTGATGGCAGAGGGTATCGTCACGACCACACGCAAGACACGCGGCGACGACGTAGACGCCGCTTGCGGGCAACTTGCCGGCCAGGTGCTCGACCGCACCCGACGTACGCAGAAAACCATTCCACTCGTGGAGGTTCCAGCACGGTGACCAGATTTTCAGCAGGTGTTGCAACTGTCCTGTCGCTCGCCGTTTTGCTCGCCGGATGTGCGGGCGGTCAGGGCGGGAATACAGCCGGTCCCACGGGCGGCAATCCGAATACGACGACCACGGTGCAGAGTCGCACCGGTGCGCAGTCGTCGGAGTACAAGCCGATCGAACCCATCGTGACCGGCGCCGCGCGCACCCGTGCAAAGTCGCATACCGAACTCGGCATGGCCTATCTCGAAGCGGGCAATGTGGCGGTGGCGCTTGAAGAAGGGCGCACGGCGCTGCGCGATGACTCGTCCTACGGCCCGGCCTACAACCTGATGGGTCTGGCGCATATGTATCTTGGCGAGAAGCAGCAGGCGCGCGACAACTTCGAACGAGCCTTGCGTCTGGCATCGAGCGATCCGGACATCAACAACAACTACGGCTGGTTCCTGTGCCAGGACGGCGACACCGCACGTGCGATGCAACTGTTCAACGAGGCGGTCAGGAATCCGCTGTACGCCACACCGACCCGTCCGTACACGAATGCGGGGTTGTGCGCGCTGCAGGCGAATGACCTGCAGACGGCGGAGGTGAATTTCCTGCTGGCGATCAATGCTGATCCGGGCAATACGCAGGCGATCTATAACCTGTCGGCGCTGCTGTATCGCAAGGGCAGCTATCTCGAGGCGCGCAAGCAGTTGAGCAATTTCCACGCGCAGCGCGATTCGGTGGCGGAAAGTCTCTGGCTTGCGGTGCGTATCGAACGCAAACTGGGCGACAAGGTGTCAGAGGCCGGTTTTGCCAGCCAGTTGCGCCGCCGGTTTGCCGGTACGCCTGAACACCAGCAACTGATGCAGGGGAACTACGACTGATGTCTGAGCAGGACGAAGTGGTCGATCTGCCGCGCGATGCGCCAACAGGTTCGGTCGGCACCCGACTGAAGCAGGCGCGCGAAGCGCGTGGCATGTCGATCGACAGTGTCGGACGTGCGATCAAGCTGGCACCGCGTCAGGTGGAAGCCATTGAAGCGGATGATTTCGACAGCCTGATGAGCCCCACTTACGTTCGGGGTTTCATCCGGAACTACGCAGCGCTGATCGGTCTGGACGCGCAGACTCTGCTGGGCAGTCTCGACCAGCAGCATGTACGAGCCACGCCGCAGCTGATTGAACAGGCCAATGTCGGCGTCGCCATGCCGGTGCAGTCGGCCCGGCGCAAGTGGCTGTTGCCGCTGCTGGCGATGAGCGTTCCGGTGCTGGCAGGCCTTGCCTTGTATGTATGGTTCGAGTTCTGGCCGGCCGATGTGCCGGTCGCCGGTCAGCCAGACATTTCGCTGCTTGATCCGTCGCCGCTTGACGGCTCGGCATCCCCGGAAGTACCGGGCGGAGTCCAGTTCGATCCGGCCGATGCATCTGCCAGCGACGTATTGCCGTTGCCTGCTGAATTATCGAGTGAAGCGGCCCCCGCCACTGTCGTCCAGGCCATGTCATCGGAGGCAGTTGCCGCGGTGGCCCCTGGACAGCACCGACTCGAATTCACTTTCAGTACGGACTCGTGGGTGGAAATCCGCGACGCCAACGACGCCATCCTGCTTTCGGACCTGAACCGGAGCGGCAGCACGCGGACGGTCAATGCCACCTTCCCGGTCTCTCTGGTCATCGGAAACGCGCGTTCCGTGACCTTGAAGGTCGATGGACAGCCGCATGACCTGGCGCCGTCGATCAAGGTTGATGTCGCGCGACTGAGGCTCGAGTAATGGGTGATCAAGCAATGAGCTCGCTGGTCCGCCGCGCGACGCGTTCAGTCCGGGTAGCGGGCGTCACGATCGGTTCGGTAGCGCCGGTCGTCGTACAGTCGATGACCAATACCGACACCGAAGACCACATTTCCACCGCCATCCAGGTGGCCCAGCTGGCACGCGCCGGTTCGGAGATCGTGCGCATTACGGTGAATACGATGGAGGCCGCGGCCGCCGTACCGCGGGTGCGCGAGCAGCTGTTGAAAATGAATGTGGATGTGCCGCTGGTCGGTGATTTCCACTTCAACGGCCACAAGTTGCTGCGCGAGCATCCGGCCTGCGCCGAGGCGCTTGACAAGCTGCGCATCAATCCGGGCAATGTGGGCAAGGGCAGCAAGCGCGACGAACAATACGCAGCGCTGATCGACATCGCCTGCCGTTACGACAAGCCGGTGCGTATCGGCGTGAACTGGGGCAGCCTCGACCAGACCTTGCTGGCGCGCGTGATGGACGAAAACGCCCGCCGGCCGCAGCCCAAGGACGCCATCGAAGTGATGCGCGAAGCCATGGTCACGTCGGCGCTTGAAAGTGCGGCCCAGGCAGTCGAATGGGGCCTGTCGCCGGATCGCATCATCCTGTCGTGCAAGGTGAGCGGCGTGCAGGACCTGATCGCCATTTACAGCGAGCTGGCAAAGCGCTGCGACTACCCGCTGCATCTTGGTCTGACCGAAGCCGGCATGGGGTCCAAGGGCATCGTCGCGTCGACCGCGGCGATGGCCGTACTTTTGCAACAGGGCATCGGCGACACGATCCGCGTATCGCTGACGCCCGAACCGAACGGCGACCGCACGAAGGAAGTGATCGTGGCGCAGGAAATGCTGCAGACCATGGGTCTGCGCGCCTTCACGCCAATGGTCGCAGCCTGCCCGGGTTGCGGACGCACCACGTCAACCTTCTTCCAGGAACTGGCGTCCGACATCCAGCACTACGTGCGCGACCGGATGCCCGACTGGAAAACGCAGTACGACGGCGTCGAACGGATGACGCTGGCCGTGATGGGCTGCGTCGTCAACGGCCCGGGCGAAAGCAAGCACGCCAACATCGGCATTTCGCTGCCTGGCACAGGCGAAACGCCCGTTGCACCGGTATTCGAGGATGGCGAAAAGACCGTCACGCTGAAGGGCGACAACATCGCCGCCGAGTTCCGCGGCATCGTCGACGCCTACGTCGCCCGTACCTACACCAGGAAGATCGCCGGCACGACCGGCGCCTGAACAAAGAACAATGAGCAAACTGCAAGCCGTTCGCGGCATGAACGACATCCTGCCGGACGAGGCAGAACGCTGGGAAGCCTTCGAAACCATCGTGCGCGACTGGCTGCGCGCCTACGGATACCGGCCGATCCGCATGCCGCTGCTCGAGCACACGCCGTTGTTCAAGCGCGCGATCGGCGAAGTGACCGACATCGTCGAGAAGGAAATGTATTCATTCGAAGACGCGCTCAATGGCGAAAACCTGACGCTGCGCCCGGAAGGTACGGCGTCCTGCGTGCGCGCCGTGACCGAACACAACCTGCTGTACGACAGCCCGCGCAAGCTCTGGTACATGGGCCCGATGTTCCGCCACGAACGGCCACAGAAGGGGCGCTACCGCCAGTTCCATCAAGTCGGCGTGGAAGCGCTCGGCTATGCCGGACCCGATGTCGACGCCGAACTGATCATGATGTGCCAGCGCCTGTGGGACGACCTTGACCTGATGGGTATCCGGCTGGAAATCAATTCGCTCGGCTCACCCGAGGAGCGCCTGCTGCATCGCGCCGAACTCATCGCCTACTTCGAGGCGCACCAGGAACAACTGGACGAGGACGCGAAGCGCCGCCTGCACAGCAATCCGCTGCGCATCCTCGACACCAAGAACCCGGCCATGCAGGCGCTGGTCGAGGCGGCGCCGAAGCTTTCCGACTATCTGGGCAAGGAATCGCTGGCGCATTTCACCGCCATCCAGGACACGCTGCGCGCCGCCAATATCCCGTTCCGCATCAATCCGAGGCTGGTGCGCGGCCTGGATTACTACAACCTCACGGTATTCGAGTGGGTGACCGACCAGCTTGGCGCCCAGGGAACGGTGTGTGCCGGCGGCCGCTACGACGGACTGGTTTCGCAGCTCGGCGGCAAGCCTGCCCCGGCAGCCGGCTTTGCAATGGGCATCGAACGTCTGCTGTCGCTGTGGAATCCGGTACAGGCCGACGCGCTGATCGAACGTCCGGAAGCGTATGTCGTCCACTCGGGAGAAGGCGTCCAGGCGGAGGCATTCGCGCTGTCGGAGCAGCTGCGCGACGCGGGCTTCGCCACGCTGATGCATTGCGGCGGTGGCAGCTTCAAGTCGCAGATGAAGCGCGCGGATGCATCCGGCGCTGCGGTCGCGCTGATACTCGGCGAAGACGAAGTGGCATCGGGCGATGTCACCTTCAAGCCCCTGCGCGGGGGTGACCAGATGCGCATCAGCCGTGACGACGTGGCCGAACATCTGGCCATGCTGCTGCTCGGTGGCGACGACACCGACGACGAAGAACCGTTGTTGCACTGAAAATCAATCTACAACCGGAATAACCGGACAGGAGTCCAGGACATGGCAGCACTCGATCTTGAAGAACAGGAACAGCTTTCGACCATCAAGGCCTGGTGGGCGGCGTGGGGCAACCTGATCACCTGGACGGTGATCGCGGTTTCAGCGTCGCTGATCGGCTATCAGGCGTGGAACTGGTACAGCCGTGACCAGTCGGTGAAGGCCAGTGTCGTGTTCGACGCGCTGCAGGATGCCGCACTTGCCGGTGACCTGAAGAAAACCCGCGAAGCCTCCGGGCAGCTGACCGAAAATTTCGGCGGCAGCGCATACGCGAGTCTGGGCGCGCTGCTGTCGGCCAAGCTGCATGTCGACAACGGTGACACCAAGACCGCCCGCGCACAGCTGGAATGGGTGAAGGCGAATGCGCCGGAAAACATGCTGCGCGACCTCGGCCGCCTGCGTCTGGCGTATGTGCTGATCGAGGAACAGGCGTTTGACGACGCAAACAAACAGCTCGACGGCAAGGTCGATCCCACGCTTGAAGCGCGCTTTCTCGAAGCGCGCGGCGATGTGCTGCTGATGCAGGACAAACGGGACGAAGCCCGCACCGCCTATCAGTCCGCACTGACGAAGATCGACGAAAACGCCAAGGCAGGCGGCGCGCTGTCCGGCGCTGCACCGCAAGGCTATCGCAATGTGGTCGAGATCAAGCTCGATGCGGTCGGTGGCGCCCGGTGACGCGACTGACCGTTTTACTGGTGGCCAGCGCCCTGCTTGCGGGGTGCGGCTCAACGCTCGACAGCCTCGACAGCCTCAATCCGTTCAGCGGCCCGCCCAAGCCCAAGATGCCGGTACTCGAGCCGCTTGAAGCCAGTGTTCCGGTGACCGAACTGTGGCGCTATGACGTCGGTCAGTCCGGCAATTCGGTTTTCGAACCTGCGGTGATCGGCAAAAGTATTTTTGTCGCTGCGCGTGATGGCACGATCGCCCGACTGGACGACGGCAGGCAGGTCTGGAAGATCAACGCCGGCAAGCCCTTGTCGGGTGGCATCGGCGCCAATGAGCGGCAACTGGTCGTGGGCACTGAAAAGGGCGATGTGCTGGTGTTCGACCTTGATGGCAAGCCGCTTTGGGAAGGCCTCGTGAGCTCCGAAGTACTCAGTGCGCCGCTGGTGACCGATGACATGGTGTTCGTGCGCAGCGCCGACAGCCGCGTTCAGGCGTTCACGGCGATCGATGGCACGCGCCAGTGGAATTACCAGCGACCGAATCCGTCGCTTACGCTGCGCACCCACGCCGGTGTGATCAGCACGCCGTCGCTGTTGATTGCAGGGTTCCCGGGCGGCAAGCTCGTTGCCATCAACCGAAGCACAGGTGTAGCGGTGTGGGAATCCAATGTGGCACTGTCGCGCGGCGCGACGGAACTGGAACGCATCGCGGACGTATCCAGCCTGCCGGTCATCGTCGGCCGCGATGTGTGCGCCTCGGCCTTTCAGGGGCGTGTGGCATGCTTCGAACTGAGCACCGGCAAATCGATCTGGACACGCGACATATCGAGTGCCGCCGGCATCGATATCGACGCCCAGAACCTGTACGTCAGTGACGACAATGGCGCCATTCACGCGCTGGATCGCTCGACCGGCGCCAGCGTGTGGAAGCAGGACAAGCTCAAGCGCCGCTATCCAGGACGACCGTTGGCGCTCGAAGGCGCTGTAGCCGTCGCCGATGGCGAGGGGCTGCTGCATCTGCTGAGCACCGAGAATGGCGCCTTCATCGCCCGGGCCAAGGGTGACGGCAGCACGGTCAATGCGTCGCTGCGCCCCTACGGCACCGCTTTCGTGGCGCAGAGCCGCGCCGGCATCGTGCGGGCCCTGTCGGCCCGCTGAGGATCTAGCTTGAAACCCGTACTGGTACTCGTAGGTCGCCCCAACGTCGGTAAATCGACGCTGTTCAACCGGCTGACCAAAACCCGAGACGCCCTCGTCGCCGATTTCCCCGGTCTGACGCGCGACCGTCATTACGGCACCGGCCGCCTCGGCGACCGGCCGTTTCTCGTGGTGGACACCGGTGGTTTCGAGCCGACCGCCCGCGACGGCATCATGGTCGAAATGGCGGCACAGGCTGAACAGGCCATTGCCGAAGCGGATGTACTCATATTCCTCGTCGATGGCCGGGCCGGCCTGACTGCGCACGACCGGGAGATTGCGGCCCGGCTGCGCCGTGTCGGCAAGCCGCTTGTGGTTGCGGTGAACAAGGCGGAAGGCATGCGGCAGGAAATCGTCGCCGCCGAGTTTCACGAGCTCGGCCTGGGTGAGCTGCACGTGATTTCCTCGGCCCACGGCGAAGGTGTGCGCAGCCTGCTGGACCACTGCCTGAGCGGGTTTGCCGACGACGACGAGGTGGAACCGGATGACCGGGTACCGAAGATTGCCGTGGCCGGTCGCCCGAACGTCGGAAAATCGACGTTGATCAATGCGTTGCTGGGGGAAGAGCGTGTCATCGCGTTCGACCAGGCCGGTACGACGCGCGACGCGATCAGCATCCCGTTCGAACGCAACGGCAAGCGCTACACGCTGATCGATACGGCCGGTCTGCGCCGCAAGGGACGGGTATTCGAAACGATCGAGAAGTTTTCGGTCATCAAGACGGTGCAGGCGATCGAACAGGCCAATGTTTGTGTGCTGGTGCTCGATGCAACGCAGGAAGTGTCCGATCAGGACGCCCATATCGGCGGTTTCATCGTCGAAAGTGGCCGTGCGCTGGTGCTTGCCGTCAACAAGTGGGACGCCGTAGACAGCTACCGGCGCGAAATCTTCAAGCGTGAAATTGCACGCAAGCTGGGCTTTCTGGGCTTTGCGCGCCATCTGTACATTTCTGCGCTCGAAGGCCTCGGGGTCAGTGGCCTGTTCGGCGCTGTGGACGCCGCTTACGCAGCTGCGATGACCAAACTTCCCACGCCGAGGCTGACGCGCGCGCTGCAGGCGGCGGTCGAGAAACAGTCGCCCCCGAAGCACGGCCTGTTCCGGCCCAAGATGCGCTATGCCCACCAGGGCGGAATGAATCCGCCGGTCATCGTCATCCACGGCGCCGCACTCGAACATATTGCTGAAAGTTACCGGCGCTATCTCGAACACTATTTTCTGGAAATATTCCGGCTTCAGGGCACGCCGCTGAGGGTCGAATTCCGCACCGCGCACAATCCGTTCGTCGCATCGAAGAAATGATGACGAGATCGGGAATCAAAATGCGCAGCGCGGGGTCTGAAGCTGCGGTGCATCAAAAAATCCAGTAGAGTCCTATTTCAAATAAACAAGAGGTGTCCACATGAGCAACAAAGGGCAAATGCTACAAGACCCCTTCCTCAACACCCTGCGCCGCGAGCACGTGCCGGTCGCGATCTACCTTGTGAATGGCATCAAGCTCCAGGGTCAGATCGAGTCGTTCGACCAGTACGTTGTACTGCTCAAGAACACGGTGACGCAGATGGTCTACAAGCACGCAATTTCGACTGTCGTGCCCGCGCGCCCGGTCAATATCCAGCACGATCAGGGCGACAGCGCTTGACCGGCGAAAACGGTCACCTGCAGGCACTTCGTTCGCATGATTGAGCGGCCGGAGACCGGCGAGCGCGCGGTCATTGTCCAGCTCGATCTCGGCAAAGGCGACTACGAAGACCGGCTGGACGAATTCACGCTGCTCGCACTGAGTGCTGGTGCGGTGCCGGTGGCTCGCGCCGGTGGCAAGCGGCAGGCTCCCGATCCGGCGACCTTTGCCGGCAAGGGCAAGGTGGCCGAGATTCTCGACCTCGCCAATGCCAACGAAGCAGATATCGTCCTGTTCAACCACGAGTTGTCGGCCAGCCAGCAGCGCAATCTCGAGCGCGCGCTTTCGCGACGCGTCATTGATCGCAATGCGCTCATCCTCGACATCTTTGCGCTGCGCGCACGCAGTCATGAGGGCAAGCTGCAGGTCGAACTTGCCCAGCTCGAACACTTGTCGACCCGCCTGGTTCGCGGCTGGACCCATCTGGAGCGGCAGAAGGGCGGCATCGGCTTGCGTGGTCCGGGTGAAACGCAGCTTGAAACCGATCGCCGTCTGCTCGGCCACCGGGTGAAGGCGCTGAAAGAGCGGCTTGAAAAGGTCGAGCGCCAACGCGGCGTGCGCCGAAAGTCGCGCGAGCGGCATTCCACGCCCGTGGTTGCGCTGGTCGGCTATACGAACGCCGGCAAGTCCACGCTGTTCAATGCGCTGACGAAAGCGGGCAGTTACGCCGCCGATCAGTTGTTTGCCACACTGGACACGACTTCGCGTCAGCTCTATCTCGGTGAGTTCGGACAGGTGGTGTTGTCAGACACGGTCGGCTTCATACGCGACCTGCCGCATACGCTGGTTGCCGCTTTTCACGCGACGCTTGAAGAAACGGCCGGCGCCGACCTGTTGCTGCATGTCATCGACTCGTCGGCGCCGGATCGCGATGCGCAGATCGAGGCGGTCGATCGTGTGCTGGCCGAAATTGGCGCCGATGCGGTGCCGCAGATACGGGTGCTCAACAAGGTGGACCTGATGCCCGCGCTGCAGCCGGGAGCCGACCCGGCTGGCTGTGATAACATTTGCAAAGTGCGCGTGAGTGCCCGCACCGGTGCGGGTCTGGCTGATTTGCGGTCAGTCATCGCGGCGCGATTGCAGGCTGAAAAGATTGCCGCCGCGCAGCGTGTGCAACCAAATGACGATCCCCGGGGCCTGAACCTGGAACCGCGGACGAATTCCGCACTCCGAGTGATCAGCTCAGCAGAGAGCGGTGATACGTCTTCCACGGAAGACGACAAACGCTCCCCTCAACTTTCATCCTTACCTGTCCAATCCGAACGTGCTGAATGCGATCTTGATGTCGCTGAATGACCCCCGCTGGGGCAATCAGGGCGGCAATGGCAACAAAGGCGGCAACCAGGGTCCCCCCGATCTGGAGGACCTGTGGCGCGATTTCAACAAGCGCCTGGCCGGGCTTTTCGGCGGCAAGTCGAACAACGGCGGTGGCGAAAGCCGTCCGCCGGTGACGCCGCGTCAGTTTGGCAGTGGCATCGGCGTGGTGCTCGGCCTGATCGTCATCGTCTGGCTGGCGAGCGGGCTTTACATCGTCGACGCAAGCCAGCGCGGCGTCGTGCTGCGTTTCGGCAAACTTGTCGAAACGACCGATCCGGGGCTGCAGTGGCGCTTGCCGTATCCGATCGATTCGCACGAACTGGTCAATCTGACAGGCGTGCGCACGGTCGAGGTTGGTTACCGCGGCGCCGAACGCAACAAGGTGCTCAAGGAAGCACTGATGCTCACCGACGACGAGAACATCATCAACATCCAGTTCGCGGTGCAGTACATCCTGAAGGATCCGGTGGCCTATCTGTTCCAGAACCGCCTGCCCGAGGAATCGGTTGTACATGCAGCGGAAACCGCGATGCGTGAGGTGGTCGGCAAAAGCAAGATGGACTTCGTACTTTACGAAGGACGTGAACAGATCGCCGTAGACGCGCAGCGCATCATGCAGCAGATACTCGACCGTTATCAGACCGGCATCCAGATCAGTCGCCTGACGCTGCAGAACGCCCAGCCGCCCGAGCAGGTGCAGGCCGCCTTTGACGACGCCGTCAAGGCCGGGCAGGATCTGGAGCGGCAGAAGAACGAAGGTCAGGCCTACGCCAATGACGTCATTCCGAAGGCACGCGGTACCGCATCGCGACTGCTCGAAGAGGCCAACGGCTACAAGGAACGGATCATCGCGACTTCGCAGGGTGACGCAAGCCGCTTCAAGCAGATTCTTGCCGAATACGTGAAAGCGCCTGAAGTGACGCGCCAGCGTATGTATATCGATACGGTGCAACAGGTCATGATGAATACGAGCAAGGTACTGCTCGACGCGAAGGGCGGCAATAACCTGCTGTATCTCCCGCTCGACAAGCTGATGCAGCAGGCGGGCGCAGCGGCCGTTGATGTCGCTGCGGGTAGTCGCAGCAACGATTCGCTTCCATCAATGTCCGGTGACGCCGCGGCGGCTGACATGCGATCGCGCGATGCCCTGCGTGCCCGTGAGCGAGGAGAGCGTTGATGCGCGAAAAGCTCCCCCTTTTCTTCGGCGGAATCATCGTCGCCCTGATCGTGCTGTCCAGCTCACTGTTCACGGTCGATCAGCGCCAGTACGCCATCGTGTTCCAGCTCGGTGAAGTGCGCACCGTGATCGAGCAGCCCGGCCTGCATTTCAAATGGCCGCTGGTGCAGAACGTGCGCCTTTTTGATCGCCGCATCCTGACGCTCGACAGCGCCGATCCCGAGCGCTACATCACGTCGGAAAAGAAGAATGTGCTGGTTGATCTGTTCATCAAGTGGCGCATCACCGACGTCAAGCAGTACTACATCTCGGTCGGCGGCAACGAGCGACTGGCTGAAACACGTCTGCTGCAGACGGTGAACGCCGGCCTGCGCGAGGAATTCGGGCGTCGAACGGTCAATGAGGTCGTGTCGGGCGAGCGCGACAGAATCATGGAAGACATGCGCAGCAAGGCCAACGTCGACGCGGTCAAGATCGGCGTGGAAATCGTCGATGTGCGGCTCAAGCGCGTCGATCTGCCGACCGAGGTGTCGGAATCGGTGTATCGACGGATGGAAGCGGAGCGCAAGCGGGTTGCCAACGAGCTGCGCTCACTGGGTTCTGCCGAAGCCGAGAAAATTCGTGCCGACGCCGACCGTCAGCGTGAAATCATCGTTGCCGAAGCGTACCGCGAGTCGCAGAAGATCAAGGGTGACGGTGACGCCCAGGCGGCGGCCATCTACGCTGACGCGTTTGGCTCCAATCCGGAGTTCTATGCGTTCTACCGCAGCATGGATGCCTATCAGAAGAGCTTCCGGAACAAGAGCGACCTGATGGTCATCGAGCCGACGTCCGACTTCTTCCGCTATCTCAACAATAGCGGCAGGCAGTCCGTGAAATAGGCGCCGGAACCCCAGGCGTCCGAGCTGCTGTATAGTCCACCGGTTATTTATTCGCCGTACGGAATGAAAAGTCACCAGCCCGCAATGCGGGCTGTGCTTTTTTCGTGATGGATTCAATTCTTCTCATCGCCTTGGGTTTGATGCTCGTCATTGAAGGCGTTCTGCCTTTCGTGGCGCCGCGCCTTTGGCGTGAAACCTTTCGCAGAGCGACCGAACTGGCCGACGGCCAGCTTCGTTTCGTCGGTCTGACCTCAATGATTATCGGTATTGCGCTGATTGCGCTATTCAAGTGATGCGTCGCTGGTTATTGCCCGAATCGATCGAAGACCTGCTGCCCGACGAGGCACGCCAGGTGGAGAATCTGCGTCGGCGCCTGCTCGATGAGTGCCTGGCCCAGGGCTACGAGCTGGTCGTCCCGCCCCTGGTCGAATACATCGAATCGTTGTTGACCGGCAGCGGTCGCGACATGGACCTGCGCACCTTCAAACTGGTGGATCAGCTGTCGGGCCGGACGATGGGGCTGCGTGCCGACATCACGCCCCAGGTTGCGCGCATCGATTCCCACCTCCTCAATCGCAACGGCGTTGTCCGCCTGTGTTATTGCGGCCCGGTCGTGCATGCACTGCCGTCCGGATTCAATGCGACGCGGGAGCCCATACAGCTCGGTGCTGAGCTCTACGGCCACGCGGGAATCGAAGCCGATGTCGAGGTGGTGAACTTGCTGCTGAGGGCGCTCGATGTTGCGCAGGTTGCGCTGGCACGCATTGATTTCGGCCATGTCGGCATCTTTCGGGCGCTGGCCGACCGCCTGGAGTCGCCTCGGCTGCGCAGCGATGACGGATTGCAGGACTTGTTCGCTGCGCTTCAGGCCAAGGACATGCCCTCGCTTCGACAGCTGCTGGTGGATGAACCCGCCACGCTCAAGGCTGCTTTCCTTGCGCTGCCCGATCTATACGGAAAGGCCGACACGCTCGCGCGGGCACGCGCTGCGCTGCCAGATTGTCCGGAAATCGCGACTGCGCTGGCCGAACTTGAGCGCGTCGGTGCATCGGTCGACACTGATGTGCTGGGTTTCGACCTGGCGGACCTGCGCGGCTATCACTACCACAGTGGAATCACGTTCGCCGCATACTGTGCCGGGCAGGCGCAGGCGATCGCGCTCGGCGGGCGCTACGATGAAGTTGGCAGGAGTTTCGGCCGTGCGCGTCCTGCAACCGGATTCAGCCTGGATTTGCGCCAGCTGGCGCGGCAGGCGCCGCAACTTGAACGGCAGCCCGGCATCCGTGCGCCGCATGGCCATGATGCCGCGCTCATACAGCGAGTTCGCGCACTGCGTGACGCCGGCGAAATCGTGGTGGTCGACCTGCCGGGTCATTCGGCCGATGTCACCGAACTCGCGTGTGACCGCCAACTTGAATTCGTTGAAGGTGAGTGGCAAATCGTGTCGCTCGATAGAAAGGTTTAAAGCATGGCAAAGAATGTAGTGGTCGTCGGCAGTCAGTGGGGTGACGAGGGCAAGGGCAAGGTCGTCGACTGGCTGACCGATTCGGTACAGGGTGTGGTGCGCTTCCAGGGCGGTCACAACGCCGGCCACACACTGGTGATCGGCGGCAAGAAGACCGTGTTGCACCTGATTCCGAGCGGCGTGCTGCGCGAAGGCGTGGCCTGCTACATCGGCAATGGTGTCGTGCTGTCACCGGAGGCACTGTTGTCCGAGATGGACGAACTTGAGGCTGCCGGAGTCGATGTTGCGGCGCGCCTGCGCATTTCGGAGGCCTGTCCGCTGATCCTGCCCTATCACCAGGCGCTCGATCGCGCCCGCGAAACGGCCAAGGGCGAGAACAAGATCGGTACCACCGGTCGCGGTATCGGTCCGGCTTACGAGGACAAGGTGGCGCGCCGTGCGCTGCGCCTGCAGGACCTGCTGCGTCCGACGCGTTTCGCAGCCAAGCTGGCGGAGATACTCGACTATCACAACTTCGTACTGACGCAGTACTTCGGCGCGCCCAAGGTCGACTTTCAGGAAACGCTCGACGGCGCGCTGGCGCTGGCCCCGCGTATCGAAAAGCTGGTGGCTGACGTGCCGCGTGCGTTGTACGAAGCGAACAAGGCGGGCTGCAACCTGCTGTTCGAGGGGGCTCAAGGCACATTGCTCGACATTGACCACGGCACCTATCCCTTTGTCACGTCGAGCAATTGCGTCGCAGGTGCGGCGGCGGCGGGTGCCGGCGTCGGCCCTACCATGCTGCATTACGTGCTCGGCATTACCAAGGCCTACACGACGCGCGTCGGCGGCGGGCCGTTCCCGACCGAACTGTTCGATGACACCGGACGCCATCTGGCCACCAAGGGCAACGAATTCGGCGCCACCACGGGTCGCCCGCGTCGCTGCGGCTGGTTCGATGCCGCCGCGCTGAAGCGTTCGATCCAGATCAACGGCATATCCGGCCTGTGCGTGACCAAGCTTGACGTGCTGGATGGCGTCGAGGAACTGAAGGTGTGTACGGGTTACCGCATCGACGGAGAACTGTCGGACATCCTGCCCGTCGGCGCCGAAGAGCTGTCGCGCTGCGAGCCGGTGTATGAAACCTTGCCGGGCTGGAAGGACACGACCTTCGGCATCAAGGCGCTCGATGAACTGCCGGCGAATGCCCGCAGTTACCTCAAGCGCATCGAGGAGATCTGCGGCGTACCGGTCGATATGATTTCCACCGGGCCTGACCGTACCGAAACCATTCTGCTGCGCCATCCGTTCGAGTGAGTGATGGCGGGGCCGGGGGCCGCATGTCCGTGAAGGCCATGCGGTTCATAATGGGTACAGTGACCGATGCAGTCAGGAACGTCGGCGGGAAGAAAACGGACAGGAAAAGAAAAAAGCCGACATCGCTGTCGGCTTTCGTCCTTGCTTCTTGGTGCCCAGGAGAGGACTCGAACCTCCACACCTTGCGGCACTAGTACCTGAAACTAGCGCGTCTACCAATTTCGCCACCTGGGCAAGAGGCTGCGCATTCTAAAGAAAGCATTTACGTTGTCAAGAGAAACAGAGAAGAAGAATTCACCGAGCAAGATCCGACGCGCCGACCCGTTCTTCGAACGCGAGTCGACCCGTTACGACAACCCGCTGCCGAGCCGCGAGTACATCGTGCAGATGCTCGAAGAAGCCGGCATGCCGATGAGCGCCGACGAGCTTGTGCAGACGCTCGACATCCAGCCGGAGGAGCGCGAACACTTCGTGCGCCGCCTGAGCGCGATGGAGCGCGAGGCGCAACTGATGCGCAACCGGCGCGATGCCTACATCATTCCCGACAAGGCTGATCTCGTGGCAGGTCGGGTCGAAGGACACCCGGACGGGTTCGGCTTCGTCATCACCGGTGACGGCAAGGACAAGAAGGGCGAAAAAGGCGACAAGGGCGACATCTTTCTGAGCGCGCAGGAAATGCGCAGCGTGCTGCATGGCGACCGTGTGCTGGTGCGCGTCACCGGCCTTGATCGCCGTGGCCGCCGTGAGGGCAGGGTGGTTGAGGTCACCGAGCGCGGCAATACGCGTCTGGTCGCCCGCGTCGTCGAAGAGCACGGCGTGCAGTTCTGCATTGCCGAGAACCGCCGCATCCGCCAGCAGATCGTGCTGGCCGCGCCCGAGAAGGGCAAGCGGGCACTGAAGGCCGCCGCTGGCAGCGTGGTCGAAGTCGAACTGATCGAACAGCCGACCCGCTACACGCCGCCGATCGGCCGTGTCGTCGAGGTCCTGGGCAATTTCGGCGATTCCGGCATGGAAATCGAAATCGCGCTGCGCAAGCACGACATGCCGCACGAATTTTCCGCCAAGGCACTGGCTGCGGCAAAACGCCTGCCCGACGAAGTTCGACCGGAAGACATCGGCAAGCGAGAAGATCTGCGCGCGCTGCCGCTGGTCACCATCGACGGTGAAACCGCGCGCGACTTCGACGATGCGGTCTACGCCGAACGGCAGGGCAAGGGCTTCCGCCTGATCGTCGCCATCGCCGACGTGAGTCACTACGTAAAGCCGGATGCTCCACTCGACATCGATGCCTTCGAACGCGGCAACTCGGTGTATTTCCCGCGCCGCGTCATTCCGATGCTGCCGGAAAAACTGTCGAACGGCCTGTGCTCCCTGAACCCCGAGGTCGATCGCCTGTGCATGGTGTGCGACATGGACGTGTCGGCCACCGGCGTCATCCAGCACTACAGCTTTTACGCCGCCGTGATGAATTCCAGGGCACGGCTGACCTACACCGAAGTGGCAGCGGCGATCTACGACAAGGACCCTGCGACGCGCGAACGCCTGAAGCCGTTGCTGCCACGCCTCGAAGCGCTCGATGCGGTGTTCCGCGTGTTCGAGAAGGCGCGTGCCAAGCGCGGCGCGATCGACTTTGAAACCGTCGAAACGCTGATGCTGTTCAACGACGAGGGCAAGATCGACCGCATCGTGCCGTACGCCCGCAATGATGCGCACCGGCTGATCGAGGAATGCATGCTCGCCGCCAATGTGTGCGCATCGCGCTTTCTCGAAGACAGCAAGCAGCCGACGCTGTATCGCGTGCACGAAGGACCGAGCGAGGACCGGTTGCAGAAGCTGCGCGCCTTCCTCGGCGAATTCGGCTTCCAGCTGGGTGGCGGCGACAAGCCGCACGCGAAGGACTACGCCGCACTGCTGACGCAGATCGGCGACCGCCCGGACCGCCAGCTGCTGCAGACCGTGATGCTGCGTTCGCTGCGCCAGGCGGTGTACAGCCCCGACAACGTCGGCCACTTCGGTCTTGCCTACGAGGCCTATACCCACTTCACGTCGCCGATCCGTCGTTATCCCGACCTGCTGGTGCATCGCGCGATCAAGGCAGCGCTCGCGAAGAAGCGTTACGAGCCGGGTGACTGGTCGGACATCGGCCTGCACTGCTCGACCACCGAGCGGCGTGCCGACGAAGCCAGCCGCGACGTCCAGAACTGGCTCAAGTGCTATTTCATGCAGGATCGCGTCGGCGAGGAGTTCGAAGGCAGCGTATCGGCTGTCGTGCCGTTCGGTCTGTTCGTCGCGCTCGACAATGTCTTCATCGAAGGGCTGGTGCACATTTCCGAACTGGGCGCTGACTACTTCCACTACGAAGAGGGCAAGCATCGTCTGGTTGGCGAGCGCAGCGGACGCATGTATCGCCTCGCCGACCGGGTGCGCATTCAGGTGGTGCGGGTCGATCTGGACAACACCCGCATCGAATTCAGGCTGGCGGATGGCGGCGAGGATTTCGGCCGCGTGCCACGCGCATCGCTGACGCCCAAAGCCGTGCCGACCGGCCCTTCGTCGCGCAAGCGGGTCGCTGTTGAAGCGGTCGAGCCCAGTACGCCACCGAAAGCGGTAAAAACGGGGCGGGGTCGGGCAGCCAGAAAGGCGGCCCAGGCGTCTGCTGCCGCCGCATCCCCGTACGCTATTCCGGACAAGCCGTCCGTTGGCAAAAAATCGAAAGCAGCATCGAAGGCAGCGCCTGACGCACCAGCCAAGCCAACCAAGCCAGCCAAAAGCGGCGCGAAAAAGGCTGCGAAGCCCAAGGCTGCAAAGCCGGAGCCCGCGAAGCGCGAAGCTGCAAAATCGCAGGCCACGAAGCCGGCCGCGAAAGCTGCCGGCAAACCCGCGGCCCTGCTGCTGTCGAAGTCGCCCGCCAGATCATCGAAGCCGGCCGCAGCAAACGGCGACGGGACGAAAGAGACCCCGCCTGAGCCGGCCGCACCGAAGCGTGGTGGCCGGAAATGAGTGGCGATACGCGTTACATCTTCGGCTTCCACGCGGTGACGGCAAAAATCCGTCACGCCGCGGACAGTGTGAAGGAGGTGTTCGTCTCCACGGCTCGGACCGATGGCCGCATGCGCGACCTCGTCCGCGCGGCCGAGGCGGCTGGTGTGAAGCTGGTGCAGACCGATCCGGCGCGGCTTGACGGGCTGGCAGGTGGGGCGGCCCGCCATCAGGGTGTGGTGGCGCGCGTGCTGGCGCAGATTCCTTACCGCTCGCTGGATGACGTACTCGATGCGCTGTCCGAACCGCCGCTGCTGCTGGTGCTCGACGGCATCCAGGATCCGCACAATCTCGGCGCCTGCCTGCGAGTCGCCGATGCGGCCGGCGCCCACGCCGTGGTCGCGCCGCGCGACCGTGCGGTCGGCCTGAACGCCACCGCGATCAAGGTGGCCAGCGGTGCGGCAGATACCGTGCCGTATGTGACGGTGACGAACCTCGCGCGCAGCCTGCGCGAAATGAAGGAGCGCGACATCCTGACCATTGGCGCGGCCGGCGAGGCAACGCAGTCGATGTATGCGGTTGACCAGTCGGGCGCGGTGGCCTGGGTGCTCGGCGCGGAGGGCGATGGTCTGCGCCGGCTGACGCGCGAAACCGCCGACGTGCTGGCGATGATCCCGATGCATGGCACGGTCGAAAGCCTGAATGTATCGGTGGCCAGCGGCATCTGCCTGTTCGAGGCCAGACGCCAGCGCAGCGCCCGGTCCGGCTTGTGAGGCCTTGATTTTCCGGGCTATAATGTTTGGCTTACCTTGCCTCACCGGATTCGCATGCCGGGAGGCTTAACCGCCAGGTCTGCCGCAGGGCAGGCGGGCAAAAACCGCAAGGAGATTACATGCGACATTACGAAGTGGTTTTTATCGTCCATCCGGACCAGAGCGAGCAGGTGCCCGCGATGGTCGAGCGCTACCGCACGCTGGTCACCGGCCGCAGCGGCAGCATTCACCGTCTGGAAGACTGGGGTCGCCGCCAGCTGGCCTACCCGATCCAGAAGGTGCACAAGGCTCACTACGTGCTGATGAACATCGAGTGCGACAACGAAACGCTGGCCGAACTCGAGCACGCCTTCAAATTCAACGACGCTGTGTTGCGCCATCTGACGATCAAGATGCGCAAGGCCGTTGTGACGGCCTCGCCGATGATGAAGGAAGAAAAGTCGCGTTCGCTGCTGGCACCGTCCGCTGACTCGGCACCGTCCGCTGACTCGGCACCGGCTGCGGAAGTCGAGCCGGTCGCCGAACAGCCGGCCGCTTGATCGAAGGCGGAACGGATACGGAGCGCAAGGCAAATCCGTCCGGTCAGGCGATCAACAGTTTCACGTTGCACGCCACCCTGATCGAACGTGACGCGCTGAGGCACACACCGGCTGGCGTGCCGATCCTGCGGGGATGTCTCGAACACCACTCGCAGCAGATCGAAAACGGCGTGCCGCGCGAAGTCAGGCTTGAAACAGACTTCGTGCTGCTCGGAGACCAGGCCGGATTGCTCGCCGCCGCACCGCTCGGAACCGCGTTGATCGCACAAGGATTCATGGCTGCCCGCAGCGCACGAAGCAGGCAGGCAGTCATGCACATGAACAGCATCGAATTCGTGACGGAACGCTGACCTGCGAACCGTCGCAAAAATGGAAGGAACCACCATGGCATTCAGACCGAAGACCGCAAAGAAGAAGGACGATCGCGGATCACGCAGCATGTTCAAGCGCCGCAAGTTCTGCCGCTTCAGCGCCGAGAAGATCGAAGAAATCGACTACAAGGACGTCGAAATCCTGAAGGATTTCATCTCCGAGAACGGCAAGATCATGCCGGCCCGACTGACCGGCACCCGTGCCGGCTATCAGCGGCAGCTGTCCACGGCCATCAAGCGCGCCCGCTTCCTTGCGCTGATGCCTTTCACTGACCTGCACCAGTAAGCGAGGAGACGACCATGCAAGTCATCCTGATGGATAAAGTGGCCAAGCTCGGCGATCTGGGCGATGTGGTAAAGGTGCGTGACGGTTACGCCCGCAATTTCCTGATTCCGACCGGGCGCGCCAAGCGCGTCACGCCGGAAAACCTGGCGGTGTTCGAGACGCGGCGCGCCGAACTGGAAAAGGCGGCTGCCGAACGCCTGGCGACAGCGAAGTCCGTCGCCGAAAAGATGGAAGGCGTAACCGTCAAGGTCATGCGCAAGGCCGGTGTCGATGGTCGCCTGTTCGGCTCGGTGTCGACATCCGACATCGCCGAAGCACTCGTCGCCCAGTCCTTCCCGGTCGACAAGTCGATGGTGCGCATGCCCGACGGTCCGCTGAAGACAACCGGCGAAAACCAGTTCGAAATCGCGCTGCACTCGGATGTGCTGGTCAATGTGACGGTGGCAGTGGTCGGCGAAAGCTGATCGTCACGCCCGGCCGGCTGGCCGGATCGCAGCGGGAAAGCCACCTCAGGGTGGCTTTTTTGTTTTGCGATGCGGCTTCCAGATGTCCTTCCAGAATGTCCACAACACTGCCCACAGCTTATCCACAGCTTGTGCCGTTGTGCCGTACGCCCGGCGGGACTAGATTGCCGGATTGACGGCGCAGCTTCCAGGAAATGAAAACAACACAATGAGCATCGTGCGCAACGCAGGCAACCCCGACGCGCAGGCGGCGCAGGCTTCGCAGGACAGACAGATCGCTGCCCTCAAGCTGCCGCCGCATTCGATCGAGGCCGAACAATCGCTGATCGGCGGGCTGCTGCTCGACAACAGTACCTGGGACCGTGTCGGTGATCAGGTCAGCGAATCCGATTTCTACCGCGACGACCATCGTCGCATCTTCCGCCACATCGCGAAGCTGATCGAACAGGGCAAGCCGGCCGACGTCGTCACGGTGTACGAGTCGATCGAAAAGTCGGACGAGGGGCAACAGACCGGAGGATTGGCGTATCTGGGCGAGATCGCCAACAACACGCCGTCGGCAGCGAACATCCGCCGTTACGCGGAAATCGTCCGCGAGCGCGCCATCCTGCGCAAACTGGTCAGCGTGGGCGATGAAATCGCAGCGAGCGCGCTGTCGCCCCGCGGGCGCGACGCCAAAACCTTGCTCGACGAAGCGGAATCGAAGATCTTCGAGATTGCGGAAGCCGGTGCCAGCAGCGGCTCGGGCTTCGTCGCCATCCAGCCCTTGCTGGTCCAGGTGGTGAACCGTATCCAGGAACTGTACGACCGCGATGACCCTTCCGACGTCACCGGTGTTCCGACCGGCTACATCGATCTCGATGCGAAGACGGCAGGCCTGCAACCGGGCGACATGATCATCGTCGCCGGCCGTCCGGCCATGGGCAAAACCTCGTTCGCGCTGAATATCGCCGAGCACATCGCCGTCGACATGGGACTGCCGGTCGCCATCTTCTCGCTCGAAATGCCGGGCACCCAGCTGGCCATGCGTTTCGTGTCATCGGTCGCCAAGATCGATCAGGGCCGTCTGCGCACCGGACGGCTGACCGACGATGACTGGGGCCGGCTGACGATGGCACTGGGCAAGCTGCATGAAGCGCCCATCCACATCGACGAGACGGGCGGCATCAATCCGACCGACCTGCGCGCCCGTGCGCGGCGGCTGTACCGGCAATGCGGCAAGCTCGGCCTGATCGTGGTCGATTACCTGCAGCTGATGTCAGGCACGCGCGATGGCGAAAACCGGACAGCGGAAATTTCCGAAATTTCCCGTTCCATCAAGTCGCTGGCCAAGGAACTGCACGTACCCATCATCGCGCTGTCGCAGCTGAACCGCGCACTGGAACAGCGACCCAACAAGCGGCCGGTCATGAGCGACTTGCGCGAATCCGGCGCGATCGAACAGGACGCGGACATCATCATGTTCATCTACCGGGACGAGGTCTACAACCCGGACACGCAGGACAAGGGGCTGGCCGAAATCATCATCGGCAAGCACCGCAACGGCCCGACCGGAACGGTCACGCTCGGCTTCCAGGGGGAACACACCCGCTTCGTCAACGCGGCGCGGCCGGGTTCCTACTGACGCGCCCATGAGTTCCGGCGTTCGAATTCTACGTTGCCAGTGTGTGCCGGACACCGCATCGGCTGACGCTGCAAGCCTTGAACACAGAGATCGGGCCGGTGGATCTTCCTGCACTGGATACCGGCAGCACGCGCAAGCTGTTCCGCGACTGAATGGCGGCCCTGATCGCGGTTTCAGCCGGCGCCGTGTGCCGCCTGGTCTTGCCGCTTCAGGTGCGCGCTCAGCATATGCAGCTCCGTGCGCATCCGGGCAAACACGTCCGGCGGCAGGCCGGACTGTTCGGCCACCCCGGCATGGACTGGCCGCGCCTGTTCGCGCAGGGCACGTCCGGTATCGGTGAGCCGGATTTCCAGCGCCCGCTCGTCGATCCGGCTGCGCGCCCGCGTGATGTAGCCGGCGCCTTCAAGCCGCTTGAGCAGCGGCGTCAGCGTGGGCGAATCGAGATCCAGACGTTCGGCAAGCGCCTTCAGCGTCAGCGCGTCTTCCTGCCACAACACCAGCATCACCAGATATTGCGGATACGTCAGGCCGAGCGCCTTGAGGCCTGGCGAGTAACAACGGGTGATGGCATGCGTGGCGGCATAGAGCGCGAAACACAGCTGCTGGTCAAGAAGCATCGGATCGATCATGGTTGCGGCTCCTTCATCATTTCACTCACAGCACTTCGGCTGCATGATCGGCAAGGCGCGAGCGCTCGCCACGCTGCAAGGTCACATGACCACTGTGCGGCCAGCCCTTGAAACGGTCAACGACATAGGTCAGGCCCGAGCTGCCTTCGGTCAGATAGGGCGTATCGATCTGCGCAATATTGCCCAGGCAAATCACCTTGGTGCCGGGGCCGGCGCGGGTGATCAGCGTTTTCATCTGCTTGGGCGTCAGGTTCTGCGCCTCGTCGATGATCAGGAACTTGTTCAGGAAGGTGCGCCCGCGCATGAAATTGAGCGACTTGACCTTGATCCTGCTGCGGATCAGGTCGAGCGTGGCGGCGCGGCCCCACTCGCCGGAGGCATTCGGATCGTCGGTCTTGTTCAGCACGTCGAGGTTGTCTTCGAGCGCACCCATCCATGGCGTCATCTTTTCTTCTTCGGTGCCCGGCAGGAAGCCGATGTCTTCGCCGACCGGCACGGTCACGCGCGTCATGATGATTTCGCTGTAGAGCTTGCTTTCCAGTACCTGGGTGAGCCCGGCAGCCAGTGTCAGCAGCGTTTTGCCGGTACCGGCCTGGCCGAGCAGCGTGACGAAATCGATGTCCGGATTCATCAGCAGGTTCAGCGCGAAGTTCTGTTCGCGGTTGCGCGCCAGAATGCCCCAGACCGAATTCTTGTGGTGCCCGTAATCGACCAGCGTTTCCAGCACCGCGGTCTTGCCGCTGCGTTCGCGCACTGCGGCATGGAAGGGCTTGTCCTGCTTCGCACCCGCTTCCCGGTAAACGAATTCATTGATCAGCAGGTCGGGGCACAGCGGGCCCTTGACCCGGTACAGCGTGCGGCCGTTTTCCTTCCATGACTCAAGGTTGCCGCCGTGCTCGTCCCAGAACTTCTCCGGCAACTCGCGCGTGCCGGTGTAGAGCATGTCGGTGTCTTCGAGCACCTTGTCGTTGAAGTAATCCTGCGCATGCAGCCCGAGCGCACGGGCCTTGATGCGCATGTTGATGTCCTTCGACACCAGGATGACCTGCCGCGCCGGGTGGCGTTGAGCCAGATGCATCACGACCGCGATGATCTGGTTGTCTGCCTTGGCGGTGGGCAGACCGGCCGGCAGCACGCCGTCGATCGCTTCGGTCTGCAGCAGCAGGTGGCCGCTCGCCAGGTCGCTCGACGCCGCCGCCAGCGGAATCCCGAGCGCGATACGGTCTTCCGCACCGCTGACGATCTCGTCCAGCAGCCGGCTGGCCTGGCGGGCGTTTCGCGCGACCTCGGTCATGCCCTTCTTGTTGTTGTCCAGCTCTTCCAGCGTCATGATCGGCACGAAGATGTCGTGCTCCTCGAAGCGGAACAGGCTGGTCGGGTCGTGCATCAGCACGTTGGTGTCGAGGATGAAGAGCTTGGTGGCCGGGTCGGATTTGCGTGTGCGCGATGCGGGTGCTGCAGCGGGGCGTCGGGTGGCCATTGGATTTTTTCTGCGTCAGTTGCGCCGGGTTTCAGAGTGTCTTGACGAAGTCGAGCACCTCGTCTGCGTGGCCCGGCACTTTCACACCACGCCACTCGCGCAGGATAAGGTCGCCGGTGCCGATTACGAAAGTGCTGCGCTCAACGCCGCGAAGCTGTTTGCCGTACATGTTCTTCATCTTCATGACGTCGAACAGGGCACAGGCGGTTTCATCCGGGTCGGAAATCAATTCGAACGGGAGCTCAAGCCTGGCCTTGAAATTCTGGTGCGACTTGATGCTGTCGCGCGAAATGCCGATCACGCCGCAGCCGGCTGCAACGAACTGCGGATACAGGTCACGGAAAGCTGCGCTTTCTGTGGTGCAACCGGGTGTGCTGTCTTTCGGATAGAAGTAGATGACCAGCGGCTTGGCGGCAGCGGACAGGTTGAAATCCTGTCCCGAGGTGGAAGCGAGTGTGAAGTCGTCGATCGGGGTGGTGCTCATCTGAGCCGTCTCTCCTTGAGTGGTTTCGGGGTCATGGTGACGGCACTCCCTCCGGCAGGATGAGTGCTGCGGCCACGGCACGACCTTCCGCGACCAGTATGTTGTAGGTGCGCGCAGCGGCCAGCGTGTCCATGACTTCAACGCCGATGCCCGCTTCGATCAGCGGACGCAGCAGGGAAGGGTGCGGGAACTGCTGTTTCGGGCCGGTGCCGAGCAGAAGAATCTGTGCGTCGAGCGTGGTCAGTTGCGCAAAGTCGGCGGCATCGAGCTGGTCGATACTGCCGGCGCCCCAGTCCTCGCGCAGCAGTCCGGGGCCAAGCACCACGGTACGCGTCAGCTTGCGCTCGCCGATCTGCAGATAGCCATCCCCGAATCCGGTGACAAGGTAGGTGGTCGGGCGCGGGTTCTGGTGCAGCTTCACGGTAGTTCGGTCGGGGAATATCCAGTGGTCACTGTGCGCAGCCGGCAACCGGCTTTTGCCCTGCCTTGCGGGCTCGCATACAATCATATCTTTTTTCGTCGGCGGACAATGAAGTCCGCGCGATGGCGGTCATCCCGGTGACTGCCGCAACCTGCCCCATGCCCAGTCATCCAATCATCGCCTCTCCAGATCGCCCCATCGTGCATCCTCCGGTTTCGAAGTCTTCAAAGCTCGCCAACGTCTGTTACGACATCCGCGGCCCCGTGCTCGCCCGGGCCCGCCAGATGGAGGAAGAGGGCCAGCGCGTCATCAAGCTCAATATCGGCAACCTCGCGCCCTTCGGTTTCGAAGCGCCCGAGGAAATCGTGCAGGACGTGATCCGCAACCTGCCCGACGCATCCGGCTACACCGATTCGCGCGGCCTGTTCGCGCCGCGCAAGGCCATCATGCAGTACAGCCAGGAAAAGCGGATTCCGGGCGTTGGCGTGGACGACATCTTCATCGGAAACGGCGCGTCCGAGCTCATCGTGATGGCCATGCAGGGCCTGCTCAACAGCGGCGACGAAGTGTTGGTGCCGGCGCCCGACTACCCGCTGTGGACCGCAGCGGTGACGCTGGCCGGCGGCACGGCGCGCCACTACATCTGCGATGAAGGCGCCGACTGGATGCCCGATCTGGCCGACATCCGCGCCAAGATCACGGCCAATACGCGCGCCATCGTCATCATCAACCCGAACAATCCGACCGGCGCGCTGTACTCCGACGCGCTGCTTCAGGATCTGGTGGAGATCGCGCGCCAGAACAATCTGATCGTGTTTGCCGACGAAATCTACGACAAGACGCTGTACGACGGCGCCACCCACACCTCGATCGCCTCGCTGGCCGACGACCTGCTGTTCGTCACCTTCAACGGCCTTTCGAAGAACTACCGCGCCTGCGGCTACCGCGCCGGCTGGATGGTCGTGTCGGGCGACAAGCGTCATGCGCGCGACTACATCGACGGCCTGAACATGCTGGCGTCGATGCGCCTGTGCTCGAACGTACCGGGGCAGTTCGCGATCCAGACTGCACTCGGCGGCTATCAGACGATCAACGATCTGGTCGCACCGGGCGGGCGGCTGGCGCGGCAGCGCGACACCGCGTGGGAACTGCTGACGCAGATCCCGGGCGTCAGTTGCGTCAAACCGCGCGCTTCGCTCTACCTGTTCCCGCGGCTTGACCCCAAGCTCTACCCGATCGAGGACGATCAGCGCTTCATTCTCGAACTGCTGGAAGAGCAGCGCGTGCTGCTGGTGCAGGGTACCGGCTTCAACTGGCCGCGGCCTGACCACTTCCGCGTCGTCTTCCTGCCGCACGAGGACGATCTGCGCGAAGCCATCGGACGCATCGCCCGCTTCCTCGACGGCTTCCGAAAGCGTCATGGCCGCTGAGGTCACCGTCGTGCGGGTGGCCGGCAAGCGGGCCGTGCTGGAACCTTCGTGGCTGGCACGCGCCGAATCGGTACATCGAGCACTCCGGCCCGATCTGCCGGCGGATTACGCCGGCACCTTGCAGGGCATTTTCGGCGACGGCGGCGAAATGGCGGTCGCCGTCCGCGACGACCAGGTTGTCGGCGTGGCGGTCTTCCGCTGCCACCGCAACACGTCGAGCGGTGTGCACTTCTATATAGATGACCTGGTCACCGCACCGGTCGCTCGCTCGCAGGGGGTCGGCAAGACGCTTCTCGACTGGCTGGCGAACGAGGCGACAGCACGCGGGGCCACGCGACTCAGGCTTGATTCCGGCACCCAGCGCGTCGATGCGCACCGCTTCTACCATCGCGAAGGCATGCACATCGCCTGTTTCCTATTTTCGCGGGATCTGGACACCGTCCCGCAACGACATTCCACACGAGGCAAGGCATGAAACCCATCAATGTAGGTCTGCTCGGCATCGGCACCGTCGGCGGCGGAACCTGGACGGTCCTGACCCGCAACCAGGAAGAAATCACCCGCCGCGCCGGCCGGCCGATCCAGATCACCGCAGTCGCCGATCGCGACACCGCCCGCGCGCAGCAACTGACCGACGGCAAGGTGAAGGTGACCGGCGATGCCTTCGAAGTCGTGCGCGACCCCGACATCGACATCGTGGTCGAACTGATCGGCGGCTACACCATCGCAAAGGAACTGGTGCTCGAAGCGATCGCCCATGGCAAGCACGTGGTGACCGCCAACAAGGCGCTGCTGGCTACGCATGGGCAGGAGATCTTCGCCGCGGCGCAGGCCAAGGGCGTCATGGTGGCGTTCGAGGCGGCGGTGGCCGGCGGCATTCCCATCATCAAGGCGGTGCGCGAAGGGCTCACCGCCAACCGCATCGAGTGGGTGGCCGGCATCATCAACGGAACCACCAACTACATCCTGTCGGAAATGCGCGACAAGGGTCTGACCTTCGCCGACGCGCTGGCCGATGCGCAACGGCTGGGCTATGCCGAAGCCGATCCGACGTTCGACATCGAGGGCGTCGATGCCGCGCACAAGATCACCTTGCTGTCGTCGATCGCGTTCGGCATCCCGGTCCAGTTCGAGCGCGCGCACATCGAAGGCATCACGAAACTGACCGCCGACGACATCCGCTACGCCGAAGAGCTGGGCTATCGCATCAAGCTGCTGGGCATCACCAAGCGCAAGGCCGACGGTTTCGAACTGCGCGTGCACCCGACGCTGATCCCGTCGAAGCGCCTGATCGCCAATGTCGAGGGCGTGATGAATGCGGTGCTGGTGAAAGGCGACGCGGTCGGCGCCACGCTGTATTACGGCCGCGGTGCCGGCGCCGAGCCGACGGCCAGCTCCGTCATTGCCGACCTGGTCGACGTGACCCGCCTGCACACGGCCGACCCGGAACATCGCGTGCCGCATCTGGCATTCCGCGCCGATCAGCTGTCCGACATCCCCATCCTGCCGATCAGCGAAGTCGAAAGCGCCTACTACCTGCGCCTGCGCGTGCAGGACAGGCCGGGGGTGCTGGCCGACATCACGCGCATCCTGGCCGACCAGGAAATCAGCATCGACGCCATGCTGCAGAAAGAGCCGTCGGAAGGCGAACAGCAGGCGAACATCATCATGCTGACACATGTGACGCGCGAGAAAAAGGTCGATGCCGCCATCGCGCGCATCGAAGCACTCGACAGCACGGTGGGCAGCGTGACGCGTCTGCGTCTCGAAGAGCTGAACGGCTGAACCGGCGCAGGCCGGTGTTCAGCCGGCCTGCGCCGGCGCGGCATCCGGTTCGACGTTCGACACTTCGCTTTTTGCGTCGATCAGCGCCATCCGGTGATACAGCGCCGCGACCAGATCGGTGCGGTCCAGCAGCCCGACCAGGCGGTCGGCACCGTTGATCACCGGCACCGCAGTCTGGCGGCCGGCAGCAATCGCCTCGGCAGCCGCGGCCACACTGTCGTGCTGGCGCAACACCAGCACGCCATCGCGCACGTCGCGCATCATCTGTCCGGCGACCTCCGCCTTGTCGGAATGCATCTGCGGCGAACGCGCGAGCAGGTGGCGTACCGCGTCGCCCATCGTGCGATTCCCCTCAGGCGACACTTCGCGCAGGAAGTCTTCAAACGCCAGCAGACCGATCACGCGCCGGCTGCGGTCGACCACCGGCAGGGTGTCGACGCGCAGCGTACGCATCAATTGCCAGGCGTCGGCGAGCGGGGTGGCGAACTCCAGCGCCGGCGCGGCCCTGTCCGAACGCTCGATCAGGTCGCTGCAGCGCATTTGATGGACGCGCATGAAGGCGTGTCTGAGCGTGCGCTCGTACAGGTCGACGAGGTCGTCGTCACGCACGTCGAGGAAACCGTCGATTTCGCCCAGCGCCGCCTCGAGATCGCGGTGCGCGATGACCGGCGGCGCCCGGTGCATCCGCTGCTGCGCGGCGGGTGGCGTACCCTGCGGATAGTGGCGGCCGGGAATCAGGTTATTCACCACCATGACCGCCACCATGATGGCAATCGTGTTCGCGGCGGTCGCCATCAGCGCCGGCTCGATCGCAGCGCCCTGGGCGGCGGCCATCGCCATGGTCAGCGCCATCGCGCCGGCCGGCGGATGGATGCAGCGCGCCCATGCGGTCAGCCAGATCGATGCGGCCAGTGCCACCGCCATCACCCACGGCCCGCCCGGCAGCCAGTAACCGCAGGCGTAACCGAGCGGCGCGGATATCAGCAGACCGCCGATGACCGACCATGGCTGCGCCAGCGGACTGTGCGGCAGCGCGAACAGGATGACGGACGTCGCGCCCAGCGGCGCCAGAACGCGCTTCTCGTCCGCGCCGAGCGGCAGCACATGGAGCACGCCCTCGAACAGCAGCAGGCCGACAAGACCGGCCAGCGTGCTGCGCCACCGTTCGGCGGGCGACAGCGGCGGGGCGTCGGATACCAGATATCGGCGCAGCAGTTCGGACAGGCCGATCATGGCAAGCTTCCAGTCGAAACGCTGCAGTGTAGCCGCACGCCCCAACTTGGTGCATTCATGTCGCCATAACCCGCGGGGTGTCGGCGCGGGAGGGGAGGGCGTGCTGTGCTAGATTAATGCGCCTTGTATTGACGCTGTCGAGCGCGCTGCGCTTGAACGCCTCCCGACCACGACTCCGATGCACGACGCGATGTATTACGTATCCACCCGCGGCCTCGCGCCGCAGAAGCACTTCACCGACATCCTGCTGGGCGGCCTGATGGAGGATGGCGGCCTCGCCATGCCTGTGCAGTACCCGAAATTCACGCCGGTCGAACTCGGTTCGATGCGCGGCATGGATTACCGTCAGCTTGCCTATGCCGTGCTGTCGCGCTTCGCCGACGACCTGCCGTCAGACGACCTGCATGCGCTGATCGACCGCACCTATCGGCCCGAGGTTTACTGCAACACGGTGTCCGGCTCAGACGCGCACGACATCACGCCGCTCTACACGCTGGAGCCCGACCTGCACCTGCTCGAACTGTCGAACGGACCGACGCTGGCGTTCAAGGACATGGCGATGCAGCTGCTCGGCAACCTGTTCGAGTACGCGCTGGCGAAGAGCGGGGCGCATCTGAACATTTTCGGCGCCACCTCCGGCGACACCGGTTCGAGCGCCGAATACGCGATGCGCGGCAAGCGCGGCATCCGCGTGTTCATGCTCAGTCCGCACGGCAAGATGAGCCGCTTCCAGAGCGCCCAGATGTTCAGCCTGCAGGACCCGAACATTTTCAACATTGCGGTGCGCGGCGTGTTCGACGACTGCCAGGACATGGTGAAGGCGGTGTCCAACGACCTCGAATTCAAGATGAAGTACCGCATCGGCACCGTCAATTCGATCAACTGGGCGCGCGTGTCGGCCCAGATCGTCTATTACTTCAAGGGTTACTTCGCCGCGACGACGCGCGATGACCAGCAGGTGAGCTTTACCGTACCGTCGGGCAACTTCGGCAATGTGTGCGCCGGTCACATCGCCCGCATGATGGGCCTGCCGATCCGTCATCTGGTGGTGGCCACCAACGAAAACGATGTGCTCGACGAATTTTTCCGCACCGGCGTCTATCGGCCGCGCGGCAATGCGGAAACGCTGCACACCACCAGCCCGTCGATGGATATTTCCAAGGCGAGCAATTTCGAACGCTTCATCTTCGACCTGACCGGTCGCGACACGGAGCGGGTGAGGGCGCTGTGGAGCGAAGTCGATCGCGGCCGCCCGTTCGATCTGTCGGGTACCGGGCTGTTCGGCAAGGTCGCATCCGAGTACGGCTTCCAGTCCGGCGCCAGCAACCATGCCCATCGTCTGGCCACGATGCGGCTGGCCCATGCGCGCTGGGGGCGCGCCATCGACACCCATACCGCCGACGGCCTCAAGGTGGCGCTGGAGCGACGCGAAGCCGGTGTGCCGATGGTGGTGCTCGAAACCGCACTGCCGGCCAAGTTTTCGGAAACCGTGGTCGAGGCGCTGGGCTGCGAGCCCGTTCGCCCGCACGGCATGGAGCACCTCGAATCGCTGCCGCAGCGTTACGAGGTGATGGGTACCGACGTGGCCGCCATGAAGGCCTTCATAGCCCGCAACGCCGGTTGATCTGCAGGAAGGCGGCCTGGGCGCGCGCTGAATCGGGGATCAAGTCCGGTCCGCACGCTGCCGTATACACTGACATCGAATCACATGCGCACCGCGGTGCGTCACGGAGAACATGTCATGGGTGAGCCGGTGAATTCATCGCTTGAGGCACTGCAGCGGCTGTCAGCGGAACTTGAATCGGGCGACATCGTCTTCCCGACCAGCATTGACGTGTCGCTGCGCATCCGGCAGGCGCTCGAGAACCCCGATATCAATGTCAATGAGGTCTGCCGGCTGGTTGGCGCCGAGCCGGTGCTCAGCGCGAAAGCCCTGCGCCTGGCGAACTCGGTGGCCTACAACCGCAGCGGCAACGAAATCACCGACGTCCGCACCGCGGTGACGCGCGTCGGAACCGAGCCGATCCGCATGCTCACGATGTCGCTCATCGTCCGCCAGATGGTGGACGCGCGCGCCGACGAACGTCTGCGCGTCCTGACGCATGACCTGTGGCGGCACACCATTCACGTTTCGGCACTGAGCTACGTCATCGCACGTCGCCTTTCGCGGCTCAACGCCGACACGGCCATGTTCGCCGGTCTGGTCCATGAGATCGGCCAGTTCTACCTGCTGGCCCGCGCATCGGCCTTTCCTGCGCTGCTGCAGCGCGAAGCCGAACTGGGCGGGCTGATGTTCAGTTTCAGCCAGAGCGTCGGCCGCGCCGTGCTCGAATCGCTCAAGGTACCGGAACAGGTCATCGCTGCCGTCGATGCACCGATGTTCGAGGGCGCGGTCGTGCCGCCCCGATCGCTGGGCGATGTACTGTTCCTCGCCGAAAGCATGGCGGCATTCCCGAATCCGTTCACCACGCTGTCGCCGGAAGAGGATGGTCTGCTTGCCGACGCGGCGACCTCGGACATCGACAATGAAACGCTGGAAGCGGTGGTCGCTGAATCGAAGGAAGAAATCGATTCCATCATCGCCACACTGCAGATATAAGGGCTTGGGGTCTGTTCGCACTTGATTCGTGCGTCACACGTTGCCCTTGGGCAACCCGCAGGGCCTGACGGCCAGGCAGGCGGCGTCGGTGCGCCTCGCCCGGCGACGCGCTGGCCGCACGCATGATGTACGATTCAAATGCGAACAGACCCTAAAGTCTTGGGCCGCGCAGTCGTTAAATGATGTGACGACATATTGAAGCTGAACCAGGGCAAACCCATCGAAAGGTGGCGACGCAAAGTTTCCGGTCTACCGGGTGCCCAGCGCCCCACGACAGCGGGGCCGCCGTGATGCTGTACCAGGCCTCGCGTCCGGTCCTGACTTTGCGCCCCGTTTCAGCCTTTACCGACCGCCGTGCGCGGCCGCAAAGGTGAATCATGAGCGCTGTACCCCTGCCGAAAAAGCCTGCCGTACCGCCTGAACGAGGGCGGGTGATCAGCGACTGCCGGGATTTCACGATCCGGCGCCTGCGTGATTCGCTGCGCGGCATGCTGGAAAAAATCGAAGAAGATCTGGTTGCCCGGGCCGAGGCAGAGCTCGACCGTGACCAGCGCAACCTCTACATGTTCACCTGCGGCAAGGCCCGCCAGCAGTGGGCCGGCATCGAACAAACCTTCATCGACCACCTGACCCGCTATTTCGACGCGCGTGTACGCGGCGAGCCGGTCGAATCATCGCGATCAGCAGTACCGACGTCGCTCGACGAACTCAGCCTGGTGGGCGAAGACGACCTGACGCAGGATCTGGCCGTTCATGAACTGACCCGCAAGCTGAAGGAACACTGCGACGAGGAGCTGTTCGGCGTCGAACAGCGTCTGGGCTCGCTGCTCGGCAAGTCGGATCCGACCGATCAGGACAATCCGCTCGGCACCGAGGGGGTCGCCAAGGCGCTGCGCGCCGCGTGCGAAGAAGTCGATGCCAGCGTGCAGATGCGATTGGTGCTGCTGCAGTCGCTTGAAACGCAGATTTCAAGCGAACTTTCAAAGCTTTACCAGGACCTGAACATACGGTTGCAGCGGCAGAACGTACTGCCGGGCCTGCGTCGCGGCTTCCGCCGCAACGTCGGTGCACGTGCCGGCGTTGCGGGCGCAGCGCAGGGACAGGGCGCCGGCGGCGATCAGACGGGCATGACCAGCGGTTTTGCGTCTTCAGCCGGTGCGCAGGGCGGCTTTCCTGCGATAGGCGGTGCCCGGGACACGGGTTTCTCCGCATCGATGCCCGGCTTCGGCATGTCGTCGGTGAATGGCGGCTTCGCAGAACAGGCTGCGTTCAGCGCTGCTGCCGAGGCAGACGGCGACATCTACGCCATGCTGTCGCAACTGGTCCAGGGGCAGATGGCGGCGCAGGGCATTGCGCTGCCGCCGATCGGCGCTGCCGAAGCGAATCCGGCCGCGCTGGCGTCACCCTTCGTGTTCGAGGCACTCAGCGCGCTGCAGTCCGACCCCGACCTTTCGATGCCGGCCGCTGCGTCCTGCAACCTCGGCATACCGCCCAATCTGCTGCGCAATTTCCGCACCTCCGAGCTGGGCCGCCATCTCGGACAATTCGATGCGATCACGGTCGACATCGTCGCCATGCTGTTCGACCTCATCTTCGACGACGCGGATATCGCCGATCCGATCAAGGCGCTGGTCGGCCGGCTGCAGATTCCGCTGGTCAAGGTGGCCATGCTGGACCGCAGCTTCTTCTCCAGCAAGGCGCATCCGGCGCGCCGACTGCTCGACCTGATTTCCAGTTCGATGATGCGCTGGGGTCGCGACGTCGGACACGAAGACCCGCTGTACATCAAGCTGGCTGAGATCGTCGACCGCATCCTGCGCGATTTCGACCGCGATCTGAGCCTGTTCGAGGCCTGCAGCGACGACCTGCGCGCCTTCGTCACCGAACTGGAAGCCGACGAGACGCAGCGTGCCGAAGCGGCGGCGCTGATCGCCAGCGCGCGCGAGCAGGAACGGCTGCGCCGCGAAGATGCGCGGCGCGCCGCCGACGACGAAATTGATGACCGGCTGCGCAAACCGCTGCCCGGCGTGGTGCAAAGTCTGCTCGATGGCGTATGGCGCCGGCTGCTGCGCAAGCATGTCGACACCGGTCCGGATGCGGCCGTCGATTACCAGCAGGCGCTCGCCACCATCGACGAACTGATCTGGAGTGTGCAGGCCAAGGCCGATGCGGACGAACGCCGCGCGCTCGTGGTCGCGCTGCCCGGTCTGCTGCGCCGCCTCAACCAGGGCTTCGATCTGGCGGGCGCCCATCCGGCCGACAAGCTGATGCTGCTCAACGGCCTGTTCGATCTGCACGCGCAGTGGATCAAGCCCGGTGCGGCGACGGCGGCACCGGCCGTCGAACAGTGGGTGCCGGACGCGTACTCCGCGAATGACGATGTGCCGGCGCCCGAAGTGGTCAGCGAGCATGTCGAACAGGACGGGCTGGAACTCAATGACATTTCGTTGAACCTGCCGTCACCGCTCGACATCCAGGAGCAGGACCGCGTATTCGAACTCAAGCGCGGCGACTGGATCGAGTTCAGGCAGACCGACGGCAATTTCGCGCGCATGCGCCTGAACTGGGTCAGCCCGCAACGCGGCATCTATCTGTTTACGAATCCCGGTTCGACCCGGGCCACCTCGATCGCGCCCGACGCGCTGGCGCTGCAACTGGCCAACGGCGAGGCGCGCGTGGTCAACAACGAGCCGATGTTCGACCGGGCGGTCAGTCAGGCGCTTGGCCAGCAACGCGTGCGCTGAGCCGCCGGTCAGATCGGCAACGTCGAACGCCGGCGGCGCAGGCAGCCATCAAGGACTGGTAAGCTCTCGGCCAGTCTGGACCGACGGAGTGTTCGATGCTTATTGACCGCCACGGATCATCGCTGCTGCTGATCGACATGCAGGAGCGACTGTTGCCCGCAATGGATGACGCCGGGCGTCTGCTCGACAATGTTGTGTGGATGGTGCGCATCGCCCAGCGCCTGTCGGTGCCGGTTTCGATCTGCGAGCAGAATCCGAAAGGTCTGGGCGCGACGGTGCAGGCACTGCGCGACCTCGTGCCGGCGCACGCCATTGTGCCCAAGATGAATTTTTCCTGCGTGACCGATGGCTGCCTGAACACGGCGGCCGAGCTGCAGCGGCCCCAGGTCGTGATCTGCGGCACCGAAGCGCATATCTGCGTACTGCAGAGCGCACTGGACCTGCAGTCCAGCGGCAAGCAGGTGTTTGTTGTCGCCGACTGCGTCGCGTCACGCGACCCGTCCAACCGCCTGGTCGCGCTCGATCGCATGCGTCAGCACGGCGTGATCGTGGTGTCGCGCGAGATGGTGGCGTTCGAATGGCTGGGCGCGGCAGGGTCGGACGAATTCCGCGAAATCAGCCGGACATTCCTGCGCTAGCCGCCACGGTGGCATGGCCGCAGAGCGCCATGCTTTGTTCCAGCTCGTCGCGCAACAGCCGCATGACGTGCGCGACGCCGAGCGCACCGTTGCCGGCCAGCCCCCAGATGCAAGGGCGCCCGATCAGCACTGCTCGTGCACCCGCCACCAGTGCGCGATGTACGTCACTGCCGCTGTCGATGCCGCTGTCCAGCAACACCGGCACACCCGGCCCCACGGCCGACACGATGGCCGGCAGCATCGACAGACTGGCCGGTGCGCCGGCCAGCACGCGCCCGCCGTGGTTGGACACGACAAGCCCGTCGCAGCCCCGTTGCACCGCACGTACCGCGTCGTCCGGATGCAGCACCCCCTTGAGCAGCAAAGGCAGCGACGTCCGGTCGCGCAGCCAGGCCAGGTCGTCCCAGGTCGGTGCCTGCGCCATCCATCCGTCGAACACCTGACTCTGGCCGTTGCCGATGGCGACCGGACGCACCGGTGCATCGAGATTGACCGCGCCCACCTGTGCCGGCAGCGCCAGCGCCGTCGGCTTGACCGGCGCATCGACCGTGAACACCAGCGCGCGGACGCCGGCAGCGATCGCGCGATCGAGCAGGCGGTGCGTCGCCTCGCGGCTGCCTTGCCAGTAAAGCTGGAACCAGGGCGCGCGCTCGGCGGCGCGGACAATGGCGTCGAACGGCTGGCTGGCCAGCGAGCTCATGACCATCTGTCCGTCCTGCGCATTCGCCGCCATCGCGCTCGCCTGTTCGCCGTCCGGGTGATACAGGCGCTGATAGGCGAGCGGGGCGAGCAGCATCGGATGGCCGAGCACCTCGCCGAACAGTTCGATGCGGGTATGGCCGCCGCGCACGTCGGTCAGCGGGCGCGGCGTCAGCGGCGCGGCATCGAACGCTGCGCGGTTGGCGCGCCCGCACGGCGTGTCGCGGCCGTCGTCGAGGTAGTGCCAGAGCTCGGGGTGCAGGCGCGTGCGCGCCAGTTCGCGATAGTCGGCGATGGAACGCGGCGCGGGCAGGGTCACGTTCAGGTGTCGCCCCATCGGCGCAGCAGGTTGTGATACACGCCGGTCAGCCTGACCATGGACGGCGTTTCACCGAGCTGCTGACGCAGCGTCAGCAATTCCATGTCGAGATCGAACAGCAGGCGCCGCTGTTCGGCGTCGCGCACCAGGCTCTGGATGAACATGAAGCAGCCGATGCGCTCGCCGCGCGTCACCGGCTGCACCTGATGCACCGACGATGACGGATAGATGACCAGACTGCCGGCCGGCAGCTTCACTTCATGACGCCCGTAGGTGTCTTCGATCACCAGCTCGCCGCCGTCGTAATCGGCCGGGTCGGACAGGAACAATGTGGCCGACACGTCGGCACGCACATAGCCACTCCCATCGGGCAGCGCGCGCATCGAATTGTCGATGTGCGCGCCGTAGCGGTCGGCGCCGTCGGCGTAGCGGTTGAAGCAGGGCGGCACGATGCGGTGCGGCAGCACCGCCGTGAAAAACAGCGGCGAGCGGTTCAGTGCCGTCAGTACGATGCGCCGCAACTCCGGCAGCAGCGGCGCATCTTCGGCGATCTGCTGGTTGTTCTTGACGGTGACGGCCTGCGTACCGGCGGTGGCTGCGCCGCTCGACCACCCGGCGCGCGCGAGCAGGGCGCGCAAGCGGGCGATTTCATCGTCAGGCAGCAGGTTTTCGATGGTCAGCAACATGAATGGGCAAGGGCGGAACGCGTGAGGGCGGATCCAGTAGGAATGGAACGACGCCCCAGCTTGCAGCCAGCCTGGGACGTCGTGATCTCAGAAAGAGTAGCGAATGCCTGCGAACACCAGCCTGGGCATGCCAACCTGGATGCCGCGGGTACGGTCGACGATATAAGTCTTGTCGCCGAGGTTTTTCGCCGTCAGGAAAACGCTGAAGGCCCGATCGAAGCGGTAGTTGAGGCTGGCATTCCAGATGGTGTAGGACGAGATTTCGCCACGCTGACCGTCAGCCGTAGGATTGGTCACGTTCGCAAAGTCTGAAAACTGGCTGCCGACGTACTGCGCTTCGAGCTCTCCGCGGAAAGGCCCCATTTCATAGCCGGCCGCAGCCGTCAGCGTGTTCCGCGGGGTGTAGGGCTGGCGCAGACCGGACTGGCTGCCTGCGATGACTGCCTGCGTTGCGACGTTTCTGAAAGGCGTGCTTTGCTCGGCGACCGGCAGCCAGGTATAGGCGACGCGTGTGAATGCACCGCCTGCCAACGCGGCCTGACCGGAGAATTCGACACCTTCGAACAACGCCTTTCCCTGGGACAGCGGCGTGTTGCCGCCAGCGATCGAACCCACTGCAATCAGATTGTCGAAATCAGACCTGAAATAGGCAGCCTGCAGCGAAATCTTGTCGGTCGGGCGCACGCGTGCTCCCAATTCGAAGTTGGTCGACTCTTCCGGATCTACCTCGGTCACTGTACCCGTGCCACCAATCAGATCTTCCACGCGCGGGGGGGCAAAGCCCTTGTGTGCGCCGGCGAAAACCGTAACTGCATCGGAGGGGTTCCAGGTGATGCCGATGCCCGGTGTCGTTTTGCTGACCCGCGTATCACCCGTGTCACCTGTCAGGCGGTTCCTGCGTTCAGCATCGATGTCCTCATGGCGAATGATGGGCGTGATGCTGAATTTGCCGATGTCGAAACGGTTCGAGACATAGGCGCTGAACGCTTTGGTTTCGCGCAGATTGTTTTCCGCCACCGTGCCGGTGCGTCCGGTCGGTGACGTTGCATTGATCTGGACCCTGCGCTGTTCTTCGTAATGCACGCGGACGCCGGCCTGGAATTCACCGAACTGATGCTCTACCGTCAGCCTGGGCTCGATGCCCCAGGTGTCGTATTCGCGCAGACGTCCCTGGATGGAGTTGCAGTTGTCCGGATTGACTGCGATACCCGCCAGGCGGCTATCGCGGAAACCTGTCCCACACTGCGCATCGGTGCTGTTGCTCGACTGTCTCCACCAGTCGCGATCGAAATGCGAATAGTACAAATTGGTGGTCAGCACGGCTTTCTCGGTGACGGCAATGGCATGCGTGGCGGAGAACCCATGCCGCCTGATGTCGAACCTGTCGTTCTTGAACGGGTTGTAGCGCGCGCCGAAGCGATCAAATTCAGCCTGGGTCAGACCGCTATAGGTCAACGTCGAGTTCTCGGTGTAATAGTTGCCGCGCAGCGTGAGCACCTGATCGCGGGTGAGGCTGATCATGTACTTGACGCTGAGGTCGTCGAGTTCGTGATCCAGGTTGTCGCGAGCGCCATTGCCCTGCTTGCGCGTGTAGTCAAGCAACAGTCCATGACCACCTATGTTGAACTTCGCATTGGCGTAGTCCCGATTGCCGATGGCGCCCTGGATGTAACCACGCACCTCTTGCGGCGGGGTGGGAGTGATGTAGTTCACCGTGCCGCCCACCGTCTGCGGACCGAACAACAGTGATCCCGGACCTTTCAGCACTTCGATGCGCTCGTAGCGGTCCACCATCGGGTGGTAGTAACTCGCGTTGTCACCGTAAGGCGCATAGGCCAGCGGCACGCCGTCCTCAAGCAAGGTGACCTTGGTAGAACGGGTCGGGTTGAGGCCCCGGATACCGATGTTCGGGCGCAGTCCGAAACCTTCCTCGTCCCTCACGTTTATCCCGGTGACGCGCCGCAGCGCTTCGTTCACCGTGAATACGCGGCTGCCTTCAAGTTCCTTGCTGTCGATGATCTGCCCGGTCCCGGCAAGGTCCGGCAGCCGATTGGCCGCTCCGATCACATCAACGCGAGGCATGAGTATCGTCGGGTTCTCGTTCGCGAAGGCGCAGGACGACAGGGCGGCAACGAGGGAGGCTGCGAGCGGAATCGGGCGGGGCAGATGCATCACGGGTTTGGCTCCATTAGGCAAGTGATGTGGGTCGCTGAACGAACAGCGTCAGGTGCGTAATGTAAACGTGTTGTAAATGGTTCTCAAGTAGATTTAAGGAAGTATTTTCATTTATCCAATGAGTTGAACCGTGTCCTGCACCAGCAGAAAACGCGGATTCAAGGCACGCGACGGGTGGGAACTGCCGGCCGGATGGCGGGCAATCAGGATTCGCTGCGTAGCGGGTGTCAGGGCCGAGGGAGGCCTGTGCGCTGCACCTGTATGGCGCGCAGGCTTACAGGTAGAGCACCGCGGGAAACACGGTCACGGCCAGCACGAACACCAGCCATTCGATGTTGTTGCGGGCCAGAAAACCGGTGAAGTGCAGGATGAGCACAGTGATTGCAACGATGTAATACAGGATGAACCACATCAGCCCGGGTCTCCGCAGGTGTCTGTCGTGTGGGTCGGACGCTCAGCGCTCGACATGACGAAGGGAAAGGTCGATCGCGCGTACGTTCTTGGTCAGCACGCCGATCGAAATGCGGTCCACACCGGTTTCCGCGATGGCACGCACCCGGTCCAGATCCACACCGCCGGATGCTTCGAGTTCGGCCCGGTCGTCATTGATCGCCACTGCCTCGCGCATCTGGTCGATGCTCATGTTGTCCAGCAGCACCATGGTGGCACCGGCGTCCAGTGCCTCACGCAGCTGCGCCAGTGTTTCCACCTCGATCTGGATGAAGGCGTTCGACGGCGCAATGCCGCGCGCCCGTGCAAGCACCGGGCGGATGCCGCCAGCCGCCATGATGTGGTTTTCCTTGATCAGGATGCCGTCATACAGCCCCATGCGGTGGTTCAGCCCGCCGCCGATGCGCACCGCGTACTTCTGCGCCAGTCGCAGGCCGGGCAGGGTCTTGCGCGTATCGACGATGCGCGCCGACGTACCCGAAATGGCATCGACGAAGCGCCGCGTCATCGTGGCGGTGGCCGACAGCAGCTGCACGAAATTCAGTGCAGCACGTTCGGCGGTCAGCAGCGCTCGCGTTTCCGACAGGATTTCGCACAGCTTCTGGTCCGGTGCAACCCATTCGCCTTCCGGTACATGCCAGGCGACGGTGGCTTTCGGATCGAGCGCGCGCAGGCAGGCTTCGAACCAGTCGCGGCCGCACAGCACCGCTTCCTCGCGCGCCGTCACCAGGCCCTGCGCAGCACGCCCGGGCGGAATCAGGCGCGCCGTCAGATCGCCTGTGCCGACATCCTCGGCGAGCGCCTGCGACACATTGCGCTGGATTTCGATGGACAGCTGTTCATTTTCCCGCATGGCAGTGACCGGTGGATCGAAGCGGCGGATTCTAGCATCGCGCCCGTGCGCGCCATGCGGCGGCAGTCACACCGGACACGTTCAGCGTCGGTGCGCCAGCCACGCACTCAGCAAGCCGCTCGCCACGATGATGGCCGCACCGCCGATGGCACTTACGCCCGGCAGGTCACCGAACACCAGCCAGCCCATCAGCGTCGCCCAGACCAGTTGTACATAAATCAGCGGGCTCAGCGTCGACGCCGGCGCGAAGGCCATCGCGCGGATCAGCAGGAAGTGGCCGGCCATGCCGGACACGCCCAGCGAAAGCACGAGCAGGGTGTCCTGCCAGCTCGGGATGTCACTGTGTGCAGCCGCCGGCAGCGCAACGGAGGAGATCCCGGCGCCGATCAGCGCGGTGTAGAACAAGGTGGTCAGCGGTCGCTCGGTCGGCGCCAGCGTGCGCGTCGCCAGCTGGTACAGCGCGTACAGCAGCGAGCCGGCCAGCAGCATCAGCACCGGCCCCAGCGGCAGGTCGCCGTCCGGGCGGGCGATCAGCAGCACGCCGGAAAAGCCGAACAGCGCAAGCAGCCAGTGCGCCCCGGTCACCCGCTCGCCCAGCACCGGACCGGCCAGCAGCGTGACGATGAGCGGCGTGATGAAGAACAGCGACGTGCCTTCGGCCATCGGAATCGTGCGCAGGCCACCCATGATCAGGAAAGACACGCCGGCCAGCAGCGCCGCGCGCACGATCTGCAGCCGCCAGCGCGCAGTGACCACGAGGTCGCGCCCCATGCGCGGGTACAGCACGGCGCCCAGCACGATGGCCGGCACCAGATAGCGCGCCCAGACCAGTACGCCGACCGGATAGCGTTGAGACAGGTATTTGCCCGTCGTATCCAGTACGGCGAAGCAGAACAGGGCCGCCAGCATCAGCATCACGCCGATCAGCGGCTGCGAGCGGTCAGAGCGGGATATGGCTGACTTCCTGCAGATCGGTGCCGGCGATCAGCGCATTGAACGCGGCGCGCGCCGATTCGATCACCTCGCCGGCAGTCAGGCCATTCGGCCCCTTGCCAAGTGCGACCAGCCGGTCGCCTGCCAGACCGTGCAGATGCACACCGCCGATCAGCGCCAGATCGGCCGGCCAGCCCTGCGCCAGCAGACCGGCGATCAGCCCGGTCAGCACATCGCCCATGCCGGCCGACGCCATGCCCGGATTGCCGGTGGTATTGATGAACCAGCGCCCGTCGGCCAGTGCGATCACGCTGCCGCAGCCCTTGAGCACGGTGGCGGCACGATAGCGGCGGGCAATCGCGCAGGCCGAGGCGATGCGGTCTTCCTGCACCTGCGGCGTCGTGCTGCCGAGCAGGCGCGCCGCCTCGGTCGGGTGCGGCGTCAGCAGCGAAGGTGCGCTGCGGTCATGCACCGCCTGCGCAAGATCCGGGTGCTGCGACAGCAGGTTCAGCGCATCGGCATCGAGCACCAGCGTGGCGGTGGTCGCAATCGCCTCGCGCATCAGTTCAAGCGCCGCCGGGCTCTGACCCAGACCCGGGCCGATGGCAACACAGGTCGCCAGGTCGCCGGTCAGGATTTCGCCCGGCGAGCGGATCATCAATTCAGGCTGTTCCGGGTCCAGCGGCAGCGCGGCGTGGTCGAGCATGCCGACATAGACGCGGCCGGCGCCAACCTTCAACGCCGCGCGCCCGGCCAGCAGCGCCGCACCCGCCATGCCGCGCGCACCGCCGATCAGCACGGCATTGCCATTGCTACCCTTGTGGCTGTTGCGCGCCCGTGGCCGCAACAGGTGGTCGAACAACGCCCGGCCGACCTGCCAGCCGGACGGCCGGGCGACCACTGCGCAATCCAGACCCAGATCGTGCAGCGACAGCTCACCGCAGTGGTCCGGCCCGTCCAGCGTCAACAGGCCCGGTTTGAGCGCAATCATCGTCGCCGTATGCGAAGCACGGATGGCGCGGCCGAGCACGCGGCCGGTGTCGGCGTTCAATCCGCTCGGCACGTCGATGGCCAGCACCGGGCAATCCATGTCATTGACCGCGTCGATCCAGGCCGCATGTTCGCCTTCGACCGGCCGGGTCAGGCCGATGCCGTACAGCGCATCGACCACCAGCGAATACTCGCCCTGTGGCAGGCGCGGCAGCGTGACACCGCCGATGGCGCGCCAGGACGCCCAGGCTGAAACGGCGTCGGTGGCTTGCGGATGTTCGTCACCGATATAGGCCACGACCACGTCGAAACCGGTCTGGCGCAGCTGGCGGGCGATCACGAAGCCGTCGCCGCCGTTGTTGCCCGGCCCGCACATGACCAGTACGCGACCGTGCCGACCACCCATGATTTCCATCGCCTTGGCCGCCCCGGTTGCGCCGGCGCGCTCCATCAGGCGCGGCGAGCTGCGCGGTGCGTAGTGTCGCTCGATGCGCCGCAGCGCCTCTGCGCTGTAGAGCGCAGGCAGCGAGGCGGTGTTCAGGGCGTTCGGGCTGGCTGACATTGGGGTTCCGGGAAGCGTGTATCGACGCGCGACAGATCGTGCGAGCGCTGCATTTTAGGCCCTGCCGCGCCGGCGTGCCGAGGCATGCGGCACTTCCAGCACGCGGTCGGCGGCGGCGACGAAGCAACGAACACCGGCGGCAGGCTCCAGCGACATGTGTCCGGTGAAGCTGCCGAACGCCGGCAGCAGCCCGACGTCCGGGCCGAAAACGAAGCAGGGCAGGCGCAGTCGGTCACCGCCCGCCTCGACGCGCAACGCCGGATGGACGTGGCCAGCCAGCACGTAGTGGCCCGGTCGCGCGTCCGGGTGATGGCACAACGCGAAAGGCGCCATCAGCCACGGTTCGTCGACCACGGTCAGCCCCAGTTCGGCCGGCACCCCGGCGTGAACATCATGGTTGCCGCGCACCAGCACCCACTCCACCCCGGGCGCGCGCAGCCCGGCCAGCGTCGCCATCAACGCCGGCTGGCGTGCTTCGCGCGCATGCAGCAGGTCGCCGAGAAACACCACGCGGGCGGCGCCGGTGCGCTCGAGCAGCGCGGCCAGCCGGTCCATCGTATCGTCGCTGGTACCTGAGGGCACAGCCACGCCGCGCGCCCGGAAGGTGAGGCCCTTGCCGAAATGCGCGTCGGCAATCAGCAGGGTGGACTGCGCCGGCCACCACAGCGCACGTTCGGCGAGCAACGTCAGCGATTCGCCGGCAATATCGATCTGCAGCATGGCGTCAGGGTCCGGCCGCTTTTTCCAGCAACGCCACCATGCGCGCCACACGGTCCGACAACTGTTCGCTCGACAGCCGCTCGCGCAGTCGCGCCACCAGCAGCGGAAAGGCAAACGGCGTCATCGACGGCGGGCGCGTGATGCAGTGCCGGGCGGCGCGCATCGAGGCCAGCGTGCCGGCGATGCGTTCGGCATCCAGTTCCTCGCGCTGTGCCTCCTGCCTCGCCTGCTGCAACAGCAGGTTGTCCGGGTCGTGGCGCGAAAAAACGTCGAACAACAAGTCACTGCTGACCTGCAACTGGCGAGCGCTCTTGCCCTGCCCGGGGTAGCCCTGGAAGGTCAGGCCGGCCACCCGGGCGACTTCGCGAAAGCGGCGTCGCGCGAGCTGGGCCGCGTTCAGGCAGTGTTCGATGTCGGCATCCAGCGTGTCGCCCGACAGCAGTCCGTCCGCGATTTCCTGTGACCAGTCGACCGGCGCGGCTGACATCAGCTCGAAGCCGTAGTCGTTGAACGAGAGCGAAAAGGTGATCGGCCGGTTGCGTGAAATGCGGCCGGCCAGCAGCGTGGCCAGCCCCGCATGCACCGGCCGGCCGGCAAACGGGAAGAAGAAGGCGTGATGCCCTTCGCGCGACTGCATGACTTCGATCAGCAGGTCACCCGAGTCCGGCAGCGCCGACCAGCCACGCTGCAGGTCGAGCAGCGGACGCAGCGCCTGCATTTCCGGCTCCGGATAATCACCCCGGGCGGCGAGCGCGATCAGCGTGCGGATTTCATGCGCCAGTTCGTTGGACAGCGGCATGCGCCCGCCATCCCAGCGCGGCACCGTGCCGCGCGCCGCATTGCCGGCGCGTACCAGCGCCTGCATGTCGCGCACCGCCACCAGTTCGAGCACGCGGCCGGCAAACAGGAAACAGTCGCCCGGCTTCAGGCGGCCGATGAAGGGTTCCTCGACCTGGCCGAGTCGGCCGCCCGCCAGCGCCGCAGCACCGGACGCGGGGACGCTCTGACCGCCGTTTTGTCCGGCGCTTTTTCCTCTGCTCTTTCCACCGCTCTTTCCACCGCTCTTTCCACCCCTCGCCCAGCGCACCTCCACCGCCGAATCGGCGGTGATGGTGCCGATCTGCATGCGGTGGCGACGGGCAATGTCGGCGCGCGGCACGCGGTGGCGGCCGTCGGCATCGCGTTCGACCTTGCGGTAATCCGGATAGGCAGCGAGCGAGGCACCGCCGCGGGTGACGAAATCCATCGCCCAGTCCCAGGTGCGGTCATCCAGTGCACGGTAGGCATGGGTGGTGCGGATTTCCGACTTCAGTGCATCGGCATCGAAACCGCCGGCCAGCGCCAGCGTCACCAGGTGCTGCACCAGCACGTCGACCGGCGCCTCCGGGCTGTAGCGCGGTTCGATGCGACCGGCCGCGACCGCGCGGCGCGCGGCGGCCGAATCGATCAGTTCCAGGCCGTGCCCGGGCACGCAGGTCGCGTGCGGCGTGCGCCCCGGCGCGTGACCCGAGCGGCCGGCGCGCTGCATCAGCCGCGCGACACCCTTCGGCGAGCCCAGCTGCAGCACGCGCTCCACCGGCAGGAAGTCCACCCCCAGATCGAGGCTGGAGGTGCACACCACGGCGCGCAGCGTGCCGTTCTTCAGCCCGGCTTCGACCCACTCGCGCACGTCGCGCGACAGCGAGCCGTGATGCAGCGCGATCAGTCCCGCCCAGTCCGGGCGCGCTGCCAGCAACGCCTGGTACCACAGCTCGGCCTGCGACCGCGTGTTTGTGAACAGCAAGGTCGACGGGCTGGCGTCCAGTTCGGTCAACACCGCATCGAGCAGCTTCACGCCCAGATGGCCGGCCCACGGAAAGCGTTCGGTGCGCGCCGGAATCAGGCTGTCGAGCTTCACCGGCCGTACGATTTCGCCGGCCACCCGAGCGCCGCCCGGACCGCACAGCACCTGCATCGCATGGTCCGGATTACCCAATGTGGCCGACAGGCCCCACACCGGCAGCGCAGGATTCCACTGGCGCAGCCGGGCCAGCGCCAGTTGCGCCTGCACACCGCGCTTGTTGGCGATCAGTTCATGCCATTCATCGACCACCACGGCGCACAACCCGCCCAGCTGTTCGCGCGCTGCGTCGTGCGACAGCATGAGCGTGAGGCTTTCAGGCGTGGTGACCAGTGCCTGAGGCAGCGCCTTTGTCTGGCGGGCACGTTCGGCCGAGCCGGTGTCGCCGGTGCGCAGCCCGACGTCCCAGTCCAGACCGAACACGCGCGCCGACTCGCCCAGCGTCAGCGCGGTGTCCGCGGCCAGTGCGCGCATCGGGGTGATCCACAGCACGCGCAGCCCCGGGGCGGGCTGGGCCGCGGCCCGCAGCAGCGCCCCGAGCCACACCGCCAGGGTCTTGCCCGATCCGGTGCCGGCATGCAGCAGTCCGCTGCGGCCCTGCTGCAGATGTGCCCACACCGTGCGCTGGAAATCGAACACGCGCCAGCCGCGTTCGGCGTACAGACCGTCGATGCGCGCCTGCAGCGCGGCGACGTCAGGCAGCGCCCCAGCGGCGCGGCGGGCGCGCCGGGTCGGTCGTGCCGGTACGGGTTCCGCCTGCTCGCGGAGCTTCTTCGCCCGCGCGGCGCGCAGCTGCCGGCCGAGCGAGGACGACGCGACGATGCGCCGGATGTCGGCGCGCGTCGGTTCGTCGGACGCATCGTTGGGCGGAATGCTGGGCAAATCGCCAGGTGAATCGTCGGAGCCGGACATCAGCGGTGCGTGCGCATTGAGGACAGCGCTCAGACTATCGAGCGCCGCGACGGTTCGCCTGCCTATGCGCCCGGACACTCACACCCTCTCCCGCTGAAGCGGGAGAGGGAAAGGCGCATGGCAGGAGCGGTCTGCGTGCGGGTCGTGGTTCATACCCTCTCCCGCCTCAGCGGGAGAGGGTGGCGCGCAGCGCCGGGTGAGGGGGCAGCGGACGCACCAGTTCGCGATGACGGAAGCAATCGACCATATGGTCGTTCACGACGCCAACCGACTGCATCCAGGCATACACGATGGTGCTGCCGACGAAGCGGAAGCCACGCTGGGCAAGCCGCTTCGACAGCTGGTCAGACAGGTCGGTCGTGGAAGGGCAGTCGGCCGGACGACGCCAGTGGTTGATCAGCGGCTGACCGTCCACCTGTTCCCACAGCAAGCCGGCCAGCGTTTCGCCGCGTTCGTGCAGCGCAAGCAGGGCGCGCGCGTTGCCGATGGTGGCGTCGATCTTCAGCCGGTTGCGCACGATGCCGGCGTCGGCCATCAGACGCGCGCGGTCTTCGTCGCCGTAGCGCGCGATGCGTTCGGCGTCGAAGTTTTCGAAGGCGCGCCGATAGCCTTCGCGCTTGCGCAGTATCGTGATCCAGGCCAGACCGGCCTGCGCCCCCTCGAGAATGAGCCGTTCGAACAGCGCCGCCTCATCGCGCACCGGCACGCCCCATTCGGTGTCGTGATAGGCGACGTACAGCGGGTCCTGCCCGCACCAGCTGCAGCGGACGTGCAGCGCGCTCACGACGGACGCAGATCCAGTTCGCCGTTGAACAGCGAACTGTCCTCCGGATCGCGGTTGATGTGGAAGCCCAGGCTCTGCACGAAACGCAGCATGCGTTCGTTGTTGGCGAGAAATACGCCTTCCATGACCTTGAGCCCGCGTTCGCGCGCCGCTTCGATCAGCAGGTTCATCATCGTGCGGGCCAGCCCCTGACGCTGCCAGGCATCGGCGACGACGATGGCGAATTCGCACGATTCGCCGTCCGGATTGACCACATAGCGACAGACGCCGATCTGCTCTTCGCTGTCGCCATCACCGGTGATGGCCACCAGCGCCATTTCGCGGTCATAGTCGATCTGCGTCAGGCGGGCCAGAAGAGGGCCCGGCAACTCCTTGATCGTGCTCATGAATCTGAGATAGCGGGTTTCCGGCGACAGGGCGCGCACGAAGTCGGCTTCGCGGTCGGAATCTTCCGGCCGGATCGGACGGATGATGGTGCGTGCGCCGTTGGGCAGGTTCACCACGTGTTCGAGCCGCGCCGGATACGGATGGATCGCCATGTGCGAGTAGGGCGTCGCGGTCGGCAACACGTCCGCGAGAATGATGCGCGCATCCACCGCCACGCAGCCGCTCTCATCAACCAGCAGCGGGTTGATGTCCATCTCGCGTATCCACGGTAGCTCGCACACCATTTCGGACACGCGGATCAGCACCCGTTCGAGCGCGTCCATGTCGATCGCCGGCATGCCGCGGAACTCGCCCAGCATGGCCGACACGCGGGTACGCTGGATGGCATCGCGCGCCAGTTCGACATTGATCGGCGGCAGCGTGACCGCGCGGTCGCGCAGCACCTCGATGCGGGTGCCGCCGTGGCCGAAGCTGATGACCGGCCCGAACACATCATCGTGCAGTACGCCGACGAACAGCTCGCGTGCATTGGGCTTGGTCACCATGGGTTCGATCGACACGCCGGTCAGCCGGGCATCGGGCTTGCGCCGGCCGACTTCGGCCATCAGTTCCTGCCAGCAGTCGCGCACTGCGCGCAGGTTGTCGACATGCAGCCGCACGCCGCCGACATCGCTCTTGTGCGTGATGTCGGGCGAATCGATCTTCATGGCGACCGGCAGGCCCATTTCTTCGGCGTACACCATGGCTTCGGTTGCGCTGCGCGCGACCACGGTCTGTGCGATCGGAATGCGGAACGCGGCCAGCAGCGCCTTCGATTCCATTTCGGTCAGCACGGTGCGCCGCTCCGACAGCGCCGTCTCGATCACCAGACGCGCCGATTCGACCGACGGCGGGTCGAGGTCCTGCGCCAGCGAGGCGGGTGCGTGGCGCAGCAGCTGCTGGTTCTGGTAGTAGGACGATATATGGTGGAACAGTTCGACCGCCGGCTCGGGCGAGCGGAAGGTCGGCAGGCGCGCCGCCTCGAACAGCGCACGCGCGGCACGCACCTGTTCGCCCCCCATCCAGCAGGTCATCAGCGGCTTTTGCGCGGTGGCAGCGATGGCGATGACGGTTTCCGCCACGGCAGTTGGCTGCGTCATCGCCTGCGGTGTCAGCAACGTCAGTACGCCATCCACGCCCGGATCCGCCAGCACAGCCTTCAGTGCCGCGCCGTATCGCGCGGCATCGGCATCGCCGATCACGTCGATCGGGTTGGCGTGCGACCAGGTCGGGGGCAGTGCACCATTGAGCGCCGCCATCGTTTCAGGCGACAGGGTGGCCAGCTCGATACCCAGATCGGCCGCCCGGTCAGCCGCCATGACGCCCGGCCCGCCACCGTTGGTCACCACGGCGAGGCGTTTGCCTGATGGCTTGAAGCCAGTAAACAGTGCATTCGCAGCCGAAAACATCTGGCCCATGTTCGCAAGGCGCACCACGCCGGCACGGCACAGTGCCGCGTCGAACACATCGTCCGACCCGACCATGGCACCGGTGTGCGACGCCACCGCCCTGGTACCCGCCGGATGACGCCCGACCTTGATCGCCAGCACCGGCTTGACCCGCGCAGCGGCGCGTACCGCACTCATGAAGCGGCGCGCGTCGCGGATGCCTTCGATGTACATGAAGATGCTTTCGGTACGCGGGTCGGCAATCATGTAGTCGAGGATTTCGCCGAAGTCGAGATCGATCGACGCACCCAGCGATACCACAGTCGAAAAACCGACACCGTTCGTCTGTGCCCAGTCGAGCAGGGCAGTGCAGATGGCACCGGACTGCGAAATGAGTCCGATGCTGCCCGGGATGCCTGCGGCGCGAGCAAAGGTGGCATTCAGGCCGATCGCCGGGCGCATCAGGCCGAGGCAATTCGGGCCGATCATGCGCACGCCGCCGCGCTTGGCCGCGATGCGGGTGCGCCGCTCGAGTTCGGCACCCGCCGGACCGCTTTCGGCGAAGCCGGAACTGATGACGATCGCCGACTTGATGCCGGCCCGGCCGCATTCATCGATCAAGCCCGGCACCGTGGCAGCCGGCGTGCAGATCACCGCCAGATCGGGCCGCTTGCGCAGGTCATCGAGGCGCGCGACACAAGGCACACCCTGGACGGAATCGTGTTTGGGATTGATGGCGTGCAACGCGCCGTTGTAGCGCGCGTCGAGCATGTTGCGGATCAGGACCGCGCCGATCGAATCGTGCCGCTCGCTGGCGCCGACGATGGCGACCGACTGCGGTTCGAACATGGACTTCAGATAGTGCTCGTACTGCATGGGGACTCCCGTGGCGCTGCGACGTCGTCAGCGGTGGTGGCGGTGGTTGCCAGCCTTGCTGCTGCCGTACGCGGTGATGCCTGGCACCTTGATCTCAGTATATTGCATCGCAACACAAGTTCCGCCCGTGGAAAACAACAATCTTTGTCAATCAGATATAAACGACAGTTAATTATGGACTTGAGCGGACTTGATAAAGTTAAATCTAGAAAAAAATAAATGTGCAATCGCAATATAAACTCAATGACACCCCGCTCAGCCAGCCGGATCGGGCAAGGTGAAATAGAAGCTCGCCCCTTTGCCGGGGGTGCCTTCGGCCCAGATGCGACCGCCATGGCGGTGCACGATACGCTGCACGGTCGCCAGTCCGATACCGGTGCCACTGTTATCGGCCTGATCGTGCAGCCGGTTGAACGGGCGGAACAACTGCGACACGTGGGCCATGTCGAAGCCGGCGCCGTTGTCACGTACGTGGAACACGACTTCGCGATTGCGCAGCCGGGCGTCGAACTCGATCTCGGCCGGCGCGCACGCGGCGGTGAAGGCCCACGCGTTGCGGAGCAGGTGTTCGAGCATGACGCGCGCGAGCATCGGGTCGACGCGCGCCATCAGGTGCAGGCCGATCGACACACGGGCTTCGCGTTCGGGCGCCTCCGCGTGCAGCTCGCGCGCGATGGTGCGAGCAATGGCCGACAGATCGACCACGACCCGGCTGATTGGCGCCCGGGTCAGGCGACCCAGTTCGATCAGGTCGTCGATCAGGGCGGACAGCTTCTGTGACGCCGCACGGATGCGTCCGAGATGGCTGTGCGCCATCTTGTCGAGCTGGTCGCCATAGTCCTCGATGATGATCTGCGAAAAGCCGTCGATGGCGCGCAGCGGATTGCGCAGGTCGTGCGACACCGAATACGAGAAGGCTTCCAGTTCCCGATTCGACGCTTCGAGTTCAGCGGTGCGCCGCTTCACGCGTCGCTCCAGTTCGGCATTCATGTCGTACAGCGTTGATTCGGCTTGCTTGCGCTGCGTGATGTCCTCGATGCTGCCGGACAGACTTTCCAGGCCGCCGCTGCCGTCGAAGCGCGCACTGATCGCGATTTCGAGCCAGCGCGCCGGCTGGCCGGCGGTGTGGGTGCGGACCTCGACCTGCATCGAATCGCGGCGACCGTCGAGCAGCGGTTCCAGCCTGGCCAGCAGATAGCGCGCTTCGTCCTTCGACAGCCAGCGGAGCACGCGCTGGCCGATGGCCTGCGACACCGGCTGGCCGGTCAGGTCTTCCCAGGCGCGGTTCAGATAGGTGAAACGGCCCCGGGCATCGATGCGGAAAATGACTTCGCGCAGGTGATTCACCATTTCGCGATGCCGCGTCTCCAGCTCGCGCAGCGCGCGTGTCGACTGCACGAAGGCACTTTCGTCGCGCCCGGTGCCGCGGTAGCCGCAGAATTCGCCTTTCGCATCGGTCACCGGCCGGCCGCGCAGGTCGATGTGGCGTACGCTGCTGTCAGAAAGCCGCAGCACCAGATGCAGCTGCATGGGCTGACGCGACTGGATCATGCGATGGCACTCTTCCCAGTCACCGTGCACCGGCGACAGCGCATCAACCTTCCAGAACTGAAGGCCATTCACCGCGACGATGTCCAGTGCATTGCCCAGCACCGGACGGGTCTGGGACACCCGAAGTCTCATTTCGGAATCGGTTTCCCAGTGCCAGTCTGCCGCCAGATCGGCGAAATCCTGCTGGCGCAGGTTCTCGTTGCCCTGGGCGGCCAGTCGCTCGGCCGCAACGCTCAATTGTCGTGTCGCTGCCGCACCGATGCCACAGGCAATCAGGAACACGACGAGACCGATCGGCACCGACACGCTGGCCGCAACGGCGCCGGCCAGAAGGGCCAGAGGCAGCGCGCGCCAGAGAAAGAAGCCGCTCGCTGCCATCGGAGATGCCGGCATATTCGCAGTGCGAAACATTATTTTCCTTGAAGTGCCTCGGATGATAATGCCGCCCCGACCACCCACAACCTTGAATAAAGGCCTGCCGATGCCCTCTCATTCCCACTTTTCCAGTCAGACGCCATCGGAATGGGTCACCCGTTTCGCGGCCCTCTGCGCACCTGGCGCGGAAATCCTTGATTTCGCCAGCGGCGCCGGCCGCCATGCCCGATGGCTCGCAGGTCACGGCTTCAGCGTACTGGCCGCCGATCGTGATGAGTCGGCGCTGGCCGGACTGGCCGGGGTGGGCGGCGTGCGCACGCTGTGCGCCGATCTTGAGCAGGGCGACTGGCCGTGGGTGGCTGCCAGCTTCGATGCGGTGGTGGTCACGCGCTACCTGTTCCGGCCGCGACTGGCGGAGCTGGCCGCGCTGCTGCGACCGGGCGGCGTGCTGATCTACGAAACCTTCATGCTGGGCAACGAGCGTTTCGGCAAGCCGTCGAATCCGGATTTCCTGCTCCGGCCGGACGAACTGTTCGACTGGGCACGCAGCTGGGGGCGCGTTCTGGCATTCGAACAGGGCGAACTCACCGCGCCTGCGCCAGCGATGATTCAGCGCATTTGCGCGGTGCGCGCCGACACGTCGTCGAGATTGCCCTGAGCGGTGTACCGGATGATGCGTGCCGCCAGCGCATCGATGCCTGCTGCGTCGAGCCGGTCTGCCTCGAAAGTGGGCGCATCCGGGTGGCGTGCGAAGTTGTACTGCTGCGAACGCCGATACAGCGGGTCGTAGTGCTGTTCCAGCAGTGCCGCGACCAGGGTGCGCCAGTCGCCGGCGCGCGCCAGAGACGACCAGGCGCCTATCGTGTCGTGTCCGCGCAGATCGGTCAGCCGTTCGAGCTCGGCAATCAGCGCCTCGGCATCGCTCGTGAGGTAGTCATAGTCGCGCAGCAGGAAATCCGTTCGGGCGGCAACCGAAGCATCGATGCGCAGGCAGGGTGCCGCCCGCATGCGTTCGATCAGCTCGTTCGGCAGCGAAACCAGTCCGATGCGCCGGCTTTCCGCTTCGGTGTACACCGGGCGCGTCGGATCGAAGGTCTCCAGCGCCGCATGCAGCTGTGACTCGAACCAGCGTTGCGGCGGTTGTGGCTGGCCCGGCTGTCGGCCCAGCACCGACCCCTTGTGCGCAGCCAGCGCCTCCAGATCCAGCACCTGTTCGCCGCGCGCCGCCAGCCTTTCGAGCACCCGGCTCTTGGCGCTGCCGGTCGGCCCGCTCAGCACGCGCAGATCAAGCCGGGCTGGCGCAGCGGCAAGCCGGTCGAGCACATCGCGCCGGTAGCGCTTGTAGCCGCCTTCAAGCTGGTGCGCGTCCCAGCCGATCTGGCGGAGCACAGTGACGAAGGCGCCGCTGCGCTTGCCGCCCCGCCAGCAGTAGATCAGCGGACGCCAGTCCGGCCCCTTGTCGTGGAAGGTTTCCAGCAGGTGGCGGCCGATGTTCAGGGCAACCAGCGCCGCACCGCGCCGCTTGGCGACGAAGGGCGACACCTGCTTGTAAAGCGTACCGATCTCGGCGCGCTGCACGTCGTCGAGCGCCGGACAGTTGATCGCGCCCGGCACGTGGTCGAGCGCGAATTCAGCCGGCGAACGGGTATCGATGAGGGCGTCGAAGTCGCGCAACTGACTGATCGACGCCATTCCCGCCGGTCGCCGGGCGAGCGAAGCGTCGCTCATTGCTGGGAAATCCTGTGCATGACAGCCTTGTCAGGGAGAACTGAGGCCGGCGATGGTAGCGTGCCGGGCGAAGGACGACAGATCTGCTGCAGCGATACGCCATATATATATGCAGAAGTCCAGCGTATATCGCCCATCCGCACCCCGATCAACGCTGACGCGCGGCCGACGCGCTGTCTGACGCCTTGCCAAGCAGCGGCTTGAGCGGCGTCCAGATATTGTCGACGATGCGCGACTGCACGCTGGCAACTGGATGCACGCCATCCGGCAGGAAGCTTCGCGGATCGGCGGCGAAGCCATCAAGCAGGAAAGGCAGCAACGCCGAGCGGGTGGCCGTCGCGACCTCGCTGAAGGTATCCGCGAACTTTTGCGTGTAGTCGGGGCCGTAGTTCGGCGGCAGCTGCATGCCGGCGATCAGCACCTTGGCACCCGCCGCCTGCGCCTTTCGCGTCATGGATTCGATATTGTCGCGCATGCTTCTGACGGGCAGGCCGCGCAGTCCGTCGTTGGCGCCGAGCGCGAGAATGACGATAGCGGGCTTGTGCGCCGCGAGTGCCGCGTCGATGCGCGACAGACCGTTGGCCGTGGTGTCACCGCTGGTGCTCGCATTGACGACCGAATGGGCGTAACCCGCCTGCGCCAGTTTCTGCCCGAGCAGCACCGGCCAGGCCTCATGCTGGCGCAGACCATAACCGGCCGACAGACTGTCGCCGACGACCAGCAATGTCTGCGCCTGCAACGGCAGCGCAGCGAACATCATGAATACCATAGAGAACAACACTTTTTTCATGCCTACAGACACTCCGGAAACACGCCCGACCGTTCTTGAAGTCAGCGGGCTGGGCAAGCAGGTGAGCAGCGGGAACGCGCCGCTGCAGATTCTTCAGGATATCGCCTTCACGGTTCGTGCCGGCGAAGCTTTGGCCATCGTCGGCGCCAGCGGTTCAGGAAAATCGACCTTGCTCGGTCTTCTGGCCGGGCTCGACCTGCCGTCTGCCGGCTCGGTCAGCATCGCCGGGCAGGACATCTTCGCGCTCGACGAAGACGCCCGGGCGCAGCTGCGCGGCGAAAAGGTCGGCTTCGTGTTCCAGTCCTTCCAGCTTCTGCCGGCGCTGACCGCGCTCGAAAACGTCATGTTGCCGCTGGAACTGGCTGGCGTCGACCGGGTGCGCGAGCGCTCGGTGGCGCTGCTGGAGCGGGTCGGACTGGGTGGACGGATGACGCACTACCCGCGCCAGCTGTCCGGCGGCGAGCAGCAGCGGGTCGCGCTGGCGCGCGCCTTCGCGCCGGAGCCCGGATTGCTGCTGGCCGATGAACCGACCGGCAATCTCGACGCCGCGACCGGCGCGTCGGTCATCGACCTGATGTTCGACATGAATGCCGAACAAGGCACCACACTGATCCTGGTGACGCACGACGAAGCGCTCGCGTCGCGCTGCACACGCCGCATCCGCCTGGCCGCCGGTCGCATGGTTTGACAGATTCAAGATACAAGTCGGCAGGGCCTTGAATCCTGCATCTGCCGTCAAAGATCGAAGCGGCGCATGAAGGTCTGGTCGATGCGGTCCTTCCAGCGCCATACCCAGTCTCCCTGTAGTGACCAGCCCCCGCGTGATGCGATGGCGTGGCGGCGGCCGCAGGCGAGCAGCAGCAGAGCGTGCGTCTGCGGTGTCCAGGGCTGCAGCGTGTCACCCCGCGCGGCGCGCAGCAGGTTGGCGGCCAGAGGCGGCCCGGCGCGCACGGCGAACACGCCGGACTTCGGGCGCGGCGCATCGATCATCGTCGCCACGTCACCGGCGGCGAACACTTCGGGGTGTGACGGCGACTGCAGCGTCGGACCGGTTGCGATGAAGCCCCGCTCGTCGAGTGCGAGACCGCTGCCGCGCAGCCAGGCTGGCGGGGCGGCTCCAGTGGCCCACACGGTGAACTGGCTCGGAATGCTGCGGCCATCTTCAAGCGTGAGCGTGTCGCAGTCGAGTCCGGACACACGCGCATCCGTGATCACCTCGATTTTCTGGCGTTCCAGTTCGGCCATCACGCGCCGCTGCAGGCGCACCGGCAGCCCGTCGAGTATGCAGGGCGCGCGGTCGATCAGGGTGCAGCGCATCAGCGGCTGCCGATGATGCAGCGCCATGATGATTTCGACGCCGGCCGCCCCGGCGCCGACGACCGCAGCCGAGCGAGCGGCGCGCGCGACATGCCAGCTGTCGAGCAACTGCCCGATCGGCTTCACCGGATGACCACAGGTGTCGGCGCCGGGCAGGTCGGGAATGCGCGGCGTTGAACCGGTGTCGATCGACAGCAGGTCGTAGTCGATCACCTCGCCGCTGGCCAGCCGGATCTGCCGCTGCGCAGCATCCAGCGACACCGCGGCATCCAGCCTGAGCGCGCAGCCCGCCCGCGCGGCCAGTGGGGCGAGATCGATGCAGGCCTGCCGGTAGTCGTAATGGCCGGCGATGACGCCGGGCATCATGCCGGAGTACGGCGTCAGCACATCGGGTGTGATCAGGCTGACCATTGCATCGGGCTGTTCGCGCGCAAATGCCTCCAGTACGAAAAGGTGGGCGTGACCGCCACCGAGCAGAACGAGGCGTTTCACGGGGGTGGCTGCAGCGCTGACCGGGCGGTGACTGTCAGGTCGCCGAAATAGCCCAGCGTATGTCCGCCGGTGTTGTCGCTGTCGCTGGCGACCACGACGCCGGTCACGGCCGGCGGGTCTTCGCCGAAAGCTTCGCGGTAGTCCTCGACCAGATTGCGGCTCGCCTCGCGCCAGCTTCCGGTCGGCGAGCCGGCACCGTCGACGGCGATCATGCGCACCCGGTCGGTGTAGGCGCTCCATGCGCGTGAGCCCGGCGCCGCATGCGTGTCCCATACGTAGCACAGCACGGCGGTCGGAATCTGCTCGCCGTAGAAGGTGCGCGCGAAACGGATCTTCGTGCGGCTGCCGAACGACAGCTTCGACAGATCGAGATCGAACAGCACATAGATGCGCAGCGCGTAGTCGTCGCCATCGCGCGTCGCGAAGCGACCGCCAGCCGGCAGCACGTCGGCGCGCCAGCGCCAGTTCAGCCACGGGGTGGCGAGCGGATCGAAACGGCGGGTGTGGATCAGCGCCGACGCGGCATTCGATGCCTCGACACGCAGCACGGTCAGGCCGTCGAGTTCAGCCAGCCGGAAGTCGGCCGGCGCCGCCTTGCCGCCCAGCGTGTAGGCGGTCCATCCGCTGACGTCCGGTCCGGCTGACTGGGTGGAAAAGGCGGGCAGCGACACCACATCCGCCACGGCCGCCGACATTTCACAGGTCATCGCCAGCGCGATGGCGAGCAGCAGCGCGCGCAGGCGGGTCAGCACGGTTCGGGCACCAGCAGGCCTTCGGCCACGGCGCGCCGGTAGTCGTCCGGACGGTCGAGGTCGTATCCGGTCGCAAGCGTCTGCACGTGCAGGCCGAGCCGGCCAGCCACAGCCTGGGTTTGCTGCCACACTCCGGCAGAGCCCCATTCAATGCCTTCGAACAGGGCAGGTTGCCGCACGTGCAGCCCCACCAGCATGTAGCCACCATCCTCTGCCGGAGCGAACACGGCATCGTGGCTGAGCAGCGCCGTGGCCGCAGCACGCAGGTCGGCCGGCTGCAATGACACGGCGTCGGCGCCGGTCAGCACCGCGCCTGCATGACGACGAAGCGCATCGTCGAAGGCATGCGCCATGCGCGCGCCGATGTCGCCGCAGGCCTGGGCATGCAGCGAGCAGCCGTACCGGTCGCGACAACTGTTGAAGAAGTCATGGCTGCAGTCCGGTGCGCACCACAGTTCGACCGGGCCGATGGCCGCATCGACGGCCCTCTGCAGCGCACGTTCGGTCAGCTGTGCGCTGACCCGCGCTGCGCCGTCGGCGCCCAGCAGCGGCATCAGGCGCGTCTTGCTGCGGCCGGCTTCGGGCGCACGCGCGAACACCAGCACGGCCGTTTGGCGCTCACTCATGGTGCGGCCGGTAATCGCGCGCCAGATCGTGCGGGTTGGCGCCGAAGAAAAAGCGCAGGCGCAGGCGCCACATCACCATGATGGTGCGCAGCACGCCGTGACGCTCCCAGCGGCGGCCCGATGTGGTGACGCGCGCATGCAGGCAGGCCGGTCGAGCCTGCAAACGCGCGCGGCTTGAAAAGTCGATGTCTTCCATCAGCGCGATCGGCGCGTAGCCATGCAGTGCGTCGAACAGCGCGCGCGTGCAGAAGATCGCCTGATCGCCGGTGGCGATGCCGGTCACGCGGGAACGCAGGTTCATCATGGCGGCGACGACCGCGAGCAGTGGGTGCCGACTGTCGATGCGCACATCGAAGCGCCCCCACTGCGCACCGGCTGCAATCGCACGATCGATCAAACCGAGCGCGTCGGGCGGGAGCCGCGTGTCGGCGTGCAGGAACAGCAGCACGTCGCCGGTCGCCACCTGCGCACCGGCGTTCATCTGCAGCGCACGGCCTCGCGGGCATCGCACGACGCGGGCACCGCGCGCCTGCGCAATCGCCGCCGTGTCATCCTGGCTGCCGCCGTCGGCGACGATGAATTCGAGTTCGCAGGCGTCAGTCGCACGCACACGCGACAATGCATCACCGATGGTCGCACCTTCATTCAACACCGGCAGCACGATGGACAGACGCTTCATCCGCGCATCCACGCGTGGTAGCGCGCAACCCATGCCAGCAAGGTCTGTGGCGCGTGCGCCTTCTTCCACACGCCGGCAGCAAACTTGTTGGCTTCGTTCATCGTCGGGTAGATATGGATGGTGCCCAGCAGTTTGTTGAGCCCCAGACCGTGCTTCATCGCCAGCACGTATTCGGCGATCAGTTCGCCCGCGTGCTCACCGACGATGGTCACGCCGAGGATGCGGTCGCGCCCGGGTACGGTGAGCACCTTGACGAAGCCGTGCGCCACCTCGTCGGTGATCGCGCGATCCAGGTCATCGAGTTCGTAGATCGTCACTTCATGCGGAATGCTGCGCGCCTTCGCGTCGGTTTCGTTCAGACCGACGCGCGCCACCTCGGGTTCAGTGAACGTGGCCCATGGAATGACCGAATAATCGACCGCAAAGCGTCTGAAGCGGCCGAACAGGGCATTGACCGCGGCGTACCAGGCCTGATGCGCGGCGGTGTGCGTGAACTGGAACGGTCCGGTCACGTCGCCGCACGCGAAAATGTTCGGGTACAGCGTTTCAAGGTAGTCATTGGTGTCGACGGTCTTGTTGGTGCGCAGCGTGATGCCCAGCTCTTCCAGACCGTAGCCGCTGACATTGGGCGTGCGTCCGACGGCGCACAGCAGGGTGTCGAATTCGATGCGCACCTCACCTTCAGGGCCTTCGGCGTACAGCACCTTCGCATCGCCCTCCCGCGCAAAGCGAACCGCCTTGTGGCCGGTCAGCACGCGCACGCCTTCTTCCGCAAAACGTGCTTCGACCAGCGCCGACACATCCGGGTCTTCGCGACCCATCAGGCGCGGCGCCATTTCGACCTGGGTCACGTTGGAGCCGAAGCGCGCGAAGGCCTGCGACAGTTCGCAGCCGATCGGGCCGCCACCGAGCACCAGCAGCCGGCCGGGCAGGGTGCGCAGCGACCACAGCGTGTCCGAGGTGAGCAGATCCATCGCCTCGATGCCGGGTATCGGCGGCACGAAGGGGCGGGCGCCGGCGGCGATGACGATGTTGCGCGTGCTCAGCGTGCGCGTGCTGCCATCGTGCTGCGTCACCTCGACCGTCCACGGCGAAGTGATGCGCGCCCGCGCGTCGAAGCAATCGACACCCAGCGCGGTGTAGCGGTCCACCGAATCATGCGGTTCGATGGCGCGCACCACGCGCGCGACACGCTCCATCACATCGGCGAAATCGAACTGGGCGCTCGCCTCGCGTACGCCGAGCGACTTCGCATGCGCGATCTGCGACAACAGTCGCGCCGAGCGGATCAGCGCCTTCGACGGCACGCAGCCGGTGTTCAGGCAGTCGCCGCCCATGCTGTGCTGCTCGACCAGCGCAACCTTTGCCTTCACCGCGGCGCCGATGTAGGCGGTGACCAGACCGGCGCTGCCGCCGCCGATCACCAGCAGGTTGTAGTCGAAGTGCGCCGGCTTCGGCCAGCGGCGAAACACCGCGCGGCTGCGCACCGCATCGATCACCTTGCGGGCGATCAGCGGAAACACGCCCAGCAGCACGAAGGCGCCGATCAGCCCGGGCGACAGGATGCCGGACAGTGATTCGATGCGGCCGATCTGGGTGCCCGCATTCACGAACACGATGGTGCCGGCCAGCATGCCGAGCTGGCTCACCCAGTAGAAAGTGCGTGCCGGCAGCGCGGTCAGCGCCATCGCCAGATTCACCGCGAAGAACGGAAACGCGGGCACCAGGCGCAGCGTGAACAGATAGAAGGCGCCGTCCTTCTCGACGCCGCGATTGATCGACTGCAATGCTGTGCCGAAGCGCGCCTGCACCCAGTCGCGCAGCAGGAAGCGTGCGATCAGGAAGGCGAGCAGGGCGCCCAGGCTGGACGCGAAGGACACGATGACCAGCGCCTTGACGAAACCGAACAGGGCGCCGCCGGCCAGCGTCATGATCGCCGCACCGGGCAGCGACAGCGCCGTCACGACGACGTAGATCGCGAAGAACACCGCCGCCGAACCCCAGGGCGCGGCATCGACCTGGTCGGTCAGCATGCGCTGCTGCGCCTTGAACCAGGCCAGATCGAAGAAGCGGCCGAGATCGAGAATGAAGAAGGCGGCGACCAGCGCCACGACCACCCCGAGCAGGGCGAGCTTGCGTGCGTTCATGGTGCTGCCTCTTCAGGTGTCCAGCCCGGACCGTGGTCGATGCGGTCGCGGTAGTTCAGCGCGGCCGCCGAGCCGTCGGGCCACTGCGCGGTGAATTCGGCCCGCCAGGCGGCCGGGTCGTAGTCGAGCGCCAGCGCATCGACATGCAGGGCGCCGACGCGCGTGCCGTACAGCACCGGATGCGGCGACGGCGTCAGTGCGATGCGGCTGATGACGCCGCACAGACGGTCGCGGAAATTGGGCATGCCGGCGGCGCCGTTGTTGATCACCGCACGGCCGTCGAATCGCTTCAGCACCGGCAGGCAGGTGTGGCTGCTGGCGAATACATCGCAGCGAGCGCGGGCGAACAGCTCCGCGTAGCGGGCGCCGGACGCCGCCTGCCGCAACGCACGCGCGTCAAAGGTCCAGCCAGCCAGCGAATCGGCGTCGCCATGCACCACGCCGACACGGGCATCGCCGATGCGCACGGCGCGCCAGAAATCGAGGGCCGCCAGTTCGCCGCGCCAGTGCGGGTCGTGGCCGGCAGTGCGCGACAGCTGTGCGTGGATGAGGTTGGAGCGGTCGACCAGCGCCTGCGGCACGTCGTCAGGGTAGCTGCAGCCGCATCCGGCATCGCCCGAGCCATCGGCCAGTTCGGCTTCGACGTTGCCGGCGATCGCATCATGCGCCAGCACACGCCGCTGCACGTCGCCGAAGCGGGCCGGGTCGATGTCGAACCAGTGGAAGTCGCCGTTGAAAAGCAGGCGTGCGTCGCCCCGCTCGCGGGCGAACAGGCGTTCCAGCGCGTCGAGCGCCGGCCGGTTGCCGTACAGCCCGCCGACGACGTACAGCGTGTCCGTCGCCAGATCGGCGCGGGTATCGGCCAGCGCGGCCGCGCCATAGCGGTAGTGCAGCGGGCAACTGCGGCCGGGGTCGGCGAGGCTGTCGTCGGTCGTGCCGTCAACGAGGAGAGGGTTCATCGCATCCGTCCCGCGATCAGCGGCGGCAACAGGTAGCCTGCGGTGCATAGCAGCAGTCCATAAAGATTCACGCCGAGCAGTCTGGCGTACTTGCCGTCGCCGATGGCCCAGCTGTCGGGGATCAATCCCATCGCCAGCAGCACGCCCAGCGCGAGCCCGATCCAGAACGCCAGGTGGAAGGACCACTTCGCGGCGCACGTGCCCGGCTGCGTGAATCCGGCGAGCAGGAAGATCGGCGCCAGACCGATCACCATGGTGCCGCTGATGGTCGTCGCCTTCAGGATGTCGGTGCCGGCAATCATCGGCAGATTGCCGATGATCGCGAACAGCGCCATGGCACCCATGCCGAGGGCAATGGCGCGTTGCGGCTCCGGGCGCCCGGCCAGTTGCGGCAGTTCCTGCGCCACATGCCGGGCCAGCGATGAAAAGGTCGAGTCGAGCGTCGAACCTGCGGCCGCCACCATGACGATGGTCATCAGGAACAGCGCCGCCGGACCCATGCTGCGGGCGAGCGCTGCCGGCACGTTGTCGCCGCCGGCCAGACCTTCGAGCCGGGCGTGCACGCCGACCAGCGAAAAAAGAAGGATGCACACGAAGCCGAGTGCGCCGGCCCAGACGAAGGCGCGCAGCATGCGCCTTTCTTCGGTGATGAAGCCGCGGTCGGTCAGCACCGGGTCGTGGAAGGGGTAGGACAGCACCTGCAGCGCGGCGACCAGCAGCAGGTCGACGCCGGCATTGAGCCGGAAATCGCCGGTGCTCGCGAGCGCCACCGGGCCGTGCGTCGGCAGCACCAGCAGCAGCACGACGGCGAAGAACAGCACGAACAGGCCGGTCTGCAGCACGTCGGTGTAGATCGACGAACGCAGGCCACCCTTCAGGCTGTAGAACAGCGTGGCGGCGGTGAACAGCAGCGCGGCACCGATGAATTCGGTCGAACCGGCCGGTCCGTAGTAGCCGCCGACGACGGCCGTATTGCTCCACACCTCGTTGAACAGTCGCACCAGGATGGCGATCGAAAACGCCAGTGCTGCGAGCCGGCCGTGCCGGCCGGTCAGGAAAGACATCAGGCTGGTGGCGCCGTAGCGTCGGCGCAGTCGCAGGATGGCCCAGCCGGCGAGCGGGATCGACAGCCAGTAGGTCGCGTAGGCCAGACCGCCGACGATGCCGTAGGTCGCGCCAAGATTGGCCGCGTTGGTGATCGACTTGGCGAAGATCCACGATATGAAGATGCTGGCGCCGAGCGCCCAGGTACCGGCCGGACGACCCGCTTCGTCGTGGCCGTCGAAGAAGCCCGCCCGCCCGACGGCGCGCGGCGACAGCGCATACATGCCGACGCCGTACAGCACCAGAAAGCCCCAGAAGGCGACACCGAATACCAACGGATCATTCATGGTCAGCCCTTCAGACCAGCGCGCCGGCGCATGACGAGCCCTGTCCCGCGGTGCAGCCGTAGCAGTGATCCATGACGACGATGGGCGTGCCCGATACGTCGCGGCCGATCAGTTCGGACAAGTGCACGCGCGGCCGGCCGTCGATGCGCAGCGGCAGACCCAGCATCTGGTTGAAGTCGCAGTCATATACGTGGCCTTCCCAGTCGACGCTCAGCAGGTTGCGGCACATCACGCTGTCCAGGTTGTCGTCGCGGTGCGCGGTGCGCAGCGTCTTCATGTAGCTGTTGAACTGCCCCTTCGATACCAGCGTCGAGCCGAAACGCTGGATCGGCATGTTGGTCAGCGTGTACAGGCGGGTGAACACGATGCCGAATCCGCTGCCGAGGTGATCGCGATACGACTGCTCCAGCGCCTGCTGCGGCGGTGGCAACGACGGCCCCTGCGGATTGAACACCAGATTCAGTTCAAGCCCGGAGTCGGGCTGTCCATAGCCGAGCGCGTTGAGCTGCTGCAGCGCGGCGATGCTGCGCGCGAACACGCCATTGCCGCGCTGGCGATCGACGTTGTCTTCGAGATAGCAGGGCAGCGACGCGGTGACCTGCACCCGATGGTCGGCCAGAAACTGCGCCGTGCCTTCGTAGCCGGGTTCGGACAGGATGGTCAGGTTGCAGCGGTCGATCACGGCGACGTCGAGCTTGCGGGCTTCGCTGACCAGCCAGCGGAAGTGCGGATTCATTTCCGGCGCGCCGCCGGTCAGATCGATCAGGCGCACGTCGGACGCGCGGATGAAGTCGAGCACGATCTGCAGTGTCGCCAGACTCATCTGTTCGGTGCGGGCAGGGCCTGCGTTGACATGGCAATGCAGGCAGCTTTGATTGCAGGTGTAACCCAGATTCAGTTGCAGGATTTCGGTGTGGCGACGGGCCAGCGGCGGAAAGTCGGTCGTTCGCAGGAGCGGCAGTGTGGCGTGCATGCGTGATTGAGCCCTGTGGGTGCGATGGAGTGTGCTGGATGGAAGACCGTTGTCGCCGCCGCAACCTTACTGCTTTGCGGAGCACCAAGTATCCTGCGCGTTGCAGACTGTCAAAGACCGGAGGAAACCGAAGATGTTCAAGGCCATATTGCTGGAGCAGGGGGCGGACGGCAAGACGATCGCCCGCCTGAGCGATGTCGAGGACACGGCACTGCCCGAAGCCGATGTGCGCGTTGCTGTGCAGTGGTCCAGCCTGAATTACAAGGATGCGCTGGCGATCACCGGGCGCAGCCCCATCGTGCGCAAGTGGCCGATGGTGCCGGGCATCGATTTCGCGGGCGTGATCGAACACAGCGACCATCCGCGCTGGAAGGTCGGCGACAAGGTCGTGCTGACCGGCTTCGGTGTGGGCGAGGGCCACTGGGGCGGTCTGGCGCAGCGCGCTGCGATCAAGGGTGACTGGCTGGTCGCGCTGCCGACCGGCTTCGACGCGAAGCATGCGATGGCAGTCGGTACCGCCGGCTTCACCGCCATGCTGTGTCTGCTGGCGCTGGAACGTCATGGGCTGAAGCCGGGCGACGGCGAGGTGCTGGTGACCGGCGCCAGCGGCGGCGTGGGTTCGGTCGCCGTGGCACTGCTGGCCAGTCTGGGTTATCGCGTGGTGGCGAGCACCGGCCGGCTCGACGAAACCGGATATCTGAAGTCGCTCGGCGCCGAATCGGTCATCGATCGCGCGACGCTGTCGGCGCCAGGCAAGCCGCTGGCGCGTGAGCGCTGGGCCGGTGTGGTCGACAGTGTCGGCTCGCACACGCTGGCCAACGCCTGCGCGGCGACGCGCGAAAACGGCGCCGTCGCCGCTTGCGGTCTGGCCCAGGGCATGGACTTTCCGGCTACCGTCGCACCGTTCATCCTGCGTGGCGTCACGTTGTACGGCATCAACAGCGTCACCGTGGCGCACGGACCGCGCGAAGAAGCGTGGGCGCGCATCGTGCGCGACATGCCGATGGACAAGCTCGACGCCATGACGCAGGTGGTGCGGCTCGATGAAGTGCTCGATGTCGCACCGCGCTTCCTGGAAGGAAAGGTACGCGGTCGCCTGGTCGTCGATACGGCTGCAGTCTGAGTATGCGGGCCACGCGCCGTGCGGTGGTTTTGACGGTCACTCCGTCCTTCGCTACACTGCGCGGCGATTTTCCGAAATAAGTTCAACCTTCAAAAAAGAGATCATCGATGAGCGCCAGAACCGTTCTCGCTGTCGCAGCCCTCTGTGTCAGCCCGCTTGCCCTCGCCGTCGAAGGCAATGCAGAAGCCGCCAGGGACAAGGTCGCCATGTGCATCGGTTGCCACGGCATTCCGGGTTACCAGACCGTGTTTCCGAAAACCTACAAGGTGCCGCTGATCGGTGGCCAGTACCCCGAATACATCGTCGCCGCGCTGCAGGCCTACAAGAGCGGTGATCGCAAGCACCCGTCGATGAACGGCATTGCCGCCAGCCTGACCGAACAGGACATGGCCGACATCGCGGCGTATTACGCCGCGCAGAAATGAGGAAGGTCGTGATGATCAAGAAAACGATGGTGGTTGCAGCCGCTGCGCTGCTGGGCAGCAGCTTCGCGTTCGCCGGTGACGTGGCGCGCGGCAAGGAAAAATCGGCTGCGTGCGCGGCCTGTCATGGTGCCGACGGCAACAGTCCGGCGCCGGCTTTCCCGCGCATCGGCGGGCAGCACGAGGACTATCTGCTGCAGTCGCTGCTGTCGTACAAGAGCGGTGCGCGCAAGAATGCCATCATGGCCGCCCAGGTCGGTGCGCTGAGCAAGCAGGACATGGCGGATCTGGCGGCCTACTTTGCGTCGCAGGGCGGACCGCTGGTGTCGCGTCGCTGAACATCCGCTTCGACGATGAAAAAAAGCCGGCAGTGCCGGCTTTTTTGTTTCTGGTGCTTCCTTCTGTTGCCGCCTTATGGCCGGCGCCGGATCAGATCGTTCAGATCACCAGACGGCCCCCTGCACAATACCCCGCCTGTTCGATCCGGCTCAGGCTGGGTGACAGATTCAGCCCGGTGTCGGCACGCAGACGTTGCGCCCGCGCGCGTAGCACGTCCATCGACACGCCCGTTCCATGGCCAGTCGACGCGATGCAGATCGCGTTGCCCTCGTTGAGCGAGGGCAGCACCAGCGCGTGCCCATCGTAGGCGTCCATCACCCGCTGTGCGCTGGCGCGAAAACCGCGCGTGCGACCGAACAGGTTCAGACAGACCCGTCCGCCCCGCGACAGCTTCGCCCGACAGGCACGATGGAAGGCTTCGGTATCGAGCGAGTTGGCCCGCGCACGGTGATCGTAGCCATCGACCAGGATCAGGTCCCACTGCTGGTCGCTGGCCGCGACGAATTTCGCTCCGTCATCGATCACGATGCGCAGCCGCCCGTCTTCCGGCGGCAGGCGGAAGTAGCTGGCTGCCGCCGCCGGCATGCGCGGATCGATCTCGACCACGGTCAACGCCGACTGCGCGCAGTAGCGGTGCAGGAATTTGGTGACCGATGCGGCGCCCAGGCCGATGACCAGCACCTGCGCAGGCCAGCTTTCGTCGGCCGCCAGCAGCAGCGGCAGCATCATTTCACGCGTGTATTCCAGTTCAAGCGCGAACGGGCGCGCGACGCGCATCGCGCCCTGTATCCACTCGGAACCGAAGTGCAGATAGCGCACGCCGGCCCCCTCGGACACGTCGATCGAATGACGCGGTACGGCGAGGTTCAATTGCGCTGATCAGGCAGCACGATGTTGACTTCAAGTACTTCGTAGTTGTCCTGCCTTTCGAGCTGGACCTTGATGTCTTCGGGATTGACGCGCACATACTTCGAAATGACCGCCACCAGTTCCTGCTGCAGCGCCGGCAGGAAGTCGGCCGACGAATTCGCGCCACGTTCGCGCGCGATGATGAGTTGCAGCCTTTCCTTCGCGATCGACGCAGTTTTCGGTTTCTGGCCGAAAATCAGTGACAGCAGCGACATGTCACTTCCCTCCGAACAGGCGCTTGAGCAGGCCGGGCTTTTCGTATTCGACGAAGCGCAGCGGGCGCTCTTCGCCCAGGAAGCGGGCCACCACGTCGGCGTAGGCCTGCGCGACATCGCTGCCTTCCATGTGGATGGCCGGCGTCCCCTGGTTCGACGCCTGCAGCACGATTTCAGACTCCGGGATGACACCCAGCACCGGAATGCGCAGGATTTCCTGCACGTCGCCGTAGCTGAGCATTTCGCCGTCGTTGGCACGTTTGGGCGAATAACGGGTGATGACCAGATGCTCCTTCACCGGCTCGCGACCTTCCTTGGCGCGGCGCGATTTCGACTGCAGGATGCCGAGAATGCGGTCCGAGTCGCGCACCGAACTGACTTCCGGATTGGTGACGATGATGGCTTCGTCGGCGAAGGTGAGTGCCATGACCGCGCCGTGTTCGATGCCCGCCGGCGAATCGCACACAATGTAGTCGAAGCCCATGCCCACGAGGTCGTTCAGGATCTTCTCGACGCCGTCTTCGGTCAGCGCATCCTTGTCGCGGGTCTGCGACGCAGGCAGCACGAAGAGGTTGTCGCAGTGCTTGTCCTTGATCAGCGCCTGGGTCAGGTTGGCTTCGCCGTGCAGCACATTCACGAAGTCATACACGACGCGCCGCTCGCAACCCATGATGAGGTCGAGGTTGCGCAGGCCGACGTCGAAGTCGATGACGGCTGTCTTCTTGCCGCTCATGGCAAGGCCGGACGAAAAAGCGGCGCTGGTGGTGGTCTTGCCCACGCCGCCCTTGCCGGATGTGACGACTACGATACGGGTCACTCTTGTTCTCCCTCTGATGTTTCAGGTGGTCGCCAGTGCGGCGACATCAAGTACCTGTTTGTCTTCATGTTCCTGCAGACGCACATGCGCCGGCTTGCGCAGCAGCTCGCTGTGCGCGGTGTGTTCGAAGGTGCGGTAAACGCCGGCGATCGACACCAGTTCGGCTTCGAAGCAGGTGGTGAAGATGCGCGCCTGCACATCGCCCGCCGCACCCGCCAGCGCTCGTCCGCGCAGCGGTGCGTAGATGTGGATGTTGCCGTCGGCAATCACCTCGGCGCCGGCGCTGACCATGGCCAGCACGATCAGGTCGCAGCCGCGGGCATACACGCGCTGGCCGGAACGCAACGGCTTGTCGATGATTTCGGTACGCCGGGCCGGCGCCGGTGGGACGACCGGTTCGGTCGCCTGCGCGACGACGGGTTCGCACTCGATGACCGGTTCGACGACGGCTTCTGCAACCGGTTCGGCGACGGGTTCGGGCGGTGGCGCCCGGTCGGGCTGAGCGTCGCCGGCCACGATCGCAAAACCGAGTGCGCGCGCCGTGTCGGCAGCGACGTCATCGACCCCCTGAACTGCAACGGCAGTCAATGAGTGGCGGGCCAGTGCGTCCCGGATGCCCGCCCAGTCGGGCGCAGCATCGGACGGCAGAGCGCTCGCGTCGATGACTACCGGTTCGCCCGAAAAAAAGCCGGGGGTTGCGCCGAGCCGCGCGTCCAGCGCTGCCGCGACCGATGACGCATCGGCTGCGTGCAGCAGCGCGCGCATGGCTTCGAGCGTGGCGCTTTTGAGTTCTACGGCCGGGGGAGCGGGCTTGCGCGCCATGGGGTGTCCGCGGGAAATGTCGAAAGTCTAGTCAGTGACCGATGCACGGGCAACTGACGCAAGGGGCGTTTGGATACCGCATCAATGCACGGCGGGCGGAGCTTCGCCGAACAGCAGCTGGATGTCGAGCGCGCTGAAGCGGTAGTCGTGGTTGCACATGTCGTCGTGGATATGCACCTCGCCCTGTTCGCGCAGGATGGATTCGACCTCTTCGCGACCGAGCGACAGCACCAGCCGGCGCAACTTTTCTTCGTCGCGCGGGCAGTGATGGCGCGGAATCGCCGGTGCGAACACCCGAATGCCGTCACGCGCTGCCTCTTCGGCAAACAGACGGCCGAGCAGTGCTTCGGGTGCCAGCGTCTTCAGCTCGTCAGGCGTCACGGTTGCAGCGAGGTGGCACAGGCGGTTCCAACCATCCGCATCCTTGCGGTCGGCATCCGGCAGCTTCTGCAGGAACAGGCCGGTCGCGCACTCGGCATCGGCGTGCAGCCACAGCGCCGCCGGCTGCTGTTCGGACAGTGCAAGATAGTGCTCGAACACCGCCGCCACCGTGTCACCTTCCAGCGGCACCAGACTCTGGTAGGGCGTCTCGGCCTCATCCGTCTGCAAGGTCATCACCAGATGTCCCTCACCGAGCAGCGCCGGGACTGGCGCATCGGCCAGGTCTGGTGGCGCACTGGCCATGCCGCGCAGACGAAGCTGCTGGTCGCAATCGACGACCAGCGTCTCGACCGGCCCGCGGCCGCGTACCTGAACCGTCAGGCGGGCCGGCTGCTTGAGCTGTCCGCCGATCAACAGCGTGACCACGGCCACTTCGCCAAGCAGCCGTGTGGCGACGGCGCCATAGCCGCGTCCCTTCTGCATGGCCTGCCAGCCCTGATCGAAACGGACCAGTGCGCCACGGATGTCCAGCGCCTCGAACATGAAGCGCTGGATGAAATCGCGCTCACTCATTGGGCTTGCGCTTGAGGATTTCGCTCCAGTGCGCCGGATCGAAGCCGATAAGCAAGTGTCCGCCATGCTCGATGATGGGCCGGCGGATGGCTGACGGATGTTCGGTCAGCAGGGGCTGCGCGCTTGCATCGTCCAGATCGGCAGTCTGTTCGGGTGGCAGCTTGCGAAAGGTCGTGCCTTTCGTATTGACGATGGCCCGCCAGCCGGCACGTTCGATCCAGCCGGCAAGCCGGTCCGCCGGCACTCCGTCCTTCTTGTAGTCGTGCAGATGGAATTCGAGCTGGTGTTCGTTCAGCCAGGCCATGGCGCGGGACATCGTGTCACAGCGCCGGATACCGAAAACGCGAAGCATGTGCGGAGTACGGAAAGGGAATCGCCGACATTGTAAGTCGTGCCGACAGGCTTCGGCGGTACTGGCGCTGCGCGGCTGCAATGGTTAATATTGGAAAAATCATCCTAAACAATAAATTGGCTCACATCGTTGATCGAAGTTTTCAGTTCGGTCAATACTGCGGGCCCCTTCGGGAGACGTGCATGATCGGTAAAACCCTGGGCGCAATCGCCCTGTCTGCCCTGTTTGGATTTTCGCTGTTCGGTACGATGGACGACGCTTATGCGGCGCGGTCAGTGGCGAGCAGCCAGCAAGTCAAGAAGAAGATACGTCCTGCGGTCAATGTCGCCGCGAAAAAACGCATATCCGTGACGGCGAAGGCGCCTCGCCGCAGTGTGGCAGTCGCGGCCGCAACACCGGTGTTCCGGCCGCCGAAGGCGCCGGCCCAGCGGCATTACGCGGTGGATGGCAGTACGTTCTACGCTGATGGCGTGCGTGTAAGGGCGGCGGGCCTCGAAGCCCTCGAAACCACGACTGCTTCGAGCATCGGCAAACAGAAATTGCAGCAACTGCTCGATTCGGGTCGGGTGAGCATCGAACCGCTGGATATGGACGACGGTGAGGTGACGCTGGCGCGGGTGAAGATCGACGGCAAGGATCTGAGCGAACTGGCCGCGATGCGCTGATCGGTATCCGGTCGCGAGTGCGGCCGGCGCTGAAATCACCCCGCTGTCAGTGCGGGGTTTTTCTTGTCCGAAGGTTTCGCGCTGCTGCTGTCCGGCTTCTTTTCGTCGGATGCGCCATCGCCGCCGGCCTTGTCGGTGTCTTGTAGCGAATCTGCGGATGGCGTCCCGGCGTGGGCAGTTTCACCCACCATGCGGGTACCCCGCGGCGGAAGGGCGGGCAGCACGACGTCGAGCTTGTTTTCCGTCATGTAGTCGTTCATTTCGCGCCAGCCGGCAAATACGGCCGCCTTCGATGCCTTCGGATTGAGCCGGTAGCAGTCCTCCAGCGCGCGGCCGGCGTGGCGGCAGGCGCCGCCAATGGCCTTGCTGTCCAGTTCCTTTTGCATCGCTGCGCGATTGGGGTCCGGAAAGGGGAGCTTGTCGCACGCCACGAGGGTGACGGCGAGCGACACGAGCAGGAGGGATTGGGCGACCTTCACCTTGACGTTTGTCCGGATGGATTGAACACATCCGGTTTACGGCAGTTGCGCCCGACGCTTGAGTCGGCTCACCTGCCAGCTCGCCTTACTTGCCGCCGCGTGAATACTCGGCCAGCAGCGTTTCCTGCGCGCAGTGCCGTGCGGCGCGCGACACGCGCCTGCGATACCGGCCATCCGGCTCCATCTCCCACGACTGGCTGTTGTCGAGCAGGTAGGGGCGCAATCCCTCTTTCATCACGCGCCGCTTCAGTTTCGGATCGAGTATCGGAAACGCCACCTCGATGCGCCGGAAAAAGTTGCGCTCCATCCAGTCGGCACTGGCCAGATAGAGCTTTTCCTCACCGTCGGCGTGGAAGTGATAGATGCGCGAATGTTCGAGGAAGCGGCCGACGATGGAGCGCACCGTGATTTTTTCGGACAGGCCCGGCACACCGGGACGCAAGGCACACACGCCGCGCACGATCAGATCGATGTCGACACCCGCCTGGCTGGCGTTGTACAGCGCCTCGATCGTTTCGTCCTCGACCAGCGAGTTCATCTTGGCGATGATGCGCGCCTTGCGGCCGGCGCGTGCGTTGTCCGCTTCGCGGTTGATCGCTGCGATGACATTGCTGTGCAGCGTGAACGGCGCCTGCCACAGGTGGGTCAGCGTGCCGGCGTGGCCCAGCCCGGTCAGTTGCTTGAACACCTCGTTCACGTCCTCGCCGATCAGTTCATCGGCCGTCATCAGACCAAAATCGGTGTAGAAGCGCGCCGTACTGGGGTGGTAATTGCCCGTTCCCAGATGCACGAAGCGCCGGAAGCTGCGCACACCGTCGATCTCCTCGCGCCGCACCACCATCAGCAGCTTGGCGTGCGTCTTGTAGCCGAACACGCCATACACCACGTGTGCACCGGCATCTTCCAGCCGCGACGCCCAGTTGATGTTGGCTTCCTCGTCGAACCGCGCCATCAGCTCGACCACGACCGTCACTTCCTTGCCCTTGTGCGCGGCGCGCACCAGCGCCTCCATCAGCACCGAATCGATACCGGTGCGGTAGACCGTCATCTTGATGGCGACCACTTCCGGGTCATCCACCGCCTGCTGAACCAGATCGATCACCGGCGTGAAGGCCTCCCACGGGTGATGCAGCAGGATGTCCTGCCGGCGCAGCATCGCGAAGATGTCATAGCGCTTTTCCATGGCGCGCGGCAGCGTCGGCGCGAACGGCGGGTACTTGAGATCCGGCCGGTCCACCCAGTTCGGCACCTGCATCAGGCGCACCAGATTGACGATGCCGGGCGCACGGTACAGATCATCGCGCGTCAGGTTGAACTGCTGCAGCAGGAAGTCGGCCATGTGCTCGGAACAGTTGTCGGCCACTTCCAGCCGCACCGCGTCGCCGTAGTGGCGCTGCGGCAGTTCGCCCTGCAGCGCCAGACGAAGGTTCTTTACCTCTTCCTCGTCGAGGAAGAGGTCGGAATTGCGGGTCACCCGGAACTGGTAGCAGCCGAGCACATTCATGCCTTCGAACAGATCGCCGACATTCATGTGCATCGCTGACGACAGGAATACGAAGCCGTGATCGACGCCGGTCAGTTCCTTCGGCAGCTTGATCACCCGTGGCAACGCGCGCGGCGCCTGCACGATGGCAAAACGGGAACTGCGCCCGAACGCGTCGCGGCCGTCGAGTTCGACTGCGAAGTTCAGGCTCTTGTTGAGCACGCGCGGGAAGGGATGCGAAGGGTCCAGCCCGATCGGGGTCAGCACCGGCATCAGTTCACGCATGAAATAGTCGCGTATCCACTCCCGCTGCTCATCCGTCCACGCGCCTCGGCGCAGGAAAACGATGCCTTCGGTTTCCAGCGCCGGCAGGATGACGTCGTTCAGCAGCGCGTACTGCTCGGCGATCAGCTGATGGCATTCATTCGCGATCAGGCGCAGGGCCTCCTGCGCCGAGCGCCCGTCCGACGTGACGCTGCGCGCCCCGAGCTTGATCTGCTCGCGCAGGCCACCGATCCGCACCTCGAAGAATTCGTCCAGATTGCTCGACACGATGCACAGGAACTTCAGCCGTTCGAGCAGTGGCACACGCTCGTCTGCCGCCTGCGCAAGCACGCGGCGGTTGAAGGCGATGAGCGACAGTTCGCGGTTGATGAAGTGGTCAGGCGCGAAACGTGGCACCAGAAGCGGTAGGTTCATGAGCAAAAGTCCGGATTCGACATCGGTAGGCAACACGCTATTGTGTGACATGAAACATGTTCGATTATTACAGCCGTGTGACGCAAATGCGCGGAAGGCAGGCGTGCCCCCGGCTGCTAAACTCCGGCGCTGATGATTTTTCAGTTACGGATGCATGAGCTACGAACTTCTCGCTGCGGTTGACCTGGGCTCGAACAGCTTCCGTCTCCAGGTTGCCCGCGTTGTCGACGATCAGATCTATCCGCTGGACGGCCTGAAGGAAACCGTCCGGCTGGCGGCGGGACTCGGGCAGGGCAAGTTGCTTGATGGTCCCTCGCAGCTTCGGGCCATCGAGGCGCTGTCGCGATTCAACGAGCGTCTGCGCGGCTTCGCACCTGATCAGGTACGCGCCGTGGCCACCAACACCCTGCGCGTGGCCAAGAACGCACCGCAATTCCTGCCACAGGCCGAAGCAGCGCTGGGTTTCCCGATCGAGGTGATCGCCGGGCGCGAAGAGGCACGGCTGATCTATGTCGGCGTGGCGCATACGCTGCCCAACCCGTCGAGTCAGCAACTGGTGGTCGACATCGGCGGCGGTTCGACCGAATTCATCATTGGCCGCAGCTTCGAGCCGCTGGCGCTGGAATCGATGTACATCGGCTGCGTGGCATTCAGCCTGCGCTACTTTCCGGATGGCCGGATGGACAAGCGCTCGCTGCGCGAAGCCGAACTGGCGGCGCGGCGCGAGCTGGAAACCATCGAATATGGCTACCGCTCGCTCGGTTGGGATGAAGCCGTCGGGTCGAGCGGCACGGCAAGGGCGCTGCTTGACATCATGGAACTGAACGGCTGGTCGCAGGGTGCGCTGACCCGCGACGCCATGGAAAAGCTGCGCGCGCTGCTGCTGCGCGTCGGCGACGTGAACCGGCTCGGCATTGCAGGCTTGCGCCCCGACCGCCTGCCGGTGCTGGCAGGCGGATTCGCCATCATGTCGGCGGTGTTCGATGCGTTCGGGCTGGAACGCATGAGTTTCTCGGAAGGTGCGCTGCGACTGGGCGTGCTGTACGACCTGCTCGGCCGCTATCACCACCAGGACCTGCGCGACGCAACGGTGCTGCAGTTCATGCGGCGCTACCAGGTCGACCAGAAGCAAGCCGAGCGCGTGCGGGGTACGGCACTGCGCCTGTTCCGCGCGCTCAATCCGGCGGCAAACGGCGATCACCCCGATGATCACCCCGACCTGCAGATGCTGAGCTGGGCAGCCTGCCTGCACGAACTGGGGATTTCGGTCGCGCACGCCGGCTACCACAAGCACAGCGCCTACATTGTCGGCAACGCTGACATGCCGGGGTTTTCGCGCATGGACCAATCGCGTCTGGCGCGCATCGTGCTGGCCCATCGGGGCAAGCTGGAAAAGGTAAACTCGGCTTCGGCCGACGCGCGTGACTGGTCTCTGATCCTCTGTCTGCGCCTGGCTGTGCTGCTGCATCGCAGCCGTGAAGACTTCAGCGAACTGCCGCTGAGCATCGAGCGCACCGGCAGTGGCTATCAACTGGGTGCGCGGACGGAATGGCTGTCGGCGTCGCCGCTGACCAATGCCAGCCTGCACGACGAACTGAGGTTGTGGGGCGTGATCGGAATCGACCTGAAGCTGCGCACCGCTCGCCTTGCAGCCGGCGTGACGCGCTGACACCTGCATGAACGCGCCGACCGTATCGTTCGATCGGGAAGGTGCTGCGCAGGTCGCGTCGCTGCAGGGCGACTGGACGTTGCAGGGGCTGGAAGGCCGCATCGATGCGTTGCGCGCCGCGCTCGACACGGGTGAGGCACGGGCGGCCGCTCGCTGGGATCTGACCGGTATCGCACGCATCGACAGCCTTGGCGCCTGTCTGCTGTGGCGCATCTGGGGCGACCGTCTGCCGCCGGCGCTTGACGCCGGCGAGCACACGCTCGCCATGCTGGAGTCGGCCTCGGCGCTTGGCGTACGCAGTCGTGTGGCGCCGCCGACGACGTCCTTCGACTCGCTGGCAGCACTGGGCCGCGCCGGTTTGTCGTTCGCACGGCAGACCGGCGATCTGGTCGCACTGATCGGCCAGTTGCTGCTCGACCTGATGCACATTGCCCGCCGGCCGCAGGACGCGCCGTTGCGCGAAATTTCCGCCAATCTGTACAAGACCGGCGTCAGTGCGCTGCCGATCACCGCGCTGGTCGGCTTCCTGATCGGCGTCGTGCTGTCGTATCTGTCGGCGCTGCAGCTCAAGACCTTCGGTGCCGATGTGTTCATCGTCAATATCCTGGGCATCGGTATCGTGCGCGAACTCGGACCGGTGCTGGTCGCCGTGCTGGTGGCCGGGCGATCAGGCTCGGCGATGACGGCGCAGCTGGGCGTGATGCGGGTGACCGAAGAGATCGATGCGCTGGCGACGATGGGCGTGCAGCGCAGCCTGCGCCTCGTATTGCCCAAGGTGCTGGCACTGGTCACGGCGCTGCCGCTGCTGGTGCTCTGGACATCATCGGCTGCACTGTTCGGCGGCATGGTGGCCGCATCGATACAGCTCGACATGAGCTATGGCTTCTTTCTCGATACGCTGCCACGCGTGGTACCGATCGCCAACCTGTACATCGGGCTGGCGAAAGGCGTTGCATTCGGGTTGGTGATCGCGCTGGTGGCCTGTCATTTCGGACTGTCGGTAAAGCCCAATACCGAAAGCCTGTCGTCGAACACCACCAAATCGGTGGTCAGCGCCATCACCTGCGTCATTCTGGTCGACGCACTGTTCGCCATCGCCACGCGTCACATCGGGCTGCCAGGCGGATGAGCGCGCCGGTCATCGACATTCGCGGGCTGGTGACGCGCTTTGGCACGAATGTCGTGCATCAGGACATCGACCTGTCCGTCGCGGCCGGCGAAGTGGTTGCGCTGGTCGGCGGCTCGGGCAGCGGCAAGACGACCTTGCTGCGTCAGGTGATCGGGCTGCTGCAGCCGGACGCCGGGCAGATCCGCGTGTTCGGCCAGCCGCTGTTCTCCGGCGACGCCCTGGCCGATCGCCGGCTGCGCCAGCGCTTCGGCGTGCTGTTCCAGCAGGGCGCGCTGTTCTCGGCGCTCAATGTGCTCGAAAACATTGCTTTCCCGCTGCGCGAGCTGCGCTGGCTCGATCGCGCCACCATCCGCGACCTGGTGATGATGAAACTGGCCATGGTGGAACTCGAACCCCGGCATGCCTGGCTGATGCCGTCCGAACTGTCGGGCGGCATGATCAAACGGGTGGCGCTGGCACGGGCGCTGTCACTCGAACCCGAACTTCTGCTGCTCGACGAACCTACCGCCGGCCTTGACCCTGACCGCTCGGCCGCTTTCGTCAGCCTGATCCGCACGCTGCGCGGGCAACTCGGCCTGACCGTCGTCCTGGTCACCCATGACATCGATACGCTGACAGCGCTGGCAACACAGGTCGCCGTGCTGGGCGAGCGACGTATACTGGCCTATGGCCCGCTTGATCACGTCATGAACGTCGACCATCCGTTCATCCAGAACTTCTTCGCCTCCGGTCGCGTGCAGCGCACGCCGGACACCACGGTGCGCTGAAAATGGAAAATCGCGCCCACGCCCTTGCCGCCGGGCTGTTCCTTTTGCTCATGGGCGCCTGTGTCGGTCTCGCCACGTGGTATCTGTCGAGCGACAGCGAAATGGGGCGCGAATATGTGCTGGTGACGACCTCGAATGTCAGCGGACTCAGTCCGCAGGCACAGGTTCGCTATCGCGGTATCCGGGTCGGCAAGGTCAAGGAGATTTCAATCAATCCCGACGCACCGCGCGAAATCCATGTGCGCATCGACATTCCGGAGCGTTTTCCGGTCACCGCCGCCACGCGTGCGCGGCTTTCCTATCTCGGCGTGACCGGTCTTGCGCTGATCGATCTCGACGACGACGGTTCCGATCCGGCGCCGCTGCGGGCCGATGGTCAGGCCCCGGCCCGCATACCGCTCGGTGGCTCGCAGTTCGAAGCGCTCGGTTCGCAGGCAACGGACACCATGGCCGTGTTGCGGCAGGTGCTGCTGCGCGTGAATGTACTGTTCGATGACGGCAATATCGAGCGGATTTCCGGCGTGCTGGCCAATCTGCGGTCGGCCACAGCACACGTGGATACGTCGCTGGCCGGGCTTCCCGCAGTGCTCGACCAAGCCCGACAGACCTTCGAGCGTACGCAGGCCGTCATGTCACCGCAGAATGTCGAACGGTTGAGCGGCATTCTGGCCAGTGTCGAACAGACCAGCGGAGAAGGTCGTCGGGCCGCAGAAGACCTGCGCGCCCTGCTGGGTTCAATGAAACAGCTGGCCGATCGCGTCGATGCACTGGCTGCGGTGGCCGGACAACAGGTCACCGACGACACCTTGCCCCGACTGCAGACCCTGATCGACGAGGTGCAGCGCAATGCGCGCCAGCTCAACCGGGTCTTGGGCGAGCTTGAATCATCGCCGCAGACACTTCTGCTGGGGCGAGAAACATCCCGCGCCGGACCGGGTGAACCCGGTTTCGCGCCAGCCACGGAAGGAGCGGGTCGATGAAGGCTGGATCAATGCGGCGGGTCCGGACGGCCGTGCTGTCGCTCATGCTGGCAGGGCTGGCGGGCTGCGGGCCGCTGGTCAGTCGTCCGCCGGCACCGGCACTGCACGATCTGGGCAGTGCACGGGCCACGTTGCAGCGCATCCCGGGGCTGCGCGCCATAGAAGTCCGTTCGCCGAGCTGGCTCGACGGCAGCGCGATGCATTACCGCCTGGCCTATGAAAGTGCAACGCGCCGCGACGTTTATGCGTTCAGCCGCTGGGCTGCTTCGCCACCGGAAATGCTGACCGTCGCGTTGCGCCAGATGCTGCAGACCGACGACGCCGGCACCGGCCCGGGTTGCCGGCTGCGGGTCGACATCGATGAATTCATCCAGCACTACGACCGGGCGGACAGTGCGCGCGCATTGCTGTCGGGTCGCGCAGTATTGACCGACGTGCGTGGTCAGCGTGTGCTGGCCAGCCTGCCATTCGCGATCAGCGAACCGGCAAGCGGCGCCGACGCGGCCGCCGGTGTGGCGGCATCGGCGCGGGCCGTCGATGCGCTGGGTGTCCGGATTGCCGGCTGGATTGAATCATCGACCATGAATGGCGCTCACGATGGCTGCTGAGAAGCCGAAATCGTCGCCCGCGCCGGATGCCGGCCGCGGTCTGTTGCAGGCGGCACTCGATCAGGTGATCGATGCCGTATGGACGGGTGTGCGCTGCGCACGCGCGTCCATCATGCTGGCCGACGGCGAGGGTGAGCACGCGTTGCTCGGGCTTGCGGCGTGGCGCGGCGAACTGGCCGAAGACGCCTTGCAGGTGCGGGTCGGTGTCGGCATGTCGACCTCGGGCAACGTGCTGGCGACCGGTGTTGCGCAGCGTATCGATGACGTCGATGCAACCGCGCCGGATGTCCGGGTGCGGCGCGAGGGCGGTAGTTTCATCTGCCAGCCGCTTCCCCTGGATGGCCGCGTTCTGGGCGTCATCAATGTGCGCCGGCCACGCGGAGAAGCCCCCTTCACCGCGATCGACCAGCAGTTGCTGGCGGCGCTGGCACTTTATGCGGGCAAGGCGATACAGGTCGCGCAGCTGGCTTACCTGCTGAATTCGGGTTTTGCGCAGCGCGCGCTGGAAAGCGGCGGCAATGTGCCGCTGCCGGCCATGGATGCCTTCACGCAAGGCGCGGCACAGCCAGCCCAGATGGCCAAGCTGCTGGCCAAGTCCTTCTATCGGGAAATGAAGTCAGCCGGCTTCGGACCGAACCAGATCGTCGCCGCGGCCGGCGAAATCATCGATCAGCTGTCAGGCAGCCTGCGCAAGCACGGCCAGCGCATCGGCCGCAGCAAGTCGTAAGCAAGCTGCGGCCGGACGATCAGGCGATGGAAGCGGTGTAGCGCGCGGCGTCCATCAGGACGTCGAGCTCGCCGGCGTCATCAGGCTTGATGACGAACATCCAGGCTCCGTACGGGTCCTTGTTGACCTGTTCGGGGGCGTCCGCGACCGGCGGATTGACCGCCGTCACCGTGCCCGATACCGGTGCATGGATATCCGAAGCCGACTTGACCGATTCGATGACGGCCATCGAGTCGCTGCGCGCAACCTGCTGACCGACCTCGGGTAATTGAAGGAAAACCACGTCGCCCAGCGCGTCCTGGGCGTGGTCGGTGATGCCGACCGTCACGCTGCCATCCTGTTCGATCCTGACCCATTCATGCGTGTCGGTGTAGCGGAGAGTGTCCGGGTGATTCATTGCGGTTCCAGGTTGAAATGACCAGCGTGAATTGTAGCTGCGCCGGGCGGGGGACGATGGCCTGATAGAATCCAATGGATATGAACGCTGACCTGCACTGCCATTCCTGCCACTCCGACGGTGTGCTTGCGCCATCGGCCCTGGCTGCCCGCGCAGCGGCGAACGGCGTCGAACTGTGGTCTCTGACCGATCACGACACGCTGAGCGGACTCGAAGAAGCGCGGAATGCTGCGCTCGAGCGCGGTCTGTCCTTCATTGACGGCGTCGAAGTGTCTGTGACCTGGGGCGGCATTACGGTTCATGTCGTGGGGCTGGGCGTCGATCCGACGAACGCGGATCTGGCTGCCGGCCTGACCCGGGTGCGCAGCGGGCGCGATGCGCGCGCCCTGCGCATCGCCGATGAACTTTCATTGCTGGGCGTGGTTGCGCCCTACGAAAACGCCATGCGCCACGCCGGCAACCCCACACTCGTCGGACGCTCGCACTTTGCGCGCGTGCTGGTGGAGCAGGGCTACGCAGGCGATATCCATGCGGTGTTCCGCAACTTTCTGGTTCCCGGCCGACCCGGCTTTGTCGACCACCGGTGGACCACGCTGGCGCAGGCACTGGCCTGGATACATGGCGCCGGCGGCGTCGCAGTGATTGCCCATCCAGGGCGTTACCGCATTTCGGGTGAGCGGATCGAACAGTTGCTCGAAGAATTCCATGCGCTCGGCGGCCGCGGCATCGAAGTGATATCCGGCTCGCACGGCGACGCGGAAGTGCGTACCTTTGCCCGCCTGGCACGCCGGTTCGGCTTCTACGCCTCGCGCGCTTCGGATTTTCACGCGCCTGACGAAAGCGCGGTGGATCTGGGGCGCAGCGCGCCGTTGCCTGACGATCTGAAGCCGATATGGCAGGCACCGGAACTCAACCAGCGCGTGATCTGCATGAACTGAGCTCGCGCAGCGCGTCCTGAAGCGACCTGTGACCCGCGACGTGCCCGAGACAACTGACCCAGACGACCGCCACAGATTTTTCTCCCCGATTTTCCCTTCGATCCCAATTGGCCCAACTTTTCAATCTTCACCCCGACAATCCGCAGCCCAGACTGATACGACAGGCGGCCGACATCCTGCGATCCGGCGGACTGGCAGCCATCCCGACCGACTGCGCCTATTCGCTGGTCGGCCACATGGGCGATGCACAGGTTCTGGAACGCATCCGGCGCATTCGCGGCGTCGACGCGCAGCATCACTTCACGCTGATGTGCCGCGACCTGTCGGAAATCGCCAGCCTTGCGCGCGTCGACAACACACAGTTCCGGCTGTTGAAGAGCGCCACGCCCGGCGCCTACACCTTCATTCTGGAAGCGACGCGCGAACTGCCCCGCCGCATGCTGCATCCGAAGCGCAAGACCATCGGGCTGCGCGTGCCCGACCATCCCGTCGTGTCCAGCCTGCTGGCCGAACTGGGCGAGCCGCTGCTCGGATCGACGCTGCTGCTGCCCGGCGAAGAGCTGCCGCTGACCGATGCAGACGACATCCGCGAGCGCCTGCAGCACGAACTGGATCTGGTGATCGAAGCCGGTTCGTGCGGCACCCGGCCGACCTCGGTGATCGATCTGTCGTCCGGCGAGCCGGTGCTGATACGCGCCGGCGCGGGTGACGTGTCGCGCTTCGGTCTCGAAGAATCGTGAGCGCATCCTTCCGCAGGGAGCGCACATGGATGACATGATCGCGCGACTTGCCGTCATCATCATTCCCGTGGTGCTGGCGATTACCCTGCATGAGGCCGCGCACGGCTATGTCGCGCTGCTCAAGGGGGACCCGACCGCGCATCTGGCGGGTCGCATCACGGCCAACCCGTTCAAGCACATTGATCCGGTCGGTACGATACTGGTGCCGCTGGTCATGTATTTCGGCGCCGCGATGCTCGGTCAGCCCGGGCTGCTGTTCGGCTGGGCCAAGCCGGTACCGGTCAATTTTTCACTTCTGCGCCGTCCCAAGCAGGACATGCTGTGGGTGGCCGCCGCCGGACCGGGCGCCAATCTGGTCATGGCCGTGATCTGGGGGCTGGTCTACAAATTTGCATTGGACGCCTCTCCCCAGTATTTTGGCGAGCCGCTGACGCTGATGGCGGAGGCGGGCATCCTGATCAACCTGCTGCTGATGGTTCTCAACCTGCTGCCGGTTCCACCGCTGGACGGCGGCCGCATCATGGTGAGTCTGCTGCCGCGCGGACCGTCGATGGCCTTCGCGCGGCTTGAGCCCTACGGCCTGTTCCTGCTGCTTGCGCTTTTGCTGACCGGCGTGCTGGGGGATATCCTGCGCCCGCTGCTGACGCTGGCCAGGATGGCCCTGATTGCGCTGCTTTTCTGAACTGGATGAATCCACACCATGTACGCTGAACGTGTTCTTTCCGGCATGCGCCCGACCGGGCGTCTGCACCTCGGCCACTACCACGGGGTGCTGAAGAACTGGGTACGTCTGCAACACGAGTACCCCTGTCTGTTCTTCGTCGCCGACTGGCATGCGCTGACCACCAACTACGAAGACACTCAGGTCATCGAACGCAGCGTGTGGGACATGCTGATCGACTGGCTGGCGGCTGGCGTCGATCCGTCGCAGGCAACGCTGTTCATCCAGTCGAGGGTGCCCGAGCACGCCGAACTGCATCTGCTGCTGTCGATGATGTGCCCGCTTGGCTGGCTGGAACGCGTGCCGACCTACAAGGACCAGCAGGACAAGCTGTCCGACAGGGATCTGGCAACCTACGGCTTTCTCGGCTACCCGCTGCTGCAGTCGGCCGACATCCTGATCTACCGCGCCAATCTGGTGCCGGTGGGTGAGGATCAGGTGCCGCACGTCGAGCTGACGCGCGAAGTCGCGCGCCGCTTCAATCACCTGTACGGACGCGAGCCGGGGTTCGAGGAAAAGGCACGCGAAGCGGTGAAGAAGCTCGGCGGCAAACGCGGCAAGCTTTACGAGGAACTGCGCACGCTGTACCAGCAGGAAGGTCGCGACGAGGCACTGGAACAGGCGCATGCGCTGCTCGACGAGGCACAGAGCCTGAGTCTGGGTGACCGCGAGCGGCTGTACGGCTACCTGGAAGGCGGCGGCAAGATGATTCTGGCCGAGCCCGGCGCGCTGCTGACCGAAGCGGCGCGCATGCCGGGGCTGGATGGACAGAAGATGTCGAAGTCTTACAACAACACGCTGATGCTGCGCGAAGAACCGGATCTGGTCACCAAGAAGATCCGCGGCATGAAAACCGACACGCAGCGCGTGCGACGTACCGATCCGGGTGACCCGGATCGCTGCCCGGTCTGGCAGTTCCACGTCATCTATTCCGACGACAGCACGAAGCAGTGGGTGCAGGAGGGCTGTCGCTCGGCCGGCATCGGCTGCCTCGATTGCAAGCAGCCGGTGATCGATGCCGTGCTGAAGGAACAGGCGCCGATCCATGAACGTGCGCGACAATACGAGGAAGACCCCATGCTGTTGCGCAACATCGTCGCCGACGGCTGCGAGCGCGCGCGCAAGCTGGCGTCGGAAACGATGCGCGACGTGCGCGAAGCCATGGGTCTGAACTACGCCTGATGTCGGGCGACGCGCTCCTGGTTGAAGCTGCTGCGCCGACACCGGTGCGGTTGTATGGCGAGACGCTGGAAAAACTTCCGCTCGACCTGTACATTCCGCCCGACGCGCTCGAAGTGTTCCTGGATGCGTTCCAGGGTCCGCTCGATCTGCTGCTCTACCTGATCCGCAAGGCGAATGTCGACATCCTCGATATTCCGATGGCGCCGCTGACCGCGCAGTATCTGGTCTATGTCGAGGCGATGCGCGAGCACCGCCTTGAACTTGCAGCCGAATATCTGCTGATGGCCGCAATGCTCCTGGAGATCAAATCCCGGATGTTGCTGCCGCGTCTGCCGCGCGAATCGACGGACGAAGGAGAGGATCCGCGTGCCGAACTCGTTCGGCGGCTGATCGAATACGAACAGATGAAAGCAGCTTCGCTCGCGCTCGACGCCATTCCGCGCGCGCAGCGTGAGCATGAATGGGTGGGCGTGCAGGTTGCCGAGCGCATTGCCGAAATCCAGCCTGCGGTAAGCGCCGCGGATCTTCAACTGGCCTGGCTGGCGCTGATGCGGCATGCCGACGTCACCCGTCATCACAAGGTCAGTCGCGAGGCCCTGTCGGTGCGTGAGTTCATGTCCGGCATCCTGCGACGCCTGACGGACGAAGGTTCGCTACGCTTCGACCAGCTGTTCGAAGCCGGCGCGCCGGCAGCGCAGATGGTGGTGAATTTTCTCGCGGTGCTTGAACTGGCCCGCGAGAACCTGATTGAACTGCTTCAGATTGAAGCTTTTGCGCCGATTTATGTCCGACACGCCACACCTGCTGTCGCCGAACCCGTCTGATATCAAGCGGATACTCGAAGCGGCGCTGCTCGCAGCGCAGGACGCACTTTCGATCGCCGAACTCAGACGGATGTTCGATGAGGAACTGGATGCGTCGGTGCTCCGTCGACTGCTCGACGAATTGCGCGACGACTGGTCGGGGCGCGGTGTCGAACTGATACAGGTCGCGTCCGGGTGGCGCTTCCGCACCCGTGCGGATCTGCAGCCTTATCTGGAAAAACTGAAGAACGAAAAGCCGCCGCGCTACTCGCGCGCGGTTCTGGAAACGCTGGCGATCATTGCGTATCGCCAGCCGGTGACGCGCGGCGACATCGAGGACATCCGCGGGGTGTCGGTGTCGCCGGGCATCATCAAGGCACTTGAAGGGCGTGGCTGGATCGACAGCGTCGGTTACCGGGAAGTCCCCGGGCGGCCGGCTTTGTACGCCACCACCCGACGATTCCTCGACGATCTGGGGCTGCGCACGCTTGCCGAGCTGCCACCCCTGGCCGAACTACAGAAGGTGATGAATTTCGATGATGCAAGGTAAGCGCAGACCGGGCGGCCCCCAGGTCAATGGCAACGTGGCCAACTACAGATCGCAGGACAGCCGTCCGAAGAAGCGCGGTCCCATCGTGTTTTCCGAGCCGCAGAAGCTGCACAAGATGCTGGCCGACATGGGCCTGGGATCGCGCCGCGAGCTGGAAGACTGGATCGTGGCCGGTCGCATCAGCGTGAACGCGCTGCCGGCCCATGTCGGTCAGCGCGTCGGGCCGGAAGACAAGGTCCGCGTCAATGGCAAGCTCATCCACATCCATTTCGCACCGCGCGCGCCGCGCGTACTGATCTATCACAAGCCGGAAGGCGAAATCGTGTCGCGCGACGACCCCGAGGGCCGACCGTCGGTATTCGACAAGCTTCCGCGCGTCGGCGGCGGGCGCTGGATCGCGGTCGGACGGCTGGACTTCAATACCTCCGGTCTGCTGGTATTCACGACCAGCGGCGAGCTGGCCAACAAGATGATGCATCCGAGCTACGAGCTCGAACGGGAATATGCCGTGCGCCTGATCGGGGAACTCACGGAAGAACAGGCAACCCGCCTGACCTCCGGCATCGAGCTCGACGACGGCATTGCCAGGTTCAATGCGCTGTCCGACGGTGGCGGCGAAGGATCGAATCACTGGTATCGCGTCACCATTTCGGAAGGGCGCAATCGCGAGGTCCGGCGCATGTTCGAGGCGGTCGGCCTTGCGGTGAGCCGACTGATGCGCGTGCGCTACGGACCGTTCGAACTGCCGCGGCGCCTGCACCGTGGCGAAGCGGAAGAACTGAAGCCGGAAGACGTATCACGCCTGCTGACCGGCGTACCGGCCGCCGGCAAGCCGCGTGCGAAATCTGCGGAGCCCGCTCAGGCGCCGAAACCCGGGCAGGGCAATGGCCGTCGTCGCGGCCCGCGAAAGGCGCGCGAACCCGGCAATGGTGCGCCGTCAGGTCAGGCGCCGGTTCAGCCACAGCGTGCCGAAGGCGAAGCGCCGGCGCGCAAACGCGCACCACGCCGTCGCCGTCGCCCGTCTGCCGCCCCGGCCGGCGAATCCTGATTTTCAAAACATCCTTGTGCGCGGGCAATCTGGCCATTCATATTGAAGTGGATTGTCGCGCTCTGATACACTAACGGACTTGTCGCGCTGGCGGTGTCGGCGTTTGTTTGATGGGCGGTCAGCCCATTTTTTATTTGTGCGTCCGGAATTGTGTTGCAAGGATGAATGTTGCGGAGCTCATCGAGCAGGCAGTAAGCGGGCTCGGATACGAACTGGTCGATGTGGAAACGTCCCCGCGCGGGCGGCTTCTGCGTATTTTCATCGATGCGGAGCAGGGCATCACTGTGGACGATTGCGTGGCGGTGAGCAATCACCTCACCCGGCTTTTCACTGTTGAAAACGTCGATTACGACCGGCTCGAAGTGTCGTCGCCGGGTCTCGACAGACCGCTCAAGAAAGCGGCCGACTTCATCCGTTTCACCGGGCAGGAAGCGCAGCTGCGGTTACGCATCCCGTTGAACAACCAGAGAAGTTTCAGCGGGCGCCTGGCAGGTGTCAGCGACGGCCGACTGACCATGGAAATCAAGGGTGTGGCACACGAGTTCGAGTTGTCGCAGATCGAGCGCGCCCGTCTGGTGCCGGACTTTGAACGCAAGCAGGAGTTGAAACGATGAGTCGCGAGATTCTGTTGCTGGTTGATGCGCTGGCGCGCGAAAAGAATGTCGCCCGCGAAGTGGTATTTGGCGCACTTGAATCTGCACTGGCTTCGGCCACGAAGAAGCGTACCCATGACGACGCCGATGTGCGCGTGACCATCGACCGCGAAACCGGCGAGTACGAGTCGTTTCGGCGCTGGCTGGTGGTGCCTGACAGCGAGCTCGAGAACGAAGAAGCGCAGATCGGCCTGACCGATGCGCAAGACCAGATTTCCGACGTGCAGCTCGACGAATACATCGAGGAAGCCCTCGAGCCGATAGATTTCGGTCGAATTGGTGCGCAGGCCGCCAAGCAGGTCATCCTGCAGCGCATCCGCGATGCCGAGCGCGAGCAGATCCTGAGCGATTTCCTCGAACGCAAGGACCATCTGGTCACCGGCACCATCAAGCGCATCGAGCGCGGTAACGCCATTATCGAATGCGGTCGCCTGGAAGCCCTGCTGCCGCGCGAACACATCATTGCGCGTGAAAACCTGCGCGTCGGCGATCGAGTCAAGGCCATCCTGCTGCGGGTTGACCGTCAGGCGCGCGGGCCGCAGATCATCCTGTCGCGCACCGTGCCGGAATTCATCATGAAGCTGTTCGAGCTCGAAGTGCCCGAGATCGAAGACGGCCTGATCGAAATCAAGGGCGCGGCACGCGACCCCGGTATCCGAGCCAAGATCGCAGTGAAATCCAACGATCCGCGTGTTGATCCGCAGGGTACCTGCATCGGCATGCGCGGTTCGCGCGTGCAGGCGGTGACCAATGAACTGGGCGGCGAGCGGGTGGACATCATCCTGTGGTCGCCCGATCCGGCCCAGTTCGTCATCGGCGCGCTTGCACCGGCCGAAGTCGCGAGTATCGTCGTGGACGAAGACGCCCACAGCATGGATGTCGTCGTGAGCGAAGACAATCTGGCGATCGCCATCGGTCGCAGCGGCCAGAACGTACGTCTGGCATCCGAGCTGACGGGCTGGAAGATCAATCTGATGACCATCGAGCAGTCGGCCGCCAAGTCCGATGCCGAGAACGCTGCCATCCGGCTGTTGTTCATGGCGAAGCTCGATGTGGATGAGGAAGTTGCCGACATCCTGATCGAGGAAGGTTTCTCGACGCTGGAAGAGGTTGCCTACGTGCCGCTGGCCGAAGTGCTCGAAATCGAAGCGTTCGACGAAGACACGGTGAATGAATTGCGCAACCGCGCACGCAACGTGTTGCTGACCGAAGCCATCGTGGACGAGGAGCAGCTGGAGCAGGTCGATGACGATCTGCTCGGGCTGGACGGCATGGACAAGCCACTGGCAGCGCAGCTTGCGCGAGCCAATGTGCGATCGCGTGACGATCTCGCAGATCTGGCGGTCGATGAACTGGTTGAAATCGCCGGCATCGATTCCGCACGTGCGACATCGCTGATTACCACTGCGCGCGCGCACTGGTTTGAATAATCGAGGACAGGTATGGCGTTGATGAGTGTTTCCCAATTTGCGACCGAGCTGAAAATGCCGGCTGCCGCGCTGCTGGAGCAGCTCCGGCACGCGGGTGTCGACAAGCAGAGCGAACGTGATTCGCTGACCGAGCAGGACAAGTCCCGTCTGCTCGACTACTTGCGTCGTCAGCACGGTGACACCGCGGGAAAGACGAAAATCACGCTGACCCGTCGCGAAACAACGGAAATCAAGGCGACCAATTCATCCGGACAGGCGCGAACCGTTCAGGTTGAAGTGCGCAAGAAGCGCGTTCTGGTCAAGCGGGATCCAGCCGAACTTCTGGCTGAAGAGGCCGCACATAAAGCGGTTGCCGAAGCGCCGGTTGTCGAAGAAATCGTTGTGCCCGAACCGGTCGCGGTTCCCGAGCCGGTCGCGATTCCCGAGCCGGTCGAAGCGCCGGTCGTGGTCCCGGTTGCCGAGCCGGAGCCTGAACCTGTCTCGGCAGCGGTTGAAGAAATCGCCGCAGAGCCGGTTCCTGAGGTCGTGCAAAGCGAAGCAGTTGCAGAGGTCGTGCCCGATGCGCCGGTCCTGCGCGCGCCGACGGCCCGCGAACGCGAAGCCAAGCGCCACTCGGAATTGCTGGCGATCCAGGAGCGTGAGCTCAAGGCAAAGAAGGAACGCGAGGTTCAGGTACGTCTTGACATCGAGGCGCGTCAGGTACGTGCCCAGGAAGAGGAAGCCGCCAAGGAGAAGCAGGCCGTCGAAGCCGCAAAGGCGGCAGCTGCAGCACCCAAGGCGACGCCGGGAACCCTGCACAAGCCGGCCAAGGTCGATGACAAGGGTGCCAAAGCCAAACCGGCGCCTGCCGCCAAGGCGAAACCGGGCACCGCGTGGAAGGACGACGCGGCGAAACGCCGCCAGATCAAGACCCGCGGCGACGCCGGTACCGGCGGCTGGCGCGGCGGCCCCAAGGGGCGCAACCATCGCGACCACGACCAGGGCGGCCAGCAGCAGGCACCGGTCGAGGCCGTGGTGCGTGAGGTGCTGGTGCCGGAAACCATTTCTGTCGCCGACCTTGCCCACAAGATGGCAATCAAGGCGACCGAACTGATCAAGGTGCTGATGAAGCTCGGTCAGATGGTCACCATCAATCAGGTGCTTGACCAGGAAACGGCCATGATTCTGGTCGAGGAAATGGGTCACATCGCCAAGCCGGCGAAGCTGGACGACCCGGAAGCCTTCCTCGGCGAATCCACTGAAGAGCACAAGGACGTCGAACTGCTGCCGCGCGCGCCGGTCGTGACGGTCATGGGTCACGTCGATCACGGCAAGACTTCGCTGCTCGACTACATTCGCCGTGCCCGTGTGGCCGCAGGCGAAGCGGGCGGCATCACGCAGCACATCGGCGCCTATCACGTCGATACGCCGCGCGGCATGATCACCTTCCTCGACACGCCGGGTCACGAGGCCTTCACGGCCATGCGTGCCCGCGGTGCCAAGGCAACCGACCTCGTGATTCTGGTGGTCGCTGCGGACGACGGCGTGATGCCGCAGACGCGCGAAGCCATCCACCACGCCAAGGCGGCCAATGTGCCGCTGATCGTGGCGATCAACAAGATCGACAAGCCGGGCGCCAGCCCGGATCGCGTCAAGCAGGAACTGGTGGCCGAAGGCGTCGTGCCGGAAGAATACGGTGGTGATTCGCCGTTCATCTCGGTGTCGGCAAAGGTGGGTACCGGCATCGATGAACTGCTCGAGAACGTGCTGCTGCAGGCCGAAGTGCTTGAACTGACCGCACCGCGCGACGCGCCGGCCCGCGGTCTGGTGATCGAAGCACGCCTCGACAAGGGCAAGGGGCCCGTGGCCTCGGTTCTGGTGCAGCAGGGCACGCTCAAGCGCGGCGACATCATTCTGTGCGGCCAGGTGTTCGGTCGTGTGCGCGCCATGCTGGACGAGGCGGGCAAGTCGATCAACGAAGCCGGCCCGTCCATCCCGGTCGAAATCCAGGGCCTGTCGGACGTACCGGCCGCCGGCGACGAAGCACTGGTGCTGAGCGACGAACGCAAGGCGCGCGAAATCGCGCTGTTCCGTCAGGGCAAGTTCCGCGACGTGAAGCTGGCCAAGCAACAGGCGGCCAAGCTGGAATCGATGTTCGAGCAGATGGGTGAAGGCGAGGTCAAGACGCTTCCGCTCATCATCAAGGCCGACGTGCAGGGTTCGCAGGAAGCGCTGGTGCAGTCGCTCACCAAGCTGTCTACGCCGGAAGTGCGGGTGCAGGTCATCCACGCTGCGGTCGGTGGCATTTCGGAAACCGACGTCAATCTGGCCCAGGCATCGAAGGGTGTCATCATCGGCTTCAACGTGCGTGCCGACGTCGGCGCCCGCAAGCTGGCCGAGAACTTCGGTGTCGACATCCGCTACTACACGATCATCTACGAAGCCGTCGATGAGGTGAAGGCGGCACTGTCCGGCATGCTGTCGCCGGAGAAGCGCGAGAACATCCTGGGCACCGTGGAAATCCGCCAGGTGTTCCGCGGCACCAAGATCGGCACCATCGCCGGCTGCATGGTCACCTCGGGTCTGGTCAAGCGTGGTGCCAGTGCGCGCCTGCTGCGCAACAATGTGGTCGTGTGGACCGGCGAACTCGAATCGCTCAAGCGCTTCAAGGACGACGTGAAGGAAGTGAAGGAAGGCTACGAGTGCGGCCTGTCGCTGCGCGGCTACAACGAAATCGAAGAACTCGACCAGCTCGAAGTGTTCGAGATCGAAGAGATCGCCCGCAAGCTGGCCTGATATCGGCCCGTCCATCAGATGAGTGAACGTTATTCACGCAGCGACCGGGTGTCGGAAGCGATCCGCCGCGAACTTGCGCAGTTGATCGCGACCGAGTTGAAAGACCCGCGCGTCGGCATGATTTCGCTCACCGCGGTTGAAATCACGCCCGACTACGCGCACGCCAAGGTGTTCTACACCACGATGGCGGAGGGTGAGGCACTGCAGCACATCCAGGAGGGTCTGGTGCGCGCATCCGGTTTCCTGCGTCGGGAACTGGGCCGCCGGGTGCGCATCCACACGACGCCGGCGCTGCATTTCGTCCATGACGAGACGCTTGCACGCGCCGATCACCTGTCGCGCCTGATCGACAAGGCACTGCAGTCCGGACCTTCCTCGAGCGGCGAAGACTGAGTTGCAACCCCGTTCGCGCTGGAAAGCGGTTCATGGTGTGCTGCTGCTCGACAAGCCCATCGGCCTGAGCTCAAACGACGCGCTGCAGAAAGCACGCCGCCTCTTTCAGGCCGCGCGTGCCGGTCACACCGGCACGCTCGATCCACTCGCCAGCGGTCTGCTGCCAGTCTGTTTCGGCGATGCAACGCGCTTTGCCGGACTGATGCTGGATGCCGACAAGGAGTATCTCGCGCAGGTCAGGCTTGGCGTGCGCACCAGTACGGGTGACGCAGAGGGCGAAATCCTCGACACCCGTCCGGTCGACGTCAGTCTCGACCGCCTGCTGGAGGCGCTTGCCGCCCACCGTGGCGACATCGAGCAAATCCCGCCGATGCATTCCGCACTCAAGCACCAGGGCAAGGCGCTGTACGAGTACGCGCGTGCCGGCGAAACCATCGAGCGCGCGGTACGCCACGTACGCATCCACGACATCGAACTGCTCGACTGCGCATTGCCCTCATTTTCGATGCGGGTGCGCTGCAGCAAGGGCACCTACATCCGCACGCTGGCCGAAGACATCGGTGAAATGCTCGGCTGCGGTGCGCATCTGAGTGGCTTGCGGCGCACGATTACCGGCCCCTTGTCGCTCGATTCCTCGCATACGCTTGAAACACTTGCGGCGCTCGACGAAGCGCAACGCATGGATCTGCTGCTTCCGCCCGACTGTCTGCTGCAGGATCTGCCGGCCTGCTGGCTCGATGGCGAGTCGGCACGACGACTGATCCAGGGTCAGATCGTGCGGCTCGACGCCTTCCCGGATGGCGCGACCATGGTCGACGGACAGGTGACCCGGGTCTATGACGGCACGGTGTTTCTGGGCCTGGTCATTGCATGCGACGGTCGATTGCAGGTGAAACGCCTTTTGCCTCAGGAAAGTGGCCAAAAGGCTTGAGATTGCGCCATTCTGGCGTATAATTTTGGGTTTTCCAGACGAGAGAGTTTAGATAGATGGCTATCGTTACCGCCGAAAAAGCCCGCATTGTGGCTGACTTCCAGCGCGTGGCCGGCGATACGGGGTCACCCGAAGTCCAGGTTGCCCTGCTGACCGCACGTATCAATGGCCTCACCGGCCATTTCAAGGAACATGTGAAGGACCACCACTCCCGCCGTGGTCTGCTCAAGATGGTAAGTCAGCGTCGCAAGCTGCTTGATTACCTCAAGCGCACCGATGCAGACAGCTATCGTGCGCTGATCGGACGTCTCGGGCTGCGCAAGTAATTGCTTCTGCAGACTACGGTCAAGCCTTCATCGGCCTGACACAACACACCGGCGTGAGTCCATGCGACTCCGCCGGTTTGTTTTTTGGCGGGCGCGCAAGTCCGCCGTGAATCGAAACGAAAGGAATCAACTTGCTTAACGCTACCCGCAAGGAATTCATGTTCGGCAACCAGAAGGTGGTGCTGGAGACCGGTGAGGTCGCCCGCCAGGCTGGTGGTGCCGTCATGGTGAGCATCGACGAAACCGTGGTGCTCGCCACTGTAGTGGCCTCGAAGACGGCCAAGCCGGGCCAGGACTTCTTTCCGCTCACCGTCGATTACGCTGAAAAGTTCTACGCAGCCGGTCGCATTCCGGGTGGCTTCTTCAAGCGTGAAGGTCGTCCGAGCGAAAAGGAAACGCTGACTTCGCGCCTGATCGATCGCCCGATCCGTCCGCTGTTCCCGGAAGGCTTCTACAACGAAGTGCAGGTCATCGTGCAGGTGCTGTCGCTGAATCCGGAAGTCGATTCCGACATTCCCGCACTCATCGGCACGTCGGCCGCGCTGTCGATTTCCGGCATTCCGTTCAGCGGCCCGATCGGCGCTGCCCGGGTGGGTTACGCCAACGGCCAGTACATCCTGAACCCGACTGCCACCGAGCTGAAGACCAGCGAACTGAATCTGGTCGTCGCAGGCACCGAAGCGGCCGTGCTGATGGTGGAATCGGAAGCGATGCAGCTGTCGGAAGAAATCATGCTGGGCGCCGTCGTGTTCGGTCACGAACAGATGCAGGCCGCGATCAACGCGATCAACGAACTGGTCGAAGTTGCCGGCAAGCCCGAATGGGAGTGGCAGGCGCCGGCGCGCGACGAAGCGCTGTGGAACAGCATTGTCGGTCTGGCCGAAGCAAAGCTTCAGGAAGCCTACCGCATCACGCAGAAGCAGACCCGCAGCCAGCGCGTGAACGAGCTGCGCAGCGAAGTCGTGGCGGCACTGACCGCCGACGCGGCCAACGCGCCGGATGTGAACACCATCAAGAATTACTTCTTCGACATCGAAGCCAGCATCGTCCGCAGCCGCATTCTCAACGGCGAGCCGCGCATCGACGGTCGCGATACGCGCACCGTGCGTCCGATCTACATCCGCAACAGCGTGCTGCCGCGCACCCACGGTTCGGCGCTGTTCACCCGCGGCGAAACACAGGCGCTGGTCATCGCCACGCTGGGCACCGGCCGTGACGAACAGATCATCGACGCGCTCGGCGGCGAATATCGCGACCGCTTCATGCTCCACTACAACATGCCGCCGTTCGCCACCGGCGAAGCTGGCCGCTTCGGTACGCCGAAGCGCCGCGAAATCGGTCATGGCCGTCTGGCCAAGCGCGCGCTGCTCGCCGTGCTGCCGCCGGCTGACGAATTCAGCTACTCGATGCGTGTGGTGTCGGAAATCACCGAATCGAACGGTTCGTCGTCGATGGCTTCCGTGTGCGGCGGCTCGCTCGCCCTGATGGACGCCGGCGTGCCGCTGAAGGCACACGTCGCCGGCATCGCCATGGGCCTGATCAAGGACGGCAACCGCTTTGCGGTGCTGACCGACATCCTCGGTGACGAAGATCATCTGGGCGACATGGACTTCAAGGTGGCGGGTACCGACAACGGCATCACCGCACTGCAGATGGACATCAAGATCCAGGGCATCACCGAGGAAATCATGCAGGTCGCGCTGGCGCAGGCGCACGAGGCGCGCAAGCACATCCTGGGCATCATGCAGGAATCGATGAGCGGCGCCCGTGAAGGCGTGTCGACCTACGCACCGCGTCTGCTGACGATGAAGATCAATCCGGAAAAGATCCGCGACGTGATCGGCAAGGGCGGCGCCGTCATCCGTGCGCTGACCGAAGAAACCGGCGCCACGATCGACATCGGCGACGACGGTACGATCACCATCGCATCGGTCAGCGCCGAAGCCGCCGAGAACGCCAAGCGCCGCATCGAGGCGATCACGGCGGAAGTCGAAGTGGGCAAGGTATACGACGGCACAGTGCTGCGTCTGCTCGATTTCGGCGCCATCGTCAGCGTGCTGCCGGGCAAGGACGGTCTGCTGCACATTTCCCAGATCGCCAACGAGCGCATCGCCAACGTCGCCGACCACCTGAAGGAAGGTCAGCAGGTGAAGGTGAAGGTGCTGGAGACCGACGAAAAGGGCCGCATCCGCCTGTCGATGAAGGCACTGCTCGCCGCGCCGGAAGCGATCGACCAGCAAGACTGATGACTGCGGGGCAGGGTGGATTTTTCTTGATCCACCGGCCCTGCAGCCATTGACCGCGCGGCTTTGCGCCGGTAGTATCGCGCGCTCTCGGGGTGTAGCGCAGCCCGGTAGCGCGCTTGCTTTGGGAGCAAGATGTCGGGGGTTCGAATCCCTCCACCCCGACCAGAACATCGGTCCGCAACGCGGTAACTTAGTACCTGCCCGTAGCTCAACTGGATAGAGCAACGGCCTTCTAAGCCGTAGGTTGCGGGTTCGATTCCTGCCGGGCAGGCCAGTTGTATGTTGGCCCGAGAGCTTCAAAACGCTGATCGCTCGATCGGCGTCCCAGTGGTGGCTGTAGCTCAGTTGGTAGAGTCCCGGATTGTGATTCCGGTTGTCGTGGGTTCGAGTCCCATCAGCCACCCCACTCTTCAAGTCCCCCCGCAGGTCATCCCTTGCCATGATCCGGGCTTCGAAGTCCGTGACTTTGGCACGCTGAGTCCTCAAGTCATCAACCCGATTGCCCGTTAACGCTCCTGCAAGCACATGTCGATCGTCAGATCCGATCATGTTTTTCGAGTTATCGAAGGGGGGCGGCCGTGCAGGGGCAATACCGGATTTCGGGATTCACGCTTGTAGAACTGCTTGCAGTGGTCGCGATCATCGGAGCACTTGTCGCAATCGCTCTTCCGAACTACGAAGCCTATGTCGAGCGCAGCAAGCGAACTGCTGCGATGAGCGACATGACAAACATCATGATGGCGATCGATCGTCATGTGATCCGGGCAAACGAATTTCCGTTGTCGCTCGCCGAGGTTGGATTCGGCGACTTGCTGGACCCGTGGGGAAACGCTTACCAGTACCTGCGCATCAGCGGCACGCCACGCCCGAATCGCGGTCAACTGCGCAAGGACAAGAACCTTGTGCCGCTGAACAGCGACTACGACCTCTACAGCATGGGCAAGGATGGGCGAAGCCAGAAACCGCTCACGGCTTCCGCCTCGCGCGATGACATCGTCCGCGCCGGTAATGGCGCGTTTGTCGGCCTTGCCATCGATCACTGAATGTCTGTCCGCCTTCATCTGCGAAGTCGTTTCGGGCGCCGCCTCTTCAGCCGCTTCCTTATTGCAGCCCTGCTGCCGATGGCGGTGTTGGCGACCTTTTCCTACAGCGAAATGCGCGAGCAGCTGGTGGATCAGCTGCAGCACGGTCTGCGCGATGACGGCAAGAGCCTTGGCATGGAGCTCATCAACGAGCTCAGCCTGCGCGTCGGCATACTCAGTGCGGGCGAAGTCGAGGGAGGAGCAAGTGGTTTCGTCTGGGTCAGGGACGAACGTGATCCTCAGGTGCCGGCGCTCGATGCCGACGAAGCCCGGGCGCTTGCTGCACACGGCGCAACCGTCCGCCTTTACGGAACGCACGCCCCCTTGCTCGTCGTCCGTCGGAGCACCGACAACCGCACCCTTTACGGCCGCCTTGACCCGGCAGCCTTGTGGCAGAGACATTCGGTCGATACGCCCTATTGCATCCTCGACAAGCTGCAGCGCCCCATCCTGTGCACGCAGGGGCTGCAGCCCGCGAAGCTCGACCTGTCGTCGACGGATCGGACACTGATCACTGCGTTGTCCAACGGCGTGCCCCACCTGGTGGGGCACTGGAGCGCCCACCTGGAAGGTCTTTACGGGGCGGGCGTTTTTCATGTGTTAACGACTGTCCCTGCGCAATCGCTGACCTTGCCGCTCGCTCACCTCCGCTACGGATTCATCGCCATCTTCGCACTCGCGCTGGGCTTGGTCGTGGCGATGGCGGCGAGCCAGATCGGCCGGCAGACGCAACCGCTTGATGCGCTGACACAGGGTGTCACGCGTCTTGCCCGTGGCGAAATGGACGCCCGTGTCGACGTGCCGGGCGATGACGAATTCGCCCTGCTCGGCGCAACCTTCAATGCGATGTCCGATCGCCTGAAGCGCAAGTTCAACATGCTTCGACTGCTTGCAGAGCTCGATCGCGCGGTACTCGGTTCGGGCGAGCCGGCTCGGGTGACCGAAGCCATTCTTTCGGGCGTGCTTGACGCCATTCCCTGCGACGCCGCAGGCATCGCACTCATCGATGCGAACGGAACGGCCACCTATGCACGTGCGTATTCTGGCGACGGACACCTTTCTCCGCGCCTTGATGTGCCGGCTGATGTCCTGACGCAGATCTGCAGCCTCTGTGTCGAGGAATGGAACGATGTTCGGATCGACGTTGAATCGCTGCTGAGCGGCCAGCCGCAACAGCCGGGCCGGGGTGCGCTGATGTTTCCAGTGCGCAGCCATGGGCGGCTCGACGGTCTGCTCGTGCTCGCCCTGGCGACCGATGGCCGGCAGGACGAGGAGGAAATCATCACCGCGGGACGCAATCTTGCCGATCGGATGTCGGTTGCGGGATCCAGCTTCGCGTGGGAGGAAAAGCTCTACCGTCAGTCACATTACGACGCCTTGACCCGCCTTCCGAATCGCACGCTGCTGCGCGATCGTGTGACGCAGGCGCTCACGCGTGCGGGTCGGGAAAAGACGTCGGTTGCCGCCCTGTGCATCGATTTTGATGACTTCAATTCCATCAACGAAGCACTGGGCCAGACTGCAGGCGATATGTTTCTCATTGAGGCGTCACGCCGCCTTGAATCCCTCATGCGACCGGAAGACACGGTCGCACGTCTTGCCGGGGATGAATTCGTGGTGCTCGTGACAGGTATGGACGACGCGGAACGCATGCTTGTGCTGCATGGCATCGCAGAGCGTATCCACCGGTTGCTGGCGTCGCCGGTACGCCTTGAAGATCGGAATGTCATTTCACAGGCAAGCATAGGCATCTCGCTCTACCCGGACAATTCGGACGACTTCGAATCGTTGATGCGTACGGCCGAAGGCGCGCTTCACGAAGCGAAGAAGTCCAGCCGTGGCGGCTTCAACTTTTACTCGCAGTCGATGAACGCCGCGGTAAGCGAGCGCTTCGAGCTCGCCCAGGCGCTGCGTCGTGCCGTTCAGAACGGAGAACTTCTGCTGCACTACCAGCCAAAGGTGAGCGCGTACGATGGAGCCATCATGGGCGCCGAAGCGCTGATCCGCTGGCAATCACCATCGCGGGGGCTGGTGTCGCCGGGAGCTTTCCTTCCGTTGATCGAGGATATCGGTCTGAATGGCTGGCTGACCGACTTCGTGCTCGACGAGGCATGCGCGCAGATGGCAGCGTGGGACAAGGCGGGTTTGCCGCCGATTCCTGTCTCGATCAACGTATCCCCGGCCGATCTGGGGACTGTGGATTTTTTCGACAAGATTACTGCGGCCCTGCACCGACACTGTCTCGCGTCTGACCGGCTCGAACTGGAAATTCTCGAAACGTCGGAGGTCGGCGCCGGCAGCTGCGTGCGCACGACGCTGCAGCGCCTGCGTGACATGGGCGTGAAGATTGCGCTGGACGACTTCGGTACCGGTTATTCCTCGCTGGTCTATCTGACTGAAATGCCGGCCGACACCCTCAAACTCGATCAAGCATTCATCCGCAACCTCGCTGGTGACATGCGTCAGCAGGCCATCGTTCGGCAGGTCATTTCGCTTGCCCGCTCGCTTGGATTCAGCATCGTCGCCGAGGGGGTGGAACAGGCTGCCCAGCGCGACCTGCTGGTCGACATGCAATGCGATCTGATCCAGGGCTTCCTTTACTCTCGTCCGCTGCCGCCTGATGAATTCGCGGCAAAACTGCTCGGGAAACTGCTCATCGCGGCGTAAGCCTGCGCGCGTTGCACATCAATCAACGCTCGTCCGTGCCACCCAGCGTCTCGATCAGCTGATCGATCAATTTGCCCAGTTCGCCCGTCATCAGCGCGAAGTCGGTATCGAAGCGCTCGGCTTCATCGCCGCTGCCATCTTCCTTTTCGGTCAGCACGTCGAGCGGCGCGATGCGCTTCAAAGTCAGGGTTTCGGTCAGCGTGAAGGACACCCGTTCGGCCCAGGTCATCGCCAGGCGCGTGCATTGCTTGCCGGCTTCGATGTGGCGGCGCAGATCTTCGGCTTCGAGTGCGTGGCGCGTGTAGCGCACCGTGGCCTTGGACTGGGTGCTGGAACGCAGTTCGGTATCCTGATCGACGGTGAAGCCTGCGGGCGCCTCGTCGGCGGCCAGCCACGAGGTCATCGCCGACACCGGTGACAGCGCGGTCTGCAGGGGCCGCGCGCCGAGGTTTTCGAGGCTTTCGTTCAGCAACTGCATCACTTCGTCGCTCTTTGCGCTGGCGGCGGCATCGACGACGATCAGATTGCGCACCGGGTCGATCCACACCCGGGTGTCGCGCGCGATGGCGAATGCGCGCGGCAGCAGTTCGTTGGTCACCGCATCCTTGATTTCGCGCATTTCCCTGCGGCCGGGCTTGTAGCCCTGCTGCTCTTCGATTTCCTGCGCACGCGCCTTGGCGAACTGATTGATGACCGACGCAGGCAGCAGCTTCTTCTCGACCCGCAGCGCAATCATCATCTGACCGGCGACGGCATGCACCAGCGACTCATCGTTGCGCGGCGATACCCAGCCCATGCGTTGCATTTCGATGCTGGTGCCGGGCTGGAAGGCCTGCGCAGCGAGCTTTTCGGCAAGCTGGTCGGGGGTGACGGTGAACGGCGTGGAGAGGCGGTAGATATGGAGGTTCTTGAACCACATGGCGTCGGCAAAAAGGGACGCAGTCTACACGAGCGATCCGCCAAGCCGCGCCTCAACGGACAATCGGCTGCCACGCAACGACGGTATCGACGGCAGGGCGCCATTGCATGCAAACTAGCGCACTTTTCGCGCGGCCCCGTCGGCGCGCGCTGTACCGAATATCTCTGTTCCACCGACCTCAGCCCGCTGCGACATGAACAAACCCAGCAGTTACAACGCCGCCGAAATCCAGGTGCTCGAAGGCATCGCGCCGATCCAGAAGCGGCCGGACATGTACACGCGGACCGAAAGTCCGAACCACATCGTGCAGGAAATGATCGACAACGCCTGCGACGAGGCGCAGGGCGGTTTTGCCGATCGGCTGGGCGTGATCATGCACGCCGACGGCTCGGTGACGGTGGAGGACAACGGGCGCGGCATTCCGGTCGATATCCATCCGACCAAGGGCGTGCCGGCGATCGAAGTCATCTTTACCATTCCGCACTCGGGCGGCAAGTTCGAAGGCAAGGCCTACCGCATCGCGGGCGGCCTGCACGGGGTCGGCGTCACGGTCACCAACGCGCTGTCGAAGCGGCTTGAAGCCACCGTGAAGCGCGCCGGCCGCGAGTACGCGATTGCCTTCGACCACGGTGTATCGCAGGGCCTGACCGAAGTCGGCAGCTGCCCGAAAACGCACAACGGCACGCGGGTGCGCGCCTGGCCCGACCCGCGCTATTTCGCCACGGCGAAGATCAAGCGCACCGACGTCGAACATCTGCTGCGCGCGCGCAGCGCCATGCTGCCCGGCGTGCGCATCGTGTTCCAGGACGAGGAAAGCGGCGACACGCGCGAGTGGCACTACGCGAACGGACTGGAAGACTATCTGCGCGAACAGCTGTTCGAGGCGATCGGCGACACGGCACCCGGCGCACCGCGTCAGGAAGTGTTCGCCGGCGCACGCAGCGCGCTGCCCGGCTACGACGCGGGCGAGGGCGCCGAGTGGGCGATCGGCTTCGTCGAAGGCGCCTCGGTGCGCGAATCCTTCGTCAATCTGATTCCGACGCCAGGTGGCGGCATGCACGAATCCGGCATGCGCCAGGCGCTGTTCGAATCGGTGAAGGACTACGCGACGCACCATGGTCTGATGCCGGCCAAGCTGGCGCTGCAGTCGGAAGACGTGTCGCATCACGCCAGCTATGTGCTGAGCGCGCGCGTGCTGGAACCCCGCTTCCAGGGGCAGACCAAGGACAAGCTGAACAACCGCGAGGCGGTGAAGCTGGTGTATGAATCGATCAAGGATGCGCTCGACCGCTGGCTCAATGATCACGCGGCCGAAGCACAGCGCATTGCCGGGTTGGCCATCCGCAGCGCGCAGTCGCGCGCGCGCGCCGGCAAGGTGGTGGAAAAACGCACCGGCTCCGGCGTCACGCTGCTGCCGGGCAAGCTGACCGACGCCACCGGCACCGTGCCGGAGCAGAACGAAATCTTCCTGGTCGAGGGCGATTCGGCCGGCGGCAGCGCAAAGCAGGCGCGCGACCGCACCTTCCAGGCGGTGCTGCCGCTGCGCGGCAAGGTGCTGAATACCTTCGAGATCGACGCGTCGGAAATCTTCGCCAACAACGAGGTGCACGACATCGCGGTGGCGCTGGGCATCGACGCGCACAAGCCGGACGCACCCGACACCGTGCTCGACGGCCTGCGTTACCACAAGGTGATCATCCTGTCGGACGCCGACGTCGATGGCGCGCACATCCAGACGCTGCAGCTCACGCTGTTCCTGCGCCACTTCCCGCGCCTCATCGCGCGCGGGCATGTGTTCATCGGCCAGCCGCCGCTGTACTGCATCAAGATCGCCCCGACCAGGGCGCGCCCGGCACGCCGGCTGTACGCGCTCGACGAAGCCGAGCGCGACAGCATGCTGGACGGCCTGATCAATGACGGCATCGCCGAAAGCGCGCTGACCGTCAGCCGCTTCAAGGGTCTGGGTGAGATGAATCCGGACGAATTGAAGGAAACCGCAATGAATCCGGAAACGCGCCGGCTGATCCGCATCACGCCGGGCGCCGATGCCGACGTGGTGATGAACACCTTCACCATGCTGATGGGCAAGAAGGAAGCCGAGCGTCGCCGCCGCTGGATGGAACAGGAAGGCGACAGCGTGGTGCCCGATGCGTAATCGGAACCCTGTAGGTTGGGGTGAGCGCAGCGACGCCCAACGTACCCGCCATCCCTTTCACGACGCTGCTGGCATATGGGCATGTTGGGCATCGCTTCGCTCACACCAACCTACGAAAAGCCCGAAAGTCACCGCCGGTCCGGTGTTGAGCGACAGCCGGGTGGCAAGCTGTTTCCGCGCGACGACCACGCTGGCATGTTGGGCATCGCTGCGCTCACACCAACCTACGAAGTGCGTTACCCGTCACTGGAGTTCCTGAATTGAGCGACACCCTGTTCGAACCCGACATCGATGACGTGCCGATCGACGCGCATGCGTCGCAGGCCTATCTGACCTATGCCATGTCGGTCGTCACCTCGCGCGCGCTGCCGGGGCTGGAAGACGGCATGAAGCCGGTGCAGCGGCGCATCCTGTTCGCGATGGATGGCTTCGCGCGGCCCGATGCGGCGCACAAGAAGTCGGCGCGCGTGGTGGGCGACGTGATCGGCAAGTACCACCCGCACGGCGATTCGTCGGTGTACGAGGCCATGGTGCGGCTGGCGCAGCCGTTCACGCTGCGCTATCCGCTGATCGACGGTCAGGGCAATTTTGGTTCGATGGACGGCGACAACGCCGCCGCGATGCGTTACACCGAGTGCCGGCTGACCGCCTTTGCACGGCACGTGCTGCTGTCGGAACTGAACGCGGGCGTCATCGACTTCCAGCCGAATTACGACGGTACGCAGCAGGAACCGGCGCTGCTGCCGGCGCGCCTGCCGGTGGTGCTGGCCAACGGAGCGTCCGGCATTGCGGTCGGCATGGCGTGCGAGATTCCGCCGCACAACCTGCGCGAAATCGGCGAGGCGACCTGCCGGCTGCTGGTCGATCCGCGCATGCCGGACGACGACCTCATCGACTGTTTCCAGGGACCGGACTTTCCGAATGGCGCGACGCTCATTTCGTCGCGCGAGAGCATCGTCGCCGCCTACAAGGAAGGGCGCGGCTCGTTCCGCATGCGCGCCAACTACGAAGTCGAGGCGCTGGCGCGCGGCCAGTGGCAGATCGTCGTCACCGCACTGCCGCCCGGTGTCAGCACCGGCGCCATCCTGACCCGCATCGACGATCTTGCGAACCCCAGGCCCAAGGGCGACAAGAAGAAGATCAGCGACGACCAGGCACGGACGAAAACACTGGCCACCTCGCTGATCGACTCGGTGCGCGACGAATCCGATGCGCGCCACCCGGTGCGCCTGGTGATCGAACCGAAGTCGCGCGCGGTGAGCCAGGAAGACCTGCTGGCCTTCCTGTTCGCCTATACCGACCTCGAATGCAACACCAGCCTGAACCTGACGTTGCTCGACACGCGCCGCCGGCCGGGCCAGATCGGCCTGCCGGCGGTGCTGCGCCAGTGGTGCGACTACCGGCTCGCCGCGGTGTCGCGCCGGCTGACCCAGCGCATCGCCGACATCGACGAGCGCATGCACATTCTCGATGGTCGTCTGGCCATCCTGCTCGACATCGACCGCGCGATCGCCATCATCCGTGCCGCCGACGATCCGAAGGCCGACCTGATGGCCGGTTTCGGCATCACCGAGCGGCAGGCCGAGGACGTGCTGGAAATCCGCCTGCGCCAGCTGGCGAAGCTCGAAGCGATCAAGCTGCAGGCGGAGCGCGACGCGCTCGATGCCGAGCGCACCGGCCTGCTGGGCATCCTGGGCAGTGACACCGCACTGCGCCGCTTCGTGCGCGACGAAGTGAAAGCCGATGTCGAACGCTTCGGCGACGAGCGGCGCACCCGGGTGAATGCCGACGTTCAGGCGACGCGCGCGCGCGAAGTGCCGCAGATCGACGAAGCCGTCACCGTCATCGTGTCGCGCGGCGGTTTCGGCCGCCTGCGTTCCGGTCACGACGTCGATGAGGCGGCACTCACCTGGAAGGCCGGTGACGGTCCGCTGGCGGTGCTGAAGTGCCGCACCGTGTGGCCGGTCATCCTGCTCGACGCCGACGGCCGCAGCTACACGATCAAGCCGACCGACCTGCCCAGCGGCAAGGGCGACGGCGTGCCGGTGTCGTCTCTGGCCGATCTGGCTGGCAAGAAGCTGGTCGCGGTGCTGACCGGCGAGCCCGGCAGTCGCTACCTCGTCGCATCGGACGGCGGCTACGGCTTCGTCTGCACCATCGAAGACATGGTGAGTCGCAATCGCGCCGGCAAGGCCTTCCTGAATACCGACGGCACGCTGGCATTGCCGCCGCTGCGGTTGCAGCCGGACGACGCCTGGGTCGTGGCGCTGTCGGGCGATCGCCTGCTGGTGTTCCCGCTCGACGAAATGAAGACGCTGTCCGGCGGCAAGGGCGTGAAGATCATGACGCTGCCCGATGGCGAATCGCTGGCTATGCTGGATCTGTTCCGCGGCCGGCTCGTGCTGAACGTACCCGGTTCGCGCGGGCGCCCGAAGGCACTCACGCTGGACGAAGCGGCACTGATGGCCTGGCGCGGCGTGCGCGCCACCAAGGGGAAGAAGCTGGGCTGATCACCCTCCCGGCAGGCGCATCAGCGCCTCGCCGGCCCGGATGCGGCGGCCAATGACCGTCAGCGGGTGCAGCGCCATCGACGACGGCGCCAGCACGATGATGGTCGAGCCGTGCTGGAACCAGCCCATTTCCTCACCCTTGTGCAGCGTGGCATCGCAGGCCAGCCGGTGCGGACCGCGATAGCCGGCATGCAGCAGCAGGTCGAGACAGTGCAGTCGCAGGCTGGCCACCAGGATGGCCGCGACCGGCACCAGCAGCACCGGCGTGCCATCGGCCAGCGCGGTGGTGATCGCCGCGCGCTCGTTGCGACAATACAGCTTGTCCACCCGTGCCAGCGCCGGCGGATTGACGTTCCAGGTGTCGCCCGGAAAGTAGGTGACGTGCGACACCCGGCAGTCGTGCGGCGCGTGGAAACGGTGATACATCGATGCCGTGATGCGCACGGTGGCATAGCAGCCGTCGCGAAACCGTGCCGCCAGCGCGGCGTCGCCCAGCAGCTCTTCCAGCGTGTAGTGCAGGCCCTTGGCTTGCAGCAGCGTGTCGCCTTCGATGCGGCCGCAAGCCACGACAATACCGTCGCACGGGCTGACCAGCGTGAGCGGATCGGCATCGACCGGTCGCGCGCCGTCGCGCAACTCGCGCACGAAGCAGTCGTGCAAGCTGGTGAAGCACGTCTTTTTCGCTTCGGACAGATCGACGTCACTGAACAGCCGCCATAGCGCGATCGACATGTCGCGCACCAGGGGCTGTTCGATCCGGCTGAACCAGCCGGCGAAGCGGGTCAGGGCGGCACGCGGCACGCGGTTGGTCAGCGCGAAGTTCAGTGCGTCACGCAGCCGCCGGCGGGCCGGCAGATTGGCGTCATTCATGTTGCCGTAACCTCGCACTGATATTTCCGTGAGGCATGACCGAAGCCCTCCCTTTCTATATCGCCGGCGCCGCTGCGCTGCTGGCGCTGCTGCCGCGCGTCAAGCGCCGGCTCGAACTGTCGCGCGCCAAGCACCGCTCGCTCGCCGGCCACGCCAAAATGTCGCGTCGGGTTGCCAAACTGCTGCCTTTCTACGAATTCGACGTGGCAGACGTGTTCGCGGCAGATGACGCGCCGCCCGCCGTGGTCGAACAGCGCCGTCCCGCCTTCGAACGTCTTGCCGCGCTGTACCGCGAGCGCTATGCAAAGACGCGCGCACTGACGGCAGACGTGCAGCCCATGCTGTCCGACCTGCAATTCACCAGCGCCTACCGCGTGCCGTTCCCGTTCAGCCGCCATGTGCGCGAGCACCTGAAGGCCGGCAATTTCGTCGCGTCGTCGTCCGGCGTCACCGTGACCGACCTCGACGGCAACGTTGCCTACGACCTGACCGGCTCGTACGGCGTCAATGTGTTCGGCTACGACTTCTACAAGGGCTGCATGGCGCGCGGCAACGCGCAGGTCGAAGCCCTCGGACCGGTGCTCGGCAGTTTTCACCCGCTGCTCGCCGACAACGTGAAACGGCTGTGCGCGATCTCCGGGCTCGATGAAGTGTCGTTCCACATGTCCGGTACCGAGGCGGTCATGCAGGCGGTGCGACTGGCGCGCTATCACACGCGGCGCAGCCATCTGGTGCGCTTCTGCGGCGCGTATCACGGCTGGTGGGGCGATGTGCAGCCGGGCGTCGGCAATCCGGTCGCGGCCGAACACACCTACACGCTGAAGGACATGCATGCCGACACGCTGCACGTGCTGCGCACCCGGCGCGACATTGCCTGCGTGCTGGTGAACCCGCTGCAGGCCCTGCACCCGAATGCCGGTGCACCCGGCGACTCGTCGCTGGTCGACGGCGGCCGGCGCGCCCATTTCGATCGCGCCGCCTACGCCGACTGGCTGCGCCAGCTGCGCGAAGTGTGCACGGCGCGCGGCATCGTGCTGATCTTCGACGAGGTGTTCGTCGGCTTCCGGCTGGCGCCCGGCGGTGCGCAGGAATACTTCGGCGTGCGCGCCGACATGGTCACTTACGGCAAGACACTGGGCGGTGGCTACCCTGTCGGCGTGGTGTGTGGCAAGGCGGCGCTGATGCGCCGCTACCGCGATGACCGGCCGGCCGACATCTGCTTCGCGCGCGGCACCTTCAATTCGCATCCGCACGTGATGGCCGCGATGAACGAGTTCCTGCGGGCGCTCGACACGCCCGAAATCGCTGCGCTTTACGACGGCCTCGAGGAACGCTGGAACGCGCGTGCCGAAAAGCTGAACATGCTGCTGGCCGAAGCGGATCTGCCGGTGCGGGTGGTGAACCTGTCGTCGATCTGGACCGTGACCTACAGCGTGCCGTCGCGCTACAACTGGATGCTGCAGTACTACCTGCGCGCCGAAGGCCTGGCGCTGAGCTGGGTCGGCACCGGCCGGCTCATCTTCAGCCTGAACTACGGCGATGCCGAATTCGATGCGGTCTGCGAACGTTTCGTCGCCGCCGCGCGGCGCATGCAGGCCGATGGCTGGTGGTGGGTGCCGGAAGGCGCGAGCAACAAGCAGGTGAAGCGCCGCATATTGCGGGAAATGCTGGCGGAGCGGTTTGCGCGGCGCGGTTGAACGCATGACGTGACATGCAGTGAAGGCGAGGGTTAGACCGACGATCGCGGCGGAAATGGAGCGCGGGAGACTGCGAGCACTGCTCCCTGGCCGCGGAACCGGCTGGCGATACAGCCAGCCGTGCCCCGAAGACAGTGCCTCAGGCTTGCGCCGAATGCTGTGCGTGGCGCGGGTCGATCAGCTCGCCGCGCAGCAGATGCAGCGGGGCGCGGTAGTACAGCTTCACGTCATGGAAGGGATCGGTGAGGATTTTGGTCATCCACACCAGGCCGGTCTGCACGTCGCGGATGAAGAACAGATGCACGGTGCGGAACAGCAGACCACCGACGCCCACCGCCAGCCAGATCAGCGACACGTTGTGCACGAAGCCGCGCGCGTCGGCATGCGGCTCGAGCAGGCCGAACAGCGCCGGATCGACGTACAACACCAGCGGCGACAGCGCCCAGACCAACATCAGCACGATCTTGCGTCGCAGGTTGTAGCCGACCTTGATGTCTTCCTTGAATTCGTGGGTCGCCTGATTGACGTGGTCGTAGCCCTTGGGTTCGAAGAAGAAGTGCCCGGACTGACGCGACACCATGGCGACGCCCCAGCTGAGCAGCGCCGCGGCGGCCGGATCGACGAACAGCATTGCATAGGCCGCAAGAAAACTGAGCGCGCTGATCAGGTGCAGGCTCTGGTTGATGCGGCTGTGGTGGTAGTAGCGGTGGTCATCCCAACGCTGGACGTGCAGGGCCTTCAGAAATTCGTTCATGTAACGCCTCCGTAGTGTGTGAAGCCTACGAAGGAGGCGTTACATGAAGAATGCAGTTCGTCTACATCTTGGTGACAGGCTGCCGACGCTCAGAACGCTTCGTCGTTGCGCAGGTAGCGCCACTTGCCGACCGGCAGGTCGGCGAGCGGAATGCGGCCGATGCGCACGCGCTTGAGCGCGACCACTTCGAGGCCGACCGCGTCGCACATGCGGCGGATCTGCCGCTTCTTGCCTTCGCGCAGCACGAAGCGCATCTGTTCCTCGTTCTGCCAGCTCACCTTGGCCGGCTTGAGCGGCTGGTCATCCAGTTCAAGGCCGTGATTGAGCAGTGCCATGGATTCGGCGGGGAAGGTTTCCGACAGCGGGCCTTCGCCGAAGGATTTCGCCGGACGCACGCGCACCAGGTATTCCTTCTCGATTGTCGAATCCTCGCCGATCAGTACGCGGGCAACGCGTCCGTCCTGGGTCAGCACCAGCAGACCGTGCGAATCGATGTCCAGCCGGCCGGCCGGTGCCAGACCGCGCAGATGGTTGCGATTGAAGGTCTGCCCCGACTTGTCGCCCATCCACTGGTTTTCCGGCACGAACAGCACGCTGGCCGGCTCGTGGCCGTCTTCCGCCTGGCCGCTGACGAAACCGACCGGCTTGTGCATCAGCACGGTGACGCGCAGCGCCTGGTCGGCCCGCGCTTCCTTGTTCACTTCGACCTTCTGGTGCGACAGCACGCGCTGGCCCAGCACGGCGACTTCGCCATCGACCGTCACCCAGCCGCGCACGATCCAGTCGTCCGCTTCCCGACGCGATGCCGCACCGCGGTCGGCCAGCCAGCGCGACACGCGGATGCCGTCCTTCGGATGGTCATCGCCTTCTTCGGCCGGCACGGCCTTCACGCGACCTTTCTTGTCCATGTCGCGCTCTTCCCACGGCTTGGCCGGGCGCAGCGGCGCGGCGGCAGGCTTCGCGCTGCGCGCGCGCTCGCTGCCTTCGGCACGCGGCGGACGGCTGTCGCGCTCGGGGCGCGGCGTCCACGGACGCTTCTGTGCGTCGTCGGCACCGGGCGCACGGGCCGGGCGCTCGCCGCGATCGGTACGTGGCGGACGATCGGCGAAGTTGCCGCGCGGCGCGCGTTCGCCGCCTTCTGGGCGCGGCGGACGGCTGTCGCGCTCGGGACGCGGTGTCCACGGACGCTTCTGTGCGTCGTCGGCACCGGGCGCACGGGCCGGGCGCTCACCGCGATCGGTGCGCGGCGGACGATCGGCGAAATTGCCGCGTGGCGCGCGTTCGCCGCCTTCGGCACGCGGCGGACGGCTGTCGCGCTCGGGGCGCGGCGTCCATGGGCGCTTCGGGGCGTCGTCGGCACCGGGCGCACGGGCCGGGCGCTCACCGCGATCGTTACGCGGCGGGCGATCGGCGAAATTGCCGCGCGGCGCGCGTTCGCCACCTTCGGCACGTGGCGGACGGCTGTCGCGCTCGGGACGCGGCGTCCACGGGCGCTTCTGTGCGTCGGCGGCACCGGGCGCACGGGCCGGGCGCTCGCCACGATCGCTACGTGGCGGACGATCGGAAAAATCCTTGCGGGGTGGCCGATCACCCATGTCACGGCGCGGCGCGGCGTCACGGCCGCGCGGCGTCTTGGCGGGGGGCGCGACCTGGGTGGTATTGCGGCTCAATGTCCGGGACTTGGCGGTGCTGTTGCGCACCGGCTTGCGGGCCGGATCGCGGTCCGAGGCGGTCGGGCTGTCGGATTTGCTCGGCAAACCCAGTTTCGGACGAGTGGTCATCGTGAAGTCAACAATCTGTGGACCGCACAGCATAGCGGGGACTTGAAATGTCGGGGGGAAGTCTCAATCTTCCGCGGTTGTCATTTCTTATCACGGAGTCGCCATGTCGGAAACCGCCACCGCCGCCCAGACCATGAATTTCCAGGCCGAGGTGAAGCAACTGCTTCATCTGATGATCCATTCGCTTTACAGCAACCGCGACATTTTCCTGCGCGAACTGGTCAGCAATGCGTCGGACGCCTGCGACAAGCTGCGTTTCGAAGCGATTGCGGATCCGGCCCTGCTCGAATCCGACTCCGACCTGAAGATCCGCGTCGCCTTCGACAAGGTCGCCCGCACCATCACGATCACCGACAACGGCATCGGCATGTCGCGCGACGAGGCGATTTCCCATCTCGGCACGATCGCCCGCAGCGGCACCAAGGAATTCTTTTCCAGCCTGACCGGCGACCAGAAGAAGGACGCCAACCTGATCGGCCAGTTCGGCGTCGGCTTCTACTCCGCCTTCATCGTCGCCGACACCGTCACGGTCACCACGCGCCGCGCCGGGCTGCCGACCACCGACGGCGTGCGCTGGTCGTGCTCGATGACCGGTGACACGGCGGGCGAATACACCGTCGAACAGATCAAGCGCGAGGCGCGCGGCACCGAAATCGTGCTGCACCTGCGCGAGGACCAGGACGAACTGCTGTCCGGTTTCAAGCTGCGCCACATCATCCGCGAATACTCCGACCACATCCTGCAGCCGGTCGTGATGAAGAAGGAAGAGTGGAAAGAGGGCGAGCAGATCACGACCGACGAGGACGAAACGGTCAATCAGGCCAATGCGCTGTGGACCCGCTCGAAGTCGGACATCACCGACGAGCAGTACCAGGAGTTCTACAAGCACGTCAGCCACGACTTCGAGGCGCCGCTGGCCTGGTCGCACGCGCGTGTCGAAGGGCGGCACGAATACACCCAGCTGCTGTTCATCCCGGCTCGCGCGCCATTCGACATGTGGGACCGCAAGACCAAGCACGGCCTGAAGCTGTACGTGCGCCGCGTGTTCATCATGGACGACGCCGACAAGCTGCTGCCGGGCTATCTGCGCTTCGTGCGCGGCGTGGTCGATTCGGCCGACCTGCCGCTGAACGTGTCGCGCGAAATCCTGCAGGAGGGGCGCGACATCGACACCATCCGCTCCGGCTGCACGAAGAAGATCCTGTCGGTGCTGGAAGACCTGGCCGACAACGAAGACCCGGCGCAGAAGGAGAAATTCACCACCTTCTGGCAGGCCTTCGGCAATGTGTTCAAGGAAGGCGTGGGCGAAGACACGGCCAACCGCGAGCGCGTCGCCAAACTGCTGCGCTTCGCGTCCACGCATCTCGATACCGACGAGCAGTCGGTGTCGCTGGCCGACTACCTGTCGCGCATGAAGGACGGCCAGAGCAAGATCTATTACGTCACCGCCGAGTCGTTCAAGGCGGCAAAGAACAGCCCGCACCTGGAAGTGTTCCGCAAGAAGGGCATCGAAGTGCTGCTGATGCACGAGCACATCGACGAGTGGGTGGTCGGCAACATGACCGAGTTCGAAGGCCGTCCGATGGTGTCGGTCGCCAAGGGCGGACTGGATCTGGGCGCGATGGAAGATGAAGCCGAGAAGCAGGCACGCGAACGCGACGAGGGCGAATTCAAGCCGCTGGTCGAGCGCCTGCAGGCGACGCTTGCCGAACAGGTGAAGGAGGTGCGCATCACGCATCGCCTGACCGATTCGCCAGCCTGCCTGGTGTCGGACGAATTCGAGATCGGCGGCAATCTGGCGCGCATCCTGAAGTCGGCCGGTCGCGATGCGCCGGCGTCCAAGCCGACGCTCGAAATCAACCCGCAGCACCCGGTGGTGCAGCGCTTGCGCAACGAAGACGCGCATTTCGATGACTGGGCCGCGGTGCTGTTCGATCAGGCCCTGCTGGCCGAAGGCGGCGCACTGGAAGATCCGGCCACGTTCGTACGCCGCATGAACCAGCTCATGCTGGCGATGAGCGGCGAACGCGCACCGGGCTGACACGCGATCACGCGACGGCCGGCGATGTGAAAAGGGCGCTTCAGCATGAAGCGCCCTTTTTTCTTCCCGCCGGCGTCGATGGTGGCCGCTTGCTGCGCGCCTGGGGTCAGCCGCCTGCCTGCGCGCGCGCGAAGCGCTCGAATTCACCCGGGGCGAGCGGCGACGCGAACAGATAGCCCTGGTATCGCAGACAACCGTATTCACGGAGGCGGTCCCGTTGCGCGGTCGTCTCCACCCCCTCGGCGATCACCTCGAGGCCAAGTATCTGCCCCATCATGACGACGGCGCGCACGATGGCTTCATCCTCCCCATCGCTGGCAACGTCGCGCACGAACGCCTGGTCGACCTTGAACTGATCGAGCGGCAGGCGCTTGAGGCAAGACAGTGACGAGAAGCCGGTGCCGAAGTCATCCAGCGACAGCGCAACACCCAGCGCCTTGATCTGCTGCATGCGCAGGATGGTGTTTTCGATGTCCTTGATGACCAGACTTTCGGTCAGTTCCAGCATGAGGCGGGCCGGATCGGCGCCGGTCTCCCGGATGATCGACGCCAGATCATCGACAAAGTCATTCTGGTGAAACTGGCGTGCGCCGATATTGACGGCAACGATCACATGACGAGTAGCGTCCGACGCTGACCAATCACGGATCTGCCGACAGGCAGCCTCCAGCATCCAGCGGCCGAGCGGCCGGATCAGATCCGTCGCCTCGGCCAGTGGAATGAAATCGACGGGTGGCACCAGGCCGCGCGTCGGGTGCTGCCAGCGCAGCAGCGCTTCGGCGCCGACCACGCGTTCCGCATCGTCCAGTTGCGGTTGATAGAGGGCTTGCAGCTGTCCGCGGCTGACGGCGAGGCGCAGATCGGCTTCGAGCGCGCTGCGCGCTTCGAGCGCCGTCTGCATCGCGGGGTCGAAAAAGCGCAGCGAATTCCGGCCGGTATTCTTGGCTTCGTACATCGCGAGGTCGGCGTTCTTCAACAGCGCGTCCACCGCGATTTCGTGGTGGCGGAACATCGCGATTCCGATGCTGCTCGTGCAATGAAAGTCGCCGCCGTCCAGCGCGTAGGGTTTCGACAGCGCCTCGCGTATCTTTTCACCGACCAGTCTGGTTTGCGCTGCGGCCTCGTGCGCGTCCGTGCTCAGATTGAGCAGCATTACCACGAATTCGTCTCCGCCCAGCCGCGCAACGGTATCGCCTTCGCGCACATTCTGCTGGATGCGCTGCGCCGCCTGCAGCAACAGCTGGTCGCCCACGTCGTGACCCCGGGTGTCGTTCAGCGCCTTGAAGTGGTCCAGATCGAGAAAAAGCAGGGCGCCGGATGCGTTGCTGCGGGCGCTGCCGGCCATCGCCTGGGCGATGCGGTCGAGCAGCAGGCGGCGGTTCGGCAGGTGAGTGAGCGGATCGAAATAGGCCAGCCTGTGGATTTCGGTTTCGGCTTCGAGGTGACGAGTGATTTCCGAAAAGGCGCCGACATAATGCGTCGTCTGTCCTTCCGGGCTCTTCACCGCGGAAATGGTGAGCCATTCGGCAAACAGTTCGCCATTCTTGTGGCGATTCCACAGCCGGCCCTGCCAGTAGCCGCAGGCTTTGAGCGTGTCCCACATCTGCCGATAGAAATCGCTGCTCTGTCGCCCTGAAGCAAGGATGTTCGGCGTGCGGCCGATGGCCTCGTCTGCGGCGTAACCGGTCAGCTGCGTGAAGGCATTGTTGACCCGGATGATCACGCCGGACGGATCGGTCACCATCATGCCTTCCTGCGACTCGAAGGCGATGGCCGCGATGCGGCGTTCCTCTTCGTTGCGTTTGCGGCGCGCGGTGATGTCGCTGATGGCAACCCGCAATTGAGGCGTCGAGGCGTCGTCGCTGCTGCTGCGCAGACAATCGAGGCAGGCGTCGAAAAAAGTGCCGTCGCTGCGCTGCAAGGTCAGTTCGCAGGTCGTGCTGCCGTCTTGTCTGAAGGCCCGCATGAAGTGCCGATGCCAGAAATCGCGATCTTCGGCGACGATGAAGCGTGCGAAACGCCGCCGCAACAGCTTGCTGCGTTCCTCGCCGAGCAGCGTGGCGCCGGTCAGGTTGATGGCGGCGATCTGGTCATCGCGGGTCAGCGTCATGTAGCCAATCGGGGCGAGTTCGTACAGATCAAGGTATCTGTCGCGCGATTCCTCCAGTGCAATCTGGGTCTGGGCGAGGGCTTCGTTCTGCATTTCGAGCTCGATCTGGTGCACCTGCAATTCGTGCAGCAGTTCGTCTGCAGGGCGTCGGGGCGCCACATACGGCCGTGCGAGCGCGAGCCTGGCTTCGGCGGCCGTGCGCAGATCGGCGCACACTTCGACAGCGAGTTTTACAGGCATCAGCAACCGCCTCATCGGGGTTTCGTGGGCACCAGACGGCTACGGGACTGCTCCGGAGCTACCATTCGGGTCGGGTGAAGTATCGCCCGCGATCAGCCTGGCAACAGTGCCAGAACGCAAAATGGCCCGCGCGCGCCGTACGTTGGCCGCTCATCCATCGCCGGACGGGGTCGCTCCCATCGCCAGCAGGATGAGTGGTGGCTGCCCGCTTTCGCCGACAACCCGACGGGCATTGAGCGTGATCCGGCGATGACCTCTTGCAGGGATGTCGATATCGATCGCCAGGTCCTTCATCATGTGGTCGCGCAGCAGCAGGTTTTCAAGCAATTCGCGCAGCGCGGGCACGTTCCATCGACCTTGGCCCAGTTCGTAGAGCGAACGCCCCAGGGTATCGTCCGCATCGGTACCGAAGCGTTGGTAGAAGGAGCGGCTGGCCGACACCACCCGCATATCCGCGTCGAGCACGACCAGCGGTTCGGGTACGGTATCGACGATGCTCTCGGCCAGCTGACGGGCCTTGTGTTCGGCAGCTTCCGCCTCGATGCGCTTGCTGATGTCGTTGAAGGTCAGCACCACGCCCTCGATCACATTGTCCAGCGTGCGGTAGGGCTGGATCCGGGCAAGATAGATGGCACCCGCACCGGTGCGCACTTCGCGCTCGAACGGCACCAGCGTGTCGAGCACCGTCTGCACAGCGACGTCGAGTTCTTCCGTCAGATCTGATTTGATGTCCGTCAGCGGTCGCCCGACATCGGTCGCGACCAGCCGGTAGATATGTACCGCCTCGCGGGTATAGCGGCGAATCGCGAGCTGCTGGTCGAGAAAGACGGTGCCGACATTGATGTTGTCGAGCAGATTTTTCATGTCGTCCTGCATGCTTGCGAGCTGTTCGATCTTGGCCTGAAGTTCGGTATTGACCGAAATCAGCTCCTCGTTGACCGACTGCAGTTCTTCCTTCGACGTTTCGAGTTCTTCGTTGGTGGACTGCAGTTCCTCGTTGGTGGACTGCAGTTCTTCGTTTGCGGATTTCAGTTCCGCGTTCGACGCCTGCTTCTCCTCGATGGTCGCCTGCAGGTTGTCCCGCGTGTAGGCGAGGTCGCGCTCCAGTTCTCCGATGCGCTGCAGTTCCGGAGATCCTTCGACGCGCAGCTTGCGCCGGCCCTTCGGCAATGCCGGCTCGACGAATTCCTCGAAGCTGATGAGCAGCAGCGCCTGGCCGCTTTCCGGACCCGCCAGCGGGCGCACGCTGAGTTTCGCCTTCTGCGCGTCGCTGCCGTCCGTGCCGATGGAGACCTCCCGGCCCAGCGTTGCCTGACCCTGCGCCACGCCAGCCTGCAGCGCGTTGCGCAGTTCGATCTGCAGTCCTTCGCGTGCCATGTCGACCACGTTCAGCGAGGCCTGTCCCGGCGCCGGCCTCAAATACCGACCGGTTTCACCATGCACGAAAAGGATGTCGCCCTTCGGGTCGGTCAACACCGACGCTGGCGCATACGCCTGCAGCAGCGCGCGTCGCGTGAAATCCGAGAAATTTGCCGACTTGACCGCCACTTTTGTCGTTTCTCCGATATCCCTGCTGCCGGTCGCCACGGTCGATGCCGGGTGACCGTTCAGCATGAGCCGCGTCGGCAGTACCGAATGGACTGCCCGATAGAATTTCCACTTGCGGTTGATGGCCGAAAAAAGCTCCGGGTGTTTACCGGTGCTTTCCGCTGGCGACAGGAACAGGACGCCGCCCGGCTTGAGCGCGTAATGAAAGGAGCCGATCAGCCGATTCTGCAGTTCCGGCTCGAGATAGATCATCAGATTGCGGCAACTGAGCATGTCGAGCCGGGTGAACGGAGGATCCTTGATCGCGTTCTGCGAAGCGAACACGATCATTTCACGAACTTCCTGTTTGACCCGGTAACCGCCGTCCTCCTTGCCGAAGAAGCGGTGCAGCCGTTCAGGCGTGATATCGGCTGCAATGTTCGGCGGATACAGACCGGCGCGAGCGACTGCGATCGCGTCGTCGTCCAGATCCGTGCCATAGAACTGGACCTTCATCTGCTGCTGCGTGTCGTCCATGAATTCACGCAGCACCATGGCGATGGAATACGCCTCTTCGCCGGTCGAGCAGGCAGCCACCCAGATGCGCAACACGTAGTCTTCGGGCTTGCCGGCGAACAGCAGCGGAAAGATGTCCTGCCGGAGAACATCGAAGGCTTCGCGATCACGGAAGAAGCGCGTGACGTTGATCAGCAGTTCCTTGAACAACGCCCGCGCCTCTTCGGGGTGTTCCTTCAGGTAACGCGTGTACAGATCGATGCCGGCGAGATCGTGCTGCGCCATGCGTCGCTCGATGCGGCGGCCTATCGTGCTTTTCTTGTACAGCGAAAAATCGTGGCCGGTGGCGGAGCGAAGCAGGGTCAGCAGGCGATCGATGCCGCCCTTGTGCAATGGCTCGACGTGACCTGTATTCGTTGGGACTCCGGACCCTTCGAGCCGCTTCGGCAGGTCGGCACACAGCAGCGGGGGCATCTTTTCGACCGGCAGCACATGCATCGCATAGCCGGACTGAATGGCGCTCAGGGGCATGCCGTCGTATCTGGCATCGGCCGGCTCCTGCACCAGCGTGATGCCGCCCGCTGCGCGTATGGCGCGCATGCCGAGCGTGCCGTCAGTACCCGTTCCGGAAAGAATGATGCCGACCGCGAGCTCGCCCTGGTCTTCGGCGAGCGAACGGAAAAAGGCATCGATCGGCATGCGCTGCCCGCGCGGCGCAAGCGGCAGCGTCAGGTACAGGGCGCCTTTCGAGATCGTCATGTCGCGGTTGGGTGGAACGATATAAAGCGTATCGGGCACGACGATCACGCCATCCTGTGCCTCGACGACTCGCAGGCTCGTGTAGCGCTGAAGAATTTCCGTGAGCATGCTTGCATGGCCGGGATCGAGATGCGGCACCAGCACGAAGCCCAGGCCGCTGACCGCCGGCACGTTGCGAAAAAAGGTTTCGTAGGCGTCGAGCCCGCCGGCCGAGCCGCCGAGTGCAACGATGGCGAGTGGCGACGCTGCCACGATGGCGGTCGGTCGATCAGGCGCCGATGCGGTCTCGCGCGAACGACGCTGCGCCGCGCTGCTGCCCTGCTTGTCGTTCATTGTTGTCCCGTCACCGCGTTGCAGCGCCTCTGCACGCTGTCAGGGAGGGTAATGTAGCTGCGCCGGGACCGTTTTGTTCGCCTCTCGTCGGTCAGGAGTCCGATCGGCTTCAGCCGTCGTTGCCGACGTCGCGTTGCAACCGGCGCCAGCGGGTGGTTGCCTGTCCGGGCTCAGACGCGGAACACTTGCACCGCCTCCTGCAGGTTCTGCGCGGAACTGGCCAGTTCGGTGCCCTGACGGGCGGTTTCTTCGGCCACATTCGCGTTCTGTTCGGACAGCGAAAACAGCAATTCGGTATTGCGCACGATTTCACCGACTGACGCGTTCTGTGCACCGAGGCTGCTGCTGATGGTCGCCGACTTGCCGGACAGTGCCTGCAGTCGCTGCAGGATGCCGTCGAACTCGCTCACCGCGGCGGCGGTGTTCTGCGTCGCCACCGTCACTTCGTCATTCGAGCCGCGCACCAGGGTGATCGTCTCTTCCGCATCGTCGCGGATGCGCACCACCAGTTCGCTGATGTCGTTCGACGAGGCCTGACTGCGCTGCGCCAGCTTGCGGACTTCGTCGGCCACCACCGCAAAGCCGCGTCCCTGTTCGCCGGCGCGTGCCGCTTCGATGGCCGCATTGAGCGCCAGCAGATTGGTCTGGTCCGACAGTTCCTTGATCAGTTCGTTGATACGGTTGATGGCGCGTGAGTCATCCACCAGCCGTTCGATCACGGTGAGCGAATCGGCCATCTTGCCGGATGCCGCATGCACGCTGTCCAGCGCGCCTTCAAGTGTCCGCTTGCCCGACTGCGATGCCGCACCCGCCGCCTGCGACAGGGCGCTGGCTTCGTGTGCCAGCGACTCCACATCCTGGATCTTGCCGCTCATCTGTGCGATTGCACTGCCCACCGCGCGGATCGAATCGAGCTGACGCGTGACCGTTACGCGTGCATCGCCCGACGCATGCGACAGTTCCACCGCCGATCCGGTAAGCGTGGTCGACAGCGCCTGCAGCCGTTCGACCAGCTGCTTGACCGCCTTGCGCGCCGCATTGTATTCGTAGCCCAGCCAGGCAAAATCGTCCTTGCCGTCGAGATTGATCCGGTGGTCGAGCCGCCCCTCGGCCAGCGCATGCAGGCCGCCGACGATGATTTCCGCCCGCGCGCCGTAGAAGCGGCCCATGAAGTGGCCGGTCAGCGCGCCGCCCGTCAGCAACAGCAATGACACGCCGATCTGCACCGGCCAGTTGCCACCACCCGAAACCATGTTGAAGGCTGCGCAGCAGATCAGCGCCGACGACGCGCCGAACAACGTGAATGCCTTTTTCACGCTCAAATTCTTAAGCATGTCTTTCCCCTGCACGACGACATGGCGAACGACGGCCCGCGCAGCTGTCCCGAACTTCTGATTACGGATGATCCGCAGGTCAGCTTGAGGTCAGCCCTGCCAAATGGCCGTGTCAGCGCGGTGCGGACGAAAAAAATCCGCGGGCGGACAAGCCGCGCGCGGATAAGGGGAATGTCCGGCTGAAAGACTAGTCGCTGCTGCTCATGAAGCCGAACAGCTGCAGCAGGGATGTGAAGAGGTTGAAGATCGACACGAACAGGCCGGTTGTGGCCATGACGTAATTCGTCTCGCCGCCGCGCACGATGCGCTGGGTTTCAAAGGCGATCATGCCGGCCATCAGCAGCACCACCGCCGCAGACACCGTCAGCGACAGCGCCGGTATCTGGAAGAAGATCGCGCCCAGACCGGCCAGGATCGCCACCACCATGCCGATGAACAGGAAGCCACCCATTCCGCTCAGATCGCGCTTGGTGACGCTGGCCCACGTCGACATCGCAAGGAAAACACCGGCCGTGGCGCCGAGCGCCATCGTCACGATCTGGCCGCCGCCCGGCAGCGCGATGACCGACGACAACAGCGGGCCGATGGTGTAGCCCATGAAGCCGGTCAGCGCGAACGTGAGCAGCACGCCGACGCCGCTGTCGCGGAAACGGCTGATGGCGAACAGCAGGCCGAAAAAGCCGGCCAGCGTCAGCAGGATGCCCGGCGCCGGCCACGCCATCGCCGCAGCGGTACCGGCGATCAGCGCGCTGAAGGCCAGATTGATGCCGAGCAGCATGTAGGTATTGCGCAACACCTTGCGCGGCGCATCGGCCAGCGTCGAGCCGACCTCTTCATAAGGCAGCGTCGTGATGTCGGCGCCGCGTTTCGATCGCAGTTCCATATGGATATCTCCTGTAGATTCAGATTGCTTCAAATTCGGGCTGAGGTGCCGCCATCGTGGTCGCCTGACGGGCGCGGCGCATGGTGCGAACCACGCGCTGGCTCGCCCTGGCGAGCGCGGTATCGATCGCCTTGCGCCAGTTGCGTCCGGTCGCGGACACGACGACGGGACGGGCGCCGGTCAGCCTCAGTTCGACCTGTACGTGCTTGTCCTCGCCACCTTTCGGCCCATTCAGATCGGACAGGCTGACCCGCGCCTTCGGGATACGCCAGGCAAGACGCCGCAGCACCACGCGCAGCCGGTTTTCGGCCACGCTGCGCAGGGCACTTGCTTCGGCACTTCGTGATTCGACGATGACTTGCATGACAGTCCTCCTGTGGATGAACGAGTGCTTACCTTACGCGCCGATGGAGTTCCTTTAAACACACCTTTGTAGTACCTTGACTTCGTATTTTTAGAACTCAGGTGTGCCTGTGCTCAATTACCGTCACCTGTATTACTTCTGGGTCGCGACGAAGGAAGGCGGCATCGCGCGCGCAGCCGAGCGTCTCGACATGGCGGTGCAGACCGTCAGCACGCAGATCCACACGCTGGAAGCGGCGCTCGGCCATGCGCTGTTCAAGCCATCGGGCCGCAGTGTCGAACTGACCGCCGCCGGCGTTGCGGCGCTGCGCTACGCAGAGCAGATCTTCCAGCTGGGCGAACAGCTGCCGCTGGCGGTGCGTGAAGCCGCGTCGTCACAGGGCGTGCGTCTGTCGGTCGGCATCTCCGACGGTCTGCCGAAGCCGGTTGCGCGCCATCTGCTGTTGCCTGCGACCGACACCGAAGGTCTGCATCTGCTGTGCAGCGAGGGGGAATTCGACGACCTGCTGGCCGATCTCGCGCTGCACCGGCTGGACGTGGTACTGGCCGACCGCCCGGCGCCGGTCAATCCGAATCTGAAGGTGTACAGCCATGCGCTCGGCGAGGCCGCACTGATGTGGTACGCCGCGCCCGCACTGCGCGCCTTGTCCGATGCGGCGTTTCCAGCCTGTCTCGACCAGATGCCGCTGCTGCTGCCGAGCCGCCACGCAGCGGTGCGTGCCCGCATCGACGACTGGTTCGACCGCAAGAACCTGCGCCCGCGCGTGGCCGGCGAATTCGAGGACAGCGCGTTGCTGGCCACCTTCGGCGAAAGCGGTCTGGGTGCATTTCCGGCGACCGAGTGGTCGCACGACGAACTCACCACCCAGCGCGGCCTGCAGCTGCTCGGTCGCTGCGACGAAGTGGTCGAGCACTTCTATGCCATTTCCGCAGAACGCCGCGTGCAGCATCCGCTGGTGCAGAAGGTGCTCGGCCAGCAAGAATCGGATCGTACCGGTCTGTCGTAGGAGCGGACCCTGTCCGCGATGCGAAAGTTGAGCGCGCGCCGTCGCCGATCGGGAAACGGCAGGCCAACTTCAGCTGGACAAACCGCCATCTACGCCAGGACGAAACGGTTCAGTGCTGCCGTCCGTCCGGCACACTGGCCGGCTGCACGCCGACAATCCACCCCTCCACCGGATCGATCTGCAGTGGCAACCCGTAGCCGGCATCGCGCCGTGTCCAGGCCCAGGCCGCTTCGACCAGGCAGAGCACGCAGTCGAGCAGGTCGCCGGTGCCGTCGGTGGCCATCGCATCGAACAGTGCGACGTCGTCACAACGCAAAGCCACACCGAGCGGATGTGCACCGCGCTGCAAGGCTTCGATGATCAGCATGCGGCTGGCCAGGCGGGCGCGGGTCTGCCCGGCGGCCGATTCACTCTTGTACGAGGTGGACACGATGCTGCGCGCCAGCCAGCCCGGGTAGGCCTCCAGCGCCACGCGCGAACCGTCTCCGCCATGCATGCCCGGCAGATGCACGCCGGCCTCGAGCAGGCGGCGTGCACCTTCATGAAACATCCAGCCGACCGGCGGATTGACGAATTTCATCGGACTGTGCGAACCGGCCGGCCGGTCCGTCACACGGTGGGTATATTTCTGTCCGACCGGTCGCGGCGCACGCTCGGCATCGGCCAAAGCCTTGAATTCATTACGGGAAAGCTGCGACACGGCACGCACCATGCCTGCCCAGTCGGTCGGCCAGCCGTGTTCCAGCACCGATTCGCGCGGCAGACCGAAAGGAAAGTCGAACGCCCCCAGCCACGGGCCGGGCCGCATCAGGAAGGCTTCGAAGGCGCTCCACGCGGGGAGTCGCTCGATCGATTCGAGGATCAGGATACCGTCGTCGGCGAGGTGCCCGCGGGCCACGGTGACCGGTTTTCGCGACGACGGGGAAGAGGTGAAATCGATGCCGTACAGCGTACTCATTGGCCAAGGATACGCCGGACAGGCAGATCACTGACTATCGGGAATCCATTTTCATCTTTCGCAGCACTGCGACGACGACGAGGCCAGCGGCCAGAAGCGGGGCACCGGCTGGCTCGGGCACGTTGCTGGCGATGAATATCGGAGGCAAGCCCGCGCCCCCGGCCAAGGCGAGCCCGCCGCCGGCGACGAGGCTGCCACCCTGGACGCTCACGCCACCACTGTTGATCAGGACCACGCGACCGCCGATCCGGAGTGACGCACCTTCCCGCACGATCAGGTTGGACAGCGTAATCTGGGGCGGGTCAACAAAAGTTGCACCCCCGTCGATCACGGCGCCGATATTGAAAACCTTCCAGTCAACCGGATGAGGGGACGGCGCTTGAGGAGCCGGAGGAAGTGACGAATCACCGCCCGGGCCGCTGATGAAGCGGATATCGTCGCCGGACAGCACCGACACCCGGTCGACGTCGATAGCGGACGCCGTCAGCTCGATCAGCGGCGCCTGGACCTGCAGACGTCGCATCGTCAGCGTGCCACTGGCCTCGATCACCACCTTGAGCGGATCACCGATCACGGCGTCGCTCAGCGACAGATCTCCGCTGCAGCTCAGATGCGTCGAATCTTCCTCGAACACGTTCATGACACCACTGCAGACAAGGCTGCCCGACACGGACGACAGTGCGGGCAGCGGCATCAGGCCCGCGCCGACAAGACCCACGGCAACGAAGAACGTACGCATGGAAATACTCCTTGGGCAATTTTTCCGCATAGGATAAATGCATCATCGCCCGCGGTCGATACGTCGAAAGTGCTACGCAGCGCGCTTCGTTCCGTCATACGCCGATCAGCGCGCGCAGCGCGTCAATCGTATCCGCCTCCGCCGCAGGCTTGTCCAGCCGCCGCCTGAGCATGCGCGGAAAGCGCACGGCGATGCCGGACTTGTGGCGTGGCGATGGCTGTATGCCTTCGAAACCCAGTTCGAACACCAGTTCGGGCGTGACCGAGCAGACCGGGCCGAAGCGTTCGATCGTGTGGCTGCGGATGAAGGCGTCGACCTCTCGCATTTCGGTGTCCGACAGACCGGAATAGGCCTTGGCGAACGGCACCAGGGTGCGCGTTCCATCGGCTGCAACCGACCAGACGGCAAAGGTGTAGTCGCTGTACAGCCCGGCGCGTCGGCCGTGGCCGCGCTGGGCGTAGATCAGCACGGCGTCGATCGTGTGCGGGTCGATCTTCCATTTCCACCACTGGCCGCGCGGGTCGAGCTTGGTGCGGCCGATGCCGTACGGCGCGTCGGCTCGCTTGAGCATCAGGCCCTCGACGCCGCGCTCGCGGGCGCGAACCCGCTCGGCGGCCAGCGCCGGCCAGTCGCCGCGCAGCACAGGCGACAGACGCAGCACCGGCGTTGCCAGCCCGGCCAGAAGAACGTCCAGTCGCGCGCGCCGTGCCGATTGCGGCTGGGCACGCAGGTCCGCGCCGTCGTGCTCGATCAGGTCGTACGCCATGAACACCGCCGGCACGTCGTCGAGCAGGCGGCGCGTGAGCCGCTTGCGGGTGATGCGGGTCTGCAGCTGCGCGAACGGCAGCGGTACGTCGCCACGCCAGGCGAGCACTTCGCCGTCGAGCACGCAGCCGTCGGGCAGCGCAGCCGCCGCTTCCATCAGCTCCGGAAAGCGCTCGCTGATCAGTTCTTCGCCACGCGACCACAGCGCGACCTGGCCATCACGGCGCACGAGCTGGGCGCGGATGCCGTCCCATTTCCACTCAGCGAGCCAGTCGGCGGCATCCCCGAGCGACTCGGCGGGAGCGGTCTGCAGCGGATGGGCGAGGAAAAAGGGGTAGGGCTGCATGCCGGTTTCGTCGTCGCCCGCGGGCGCCACCAGCGCGGCGAAGCGCGCCGCGCCCATGCCGCTGCGCGCCGGGTCGGCCGCCAGATAGCCGATCAGGCGCTGCGCAACGAGTTCGGCCGGCACCTGCGCGAACGCCGCCAGCGCCCGCGTCACCAGCAGGCGCGACACGCCGACGCGCAGCGCGCCGGTAATGAGCTTGTTGAACAGGAAGCGCTCGCCGCTGCCCAGCACTTGCCAGGCTTCGATCAGCTGTCCGGGCTTTTCGTCGGGGGATGAGGCGCGCAGCGCGCCCAGCACGCCGACCCAGTGATGCAGCGGCAGGTCGCTGACGGCTCCCGGAGGGGGCAGGATGAGCGCCAGCGTTTCCGCCAGATCGCCGACCGCCTCGTAGCATTCGTCGAACAGCCAGTCCGGCATGCCGGCCGCGCGGGCGCCGGTCTCGCGCAGCACGCGCGTGCCCACCGCCTGCCGTGGCTTGCCGCCAGCGAGGAAGTAGACCGCCCACGCGGCGTCTTTCGCCGGCACCTGCGCAAAGTAGTCCTGCATCGCCTGCACGCGATGGCGGGTCGAAGTATTGCTGTCGAGTGAGAGGTAGAGGGCGGCGAAACGCTGCATCGGATCATCGTAACCGGGAGACACCGGTTTGATGGCGTGCCGGTGCAGCGGTTCGGCCACTTCGACCCGCAGTGCTGCACCATCCCGCCGCTGCGCGCGCAGTTCGACCGCGAGGCCCTGCGCGCCGCGCTCGCCGACGGGCACAGCGGGATCGTTGGGCATCGCTGCGCTCACCCCAACCTACGGGGCAGCAAGTCAATTGGGATGGGCGCAGCAACAGTTGATCAGTCTACGAAAAACGCCGGCCAGCGGCCGGCGTCTGGCTGCGCGCAGAAAGATCAGGCGCAGCGACGGGCCATGAAACCAAGCAGTCCGAGACCGGCCAGCAACATGGCCCAGGTATCGGCTTCCGGCACCGGTGCGGCGAACGACGTCATGCCGGGGCTGGCGACAGCACCGCTGAGTGAGGCATACGAACCTTCGATGTCGCCGACCGACGACCGCACCCACAGTGTCGCGTTGTTGGCGCCCAGTGCAGCGGCCGTCGTGGCACGGCCGCTGAAGTTCTGGGTGCGCGGGCCACCGGCAGCAGCGTTGTCGCCATAGGTCAGGCGATCGACCAGCGAGCCGGCGCCATCGAACAGGTTCAATTCGTCGGCGCGGCCGATGTTGTTGGTGTAGCCACCCAGCACCTTCACGCTGTCGGCCAGCGTCCAGTCGAGACGGAAAGTCGCTGCATCGATCTCGGTGATGACGACCGATTCGCCTGCGCCAACGAGGCCGAAGGCGCTGAGGTCGAACACGCCGGGCAACCGGCTGTCGTCGTCATAACTCCAGCCGGTGAAATCGACCGCCGAGGTGCCCAGGTTGGTGAATTCGATGAATTCGCCGCTGCCGCCTGCATACATCCATTCGGTGATGCGGACATCGGCCTGGGCCTGCGATGCGAAACCGGCGACGAGCAGTGCTGCGAGAAGCTTGTTCATGGTGTGACCTCCTTGTTGGATTGAGCGGATCAGGACAGACGGCGGCGCGCGGTGGCGCCGATCAGGCCGAGACCGGCCAGCAGCAGCGCCCAGCCTTCGGGTTCGGGAACGGGGGCAGTGGGCGCCAGCACATACAGGCGCGGGGTTTCGCCGACGATGTAGATGACGCCGTTGCCGTCGATGGTGACGCCTTCGGCATCTTCGGCGATGGCGGAGAAGTCGAACTGGCTCAGTACCTCGCCGCTACGCGTGACTTCCATCAGGCGCGGCGTTTCCTGGCTGTAGATGAGCAGGTTGTCCTGGTCAGCGGTGCCGCGCAGCGACGCGACAGTGGTCAGCGTCTGCACGTCGGACAGGTCCAGCGTGCCGAACAGGCGTACGAACGGGTTGGCCGGCGGCACCAGCTCGGTCACGGTGGCGCTGCCTGTCGTGAAATCGAGTGCCGCGTCATATACCGCCTGCGGCGTCTTTTCCTTCACGATGATGAAGCGGCCATTGAGCGGGTCATATGACAGGCCTTCCAGCCCCACATTGCCAACTGTCGGACCGACCGACACGGAAGGCAACGTGTTGCGGCCGATCGCGCCACCGGCCGTGTAGCTGAAGCGATAGACGTCCTGCAGCCGTTCCTCGACGAGAACGAACTGACCGTTGCCGATATAGCTCAACCCTTCGGTGTCGTCGAAGCCGAACAGGTTCATCGAACTGAGCGGCTGACCCTGCTTGTTCACCTCGACGACATAGTCGCCTTCGTCGCCGAGCACGAACAGCGTGTCGGTGTCCCAGTTCCAGGTGACGGCCGACGCTTCGGATGCCTGAACCGACGGCAGGTCATAGGTGGCGACCAGGCGGTAGTCGGCGAGGTCAAGGCGGGTGACGGCCGCCTCAGCGGATCCGGCGGCCATCAAAACCAGTGCAGGGGCGAGGGCGGATGCGCAGCTTCGACGGAACATGGAACGGTACCTGAGCGGATGGGGGAGCCGCGGACGGTGCCGTACGGATTTTGCAAACTGATGACGGCGGATGATCCATGCGGACTATCCGCCATGAAACCTGTCGGCGCAGGAACCGTGCCGACAGGCTGCGCCGAGCGAGTTCAGTCGGGCTTCGCGGCATTTCGGCGGCGCAGGCCCAGGGCCCCTGCCAGAGCCAGCGCGCTGAGTGCGAGTGTGCCCGGCTCCGGCACGGTCTGCGAGTCGACGGACTGCAGGTCGAACCCGACGCTACCGAGCGAGAACGCCGAGCCATCGAACGCGCTGCCGTCGCCGATCAACGTCAGGTCGAGGCTGCTGCTGCCGGCCGGCAGCATGAAGCCAAGCCGCAGATCGATGCTCGCGTCGTAGGTCTGATTGAACAGCAGGCCAGCGCCGGAAGTGACGCTGATCAGCAGGCTCAGCGAACCGAGAGCGTCCCCGGTGGCGTCAAGCTGATGATCGAAATCGACGAAAAGTTCGACTGCGCCGCCTGTCGTGCTGGCCAAGGTACCGAAAAAGCGCGCGGTGGCAGCAGCGTCCGCCTGTTCGCCGGCGCCGTCAGCCGATGTCGTAACGACCAGCATGCCGGTATCGGCGAAGGCAAAGGCCGTCGCAGCGCTGGTCAGACCCAGCGCGTTGGCATCTGAAATTCCCGGCAGCGGGGGCGAAACGTGCTCATTGACGCCGTCGAATGCGTCGCCGGCCGAAGCGAGCGTGCTGGTGCTGAACTCAACCGTCGAAAAGACAACCGGTGCGGCGAGGGCAGCGCTGCTGGTCAGGGCAAGCAGCGAAGCTGCAATCAGGGTTTGCATCGTGATGAACTCCTCGAAAAGGGATCAGGGGTGTGCCGCGCCGGCCACCGCGGCCTGCGCAGAGGTCGGAAGGGTGGTCAGCGCCTCACGGGCGCTGGCGGCGAGGTCGTGCCAGGGTGCGCGCGCCAGCGCCTGCTGCAGGTGTTCGCGCGCCGCGACGGCGTCTCCGGCTTTTCGGGCAATCAGGCCGGCGTGATAGAGCAGGCCGGGGTCGCGTGTGCCGACAGCGAGCACGCGCGCCATCGTCGTATGGGCGTCGGCGAACAGACCGTTGCGATACTGCGCCCAGGCCAGCGTATCCAGCGTGTAGACGTCCTGCCGGCGCTGGGCTTCGCGTTGCGCGAGCAACAAGGCCTTCGCTGGCTGCCCGGAGTGATCGAGCCAGTACAGCACCAGTTCGCGGTTCGCGTTGTCAACCCCTTCCGATTCGGCGAGCGCTGCGCGCTCGAAATCAGAATAGGCCCCTTTTGCCTCGGCGGCGCGACCGACCCGCTGCAGCGCTTCACCCAGCCGAAAACCGTTCTCCGGATGTGGCGAGGCCTTCACGTGGGCCCGCCGCGCCACGAGCGCGTCGTCGTGACGGCCCTGCGCGTGCCGCACTTCCGACAGCTGCGCCAGCGCATAGTGATAAGCAGGAAATTCACGCAGTGCGCCCTCCACGAGCGCCTCGGCTTGGTCGAGCCGGCCGGCGTTGACTTGCAGGTGCGACAGGTGCGTCAACAGCCAGGCACGGTCTTCGGTTTCAGCGCTTGGCGTGCGGTTATAGGCCTGTTCCATCAATTCGATGGCGCCCTCGACGTCGCCAAACAGCTCGCGCAGATAGGCGGCACGGGTCAACCCGACGACATTGCCAGGGCGCAGATCGAGCAGCCATTGAGCATAGCGCTCGGCGTCCGCGTAGCGACCCAGTTCGACGCTGGCATCCGTCAGCATGGCGAGCGTCATCAGATCGTCGGGATTGGCCTTGTGCAGCGCAAGTGCGGCATCGAAGACACGTCTGAATTCGTGTTCGCCCAGCCACACCCAGATGCGCGTGCGCTGCGTGTCACGATTGTCCGCTTCGACCTGCTGTGCGCGGTCGAGCACCGCATGCGCCCGGTCGTAGAAATCGGTATCCGAGGTTTCGCGTGCGCGCCGCGCCAGCGCGAGCGCCAAGCCATTGAGCGCCTCGGCGCGCAACGACTTGGCTGCGGTCAGCGTAGCGATGCGGGCTTCGGCAGCCTTGATGGCGCGTTCGGCCGGTGTGTCGTCGGCGTACGCTGGCGCAAAGGCGCAGGCGCAGCAAAGGGCGAGCGTCGTCAGTACGGTTTTCATGTCTTCCTCGGCTGAATGACGGGGGCAGCGCCGGTCACCTCTGCAGTGCGCGGACATGACCGGCCCCTCGGGCTTTACTCGGGGCAAATACCGCCGACGGCACCACCGCAACCCGGTTCGCCCGGATCGATGTGGCGACGGTCACGCCCGGACGGCGCACTGCCCAGGTAGGGGAAGGTCGTGCGGTAGGCGGTGTCGTTCGAATTGACGCCATCGCCCAGACGACCACCAATGTCGGGGTTGAAGCCGGGAAACGGCGCTGCAAGTACGCCACCGACCACTAGACGCAGCGCCACGTCGGTCACGTCGTCGAACACCCGGCGCCCGTTCGGGAAGCCGGCTGCATCGCCACCAAGCAGCCCGAGCCGGCTGGCCACTTCGGGCGAGGTCGGCGCGACACCGGTATTCAGGCGCAGCAGGTCGGCCACCGGACCCGCCGGCGTGCCGGGGGCGGCGATCGGTGCAGCGTAGGTCACCACGGGCAACAGGTCGCCACGCGGCACGGCGGGAATAGCCACGGCGCCGCCGGTCAGCGCATTGACAACACGCGCCAGCGTCGGATCGAGGAAGAAGTTCGCGAACTGGCCATCGTTCTTCGGTATGTCCATGCTGAAGCGATCCTTGAAGCCGGTGCCTACCAGCAGTTCGTTGATCAGCGGATTGCCCATGCGCTGAACCTGACGGAAGCTGCCGGAGTTGGCAGCAGCAAGCGGTGAGCGACGCACCGTGGTGCCTGGACGCGAGGTGGTCGCCCAGATGCCGATGGTGGCAGCCGGCGAGTTGGCGGCCTCGATCCGGCCGGTGCGCGTGAGCAGGCTGACCGGAATTTCGATCGCCAGCGAATTCACGGCATAGCCTGATACCGTGTCGGCAACGGTGTTCTCCGATGATGCATCTTCAGCCGCGCTGAGCACCGGAAAGCGATGTGTGTTCAGCGTATCGAAGGCGCCGCCCAGATCGATCCAGAAGGCGTCGTCGGTTGTGCCGGCAAACGACTTCACTTCGTTGGCCAGCGTGTAAGTCGCGGCATTGAACAGCGCTTCGTAATTCATCGTACGCGGACCGATGTTGCCAGGTACCGCATACAGCCCGGAGCCGATGACCGTTCGCGTTGTCGGACGGCCCGCACTGTCATAGCGCACCATTGTCAACGTGTAGGTTTGGCGCGTGCCGAGGCCGGCCGAGTCGAAACTGGTGATGCGGTCCGGCACCAGCGCGGTACCCGGCGGCACCGGGGCCGGCGAATTGGCCGGCGCCAGGGCGCCGCCGGCGATGCCGGCGTAGCCCTGGAACAGCGTCGGCAGGCGCTGCTCGGTCGTGAAGCGGAACTGGAAGCCGATGTCCTCCACGGCGTCATGGTCGTTGTCGACCTTTATTTCGTAAAGGATGTCCGGATCGAACGGGAAGTAGTTCGGGCCGTTCGCAGGTTCGAGCAGTGGGTCAACGCCGACGATCATCGTCACTTTCGGTGTGCTGCCCCCGTCATAGCTACGGAAGGCGAACACGTCGGTGATGTCGGCCTTGTGGTCAAGTGCGGTGATCGGCGCTTCGCGATGATTGGCCGCATACGACGCAGTGCTGACGAACAGCGCCGCAACGAGCAGATAGAGCTTCTTGTGCAACATGCCGGATTCTCCTGGGCAGAGCGTGAATGGAAGCCGGTGCTGGCCACTCAGTGGCGCAAGCCGGCGCGGATCGATATTCTTTTGTTGACCTCCTCCGTGCGTGGGACGACTGTCCTCGCGGTAGCGCCCGTCACTCCATACGAACCGACTTGCACACCGGATGCACCGAATGCGTCAATTTTTTCGGGCCCACCCGATGCGGTGTCCAGAGCAGTCGGTTCGTAGGTCTGCGTGATGCAGAAGCCGTGACCGTTGCGGGCAGGCGGTGTCAGCCGGCGTTACACAGACTGGCAGTCTGGGACGGACCGGATAACATTGCTGCCTTCAATCTTTGACTTGTTGTTTTGGAGCCACCGATTTCATCGCACCGATCGATGAACTGACCAATTTCAAGACATCGTCCTGGAGCGCAAGGTCCTTCGCGGAGGTGTCGATGACCCACCTGCCCTGATCGCGACACAACTCGCGTTTGGACCGCCAGAACCCATCCAAAGACCCGCGAAGTGCTCAGCGGCTATCCGTTCGGGGAGGCTCGCCGTCCTCAAGCCTGATGGCAGAACGCGGCCCGCTCTACGTCTGTCCGTTTTCCGCCACGCCCTTATCCGCCTCCTGGCCGAAGGCGGTCGCGAAGGCGCCGGCTTCAAGACCGTGTTCGTTCAGCCAGCGCACCAGCGGCTCGACATGGCCATGGGTGACGATGACGCGCGAAGCACCGGTGGCGCCGATGGCACCCAGCAGCCCCGGCCAGTCGGCATGGTCAGACATCACCAGACCGCGATCGACACCGCGCCGCCGGCGCGCACCGCGCACCTGCATCCAGCCTGACGCGAAACAGTCGGCGTAGTCGCCGAAGCGCTTCATCCACGGGGTGGACTGCGCCGACGGCGGTGCAAGCACCAGAGCACGGCGAAGCGCCGCAACGTCCAGGCCGTCCGACACCATGGCGGTGGCGGGCAGGGCGACGCCGCTGTCGCGGTAGGCGCGGTTCAGCGCCTCGACCGCACCGTGGCACACGAGGGGGCCGATCGCCGGATCGAGGCCGGCCAGGATGCGCTGCGACTTGCCGAACGCGTAGGCGAACACCACGCTGGCGCGTCCGGCGTCGGCGTTGCCGCGCCACCACTGGTTCAGTTCGGCAAACAGCGCGTCCTGTGCCGGCCAGCGGTAGATCGGCAGACCGAAGGTCGATTCCGTGATGAAGGCATGCGCCCGCACCGGGTCGAATGCCGTGCAGGTCGCGTCCGGCTCGAGTTTGTAGTCGCCCGAGGCGACCCAAACCTCGCCAGCGACCTCGACCCTGACCTGTGCCGAACCGAGCACGTGACCGGCCGGGTGCAGCGACACTGCCGCATCCCCTATATATATGCGTTCGCCCCAGGGCAGCGTCTGCAGCGTGATGTCGCCCAGCCGCGCGCGCAGCACCCGCTCGCCCTCGGCGCTGGCCAGATATCGGCGGTGCCCGGTGCGCGCATGGTCGGCGTGGGCATGCGTGATGATGGCGCGATCCACCGGTCGCCAGGGATCGATGAAGAAGTCGCCGGCAGGGCAGTAAAGCCCTTCCGGGCGCAGAATGATGAGGTCGTGGCGCATGGTGGCGATGGTATCGTTCGCTTCATGAGCGCGATGCCCGATCACAAGTTCCTGCGCGAACACAGCCGGCTGCTGGCCGAAAGCTTCGAGCGCCTGACCGGCCAGCGGCTGCCGTCGGATGCGCTCACGCTGTACAACGCGCACTTCGCACTGGTGTCGCACGGCACCCAGCCGGATCCGGTCTTCAATTACGCCAACCTGTTCGCGCAGCGACTGTTCGGCTACGCGTGGGACGAATTCGTCACGCTGCCTTCGCGCCTGTCCGCGCGCGAGCCGGAACGTGACGAGCGCGCCCGTCTGCTCGAAATGGTGACCCAGCAGGGCTACATCAGCGACTACTGCGGCGTGCGGGTGCGCCGCGACGGCACGCTTTTCCGCATCAGCCACGCCACGGTGTGGAAGGTGCTCGATGCCGACGGCCAGTTCTGCGGGCAGGCGGCCATGTTTTCCGAAGTCGAGGAATTGCAGTGAGCCCCGCCGACAGCAGCCTGCATCCGCTGGTCGAGGCACTGGGCGAGCGTCATGCGCGCTGGACGTCGATCCGGCGCGACCTGCATGCCCACCCGGAACTGGCCTACGAGGAAACGCGCACCGCCGCCATCGTGGCGCGCACGCTGCGCGCGTCCGGCATCGAAGTGCATGAGGGCATCGGCCGCACCGGTGTGGTCGGCGTGCTGCGCGCCGGCCCCGGCAAGGCGGCGATCGGCCTGCGCGCCGACATGGATGCGCTGCCGATGACCGAACAGAACACCTTCGCCCATCGTTCGACCCATACCGGACGCATGCACGGCTGCGGTCACGACGGCCATACCGCGATGCTGCTGGCGGCGGCCGAATATCTGGCGGCGACCCGCTGTTTCGACGGCACGGTGAATGTCATCTTCCAGCCGGCCGAGGAGGGCAGGGGCGGCGCGGCGGCGATGATCGCCGACGGCCTGTTCGAGCGCTTTCCGATGCAGTCGGTGTTCGGCCTGCACAACTGGCCCGGCCTGCCGGTCGGGGAAATGGCGGTGCATGACGGGCCGGCCATGGCCAGCAGCGACGAGATCGAAATCGTCATCGAAGGTCGTGGCGCGCACGCCGCGATGCCGCATCTGGGCGCCGACCCGGTGCTGGCCGGCGCGGCCATCGTGCAGGCGCTGCAGTCCATCGTGTCGCGCAATGTGTCGCCGGTCGACTGCGGCGTGGTCAGCATCACGCAGTTCCATGGCGGCGAGGCCTACAACGTCATTCCGCAGTCGGCCACGCTGCGCGGCACGGCGCGCGCGTTTTCGCCCGAGGTGCGCGACCAGCTCGAAGCGGGCATCCGGCGTGTCGCGGAAGGTGTGGCGGCGGCGCACGGGGTGACGGTTGCGGTCAGCTACCGGCGCGGCTATCCGCCGACCGTGAACACCTCGGCCGAGGCGGCCTTCTGTGCGTCCGTGGGGCGTGAGCTGCTTGGCGACGCCAGCGTGCGCACCGACTACCCGCCCAGCATGGGCGCGGAGGATTTTGCCTACATGCTCGAATGCAAGCCCGGTTGCTACATCTGGCTCGGCAACGGCGGCGGACCGGATGCCGGGTCGCGCCCGGGCCACGAAGAAGGCGGCGGCTGCATGCTGCACAACCCGCGCTACGACTTCAACGATGCGGTCATTCCGCTCGGCGTGGCGTACTGGACACGGCTGGTCGAGCGCTTCCTGCAGGCGGAGTGAGGCCGTCCGGGCGCGGCGTCAGCCGTGCGCCGGCGCGCCCAGCAGCACCAGTTCGGCTTCCTCGTGCGGCTCGTACAGCCGCGAGCGGGTCAGGAAGCGGATGCCTTCCGGTGATTCGATCGAAAAGCCGGCGCCCCGCCCGGGCACCGCGTCGATGATCAGATGGGTGTGCTGCCAGTACTCGAACTGGGATTCGCTCATCCAGAACGGCATGCCGCCGATTTCGCCCAGTTGCACATCGGAACTGCCGAGCGTGAATTCGCCCTGCGGATAGCACATCGGCGCGCTGCCGTCGCAGCAGCCACCCGACTGATGGAACATCAGCGGGCCGTGCTTGCGCGCCAGCCGCTCTATCCAGTCCAGCGCCAGCGGTGTGGCGGATACGCGGGTCACCATGATGTTGCCTCGCAAATCATGAAGTTGAATCGAGATAATCGATGCAAATCAATGATTAATTGTATATTTTTATAAATATAACCATTCCGGATGGACGAAGAGGCGAACGATCTGCACCGTCCGCCCCTTCACCGATCCGGCTCACCTTGCCGCGGCGATCCGGACCGAGCTGCCCCCTCGCAGGATCAGAAGAATCCGAGCGCCTTCGTCGAGTAGCTCACCAGCAGGTTCTTAGTCTGCTGGTAGTGGTCCAGCATCATCTTGTGGTTTTCGCGGCCGATGCCCGACTGCTTGTAACCACCGAACGCAGCATGCGCCGGATACAGGTGATAGCAGTTGGTCCATACGCGGCCGGCCTGGATGGCGCGGCCCATGCGGTAGGTGCGATGCACCGAACGCGACCACAGGCCGGCACCCAGACCGTACAGCGTGTCGTTGGCGATGGCCAGCGCGTCGGCTTCGTCCTTGAAGGTGGTCAGCGCCAGCACCGGCCCGAAGATTTCTTCCTGGAACACGCGCATCTTGTTGTGCCCCTTCAGCACGGTCGGCTGGATGTAGTAGCCGCCCGCTTCCGCTTCCTTGCGCACGCTGCCGCCGGTCAGCACTTCCGCGCCTTCCTTGCGACCGATGTCGATGTACGACAGGATCTTTTCGTGCTGGTCGGAACTGGCCTGGGCGCCGATCATGGTGTCGGTGTCCAGCGGGTGACCGCCGCGCACCTTGTTCACGCGGGCAATGGCGCGCTCGATGAACTTGTCAGCAATGTTTTCCTGGACCAGCGCACGGCTCGGGCAGGTGCACACTTCGCCCTGGTTCAGCGAGAACATCGCGAAACCTTCGAGGCACTTGTCGAAGTAGTCGTCGTCGGCGTCCATCACGTCGTCGAAGAACACGTTCGGCGACTTGCCGCCCAGCTCCACGGTCGAGGGGATTATGTTCTGGGAAGCATATTGCATGATCAGTCGGCCGGTCGTAGTTTCGCCGGTGAAGGCGATCTTCGCGATGCGCTTGTTGGTGGCCAGCGGCTTGCCGGCTTCGATGCCGAAGCCGTTGACGATGTTCAGGATGCCCGGCGGCAGCAGGTCCTGGATCAGTTCGATCAGGACGAGCAGGCTGACCGGGGTCTGTTCCGCCGGCTTCATCACGATGCAGTTGCCCGCAGCCAGAGCCGGGGCGATTTTCCACGCAGCCATGAGGATGGGGAAGTTCCACGGAATGATCTGGCCGACAACGCCCAGCGGTTCGTGGAAATGGTAGGCAACGGTGGTTTCGTCGATTTCCGACAGCGCGCCTTCCTGCGCCCTGATGCAGCTGGCGAAATAGCGGAAGTGGTCGATCGCGAGCGGGATGTCGGCCGCCAGGGTTTCTCGCACCGGTTTGCCGTTTTCCCAGGTTTCGGCGACGGCCAGCAACTCGAGGTTGGCTTCGAGGCGGTCGGCGATCCTGAACAGCACGGCGGCGCGTTGCGCCGGCGCAGTGCGTGCCCAGCCTTCGCGCGCCTTGTGGGCGGCGTCCAGCGCCAGTTCGATATCGGCGGCCTGCGAACGGGCAACCTGGCAGAACACCTTGCCGGTGACCGGTGTCGTATTGTCGAAGTACTGGCCTTCAACTGGCGGTACCCACTCGCCGCCGATGAAATTGTCGTAGCGGGCCTTGAAAGTGAGTTTGGAACCGGGTTGACCGGGGTCGGCGTAGCGCATTATCTGTCTCCTCGAATGATCGGTTGCCCTGCGGCCGACGTCGAATGCGCGGCACAAGAACACAGGGTCGGCCTGCACGCTAGTCCGTGCGGGGTAGGTATCCGGTAGGTGGAGGAGGCATATGAACAATACGGCAGGCCGGCTTGCGGATCGCCGGCGGCGCATCGAATCGCTGCGGCGCGGTGAGCGCAGCACCGGCGAACACATCGTCGTGGTGGGCATGGACATTGCCGGCTCGTGGCAACGTTCGCGCGAAGTCGTGTCCGAAACCTGCTCGGCGGCACCGCTCGACGACACCGCGCCGGACTGGACCGGTTCCGCCTACGGCCAGGCGCTGGTCGCCTGCGTCGACGAGCTGGAAACGGTGGCGATCGAAAGCGGCATGGTGGCAGCGGTCAGCGACGCAGATGGCCGCCTGCTGTGGACCGGTTGCAGCCGCAGCATGCGCAACCGCGCCGAGCGCGTGCACTTCGTGCCCGGTGGCCGCTGGGACGAACGTTCGGTCGGCACCAATGCGCTGGCGCTGGCGCTGCGTCATCGGCGACCGGCAAGTGTGTTTTCGGCCGAACATTTCATTCCGGCGGTGCAGGACTGGGTGTGCTATGCCGCCCCGGTGCGCGACACGATCAGCGGCGAGGTGATGGGCGTGGTCGACCTGTCGACCACCTGGAACCGCCACTCGCCGCTGGCGCTGCATGCGGTCGAACATTTCGCCGAGCGGGTGTCGCAGGCCCTGCAAGTGGTCAGCCAGGCGCCGGTACTGCGCCTGCGCATGCTCGGCACACCGCAGGCCTCGATACACGGCAAGGTGCTGCCGCTGTCGCCGCGGCAGATGGAAATCCTCTGCCTGCTGGCACTGCATCCGGAAGGCATGGATCTGGAACGGCTGCACGCGGCCATCTACGGCGACCGCACGGTCGGTGCAGCCACGCTGAAGACCGAAGTGTCGCAACTGCGCGAACGGCTTGGCGGGGCGATCGGCTCACGCCCCTATCGCCTGCTGGTGAACTGGCAGGCCGACTTCATGGATCTGGAACAGGCGCTGAATGCCGGTCGCGTCGAGGCCGCGCTGGCCGGCTATCGCGGCGACTTTCTGCCGCGCACCGAAAGCCCGCTGCTGCGCACCTGGCGCGACTGCCTCGAATCACGGTTGTCGGACGCCATCTTCCGCATCGACGACCCGGACCTGCTGCTGACCCATCTCGGTCAGTCGCCCGAAGCGGTCGACGCGGTGGAGCGGCTGGTCGAACTGTTGCCGGGCGACCACCCGGTGCGTGCGCGGCTGCTGCAGACACGCGACAGCCAGCGCTGACGGGCAGGGCATCAAAGGCCGAACAGCAGTCGTTCGGCCTCCGGCACGTCGTATTCGACGCCCGCATCGTCGAGCGAATAGCCGCTCATGTCCTGCGCCCGTGCCTGCCAGTCGGGCCGGCGCAGCAGGCTGCCCAGCACGTCCAGCGTGCGACGAGAGGCCGGGCCGTCGCGCAACGCCAGAAAGTACATTTCCTCGAACAGCGGCAGGAATTCCAGGCCCAGTCGTCGCGCGAAGGCCTCCAGGCCCAGGCCCGCATCAGCCTCGTCGCTGGCGATCAGTGCCGCCACCGCGGCATGGGTGTGCTCTTCGTCGCCCTCGTTCAGCGCCCGGGTATCGAGCCCCGCCTGACGCGCCAGCTGGTCGAACGCGAGCCGCGTGCCGGCGCCGGGCTGACGATGCACAAAGCGCAGGTCGGCACGCGACAGATCGCTCAGCCCGCGCACGCCCCGGGGATTGCCACGGGCGAGGATCAAACCTTGCGTGCGGCGCGCGAAGCCGAGCAGGCGCAGCCGCGGCAAGCCGTGCTGCGCGAGGTAGAGCGCCCAGATGTCGCGACCCAGTTCGCCGATCGGGCAGTGAAAGCCGGCGATGTCGCAGCGGCGCGCAGCCAGCGCAAGCAGCGCTTCCAGGCTGCCGTGCGTGCTCAAGCTTGCGCTGCCGCCGTCGTGGCGCAGCTGGCGGATCAGGTCGTTCAGCAGCGGATCATGGCTGGCAGCGATGCGCAGTGCGCCCGCGACACCACTGGATGCGTGCCGGGGCAGTGCGCGCATCGGCTGGCTGGCCGTGTGCAGCGCGGCGGCGAGCGACTGCCGGGCATCGCGGTCGACGGCCAGCAACTGGCGGGCAAAGTCGTCCAGCGTCGAGCCACTGGCGCGCGCGGTCGAAATCAGCGTCTGGCCGAAGTACCCCTGCCAGGCGTTGATCAGCCCCCAGGCGTTGCGATACGAAAATCCGCCGTGGCGCGCCGCAGCGGCGATCGAACCGGTCATTTCGATCGCGGCGAGCAGCGACAGCAGCCGGCCGATGCCGGCCGGTGCATCGGGACCGAAATCCCACTCGATCCCGAGCCGCGGTGTGGTTACGGCATTTTCAGACATATAGGAAACCTTGTCGTGTGGCGATAGCTTCCGCGATCTTATGTCGATCTTATGTGTTTCCGAATGCAGATAATGGGTTTTCGCTGGCGACGCCTGACCGACCGACTGACGCGCCTGCAAGCGGGTGCATCGGTATCCGGACCGGCATGAGCACGCTCGGCGAAAGCTTCGTGACCGCAGGCGGGCTGGTGCTCGCCGGCGATCCACAACTGCTGGGCATCGTGGCGCTCAGCCTGCAGGTCAGCCTGACGGCCGTGTTTCTCGCGTCCTGCATCGGCCTGCCGATCGGCGCAGCGGTGGCGGTCGGGCGCTTTCCGGGTCGCAAGCCGCTGACCGTCATCCTGAACGGCCTGATGGGGTTGCCGCCGGTGGTGATCGGGCTGCTGGTCTACCTGCTGCTTTCGCGCGCCGGCCCGCTCGGTTCCTTCGGCCTGCTGTTTACGCCGACCGCGATGGTGATCGCGCAGGTGGTGCTGATCACACCCATCGTCGCCGCGCTGTCGCGCCAGATCGTCGCCGACGCGTGGCGCGACTACGAAGAACAGCTGCGTTCGCTCGGTGCCTCGACGCCACGTGCCGCCTTCACCCTGCTGGTCGATACCCGCTTCTCGCTCAGCACTGCGGTGCTGGCCGGACTCGGCCGGGCGGTGGCGGAGGTCGGTGCGGTGATGATCGTCGGCGGCAACATCGACGGCGTCACCCGCGTCATGACCACCAGCATCGCACTCGAAACCAGCAAGGGCGACCTGCCGCTTGCGCTGGCGCTCGGTTTCATCCTGATTGCCATCGTGCTGCTGCTCAATGCGCTGGCGCACGCAGTGCGCGAATGGGCGGTGCGTCGTTATGGCTGACGCGCTCCTCACGCTCGACGCACTGCGCTACGACGCAGGCGACCGCACGCTCATCCGCGACGTGTCGCTGCGCATCGAAGCAGGGCGGCGCACGCTCATCCTCGGTCCCAACGGCGCCGGCAAAAGCGTGCTGATGCGTCTGATGCACGGGCTCATCGAACCGAGCGCCGGCCGCATCCTGTGGAACGGAGGCAGCGGCCGCCCGGCGCAGGCCATGGTGTTCCAGCGGCCGATCATGCTGCGGCGCAGTGTGCTGGAGAACGTCATCTATGCGCTCGATCTGGCCGGCGTGCCGTCGGCCGCGCGGCGCGCGCGCGCGCTCGACGTGCTCGAGCGTGTCGGCCTGACCGCGCTGGCCGACCGGCCGGCGCGCGTGCTGTCCGGCGGCGAACAGCAGCGCGCCGCACTGGCCAGGGCCTGGGCGCTGCGCCCGCGCGTGCTGTTCCTCGACGAGCCGACTGCCAGTCTCGACCCGGGTGCAGCGGCCGAAGTCGAGCGGCTGATCCGCGTCATCGCCGACGAAGGCTGCAGCATCGTCATGGTCACCCATCACCTCGGTCAGGCGCGTCGCCTGGCCGACGACGTCGTGTTCGTCGACGCCGGACGCATCACCGAACACACGCCGGTCGCTGAATTCTTTGCGTCACCACGCTCGGCCGAAGCCGGGAATTACCTCAGAGGAGAGCTTTCATGGACCTGATCCGCCGTTCCTTCATCGCCTCCGCGGTGGCTGCCGCCATCGCGATGGGCGCCCCGTTCGCCAGCGCAGCCGACCGCTTCATCACCGTGTCGTCGACCACCTCGACCGAACAGTCGGGCCTGTTCAAGCACCTGCTGCCGGCGTTCCAGGCGAAGACCGGCATCGAGGTGCGCGTGGTCGCACTCGGCACCGGTCAGGCGCTGGACATGGCACGTCGCGGCGACGCCGACGTCGTGTTCGTGCATGACAAGGTGGCGGAAGAGAAATTCATCGCCGAAGGATTCGGCGTGAAGCGCCAGGAGGTCACGTACAACGATTTCATCCTGGTCGGACCGAAATCGGACCCGGCCAAGGTCGGTGGCGGCAAGGACATCACCGAAGCACTGAAGACGATACAGGCGGCGCAGGCGCCGTTCGTATCGCGCGGCGACAAGAGTGGCACGCATGCCGCCGAGTTGCGGCTGTGGAAGGCGGCTGGCGTCGACCTCGACGCGGCGAAGGGCGCCTGGTACCGCGACACCGGCTCCGGCATGGGCGCGGCGCTCAACACCGCGGCATCGATGAACGCCTACATCCTGGCCGACCGCGGTACCTGGCTGTCGTTCAAGAACCGCGCCGACCTGACCGTGTCGGTCGAGGGCGACAAGCGCCTGTTCAACCAGTACGGCGTGATTTTGGTCAATCCGGACAAGCACCCGCACGTGAAGAAGGCCGATGGTCAGGCGTTCATCGAGTGGGTGGTGTCGGCCGACGGCCAGGCCGCCATCGCCGACTACAGGATAGACGGCCAGCAGCTGTTCTTCCCGAACGCAGTGAAGTAGGGCGCTGCCGATCTGGGACGGGGGTGTTGGGCATCGCTGCGCTCACCCCAACCTACGATGGGGGCGGGGTGAGGGAGTGGATGTTGGGCATCGCTGCGCTCACCCCAACCTACGACCCCGCCAGCACCTCGCTCCCGCTACCCACCGCAGGTCGGGCTGAGCGAAACACCGGCCCCCGGCACCGACCGTAGGTTGGGGTGAGCGCAGCGATGCCCAACAACGCACTCGGCCCGGTCACCCTCCGACATGGGCGCAGGCCCGCATCCAGCCCAGGCCGGCCTCCGTGTCGCCGGCGGGAATGTATTCGGCGCTGACCCAGCCGGTGTAGCCGATGCGATCGAGCCAGTCGAAGAGGAAGGGGTAATTGATCTCGCCGCTGCCCGGTTCGTGGCGGCCGGGGTTGTCGGCGATCTGCACGTGGCCGATGCGCGCGAGTTCGCGTTGCAGCGTGCGGGCGAGGTCGCCTTCCATGATCTGCATGTGATAGACGTCGTACTGCAGCTTCACATTCGGCTCGCCGACCCGTTCGATCAGCGCCAGCGTTTCGGCCGAATGGTTCAGCAGGAAGCCCGGCATGTCGCGTGTATTGATCGGTTCGACCATCAGTTCGATGCCCTCGCGCGACAGCGCGCGCGCGGCGAAGCGCAGGTTGCGTTCCAGTACTGCCAGCAGTTCCGTACGGTCCGCGCCGTCCGGCGCCAGACCGGCCAGGCAATTGATGCGCCGGCAACCCAGCACGCGCGCGTAATCAAGTGCTTGCCCGACCCCCGCTTCGAATTCATCCACCCGGTCCGGCAGGCATGCAATGCCGCGCTCGCCGGCGGGCCAGTTGCCGGGGGGCAGATTGAACAGGACCTGTTCGAGCTGGTGGGCCTGCAATTCGTCGGCCAGTGCCTCGACTGGCACGCCGTAAGGAAAGTGGCATTCGACACCGGTGAACCCGGCGCGCGCAGCGGCGGCATAGCGCCCGACGAAGGGCTGCTCCGTGAACAACAGTGACAGGTTGGCGCAGAAGCGGGGCATGTGACGTCATTCCAGGCGAAGCCATGATTCTAATTGGCGGCGGACATGCGTTGTCCGGTCGCGCGGAGTATCGTCTGCGGCTTCGCGTTTTTTCGCCCGGCCCCGTTCATGCCCGCACACACCACCCACGGCGACGATCCGCATGCCCTCGCGGAATGCATCGCCACGCATGATTTCTGCTTCCTGCCGGCCGATCACACGAAAAACGGTCTGGCCAGCCTCGAAGCAGGCTGGAACAGCGACTGGGACCGTTTTGCCGCCAGCTGGGGCTCGCTGGAGCGCGATACCTACATGGCGGACGGCGGCCGCTACCGCCGCCGGCGTTACGCGGTGCTGAGCGCGCCGGCCGACAGTCTCGACGCGGTGCTCGAGCCACATCAGCCGCATTACCAGAGCCTCGACTACAACAACCTGAATGGTGGCGTCGCACGCCATTTCGCACCGATCGCACCCGAGGTGATGCAGGGCGCGACCATGCAGACCGCGATCCGGCTCGGCCTGGGCGTGTTCCAGCGCCTGCATCCGGGCGCGCCGGCGCACATCGAAGTGCACCAGTTCCGCATCGAGGCACTGCCCGACGGGGCCGGCAAGCCGACACCGGAAGGCGTGCATCGCGACGGCGTCGATTTCGTTCTGGTGATGATGGTGCGGCGCGAGAACGTCGAAAGCGGCACCACCGAAATCTTCTCGCCCGAAGGCGCTCCGCTGGACAGCTTCACGCTGACCGCGCCGTGCGACGCGGCGCTGGTCAATGATCAGCGTGCGCTCCATGGCGTAACGCCGATCCATCCGCTGGACCCGTTGAAACCGGCCTGGCGCGATGTGCTGGTGGTGACCTACCGGCGCGCGATGCGCTGAACGGCACGAACTTCGCGCAGCCGTCGTGAAGGGCTGCGACCGGTCGCAGCCGGTTGTTCGGGCACGCGTACCGTTGCGGAGCGCAGATGCGGATACTCCGTCGACAATTCTTTTAACTTCTGAAAACAGTAATTTTCAGAACTTAAGGATTCGGGCTGCGAGTGCTTGCAGAAACCTGTTGGCCCGCTCAGCCTTGCTTGCCCGGGGTTTCCGCGCCGTCGTCGAAGACCGCCGGACGACCTGCCTTTGATTGCACCTTCAGATGCAGCGCGGCCTTGGCCATCAGATTGGCTGATACGGGCGCGGTAATGAACAGGAACAAGGTGATGAGCAGTTCGGGCACGCCGAAGCGGCCGCTGGCCCAGCTGTAGATCATCGCGGCGATCAGCACGCCACCAACGCCCAGCGTCGTGGCTTTGGTCGGTGCGTGCAGGCGCATGAAGAAATCGCCGAAGCGCGCCAGACCGATGCCGCCGACCAGCGTGAATAGCGCGCCGATGACGAGCATCAGCGATATCAGGGCGTCGACCAGCGGATGCAGGGTGTCCATATATAGATGCCTTACTCGATCACGTCGCCGCGTGTGAGGTAGCGCGCCAGCGCCACCGTCGACACGAAACCCAGCATGGCGACAATCAACGCCGCCTCGAACAGCAGTTCGGTCTGCTGGCGGATGCCCAGCAGCACGACCAGCGCCACCACATTGATGTAGAGCGTATCGAGCGCCAGCAGGCGGTCGGTCACCTCCGGACCACGGAACAGGCGGAATGCGCACAGCAACATGGCCAGTGCAACGGCGGCGACGGCAATGTCGAGAGCCAGCGGCATCATTCGAAAATCTCCCGCAGCGGTCGTTCGTAACGGTTCTTGATGTCCTGCGCCAGCGCGGCCGGGTCAGTGCAGTCGAGCGCATGCACCAGGATTTCGTGGCGGTCCTCGTCGATCACGCACGACACCGTGCCCGGTGTGGTCGTGATGATGGTCGCCAGCAAGGCAATTCCGTTCGGATGCCGGATGTCCAGCGACACCGGCACCCAGGCGGGCCGCGGTTCGCGCGCCGGATTGAGCACGATTTTCGCGACCGTGATGTTGGACACCACGATGTCCCACAGCACGATGCCGGTGAAGCGCACGACAGTCGCCCACGACGACACCTTCACCTGCGGTCCGAGAAAACCCGCCAGTACGCGTGGCAACACCAGCGCGAGCACCGCGGCGGTAATCAGTTGCGGCACGGCGAACGACTGCTGCAGCAGCAGCCAGCTGGCAGCGATGGTGGCCGACATGAAAGGGTGCGCCAGCCAGCGCTTCGGGTGGGATGTTCCAGTCGCCATCACGGCTCTCCTTCCGTGCCCTGCCCCGCCGGACCGCCTGCCGCCGGTCGCGGGAAAACATAGGGCCGCGTGGTGTCGACGCCCTCGCCGCCCAGCACGCCGAGCGCGTAGGCGCGATGGTCGGTCAGCTGTGCGGCCGCGGCATCGGTGTAGCGCTTGAGCGGATCAGCCAGCACGGTCATGGCAACGCCGCCAACCAGCAGTGCGATCGTGGCGAACACCAGCTTGCTGCTGGCGCCCGCGGCGGTACCGGTGCCCGCCAACTCGGGGCGCGTGCTCCAGAACAGCAGACTGCCGGCGCGCGCCAGCCCGACCAGCGTCAGGAAACCGACCGACAGCACGACGATCCAGATCCACACCTGCGCATCGTGACCGCTGGACGCCTGCAACACCATCAGCTTGCCGATGAAGCCGGGCAGTGGCGGCAGGCCGGCGGCCGACGCGGCGGCCAGCAGCAGCATCAGACCGAGCAGCACCGGTTGCGCCACCGGCGCGCCGGGCTCGAGCCGGCTGTCGGCGTCGCCGCGCTGCGAAGCGACCAGTTCGACCAGCAGGAACAGTGCGGCGATGACCAGCGTGCTGTGTGCCATGTAATACATCGCGGCAGACCAGGCGGCCGTGCTGAACAGTCCGAGCGATGCCAGTATCGTGCCGACCGACGCGATCGTGAGATAGGCGACCAGCCGCGGCAGTGTCTGCGCGGCCAGCGCGCCGAACACGGCCAGCGCGCTGGTACCCAGCGCCAGCGGCAGCAGCCAGGGCTCGGCCACCAGCGCCGAGGCGCCACCCTCGGCGCCGAAAATGACGCCGTGCACGCGCACGATGCTGTAGACGCCGACCTTGGTCATCAGCGCGAACAGTGCCGCCACCGGCGCGCTGGCCGCGGCATAGGTCGCCGGCAGCCACAGGTAGAGCGGCAGCATCGCTGCCTTGACACCGAATACCACCAGCAGGATGAGCGCCGCCGCCTTCAGCACCAGCGCCTCGTCGCCGTTGACCAGCGGCACGCGCTGCGCCAGATCGGCCATGTTCAGCGTGCCGGTGACCGCATAGATCAGTGCCACACCGATCAGGAACAGCGCCGACGCGGCAAGATTGATCGCCACGTAGTGCACGCCGACCCGGAAGCGCTCCTTGCCCTGACCATGCACCAGCAGCACGTAGGAGGCGATCAGCAGCACTTCGAAAAACACGAACAGGTTGAACAGGTCACCGGTGACGAAGGCGCCGCACAGACCCATCAGCTGGAACTGGATCAGCGCGTGGAAATGCCGGCCGTGACTGTCCCAGCCGCCGCTCGCATACAGCAGCACCGGCAGCGCGACCGCCTGCGTGAGCACCAGCATCAGCGCCGACAGCCGGTCGACCACCAGCACGATGCCGAACGGAGCCGGCCAGTCGCCGACGCGATACACGCGCAACTCGCCGCCATTCGCATCGAGCGCAAGCTTGAGCGCCAGCAGCAGGCCGAGCGTGACCGAAGCCAGCGCGATGCGCCGCGCCAGCACCAGGCGTTCGCGACTGTCGCCGATCAGCACCAGCAACATCGCAGTGAAGGCAGGCAGCAGCACGGTGAGCACCGGCAGATGCGGCGAAATCAGGCTGAACATGCTCATGCGCCAGGCTCCTTGCCGTCGACCTGGTCGGTACCCGACTCATGATGGCTGCGCAGTGCCAGTTCGATGACGAAACCGGTCGTCGCGAAACCGATGACGATGGCGGTCAGCACCAGTGCCTGCGGCAGCGGATCGGCCACCACCTCGCCGTTGCCGATGATGGGTTGCGCACCGGTCCACAGCCGGCCCATCGCGAAGATGAACACATTCACCGCATAGCCGATCAGCGTCAGGCCGAGCACGACCGGAAAGCTGCGGCCGCGCAGCATCAGGAACACACCGCAGGCGGTGACCCAGCCGATGCCGCTGGCGACCAGAAATTCCATGCTCACATTCATCCGTGACTCTCCTTGCTGGCGGCGCCCAGCACCGACAGCATCAGCAGCGTTGCACCGACCACGGTGATGTACACCCCGAGGTCGAACACGGCTGCGCTGGCCAGCGGCAGTTCGCCCAGCACCGCAACCGTCGGGTGTCCGTGCGCGCTGGTCAGGAACGGTTTGCCGAACACGAAGGCGCCGACACCGGTCAGCCCGGCGATCGCGAGGCCGCTGCCGATCCAGCGGCTGAAGCGCCGCCCGGCCGCACCATGCAGCACCGATTCGGCACGCGCCTGACCGAGCGCCATGAACTGGAGCACCAGCGCCACCGCGGTGACCAGGCCGGCGATGAAGCCGCCACCCGGCAGGTTGTGGCCGCGCCAGAAAATGTAGGCCGATACGACCAGCGCCAGCGGCAGCACGATGCGTGCCGCCACGCGCAGCATCAGTGGCTGCTGTTCGAAGGTCCATGCACGCCCGGCCGTATCGACGGTCGGCCGCTTCACGCGCAGGCCATCGAGCAGCGCCAGCGCGCCCAGCGCGGCAATGCCGAGCACGGTGATTTCACCGAAGGTGTCGTAGCCGCGGAAATCGACCAGGATGACGTTCACCGCATTGGTGCCGCCGCCGCCGGGCAAGGTGTTGTCGAGGAAGAACCAGGAGATCGACGAATGGTCACGCGTCAGCATCAGCCAGGCCAGCGCCGCCACGCCGCCGCCGGCTGCCAGCGCCAGCGCGGCGTCACGGCCATGGCGCAGCGACGTCGATTCGCGCGGCGAGGTCTGCGGCAGCAACGCAAGCCCCATCAGCAGCAGCACCGTGGACACCACTTCGACCGACAGCTGGGTCAGTGCCAGATCGGGCGCTGACAGCGCGACGAACGTAAGCGCGGTCACGAGGCCGACGACGCCGGTCAGCACGACGGCCTGGAAGCGTGCGTGGTGCGTCCACACCAGTGCTGCACCCGCTGCGAGCAGCAACGCCCACACGACGATGGCCAGTGGCGGTGCGTCGAGCAATGTGCGGCTGCCGGCTTCCGGCAGTCTGTCTGCCGCGCCGAAAGGCGCCACCGCCAGTATCAGCACCAGCAGCACCATCAGCGCCAGCGAGCGCTGTAGAGAGCCGTTTTCGATGCGGCCGGTGAGCCGGGCGGCGAGGGCGAACAGGCTGTCCATCAGGCAGGTGAAGCTGGCTTTGCCTGACCAGCGCTGCGGTGTGTAGCCGGGCAGGCCGAACGATTTCTGCAGCGTGAAATACAGCGCCAGACCGCCCGCCACTGCAATGGCGCTCATCAGCAGCGGCAGATTGAAGCCGTGCCAGATCGCCAGGTGATACTCGGGCGGCGCGGTGCCGAGCAATGCACTGGCTGCGACCTGAACCAGCGGGCCGTAGGTCACGGCCGGCAACACACCGACGACGACGCACAGCACAGCCAGCAGCGCGACCGGCGCCAGCATGCCGATCGGCGGGTCATGTGGGTGCGCGTCCGGCGGCAGATCCTTCGGTGCGCCATTGAAGAAGGTGGCATGCACCAGTCGCACCGAGTAGGCCATCGAAAAGATGCCGGCAAGCGTGGCGATCACCGGCACCGCCACGCCCCACGGCAGCGTCGACTCGACCGCTTCGTGGAAGAACATTTCCTTCGACAGGAAACCGTTGAACAGCGGAATGCCGGCCATCGCCGCGGCGGCCGTCATGGCGAACGTGGCCGTCCAGGGCATCAGCCGGTAAAGGCCGCCGAGACGGCGCAGGTCGCGCGTGCCGGTTTCGTGGTCGATGATGCCGGCGCTCATGAACAGCGCCGCCTTGAAGGTGGCGTGATTCAGCACATGGAACACCGCGGCCACCGCCGACAGCGGCGAGCCCAGCCCGATCAGGAAGGTGATGAAGCCGAGGTGGCTGACCGTCGAGTAGGCGAGCAGCGCCTTCATGTCGTGCTTGAAAATCGCCACCCAGGCGGCGAAGGCGACCGTGGCGAGACCGAAGCTGGCGACCACGCCCTCGAACAGGTCGGTGCCGCCGAGCGCCGGATAGAGCCGCGCCAGCAGGAACACGCCGGCCTTCACCATGGTGGCCGAATGCAGATAGGCCGATACCGGCGTCGGCGCCGCCATCGCTTCCGGCAGCCAGAAATGGAAGGGCACCTGCGCGCTCTTGGTGAAGCAGCCGACCAGAATCAGCCCGAGCAGCAGCGGATACAGCGGGTCGGCCTTGATGAGGTCGCCGCGCGTCAGCAGCTCACTCAGTTCGTAGGTGCCGGCGACCTGACCGAGCAGGATGAAGCCGGCCAGCATGACCAGACCGCCGCCGCCGGTGACCGCCAGCGCCATGCGCGCACCGGCCCTCGCCTCTTCCTTGTGGCCCCAGTAGCCGACCAGCAGGAAGGACGACACGCTGGTCAGTTCCCAGAACACCACCAGCAGCATGATGTTGTCCGACATGACCACACCGAGCATGGCGGCCATGAACAGCATCAGCAGCGTGTAAAACTTGCCGGCCGGGTCCGATGCCGCCAGATAGAAATGCGCGTAGATGACGATCAGCAGGCCGATGCCGGTGATCAGCAGCGCAAACAGCAGGGCCAGGCCGTCGAGCCGCCAGCCGATGGACAGGCCGAGCGATGGCACCCAGTCGGTGTGGGCGATCAGCGTTTGACCGGCCAGTACCTGCGGCGCGAGCGAAAGCAGCAGCGCGAGCGCGGCAACCGTCACGCTCCCGGCCGCCAGGGCGGTCAGCGTGCGGCGGGCGGGCGAGTTGTCCCGGCCGAGGCCGAAACACAGCAACGTGCCTGCCAGAAGGGGCAGCAGCACTATGGTGGCAAGTGGATTCATGGGTGAAGCGGGGTCGGGCTGTGCATCGGACCGGCCGAAGGATAACCTGTTTGCGCCGCATGTCTCGACAGGCGGGAGCGCGACAGGCTTGCGTTTTTCTCCGTCCGGATGATCGCGTTGTTTGCTGACGCGAACCTGACCCGGGCAACCGCCGGATAGTTCCTCAAGCCGGTTACCATCCACCTGCCCTGCCCCTGCGACACTGCCCGCCGAACGCCGCCATGAATACTGAAAGCGCCCTGCCGTTAACGCCGGAACCGCCGGTTCCGATCCGTCCGCTGGACGAAATCACGGTGCCGGTCGCGCTCGACGGTCACGATGGCATCAACCGTGCCGATACCGCGCGCCTGCAGATCACCGCCGGCCACGACGTCGACGCCATCCGCTGCTTCCTGACCGAGTACGAACAGTCGCCCGGCACGCACCGCATCTACCAGCGCGAATGCGAGCGGCTGCTGCTGTGGTCGCTGATCGAATGCGGCAAGCCCTTGTCCAGCCTGAACCGGCAGGACTTCGAAGGCTATCTGCACTTTCTGGCCGACCCCCAGCCGGCGAAGCTGTGGTGCGCACCCAAGGTGCCGCGTGTGAAGCCCGCGTGGCGCCCCTTCGTCGGTCCGCTGTCGGATTCGGCGGTGCTGACGTCGATCGCGGCGATCAATTCGCTGATGGCCTATCTGGTGGACGCCGGCTATCTGTCCGGCAATCCGCTCGGCCTGATCCGGCAGCGCCGGCGCAAGCTGAACATGACGGCGACCGGGCCGGCCGAGGTCATCGCGCAGACCGAGGAAATGCAGAAGATCGAGCGCTTTCTCGACGCCGAAATGTGGCACGCGGTCACCCGCGCCATCGAGGCCCTGCCGCGCGAGACGGCGGGCGAACGCGACGAGTACGAGCGCGCGCGCTTCATCGCCGCCCTGCTCTACATGCTGGCACCGCGCGCCGGAGAGCTGGAATCGCATCGCATGAACAGCTTTCGCGAGGAGCGCGGCCGCTGGTGGTGGCATGTCGTCGGCAAGGGCGGCAAGCAGGCCCGGGTGCCGGTGGCCGACGACATGGTGCATGCGCTGGTGCGCTACCGGAAGCATCTGGGACTCAGCGCGATGCCGAAACGCACCGACCTCACCCCCTTGCTGGTGTCGATCAAGGACCGCAGCCCGATCACCGCACGCCGGCTGAACCAGATCCTGAAGAAGCTGTTCAACGCCGCCGCCGATCTGCTGCCCGAGGTCTCGGAACACAAGCGCGAAAAGCTGCGCGCCGCCTCGGCGCACTGGGGACGCCATACCGGCATCACGGCCAAGCTCGACAGCGGCATGAACGAACGCTTCGTGCAGAAGGACGCCCGTCATACCGACGCGCGCACGACGCAGCGCTACATCCACGAAGAGGAAGAACGCTGGCATGACGAAGCGCAGAAGCAGCAGTTGCCGTGGGCAACCCCGTCCGATGAGGAGGCGCTGAAGAAGCCCTGATACACGGGCGGCGAAAAATTTCTCCGGGTGAAGTAAGCATCGCGATGCCACCCGGGTCTAGTGGCGGGAGAGCGCAATGCGCGGGCCACCGGCCGGCGGGTGTTGTTCTCGCACAGACCCACACGGGCACACGCCCATACAGACGCCCATTACCCAGGAGAACATGATGTCGACAATGAATTTCGGTGCTTCGATTGCCGCCGCTGCCGCTGCGCTCGCCCTGTCCGGTTCGGTTTTTGCCGCGGATGCCCCGGCAGGTTCGAAGGGCATGGCCATCGGTGCCAGCGACAAGGTGCATTGCTACGGCCTGCATGCCTGCAAGGGCAACAGCGACTGCGCCACCGCAGAGCACAGCTGCAAGGGCCAGAATGCCTGCAAGGGCCACGGTTTCAAGGGCGTTCCGGCCAAGGACTGCCTGACGCAGGGCGGCACCATCGGCGATCTGGTCGCCAAGTAAGCACGCCCTTGTCGTTGCTTCCCACCGTTCGCGAACCGATCGCCTACCCGCGAGGATATGGGATCGGGTCGCGAACGGTTTTTTTCCGGCAAGGTCGCCGGTGGACCGGACTGCCCCCATGAATACCTTGACGCGTGAATCGCCCGGATTCGGGCTGGGATTGCGCCCTGCCCACTACGCCTCGCTGCTCGAACAGCGGGCGCCGCTCGACTGGCTGGAAATCATTTCGGAAAACTTCATGGTCGACGGCGGCAAGCCGATGGCGATGCTCGACCGGCTGCGCGCCGACTACCCGATGGCCATGCACGGCGTGGCGCTGTCGATCGGCTCCGACGAACCGCTTGATCGCGACTACCTCGCCCGACTGAAGGCGCTGGCCGATCGCATCGATCCACTGTGGATTTCCGATCACATCTGCTGGACCGGCATCAACGGCCGCAACTCGCATGACCTGCTGCCGCTGCCGTACACCGAAGAATCTGCCCGCCTGCTGGTGCTCAGGATCGGTCAGGTGCAGCACGAGTTGGGGCGCCGGCTGGTGCTCGAGAATGTGTCCAGCTATCTGGGCTACGGCATGTCGGATGCGACCGAATGGGATTTCATCCGCGCGGTGGCCGACGAGGCGGATTGCCTGCTGCTGCTTGACGTCAATAACATCTATGTCAGCAGCGTCAATCACGGCTTCGACGCGCTCGACTTCCTGCACGCGATGCCGTCGAACCGCATCCAGCAGATACATCTGGCCGGTCATTCGACGCATGACGACCATCTGGTCGATACGCACGACCATCCGGTGTGCGAAGAAGTGTGGGCGCTCTATGACATTGCCTGCGGCATGTTCGGCAACGTGGCGACGATGATCGAGCGCGACGACCACATTCCGGAACTGCCCGAACTGCTGCGCGAACTCGACCGCGCCCGCCGCATCGCGATCCGCGCCAAGCACAGCGCACCGTTCGAAAGGGCCGTGGCATGAGCGCGCTCGCAAGCCTGCAGACGCAGTTCATCGATTACCTGCACGACAGGCCGAACGACTTTCTGGATTCGCTGGCCGACGCCGGCGGTCTGGGTAAGGCCGACCGCGCGCACATCTATTTCAATGCTTACCGCGTCCGCCTGCTCGACACGCTGAAGGACAGCTTCGACAAGACCTGGGCATGGCTGGGCGACGATCGCTTCGAATCGACGGCGCTGGCCTGGATAGCCGACCACCCGCCACGCCAGTTCAGCCTGCGGCCCTTCGGCGACCGCTTCGCCGACTGGCTCGGTGCGGTGTGGCCGGACGACCCCGAGGTGTCGGAACTGGCCCGGCTCGACTGGGCGATGCGCCAGGCCTTCGACGGAGCCGACGCCGAACCGGTCACCGGCGAAATTCTCGGCAGTTTCGACGGCGACGACTGGGCGCAGGTGGTGTTCCGCCTGCACCCGACGGCGCAATGGTTGTTTGTCACGCGCAACACGCTGGACCTGTGGCACGCGATGGACCGCAGCGAAGCCCCGCCACCGGTCGAAGTGCTGACGCAACCGGGAAGTCTGCTCGTGTGGCGCAAGGGCTTCCAGCCGCACTTCCGGTCGGTCGGCGACGACGAAGCCGCGATGCTGGAGGCGATGGCATCCGGTATCCCGTTCGCCGCTGCGTGCGAATCGGTCACCGCCGAAGATGCCCGGACGCTGATCGGCGGCTGGCTGGCGCGCTGGCTCGACGACGAGTTGCTCGTCGTCGCAGCGAACAGGCCCTGACCAACTGTCAGATCACGCCCTGCGCCAGCATCGCGTCGGCCACCTTGACGAAGCCGGCGATGTTGGCACCGTCGACATAGCTCAGGCGACCATCCGGCCGCTTGCCGTACTGCAGGCAGGCGGCGTGGATGCCCTGCATGATGTGCAGCAGGCGGGCGTCGACTTCGTCGCGCGTCCACGACATCCGGATCGCGTTCTGGCTCATTTCCAGACCCGAAGTCGCGACACCGCCGGCGTTCGATGCCTTGCCCGGCGCATACAGCACGCCGGCCGCTTCGAATGCCCGCACCGCTTCCAGGGTCGATGGCATGTTCGCACCTTCGGCCACGCACTTCACGCCATTGGCGATCAGCGTGCGGGCATCGCGCTCGTCCAGTTCATTCTGCGTCGCGCACGGCAAGGCCAGTCCGACCGGCACCTGCCAGGGGCGCACACCGGCCTCGAAGCGCGCGCCGATCTGCCTTGCGTAATCGCTGATGCGACCATAGGCGCGGTTCTTCACGTCCATCAGGATGGCCAGTTTCTCCGGCGTGAAGCCGTCCTCGTCGATCACCGTGCCAGCGGAATCCGACGCCGTCACGACGCGCGCGCCGAAGGCCATCGCCTTTTCGATCGCGTACTGCGCGACGTTGCCCGAACCGGACACCGCGACGCGCATGCCGTCCATCGAGTGGCCGGCATGGCACAGCATTTCCTCGGCGAAATACACCGTGCCATAACCGGTCGCCTCGGGCCGTATCAGCGAACCGCCGAAGCTGAGGCCCTTGCCGGTGAACACGCAGTCGGCGCGATTGCTCAGTTTCTTCATCATGCCGGCCATGAAGCCGACCTCGCGGCCACCGACGCCGATATCGCCCGCCGGCACATCGGTGTCGGAACCGATGTGACGGAACAGTTCCGACACGAAGGCCTGGCAGAAACGCATGACTTCGCCCGGGCTGCGGCCTTTCGGATCGAAGTCCGAACCGCCCTTGCCGCCGCCCATCGGCAGCGTGGTCAGCGCGTTCTTGAAGGTCTGCTCGAAAGCCAGGAACTTCAGGATCGACAGATTCACCGACGGATGGAAGCGGATACCACCCTTGTACGGGCCGATGGCCGAGTTGTGCTGGATGCGGTAGCCGCGATTGACCTGCACGTCACCTTTGTCGTCGACCCAGGACACGCGGAACATCAGCACGCGTTCGGGTTCGACCAGACGGTCGAGCAGCGCATGTTCGGCAAGCCGCGGGTGAGCTTCGATGTAGGGCCACAGGCTTTCCATGACCTCCGTTACCGCCTGCAGGTATTCCGGCTGCCCCGGATTGCGGGTGTCGACGTGGGCGATGAATGTTCCGAAATTGCTGTGTTTCACTCGTTTCTCCAGGAAGAGGCAGGACATCCGATGCACCAAGGGCGCGCATTCTGAGGTAAATCACACCATTACGCACCCATTTGGTGCGATACCGCGTGACGCGGGCCGCAGCAGCGTTGCCTCGGCCGGCCGATCTTCTGCACTGCAACAGTGCACGCAACGGCGCGTCCTCCGTGAAACAACTTTCCTGCACACGATCGGTGCAATTCGTCGTCATGAATGCCTTCCGCTGGTGCGCTCTTTGCTTTTTGCACCGCCACGGTGAATCGTGGAGGAATCATGGAAAGTTTCAAGACATCGACCGATGTGTTGTTCGTACTGCTCGGCGCCATCATGGTGCTGGCGATGCACGCCGGTTTTGCCTTTCTCGAAGTCGGCACGGTCAGGCGCAAGAATCAGGTCAATGCCCTGGTCAAGATCCTGGTCGATTTCTGCGTCTCGACCTTGCTGTACTTCTTCGTCGGCTACGGCATCGCCTACGGTGTCAGCTTCTTCGGCAGCGCGACCGCCCTCACCCAGTCGAGCGGCTACGACCTGGTGAAGTTCTTCTTCCTGCTGACCTTTGCGGCAGCCATTCCGGCCATCGTGTCCGGCGGCATCGCCGAGCGCGCACGCTTCTGGCCGCAGGTGGCGGCCACGGCACTGATCGTCGGCCTGCTCTATCCGTTCTTCGAAGGCATGGTCTGGAACGGCAACTTCGGATTCCAGTTGTGGATGGAGGCGCAATTCGGCCATCCGTTCCATGACTTCGCGGGATCCATCGTGGTGCACGCCGTCGGCGGCTGGATCGCGCTCGCCGCGGTGCTGCTGCTCGGCGCCCGGCGCGGACGCTATTCGCGCGACGGCGGCATTTCGGCGCATCCGCCGTCGAGCATTCCTTTCCTCGCACTGGGCGCCTGGATACTGACCGTGGGCTGGTTCGGCTTCAACGTGATGAGCGCCCAGAAGCTCGAAGGCGTGAACGGGCTGGTGGCGGTCAATTCGCTGATGGCCATGGTCGGCGGCACACTGGCTGCGCTGGTCGCCGGCCGCAATGACCCGGGCTTCACGCACAACGGACCGCTGGCCGGACTGGTTGCCGTGTGCGCCGGATCGGACCTGATGCACCCGCTCGGTGCTCTGGCGACCGGCGCGGTCGCCGGCGGGCTGTTCGTGTGGATGTTCACGCTGACCCAGAATCGCTGGAAGATCGACGACGTGCTCGGCGTGTGGCCGCTGCACGGCCTGTGCGGCACCTGGGGCGGCATTGCAGCCGGCATTTTCGGCATGGAAGCACTGGGTGGTCTGGGCAATGTGAGTTTCATGTCGCAACTGGCGGGCAGCGTCGCTGGCGTGCTGATCGCACTGGTCGGCGGCTTCATCATTTACGGCCTGCTGAAGGCTGTCGTCGGTATCCGGCTTGATCCGGAACAGGAGCACGAGGGTGCTGATCTGGCCATTCACCGCATCAGCGCGTCACCGGAACGGGAAACGTCGTGGTGACGCGACGGGCTGTGTAGGCGTGCGGTGACAGCCGGAGGCCGGGGCCGGCGACAGCATGAGCAGGCGGGAGGGCGCACAATCGCGCGGTCTTCCTCGGAGCTTTCCCATGCACAGCACTTCCCGCCCTCCTTTTTTCCTCTCCCGACAGACCATCGGTCTGCTGGCCGGGCTGCTTGCGGCACTGACCACCCTGCCCGCCCAGGCCGATCTGCTGCTCGCCACGCGCCAGACGCAGATCGAACCGGGCCTGCCGCTGACGCTGACCGTGATCTCCACCGCTGGCGAAACGCTGCCCGACGCGTTGAAGGCGCGCGTCATCGTCGGCGTGCGGGCCGCCGACGTCGCATTGCGCGCGAGTGCGCCGGCCGAGGCCGGCCGGCGCGAATATGCGGCGGTATTCCCGACCGATCTCGAAGGCACCGGCCGCATCGAACTGACCAGCGCGGCGTCCAGCGTGCTGCTGGTGCAACTGAAGCCGGCGCCGCTGGCAGCCGGCGCCGTGGCCGTCACGACGCCGGCCGCAGTGAGGGCCGCGAACGCCGATGCCGCCACTGACGAGCCGGCCGGCGTCGTGAACCTCGGCCGCAACCGGCTGGGTCTGTCCACGCACGAGCCGGTCTATTTCGTGGCTGGTTCGCGCGGTGACACGACGGCGCGCTTTCAGCTGTCATTCAAGTTCCGGTTGTTCGACCCGGACGGCTGGGCAACCGAACTTCCGGTCGGCGAACTGCTGACCGGCCTGCACTTCGGCTATACGCAAACGTCGATCTGGGACTGGAGCACCGATTCCAAGCCGTTCCGCGACAGCGTCTACAAGCCCAGCTTCTTCTACGAATTCGGCCCGTACCGGCAGATCGGTTCGCGCCACACCTTCAGCGCCCAGGCCGGTTACGAACATCAGTCCAACGGTCGCGATGCCGACGAGTCCCGCTCGATCGACACCTTGTTCGTGAAGCCGTCGTGGCGCTGGGACCTTGACCACAACACCCATGTCGGCGCCTCGCTGAAGGTATTCGACTACACCGATCGCGACCCGACCAACCGCGACATTTCGCGCTATCGCGGCTATGCGCTGCTCGGCGTCGAGGTGGGCAACGATGACGGCTGGCTGCTCAAGGCAGAAAGCTATCCGGGCAGCCAGGGTTCGCTGCAGGTCGACCTGTCGTACCGGCTCAAGCGCCTGCTGATTGCGGATGCGGGCGCCGGCGGCTTCCTGCACTTCCAGTACTTCAATGGCTATGGCGAAAGCCTGGTCGACTACAACCGCAGCGGCCCGGCCCAGTTCCGGGTCGGTTTTTCGATCGTTCGGTAACGGTATCTTGCCGCGGCAGGCCGCGGCCAATCCCTCCGGCGCACGTCAGGCGTACGGCACGCCATCGCTGCCGCGGAACACCGGCTCGGCCAGCAGGTGCACGGTGAAGCAGCTGCCTTCGCCCGGCGTGCTGCTCACCGTGATGCTGCCGCCATAGCGCTCGACCAGACCGAGTGACACGGACAGACCGAGACCGGTGCCTTCGGCGCGCTTGGTCGTGAAAAACGGGTCGAACACGCGACCCAGATTCTCCGCCGCAATGCCGTGGCCGGTGTCGCGGACCAGGATATCGGCACCGTGCCCCGCTCCGGCGGGTTCGTCCCGGTCGCGGCTGGCCAGTGTCAGCGTGCCGCCACCGGGCATCGCGTGCAGCGCGTTGACCATCAGGTTGACCAGCACCTGCTGCAGTTCGTCGCGGTTGATGCGCACGCGCGTCTTCGCCTGCAGATCGAACACGATGTCGACCGCCGGTGCCGGCACCTGATGCAGCACCAGCGGCAGCGTGTCGCGCAGCAGCGCCGACACGTCCACCTCGTCGATGTAGCCGGCGAATTCACCTGGCCGCGCGTACTGCAGCAGCTTCGTGACGATCAGCCGGATGCGGTTGATCTGTTCGTCGAGCAGACGGATTTCGGTCGCGACGCCGCTTGCAGCGTCGCCCAGCAGGTCGCGCATCAGGTCCAGATTGCCCTGCATGACGGCGATCGGATTGTTGATTTCGTGCGCCACGCCGGCCGTCAGCTGGCCGATTGCCGCCAGTTTTTCCGAGCGGACCAGCTGGCGCTGGGTTGCGCGCAGTTCCGCCGTGCGCTCGACCACCTTGTGGTCAAGTTCTGCGTTGAGCTGTTTCAGTTCCGCCTCGCGCGCCGCCACGGTATCGAGCAGGGTGTCGAGGTGGGCCGCCAGACGGGCCACTTCCTCGCCGCCCGACACGGTACCGGTGCGCGCATCAGCGTCGCCCTGCTCGACCGCACTGATCGTCGCATCCATGCGCTCGATCGGCCTGAAGATGCTGCGCGCGCCGCGCAGCGACAGCACGACCCCGGTCGCCATGATGAGCGCGAACAGTGCGATCAATGCCGCCAGGATGTTCTGCTTCACGTCGCGGAACGGTGCTTCGAGAAAACCGACATACAGCATGCCGACGCGCCGCCCCTCGCCGTCGACCACCGGCTCGTAGCCGGACACATACCAGTCGTTCACGACGAAGGCGCGGTCCAGCCAGCGCTCGCCGTTGTCGAGCACGCGGTGGCGCACCGCCGCCGACACGCGCGTGCCGAGCGCGCGGTCGCCACCGAACATGCGCACATTGGTGGCGATGCGCACGTCGTCGAGAAACAGCGTGGCGGTGCCGCGCGATCCGAGCGGCAGCGCGCCATCGTTGTAGACCAGATCGTTGATCGTATCGACGAAGTCGAGGTTGCGGTTCAGCAGCTGGCCGCCTTCGAGCACCGCGATCTGCCGCCCCTGGGCGTCGACCACCGGACTGGCGACATGAATCATCATGCCGCGCTCTTCTTCGGTGCGCGGGTCAGGGCGGGCGTTTTCGGTCGGAACGATGGCGAGGCGGGCGCGCTCGCGCAGCGGTGGGCCGATCTGTTCGAGCTCGGGCGCGTCGAAGATGGACAGGGCCACCTGCGCCTCACCGGCCAGCGCCGCAGCGACCACCGGCCAGTGCCTGCGCGGCACATCGCCGGGCTGCGTACGATGCGGACCGGCTTCGTCGGTGGAACTGGCAATGACGCGGCCGGCATCGTCGAGCAGATGCAGGTAGTCGAAGCGGCGCGACGTGGCCTGCTGCGCCAGCATGGCGCCCAGCGTCGCATCGTCGCCCAGGGCGCTGCGCAGGCGGCCCGATCCGGCCAGTCCGGCCACCGCCAGCTTCTGCGCTTCGAGCACCCGGTCGAGGTACTGACGGGCGATCGTCAGTTCCGCATTCACCTTGTATACCAGCAACCGGTCGTACGCCGAATTGCCCCAGTACACGACCAGGCCGATCAGCAGCGGCAGCATCAGCAAGGGTGGCGCGAGCACCAGAAGCAGCAGGCGCGCGCGGACCGAACCCCCTCGCAGAAATGAAGACAATCGCATCGGGCGAGGCGCCGTCAGGCCGGCGATGCCTCGAGCACGGTCAGCAGCGCCGAGGTATCGCGCGTCGCGCCGCCCTGCCCCATCAGCGCATTGAGCTGCTGCCATACCGCGGCTGACAGGGGCATCGCGAGGCCGAGCGAGGCCGCCTCGCCGAGCACGATGCCCATGTCCTTGTGGTGCAGGCGGGCCTGTACGCCGGCCGAGAAATCGCGCGCAGCCATCTTTCCACCAAACAGGTCGAGTGCCCTGGATCCCGCCGAGCCGTGCATCACCGCCTCGCGTACCGTGCCGAAATCGACACCGTTCGCGCTGGCCAGCCGCGCCGCCTCGGCTGCCGCTTCGATGAAGGCGCACAGCAGAAGCTGGTTGCACGCCTTGGCGACCTGGCCGGCACCGTTCGGCCCGACATGCACCAGCGTACGGCCGACCGACGACAGCAGCGGCCGCATGCGCTCGAACACCGCCGCATCGCCGCCCGCCATGATGGACAGGCTCGCGTCGATCGCGCCCCGTTCGCCGCCGGACACCGGCGCATCGAGCATGTCGATGCCGCGTCGGGCCAGCGCATCGGCGATGTCGCGCGCGGTGGAGGGCGCAATCGTGCTGTGGTCGATGAACACGCAGCCGGGCGACGCGCCTTCGATCACGCCGTCGGCGCCGAGCGCGACCTGACGCACGTCCGGTCCCGCCGTCACCACGCACAGCACGGCATCGGCGCCGCGCGCGCAGTCCGCGGGCGACGCGGCCGCACGGGCGCCGAGTGCGACCAGCGGCGCCATCGACTCGGCGCGCCGCGCCCACACGGCGACGTCATGTCCGGCGCGCAGCAGATTGGCGGCCATTGCGCGACCCATCGCGCCCAGGCCGATGAAGCCGGCCTTCATCCTTCGATGCCGCCCAGACCTTCCAGCACCTTGAGCACGGCGATCGAATCTTCCTCGCCCAGCCCCTGGCCGACCATGGCATTGAGCATCTGAGCCGCCGCCGCGGAAGCAGGCAGCGCCAGCCCCATCTGGTGCGCCTCGTTCATCACGATGCGCAGATCCTTCTGGTGCATCCACGATTTGAAGCCCGGCTTGAAATTGCGATCCAGCATGCGCTGTCCGTGGTTCTCCAGGATGCGGCTGTAGGCGAAGCCGCCGAGCAGCGCTTCGCGCACGCGTGCCGCGTCGACACCGCTCTTTTCGGCGAAGGCAAAGGCTTCGGCCAGCGCCAGCACGCCGACACCGGTGAGGATCTGATTGCAGGCCTTGGCCACCTGTCCGGCACCGCTGTCGCCGACCCGGGTCACGTTCTTGCCCATCAGCTGGAACAGTGGCAGCACGCGGTCGAAGGCGTCCTGCGGTCCGCCGGCCATGATGGTGAGCGCCGCATTGATGGCACCCACTTCGCCACCCGATACCGGCGCGTCGATCATCGCCACGCCCTTGGCCGCCAGCCGCGCGGCGATCGAACGCGCGGCGTCGGGCGCGATGGTGCTCATGTCGACGAAGATCAGATCGGCGCGTCCGGCTGCGCCCTCGGAAACGCCCTGCGGGCCGAGCGCGACCGCTTCGACGTCAGGTGCGTCGGCGACCATCGAAAACACGATGTCGGCCTCGCGCGCCACATCGGCGATCGACGCGTGCAATGTTGCATCGCTGTCGCGGAACGGCAGCAGCGACTCCGGACGACGTGCCCACAGGTGCAGGCTGTGGCCGGCCGCGGCAAGGTGCCCGGCCATCGGCCGCCCCATCAGTCCCAGTCCGACGAAACCAATCTTCATGCTGTTCTCCTCGATTCGTTTGTGCGCGCCTGTACCGACGCTGCAGGGACTGACGACTATAACGCAGCCGACCGCGGCGCCCGCGCGGGCATAATCCGGCCCATGGACTACACGAAACAGATCAAGGAAATCGGCCGCGGCGCAAAGGGCGCACGCGCGCTGTCGCGCGACGACGCACAGGCGCTGTTCGGCGACATGCTCGACGGTCGCGTGCCGCCGCTGCAACTGGGCGCCATCGTGCTGGCGATGCGCATCAAGAGCGAATCACTGGATGAACTGCTGGGTTTCAAGGCGGCGCTCGACGCGCGCCTGACCCGCGTCGAGGCACCGCCCGGCCCGCGCACCGTGGTGCTGCCAACCTACAATGGCGCGCGCCGCCGCCCCAACCTGATGCCGCTGCTCGCCATGATGCTGGCGCGCGAGGGGGTGCCGGTGCTGATCCACGGCCACTTCGATTTCGAAAGCCGGGCCGATCCGTTTGCGCTGCTGGCCGCGCTCGACCTGCCGCTGGCCGACAGCGCCGCACACGCCGGCGAACTGCTCGCGCACCGGCGCATTGCCTGCATCCAGGTCGCGAAACTCAGTCCGGGGCTGGATGCGCTGCTGTCGTTGCGGCCGCAGCTGGGCGTGCGCAATTCGGCCCATTCGATGACCAAGATGATCGATCCGCTGCCCGGGCGCAGCGTGCGCGTCGTGCCGGTGACGCATCCGGAGTATCTGGACAAGATGACGCAGTTCCTGCGGCTGGATGGCGGCCATTCGATGCTGCTGCGCGGAACCGAAGGCGAGGCCTATGCCAATCCGGCGCGCCGGCCATCGATGATCGGCTTCTTCGATGGCACTGAAAGGCTGTTGTGCGAGGCAGAGGACGGCGCCTCGGCGCTGACCCAGCCGGAAGCCGGCATCGATGCAGCCGCCAATGCGGCGTTGATCGGCGAGCTGCTGGCGGGTCGCCTGCCGCTGCCGGCGCCGCTGCAGGCGCAGTACGACGCTTGCCGGGAACTTGCGGGGTGTTGACGCAAAAGCGGGATCCGCGTTTTCAACGCAGACCCCGGTATCGCTTTGATGGACCCTAGTTGAGCTTGAACTGCCGGCTTGCGCCGACCAGCGATTCCGCCGTTTCACCGAGCCGTGCGGCGGTGGCGCGATCTTCCTCGGCGATCACCGCAGTGTCGTGCGCCAGCCCGGTGACCTGTTCGATGCCCTGCGCGATGCCGGTTGCCGCCCGCGTCTGCTCGCGCATCGAATCCGACATGCCGACGATGATGTTCATCATGGCGCCGATCTCGGAGGACACGGCGGCGATGGAATCGCTGACCGATGCCACCTGATCGACCCCGCGCTGCGCCGTTGCCACCGTATTCGCGACGCTTTCGAGCGCGCGGTCCTTGCTCGTCTGCATCGCGTCGACCGTGCGGGCGATGTCTTCGGTTGCCAGGCGGGTGCGTTCGGCCAGTTTGCGCACCTCGTCCGCGACCACCGCAAAGCCACGTCCCTGCTCGCCGGCCCGGGCGGCTTCAATGGCGGCATTCAGCGCCAGCAGGTTGGTCTGGTCGGCGATTTCCTTGATCAGCGCGACGATGGATTTGACGCTGTCGAACTGCGAGCCGATCAGCTCCATGCTGCTTTCCACCTCGTGTATGGCTTCACCGGTCTGCCGGATGTCGCCGGCCAGCCCCTGCATGACAGCCACCCCGTTGTCGGCCGATTGACCGCTGCGCTGCACACGCGCACTCGCTTCATCCGCTTCGCCGGCAATGTGCTGGATCGACGTGGTCATCTGATGAACCGCGGCAGCCATGCGTTCGCTCGCTTCGCACTGCTCCCCGGTCGAGCGCGTGATGCGTTCCGAATTGACGCGCAGCGTATCCGCCACATTGCGCGCGCTGACCGACTCGGTGACGATCAGACTGACCGTCTGCGCCAGCTTCAGTCGCATCGATTCCATCCTGCCCAGCAGCGGCATGCCCGGGTGCTGCGGCACATCGGACACCAGATCGCCGGCACCGATGCGCTCCGCGATGTCGCCGATCCAGGCAGCCTGCAGGGCGTCGCGCTTCAGGCCGACCGCCATGTAGCACAGCAGCCCCGCCTCGGCCACGACGAACGCTGCATGCACGAACACCATCGACAGATTCGCGCCACCGGCGAACACGAACACGCCGACACCGGCTGCCTGCATGAAATTGAACGCCAGGTGATGCACGGCGATCACGCCGGCGGCCATCACGATCGGGCGCCAGTCACGGTAATAGAGCAGGAAGGCCAGCATGACGAATATGGTGAAGTGCGCTTCGATCAGCCCGCCAGTGAGCTGGATCAGCAGCGCTGCCAGCACCATGAAGGCACTGGCACAGGCAAGGCGGGTCACCAGTGCGCCCGGTGCCAGGCGATGGATCAGCAGCGGCATGATCGCCGCCGGCAAGCCGACCATCAGCGAAACGAGCAGGTCGCCGTACGCCGCACCGACCGCAATGCAGACGATGGACAGCAGTGAGGCGCTGATCAGCATCACGCGATCGGCAGCCGAATGGGCCGATTGGAGAACGTGTTCGTTCATGGCGAAACCTTGTTGGTGACAATCGGGGTGCGCGGGTTCGTACAGAGGTCCGCAGGCTTGTCCAGCATGTGTCCGGCCAAGGCAAAGCCACTGGCTGTCAGCCAGCCGGTCAGCAGAAGCCATGCCAGTCGATCTGCGGAACGGCTGTGCGGGCTGGCGGGACATGAGATCGATCGGTCAGTCATGAACTGCTTAACGGAGAAGGGGGCTGATTTCTTGAAAGGCAAGGGCGTCGCACCACAAGGGTGCATCGGTGCGCGACAGCCGCCACTGCGGTGCGCAACGAATGCGTGCCGAAGGTGAGCGCCGAACCACGTCGAACCGTGTGATGACCACCGGAAATCCTTGATGGACGGGCGTTTCCGCCGGTCCGGCGCTGAATACCGGCAAGCCGCGAACACGATGGCAAAGGATTTGCTTAGTGTCTTTCGGTCACGTTGCACCCATGCGTGGTGGAACCTGACCGACGTTCTGTTCATGTCCCGATCATTCCTGCCGACCCGGTGGCGCACGGCGCACCCGACCGGAGGGATAAAAGGCCAGGCAACCACGACGCAACGACGCGTCCTGCCTCGCCCGATGCGCGACCGCTGAATCGGGCCAACCACTCAGAGCGGTTTTGACCGCCCCTACATCGCGTCGAGCATCGCGTCTCGACAGCATCAATGTCGCATCAGGCGCAGGCGCCCGATGTGACCCGGCAGCAAGCGGCTTCCTCGTCCAGCGGCGGACCGGAACCGGCATATATCCATTCGACCGGCATGTGCCGGTCACGATCATTTGAAACCGACAGCCATCGGCGCCGACGCCGATGCGTGCGTCCGCTCGCGTGCGGGGTCTCGACCCGACCGCCGGGCGACGCCGTTGCCGGATCGTCGGCCGCGCGATTCGCGGTCAGCACTCGCAGGAAGCGGACCATGGAAAAGAAACGTCTTGTGATGGTGGGCAACGGGATGGCGGGCTGTCGCACGCTGGAAGAGCTGATCAAGATTGCACCGGGGATGTACGACATCACCGTGTTCGGCGCCGAGCCGCATCCCAACTACAACCGCATCCTGCTGTCGCCGGTACTGGCTGGCGAAATGACGGTGCAGGACATCATCCTGAATGACTGGGACTGGTACCGCGACAACGGCATCACGCTGCATGCCGGCAAGAAGGTCGTGAAGATCGACCGCAAGGCGCGCAAGGTGGTGGCCGAAGACGGCACCGAAGCCGAATACGACCGCCTGCTGCTGGCGACCGGCTCCAACCCCTTCATCCTGCCGGTGTCGGGCAAGGACCTGCCGGGCGTGATTGCCTATCGCGACATCGCCGACACCGACGCGATGATCGCGGCGGCAGCGAACCACCGGCACGCGGTCGTGATCGGCGCCGGACTGCTCGGTCTGGAGGCGGCCAACGGCCTGGCGCTGCGCGGCATGCACGTCACCGTGGTGCATCTGGGCGCATGGATCATGGAACGCCAGCTCGACCGGCCATCGGCCGACATGCTGCAGGCCTCACTCGAGAAGAAGGGGCTGGCCTTCCTGCTGGAGAAGCAGACCGAGTCGCTGATCGCCGGACCGGATGGCCGTGTATCGGCCGTGCGCTTCAAGAGCGGCGAGACGATTCCCGCCGATCTGGTCGTGATGGCCGCCGGCATCCGCCCGAACACCACGCTGGCGGAATCGGCCGGCATCCACTGCAACCGCGGCATCGTCGCCAACGACACGATGCAGACCTACGACCCGAAGATCTACGCAGTCGGCGAATGCGTCAGCCACCGCGGCATCGCCTACGGCCTGGTCGCACCGCTGTTCGAACAGGCCAAGGTGTGCGCCAACCACCTCGCGCAGTACGGCATCGGCACCTACAAGGGTTCGGTCACCTCGACCAAGCTGAAGGTGACCGGCATCGACGTGTTTTCGGCCGGCAACTTCACCGGCGGCCCGGGCTGCGATGACATCGTGTTGCACGACCCGTCGGGCGGCGTCTACAAGCGGCTGGTGCTGGAAGGCGAACGTCTGGTCGGCGCCTGCCTGTATGGCGACACGGCGGATGGCGCCTGGTACTTCCAGCTGATCAAGGACGGCCAGGACATCCACGCGGTGCGCGACCACCTGATGTTCGGCCAGAACCATCTGGGCGACGTCGGCCACAAGGGTCAGACCCAGGCCGCGTCGATGCCGGACACGGCCGAAGTGTGCGGATGCAACGGCGTGTGCAAGGGCACCATCGTCAAGGCGATCAAGGAAAAGGGTCTGTTTTCGCTGGACGACGTACGCAAGCACACCAAGGCGTCAAGTTCCTGCGGCTCATGCACCGGCCTGGTCGAACAGATCCTCGCCTCGTGCATCGGCGGCGCCTACACACCTGCCAGCTCCACCTCGAAGGCGATGTGCGGCTGCACCGACATGAACCACGGCGACGTGCGCGCCGCGATCCGCGACCGCCATTACATCGACATCCCGACCGTGATGCGCGAACTGCAGTGGAAGACGCCCAACGGCTGTGCGTCCTGCCGTCCGGCACTCAATTACTACGTGCAGTCGAGCTGGCCGCACGAGGCGAAGGACGATCCGCAGAGCCGCTACATCAACGAACGGGCGCACGCCAACATCCAGAAGGACGGTACCTATTCGGTCGTACCGCGCATGTGGGGCGGACTCACCACGCCGAATGAGTTGCGCGCCATCGCCGACGCGGCCGAGAAGTATCAGGTGCCGACGGTGAAGGTGACCGGCGGCCAGCGCATCGACCTGCTGGGCGTGAAGAAGGACGACCTGCCCGCCATGTGGGCCGACCTCGCGCAGGCCGGCATGGTGTCGGGCCACGCCTACGGCAAGAGCCTGCGCACCGTGAAGACCTGCGTCGGCGCCGAGCACTGCCGCTTCGGTACCCAGCTGTCGATGGGTCTGGGCGTCAAGCTCGAAAAGATGCTGTTCGGCATGTACAGCCCGCACAAGGTGAAGCTGGCCGTGTCCGGCTGCCCGCGCAACTGCGCCGAAGCCGGCATCAAGGACGTCGGCGTCATCGGTGTTGAATCCGGCTATGAAATCTATGTCGCCGGCAACGGCGGCATCAAGACCGAAGTCGCGCAGTTCTTCTGCAAGGTGACCAGCGACGACGAGGTGATGGAGTACTCCGGCGCCTTCCTGCAGCTCTATCGCGAAGAAGGCTGGTATCTCGAACGCACCGTGCATTACATCGACCGCGTTGGCCTGGACTACGTGAAGGGCAAGGTGGTCGACGACGCCGAAAACCGCAAGGCGCTGTACGAGCGCCTGCTGTTTGCGCTGCAGGACTACAAGGACCCGTGGCTGGAACGCGCGCAGGCCGACGCGAAGTCCGAACTGGGCCGCGAATTCCGCACCATCGCCATCCGCCAGGCCATGCAGGCTTGATTCAGGGATGAGGGGCCAGAGGCTAAAGGCTGGGGGCTGGCAACAGCACCTCCTCTCGCGCGGCAAAGCCGCGCCTGTTCCCTGGCCCCTCACCCCTAGCCCCCAGCCCCTCCAGATACACATACAGGAACCCTCATGAGCATCGAAACCTCCACCTGGGCGCCGGTCTGCGCGCTCGAAGACATTCCACATCTGGGCTCGCGCGTCGTGCGCAGCGACACCGGCGACATCGCCATCTTCCGCAATGACAGCGAGGTTTTCGCGGTGCACGACAAGTGTCCGCACAAGGGCGGCCCACTGTCGCAGGGCATCGTGCATGGCAACACCGTCACCTGCCCGCTGCACAGCTGGAAGATCCAGCTCGACTCGGGCGACGCCGTTGCACCGGACGTCGGCTGCACACGCAGCTTCGAAGTGAAGGTCGAGAAAGGACAGGTACTGCTGAAAGCCTGACCCACCGCGTACGCCCCGTTGTTCGGGGTGAACGCGGTCCCGTAGGTTGGGGTGAGCGCAGCGATGCCCAACAAGAGCTCGATACGCATCGCAATCGGTGGCATCGGCATGTTGGGCATCGCTGCGCTCACACCAACCTACAAACGATTACCGAAACGCCGCCTGGCGAAGCTCAGCGGCTCACTCATTTCATTCACAGCAATCCCGAAGAAGGTCTGCCCGCAACGACGCGCGCAAGACCGATTCGTCACGGGGAGGTCATCCACCGATGGACAGGAAAGCATTTCTCAAGGCCGGCCACACGCCCACGCTGTTTGCCGCCTTTCTCTACTTCGATCTCGCCTTCATGGTGTGGGTGCTGCTCGGCCCGCTCGGCGTGCAGATCGCCCAGGACCTGCACCTGACGCACGCGCAGAAGGGCTTCATGGTCGCGGTACCGGTACTGGCCGGTGCGCTGCTGCGCATGCTGATGGGCGTGCTGGTTGACCACCTGCAGCCGAAGAAGGCCGGCGCCATCGGCCAGGTCATCGTCATCGCAGCGATGTTCGTCGCCTGGCAGTTCGGCATCCACAGCTATGAACAGGCGCTGTTGCTGGGCTGCTTCCTCGGCTTCGCCGGCGCCGCGTTCGCGGTGGCGCTGCCACTGGCATCGCGCTGGTATCCGCCGGAACACCAGGGCACGGCGCTGGGCATCGCCGGCGCGGGCAATTCCGGCACCGCACTGGCTGCGCTGTTTGCGCCGGGGCTGGCGGCGGCGTTCGGCTGGATCAATGTGTTCGGTCTGGCGCTGATTCCGCTGGTGGCGGTATTCATCTTCTATCTGCTGGTGGCAAAGGATGCGCCGGAATGCCCGCCACCCAAGACGCTGGCCGAATACCTGAAGGTGCTGAAGGACCGCGACGCCTGGTGGTTCATGTTCTTCTACAGCGTCACCTTCGGCGGCTTCGTCGGGCTGGCGTCGTCGCTGACCATCTATTTCAACACCCAGTACGGGCTGGACGCGCAGATGGCGGGTTACTTCACCGCCGCCTGTGTGTTCGCCGGCTCGCTGGTGCGGCCGATCGGCGGCAATCTGGCCGACCGCATCGGCGGCATCCGCACCCTCACCGTCATGTATGTGATCGCTGCCGCCTTCCTGTTCGGCGTGAGCTTCGGCCTGCCGCAGGCCTGGATGGCGGTGGTCGTGTTCGTCGGCGCCATGCTGGCGCTGGGCATGGGCAATGGCGCGGTGTTCCAGCTGGTGCCGCAGCGCTTCCGGCGCGAAATCGGCGTCATGACCGGCCTGGTCGGCATGGCTGGCGGCATCGGCGGCTTCTATCTGGCGTCGTCGCTCGGCTATTCGCGCGAAGCGACCGGCAGCTACCAGACCGGCTTTGTCATTTTCGGGCTGCTGGCCGTGCTGGCGCTGATCGGGCTGACGCGGGTGAAGACGCGCTGGCGTACCACCTGGGGGGCGGCCCATCTCACCAATGCACGCATCTGACGCGGGATTTCCGGTCATGACATTGAAGGTGTCCATCGGTCAGTGTTCGATCGCCGGACCGCGACCGCGCAACGAGGATTTTGCGGGTGCGGTGACGCCCGCCGGCGAGACGCTGGATGCCAGGGGCTTGCTGTTCGCCGTGGCCGATGGCGTCGGCGGCCATGCCAACGGACGGGAGGCGGCCGAGCTCACCGTGCGCGGCCTGCTGAACGACTACTACGCCACACCCGATACCTGGAGCATCACGCAGTCGATCGACCGGGTGCTCGGTGCGCTCAATCGCTGGCTCATCGCGCACGCCGCGCGCACCCGCGAAACCGCCGGCATGGCCACCACGCTGTCCGCACTGGTACTGCGCGGCACGCGCTGGCATCTGGCCCACGTCGGCGATTCACGCATCTATCTGTATCGTGCCGGGGCACTGACGCGCCTGACCGAAGACCATACATGGGCGCATCCGGAGCTGTCGAATGTGCTGCACCGCGCGGTCGGGCTCGATGCCCGCCTTGCCGTCGACCACGCCGATGGCGAACTCGAGATCGGCGACTGCTTCGTACTGCTGAGCGATGGCGTGTGGAACACACTGCACGACGAAGGCATCGCCGGCGAACTGGCACGCCGCAGCGAACCGGAGTCGCTGGCTTCGGCGCTGGTGCTGCAGGCCGAAGCGCGCGGCGCCAATGACAACTGCACCGCGCTGGTGGTGCGCGTCGACGCGCTGGGGCAGGCGGCGCTGCGCGACCGCCTTGCGCAGGCTGCGCAGCTTGAACTGCCGCCGCGACTGCACCCGGGTGATGTCATCGACGGACTGAAGATCGAGGCGGTGCTGCACGAATCGCGCGTAACGCTGCTGTATCGAGTGCGCGACACCGCCAGCGGCGACATCAAGGTGCTCAAGACCTTGCGTGCCGACGCGGCCGACCCGGATGCCATCGCCGCCCTGGTGCATGAGGAATGGCTGGCGCGCCGGGTCGTGTCGCCACTGTTTCCGCAGGTATCGAACCATGCTGCACGAAGCAGCCTGTATTACCTGATGAGCTGGCACGAGGGGGCGACGCTGCGGGCCCGGCTCGATGCGGGACATCATTTCGATATCGAACAGATTGTGCGGCTGGGCTGCATCGTCCTGCGCGCGCTCGGCACATTGCACCGGCTCGGCATCGTGCATCGCGACATCAAGCCGGACAACCTGCACCTGGACGCCCAGGGCGCATTGCGCGTACTCGATCTCGGCGTCGCGGCATCCGATGGCGAGGCTTTCGGCGAAATCAACAACCCCGGCACGCCCAGCTACATGGCACCGGAACTGTTCGCCGGCGCGACTGCCAGCGAGTCGAGCGACCTGTTCGCGCTCGGCGTCACGCTGTACGAACTGCTGACCCGGCGTTATCCGTATGGCGAGGTCGAACCTTTCCAGCGACCGCGCTTCGGCGATCCGCTGCCGCCCACGCGTTTTCGCCCGGAAACGCCGGAATGGCTTGAAGCGGCGCTGCTCAAGGCCGTTGCCCGCGCACCCGAAGCGCGCTTCGAAACCGCCGAGGAGTTCCTGCTCGCGCTGGAGCGTGGCGCACACCGCCCGCTTGCGCTGCCCCGACGCACACCGCTGATCGAACGCGCATCGCTGCGGCTGCTGCGCGTATTGCTGACCGTATCGGCGCTGTTGAATCTGTTGCTGCTATGGGCACTGCTTTCGTAAGGACCGCGCGCAGCGCGCACCAGTGGCATGCATGCACCGTTCACCGCGCCCCGCGACGGAGCGCACGCGTACGGCTTCGCGGCAAAAGCGCTCGCCCAGACGCAAAAACCAGCCTTCAGTAACGTGGCATACGCCTTGCTAAATGTCTGGCGGAGACAACAATGACCGATAAGCAACACGAAACCCGCTCGACCTGCTGCTACTGCGGTGTCGGGTGCGGCGTGATCATCGAACACGACGGCAGCCGTATCAGCGGTGTGCGCGGCGACCCCGAGCATCCGGCGAATTTCGGCCGGCTGTGCACCAAGGGCGCCACGCTGCACCTCAGCGCGCGTCCGGAAACGCGCGCCCTGCATCCGGAACTGCGCCTCGGCCGCGATGCGCCGCGCACACGTGTGGGCTGGGATGCTGCGCTCGACCATGCCGCAGACCGGTTTGCGGCCATCATCGATGCGCACGGCCCGGACGCCGTCGCCTTCTACATTTCCGGCCAGCTGCTGACCGAGGATTACTACGCCTTCAACAAGCTGGCAAAGGGACTGATCGGCACCAACAATGTCGACACCAACTCGCGCCTGTGCATGAGTTCGGCCGTGTCGGCCTACAAGATGACGCTGGGCGCCGACGCCCCGCCCTGCGCCTACGAAGACATCGACCACACCGACTGCCTGCTGATCGCCGGCGGCAATCCGGCCTACGCCCACCCCATCGTCTATCGCCGCATCGAGGACGCTCGGCGCGCCAATCCAGCGCTGAAGGTGATCGTCATCGACCCGCGCCGCACCGACACCGCGTCCGACGCCGACCTGCATCTGCCGCTGCTGCCCGGCACCGATGTCTGGCTGTTCAACGCCATGCTGCACGTGCTGCTGTGGGAAGGTCACGCCGACGACGCCTTCATTCGTGCGCACACCGAAGGCTTCGACGCACTGCGCAGGCACGTCCGCGACGTGACGCCGGCGGTAGCCGCGGAGATATGCGGCCTGCGTGCCGAAGACATCGTCACTGCGGCACAGTGGTTCGGTTCGGCGAAGGCTGCGATGTCGATGTGGTGTCAGGGCCTGAACCAGTCGCATCACGGCACGCACAACGGCACGGCACTGATCGCGCTGCATCTGGCCACCGGCCAGATCGGCCGCCCGGGTGCCGGTCCGTTCTCGCTGACCGGCCAACCCAATGCGATGGGCGGGCGCGAAGTCGGCGGCATGGCCAATCTGCTGTCCGGCCATCGGGACCTCGCCAACCCGGCACACCGGGCCGAAGTCGCCCGTCTGTGGGGCGTCGATGACGTACCGGCGCAACCCGGCCTGACCGCGGTCGAACTGTTCGAGGGCGTGCGCAGCGGCAAGGTGAAGGCGATCTGGATCGCCTGTACCAATCCGGCGCATTCGATGCCCGATCAGGCGCTGATCACCGAAGCGCTGCAGGCGGCTGAATTCGTCGTCGTGCAGGACGCCTGCCGCAGCACCGAAACGGCCGCCTTCGCCGATCTGCTGCTGCCGGCGACCACGTGGGGCGAAAAGGAAGGCACTGTCACCAATTCGGAACGGCGCATCACGCATGTGAAGGCGGCACTGCCGGCACCGGGCGAAGCGCGCGCCGACTGGCGCATCGCCTGCGAGTTCGCACACGCGCTCGCGCCCCGGCTCGGCCGCGACGCGCTGAGCCTGTTCCCCTATGACACCGTTGAACAGCTGTTCAGCGAGCACACCGAAACCACCCGCGGACGCGACCTCGACATCACCGGCCTGAGCTACGCCCTGCTCGACCGGCTCGGTCCGCAGCAGTGGCCCTTTCCCGCCGGTGCCGATACCGGCCGCTCCCGCCTCTACACCGAGCGCAAGTTCGCGACAGCGGACGGCCGCGCACGCTTTGTCGTACCGGTCACCACCACCACTGCGGAAAAGATCGATGCCCGCTTTCCGCTGCACCTGAATACCGGCCGCCTGCGCGACCAGTGGCACTGCATGAGCCGCACCGGCCAGGTGGCGCAGCTGTACAGCCATGTCGACGAGCCGCGCGTCGAGGTGCACGCCGACGATTTGGCACGCCGCGGTCTGGCCGACGGCGACCTCGTGCGCATCCGCAGCCGGCGCGGCAACATCGTGCTGCGCGCGCATGCCAGCGCAGCCCAGCGACCGGGCAGCGCCTTCGTCGCGATGCACTGGGGGCGCAACACCCTGTCGAACAGCGGCGCCAATGCACTGACGGCCGGCCGGACCGACCCGTATTCGAAGCAGCCCGAGCTCAAGCACGCCGCGGTGCAGATCGCGCGCGCCGAGCTGCCGCACCATGCGCTGCTGCTGCGCACCGAAGCCAGCGACGAGGCCGCCGTCAGTGCCGCGCTGCAACGGTCGGAAGCGCTGGCCCCGGTACTGGCGCGCTTTGCCTACGCCGCGCTGTCGCTGGCCGGCCGCGAGCGCCCGGTGCTGGTGCTGCGCATCGCGCACGACACGCCGATTCCGGACGAATGGCTGGCCGACATCGACCGCATCTGCGCACTCGACAACCCGGCCTGCCTGGTCTATCGCGACGCGCGGCGCGACATCACCAAACGCGCACTGATCGAGGACGGGCTGCTGACCGGCATCCGGCTGACCGGCGAAACCGCCGCAGCTGGCTGGCTGCGCGACGTCATGACCGGGCGGCAGCCGACGACCGACCTGCGGCGCTGGCTGTTCGCACCGCTGGTCACGCCGCCGGTGGCCACCGCCACGCGCGGGCGCATCGTGTGCAATTGCCTCGATGTGGCCGAACCCGACATCGTGCGTGCCATCGATGACGGAGCGGATCTGGTGTCGCTGCAGCAGTCACTGCGTTGCGGCACCTCATGCGGCTCCTGTGTACCCGAGTTGAAACGCATGCTCGATGCACGACGGCAGGCGGCATAACAATATTTCGAGGATACGAACATGAGCCTGGAGCGAGCGCCGCGATGTTGAGCCAACAGACCCTGACAGACATGCTGTCCGCGCTCGGCCGTGGCGGCGACGAAGGCCGGGATCTGGCGGAAGAAGAGGCTTACGGCCTGTTCGCCGACATGCTCGACGGCCGCATTCCGGCGCTCGAACTCGGTGCCGTGCTGGCCAGCCTGCGCTGGAAGAACGAATCAGCCGACGAACTGGCCGGCTTTGCGCGCGCGCTCAACGAACGGGTCCCGGTCATCGAGCTACCGCAGCATCGGCCTCGCATGGTGGTCATTCCGAGCTATTCGCGCGCCGGCAGGGCACCCAACCTGATGCCGCTGCTCGCGCTGATGCTGGCGCGACTCGAAGTGCCCGTGCTGGTGCATGGGCTCGTGGGCCATGGTGCGCGGGCGGGCAGCATCGACGTGTTTGAACGGCTCGGCCATGCACCCTGCAGCAGTCTGGCCGATGCGCAGACCACGCTGAATTCCGGGCGCTGCGCCGTGGTGCCGACCGAAATGCTCAGCCCGTCGCTGGACAGCCTGATCCGCTTGCGGGATCGCATGGGCAATCGCAACACGGCGCACGTCGTCGCCAAATTGCTCGATCCGGCACCGCTGCGCAGCCTGCGCGTGATCTGCGTCGCCGACGCCCAGCTGTTGTCGCGACTGCACGACATGTTCCTGCGCACACCGGAACGGGCGCTGCTGATGCGCGCCCCCGATGACGATTCATTTGCCGACCCGATGCGCCGGCCGCGCATCCAGATGTTCGAGCACCACACCGCCCGCACGCTGTTCGAAGCCGAAACCGGCACGCCGCAGCTGGTCAATCCGCTGCCGCAGGCGGAAAACATCGAGGCCACCAGTGACTGCATACGTGAAATGCTGGAAGGTCATCGCGCCATCCCGCAACCGCTGCTCAACCAGGTGGCGGCCTGCCTGTTCGGCAGCGGTTCGGCGCGCGACCTGACGCATGCCAAGGCCACCGTTTCACTCGGGCTGGCGCACGCAACACCGCACTCGGCCCACTGACGTTCGCCCACAGAGGCTCGCGGACGGAGCGCAGTCGACGGCGTCAAGCGCCGTTGGCGGCCATCCAGGCCAGGCAGCGCTGCCAGCCGTCCCTGGCATCGACTTCACGGTAGCTCGGCCGGAAGTCGGCGTGAAAACCGTGCGGCGCCTCCGGATACAGCACGATGTTCGAGCGGCGTGCCGCATCGGCAGGTGACTTCGACAGGGCATCGCGCATGGCGTCGACGTCGCTGTTCGGAATCCCCTGATCCTTGCCGCCGTACAGGCCGAGCACCGGCGCCTTGAGCGCGTCGGCCAGATCGATCGGGTGGTTCGGCGTGAGCTCACCCGGCAGGCCGTCGAGCTTGCCGTACCACGCAACGCCGGCGCGCAATGCAGGCTGGTGCGCGGCATACAGCCAGGTGATGCGGCCGCCCCAGCAGAAACCGGTTGCCGCCAGACGGGCCGCGTCGCCGCCGGCCTGTGCTGCCCAGGCGACACAGCTGTCGAGATCGCTCATCACCTGCGCATCACCGACGCGCGACACGATGCGTTCGAGTATTTCCGGCACGCTGCTGATCTTCGACGGATCACCCTGGCGAAAGTACAGCTCGGGCGCGATCGCGAAGTAACCAGCCCGGGCAAAGCGCCGGCAGACGTCACGGATATGTTCGTGCACGCCGAAGATTTCCTGCACCACCAGCACCACCGGCGGTTTCGGCGTGGCGGCCGGGCGGGCGAAATAGACCGGCAGCTTCTGCGCATCGGCCGTACCGACTTCGGCCATGCCGGTATCCAGACCCGTCGCGGGCGTCGTGATGATCTGCTGCGCCATCACCGGTTGCGCGGCCAGCGCGAAACCGGCCACCGTTGCGGTGCGCAGGAAGTCGCGCCGTTCCGGATCGCCCGGCATGCCGCTTGCAGGTTTTGCTGCGCTCGAATCCACGGCCAATCCTCCTCAGCGATTGATGAAGCCGGGCTCGCGTGCAGGCACCGAGTCCGAGAACTCGTTCAGCTGGCGCGCCAGATCCATCTTGCCGGCGGTCGCCACCTGCGGCACGTAGTTGCGGAACAGTTCGCTGATCGCGGCACGCTCGCCGCCCTGGAACTGGCCGGCAACCGGGTACAGGCGCTCGATCATGTCGATGCCTTCGGACCACTTGTTCTGCGCAGCGCAGGCGATCGACAGTTCGGCGAGGCGACGGGCCAGCGGCAGGTCCGGGGCGCTGCCGGCTCGCTTTTCCTCGATGGTCAGCGATTCGCGCAACAGCTCCTCAGCACCTTCCCAGTTGCCGAGCATGCGCTTCAGTTGTGCATAGTTGTACAGGCGCTGCGACTTGGCATCCGGGGTGATCGCGTTCACATCCGGGTGCATCAGCGCCTTGTAGCAGAGCTCATCGGCCAGACCGATGTTGTTGTCGGCCCACGCAGCCCGGCATTCGCGGAAAAAACGGTCGGACTGGTTGTCCTGCGCGGCCGAACCGGCGCTCGCGCCGAGCAGGCAAAATGTCGCGGCAAGTGCCGTCAGCAGATGTTGTTGGCGGGTCATGGTCAGATCTCCTCGTGATGGGTGGTGCTTTTTATGGCCTCAGGCGAGGCGTCTTCTGTAGATCCACTGCGTGTCCGACGACGCCTTGACGTCGAATGCGTAGCCGTCGACGGCAAAGTCCCGCAGTGCCTCGACGTCATCGATGCGATGGTCGGCGGCGTAGCGTGCCATCAGGCCACGGGCACGCTTGGCGAAAAAGCTGATCACCTTGTAGGTGCCGCCCTTCCAGTCCTGGAACACCGGCTGGATCACTTCCGCCTTGAGCGTCTTGCGCTTCACGGCCTTGAAGTACTCGTCGCTGGCGAGGTTGACCAGTACCGGCCGCGAATCGTTCTCCAGCAGGGCGTTCAGCGCCTGCGTCGGCAGTTCGCCCCAGAACGCGTACAGATCCCTGCCCGACGGATTGACCAGCCGGGTACTCATTTCCAGCCGGTAGGGCAGCATCAGGTCAAGCGGACGCAGCACCCCGTACAGCCCGGACAGGATGCGCACATGCTGCTGCAGCCAGTCGAGCCCGGCACGGTCGAGCGAGCGGGCATCGAGTCCGTCGTACACGTCCCCGTTGAACGCCAGCGCGGCCGGACGCCCGCGCGGGGCGTCGTAGTCCGGCGTCCAGTCGGCGTAGCGTGCGGCATTCAGCGCGGCCAGCGGCTCGGAAATGCTCATCAGCGATGCGAGGGCGGCCGGACTTCTCGACTTCAGGATATCCACCAGCACGGCCGAACGATCGAGAAAGTCGGGCCGCGTCGCGCTGGCAGCGGGCAAGGTTGATTCGTAGTCGAGCGATTTGGCGGGAGACAGGACAATGATCATTTGCGGGGCATGAACAGGATTGATTTCGCGATGGTAGCGTGCGCCATCGAACCCGTGCGCTGCTTGCCTGTCGCAGACCTGGAGAACACAAATCGCGTGCAGCGAGTACCGCCAGACTGCAGAGCGTGCGCAGGAGACCGACTGCGGCGACCCATGAATTCGGTGACGCCCAATGAAAACGGAGGTGCCGCAGTGCGGACACCTCCGTTATTCCTGCCGGGCAAGCATGCACTTCCTGGGTCATGCCGGACAGTTCATCCGGGGCTGCGGATTCTCCGCGGCCCCGGGAAAGGAAACCGGTTACTTCTTGTTGATCGACTTCTTCAGCGCAGCGCCTGCAGTGAACTTCGCAGTCTTGGCAGCAGGAATCTTGATCGTGGCGCCAGTGCGCGGATTACGGCCGGTGCGGGCAGCACGTTTGCCGGTGGCAAAGGTACCGAAACCGACCAGGGTCACTTTTCCACCCTTCTTCAGTTCGGTCGTGACAGATTCGAGAAAACCGTCGAGCAGACGACCTGCTGCGGCTTTGGAAACGTCAGCTTTTTTGGCGAGTGCTTCGATCAGTTCTGCTTTGTTCATCTAAGTCTCCTTCTTCGTTATGCGCAAATGCGCGCGGGAAAACCTGCAGGGATGATAGTGAGGCGCAGCGCGCTCCACAAGCGGCCATTCAGACTTTCTTCATGAATTTACGCGCCCTGTAGCCACTTTTTCGCCGCCAAGCCAGTTCCATGCCCGATTTGGCAGTCACACGCCGATCCGGTTGGACACCCAGGTGCCCGAGGGGCATAATCCGCGACCATGAAATTTCTGTTCGATCTGCTGCCGGTCCTGCTGTTCTTTGCAGCCTACAAATTCGCCAATGCGTCGCCCGAGGCGTCTCACTCGCTGGTCACCCAGGTGCTGGGCGACGGTATCGCCGTCACGCAGGGCCCGATACTGATCGCCACCGCCGTCGCGATCATTGCGACGATCGGGCAGGTGCTGTGGCTGATGGCGCGCGGGCGCAAGGTCGAAATCATGCTGTGGGTCAGCCTGGGCATCATCGTCGTATTCGGCGGCGCGACGCTGCTGTTCCATGACGCGACCTTCATCAAATGGAAACCGACCGTGCTGTACTGGTTGTTCGCGGGTACGCTGGCCGGTGCGGCGCTGTTCCTGAAACGCAATCTGATCCGCAGCCTGATGCAGGCCCAGATCGAACTGCCGGAAGCCGTGTGGACGCGGCTCAATCTGTCATGGATCGCCTTCTTCGCCGTCATGGGCGTGCTGAATCTTTATGTTGCCTTCAGCTTCAGCGAGGAAACCTGGGTCGATTTCAAGCTGTACGGTGGCATGGGTCTCATGTTCCTGTTCGTGCTTGCGCAGGGCGCCATGCTGTCGCGGCACGTCGACGAGAAAAGCTCCTGACTCCGTTCGGCCCTGCATTTCTGCTCCAGGCCCAGCCCCCGATCCTGTCCCCAACATTGCCGAGAACACAGAGGTGACGATGTTTTATGTTCTGATGGGCGAAGACGCCCCGGGCAGCCTGCCGAAGCGGCTTGCCGCGCGGCCTGACCACCTCCATCGGCTGCAGCTCTTGCAGGACGAAGGGCGGCTGCTGGTGGCCGGTCCGATGCCGGCAATCGACGCGGTCGACCCGGGCGAAGCCGGTTTCAGCGGCAGCCTGATCATCGCTGAATTCGATTCGCTCGACGACGCGCGCGACTGGGCCGACGAAGACCCCTACACTGTCCAGGGGGTGTTCGAACGCGTCACGATCAAACCCTTCCGCAAGGTATTTCCGTCGTGAATCAAGCCATGACCATCGAATCCGCCATTCGCGAGCGCCTCGCAGCACTTGAACCGGCGGCGCTCGAACTGGTCGACGAATCGCATCTGCACGCCGGACACGCGGGTGCGCGTACCGGCGGACGGCACTACCGGCTGACCATCGAATCGGCCCGCTTCACGGGGCAGCGGCTGATGGAACGCCACCGCCTCATCTACGCTGCACTGGGCGACCTGATGCAGCACGACATCCACGCCTTGTCGATCACGGCGCGCGCCCCCGGCGACGCGGATCCGGTTTGATCGACGACTTGTCCATTTGCAGTACCTGGCATTCACCCAGAAAGGTAACCCGATGAAACACACGTTCTCGATTCTGTCCCTTGCCGTCATGACTGCCTTCGCCTTGCCGGCGATGGCGCAGCAGAAGGCGAAGGAAAAGCCGGCTGCCGCTTCGGCCGAGGGCGTGCTCGCCACGGTCAATGGCAAGACCATCCCGCAGGGCCGCGCCGACATAATGGTGCGCAATCAGATCGCCCAGGGCCAGCAGGACGGCGAGCAGCTGCGCAGCGCCGTGCGCGAAGAGCTGATCCGCCGCGAAGTGCTGACGCAGGCCGCTGCGACCAAGGGGCTGGACAAGAACGCCGCCCTGATGCACCAGGCGGATCTGGCCCGCCAGGCCGTGCTGATCCAGGCTTACCTGCAGGAATACGTGCGCGCCAACCCGGTCAGCGAAGCGACCGTCAAGGCCGAGTACGACAAGGTGAAGGCCGGTCTGGGCGACAAGGAATACAAGGCGCGCCACATCCTCGTGAAGACCGAGGACAAGGCGAAGGAAATCATCGGCAAGCTGCAGGTCGGCGAAAAGTTCGAAGACCTGGCCAAGGACTCGGAAGATCCGGGCTCGAAGGACCGCGGTGGCGACCTCGGCTGGAGCGCACCGGCGCAATACGTGAAGCCGTTCTCCGAGGCGCTGACCAAGCTCGAAAAGGGCAAGTTCACGCCGCAGCCGATCCGCACTGACTTCGGCTATCACGTGATCAAGCTGGAAGACGTGCGCGACCTGAAGGTACCGCCGTTCGAAGAAGCCAAGGCGCAGATCGCCCAGCGTCTCGAACAGCAGACCATCGCCGCGCACGTGAACGAACTTCGCCAGAAGGCTTCGGTCAAATAAGTTCTGCGTCCGGTCCCGGGTGCGCCTACCTCAACCTGCGTGTCATCGAACCGTTAAAGCGGACGGATGAGATGAAGAAGGAGGACGCGAAATGTCTCGCGATGCACCCGAATCCGGCGTCGAGCCGGGTGACTTGACCGCGCCGGCCGAGCCGTTCTGGCGCGTCTGGTGGCGCTTCATCTGGCCCTTTCTGTACTTCCGTGACTGCACGCGCGGCAGCTGGCTGGAGCGTGTACAAAGTTACCGCCACAACCGTTTGATGCGCCGCCATCTGCCGGGCTTCATCCTGAAGTGGCTGGTGTTCACGGCATTCTTCTTCACCTTCGGTCACTTCTTCGACGATGCAGCCGGGCTGGTCATTCCTGCTGCCTGCTGTTTCGTTACCGGTACGTGGACCGGCGTGGTGTCCGTCGTGCTGTTCATCGCCTGGGGCTGGCTGGAACGTTTTCCGGAACTGTATTGAGTCGAACAGCGGGTATCGCGTGACGCCCGCTGCCCCGCCCCTCAGCGGGCAGCCAGCCGCGCCGCCTGCTCCGCCACCCTCAAGCCGAACAGCCGTGCAGTCTGCAGATCTCCATCGAGCATTTCCTCTACGGACGCGTCGGACGGCGTCGAAGCCATCGCGCCGGCGAAGGACGCCACATAGTTGATGTCGTTGCGCGTGGCCGCCTTGCTGTTGCTCGGCATCAGGCCGGTGCCCACCCACAGCATGCTGTGCTGCATCGCCAGCGTCATCAGATAGTGCAGCGTCGAATGCTTGTCGCCGTTCATCGAGGCGGAATTGGTGAAGCCGGCTGCCAGTTTGTCCTTCCACTTCTGGCCGAACCAGGGCTTCGAGCTCGCGTCGGCGAATTTCTTGAACTGCCACGACACGCTGCCCATGTAGGTCGGACTGCCGAACACGATGGCATCCGCGGCGGCCAGCGTGTCCCATGCTGCGTCGGGCACATTGCCGTCCGCATCGACTGCGATGGCATGGACTTCGGCAGCCTGTGCGGCACCGTCTGCGACGGCCTGCGCCATGCGGCGGGTGTGGCCATAGCCACTGTGATAAACGATCGCTACCTGTGTCATGTCGGACTCCTTCATCAAGATGCGGGGTTGCCAAGGTCGAACAGAAGCGCATGTGCGCCCTGCCCGTGTTCAAAGATCACTTCCGTTTCATCGTCCAGCTTGAGCGCGTCGCCGCCCAGCAGCCGCTGCCCGTTGACGCTCAGCGCGCCATCCACCAGATGCACATAGGCCTTGCGGCCGCGGGCCAGCGGGTGGCTGACCGGCGCGTCGCCGGCTTCGAGCCGCAAGGCGAGCAGGGCCACATCGGAATGGATGCCCAGCGCGCCATCGCGTGCCGGCGGGTGGACCAGCGTCTGCAACCGCCCGCGTTGGGCCGCCGCCGGAAAGTGGGTCTGTGCATAATCCGGCGCGATGCCACGTACTTCCGGCAGCAGCCAGATCTGCAACATGCGCACGGTGTCGTCACGACCGTGGTTCCATTCGCTGTGCAGCACGCCCTGGCCGGCGCTCATGCGCTGCACATCACCGGCGCGCAGCACCCCGGTATGGCCCATCGAATCGCGATGGGTCAGTTCGCCGGCCAGCACGACGGTGACGATTTCCATGTCGCGATGCGGATGGGTGCCGAAGCCGCCTCCGGGCGCGATCGTGTCTTCCATCAGCGCGCGCAGCACGCCGAAACCCATGTGCTCCGGGTCGTGGTAGTCAGCGAACGAAAAGCTGAAATGCGATTGCCCCCAGCCGTGGTCGTCAAAACCGCGTTCTGAAGATTTGCGCAGACTGATCATGGTCCATCCCCTTGATTCGTATGTCGATGATTGAATTGTGCTGATCCGGAACCCTCGCGTGTCCGCATGGCGCTGATATCATCATTCAAAATATTTGATCTCCAGTCACGCGCGCACGCAGGGCTTGCCGCCCGGCCACCTCACCTCCTGAACACCCATGAGCGACCACGACCACCCGCTGAACCCTGAAGCGATCCGCCTGATCGCCACCATCGACGAAGCCGGCAGCTTTGCCGCCGCGGCGCGCGTGCTGGGCAAGGTGCCGTCGGCACTCAGCTACAGCGTGCGTCAGCTGGAAGACGCACTCGACGTGCTGCTGTTCGATCGCGCCAGCCGCAGCGCCGTACTGACGCCGGCCGGCCGAGAACTGCTGTCTGAAGGCCGTCGTCTGCTGATCGAGATGGATGCGGTCGCCAGCCGCGTGAAGCGGGTCGCCAGCGGCTGGGAAGGCCAGCTCGCGATCGCCGCCAACGCACTGTTCTGTCCGCATACGCTGCTCGATCTGGTGGACGCTTTCTACGGCCAGCGCGACACCGCCCGACTGCCGCCACCCACGCGCATCCGGCTGCGCCAGGAGGTGCTGTCCGGCACCTGGGAGGCCCTGCTGACCGGCACGGCCGACCTGGCGATCGGCGTCGATGCCGACGACAGCCGGGTCAGCGGCGTGCAGATCGAACCGCTGGGCGACGTTCCATTCGTGTTCGTCGTGGCACCGCAGCATCCGCTGGCACGCATCGCGTCCGTGCTGACACCGGCAGTCATCCGCATGCATCGCGCCGTCGCAATCGCCGACAGTGCGCTGAAGCTGTCGCCGGTGTCGCGCAACCTGCAGCCGGGACAGGACGTACTCACGGTGCCGACGCTCGACATGAAGATCGACGCACAACTGCGCGGTCTGGGCTGCGGTTTCCTGCCGGAAAGCCGGGTTCGCGCGCACATCGCGGCCGGGCGTCTGGTGGCGAAGGACACCGGCGAGACGAAGGTCGCCCGCTTTTCGATCGCCTGGCGCAGCGGCCCGCGCGGTCGCGCACTCGACTGGTGGCTGCAGCAGCTGGCGAGCCCACGTACCCGCACCGCACTGCTCGAAGGTGTGCCTGCATGAACGACAGCCCGCTTCCGATCATCCTGTTGAGCGGGTTTCTGGGCAGCGGAAAGACCACGCTGCTGAACCGCCTGCTCGCCTCACCGGGCATGTCCGATACGCTGGTCGTCATCAACGAGTATGGCGACGCCTCGCTTGACCATCTGCTGGTGACCCATTCGGCGGAACAACCCGTGGTCGAGTTGCCGGGCGGCTGCGTCTGCTGCAGCCTGCGCGGCGACCTGGCGCAGACGCTGCGCGACGCGCACTGGCGCTTCGCGCGCGCCGGACGCAGACAGTTCGGACGCATCGTCATCGAAACGACCGGTCTCGCCGACCCGGCGCCCATCCTGCGCACGCTGACGCAGGACGCCCGCATCGCCGCGCGCTACCGCCTGCGCTGCACGCTGACCGTTGTCGACGCGCTGCACGCCGCGGGCACGCTGGCGACACAGGATGAAGCCGTACGCCAGATCGCCGCCGCCGACCGCCTGCTGATCAGCAAGTCGGATCTGACGGACGCCGATGCGCTCGGTGCGCTGCGTACCCGGCTCGAACGCATCAATCCTTTCGCGCCACAGACCGACCTTCAGCTCACGCCCGACGGGGCCGAACTGATGACGCTGCTCGACGCGCCACCGCCCCGGTCAGGGCGCTTTCGACCCGTGACGGCGAATGAACCGCACGCCATTCGCGCCGACAGCTTTTCCATCGACCGGCCAATTTCTGTTCCGCAGCTCGACGCCTGGCTCGCCGGCTGGCCGGATATCGCCGGTCCCGGCCTGCTGCGCATGAAGGCACTGTTCGACGTCGAGGGCCGCACCGGGCCGGTGGCGGCACACGGCGTGCAGCACACGCTGCATCCGCCAACGCCGCTGGCTGACTGGCCGGGCGCGGGCCGCGGCTCGACCGTCGTGTTCATTACGCGCGGCATCGACGCCGACGCGCTGCGCAAATATGTGGCGCTGCTCGGATGCGATTGAACCTGCAACCACACACATCGCTCACAATGCAGTCATCCGTTCGCTTGCCTCGTGCGAGCACATTCCCCAAGTCGATTGCCCATGTCCATTGCCGCCCGACGGCTCGATGAAATCGAGTTCGACAACCTGTTCGTGCGCAGTCTGCCCGCCGACCCTTCGGCCGACATGCGCTCGCGCCCGGTCATCGATGCCTCCTACACGCTGACCTCGCCGACGCCGGTCGCGGCACCCGAACTGCTGGCCTGGTCGGACGTGCTGGGTGCCCAGCTCGGGTTGCGCCGACCGGCGCGCGTCGATGCGGCGGTCGAGGCGCTTGCCGGCAACCGCATCCTGCCCGGCATGCAGCCCTACGCGGCGCGCTACGGTGGCCACCAGTTCGGCAACTGGGCCGGCCAGCTCGGCGACGGCCGCGCCATCACGCTGGGCGAAATGATCGATACCGCGGGTCAGCGGCAGGAACTGCAGTTGAAGGGCGCCGGCCCGACACCCTACTCGCGGCGTGCCGATGGACGTGCCGTGCTGCGCTCGTCGGTGCGCGAATTCCTGTGCAGCGAAGCCATGTTCCACCTCGGCATTCCAACCACGCGCGCACTGAGCCTCGTCACGACCGGCGACCGGGTGGTGCGCGACATGTTCTACGACGGGCATCCCGAATACGAGCCGGGCGCCATCGTGTGCCGCGTGGCGCCCAGCTTCGTGCGTTTCGGCCACTTCGAAATCCTCGCGTCGCATGAGGAGCTCGACCTGCAGCGCCGGCTTGCCGACTGGGTGATGACGCACCACTTCCCCGACATCACGTCGCCGGCCGACTGGTTCGCCGAAATCTGCCGCCGCACGGCGGTGCTGATGGTCGACTGGATGCGCGTCGGCTTCGTGCATGGCGTGATGAACACCGACAACATGTCCATCCTCGGCCTGACGATCGACTACGGCCCGTACGGCTGGCTCGAAGGCGTCGACATGATGTGGACGCCGAACACGACCGACGCCCAGGGCCGACGCTACTGTTACGGGCGCCAGCCGCAGATCGGCTACTGGAACCTGACGCGGCTGGCTGCCGCGCTGTCGCCGCTGATCGACGATCAGGCGGCGATCGATGCCGCACTTGAGGGCTACGAGCAGACCTTCTCCGAGGGCTGGACACGCATGCTGGCCGACAAACTCGGCTTGCCGGCGGCCGCTGACGAGGCGGAACAGGACATGCGCAGCGAACTGTTCCAGCTGCTGCAGGCGGAGGAATGCGACTTCACGATCTTTTTCCGCGCGCTGGCAGAGGTACCTGTGGCGACAGCCCTCGCAGGCGATGCGGCGGCACTGGCGCCGCTGATTGAGGCCTTCTACAGCGGTGATGGCCCTTCCGCTGAACACGGTCGCGCGCTGCTTGCGTGGCTGCAGGGCTGGGCGCAGCGCGTGGAGGCCGGCGGCGAAGCGGACGCGGCGCGCATCGCGCGCATGAACGCGACCAACCCGAAGTACATCGTGCGCAACTGGCTGGCGCAGCGCGCCATCGACGATGCCACCGCCGGCGACACCGCGTTGATCGAGCGACTGTTGAAGATGATGCAGCGGCCGTACGACGAACAACCCGAATTCAACGATCTGGCCGGCCGCCGCCCCGAATGGGCGCGCAACAAGCCCGGCTGTTCCGCCCTGTCCTGCAGTTCATGAACCGCCTTCCACCCCGATGAATCCATCCACGCACAGCCTCACCTCACACACCTTCCATGGCCTCGAACCCGGACCGCGCCTGATCGTGCTCGGCGCCGTCCATGGCAACGAAATCGGCGGCACGCGCGGCATCGAGCGCGTGCTCGACGAACTGGCGCGCGGCGACCTCGTCATCGTGCGCGGCACCGTCACCTTTGTACCGATCACCAATCCGCTCGCCTGGACGCTGAAACGGCGCGCCGGCGACCGCAACCTGAACCGCAACCTGCGCCCGGTTGCCGCGCCGCAGGACTATGAGGACCGCATCGCCAACGTGCTGTGCCCGCTGCTCGCCGCGCACGACGTGCTGCTCGACCTGCATTCCTTTCACACCGGGGGCGAGCCGTTCGCCATGCTGGGGCCGCAGGACAATGACGGCACGCTGGAAGCCTTCTCGCACGCCGCCGCCGAAGAGGCGCTCGCGCTGCGGCTCGGCGCGCGCCGTCTGGTCGAGGGCTGGCTCGACACCTACGCGACCGGCGTGCGCAAGCGGCTGGCCCGCACCGCGCCCACCGAACGCGCCCACCTGTTGTCGACCGATCCTGACTACGGCATCGGCACCACCGAATACATGCGCCGCATGGGCGGCTATGCGGTGACGCTGGAATGCGGCCAGCACGACGATCCGGCCGCACCTGAATTCGCCTGGCGCGCCATCCGCAACACGCTGGCCCACCTGAAGCTGGTCGAAGCGCCCGCGCCGGCGGCGCGCGACAGCTTCGAACTGCTGCGCCTGACGGAAGTGATCGACCGGCTGCACCCGGACGATCAGTTCGCGCGCGCCTGGAGCAGCTTCGACCCGGTCAGCGCCGGCGACGCGATCGGCACCCGCCATGACGGTACGCCGGTCATTGCGCCGCAGGACGGCTACATCGTGTTTCCGAACCCGACCTCGACACCGGGCAACGAGTGGTTCTATTTCGCGCAGCGCAGCACGCGGGCGCTGCACCGGAACTGAGCTAGAAGCGCCAGCGCAGGCTGGCGTAGCCATTACGTTCGGGCATCGGGTAGTAGGTTTCCGAAAAGGCGATGGTCGAATACACCTTGTCGAATACATTGTTGATGCCGGCCGCCAGTTGCGCGCCGCCGCCCAGATCGAGGCGCAGCGCAAGATCGAACACCGTATAGGACGGCAGTTCGGCGAAGCTGCGATTGTCGAGGTCGTTGCCGTCGAAGCGCCGACCGGCATGGCGCGCCGCGACGATCCAGCGCAGCGACGGCGTCTGCAGCCACTCCGCACGCGCATTCGCGGTCCAGCGCGGCACCAGCGGAATGTCGGCGTCGGTACCTTTGAAACGCGGCTGCACATAGCCGGCGTTGGCAGCGAACAGCCAGGCGGCCGACGGCTGCCAGCGCGTTTCCAGTTCTACCCCGGTGCGCTGGGTCGGCAGGTCGTAGTTGCGGTTCACGCTCGGCACGCCGGTGCTGTCGAAGTAGATTTCATCCTGATTGCGCAGTCGGAACAGCGTCAGCCCGAGCGACAGCCTGTCATCGGGCTGCAGGCGCACGCCGGCTTCGATCGTGCGGCCGCGCTGCGCGCGCAGATCGGACGACGCCAGCGCCAGTTCGTCGATGTTCGGGTTACGGAAGTGCCGGCTTGCGCTAACAAACGTCGTTAGCGACGGGATCGGATTCCAAGTAACACCGAATTCTGCTGCGTCGTTGCGCCAAGTGTTGGAGTCGCTGCCAGTACGCCGAAAATCACTTACACAGGGACCCGGCATGACGAAAGGTGGAACCGGTATAGGAATAAATACGCATTCCGATATGTAGCGTTCTCTCGTTGTCCGGCTCTTCGTTTCGTCCCTCCGCCATCCGGCATTCATCCGAACTTGCCGGGATAAATGCGTTACACCTTCCACATACCAAGCTTGGCCATTCAGATCGCCAGAGAACCGCTCGGACTGGTTTGCCGCCGCGGTACCGCGGCGCTGGCTCAGGTAATCCGATGACTGCGATGCGACACCCATGCCGAAATTCTGAGGTAACCCGAAGAGAGTGAAGTCAAGGTCATAGCGCAGTTGAGCATCTTCACGCGTTGAATCGATAGCGTTCCGTTGAGTGTCTGCATCGACTCCGATTAGAAAGGGATTTTCGCGCCGTCGGTGATCCAGTTGAAATTCAAACACACCGGCGTCACCGAGATCGACACGCCATAGAAGCCCCATTTTCCGATCGTCGGTTTGTCCGCCATCTGACCGGGGTGACCGACTAGCGCGTCGACGTGCAGACTCTCCGGATAGAAAATCTTCGCGTGACACTTCCCCGGGCAAACCATATTCGTCCAGGTGTCTGGAGAAGCGAACGAGGAGGTCCATGAACGCCAGCGTGCCGCCGGGGCTCCATCTGACTGCGACCGCCGTTCGCGTACGACGCTGTTCATCATGCTGTCTATAGCCGTCACTCGACATGCGCTCAACCTCAACGCTTGCCGAAACAGGGCCATGGCCGCCTGAAGTGCTGAACTGCAAAGCTTGTGTTCCGTAAGCTGCGGTCCGCAGAGACAGCTCCGAGCGAACATCGGTCGAGCTTGGACCATTCGTAAGGACGTGGATGACACCGCCTACCGCACCATCGCCGTATCGCACGGCACCACCACCTCGGAGTACCTCGATCCGCTTGATTTGAGACACGGCTACCGTGGACAAGTCCGCACCGGACAGGTCATCAGCATTGAGACGGACACCGTCAACCATGACAAGCACGTTGTTTGCAGCGCTTTCGCCAAAACCACGCATGCCAATAGTTGCGTTTTTATCGTGACCGAAGTAACTGATCAGATTCAGGTTTGCTTCACGACCGAGTAACTCGGCAACTGACAGAGAGGGAGAACTGTCGATATCTTCCCGCGTGATGACCGACACACTGTGCGGCACCATACGCAACGTATCGGCTGCCGACGGCGCGCTGATGACGACTTCATCGAGCTCGTGCACGCGCGGTGCCGAAGTCTGTGCGAACGCCAGGCCGGGCAACACGGGCAGCAAAAAAAGAAAACGGAGACAGTGCATCAATGCGCATCACCCGCGAACCGTGGAGGGCGCGCGGGTGACTCCTGGGTCGATCAGCCGCGACGGCGGCGCGCGACCGCGCCGACCAACGCCAGTCCGGCCAGCAGCAGCGCTGCCTGTTCCGGTTCCGGCACCGCGGTGACGGTCAGATTGTCGAGTGCGAAATAGGCCGGCGTATTGATGCCGAATTCACCGCTGTCGCTCGAAACCAGCGCGAACTGCAGACTGCTGACCGTGCCGAGCGCCGCGAGATCGACCCAGCGCCAGTCGGTCACCACGTAGTCCTGCGTGTTGTCGGCGAACCGGTAGTCGGCCAGCATGAAGTCGACGCTGCCGGTCGTCGCACCGCCACCGTCCTTGCCGATGATGGTCAGCTTCAGGTAGTCGGGGTCATTGCCGCTGGCGCCGCCGAACTTTTTCGAGAAGAAGTCGCCGGTGAGCAGGGTAAGGCCGGTGAACGTCGTGTTGGTGAAGTACGCACCCTGAACACTGACGGCCGACGCAAAGCTGATGGTCGGCGCGCCGAAGTTGGCGATCGCGTAATGGGCCGATCCGTCGGCGCCGCCGCCGGTGATCGCGCTGTGCTGATTGGTGAAGTTGCCGGTCGTCGTGTCGGTGCGGTTCGAATACACCCAGTCAACGTGGCAGCAGCCGCCACCGAAGTCCGAATAGGTGTGATTGAAGGTGGCGGCTCCGCTGGTGAACGTGGTCGTCACTTGCGGGAAGAAGTGGCTTTCGGACGCCAGCGGCGCGTCTTCGAACGTGGCGACCGAGGGGGTCGCTGCGTGCGCGCCGTGGCTGGCGGCCAGTGCGCCCAGCGCAAAGGCAAGAAATGTCTTGTTCATGTCAGTGATCTTTCGTGGTAAGCGGGGGCGGCATCAGCCGCGACGACGGGCGACCAGACCGAGCAGGCCCAGTGCGGCGCAGTACATGGCCCATTGCGACGGTTCGGGCACGGCCGGCAGTGCCGCGTAGTGGATGACGCCGACCGCGTCGAGGTCGAAGCCGCTGCTGCCGGTCGTCGGGTACGGGTCGTAGATCGGGTGCGGCCCGCCGTATTCGGCCGGGAAGCTGTCGAAGGTCGAACCATTTCCGACCACGTCGATCAGGCGCACGTACTGCACCTTGTTGACATCCAGCCCGGCGACGCCGCTCAGCACCTCGAGATCGAACGGCGTACCGAAGCCGGCGCGGTACTTGCCGGCCAGACCGTCGATATTGGTCGGGTCAATCAGGCCGAAGCCGCCGACCGGGCTGGCAGTGAAGGAGAAGTTCGGAAAACGGAAGAAATCCGTGCCGTTGGACGACACTTCGACGAAAGCCAGTTCGAGGAAGGTGTCCATGAAACCGTTTTCGAACACCGCGAAATCCGCGCCCGCACCGTTCGTGATGTAACCGCCGAAGGTGAGCGTGATGCTGCCGCCGTCGCCGAGCACGACGATGTCGGTCGCGCCGCCCTGGGCAACGCCCAGACCCTTTTCCGGCGTTTTCCACGTCGCATCGACGTTGGGACCGGGCTGATAGTCGCGATAGCCGGTCGCCCACTGGACGAAAGCCGGACTGTCCTTGCTGATCGCGGTCGAGCCGGTCTGACCGGCAGCCGGCGCGAACGGGCCGGCCTGGGCGGAACCGGCAAACGCCAGTCCGATGAGGGATGTGACAAGAATGAAACGCATGCAGACCTCCTTGCAGCGCCGGCAGCACCCGCCGGCGAATTGCGGAAATCCGATGGTCTGAAGCAAACGGGAAGCGACGCACGACCTGCGCGGAAAAGCGACCGGCAAAGGAAATACGCACCTCCGCCGCCCACCGCAGCCATCGGTCAAATGCGTCAGGCCGGTCTCCGGGCTCGCGAGGGAAATGTGCGACCCGCCTTCCCATGCATCATGCACAGTGGCTGACTGGATCGCTACGACTCGCTTACCGTTGCGGGGGCAGCGCCGGGATCGCGACCTGATTGCAGGCACTCACCGGACTTCCCGTTTCACCCGTCGCAGCGAACGCTGGTCAGGGCACCTGAAGCACGCGCAGGGTATCCGTCGGGCTGGCGTGCCGTCAATGATCCAGCTCAATCGCGAGCAAAAAAACCGGGGTACGCAGCCTTGAAGGCTCGACGGCCCCTTGCCTTGCGCTTCCTGTCCGGCTGGCGCGCACGCAGGGCCTGTTCCAGCGCATCTCGCGAAAAGCTCATTGTCGGAAAACTTGACATTTCGACCGCAACGTCGCGGGTTGACTTTTCAAGATGTTGAAAGAACGATGAAAAATAGTCAGGCGTGGGAATTGCATGAGACAGAAAAAATACAAACCATCACAAACGTGAGGAGATCACACATGAAACAGTGGATCGCTGGGGTCGGTATTTTGTGCACCGCCCTTTTGAGTGCGCAAGCACAGGCATTCTCGGTATTTCCCATCGACGTTAACAACTCGCTCAAATGGGGCGACAACGCGAACGGCACACCAGGGGGCGTGATCACCTGGAGTTTCATGTCGGCCGGAACACCGGGAAATACGGATTTTTGCGGCGACGCCTGCCCGGGTTTGAGCGTCGATGCCATCAGTATCGAAAACTTTCCCGGTGGCGGATTCTCATTGCAGACGCTGACCAGTCTGGAGCCATTCATTACGGCGGCATTCGACAAATGGTCGGCGGCGGCAAACATTTCGTTCGTGAAGTTCGACAGCGACAGCGGCGTGGCGATCAACGATCCGTCGGCGGTCGCCGGTGCAACGGGCCACATTCGCATCGGTGCGTTCAATTTCGCCAGCGGGGGCGGCGGCGTAGGCTTTGCACCGCCGCCCAACGGGGGCACCGGTGCGGGTGACATCATTTTTGCCGCGAATTCGTTCTACCAGTTCGCGCCCGGAAATGAAGGTGATGCCTACAGTACTTTTTTTGCGCCCAACGATTTCGAAAGTCTGCTGCTGCATGAAATGGGGCATGCGATCGGACTCGCGCATCCGCCTGTAGATGGAATGTGTCCGGTGATGCAGGTCGATTTCGCCTGCTTCGGCTTCATCAATCGCGAACTCGATGCCGATGACATCGCGGGTGCACAGTTTCTGTACGGTGCGCCCGTACCCGAACCTGAAGTTTGGGCGATGCTGCTGGCGGGCATGGGAATGGTCGGTTTCGCGGCACAGCGGCGTATGCGCTGAGCGCTGTTTGACACGAATGAAAACGGCGGCTCGGAGCCGCCGTTTTCACTTTCATTCAGCGGACGGCCAATCAATACATCGAGAAAACCGGGGCACTCGGCCCCGGTCTTGCTCAGACGCTTGCCTGATCAGGCAGTTACCATCTGCGCCTGACCGCCGCCGTAGGTCGTCAGTCGGGTCGGCGTCCCGCCCTTCTTCAGGCGCACCGCGCAGTACTTGAACTCCGGAATCTTGCCGAACGGGTCCAGCGCCGGATTGGTCAGCATGTTCGCAGCCGCCTCGTAGTAGGCGAACGGGATGAACACGGCACCGACCGGCACGTTGCCATCGACACGCGCGTACAACGCGATCTTGCCGCGGCGCGATTCGACCGTCACCACCTCGCCGGGCCGCAGCTTCAGCTTCGCCATGTCGGCCGGGTTGATCGTGACCGTGGCGATCGGCTCGATGTTGTCGAGCACCGACGCCCGGCGCGTCATCGAACCCGTATGCCAGTGCTCGAGCTGGCGGCCGGTGATCAGCACCATCGGGAAGTCGGCATCCGGCTTTTCGTTGGCGCTGATCAGCTTGGCCGGCACCAGCTTGGCGCGACCGGACTGGGTCGGGAAGCGCTCGATGAATACCACCTCGTCGCCCGGGTCGCCCTCGTTTTCACACGGATAGGTGACCGAGTGCTCGGCTTCCAGACGCTCCCACGTGATGCCGGCGATCGAATGCATCGCCTTGCGCATTTCGTTGAACACGTCCTTCGCGCCGTCGTAGTGCCAGTCCAGCCCCATGCCGTTGGCCATCTGCTGGATGATCCACAGGTCCTGCCGCGCGTCACCCGGCGGATTGATCGCCTGACGACCCAGCTGCACCTGGCGGTCGGTGTTGGTGAAGGTGCCGGTCTTTTCCGGGAAGGCGGACGCCGGCAACACGACGTCGGCGAAGTAGGCGGTTTCGGTCAGGAAGATGTCCTGCACGACCAGGCAGTCGAGCTTGGCCAGCGCATCGCGGGCGTGGTTGACGTCCGGGTCGGACATGGCCGGATTCTCACCCATGACGTAACAACCGTTGAGCTTGCCGGCATGGATGGCGTCCATGATTTCGACCACGGTCAAGCCGGGGTTGGCGTCGAGGCGGCTGCCCCACAGTTCTTCGAACTTGTCGCGGATGGTCTTGTTGCCAACCGCCTGATAGTCCGGGAACACCATGGGAATGAGGCCGGCGTCGGACGCTCCCTGCACGTTGTTCTGGCCGCGCAGCGGATGCAGACCGGTGCCGCGGCGACCGATCTGGCCGGTCATCATGACCATCGAAATCAGGCAGCGCGCATTGTCGGTGCCATGAACATGCTGCGACACGCCCATGCCCCAAAGGATCATCGACGCCTTCGAGGTCGCGAACATGCGCGCCACTTCGCGCAGCGTTTCAGCCGGAATGCCGCAGATCTTGGCCATGCGTTCCGGACTGAAATCGGCGACGTTCTTCTTCAGCGCATCGAAACCCGAAGTGCGGTCGCGCACGAATGCCTCGTCGACCAGACCTTCTTCGATGATGACGTGCATCATCGCGTTCAGCATGGCCACATCGGTGTCCGGCTTGAACTGCAGGAAGTGCGTGGCGTAGCGCTGCAGGTCGTTGCGGCGCGGGTCGCAGACGATGAGGCGCGCACCCTGCTTCACGGCATTCTTGATCCAGGTGGCACCCACCGGGTGATTGACCAGCGGATTGGCGCCGATCAGGAAGATCACGTCGGAGTGCAGCACATCGCGCACCGGGTTGGATACCGCACCCGAACCGACCGCTTCGAGCAGCGCCGCGACCGACGAGGCGTGGCACAGGCGCGTGCAGTGGTCGACGTTGTTGGTGCCGAAGCCGGTACGGATCAGCTTCTGGAACAGGTAGGCCTCTTCGTTCGAGCCCTTGGCCGAACCGAAACCGGCCAGCGCATTCGGCCCCTTGGTGTCGCGGATGGTGCGCAGACGGCTCGTCGCGTACTCGATCGCCTCTTCCCAGCTGGCTTCGCGGAACGCCGACAGCGGATTGGACGGATCGACGACGAAATTCTTGTGCTTCGGGGCATCGGCGCGACGGATCAGCGGCTTCGTGAGTCGCTGCGGGTGACGCGCGTAGTCGAAGCCGAAGCGGCCCTTGACGCACAGGCGCTCTTCGTTGGCCGGACCGTCGCGGCCGCTCACCATCAGTACGCGGTCGTCCTTGACGTGATACGTCAGCTGGCAGCCGACGCCGCAGTACGGGCAGACGGAATCGACGGTCTTGTCCATCTTCACCATGCCGACACCCCCGGCCGGCATCAGCGCGCCGGTCGGGCAGGCCTGCACGCATTCGCCGCAGGCCACGCAGGTGGACGCGCCCATCGGGTCGTCCTGGTCGAACACGATCTTCGACGCCGATCCGCGGAAGGCGTAGCCGATCACGTCATTGCCCTGCTCTTCGCGACAGGCGCGCACGCAGCGGTTGCACTGGATGCAGGCGTCGAGGTTCACGCTCATCGCCGGATGCGACTGGTCGCATGCCGGCTGATCGCGGCCTTCGAAGCGCGACCCGGTCACGCCGAGCTTGTCCGCCCAGTGCGCCAGTTCGGAATCGGGCTTGTAGGTCTGGTCCGGCATGTCCGACAGCAGCAGTTCGACCACCATCTTCTGCGCCTTCACGGCCCGCTCCGACTCGGCCTTCACATTCATGCCGGGCGTCGGTGCGCGGCAGCAGCTCGGCGCGAGCACGCGTTCGCCGTCGATCTCGACCACGCAGGCGCGGCAGTTGCCGTCCGGACGGTAGCCGTCCTTGTAGCAAAGATGGGGGATGTCCACACCCTGGCGGGCTGCCGCCTGCAGGATGGTTTCGCCGGCACGGGCCGTCATCGACTGGCCGTCCAGCGTGAATTCGATCGATTGCGCGATCACCGAAGCATCAATGGGTGCATTCATTTGAGTTGCCGTCCCTTCACTTGATTTCGTCAGGGAAATACTTGATGACGCAGCGCACCGGATTCGGTGCCGCCTGCCCCAGGCCGCAGATCGATGCGTCCACCATGGTCTGCGACAGCTCCTCGACCAGATCGGTGTCCCACACCGGAGCTTCCATCAGCGTGTTCATCTTGGCCGTGCCGACGCGGCAGGGGGTGCACTGGCCGCACGACTCGTGTTCGAAGAAATGCATCATGTTGCGCGCTGCATCCGTTGCGCGGTCCTGGTCGGACAGGATGATGACCGCCGCTGAGCCGATGAAGCAGCCGTAGGGCTGCAGGGTGTCGAAGTCGAGCGGGATGTCGCCCAGACTGGCTGGCAGGATGCCGCCCGACGCGCCGCCCGGCAGATAGCCGTAAAGGGTGTGACCCGGCAGCATGCCGCCGCAGTATTCGTCGATCAGCTCGCGCACCGAAATGCCGGCCGGCGCCAGATGCACGCCCGGCTTCTTCACACGGCCCGACACCGAGAACGAACGCAACCCCTTGCGACCGTTGCGGCCCTGGCCGGCGAACCATTCCGCGCCCTTCTCCACGATGTCGCGAATCCAGAACACGGTTTCCATATTGTGTTCCAGCGTCGGATAACCGAACAGGCCGACCTGGGCGACGTAGGGCGGGCGCAGGCGCGGCATGCCGCGCTTGCCTTCGATGGATTCGATCATCGCCGACTCTTCGCCGCAGATGTAGGCGCCCGCGCCACGGCGCAGGTGGATCGGCGGCAGCGCACAGGGCGGATCGGCCAGCAGCTTCTTCAGTTCCTTCTGCAGGATGTCGCGCACATGCGCGTATTCGTCGCGCAGATAGACGTACACCTCGCCGATGCCGACGCAGTACGCGGCGATCAGCATGCCTTCGAGGAAGCGGTGCGGATCGCGTTCGAGGTACCAGCGATCCTTGAAGGTGCCCGGTTCGCCCTCGTCGATATTGATTGCCATCAGCCGCGGCGCCGCTTCGGCACGCACGATGCGCCACTTGCGGCCGGCCGGAAATCCGGCGCCGCCCAGACCGCGCAGGCCGGAATGTTCCATCGCCTGAATGACCGACTCGACATCCCGACGACCTTCGACCAGATCGCGGAACAGCTGGTAGCCACCGGCTTTGAGGTAAGCCTTGTAGCCGACGTAACGCGGCAGCGGATGGGTCGATTCATTCGCCTTCACGGCGGCCTTCACGTCCGCTTCGGTGGCGCCGCTCAGCGCGTTCTGACCGACCACGACGACCGGTGCCTGTTCGCAGCGGCCGACACAGGGGGCCGGAATGACGCGTACTTTGGTGCCCAGGATGCCCGGCAGCTTTTTCAACAGATCGTCGGCTCCGGCCATCTTGCAGGACAGCGTGTCGCACACGCGCACGGTCAGTTCGGCCGGCGCGCCCTCGCCTTCGCGCAGCACGTCGAAGTGGTGATAGAACGTCGCCACCTCATACACCTCGGCCTGCGACATTTTCAGTTCGGCCGCCAGCGCGGCGAGATGGCGCGCATGCACCGCGCGGTAGGTGTCCTGCAGCAGGTGCAGGCATTCGATCAGCAGATCCGGACGGCGCGGCATGCGACCGAGCAGCGCCTGCACTTCTTCGACGGCAACCGGATCAAGCGCGCGCCCCTTGGGCGTGGGCTTGACCATGCGACGCATCTGCTCAAGCGGTATGGAAAACGGTTCCGACATGTAGGCTCATCCTCATCGATCAATCTTGTTGTGTGGGGCACGGCTGCAGGCCGTATCCTGATCCACGCCTGACTTCACTGCGGGCCGAAGGCACGGGCTTCCCGGTGCAGATAGGCGAAATGCACGTTGCGGCGGTGCCACAGGGCGTAGCCGTACCAATCGCGGAATTCCGCCAGTTCGACCTGATCCAGCGCCTCCTCAAGCGTCGCGCCGCCAACGAACAGCGCATCCACACGCTCGACCAGTTGCTGCAGATAACGGCGCGGCGCGTCGAGAACTTCACGTCCGCCCGGCGCGCCATGCGCCGGCACCACCTGCCGCGCGCCCAGCGCGATCAGCGCATCGAGGGCAGCGACCCAGCCTGTTTCGCTCGCGTTGTACAGATCGGGCAGATAGTGCGTCGCCGCCAGTTCGCCCGCGAACAGCGTGCCGCTTGCCTCGTCCAGCAGCGCGGTTGCGCCGGGCTGGAAGGTGTGTCCGTAGTGCAGCAATGTCAGCCTGCGGGAGACGCCGGTCAGCCGGCCTGAATGTTCGAAGGTCACGCTTGCGGGAGTGGGTTCGGTACCTGACATCATATTTTCGCCCAGTGCCGCCGTCAGGCGCTCGACACAGGTGTGGCAACTGGCCCGGATGAAGCGGTCTGTTTCAATATGTGCTGTAACCGGCACACCCCGTGACACAAACACGCGGTTGCCCAGCACATGGTCGCCGCCACCGTAAAGATTGACCGCCGCGATGACCGGTTTGCCCAGCTCGCGTTCGACGAAGGCGAGCAGGTGCTGCGCAAATCGCTGACTGGTGCCGGTGCCCACCAGGATGAGCCCGCGTGTATCGACCAGCACCCCGATGTGGGTCACGAAACCGGCGTTGTCCGGACTGACTTCGAACGAGGTCGGACGCAGCACATGGACGCCATCTGCCAGCTGCGTCAGGCGCAGTTCAGGCAGCTGCTGCGCGAGCGCGGGCACTGCGCTGAACAGACATCCCGCGAAAATCACGATGACGGCACACAGCCATCGGGAAAGAATCCTGTGCAACCCGGGTGGCAAATCGGCGGTCTGCGTTGATGTGCTAGCCTTTTTGTCGATGTTAGCCAGCGAGCCCCTGCGGTTCATCAAAAACAAATGAGGAGATCCGTTTTGAAATTTCATCGCTTCCACGTGACAGTCGCTGCGCTCGGCGCGCTGCTGATGGGTGGCCCGGCTGCGGCGGCCAACGACTACCCGACCACTTCGCGCGTCGAATTTGCGCTCGAGTGCCTGCAGGCTTATGGCAGCAACCACGAGTACATCTACAAGTGTTCATGCCTCATCGACGAAATCGCGACCAAGCTGACGCATGACGAATACGTCGAGCTGTCGAGTTTCAGTCGCACCCAGTCGATGAGTGGCGAACGCGGCGGCGTGTTCCGCGGCACCGACGAAACAAAGGGCGCGGTCAAGAAGTACCTGGATGTCGTCGCAGCATCCAAGAAACGCTGCTTCATCAAGTAATCAACCGCACGCGACGCAGCAGTGCGGCGCCTGCCGCACTGCTCACGACCCGGGCAGTCCCGGCTTGATCGCCACCGAACTTTCGAAGCGCAGGTCCTTGGAATCGACGACCACCGCCTTCAGTTCGCCCGCCTTCGCCGGCAGCACGTAAAACCTGAAGTTCGGGTTTTCGCTGATCGAGAAATCGACGTCCGCGGTCATGACCGGTTCGCCGCCGAAGGTGACTTCGACGCGGCGCACGAAATGCGGCGGTACGAACAGCCGGGTCATCTGGTCCATTGCCAGCCCGGAGCTGTTCGGGTGGCTGATCATCAATTGCGCAACGCTGGGCTGGCCGACCGCGGCCTCCTCCACCTTGAATTTCATTTTGCCGAGCCGGGCCAGCGCCTCTTCCATGTCCTTGCCGGCAGGCGCGGAACAGCCGCCCGAGGCCTTCACGAAGCGGCGCGCGACATAGACCTTCCCGTCACTCGTTTCCGCGATGGCGCGGACCCAGCTGTAGGCTTCGATGCGCACCCGGGTTTCGATATCAGCCCGTCCGGCCAGCGGCGTGAAGGTGAAGGTGCCACCGATCGGTGACGGATTCTCGTCGATCACCAGATGCACCTTGCTGACGTAGACACCACCCGGCAGCTGTTTCGTGCGCACGGAGACCGGCACCACCGCCGCGTCTTCGGCACGCACCGGCGCGTCGATCTCCAGGACCGAGCCGGTCGTGTCCTCGATCACCGGACGGTCGCCGACCAGCAGCGTGCGCACCTTGCCCCAGATCGGGGTATCCGAACCGTCGTCGGCGGCCTGCGCGACCGGCGCAAGCAGGATCAGACATGCCGCCAGCGCCGCCGGCCATCCGTTGTTGAATTTCATCGTATTCTCCTCGTGGTTATTCTGCAGCAGACCGCTGGCTGACGGTAATGCTGACATGCGCCATCCATCATTCTTCCCATTCGAGTTCGGCAAACGCCGACGTCACGTTGCGCCGGTGGAACAGATCGATCAGAGCCCAGCCTGTTGCCTCACCCGGTCCGACTTCGCCCACCGCCTGCGACAGGGTCTTTCCGGCTTTCAACGCGGCACGGGTTTGATCGACCAGCCCCTGCAGGTAGTTCCCCTGCTTCGCAAATGCTTCGCGCCACGCTTTGCCAGCGTCGCCATGACCCGGCACCACGCGCTGCACGTCCATCGCCGCCAGGACTGCGCCCACCTTGATCCAGCCGAGTATCTTTCCGTCCACCACCGGCAGGTGTTCGACGAACAGCAGATCGCCGGCAAACAGCGTGCCGGTTGCCACGTCCAGCACGGTGAGATCGTTGTCCGTGTGCGCAGTCGGCCAGGCCCGCAGCTTCAGCGTCCGCCCGCCCAGATCGAGTTCGTCCTCGTCCGCCACGGTGCGCGAGGGCGGCACCGGCTGAAGCCCCTTGCCGGCTTCCCCCATCAGGCGTTCGGCTGCCGCCAGATAGTGGCTGCTGCGCGCCGCCAGCGCGGCCGGCAGGCGGGCATGGCCGACGAACACGGGCTTGTCGTCGATGAAGGCCTGATTGCCCAGAATGTGGTCAGGATGTACGTGGGTGTTGATCACGTAACACACCGGCAGGTCGGTCTTGCGGCGGATGCTGGCGCGCAGTGCAGCGCCCACAGCAGGCGAGCCACCGGTGTCGATGACCGCCACGCAGCGGCTGCCGACAATGAAGCCGAGGTTGGATATCGCACCCAGATTGCGCCCGTCCTGCTCGGCAATTTCGCCCTGGAACAGGAAGACGCCGGGCGCCGTCTGCCGGACCTCAAGCGCGTCCAGTGCCTGTGCCCCCGTCGCTGCCATCGTCAGCATCGCACCGACAAAACCGAGGATGCGTGAGACCCGCCGGACAGGGCTTCGTTTGCGCACAACAGCGTGCATCGTTAGCATTCGGTGTTGATCAGCTGCCCAGAATAACAAATCAGGATGCGGTGCCTCACCCCTCCGTTCTACTTGCTGCTTCCCTGTATCGTCCTCAGCGCATGTGCGGTGCAACAGGTGCCGCCCGCACCGCTCGATCCGCAGGCACTGCAGACAGCCTTCCTTGGCCGTTCGCTGACCGATGACGCCACGCGCGCATTGCTTGAGCAGCGCAGCATGAATGTATCGACCTGGCCGCCGGAACGCTGGGCACCCGAGCAGCTTGTGCTGGCAGCGCTGCTGCAGCACCCCGCCGCAGCGCAGGCGCGCGCACGTGCTGCCCTGGCCCGCGCCCAGTTGCAGACCGCCGGCCTCACGCCGCGCACCGTTCTCGCACCGGAGGCCGAACGCACCAACGAACGCGACCCCGGGCAGTCGGCGTGGAGTGTCGGCCTCGCACTGGACCTCGCGCTGACCGGCGAATCGGTGCGTGAAGCCCGCATCGAGCGCGCCCGCCTGCTGGCCGACGCGGCGCTCCTCGACGAGGCCGACGCCGCCTGGGCCGTCCGCAGTGGCGCCCAGCGCGCGCTCATCGAGTTGTGGTCGGCCAATGCCGAGCTGGCGCTGCTCGACCGACTCGTCGTCACCACCCTGGAAGCCCAGGCGGTGATGCAGAAGCGCTACGACCTGGGCGCTGCCGATGCGCTCGAACTGACGCAGACACGCACCGCTGCGGCTCAGGCCGAATCGCGCTACGTGCTGGCCGAACAGCGGCAGATCCGCGCGCGCGCCGACCTGGCGCAGGCGCTCGCCTTGCCGCTGCCTGCCCTCGACGCACTGCGCATCGATTTCACTGCCTTCGACGCGCCGGCCGCGGTGCCACCAATGGATGCGCTTCGGGCGAACGCCACGCTCGACCGCATCGACCTGCGCCGTGCGCTGGCGATGCACGACGCAGCCGAAGCGGCGCTGACGGTGGAACTGCGCGCGCAGTACCCGGAGATCCGCATCAAGCCCGGCCTGCTGTGGGATCAGGGCGCCACGGTGTGGAGCCTGGGCGCCGCATTGCCGCTGTTCGCGGCGCAGCGCCAGGCCGGACCGATCGCCGAAGCGGTCGCACGGCGCGACATGGCCGCGCAGGATTTCCTCGCGCTGCAGTCGCAGGCGCTGGTGGCGCTCGACCACGCGCGCACCCGCGTCAGGGCGGCTGAACTGGACATCGATGGCGCCGACGCCGAGCACGACGAAGCCCGCCTGCAACTGACGCGCACCGAACAACGCTACGCGCGCGGCGACGCCGACCGGCTGGATCGCCTGCTGGCGCGCGTGCGCGTGCTCGAAGCCGACATCCGCCTGCTGTATGCCCGCCAGCGCACCCTCGCGTCGCGCCTGGCTCTCGAAGATGCAGTGCAGCGCCCGCTGTCTGCAATGACGGGCCCCACGGAGACCACACGATGAACCGCATCACTCCCCAGCAACTGCTGTTCGCGATGGGCCTGCTGCTGATCGCACTGGTCTGGGCAGTGGTCTATTACGCCCGCGACGAGTGGAAGCTGTACGGCGAACAACCCGACGACGATATCGAGGTGCCGTCACTGGTCGAACGCAGTCAGGACGGTCTGACCAGCGTGCGCCTGACCACCGCGGCCCAGACGGCGAGCGGCATCGAACTTGGCCAGCCGCTTGCGGTGCGGGCCGGCACCGAACACGAGGCGCAGGCGGCAGTGCTCGACCTGGAGCCACTGTTCGCGCTGCGTGGCCTGCTGCACGAAGCGCGCGCCGACATCGCACGCCTGGCCGCCCAGCTTGCCCGCGCCGAAACCGAGCGTGATCGCGTTCAGGCGCTGTTCAACGATGACCGCAATGTATCGGAGCGCACGCTGCAGACGGCGCGCAGCCAGGTCGAACAGGATCGTGCTGCGCTGGCCGCTGCGCGCGCCCGGGCCGACGGCTTGCATGCGCGGCTGGTTCAGGGCTGGGGCCCGCTGGCGGGATCGGCGACGGGCGAGGCGCCCGATGAACTGGAGCGGCTGGCCGACCGGCGCAATTCGCTGGTTGCCGTCGCGCTGCGCGGTTCCGGTGAGGCGCCGCCGCTGATGCTGCTGCGCCTGCCGGACGGCAACGATGCCATCGAGGCGCGCCGCATCGGTCCTGCACCGCGCAGCCTCGCCCAGGCGGCCGGCGAAACCTGGCTGTACAAGTCCGAGCGCGTATTGCCGGCCGGCACCCGCCTGGCGGCACGCGGCGTCACCGGCGAAACCATGCTGTCGCTGGTGCCCAACAGCGCCGTCGTCTGGTACGCCGGCTTGCCCTGGGTGTATGTGCGCGACGATGACGAACCGGAGGAATTCACCCGCCAGGCGCTGCCCGCCGAATCGCAGCGTCCGGACGGCTGGCTCGCACCGAAGCTGGAGGATGACGCCCGCGTGGTGACGCGCGGCGCGCAGCTGCTGCTGTCCGAAGAGCTGAAGCACACGCTGGCGGACGAGAACGATGACTGATCGGGCACTTTCGCTACCGGGCCGCCGCCGGATGTTGGGGTTCGCTGGCTCACCCCAACCTACGAAAGCACCTCGACACCGCACGTCCTCAGCCCGCCTGCTTCCCGCATCTCCGTGTCACCGCCTTCCCGTAGGTTGGGGTGAGCGCAGCGATGCCCAACACCACGCCGCAGGCCGGGGCGACCGTATCCCGGCACCTTCGGGTGAGTGGCACCCCGTAGGTTGGGGTGAGCGAAGCGATGCCCAACACAGCCCCCCCGCCACCTTGCCCCCCCCAACCCAGGCAGCCTGTCCCATGGGCCGCTCCCGATGATCGAAGCCATCGTCCGCTTTTCCGTGCGCCGGCCAGGCATCGTGCTGGCACTGTCACTGGTGCTCGTCCTGTACGCCATCAGCCGCATGATGGACGCCCGGCTCGACGTGTTTCCCGAGTTCGCACCGGCGCAGGTGGTAATCCAGACCGAGGCCCCCGGTCTGCCGGCCGACCTGGTCGAAACGCGGGTCACGACGCCGATCGAATCGGCCGTATCGGGCACGCGCGGCATCAAGGAATTGCGCTCGCAATCGATTCCCGGCCTGTCCGTCGTCACGGTCATCTTCGAAGAGAAATCCGACCTGTTCCGCAATCGTCAGCTGGTGTCGGAACGGCTTGGCACGCTGGGGTCGCTGTTGCCGGCCGGCGTGACGCCGGTCATCACGCCACTGACCTCGTCGGCCAGCACACTGCTCGGCATCGGCATCACGTCGGCGCAGCGCTCGCAGATGGACATGCGCTATCTGGTCGATTCGGTGGTGCGGCCGCACCTGCTGGCGGTGCCGGGCGTGGCGGACGTGAATGTGTTCGGTGGCGAAGTGAAGCAGTGGCAGATCCAGCTCGACCCGGCGCGGCTGCGCACGCTGGGGGTGACCTTTGCCGACGTCGAACTGGCGGCGCGCGGCGCGGCTTCGGTCGCCGGCGCAGGTTTCGTCGAGAACGACAACCAGCGCCTGCTGATCGCGATCGACGCCACGCCTTCGTCGGCGCGCAGTCTGGAACAGCTGACCGTCACACTCCCTGACGGGCGTTCGCTCGCGCTCGGCGACGTCGGCCGTGTGCGCGAAGCCCCGGGCCCGGCGATCAGCGCGGCGCAGATCAACGGCACGCCCGGCGTGTTCATGATGGTGCAGGGACAGCTCGGCGCCGACACGCTCGGCGTCACGCTGGAACTGGAAAAATCGCTGGCCGAGCTGGCACCGCTGTTCGAACGCGAACAGGTCACGCTGCACCCGGCGCTGTTCCGGCCGGCCAATTTCATCCAGACCGCGCTGGGCAATGTGCGGGCCGACGTGATGATCGGCGCCACGCTGGTGGTGATCGTGCTGTTCGTGTTCCTGTACAACCTGCGCACCGCCTTCATTTCGGCCGTCGCCATTCCGCTGTCGCTGCTGGCGGCGGTACTGGTCATGCTGGAAGCGGGCGCCAGCCTGAACATCATGGTGCTGGGCGGTCTGGCGATCGCGCTCGGCGAGGTGGTGGACGACGCCATCATCGACTGCGAAAACATCTATCGACGGCTGCGCGAGAACCGCCATCTCGGTTCTCCGGTGGCCGCGTGGAAGGTGGTGCTCGATGCGTCGATGGAGGTGCGCAGCTCGGTGGTGTACGCCACCTTCATCGTGGCGCTGGTGTTCGTACCGCTGCTCACCCTGTCAGGCGTCGCCGGCAAGCTGTTCGCGCCGCTCGGTCTGGCCTACATCCTGGCCATCCTCGCATCGCTGGTGGTGGCGCTGACGGTCACGCCCGCGATGAGCTTCCTGATGCTCGGCAATCGCGAACTGCCCGATGAGGATCCGCCGCTGGTACGCTGGCTGCGCCCGCGCTACGAGCGGACGCTGCGCGCCATCGAGCGCCGGCCGCACGGGCTGATCGCCGGCGTCATGCTGGCGCTGGCCGGCGGGCTGGGTGTGCTGCCGCTGTTCGGCGGCGAATTCATTCCGCCGCTGCGCGAAGGTCACTACATCGTGCATCTGTCGACCATTCCGGGCACCGCGCCCGGCGAGGTGCTGCGCGTCGGCCAGCGGGTGACGGAAAAGATCCTGCAGATCGACGGCGTGAAGTCGGTGGCGCAGTGGGTCGGGCGGGCGCAGAACGGGTTCGACCCCTTCGGCCCGCACTACAGCGAGGTCGAGATCGAAATCGGTCCGCTCGACGGTGCGACACAGGAACGCATCCTCGCCGACATCCGGCGCACGGTGACCGGCGATGACGGCGACGCAGATCGTTCGGACGAAGAAGCCGCTGAATCGGTCGGCTTTCCCGGCCTGGCGTTCTCCGTCAACACCTTCCTGACCGAACGCATCGGCGAGACCGAATCGGGTTTTCCGGCGACGCTGGTGGTGCAGGTGTTCGGCACCAATCTCGACCGGCTGGATGCCGACGCCAGCGCCGTTGCGCGAGCGCTGGCGAAGGTGAAGGGCGCGACCGATGTGCAGGTGCTGGCGCCGCCCGGCACGCCGGAAATCATCGTCCGGCCGCGCCTGGACAAGCTCGCAGTGTGGCGACTGACGCCCGAAGACGTGCTGTCGGCGACCAGCACCGCCTTCGCCGGGCGCAAGGTGAGCGAGGTGTATCGCGGCACGCTGGCGACGCCGCTGGTCGTGACGCTGGATCCGGACCACCGCCGCTCGCCGAACGAGATTGGCCGCCTGCCGCTGCGCACCCCGGATGGCCGGTTGGTCGAACTGCGCGACGTGGCCGACATCAGCGTCGAGAACGGTCGCTACAAAATCCTGCACTCGGGTGGCAAGCGGGTGCAGACCATCACCGCAAATCTGGCCAGCGGCCACGATCTGGGCGCGTTCAGCGAGGCCGTCGAGCGTACCTTGCGCGACGACGTGAAACTCAACGCAGGCAGTTACTACACGGTGACCGGTGCTGCCGAAGCACAGGCACAGGCGCGACGTGAGCTGGTCACGCATTCGGCGCTGGCCGCGGCGGCCATTGCCATCCTGTTGATGCTGGCGTTTTCGAGCTCGCGCAATCTGGTGATCACCTTCGTGAACCTGCCGTTTGCGCTGATCGGCGGCGTGCTGGCTGCGCTGGCCGGCGGCGGCTGGCTGTCACTCGGCTCGGTGGTCGGCTTCGTCACGCTGTTCGGCATCACGCTGCGCAACTCGATCATGCTGGTGTCGCACTTCCAGCATCTGGTTGAGCGGGAGGGGCATCCGTGGAACCTCGACACCGCCATCCTGGGCGCCTCGCAGCGTCTGCCGTCCATCCTGATGACCGCGCTGGTGACCGGCCTGGGTCTGATGCCCCTGGTACTGGGCTCGGGCGAACCCGGTCGGGAGATCGAAGGACCGATGGCCGCCATCATCGTCGGCGGCCTGACGACCTCGACGATACTGAATCTGCTGGTACTGCCGACGCTGTTGCTGCACTACGGCCGCTTTGCCAAAGCCCCGCAGGACGCCTGAATTCAGGCGCGCGGAGAGCGACGCGATGCGGCAATCCCGATCAGGCCGAGGCCGGCGAGCATCAGCGTAAAGGCTTCCGGCTCGGGCACGACGCCGGTGACGAATTGAGCGCTCAGAAAGGCGCCCTGGGAAACGGGCTGGTCGGTCCAGGAAAATTCAGCGAACGTCGGTCCGACAGTCACTTTGACATTGCTCAGGATCGTGATCAGCACAACATCCTTCAGCACGATCGACGGGCCGAATTCGAGGCCCGACAGCTTCAGGGTCATTTGTTCCCGCGCTTCTCCGCAACTGCGGATGCCGCAGAAGTCGCGCGGCGACCCCAGGGAGAACCCCGAGTCGGAATAGTCGAACGGCAACATGCCACCGACCAGACTGCCCTCTACGCCAGCGCCGACGACCGCGGAAAAGCTGCCGTAATCAACCGTTTCGGCGCGCAGCGCAGTGGTGACGATATCGCCGTTGAGTCCGGCTGCCGCCGGAAAGGAAAGCACGGCCCCGAGCGCCGCCAGACCAAACAGGGTGGGAAATTTCATGGAGTACCTCGCATCACGATCCGCAACACAGCCGCGGCAAATCAGAGGGAAGGAATATCGATCTGAATGAATGCAAGCAGAGAACGAGCCAATAGCGGGAAAAAATAACAAAGTCGCATCAAATCAGTGACCTCGCAGACGCCTTCCGCACGCCTCCCGGGGCAACGTCACCCGGGCTGGTGCGAATGTAAAAAGCGTCGACACAATCCAGGTGCGCCAGCTATCCCTCACCGGACGGCGATGCATATTCCGTCACACACGACCTTCTGGCCGCTGCGGATCTTGGCTGTCTTGCGGGTTTCGGTCCGCCCGTCCACCTGCACGTCTCCCCGAGCCACCCGCACCTTCCCTTCGCCGCCACTGCTGGCAAGGCCCGCAAGCTTCAAAAGATCGCACAGCGCTACGTATTCGCCGGTCAGCGTGAAATCAACGGTTTGCATGTTCATCCTTCAGTAGGCACGCAGACGCTCGACCGCCTGCGCAATGACGGCTTCAGTCTTGGCGAAGCAGAAGCGGATCAGCCTCGCATCGTGGCCGTCGTGGTGGAAGGCCGACACCGGAATCGCCGCCACACCGGCTTCGCGCATCAGGCGACGCACGAAGGACTGATCCGGTTCGTCGCTGATGGCGCGATACGACGCCAGCTGAAAATAACTGCCGGCGCAGTCCGGCAGTTCGAAGCGCGAGCCGGCCAGACCGGCGCGGAAGGCATCGCGCTTGGCCTGGTAGAAACGGCCCAGTTCAAGGTAGCGCTCGGGCTCGGCCATGTAGTCGGCCAGCCCGAGTTGGCAAGGTGTGTTCACTGCGAACACGTTGAACTGGTGCACGCGGCGGAACTCGGCGCTCAGTGCAGGGGGGGCACAGACGAAACCGACCTTCCAGCCGGTCACGTGAAAGGTCTTGCCGAAACTCGACACCAGCACGGTACGCGCCGCCAGTTCCGGCAGCCGCGCGGCACTGGCGTGTTCGCGGCCGTCGAACACGATGTGCTCGTACACCTCGTCGGAAATCACCACGATGTCGCGGCCGTCGCACAGTCGGGCAAGTGCGCGCTGATCGTCCATCGTCCACGCGGCTCCCGTTGGATTGTGCGGCGTATTGGTGATGATGAGCCGGGTGCGCGGCGTGATGCAGCGCGCCACCGCGTCCCAGTCGGGCAGGAAATGCGGGGCTTCGAGGCGCACGAACACCGGCGTGGCGCCGGCGAGCCGGATGCCCGGCAGGTAGCTGTCGAACGCCGGTTCGAACACGATGACTTCGTCGCCCGGCCCGGCGAAAGCAGTGATCGCCGTATAGACCGCCTGGGTTGCACCGGCGGTGATCGTGATTTCTTCTTCGGCGTCGTAGTCGGCGCCATACACCGCGCGCATCTTCCGGGCCACTGCCTCGCGCAGCGCGGGCTGCCCGGTCATCGGCGAATACTGGTTGCGGCCGGCCCGCATGTGCGCCGCCACCGCGTCGAACAGTGGCGGATCGGCGCTGAAGTCCGGAAACCCCTGGGCGAGGTTGATCGCACCGCAGGCCTGCGCCTCGCGCGAAATGACGGTGAATATGGTCGTGCCGACGTCGGGCAGTTTCGACGTCAGATGGCCGGAGAAGACGTGCATGGCGGGTGACGGTGTCGCGTGTCGCCGGATTATGCTTGAAGCCCCGCCCATCCCGACCCGACATGAACGACACACCCAGCCCGTTGCGCCTCGACGGCGACCGCCTCTTCATCCTCGACCAGACGCTGCTGCCCTTTGCCAAGCAGGAAGTGGCGCTTGAAACCGGTGCGCAGGCGGCCCGCGCCATCGCGACGATGCAGGTTCGCGGCGCACCGCTGATCGGCGCCATCGGTGCTTTCGGCCTGGCGCTGGCGCTGCGCGAAGCGGCCGACGATGCCGCGCTCGAGAGGGCGGTACGCGCACTCGGTGCAACCCGCCCTACCGCGGTCAATCTCGCGTGGGCGCTGCATCGCGTCGGCACGCATGTGCGGCCGCTGCCACCGGCCGCACGCGCCGCTGCGGCGTGGCGCGAGGCGCTCGCGATCTGCGATGAAGACCGCGCCGCAAACCGGCGCATCGGCGAACTGACGCTCCAACTGATGCAGGCGATCACGCCACGGTCCGACCGGATGAACCTGATGACCCACTGCAACGCGGGCTGGCTCGCCACAACAGGCTGGGGCACGGCGCTGGCCGGCATCTATCTCGCACACGCCGCCGGCATCGACCTGCACGTGTGGGTCTCGGAAACCCGGCCGCGCAACCAGGGCCTGCTGACCGCATGGGAACTGGCCGGCGCCGGCGTGCCGCATACGGTCATCGCCGACAACGCCGCCGGCCAGCTGATGCGAGAGGGGGAGGTCGACGCAGTCATCATCGGCGCCGACCGCGTCGCCGCCAACGGCGACGTTGCCAACAAGGTCGGCAGCTATCTGAAGGCGCTGGCGGCGCGCGACAGCGGGCTGCCGTTCTGGGTCGCGGCACCGTGGTCGACGGTGGATGAGGGCTGCGCTGGTGGAGCGTCGATTCCGATCGAGGCACGCGACGGCGAAGAACTGCGCTTGGTGCGCGGCGCCGCCGGCCGCGTCCGCCAGCTCGGCCGGGACAGTCCGGTCGCCAATCCGGCATTCGACATCACGCCAGCGCACCTTGTGACGGCACTCATCACCGAACGCGGCATCGTTGATCCGGCTCAGGGAATGCCTGAGGGAGTGCATTTCGCAAACACATCCGAGCGGAATGATCCACAGAACCTCAAGTGAATTCTAGGAGCGTGAAACCCATGACAACAAAGCTTCTCCGCGATGTTGCATCGCGAAACACCTGATCCATCGTCAATTTTTAATGTAAACCCGCTTGTATTCTGGGCTCCGGTCAGGATAATCCACCGTTAATCCACAATACAGGGGCACACCCTGATGAACGAGGTCAGCGGCAGCGATGTGCTTGAAGCAGCGCGCCGGTTGGAAGTTTGCGGACTTAACCGCGGCTCGGCTGGCAACGTCAGCGCGCGCCGCGGTCCCGCATTCCTGATCACTCCGAGCGGGCTCGAACCTGCCGACTGCACCGCTGACGACATGGTGGAAGTGTTCAGTGACGGCCGCAGCAGCGGCTGCCGCAAACCCTCGTCCGAATGGCGCATCCATCGGGACATCTACGCCGCCCGCCCCGACGCCGACGCCATCGTGCATGCGCACTCGCCATTTGCCACGGCGCTGGCCTGCGTCGGTGAATACATTCCGCCCTTTCACTACATGATCGCCCGCTTCGGCGGCAGCACCGTGCGCTGTGCGCGCTATGGGACCTTCGGCGAGCAGGCCTTGTCCGACGCGGTACTCGACGCCCTGCCCGGCCGCTGCGCATGCCTGATGGCGAACCACGGCATGCTGGTTTTCGGTCGCGACCTGCGCCACGCGGTCGCGCTCGCGGTGGAACTCGAAACGCTGTGCGAACAGTACTGGCGTGCGCTGCAGGTCGGCAGGCCGAAGTTGCTCGACGACGACGAGATGGAGCGGGTGCTTGGCAAGTTCGCGGGGTACGGCCAGTGAGCATGAAGGCAGCGCGGCATGCTCCGGTTCAAGAACGGCGCTTCGCAGCCGTGAACCCTGTCAGCCTCCGGCGTTGCAATCCGGCGGCGATTCGCCCCTGATGCCGAGTCCGTCAATGCCCACCAGCCTCCTTTCACACGGCGCCACGCCACGCAGCGAGAACGCAGAACGCCAGGTCGAGGCGGAACTGGTTGCGCTCGCCTACCGGCTCACACCTTTCACGCTGGTGATGGCCATTGTGCTGGCCGGCCTGATCTGGGGCGTGCTGCACAAGGTCGTCGACATCAATGCACTGACCACCTGGCTGGTCGCCATGGTGCTGATCAATGTCGGTCGCTTCGGGCTCATCATGGCGTGGCGGCATGTCGCGCCGGGCGTCAACGAAACGCTGATCTGGAAGTGGCTTTTCATGCTGGGCGTGTTCGTCGCCGGCTGCGGCTGGGGTGCGCTCGGTGTCGCCCTGATGCCGCCGCCCGGACACCCTTACGAAATGGTGGTGCCGCTGTGTCTGGTGGCCGTGGCGGCCGTCGGGCTGTTTTCGCTCACCGGCATGTGGAAAGCCTATGTGCTGATGGCACTGCCGACCTTGCTGCCGACCGCCTTCTTCTACCTGCTGTCGCCCGAACCGGAACGCGAAGTGCTGGGCGGCTTCATCCTGCTGTTTCTGCTGATTGCCGTCGTCAACGCCAAGCGCTTCCAGAAGAACACGGCCGAATTCATCCGCCTGCGTCTGCATCACGCGCATGTGGCGAAGGAGAATGAAGAAGCCAAGGAAGCGGCCGAGCAGGCCAATCAGGCGAAGAGCCAGTTCCTGGCCAACATGAGTCACGAAATCCGCACGCCGATGAACGGTGTGCTGGGCATGGCGCAACTGCTGCTGCGCAGCGAACTGAATGGCGAACAGCGGCGCTATCTTGAAACGCTGTATCGCTCGGGCGAAAATCTGCTCGACCTGCTGAACGACATTCTCGATCTGTCGAAGATCGAAGCCGGCCGCTTCGATCTGGTACGCAGCGAATTCGATCCGCGTCGCACGCTGCGCGAAGTGACCGAACTGCTCGGCGCACAGGCCCGCGAAAAGGGTCTTGCGCTGGCGCTCGACGTCGATGACGCGGTCCCCGGCCGGGTCGAGGGTGATCCGGGCCGGCTGCGTCAGATCGCGGTCAATCTGATCGGCAACGCCATCAAATTCACCGATCACGGCGGCGTGTTCGTCACGCTGCGTGTTCACTCGATGGACGATGACCTGATGCTGCAGCACCGCCCGACCACCGGTGCGGTGCGCATGGTGATGGCCGTACGCGACACCGGCATCGGCATTACCGAACCGGACCAGGCGCGCATCTTCGATGCCTTTGCGCAGGCCGACAACACAGCATCCCGCCGCTTCGGCGGTACCGGGCTGGGTCTGGCCATCTCGCGGCAGCTGGCAGAAATGCTCGGCGGCGCCGTCACCTTGCGCAGTGCGTCAGGTATCGGCTCGACTTTCACGCTGTCGTTGCCGTGCAAGGTCGTGAGCACCGGCATGGAAGAGGCCCAGCACAGCCTGTCCCTGCCCAACCTGCCCCGCCTGTCCGGCACCGTGCTGCTGGTGGAAGACAGTACGGTCAATGCCGAAGTGGCGTCCAACATGCTCGAAGCCTTCGGCCTGCGCTGGACGCTGGCGCGCGACGGCCGGCAGGCACTGCAGGAGCTCGAGCACGCCCGCTTCGACCTCGTGCTGATGGATTGCCAGATGCCGGGCATGGACGGTTTCGAAGCCTGCGAACGCATCCGCGACCGCGAACGTCTGGTCGGCCTGCCCGCGACACCGCTGATTGCGCTGACCGCAGGTGCCAATGACGGCGACCGCGAAAACTGCATCGCCGCCGGCATGGACGACTATCTCGCCAAGCCTTTCCGCGAAGACGATCTGTACGCGATCGTGCGCAAGTGGCTGCCCGACAACGCGGTATCCGGAACCGGCACGATTTCGGTCGACGCGATCAGCCAGCACGACCGTGCCCGTTTCGCCGCGCTGTACGAAAAGGAATCGCAACGCAATGTGGTGGCGATGCAGGAAGCCCTGCGCGGCCACGACGACCACACGCTGCGCCGTGCCGCGCACACGCTGAAATCGCTCGCGGTACATGCCCAGGCCTTCGACCTGCACGACACGATGCGCAGACTCGAGGCAGCGGCGGTCGAAAAGGACTGGGCACTGGCAACTGCGCTGGTGCCGATCGCCAGTCGCATGCAGCTCGAATCGGTGCGGCGTGTCGCCGAATGCAGCGCCGATGGTGAATCGGGCGGCGGATCGCTGCCCGGTGCGGTGGACATCCTGGTCGTCGATGACGATGAAGCGGAACGCTTCCTGATGCGCCGATCGCTGGAAAACGCCGGCTGCACCGACGTGCGCGAAGCGGAAAGCGGCGAGGAAGCGCTGTTGATGGTCGGCCAGCGGTGCCCGCATGTGGTGCTGCTCGACGGCCTGATGCAGGGCATGGACGGCATTGCCACCTGCCGGGCGCTGCGTGAGCACTATGCCCCGGAGCGCCTGATCATCGTCATGCTGTCGGGCATCGAAGATCCCAACTGGCAGCGCGCCGCGCTTGATGCCGGTGCCAGCTGCTTCGTCGCCAAGTCGGTGTCGCGCGATGCTCTGATGGATGCACTCGCCACCAGGCTGGCCGAACTCGACCGCCCACTGCGCAGTCGTAGGCGTGGCAGGCCTCGCCTCAGCGTCGCCTGACCGACGCGTCGCCGGCTGCGCGCGACGCGACACTCCGGGAGCGCGCCATGAACAAATCACTGATCCCCCTGCTGTTCTTCCTGTGCGGCAGCGCGTCGGCGATCGATGTATCCGAAGTGCCGGCCGACAAGCGCACCACGCTCGATCGCTATCTGACGGCCGCAGAAGCGCACCGGATGGTCAGCGAACGCGCGGCAAATATCCTGTTTCTCGATGTGCGCACCCAGGCCGAGGTGAGCTATGTCGGCGCACCGGCAGGCATGGATGCCAACATTCCTTTCATGCTGGTCGATTTCGACCACTTCGACACCCGGTCGCGCCGCTTCACATTGCACAAGAATCCATCCTTCGTCAGCGCCGTCGAGGAGCGCCTCAAGGCCAAGGGCCTCGACAGGACGGCCGACGTGGTGTTGATCTGTCGTTCCGGTGACCGCACGACGCGCGCCGTCAATGCGCTGGCAGCGGCTGGTTTTACCCGCGTGTGGACGGTAATCGACGGCTTCGAGGGCGATGCCGCGTCGGCGGGTGCGGATCGCGGCAAGCGCACCGTCAACGGCTGGAAGAATGCGGGCCTGCCGTGGACCTATGCGCTGGACAGCTCGCAGGTCTGGCTGCCGACGGGCGCGCGCTGATCAGCGGCCGGGCAGCATGCGCGACAGCAGACCGTCGCGATCGATGAAGTGGTGCTTGATCGCTGCCAGGATGTGCCCGATCACGACCGCCATGAAGAAGTAGTTGAGGAAGCGGTGCACCAGCAGCAGCGCGTCACCCAGAGTCTCGTTCTTGTCCAGCAGATCGGGCAGCGGCAGCACGCCGAACCACACCGTCTGGAACCCCTTGGCCGAACTCATCAGCCAGCCTGACAGCGGCGCTGCGATCATCAGTACATAGAGCAGATGATGTCCGGCGGCAGCAGCCCTGGCCTGCCATGCCGGTGTACTGCTCGGCAGAGCGGGCGGCGTGTGCGTGACGCGCCAGCCCAGACGCAGCAGTACGAACAGGAAAAGCGTGACGCCGGCCCACTTGTGATACGAGTACAGCTTGAGTTTGGTCGGGGACAGCGGCAGTTCGGTCATGTACAGGCCGAGTCCGAACATGCCGAACAGCATCAGGGCGATCAGCCAGTGCAGGGACATCGCGGTGCGGGTGTAGCGCATGGTTTTCCTTTTTGGGGTGGCGTCGCAGACTTTGCCGACCCGGGGTTCGATGGCCGGGCGCCGACCCTGGTCTGTCATTGTCGCAGCCCGGCAGTTCCCGTACGACACCGGCACGCGCACAACCGAACGCCATGCACGCTTCAGAGGCTGATCTGCGTGCCCAGTTCGACCACCCGGTTCGGCGGCAGATGGAAGTAATTTGCCGGCCCCTCTGACTGCCTGAGCATCCAGCCGAACAACGCGCGGCGCCATGCCGACAGGTCACCGACGCCTTCGACGACGGTCGAGCGCGCGACGAAATAGGTCGTATCCATCGCCTCGAGCTCCAGCACCTCGGGCGGCAGCGCCTGCAGCGCTTCGGGAATGTCAGGCTCCTCGCGGAAGCCGTAGCGCACTTCGATCGCCCAGGTGTTGTCGGCCAGCCGTTGCACGGTCATCCGCTGTTCCGCCGCCACCCGTGGCACTTCTTCGATCCGTACGTGAAGGAACAGTACGGACTCGTGCAACACCTTGAAATGCTTGAGGTTATGGAACAGCGCACTGGGAACGGTTTCCGGATCCGAAGTCAGGTAGATCGCGGTACCCGGTACGCGCGGCACCTCGGGAATCGGGCTGGCAAGGAAATCCTCCATCGGGATGTTGATGCGCCGGCGCTCGCGCGCCAGCAGCTCGCTGCCCCGCTTCCAGGTGGTCAGCATGGTGAACAGCGCCGCGCCCAGCAGCATCGGCAGCCAGCCGCCATCGAGGAATTTCGTCAGGTTGGACGCGAAGAACAGCAGTTCGACGACGAAGAACACCCCCAGCACGGCAAGCAGTGCAATCTTCAGGCGCCGCTGCGACATGCTGGTGATGAAGATCATCAGCAGCGTCGTGATGATCATGTCACCCGATACGGCGATGCCGTAGGCCGCCGCCAGATCGCTGGAGGTGTCGAATTCCAGCACCAGCACGACCACGCCGATCAGCATCAGCCAGTTTACGGCCGGAATGTAGATCTGCCCGCGCTCGGTGTCCGAAGTGTGCAGCTGGCGCAAGCGCGGCAGATAGCCCAGTCGCGAGGCCTGTGCGGTGATCGAGAAGGCGCCGGAAATGACCGCCTGCGACGCGATCACGGTCGCCATCGTGGCCAGCAGCACCAACGGCAGGCGCAGCGCCTCGGGTGCCAGATTGAAGAAGGGATTGCTGACCGTTTCGGACGCCCGCAACACCAGTGCGCCCTGACCGAAATAATTGATCAGCAGCGCCGGCGACACGATGAAATACCAGGCCAGCCGCACCGGTCGCTTGCCGAAATGCCCCATGTCGGCGTACAGCGCCTCGCCGCCGGTCAGCGCCAGAAACACGGCACCGAGCAGCAGGAAAGCCTGCGCGGGATTGTCGATCGCGAACACGATGGCGTAGGTCGGATCGAGTGCGCGCAACACGTCGGGTGTCTGCACGATGCTGTTGATTCCAAGCAGCGCAAGCACCGCGAACCACACGATGGTGATCGGTCCGAAAAAGCGGCCGACCAGCGCTGTCCCCTTTCGCTGCACTGAAAACAGCACGATGATGATGACGATGGTGATCGGCTCGATCCAGTGCTCGAGCGTCGGCGCCACGACCGACAGGCCCTCGACCGCAGCCAGTACGGAAATGGCTGGCGTGATGACCGCATCGCCGTAGAACATCGCCGCCGCGAACACGCCGGCGGCGGTCACTGCCGCCACCCGTCGGCGCACCCCTGCGCGGGCGGCCCGCTGCGCCAGCGACGCCAGCGCGAGCGCGCCGCCTTCGCCGTCGTTGTCGAAGCGAAGCACGATGAACACGTACTTGAACGAAATGATCAGCGTGACGGACCAGAACAGCGCCGACAGCGCGGCGAGCACGTTTGCTTCCGAAAGTGGCAGGCCGTGATTGCCGGTAAAGGCTTCCTTGAAGGCGTACAGCGGACTGGTGCCGATGTCGCCGAAAACCACGCCCAGTGCCGCCAGCATCAGCGGTCCGAGCGCCTTCGCGCCGTCTGTTTGTCGAGTCATTTCTGCGTCGTGGAATGACAGGTCGCCGATATTGCGCCGCAACATATGCAAGATCAAGCGGTCCTGTCCGTCCCGCGTCACATTTGCAACAATCCCCCCGACTTCCCATGTCGAACCCACCATCGCCCCGCACACCATGGATGACACCGCCGACCTGCTTTCACTGCGCAACCTGATCCGACAGTTCGTCGCCGAGCGCGACTGGGCGCAGTTCCATACCCCGAAGAATCTCGCGATGGCGATGAGCATCGAAGCCGCCGAAGTGATGGAACACTTCCAGTGGCTGGTCACCGGCCATGAACTGTCTGACGCCAAAAAGCGGGCGGTCGGCCACGAACTGGCCGACACGCTGGTCTATCTTGTCCGGCTGGCGGACACGCTGGACATCGACCTGCCCGCCGCCATCGCCGAAAAGATGCAGATCAACCGGGACAAATACCCTGCCGAGCGGGTGCGCGGCGACGCGCGCAAATACGACGAGTACGAGTGAGGCGGCCGGCTGCCGTTTCCGCGATAATCCCCCCCTTCGTCACGCCCTTCGCCGCCCGGCGTCCTCAAGCTTTTTCTCGGTGCGCGAACCTTGGCGTACCGCAGTGTTCCCAGCTGCCCATGACTACATCGCCCTCCCTCCTGAAAGCCCTGTCACGCCCGCGCCCGGCCAGCCGCATCGATTGGCCGCCGCTGCCCGGTGGTGCCCAGGCGCTCGCGCTCGCGGGACTTGCGAAAGACGCCGGTGCGCCGCTGGTCGTCGTCGCTGCACGGCCTATGGACGCACAGCGTCTGGTCGACGAACTGCGCTGGTTCGCGCCGACGCTGCGCAGCTTCCAGCTGCCGGACTGGGAAACCCTGCCATACGACCAGTTCTCGCCGCACAACGACCTGGTGTCCGAGCGACTGGAAACGCTTTACGCGCTGATGCGCGGCGAACTGGACGTGCTGGTCGTGCCGGCCTCGACCGCGCTGTACCGGCTGGCGCCACGCGAATACCTCGCCGCCCACACCTTCTTCGTCAAGCAGGGCGAAAAGCTCGACGTCGAGCGCCTGCGCCTGCAGCTGACGGTGGCCGGCTACGGCCCGGTGACCCAGGTGGTGGCGCCGGGCGAATACAGCGTGCGCGGCGGTCTGGTCGACCTGTATCCGATGGGCGCCGCCCTGCCCTACCGCATCGACCTGTTCGATGACGAAGTGGAAAGCATCCGCACGTTCGACGTGGACACCCAGCGCACCGTGTTCCCGACCAAGGAAATCCGCCTGCTGCCGGCGCGCGAATTCCCGATGGACGACAAGGCGCGCACCGCCTTCCGCTCGCGCTTCCGCGAAGCGTTCGAGGGTGACCCTTCGAAGTCGGTCATCTACAAGGATGTGTCCAACGGCGTACCGACGGCCGGCATCGAGTACTACATTCCGCTGTTCTTCGAACACACCGACACGCTGTTCGACTATCTGCCGGTCAACGCGCTGGTGGCGCTCGACGCCGAGGTGAATGACGCGATCGGCGACTTCTGGCGCGACACGAAGAGCCGCTTCGACCTGATGAAAGGCGAACGTGCGCGCCCCATCCTGCCGCCGGCCGAGCTGTTTCTGTCGGAAGAACAGTTCCACGTTTCGCTGGCCAATCGCGCCATCGTGCGTCTCGGGCGCGGCGCACCGGACACGTCGGCGGGTGCGTCGCCCTTGCCGGAGCTGGGCATCGAGCGGAAGGCGGCCGACCCGCTGCACCGGCTGCGCGCGCAGGTCGCGGCACAGCGCGTCGTGGTGATCGCCGAATCGGCCGGGCGACGCGAAACGCTGATCGACTACTTCGCCGAATACGGGCTGGCGAGTGCGCCGGTCGATGGCTTCGACGCCGCCATCGCCGCAGACGCCGCCCTGACGGTTGCCATCGGTCCGCTGGTCGAGGGCTTTGCGCTGTCATCACCCGCGATCGCGCTGGTGACCGAAACCGAGCTGTACCCGACGCAGGCGCGTTCGCGCGGCAAGCGCGACGGCCGCAAGGTCACCGCCGAGAACTTCCTGCGCGACCTGACCGAGCTGAAGATCGGCGATCCGGTGGTGCATCTGCAGCACGGCATCGGGCGCTACATCGGCCTGACCCACATGGATCTGGGCGAAGGCGAAACAGAGTTCCTGCATCTGGAATACGCCGACGGCGACAAGCTGTATGTGCCGGTGTCGCAGCTGCACCAGATCAGCCGCTACAGCGGCGCGCCGGGCGACCAGGTGCATCTGCACAAGCTCGGTTCCGGCCAGTGGGACAAGGCGAAGAAGCGCGCCGCCGCCCAGGTGCGCGACACCGCCGCCGAACTGCTGGCGCTGTACGCCCAGCGCTCGGCGCGCAAGGGCCATACCTTCGGTTTCAAGCAACACGACATGGATGCCTTCGCCGAAGGTTTCGGCTTCGAGGAAACGCCGGACCAGATGGGCGCGATCAACGCGGTGGTCGGCGACATGACGTCCGGCCGGCCGATGGACCGCCTGGTGTGCGGCGACGTCGGCTTCGGCAAGACCGAAGTCGCGCTGCGCGCCGCCTTCGTCGCGGTGGCCGACGGCAAGCAGGTGGCCGTGCTGGCACCGACCACGCTGCTGGCCGAACAGCACTACCAGACCTTCAGCGATCGCTTCGCCCAGGTGGCGCACGAATGGCCCGCACGCATCGCCGAAATCTCGCGCTTCAAGAGCGCGAAGGAACAGACGCAGGCGCTGAAGGAAGCCGCCGAAGGCAAGATCGACGTGCTGATCGGCACGCACCGCCTGCTGCAGAAGGACGTGAGCTTCGCCCGCCTGGGCCTCGTCATCATCGACGAGGAACACCGCTTCGGCGTGCGCCAGAAGGAGGCGCTGAAGTCGCTGCGCGCCGAGGTCGACGTGCTGACGCTGACCGCGACGCCGATCCCGCGCACGCTGGCCATGTCGCTCGAAGGCATCCGCGATTTTTCGGTCATTGCCACCGCGCCGCAGAAGCGGCTGGCCATCAAGACCTTCGTCAGCCCGTGGTCGCGCGGCCTGATCCGCGAGGCGGTGCTGCGCGAATTCAAGCGCGGCGGGCAGGTGTATTTCCTGCACAACGAGGTCGACACCATCGAAGAGATGGGTTCAAGACTCGCCGACCTGCTGCCCGAGGCGCGCATCGTCATCGGCCACGGCCAGTTGCCCGAGCGCGAGCTGGAGCGCGTGATGCGCGAATTCACGCAGCGCCGGCACAACCTGCTGCTGTGCACGACCATCATCGAAACCGGCATCGACAACCCGAACGCCAACACCATCATCATCAATCGCGCCGACCGCTTCGGTCTCGCCCAGCTGCATCAGTTGCGCGGCCGGGTCGGCCGCAGCCACCACCAGGCCTACGCCTACCTGCTGACCGACGCGCACGCCAAGCCGACCGAACAGGGTCGCCGCCGGCTGGAAGCCATCACGATGATGGAAGAGCTGGGATCGGGCTTCTATCTCGCGATGCACGACCTGGAAATCCGCGGCGCCGGCGAGGTGCTGGGCGAATCGCAATCCGGCGAAATGCAGGAAATCGGCTTCAACCTCTACACCGACATGCTCAAGAGCGCGGTCAAGTCGCTGCAGAAGGGCGAAGACGCCGACCTCACGCAGCCACTCGACATCGTGTCGGAAATCAACCTGCACACGCCGGCGCTGCTGCCGACCGCCTACTGTCCGGACGTGCACGAGCGCCTGACGCTGTACAAACGCCTGGCCAACTGCGAAACGGTCGACGAGGTGTCGGCGCTGCGCGAAGAACTGGTCGACCGCTTCGGCCAGATGCCCGACCAGACGCGCGCCCTGCTCGAAACGCACCGCCTGCGCATCGCCGCAAAACCGCTCGGCATCACCAAGATCGACGCGCACGACACGCAGATCCTGGTCACCTTCGTACCCAACCCGCCGATCGAGCCGATCCGCATCATCCAGCTCGTGCAGAAGGACCGGAACTTCAAGCTGGCCGGGCAGGACCGGCTGTCGTGGAAGCGATCGAGCGTCGATCTGGACGCCCGCGTGGCGGGCGTGCGCGAGTTGATGAAGAAGCTGACCGGCTGAAGCGATCGTCCAGGCGTGTCGACGGATTCGCCCGATCACACAGCCGCCGCGACCTTGCAGCTTGGGCTGAGCCAACGGCGATGCCCAACGAGCCCCCGTCGATGATGCACCCGCTCAGGCCGAAGGACGGCGTTGGGCATCGCCTGCGGCTCAGCCCAACCTACGGGGCGCTGATTCACCCGACCGCGCGACTGCAACGGACGGTGTTGGGCATCGCCTGCGGCTCACCCCAACCTACGACGCGCTGATTCACCCGACTGCGCGACTGCACCGGACGGCGTTGGGCATCGCCTGCGGCTCAGCCCAACCTACGACGGACTGATTCACTTGATGGACCGGGACGGAGCCGTAGGTTGGGGTGAGCCGCAGGCGATGCCCAACAACAACTGTGTCGATCGCAAGGCGCGCCAACATGCAGATCGCTGGGCAGACACATCGGCCCGGCTCCCGCTCAGGCGCGCAACACGGTGATTCATGGCTGGCGCCTGAACGGAATGTGGCGATCCATGTCGATCCACCGATGCGAAAGAAGCGAAAAGCCGGGCGGGTCGTGCAGGACCTACGGCGCTGCGGTGCGCCGACCGGTGAACAAATTGACGGGCCGAGCGCGTACATTCACGCAGCGGGATCGACGGGAGAACAACCATGCGCATGCTGATACTCGGTGCCGGCGGCATCGGCGGCTATTTCGGGGCGCGACTTCAGCAAGCGGGCGCCGACGTGCGTTTTCTGGTGCGCCCTGCGCGGGCGCGCGTGCTGCACGACCGTGGGCTGCGCGTGTTCAGCCCGCTCGGCGATGTCGAGGTGACACCCGAACTGCTGACGGCCGTGGACGACGGCGATCATTTCGATCTGGTGCTGCTGTCGTGCAAGGCCTACGACCTCGTCTCGGCGATTGATGCCATCACACCTGCAGTCGGACCACACAGCGTCGTCGTGCCGCTGCTCAATGGCATTGCGCACCTTGACCGGCTTGACGCGCGCTTCGGTCGCGTGCGCGTGGCAGGCGGCGTCGCGCATCTGGCGCTCACGGCGGACGAGACGGGTGCCATCCGCCACCTGAATGCAACACAGCGCCTGATCATCGGGGCGCGCACCGAGCCCGCCCCGCCAGCGTTTGACTGGCTCGGCGCGCTGATCACACGCATGTCGCCCGACTACACCGTTTCCCCCGACATCGAACAGGACATGTGGGACAAGCTGGTTTTCATCAGTGTTCTGGCCGGCACCACCTGCCTGATGCGGGCGACCATCGGCGACATTCTCGCTACGCGCGCCGGCCGGGCGCTCATCGAAGGCATGCTGCAAGAAAGCGCGACCATTGCGGCTTCCTGCGGGCATGCACCCTCCGCCAGCCGTCTGGCCGGCTATCGGGCCCAACTGACCGAAACCGGCTCGTCGCTGACGGCATCGATGCTGCGCGACATGCTGCGCGGCGCACCCACTGAAGCGGACCACGTGTTCGGCAATCTGATAGAGCGTGCTGCAGAGTTCGCGCTGCCGACTCCACTGCTCGACCTGGCCATGTCGGCGCTGCAGGCCTACGAAATCTCACGGCGGCGTCTGTCAGCATCGTCCGGCTGATTAAGCTCAGCGGCTTCCCTATCATGTGAGATTCCCGGGTTCCAACCCGCACCCGGTACATCCGATGTCCCCCCCGCTTTCGTCGCAGGCCGCGCCGCTTTTCATCGTGCTCAACGCCGCCTCCGGCAGCAGCGATGCCGCGCAGACCTGCGCCACCATCGCTGCGGTGTTGACCGCCGCCGGTCGTACGCACCACATCCTGATGGTCGAATCGGGACAGACGCTGCCCGAACTGGCGCGCGACGCCGTGGCACGGGCGGGCGCCGAACAAGGCATCGTCGTTGCGGCAGGCGGCGATGGCACGATCAATACCGTTGCCCAGGCGATGCTGGGCAGCGGTCTGACCTTTGGCGTGGTCCCACAGGGCACGTTCAACTACTTCAGCCGCGAACACGGCATTCCGGCCGACACCGAAGCCGCCGTACGACTGCTGCTCGACGGCGAGGTGCGGCCGGTGCAGGTGGGGCGGGTGAATGACCGGGTGTTCCTGGTGAACGCCAGTCTTGGCCTGTATCCGGCGCTGCTGGAAAACCGCGAGGAGTGGAAACGACAGCTTGGCCGCAGCCGCCTCGTCGCTTTCTGGGCCGGCCTGCTGACGCTGCTGCGCGAACATCGCCGACTGACGCTGGACATTGAACACGGCGGCGCGCGGCGCACCATCCGTACGGTGACGCTGTTCGTCGGCAACAACCGTCTGCAGCTGGAACAACTTGGCCTGCCCGAGGCGTCGGACCTCGCCCGCGGCAGGCTGGCCGGCATCACGCTGCGCCCGACCGGCAAGCTGGCCATGCTGTGGCTGCTGGTGCGCGGTGCGCTGGGTCGACTGGGCGACGCAGACCGCGTGGTCAATTTCAGTTTCCGATCGATCAACCTGAGTTCGCGCCGGCGCCGGCACATCAAGGTGGCCACCGACGGCGAAGTTGCCTGGATGAATACGCCGCTGCATTTCGAGGCGCTGCCGGACGCGCTGAATCTCATCGTGCCGCGGGGCCCGACGGCATGAGCGCACTGCTGATGCAGATTTCCGACACCCATTTCGGCGTGGAACGCCCGGCGGTGTGCGACGCCCTGCGCCGGCTGGCGCAGGCGCAGCGGCCCGGCGTGCTGCTGCTGTCGGGCGACATCACGCAGCGCGCGCGCGCCAGCCAGTTTGCCGCTGCGCGCACCTTCGTCGACAGCCTGGGCATTGCGGCGCAGGTCACCCTGCCCGGCAATCACGACATCGCACTGTTCAACGTCTTCGAGCGTCTGCTGGTGCCCTACCGCAGCTACCGGCGCGCCTTCGGCGCTGCGCACGATGCGGTGTTCGATGCCGAAGGCGTGCGCATCGTCAGCGTCGATTCGACGCGCGCCTACCGCCATGTCGATGGCGAACTGTCGGCCGATCAGATCGAAGCGGTCGCGCGCGCGCTCGACGGCGCACCGGCCGACGCACTGCGCATCGTCATGCTGCATCACCCGGTGGCGGTGAGCCGACCCGACGAAAAGCACAACCGCGTGCACGGCCATCGCGAGGCGGTCGTCCGCTGGCGGGCCGCCGGCGCCGATCTCATTCTGGGCGGCCACATCCACCTGCCCTTCGTGCGCCGGCTCGACGGCGACGGCCTGCGCACCGCGTGGGCCGTTCAGGCCGGTACGGCCGTATCTGAGCGCACGCGACAGGAAGCCGGCAACTCGGTCAATCTGATCCGCGCGACCAGGCTGCGTGGCGCGCGTACTGCTGTTGTTGAGCGCTGGGACTACTGCGCGGAAAGCGATTGCTTCGAGCCTGGCGCGCTGAGCGCGCTGGCGCTGGATGCGCACCGCTGAGCCATCGATGAATGCCTTGCTTGCCGACCCGCAGCCGCTGGCCGACTTCATCGCGCAGCATGCGGTGCCGCTCTGCCTGGGTGCGCTCGGTGTTGCCTTCGCACTGGCACTCGCCGGTCAAGCCACCGCCCGCCGCCTGTGGCCAACCGGCAGCCGCACCCCGGCGCAGATCGCGACGACCGGCGCCGTCTGCCTGCTGTGCGCGCTGTTGCTGTTCATCGCGATCGCCTCCGCGGTGTCTGCCGACGGCGATCTGGTGCGCCTCGACCACGCGCTGGCCGATGCCATGGCGGCACATCAGTCCGCCGGCGCGCTGCGTGTGTTCGCCCTCTTTACGCACTTTGGCGACACCATCGTGCTGACCGGGCTGTGCATCGCGGGTGCAGCAGCGCTGCTGGCGGGCAGGGAGCGTCTGCTCGCCGCTGCGCTGGTGGCGGCCATCGGCGGCAATTCGCTGCTGAATCACTCCTTGAAGGCGATGTTCGCGCGCGTGCGTCCATTGCACGAACACGGCCAGACCTGGGAAACCAGCTGGAGCTTCCCGAGCGGTCACAGCTCGGGCACGCTGGTGGCGTACGGCATGGCGGCCTGGATATTGATGCAGTTGATGCCGGCGCGCTGGCATCTGCCGGTGCTGCTGAGCGCCGTCGCCATCGCGCTCGTGACCGCGCTGAGCCGCGTCGTGCTGCACGTGCATTACGCGAGCGATGTGATGGCGGGTTTCGCATCCGGCTCCGCGTGGCTGACGCTGTGCATCACCGTCGCCGCGCTGCTTCGTCGACGCTCGGCCCCCTCATGCAACCAACCGGCCGGCGAAATGCCTGAACGCACAGCGGTCCACAAGGAGCAGCAATCATGATCGATCACTCGCGCCTCGAAGCGGCCTGGTGGGCCAGCTTCATCGGCGACGCACTGGCCATGCCGGTGCACTGGTATTACACGCGCAGCCGCATCGCCGCCGACTATGGCGAGATCGACCACTACATGGCGCCGCACAATCCGCACCCGGACAGCATCCTGTGGCGCAGCACGTACCGGCACACCGACGCGACCGACGACATCCTGCATGACCAGGCCCGCTTCTGGGGCGGGCCGCGCGGCATTCATTACCACCAGTTCCTGCACGCCGGCGAAAACACGCTGAACATCCGGCTCGCCGCACTGCTTGCCGAGTCGCTGGTCGAATGCGGCCAGTACGACCGCGATGATTTTGCGCGCCGCTACCTGGACTTCATGCTGACGCCCGGCACGCATGGCGATACCTACGTCGAGGAATACCACCGCGCCTTCTTCAAGCACTATGCCGAAGGCCGCGAACTGGACCATTGCGGCATCGAGGACATCCACATCGGCGGTCTGGCGACGCTGACACCGCTCATCCTGTTCCACGCGGCCAACCGTCACGCGATGCACGATGCCGTGGCGTCGCACATCGATCTGACGCACAAGGGACCGGTCGCCGCCGAGGCGGCGAAAGTATTCGCGGACCTGATGTATTTCCTGCTGCAGGGCGCGCCGCTCGATGACGCCATCGAGCGCGCGGGCGGCGCTGCGCACACTGCGCTGACGTGGCCGTACCGCTCCTGGGTGCCCACGCGCCCGGACGACGAAGTCGTCGGCGCTCAGTTCAGCCCGGCCTGCTATCTGGAAGATTCACTGCCGGCGACGCTCTTCCTGGCCGTGAAATACGGGTCTGATCTGCGCGCGGGACTGATTTCAAACGCTAAGCTGGGCGGAGACAACTGCCACCGCGGCGTCGTGCTCGGCGCACTGCTCGGCGCCCAGGGCGGCATGGCTCAAGTGCCGCCGGCATGGGTGACCGGACTGCATGAGCACGCGCGTTATCGCGCACTGATCGATGCGATCCTGAAAATTTCGCTCAGCTGAGCACGCAGCCGTTGCGTCCACGTTCCTTGGCGATGTAAAGGCGTTCGTCGGCCGCGCGGAAAAGCGTCGCCAGTGTGTCGTCCGCCTGCATCACGAAAGCGCCGCCGATCGAAAGGGTCACGATACCCCAGTCGGCGTTGTGTTGATGCGACACCGCGATGCCTCGCACCGCGTCGAGCAGGGCGCCTGCAAGTCCGTGGTAAAGCTCGCGCGTAGCCAGCGGCATCACGACCGCGAACTCCTCGCCGCCGTAACGGGCGGCAAACGGGCTGGCGGCTTCGCGTTCGGCGCGATATCGATCGACCACCGATCCGATCGTACCGGCCACCTTGCGCAGGCAATCGTCGCCGGCGAGATGACCGTAATGGTCGTTGTATTTCTTGAAGTGGTCGATGTCGAGCATCAGCAGACCGAAAGAGGTGCTGTCGCGTTTCGCCTCGCTCCAGGCCAGATCCAGCTTCATGTCCATATAGCGCCGGTTATACAGACCGGTCAGGCCGTCGCGGCTGGCCTGTTCGAGCAGCAGCCGGTTCGCCACCGTCAACCGGCTGCGCAGCGCCGCGATGCGCGCCATCGCCTTCATCTTTGCCTGCAGAACGTCTTCCGATACCGATTTGACGATGAAATCATCGCCGCCGGCTTCGATCGCCGTGACAAGGTTCTCCCGTGTATCCGATGCCGTGAGGAACAGGATGGGTGTCCACGCCCAGTCCTGTGTCGTCTCGATCGCGCGGATCCGCGCCGTGGCTTCGAAACCGTTCATCACCGGCATTTCGATGTCCATCAGGATCAGGTCGGGCGCCTGCTCAATGAATAACGCCAGCGCAATCTCGCCGTTCTCTGCCACGGTGACCTCGTGGCCGAAAGACGAAAGCCGCACAGACATCACCGCCACGATGGCGCGGCTGTCCTCAACCAGCAGTATTTTCATGGTGTGCCTGAAGGAATCCCGTAAGAAACATATGGTCTTGATGTCGGCAATCGGTTGATTCGACTTGAACCCTGATTGCGGCAGATCCGGATGATCCGCGACTGCGGCACGACGCAGGTGGGCGCCCCGCCCGCTGAAGCCGCTCCGACAACTTTCCCATAACGCGTCAATTGCTGCCAGCACGAGGATTTCGACTGCAGCATTTCCGACGGCTCCTTCAGCCGCTCCCCGCGCGCTCCGGGCACGAGCTTCAATGCCCGGGGCGGCGGCGGTATCGACGAGCGCGGCACGGTCCGCGCCCCTGGCGAGCGGTTCACCGCGTGTCCTGACAGGCGACGACGCGGCACGACACGACCACCTTCACGGTGTCATCGACCGCTACACCGCTACCCGCACGTTCACGATGCGACGTCCCCGGCTTCGCTCAGCGCACCCAGTTCGCGCAGATAGGCCCACGGATAGATGCCGCGCCGGTGGCCGTCGGAGAACACGAGGTTCAGGCCGGTACCCGCCATTGCGTGCGCCTCGGTCAGCGCGACTTCGCTGCAGTCCTCCGGTGGCGCACCGGCGCGCGCCGCCTTCGTGCAGAAAGCGCAGCGGCAGCGCGCGCGCAGCAGTGCATGGGGGAGCGCGCTGGCGCTGTCGTCATCCCACTCGATGCGCAGCAGCCGCGACGCGCTGAGTAAGGTGACGCTCCGTGGCAGCGCACTCACAGCATCGCTCCCACGCCTTCGGCGCCGACGTGCCAGTCGTGCCCGGCCAGACCGCCCTCCTTCAGCTCACCGCCCATTGCCGCGAGACTTTCTTCGCGAATGAGCGCCTTCAACTGACGGTGCAGCGCGACAAAGGTCGGCGACGAGGTCATTTCAGGTGTGCGCGGTCGCGGCAGCGGCACCGGGATTTCCGCCTTGATGCGACCCGGGCGCGCGGTCATCACATAGATCTTGTCAGACAGGAAGATGGCCTCTTCGATGTCGTGGGTGATGAACAGCACCGACAGCTGCAACTGCTGCCACATATTGGTCAGGATTTCCTGCATCACCACGCGCGTCTGCGAGTCGAGCGCTCCGAAGGGCTCGTCCATCAGCATCACCTGCGGACTGGTGGCCAGCGCGCGCACGATGCCGACGCGCTGCTTCATGCCGCCGGACAATTGCTCCGGGTAGTGATTCTCGAACGACAGCAGGCCCGCCAGCCCGAGCAGCGTGCGCGCTTTTGTTTCGCGCGCGCTGCGGCTGACGCCTTTCATCTTCAGGCCGAATTCGACGTTCTCCCGCACGCGCAGCCATGGAAACAGCGAATACTGCTGGAACACGACGCCGCGGTCCGCCCCCGGGCCGCCGACCGGCGAGCCATCGACCGAAACGATGCCCTGATGCGGCTTCAGGAAACCCGCGACAATGTTGAGCAAGGTCGATTTGCCGCATCCGGACGGCCCGACGATGGATACGAATTCACCCGGCTTCACGTCGAGCGACACCTCGCTCACCGCATCGAGCGGCACACCGTTCTGGGTGAAGCGGACGCAGACATCGCGGATTTCGATGTGACCCTTGCCCGGGACGGAAGTGGCGTTCATCGCGTGTTCTCCTTGCCGACCGATACCTGCCAGGGCATGGCGAGCCGGGCCAGCAGGCGGATGGCACCGCTGCACAGCAGACCCAGTACGCCGATGACCAGCATGCCGATCACGATGTGTGAATACTCGATCAGCGAATACGCTTCCCAGGTGAAGTAGCCGACGCCGTACTGACCTGAAATCATTTCCGCCGCGATCAGCGACACCCAAGCCACCCCCATGCCCACGGACAGTCCGGTGAAGATGTGGGGCATCGCGCCGCGCAGCACCACCTGGGTCATGAGTGCGAACTCGTTGGCCCCCAGGCAGCGCGCCGCCCGCACCAGCACGCTGTCCATCGTCGCCACCCCGTGCATGGTGTTGAGCAGGATGGGAAAGAACGCGCCGAGGAAGGTGATGAACACGATGCTGGTTTCGGTGGTCGGCCACAGCATGATGGACATCGGCACCCAGGCGATGGCCGGTATCGGACGCAGGATTTCCATGGCGGGAAAAAGCAGACCGCGCGCCGCACGGTAGCGTCCGATCAGCAGGCCGAAGCCCACGCCCAGCACCGTGGCCACGACGAAGCCGAACATGATGCGACGCAGGCTGATCGTGATGTTGGTCATGAACTTCGGGTCGCCGAACAGCGCCAGCGCATCGCGATAGACCTCGACCGGACCCGGGATGTGCGTGAAGCGGATGTAGAAATCCCAGCGATAGGCGGTCGCCAGGTACCAGAAACCGATCAGCAGACCGATGGAAACGACGGCCAGCAGCATTGCCGGCCCTTCGCTGCACAACAATCGCCACCATGCCGATGACCTGAGTGTGCCCGCGGGAGCCGCTGTATCGGACCGTTCCGCGCGCCTGACGACGGGCACGACCGGCACCTCACGCAGCGATGTCGCACCATCGTCCTGCTTCGGCGCAAACGACCCCACGTCATCCGCGGGCTGAATCCTGATAGCGGTTCCCATGGCTCACTTCCTTACGGTTGCGACGGCCAGTGCATCGGCATAGAGCCCTGCCTTGCCGCCGTTGGCGGCGGCATGCGCCTCTGCATCCTTCTTCAGCAGGAAGGGCACGATCTGCGTGGCGCCATCCTTGCTGACCAGCGAGTAGAAGGCCTTGTCGGCGAACAGCTTGATCTTGAAGGTCTGATCGAACACGAAGGCCACCCCGACCTTCTTGCCCGATTCCGTTGCCTTGCGGACCGCCGCCAGCGTGCAGTTGGCCGATTTGTAGGCGGTCAGCGCCCCGCCCTCGATCCACACCTCACCCGCCTCGCGCGGCGCCGTGATGGTGCCGCCGCACAAGGGGTCGGTGCCCGAGATTTCATAACTCGAATAGCCGGCCTTCTGCGCCGCGTAGTCGAGCCCGAGTTCCTTGTAGGCCTGCATCACATAGGTTTCATCGACCCACGCGTCGGCGTCGAATTCCTTCACCCGGCCCATGCGGCTCAGCACGCCGTGGTCGTACTTCACCGTTTCGACCCACTTCGGCTTGATGGTGGGATCCAGCGTATGCACGCCGCCCGGGCCAAGAAACATGTAGGCGACTTCCTTCTCGACTCGCGTCCATTCCTCGATTTTCGTTGCCGCTTCAACCGGGTTCTTGCGCACCCAGTCGTTGGCTTCCATCAGCGCCTTGATGTAGGCGACGACGAATTCCGGATACTTTCTGGCGAAATCTTCGCGTACCACCACGCCATGAAAGGTCGGAACCTTGGTTTCGACGCCGTCGAAAATCTTTCGCGCAAAGCCCCGATAGGGCAGCAACTCGGCGAACGGCACGAAGTCGGCATGGCCGTCGATGCGCTTTTCCTGCAGGTTCGACGTGCCGACCTCGGGGCTCTGACTCGCCAGTTCCCAGTAGTCCGACTTCCAGCCGCGGTCTTCCATCGCCTTGAGCAGCATGCCGTGCGCGGCGGAGCCGAACGGCACCGACACCTTCTTGCCCTTCAGGTCGGACAACTGGAAATACGGTGAATCCTTGTGCACCACCATGCCGTTTCCGGCACCGTCGATGTTGTAGGCGATCAATGCGATCAACCGGCTCTTCGTTTCAGGGCCGGCCTGGAAGGTGGCACCGTTCACCAGCAGCGGATAATCACCCATCATGCCGATCTGCAGGGTGTTGGCCACCATGCCGTTGGTCACCGGCGGGCCCGAGGTGAAGTTCTGCCACTCGATCTTGAACTGCAGGTCCTTGTACTTGCCGGTCTTCGGCAGATGCTTTTCGAGCAGACCCATTTCCTTGATGACGATGCCGCCGGTCACGGTATTGGTCGTCGTGTTCTGTGTGCCGATTCCCACCGTGATCACCTCGGCCAGCGCTGCCGGCGCACAGACGGCGATGGACATGCCCAGTGCGAGCATGCGCGATGCGGCAGCCAATCGATCGAAACCTGCATTCAGTGCATTCATGGCGTTCACCTCTCCCAGTCAGTCAAATGAAAAACGACGAAGTGCTGCTGCGGTTGTTGTTGCGGAAGCCTGTCTCCTGCCCAGCCCATCCACCGCTTGTTCATGCGCCCTGAAGGGCGTCGAGGTACTGCCTTTTTTCGCTCACTTCCGCCCAGGCCTCTGCATCGGCGAGTGGTTCATGCGCCTCGGCGATCACCGGCCACTGCGCGGCGAGGCGCGCATTGAGCTCGATGAACACTTCCTGCCCCGCGGGCAGATCGTCCTGCGCGTAGATCGCACTGACCGGGCACTCGCTGACGCACACGCCGCAATCGATGCAGATGTCCGGGTTGATGACCAGGAACTCGGGGCCCTCGTGAAAACACTCCACCGGGCAGATATCCACGCAGTCGGTGTACTTGCAGCGCACGCATGCTTCGGTCACGACATAGGTCATGGCTTTCTCCTTACTTCTGCGCCAGGGTGATGGCGGTGAGCGCAAGCCGCGACAGCTTGCGCACATCGGGATCGGCATCGCCGAGCGCGGCCTCGAGCGCCGGAATCGCACGCGGGTCGGCAATTTCGCCGAGCGCGATGGCGGCTTCCTTGCGCACGTTTCCTATCGTGTGGGTCAGCGCTTCGATCAGCGCCGGCAGCGCTGCGACCGCCTTCAGCAGACCGAGCGCGCGCGCGGCTTTCACGCGCACCTGCCAGTACTCGTCATGCATGGCGCGGATCAGATCGGGAATGGCCAGACCGAGCCGCAACTTGCCCAAGGTCTGCGCCGCCTCGTCGCGCACCATCCATGAGGTGTCGGCAAGACCGCGCGTCAGCGCCGGCAGCACACTCACCTCGCTGGAATAGCCGATGGCACCGATGGCGATGCGCCGCACGTCGGCGTCCGCATCGAGCGCCGCCACCTGGGCCAGCGCACCGATCGCCTCCGGCATGCGCAGGTAGCCGAGCACACCGACCGCCTCGCGCCGCACGCCGGCGTCCGTGTCACTCAATGCCTCCATTGCCGGGGCAAAGGCTTCCGGCACACGCAGCGCCCGGACGGCACGAAGGGCCAGCATGCGCACCTCGGCCGAGTGGCCGCGCAGAAACGGCAGCAGTGGCACGGCGGACGCGCTTTCCTTCAGCTCGGACAGCACGACACCCGCCGCGGCGCGGACATCGGCATCGGCATCGAGCAGCATCGGGGCCAGCGCCGAAACCACCTCGGGCTCTTCGTAGCCTTCGAGCGCACGCACCGCTTCGGTCCGCACCGATGCGTCCGGGTCGGCCAGGCGCGGCAGCAGCAGCGGCACGATGTCGTCCTCGTCGCCGTACGGCAGGTCGATCACGGCAAGGCGCCGCACTTCGGCGTCGGCGCTGCCGAGGCGCTCGGCGACTGAACAGTTCTGGATATCCATCGTCGGGCTCCTCAGCGCAACAGGTAGGGAATCGACACGCTGACTGCACCGGTCGGGCAATCCGTCTCGCACGGCAGGCAGTACCAGCACTCGTCGAATTTCATGAAGGCCTTCTTGGTCAGCATGTCGATGGCGAGCACGTCGAGCGGACAGACATCGACGCAGACGGTGCAGCCCTTCTCGGCGATGCATTTGTCGTTATCGACATTCACCGGAACCTGGGTCTGCGTGGTGGCTATGGTCATGGCGTAACTCCTCTGGATTCGGGCGATGTGATCGGGGTGTCAGGCGGCTTCGGCGTTGTGCGCGACGCGCAGCCGCTGATAGGCGCTGCGCTCTTCCTCGTCGATCGGCACGATGTAGGGCTCGATGGCCTTCTTGCGCATCTGCATGCGGCCTTCCGCGCTCTTGCTCAGCAGCGAATGGCAGAACCAGTTCTCGTCGTCGCGCTCCGGGTGATCGAGGAAATAGTGGTAGAGGCCCCAGCGGCTTTCGGTGCGGAACATCGATGCCCGCGCCGCCATTTCCGCGCAGTCGAGAATGGAATGCGCTTCCATCGCACGCATCAGTTCGTGCGGGTTGGCCGCGAACATCGACTCGGCGTCTTCGCGGATCTCGTCGAAGCGACGCAGTGCGATCTCGTACTTGCGCGTGATCTTCGGCGGCTGCAGGTAGTCATTCACCAGGCGGCGCGTCTTGTACTCGATCTGGTAAGGCGTCAGCCCGTCGGTCCGGCCCAGCGGCGCGAGAATGCGTCGCTCCTCGGCGGCGACGTCTCCTGCATCGACCACGCCCTGGCCGTGGCCGGCGCAGTAGGCGGCGGCGTTCTCGCCGCACAGCCGACCGTAGACGAAGGCCCCCAGCATGTAGTTGTGCGGCACGCTGGCGCAGTCGCCGGCGGCATACAGACCGGGCACCGACGTCTCACCCATCGCGTTCGTGTGGATGCCCGACGCGCTGTGACCGCTGCAGAAGCCGATTTCCGAAATGTGCATCTCCACCATCTGCTTGCGGTAATCGTTGCCGCGATTCTCGTGGAAGCGACCGCGGCTGGGCCGCTCGTTGGTATGCAGGATGGTTTCGATCTCCTGGATCGTTTCTTCCGCCAGGTGGTCGAGCTTAAGGAAGACCGGGCCGTTGCCGCCTTCGAGTTCGTTGTAGAACTCCATCATCATCTGGCCGCTCCAGTAGTCGCATTCGATGAAGCGCTCGCCCTTGGAGTTGGCGGTGAAGCCGCCGAAGGGGCCGGTCACGTAGGCGCAGGCCGGTCCGTTGTAGTCCTTGATCAGGGGATTGATCTGGAAGCACTCGAGATTGGCCAGATCGGCGCCGGCGTGGTAAGCCATCGCATGGCCGTCACCGCAGTTGGTCGGGTTTTCGTAGGTGCCCATCAGATAACCCGATGCCGGCAGGCCGATGCGCCCGGCCGCACCGGTACACAGCACCGCCGCCTTCGTGCGGATGACATAGGTGTCGGCGGTACGACAGTCGAAGCCCATGACGGCCACCACTTCCCCGTCCGCGCCGGTCAGCACGCGCGTCACGACCACCCGGTTGGTCACCTCGACACGCGCCTTCTTCAACTGGCGGTAGAGGATCTTCTTCATGTGATGCCCCTCGGGCATCGGCAGCACGTAACTGCCGAGGTGATGCACCTTGCGCACCGCGTAGTCGCCGGTTTCGTCCTTCTCGAACTTGACGCCCCACTGATCGAGCTGGTTGATCATGTCGAAGCTGTTCGCGGCGTAGGCCATCACCGCTTCCTGATCGACGATGCCGTCATTGGCGATGGTGATTTCCTTGACGTACTGCTCGGGCGTCGCGTGGCCCGGAATGACCGCGTTGTTCAGGCCGTCCATGCCCATCGAGATCGCGCCGCTGCGCTTCACGTTGGCCTTGTCGACCAGCAGCACGCGCAGCTTCGGGTTCTTCTCCTTCGCCTTCACCGCGGCCATCGGGCCGCCTGTCCCGCCGCCGATGACGACGAGATCGAATTCCAGGTCAATGCGCTTCATGTTCTCTCCTTGATTGGGGCTGCACTGTCACGCTTCGGCGCGCAGCTGCGAACGAAGAATTCCTGCGTTGCTTTCCAGTGGTGGATCAACTTCGGTCGATGCGCAGGCGGTACTGGAAGGCGTCGCCGCGGTAATAGAGAAATTCGAAATCGATGGGCCGGTCGTCGGCCCAGGTCAGTCGCTCTATGCGCAGCAACGGCGAGGCCTCGGCGATGTCGAGATGGCGGGCAAGCGACTCGTCGGACGAGATCGCCTCGATCTGCACGTCGGCGTGCGTGAGGTTGCGGCCGAGGTCGTTTTCGAGAATGACGAAGATGTCGCGGGTGGCCAGGTCTTCCTGGGTGAGCCGCTCGCCGATGTCCGGCGGGAAGTAGCTCACGTCGACCGAGATCGGTTCGCGGTTCAGGTAGCGCAGACGCTGGATTTCGAACACCGGCGCCTCCGCCTTGAGCTGCAGCCGCTGTGCCACGAGGGCGCTCGCGGGGACCTGTCTGGCGCTGAGCAGCAGGGAGTAGGTTTCGTAGCCGGAAGTGGACATCGCCTCGCCGAATCCCTGCAGCCGCGACAGACTCTGGAAGGCCTTGGGCTTGGCGACGAAGCTGCCCTTGCCCATCACCTTGAAGATGAGCCCTTCCTTCTGCAGGTCGCCCAATGCCTGCCGGATCGTGATGCGGCTGACGGCGAATGCCGAAATCATCTGGCTCTCGGACGGCATCTGCGAATGCGGCGGATAGCTGCCGTCGAGAATGCGCCGGCGCAGGATTTCGCGGATCTGCGTGTACAGCGGCATCTGCGATACCGGTGACAACGCATCCGCGACCTTGGCGGCGCCCGGGGGCGCGATCTGCTTGCGGTGGGGTGCCATGTTCGATCTCCTGTTCGGGAACCTGTTATGACGGGTCATGTCATGCAAGGTCAGTGCCAATCTTTCCGCCTCGCACCACATATCTATAAACCTTTGATTTGAATCAACTTTTCAGACTTGAAAGCACATCTCCCGCAGTGATGCACGCACCGGTTTGCTGCACCGCGACAGGCGCTTGCACCAAAGCGGTCGCGTGCGACGGCCAGGCCGCGACCGCACCGGTGGCCATCAGCAGGCACAGCACGACGCGACGGAAATGTCGCGGGTCCAGACCTCGATAAAGGCGCTCGCCGAGCAGGCCGCCGCCATGAAAAAGGGGCGCCAGCAGCAGCCCCTGCAGCAGCAGCGACAGGCCGAACAAGCCCGACAGCACGATGGCAATCAGTGCCAGCGGATACAGGCATCCGAAGTAGACGAGGAAGCTGGCTCGCGCGCGATGACTGTCGGTTTCCACGCCCAGCAGGTAGAGGATGGCCGGCGGTCCGCCGACACCGCCGAAGCCGGTGAGCAACCCGCTGAACAGTCCCGCTCCGATGGAACCGGCATGACTGGGGCCGCGCACCAGGCGTACGCCGGTCAGCAAGACCGCTGCGCTGGCAATGACCGCAAAGCCGATCACCTGCCCGAACAGTCGCGCCGGCAGCACGCTCACCAGCCACAGACCGAGCGGAATGCCGAAGCACGCGGCGCCGAGCATGGGCAGCAGCACGCGGTGATCGACCATCCGGCGTACCGACGGCGCCAGTGCGTGAGTCAGCGGCAGCGCGTTCAGCAAGGTGACGATGCACAGCGTGTCGCGCGCCGACGCCACCGTGGACAGCAGGGGCGCCATCAGCAGCGCCGCGCCGAAGCCGGTCATGCCACGCAGCACGCCGCCTGCGACCACTGCGCCGGCAATCACCGCCCAGCTCGCGATGTCGCGGTCCGGCCACAGCGTGTTCAGCAGCGAAGCATCCAATCGGTTCTCCCGGGCGGGACAGGCGGCGCGCATTCCGCGTCGGTGCGACGCCAAACCTGTCATGACAGGTCATGTCAAGCAAAAGCCGGGCCGGTGATCCGGCGAACCACCCCTCCACCGCAAGGCCTTGCCAGCCGTGCCTTCGCCTTATCTGCCCGGACTTGCCCTGCGACGCCGGCATGGACCGCAGCGGTGCGTCGGCACGATCTGCGCTCTGCTTTCGTGCATTCATGACAGCGCCCCGAGGCTGACCAGGCCGAAGCCGGCAAGCAACAGCCATATCCAGAGCAGCGCAGCGAGCGCCCACACCCGCCAGCCCGCTAGCGCCATGTCGGCCAACCGGGTGTTGGCACCGAGCGCCGCCAGACCGACCGCCAGCAGCGCCTGCGCCGCTTCGGCACCCAGGGCGTGCAGCCACGCCGGCAGCAGACCGGACGCATTGAGCGCCATTGTTGCGATGAAGCCGTACAGGAAAAGCGGAACGCCCGGGCTGCACGAGCCCGTCGTGCCGCCATTGCGCCATCGGGCAGCGATCAGCATGACGACCGGCGCCAGCAACATCACGCGCATCATTTTCTCGACCAGCGCACTGGCCGCAGCCTCCGGCCCGGCCGCCGCAGCGCCGGCCACGACATGGCCGAGTTCGTGCACCGTCAGCCCCACCCACAGGCCGAAGGACAGATCGCTCAAGCCCGTCAGGGGATGGAGAATGGGCAGCAGATACATGCCCAGCGTGCCGAACACCACCACCGCCAGCACCGCCGCGGACACATGGCGCGCCCGGGCACCGATCACGCTGTCGGCGGCCGCAACCGCCGCGGCACCGCAGATCGCGCTGCCGCAGCCGACCAGCACGGCCACTTCGGGGTCGAGTCCGAGACGACGCCCAAGTGCCAGCGCCAGCCCGAGGGTGCTGAGCACAACGACCACCGCCATCAGCAGACCGCTCCAGCCCACCCGGCCCAGTTCGTCGATGCCGATGCGCAGTCCGTACAAGGCGATGCCGGCGCGCATCAGGGTGCCGCGCGCCAGACGGAATCCTTCGGCGCCGCGCGACGGCAGCGAAGGCCACAGATTGCCAATCACGATGCCCAGGGAGACCGCCAGGGGCAGCCAGCCGAAACCGTATGCCGACACACCGGGCAGGCCGGAAAGGGCCGCCGCTGCACCGGCAACCGCGACCGACGCAGCAAGACCGGTCGGCAGGCTGGGCGGTGTGAGGGCAGTCGTCGTATTCATGGGCGGGTCGCGGGCTGCAGAAAGTGAATGCAGCGTACGCGGCGAGCCATTCATTCTTCTATATCATGCAAATCACTGTTCGATTACCTTGGGTAATGCATGAACCTGCATCTTCTGCGCATCTACGTGAAGGTCGTCGAAGTTCAGAGCTTCTCCCGCGCGGCCGAAGGGCTGAACATCACGCAGCCTGCGGTATCGAAGGCGGTGCGTGAGCTCGAATCGCAGCTCGAAACCGTGCTGCTCGACCGCCGTGGCAAAACATTCAAGCCAAGCGAGTCGGGCCGCGCGCTGTACGAATACGGGCGCAGCATCCTGGCGCTCGAACGGGAGGCGACCGAAACCATCCGCGCCTACAGTTCGCTCGAACGCGGGCGGCTGACCATAGGCGCCAGCACCACCATCGCCACCTACTGGCTGCCGCCCTTCCTGGTCGATTTCCACGCCCGCCATCCGCAGGTCGAACTGCAGGTGATCAGCGGCAACACGCGGCAGATCGCCGATCTGTTGCTGGAGTGCCGGATCGACGTGGCACTGGTCGAAGGCGATGTGGACGATGCGCGACTGAACCGCCGCGTCTGGCGCCGCGACGAAATGGTGATCATCGCGCCGCGCGATGCCGAGTTGCCGACCGGCGGCGCCCTGCGGCCGGCCGATCTGGCCGATCACAGCTGGATCGTGCGTGAACGCGGCTCCGGCAGTCGCGCCGCCACCGACCGTGTGCTCGATGAAATGGGGCTGACGCCGGCACGCACGATAGAGGTGGGCAGCAATGAGGCGATCGTGCAGACCGTGGCGGCGGGACGCGGTCTGGGCATGGTGCCGCGCATCTGTGCGCGCGACCAGCTGGCACTGGGCCGCATACGCCGTCTGCACCCGGGCGGGGCCGCGATACAGCGCACGCTCTACCGCATCCGCCTGCCCGAACGCCCGATCAGCCCGGCCGCCCTCGCCTTCGAAGCCTTGTTGGCGAACGCGCAAGCGACGGCCGACGATGCGTCCAGGTAGGAGCCTGCCCTGCAGGCGATCAGCCGTGCATCAGGTGCCTGCGAAGGTCATCAGCTCCCGCCACCACCACCCTGCTCCGCCGATATCCACCGGAACGAAAAAGCCGGCTCACGGCCGGCTCCTTCATGGTTCCGGGCGCGGCGCTCAGCCCACCCACACCCGCGCATTCCTGAACATGCGCATCCAGGGGCTGTCTTCGCCCCAGTGCTCCGGGTGCCAGCTCATCTGAACGGTGCGGAACACGCGTTCCGGGTGCGGCATCAGGATGGTGGCTCGGCCGTCATCCGTGGTGACCGACGTGATGCCGTCGGGCGAGCCGTTCGGGTTGCGCGGATAGCGCGTCGCGACCTTGCCGTCGTGATCGATGTAGCGCATCGCGACCCGGGCCAGCGACTGCGCTTGCAGGTCGTCGAACACTGCGCGCCCTTCGCCGTGCGACACCACGATGGGCAGCTTCGAGCCGGACATGCCGCGGAAGAAAATGGAAGGCGACTCGACCAGTTCGACCATCGTGAAGCGCGCCTCGAACTGCTCCGAGCGGTTGCGCTCGAAGCGCGGCCAGTGTGCCGCGCCCGGAATGATGTCGCGCAACTGGCTCATCATCTGGCAGCCGTTGCACACGCCCAGTGCAAACGTGTCTTCGCGGTTGAAATACTCGGCGAAGGCGTCGCGCAGCTGTGCATTGAACAGGATGGACTTGGCCCAGCCGGCGCCGGCGCCCAGCACGTCGCCGTATGAAAAACCACCGCAGGCGGCCAGACCCTTGAAGTCGGCCAGTTTCACGCGTCCCGCCATCAGGTCGGACATGTGCACGTCGTGCGCTTCGAAGCCGGCGCGGTCGAAGGCGGCCGCCATTTCGACCTGGCCGTTCACGCCCTGCTCGCGCAGGATGGCAATCCTCGGCCGCTTTCCGCTGCTCACAAAGGGCGCTGCAATATCTTCCTGCGGATCGAAGGTCAGCGCAGCGAACAGGCCGGTGTCATCCTTGTCGTCGAGCAGCGCGAACGCCTCTTCGGCGCAACTCGCGTCGTCGCGCAGTGCGGCGATGCGGTGGCTGACTTCGCTCCACGCCTTCAGCAGATCGCTGCGCGCTTCGCTGAAGATGACCTTGGCGTTGTGCCACAGACGGATTTCGTCGCGGTCATTCGGGCTGCCGATGCCGTGCGTGACGCCGGACAGTCCGGCTTCGCGCAGCACATCCATCACTTTCGAACGCTCCGCGACGCGGATCTGGATCACCGCGCCCAGTTCTTCCGCGAACAGCGCCGAGAAGGTGCGGTCATTGAAGCGGCCGCGCACGGCGTCCGGTTTCTTGGCCAGCGAATCGACGTCGACCAGCAGCGGGTCGTAGGCCAGCGTGTCGAGGTTGATCGACAGGCCGACCCGCGATGCAAACGCCATTTCGCACAGGGTGGCGAACAGGCCGCCGTCCGAGCGGTCGTGATACGCCAGCAGATAGCCTTCGTCGCGCAGGCGGTTGATCGCCGGCAGGAAGCGGCCCAGCAGCACCGCGTCGGCGTCCGGGGCGTGTTCGCCCACCACGCCATAGGCCTGGGCAAACGCCGAGCCGCCGAGGCGGTTCTTCATCTGGCCGAGATCGAGCAACAGCAGTTCGGTGTCGACTTCGGGGTCGATCAGCAGCTGCGGTGTGACTGTCTTGCGCACGTCACCGACCGGCGCAAACGCGGTGATGACCAGCGACAGCGGTGACACCACCTCCTTCTGCTTCGCCTCATCCCCCTCACCTGCGGTCCAGCGCGTCTTCATCGACAGGCTGTCCTTGCCGACCGGAATCGACAGGCCGAGTCCGGGGCAGAAATCCATCGCCACGGCCTTCACCGTGTCGAACAGCGCGGCGTCTTCGCCCTTGTGACCGGCCGCGGCCATCCAGTTGGCCGACAGCTTGATGCGGTCGAAGCTGCGCACGTCGGCGGCGACAAGATTGGTGATCGCCTCGCCGATCGCCATGCGGCCGGAAGCCGGGCCGCTCAGCAGCGCCACCGGCGTGCGTTCGCCCATCGCGAACGCTTCGCCCTGGTAGCCGCTGAACCCTGCGCTGGTCACGGCCACATCGGCCACCGGCATCTGCCAGGGGCCGACGAACTGGTCGCGCGCCGTCAGGCCGCCGACCGATCGGTCGCCGATGGTGATCAGGAAGGACTTGCTGGCGACCGACGGCATGCTCAGCACGCGGTAGGCGGTGTCCTTCAGGTCATAGCCGGCGACGTCCATCGGCGGCGCGAAGGCCGGGCGGCGCTGCACGGTACGGTGCATCTTCGGCGGCTTGCCGAGCAGCACGTCCATCGACATGTCGACCGGCTTCGTACCGAAGTGCGGATCTTCGACCGTGAGCTGACCGTCCGGCGTCGCCTCGCCGAGCACGGCATACGGGCAGCGCTCGCGCTCGCACAGCGCACGGAAGTCATCAACGCGTTCGGGCGCGATCGCCAGCACGTAACGCTCCTGCGATTCGTTGCACCACAGCTCGGCCGGACTCATGCCCGATTCTTCGCTCAGGATGGCGCGCAGATCGAACCACGCGCCGTGACCGGCACCGTGGGCCAGTTCGGGCAGTGCGTTCGACAGACCGCCGGCGCCGACATCGTGCACCGCAAGAATGGGGTTGTCGTCCTGCATCTGCCAGCAGCGGTCGATCACTTCCTGCGCGCGGCGCTCGATTTCCGGGTTGCCCCGCTGCACCGACGCAAAGTCGAGGTCGGCGGTGTTGGTGCCGGTGGTCATGCTCGACGCCGCGCCGCCACCCAGTCCGATCAGCATGGCCGGGCCGCCCAGCACGATCAGTTTTGTACCGGCCGGAAACACGATCTTCAGCGCGTCGCGCGCGCTGATGTTGCCGATGCCGCCGGCGATCATGATCGGCTTGTGATAACCCCGCATCTCGCCCATGAAGGACAGTTCGAAGGTGCGGAAGTAGCCGGCGAGATTGGGCCGGCCGAATTCGTTGTTGAATGCAGCCGCACCCAGCGGACCGTCGATCATGATCTGCAGCGCGGAGGCGATGCGCTCGGGCTTGCCGTAAAGCTCGCCGTCGACCCGCTCCCACGGCTGCTCGAAGCCCGGAATGTTGAGGTTGGAAACGGAAAATCCGGCCAGCCCCGCCTTGGGCTTTGCACCCCGGCCGGTCGCGCCCTCGTCGCGGATTTCGCCGCCGGCGCCGGTCGCAGCGCCGGCAAATGGTGAAATCGCGGTCGGATGGTTGTGCGTCTCGACCTTGGCCAGGAAGTGCATCGACTCGGCATGCCAGCCCCAGCGGCCGTCGCGGTCCGGGTAGAAGCGGTCGACCGGCGCAGTCGTTGCGCCTTCAATCACCGCCGCATTGTCCGAATACGCCACCACGGTATGCTGCGGGGTCGCGCGGTGGGTTTCGCGGATCATGCCGAACAGGCTCAGTTCCTGCGTCGCGTAGTCGATGTTCCAGCTCGCGTTGAATATCTTGTGCCGGCAGTGCTCCGAATTGGCCTGCGCGAACATCATCAGTTCGACGTCGGTAGGGTCGCGGCCGAGCTTCGAATACGCCGCGAAAAGATAGTCGATCTCGTCGTCGGACAGCGCCAGACCGAGTGCGCTGTTGGCGTGCACCAGCGAGGCGCGGCCCTGCTCCTTGTCACCGTCTCCGAGCGCCACGCTGACCAGAGGACGCGGCGGCACATGGCTGAACAGCGCATCGGCGTCGTCAAGACTGCCCAGCACCGATTCGGTCATGCGGTCGTGCAGCTTCGCCGACAGCGCCGCGCGCTCGGTCGCGTCGAGCGACGCCGCGCCCAGCAGGCCGCGTGACAGCTCGATTTCGTACAGCACACCGCGCTCGATGCGCAGCACGCTGGTCAGGCCGCAATTGCGCGCGATGTCGGTTGCCTTCGACGACCAGGGCGAAATGGTGCCCAGCCGTGGCGTCACCAGCAGCGCAACCGCAGCCGGCGTGACCGCCGGTTCGGCGGCCAGCAGCGCGTGCAGCTGCGCCAACTCGCCAGCGCCCGGTGCTGCGCTGCATTCGACGAAGAAGTGCTGCGTCGCGCGCATTTCGCGCACCTTGCCGACCGTCGCGCGACAGTCGTCGGCCAGGCGTGCCAGACGCGCCTCGGAAAAGGCAGGGGTACCGCGGAGCTTCAGAATGAGGGTCATGAGGGGAAACTGGAGGAAAGGACGCCGGACACCGCCACGCGGATCCGAATTCGCAATTATATATAGGGGGCACCGATCACCGCAGTCGGATCGTTGCGCCGGCGTTTTGTTCGCAGTTCGCGCGAGGCGCAGTCAGCGTGCCCTTGCGGACGGCCCGCGGGCCGTTACCGCCCAGGGCGCAGGGTTGCCGCGGAGCCTGTGGGGCTGTTCCTGTGGGAACGACGTCCTCGCACGCCCCCGGCGCAACATCGGCCCCCCGCCCGGGCTTGATGTTTGTATGCTCCATGGCATCTGAAGCTGCGGGCTGCAGACTGCAGTCCGGATCGACGATTTTCACAAGGAATGAACATGCATCCCGACGCCCCCGACGCGACAGGTGGCGACGTCATCGAAGTCACCCTGACCAATTTCCAGCGCGATGTGATCGACATGTCACAGCGCATGCCGGTGCTGGTCGATTTCTGGGCGCCCTGGTGTCAGCCCTGTCAGGCGCTGACGCCGCGGCTCGAAGCGCTGGCCGCCAGCTACGCCGGCCGGGTGCGCCTGGCCAGGATCAACTCGGACGACAACCCCGAACTGGCGCGCCGCTTCGGCGTACGTGGCATTCCGAATGTGAAAGCCTTCGTCGGCGGCGTGATGGTGGATGAATTCACCGGCGTGCTGCCGGATCGCGAACTGCGCGAATTCGTCGACGCCCTGCTGCCGTCGCCGGCAGAACCGACCTGCGATGAAGCGCGCGCCGCGCTGCTGCGCGGTGATGCTGATGCCGCGCTGGCGCTGAACGAGGCCGCGCTCGGCCTCGATCCGCTGTTCGAACCGGCCATGCTCGGCCGGGTCGAGGCGCTGATTGCGCAGGCCCGGCTCGACGAAGCCCAGGCTGCACTCGACGCGCTGCCGGAAGACATGACGGACCGCGCCCGCATCGGCACGCTGTACGCGCGCATCGCGGTCGCGCGACGCCAGCCCGGAGATGCCGACCACGACTACGCGGCGCGCATCGCGCGCAATCCGGACGATCTGGCTGCACGCCTCGAATGGTCGGCACTGCACGCAGCGGAAGAAGACTGGGAGGGCGCGATGAAGCAGGCGCTCGAAGTGGTCAGACGCGACCGCGATTTCGGCGACGATGCCGGCCGGCGCACGCTGATCGATCTGTTCGACCTGCTCGGCAGCGACCACCCGCTGGTGCGCCACTATCGCCGCGAACTGGCGGCCGTGCTGAACAAGTGATGCCGGACGGCGCTTGCATCCGCTGCTTCGCCCCGGTGGCCGATCCGGCCACCGCGCGCGTCCTCATCCTGGGCTCGATGCCCGGAGCGGCATCGCTGGACGCCAACCAGTACTACGCGCATCCGCGCAACCAGTTCTGGTCCATCATGGGCACGCTCGTCGGTGCTCACCCCGCACTGCCCTACGCCGAACGGCTGGCCGTGCTGACCCGCGCCGGCCTCGCGCTGTGGGACGTGTTGTCGAGCTGCGAGCGGCGCGGCAGCCTCGATTCGGCGATCGATCTGCGCTCGGCCCAGGCGAACGACTTCGTTACGTTTCTCGCGTGCCACGCCGGCATCCGTCGCGTGCTGTTCAATGGCGCGCTGGCCGAAACCTGCTTCCGGCGCGACGTGATGCCGCACATTCGCCCGGTCGAAATGCTCAGACTGCCATCAACCAGCCCGGCCCACGCCGGCCTGTCGGCAACCGACAAGCTGCTTGTCTGGCGGACCGCCCTGCAACCCTCGGCCATGGACGTGGTCTGAGCGGCCTTGAATTCTATGGATACGACTACATGACTTTCCTGCTGTTCGGCCTCGGCCTTGTCGCGTTGATCGCAGGCGCCGAGCTGCTGGTGCGCGGCGCCTCGAAACTGGCGCTGTCCTTCGGCCTTTCGCCGCTGGTGGTCGGGCTCACCATCGTCGCCTTCGGCACCAGTTCGCCGGAACTGGCGGTGTCGGTGCAGTCGGCCTGGAACGGCAAGACCGACATGGCGGTCGCCAATGTTGTCGGCAGCAACATCTTCAACGTGCTGTTCATCCTCGGTCTGTCGGCGATGATCACGCCGCTGCTGGTCGACAAGCAGCTCATCCGCCAGGAAGTGCCGATCATGATCGGCGTATCACTGCTGTTCGCCGCACTGACGCTGGATGGCGGCGTATCGTTTTTTGACGGCGCGATTTTCGTCGCGCTGATGATTGGCTACACCACCTTCCTGATCGTGCAGAGCCGCCGCCAGACCAAGGCGCAGCATGACGCACTCGACGACGAATACGCGGAAAGCATGGGTGAGAGCGCAACCGGCTGGGACTCGAAGCTGCCGGTGCAGATCGTACTCATTCTGGCCGGCCTGGGCCTGCTGGTACTCGGCTCAAACCTGCTGGTCGAAGCGGCCATCGTGTTCGCGCGTTACCTGGGCCTGAGCGAAGCGGTGATCGGCCTGACCATTGTCGCTGCCGGCACCTCGCTGCCCGAGGTCGCCGCGTCGGTCACGGCGGCGCTGCGCGGCCAGCGCGACATCGCGGTGGGCAATGTTGTCGGCAGCAATACCTTCAACATCCTGGGCGCGCTCGGCGTGTCGGCGATGGTGGCACCGAGTGCGCTTACGCTGCCGCCTTCGATGCTGGCTTTCGACATCCCGGTGATGACCGCTGTCGCCATCGCCTGCCTGCCCATCTTCATGACCGGCAACCTGATCGCGCGCTGGGAAGGGGGGGTGTTCTTCGCCTACTACATCGCCTATACGCTATACGTCATCATGGCCGCCAAGGACCACGACGCGCTCGGCGACTACGCCTTCGTGATGCAGACCATCGCCCTGCCACTGACCGCCATCACGCTGGCCATCATCGTCGTGCGGCACGCCCGGAGGCGCAGACCGGCGACATAGCGAGACGTCAGGACGTCGTACCGTGAACGAAAAAAAGGGAAGCAAGCTTCCCTTTTTTTGTCATGCTGGAGCGGGAAACGAGACTCGAACTCGCGACCTCAACCTTGGCAAGGTTGCGCTCTACCAACTGAGCTATTCCCGCGCTGCGGGTGACCCGGGCGGGTCGTCCGACTGATGTACTGGAGGCGAGGGTCGGAATCGAACCGGCGTCCACGGCTTTGCAGGCCGCTGCATGACCACTCTGCCACCTCGCCGGTGGTGCAGCCCGTCCGAAGGGCTGCAAACAGAAAGGGGAAGACAAACTTCCCCTTTTTCAAATCTTGGAGCGGGAAACGAGACTCGAACTCGCGACCTCAACCTTGGCAAGGTTGCGCTCTACCAACTGAGCTATTCCCGCAAGACAGGCGCGCATTATAGGTCTGGCAGGAAACCTGTCAAGACATGGGGCGAACAATTTCGCCGGCTCGGCAAGACTCCCCCTATAGCGCCTTGCGCGCGCGCAGTTCGGGCCAGGCGCGGCGCATGTAATAGACCATCGAATAGACGGTGAGCACCGCCGCAATCCAGATCAGCCAGCGGCCGATGAACGCGATGTCGATGCCGAGCAGCGGTTCGTAATAAAGCAGCATCGGTATGGCCGTCATCTGCGCGGTCGTCTTGATCTTGCCGATCATCGACACTGCGACACTGCGTGATGCGCCGACCTTGGCCATCCATTCGCGCAGCGCCGAGATGGTGATTTCGCGACCGATGATGACGAAGGCGATGACCGTGCTGGTACGGTCGAGCTCGACCAGCATGATCAATGCCGCAGCCACCATGAGCTTGTCGGCCACCGGATCGAGGAAGGCACCGAAGGCGGTGGTCTGGTTCAGCGTGCGCGCGAGGTAGCCGTCGAGCCAGTCGGTCACCGCGGCGATGACGAACACCAGCGTTGCGGTGAGGTTCTTGTCGGCCATCACCAGCGTACGCTCGGGCAGGAAGAAGACACCGACGAACAGGGGAATCAGCAGGATGCGCGCCCAGGTGAGCGCGGTCGGTACGGTGAACATGGAGTCAGTTTAACTGCCGCTGTATCTGTTCGGCCAGTTTGCGACTGATGCCTTCGACTCGGCACAGGTCTTCGACCGTGGCATTGCGCACGCCGCTCAGTCCGCCGAAGGTTGTCAGCAGTCGTTTGCGGCGCGCAGGACCGATGCCCGGTATGTCTTCCAGCGTCGAGGTGAGCCGCTTCTTTTCGCGCCGCGCACGGTGGCCGGCGATGGCAAAACGGTGTGCTTCGTCACGGATTTCTGCGATCAGGTGCAGCGCCGGATGTTCCGGCCCGAGCACCAGCCCCGCCTCGACGCCCGGACGGATCAGCTCTTCCGCACCCATCTTGCGCTCCACGCCCTTGGCCACGCCGACCAGCGGCAGATCGAGCCCGAGTTCGATCATCACCTCGACCGCGATGCCCAACTGCCCCTTGCCGCCATCGATCAGCACCAGATCGGGCCGCACGCCTTCGCCGGTGACCACCTTCTCGTAGCGGCGCGTCAGCACCTGGCGCATCGCGGCGTAGTCATCGCCGGGGGTCACGCCTTCGATGTTGTAGCGGCGGTATTCGCTGTTGCGCATCGCGCCGTTTGCCCACACGACGCAGGACGCCACCGTGGCTTCGCCCATCGTGTGGCTGATGTCGAAGCATTCGATGCGCTCGGGGGCCACATCCAGCTCCAGCGCCTCGACCAGCGCCCGGACACGGTGCGTGGCGCGCGCGCCGGCGTCGAGCTTCACGCGCAGCGCGATCTCGGCGTTCTTCAGCGCCATGTCGGCCCAGGCGCGCTCGCGCTCGTTGCGCGCCAGTGCGAGCGCCGTGCCGGGGATGGGCGCTTCGGCATCGTCGTCCGGCAGCACATTCACGATGACACGACCCGGCGGCGGCTGGGTGGCGAAATGCTGGGCAAGGAAGGCACACAGCATGTCGGCTTCGCTGCCCTGCCCGGCAGCCGGGAAATGCGCATGATCGCCCAGGTGGCGACCGCCGCGCACCATGGCGTGATTGACGCAGGCGGTGCCGTCACGCTCGACCGCGACCACGATGTCGATATCCTCGTCGCGCGCGCTGTCGGCGTACTGCTTGTGCAGCACACGGCTCAGCGCCTTGATCTGGTCGCGCACCTGGGCCGCCTTCTCGAACGCAAGCGCCTCGGCGGCAGCGTTCATCTGGTCGGACAGCCGGTCGATCACTTCGCTGTGCCGCCCGCTCAGGAACAGGCTGGTCAGCCGCACATCCTCGTCGTAATCGGCCTTCGACACCTTGCCGACACAGGGCGCGGAACAGCGGTGGATCTGGTGCAGCAGGCAGGGCCGCGAGCGGTTGGCGAACACGCTGTTTTCGCAGGTGCGCAGCAGGAAGGCGCGCTGCACCAGCTGTATCGTTTCGCGCACCGCCCACACGCTGGGCAGCGGCCCGAAATAGCGCGCATCGCGTCCCACCGTGCCGCGGAAGAAGGCGATGCGCGGAAACGCATCCTGCGTGAGCTTGATGTAGGGGTAGGACTTGTCGTCCCTGAACAGGATGTTGTACTTCGGCCGCAGGCTCTTGATGAGGTTGTTTTCGAGGATGAGCGCTTCAGCTTCCGAACGCACGACCGTGGTGTCGACCCGCTGCACCTGCGACACCATCATGCCGATGCGCGGGCTCGACGCGGTGCGCTGGAAATACGACGACACGCGCCGCTTCAGGTTTTTCGCCTTGCCGACGTAGAGCACTTCTTCGTCGGCACCGATCATGCGATAGACGCCGGGCGCCTCGCTCAGCGTCTGCAGATAGGTCCTGGCGTCGAACACGCTCATCGGGCCGGCATGCGGGACTTCACGGCCGGCCGGTCAGGCGGTGAGCCGCTGCACCTGATCGAGCGCATCGCGATAACGTGTGTCCTGCGCGAGCTGCGTACGGTCGCCGAACGGCTGCTTCGGCAGCAGCGACGCGACGCGCGCGCTGCGCTCGGCGTCGGGCGCCGGATGCCAGCCGTCTATGAGCCGGATCGCCTGATCTCGTGCATTGCACACCAGCACCATGTCGCAGCCGGCGTCCCACGCCGCTTCCGCGCGCGCGACGACGTCACCGACGACCGATGCACCCTCCATCGACAGGTCATCACTGAACACCACGCCGTCGAATTCGAGCCGGCCGCGCAGGATGTCCTGCACCCACTTGCGTGAGAAACCCGCCGGCAGCGCATCGACTGCCGGGTAGATGACGTGCGCCGGCATCACGGCATCGATCTGCCGGCCCAGCTGCAGATAGGGCTGGATGTCGGTGCGCCAGATCGTGTCGAAATCGCGTTCGTCGACCGGGATGGCGACATGCGAATCGGCGGCGACGAAGCCGTGACCGGGGAAGTGCTTGCCGACCGACTTCATGCCGGCCGCGCGCAGCCCCTCTGCCAGTGCACCGGCCAGTGCGGCGACGATGGCCGGATCGCCGTGAAAGGCACGGTCGCCGATGACGGCGCTGGCACCGAAATCGAGATCGAGCACCGGCGTGAATGACAGATCGACGCCCAGCGCACGCAGTTCGGCGGCCAGCACGAATCCGGCGGCGCGCGCTTCGCCCAGCGCTGCGGTGGCATCGGCTTCGTAGCGTGTGCCCAGCGTGCGCATCGCCGGCAGATGGGTGAAGCCATCGCTGCGAAAACGCTGTACGCGACCGCCCTCGTGGTCGACCGCGATCAGCAGCGGCGGTGTGCGCACGGCGTGAATGGCTTCCGTCAGCGCGGCGAGCTGGCGTGCGTCGCTGAAGTTGCGGGCAAACAGGATGAGCCCGCCGACCGAAGGATGGGCGAGCAGTTCGCGGTCTTCGGCGTCCAGTTCGAAGCCGGCCACGTCGAGCATGACCGGGCCGGGAGGGGCGTGTCTCATGCTGCGGTCTCCGTGCGCTCGACCACGACGAAAGCCAGCGCGTACGCGACTTCGTCCGACAGCGACAGATGCGGATGCAGACCACGCTGCTCCAGCCACTGCATCAGCAGCTCGTCGAACAGGAACACCGGCTTGCCGAGGTCGTCGTGCGTTACGGCGATCGAGCGCAGCAGCACCGGCGCGCGCACCCCCGTGCCAAGTGCCTTGCCGAGCGCTTCCTTGGCGGCGAAGCGCTTGGCGAGAAAGCGTGCCGGTTCGCGCGCGCGCTCGAATTCAACCATTTCGGACACGGCCAGAATGCGCCGTGCCAGCGCTTCGCCATTGCGCGTGACCAGCCGTTCCAGCCGCGCGATGCTGCACAGGTCAGTGCCCACACCGAAAATCATGCCACCCTCCCCGCCGCCTCTCGCATCAGTTGCTTCATTTCGCGCACCGCCTCACGCAGGCCGACGAACACCGAACGGCTGACGATGGCATGACCGATGTGCAGTTCGCGCACGCCCGGCAGCTCCGCCACCGGCTGAACATTGGCGTAGTTCAACGCGTGACCGGCGTTGAAGCGCATGCCCAGATCGCGGATCGCCTTGCCGGCAGCGCGCACCTTGTCCAGTTCGACCGCCACCGGCTGCGATTCGCGATCGCGGCCGAAACCGTGGAAGGCATGCGCGTACGGGCCGGTGTGCACCTCGCACACCTGGGCACCGATACGCGCCGCTGCTTCGATCTGCGGCAGTTCGGCGTCGATGAACACGCTGGTGACGATGCCGGCGTCGCGCAGGCGCCCGACCACGCCGTGCAGACGCTCTTCCTGCGACACGATGTCCAGCCCGCCCTCGGTGGTCACCTCGTGCCGCCCTTCCGGCACCAGCATGGCCATCTCGGGCTTGAGGTTGCAGGCGATGCCCACCATTTCATCGATGGCCGCCATTTCGAGATTGAGCTTGATGTGCACCAGATCGCGCAGCCGGCGCACGTCGTCGTCCTGGATGTGACGACGGTCTTCGCGCAGATGCACGGTGATGCCGTCGGCACCGCCCAGATGCGCCTCCACGGCGGCCCACACCGGATCCGGCTCGTAGGTGCGGCGCGCCTGGCGCAATGTGGCAACGTGGTCGATATTGACGCCAAGTTCGATCATGAGTCAGAGATCCTGTAATTCGATGAATACACGCCGGGTTCGCAGTTCCTGCCCCTGCAGATAGTGGGCGATCAGCGTGCGCATCAGTGTTCGTGCCAGACGCGCGACCTGCGGATCGCCGTAATCGTCACCGCTGATCGCCAGCGCCTGCGCGCCAGTCAGGCTGACAACGTCAGGCGCGCCCGCGTCGCCCGCCACCAGGCCCTGATCGGGCACGTAATGGTACGAAGCATCTACAGCCAGCGCGTCGCCGTGCGCGTCGACGTCCAGCGTCAGCCCGTAACCCAGTTCCTGCAGCAGCGATTTCTCGAAGCTGCGCAACAGCACCTGATGGCTGGCCGTTTCGCCCGGTGCCAGCGCCAGCTTCTGCAACGTGTCGGCATAGCGGTCGAACAGCGCCGGGTGCGCATCCTCGCGTGCCAGCAGGCGCTGCAGCAATTCGTTCAGATAGTAGCCCAGCAGCAGCCGCGGGCCGGACAGCATGGGCCATGCGCGCTGCCATTCGGCGCGCGCCAGCGTACGCAACTCCCCCTGGCCGAACCAGCCCAGTTCGAGCGGCTGGAATTCCACCAGCACGCCACGCAGCGCCGCACGCGGTCGCTTGGCACCGCGCGCCACCAGGCCGATACGGCCGAAATCGCGGCTGAATACATCGACCACCAGGCTGGTTTCGCGGTAGGGGTGGGCCTGCAGCAGGAAGGCGGGCTGGCCGTCCACCCGCTGCTTGCCAGAATTCACCTGACCGCCTTCCGGCGACCTTGGCTGCGCCGCCTCGCGGCAGACAGCACCACTGCGCTCACGGCTCGAAACCCAGGCTCTTCAGCGCGCGTTCGTCGTCGGCCCAGCCGCTGCGCACCTTCACGTGCAGCTCCAGGAATACCTTCGAGTCGAACACCTTTTCCATGTCGTGGCGCGCCGCGCTGCCGACGGTTTTCAGCACTTCGCCATTGCGGCCGATCACGATGCCCTTGTGCGCCTCGCGGCCGACGATGACCGCCGCCGCGATACGGCGCAGATTGCCTTCCGCCTCGAAGCGCTCGATCTCGACCGCCAGCCCGTACGGCAGCTCGTCGCCCAGTTGCCGGAACAGTTTTTCGCGGATGTACTCGGCGGCAAGAAACCGTTCGCTGCGGTCGGTGAAGTCGTCGGCGTCGAACATGGCCTGACCTTCGGGCAGCAGGTCGCCCGCCACCTTCATCAGTGCATCCAGCCCGTCGCCGCGCTGCGCACTGACCGGCAGGATGGCGTGGAAATCGTGCAGCTTCGCAATGCGCTCGACGAAGGGCAGCAACTTTGCGCGATCACCCGCCTTGTCGGTCTTGTTCAGCAGCAACAGCACCGGCCGGTCTTTCGGCAGCAGCGCAATCACTTCCTGATCGGCTTCGGTCAGCTTGCCCGCTTCGATGACGAACACGATCACGTCGACGTCGGCCAGCGCCTGCGTGACCGAGCGGTTCATCACGCGGTTCAGCGCATTGCGGTGCTTGGTCTGGAAGCCGGGCGTGTCGACGAACACGAACTGACGGGCGTCGCGGGTCAGCACCCCGTGTATGCGGTGCCGCGTGGTCTGCGCCTTGGCCGAGGTGATGCTCACCTTCTGGCCGATCAGACGGTTCATCAACGTCGATTTGCCGACATTGGGCCGACCGACGATGGCGATGAAGCCGCAGTGGGTGATCGGCGGCGTGGTCGGTGATGTATCGGGCGGCGTGTCCGGCAATTCGCCGTCCGCAATGGAATCGGTCATGTCTGTCCCTGCAGTTGTTCGAGCGCGCGCGATGCGGCGGCCTGTTCGGCGGTGCGCCGGTTGCTGCCCTCGCCTTCGGTCGCGAGGCCCAGTGCCTCGACGCGGCAGCGCGCACGGAAAGCCTGGGCATGTGCCGCGCCGGTCACGGCGCTGATTTCATAGACCGGGAGCGGCTTGTGTCGTGCCTGCAGCCACTCCTGCAATGCGGTTTTCGGGTCGCGCGAATCGAGCTCAGGGTTCAGACCGGTCAGGCGCGCGCCGAACAGCTGCGCGACCGTCTGCCGCGCCGCGCCGTAGCCGGCTTCGGTGAAGACAGCGCCGATCAAGGCTTCGAGTGCATCGGCGAGGATGGACGGTCGGGAACGGCCACCGGTCTTCACTTCGCCATCGCCCAGACGGAGCGCGCTGCCGAGATCGAGTTCGCCCGCCATGTCGGCCAGCGTGTCCTGCTTGACCAGGTTGGCGCGCAAGCGGGACAGCACGCCTTCCGGGAGATCGGGGAAGCGCTCGCACAGCAGGTCCGAGGCGATGCAGTCGAGCACGGCATCGCCGAGAAATTCGAGCCGTTCGTTGTGCGTGGCGGAAAAACTGCGATGGGTCAGCGCCTGGGCAAGCAGGTGCTTCGACAGGAAGACGTGGCCGAGCCCCTGCTCGATCTGCCCGGCGGAGGTCACGACGTCAGTTCGGCCCGATGGCCGCCCCTTCGAATTCGAACAGGATGCTCACCGGCCCGAACATATGCACCTTGCGGTCGTAGGCGAACGAGACCTCGACGCCGTTCGAGTCCTTGATGATGTCGAGATCCGCCGGCGTGACGCTGGACATTTCATCCATGATGGATCGCTTGGCGAAGGCGTTGCGGTAGTCAGCTACCGTGCCGCCCTTGATTTCGCCGTTCTTCACGATGGCATTCACGTTCTTCAGGATGGTGTAGTACTCGATGACCGCCGGAATCGTCTTCATTGCGAGTACCAGAACGATGCCGGCGATGCCCGCAACGAACAGGAAACCCACCAGACTCAGACCGGATTGCTTGCGCAGCATCTGTTGACTCCTCATGGTGCGATCAAACTACCTGAAGCTGCCGATACGTCCGAAATCGATGCCCTTCGGCGGCAGGATGGTGTCCGCGTGGAACCAGATGAAAAAAGCCTTGCCCACGATGTTCTTGTCCGGCACGAAACCCCAGATGCGGCTGTCGGCACTCTGATCACGGTTATCACCCAGCACCAGGTAGTGGCCCACCGGCACTTCGCAGCGCACCCCTTCGCGATTGTAGACGCAGTTTTCGCGCCCCGGAAAATCGAGTGCGGTCGGAATGTCGGCACGTGCGTCACGGTCGTTCAGGATGTGATGCTGCACGTCGCCCAGCGTTTCGCTGTAGCGATTGGAGTAGTAGGCGCGCTCGCTGTGGAAGTAGTCTTCCGCCGGTTCAAGCGGGACTTCGACACCGTTGATGGTCAGCCGCTTGTTCTGGTAGGCCACCGTGTCGCCCGGCAGGCCGACCACGCGCTTGATGTAATCGACCGACGGATCGGCCGGGTAACGGAACACCATGACATCTCCGCGCTGCGGATCATTCATCGGAATGATCTTGTCGTGCAGCACCGGCAGACGCACGCCGTAGGTGAACTTGTTCACCAGGATGAAATCTCCGATCAGCAGCGTCGGGATCATCGACCCGGACGGGATGCGGAACGGCTCGACGACAAAACTGCGCAGCCCGAACACGACGATGATGACGGGGAAGAAGCTTGCGCCGTATTCAACCCACCAGGGGTCCGGCGCGCCGGCCGGCCGCTTGCGCGCGAATACCATGCGGTCCAGGCCCCACAGGATGCCGGTGACCACGCACAGCACGAAAAGGATGAGTGCAAAATTCAAGATTCGGGTCCAGTCTTTTTATTTGTCGTCGACACGCAGTACCGCGAGGAACGCCTCCTGCGGTATTTCGACGTTGCCTACCTGCTTCATGCGTTTCTTGCCGGCCTTCTGCTTTTCGAGCAGCTTCTTCTTGCGTGAAATGTCGCCGCCGTAGCACTTGGCCAGCACGTTCTTGCGCAGCGCCTTGATGGTTTCGCGCGCAATGATGTGCACCCCGATCGCCGCCTGCACGGGCACGTCGAACATCTGGCGCGGAATCAGCTCGCGCATCTTGGCCGCCACTTCGCGGCCGCGGTACTGCGCGTTGGCCCGGTGCACGATGACCGACAGGGCGTCGACCTTTTCGCCCGCCACCATGATGTCGAGCTTCACCACGTCCGCTGCGCGGTATTCCTTGAATTCGTAGTCGAGCGAAGCGTAGCCGCGCGACACCGATTTGAGCTTGTCGAAGAAATCGAACACCACCTCGGCCATCGGCAGGTCGTAGGTGAGCTGCACCTGACGGCCGTGATACAGCATGTTCACCTGCTGCCCGCGCTTCTGCTCGCACAGCGTGATCACCGCACCCAGATATTCCTGCGGCAGGAAGATGACCGCCTTGATGATGGGCTCGCGGATCTCCGACATCTTCGATACTTCGGGCAGCTTGGCCGGGTTCTCGACCATGACGATGCTGCCGTCGTTCATCAGCACCTCGTACACCACTGTCGGTGCCGTGGTGATGAGGTCCATGTCGAATTCCCGTTCCAGCCGCTCCTGCACGATTTCCATGTGCAGCATGCCGAGGAAGCCGCAGCGGAAACCGAAACCCAGTGCCTGCGATACTTCCGGCTCGTACTGCAGCGAGGCGTCGTTGAGCTTGAGTTTCTCCAGCGACTCGCGCAGCTGGTCGTACTCGCTGGCTTCCACCGGATACAGCCCGGCAAACACCTGCGGCTTGATTTCCTTGAAGCCGGGCAGCGGCTCGGGCGCACGGTGATCCGCCAGCGTGATGGTGTCGCCGACCTTGGCTGCCTTCAGTTCCTTCAGGCCGCAGATGACGAAACCGACCTCGCCCGCCGACAGGCTTTCGCGCGGCAGGGACTTGGGCGTGAACACGCCGACCTGATCGACCTGGTACTGCGCACCGGTCGACATGAACAACATCCGGTCCTTCGGTTTCAATGCGCCATCGACCACGCGCACCAGCATGACGACGCCGACGTAGTTGTCGAACCAGGAATCGATGATCAGTGCCTTCAGCGGCCCCGCCGGATCACCCTTGGGCGGCGGAATGCGCACTACGATCATTTCGAGGATGTCGTCGATACCCAGTCCGGTCTTGGCGGAACACTGGATCGCATCGGTCGCGTCGATGCCGATGACGTCCTCGATTTCCTGCCGCGCATTCTCCGGATCCGCCTGCGGCAGATCGATCTTGTTCAGCACCGGCACCACTTCCACGCCCAGATCAAGCGCGGTGTAGCAGTTGGCCACCGTCTGCGCCTCGACGCCCTGCGACGCGTCGACCACCAGCAGCGCACCTTCGCAGGCGGACAGCGAGCGGCTCACCTCATAGGAGAAATCGACGTGACCCGGGGTGTCGATCAGGTTGAACTGATAGATCTGACCGTCGTTGGCCTTGTAACGCAGGGCCGCGGTCTGTGCCTTGATCGTGATGCCGCGCTCGCGCTCCAGATCCATCGAATCAAGGACCTGCGCCTCCATTTCGCGATCGGACAGACCGCCGCAGCGCTGGATCAGACGGTCGGCCAGCGTAGACTTGCCGTGGTCGATGTGGGCAATGATGGAAAAGTTTCGGATGTGCTGCATCGTCAGAGTGGAAACAGGAATGAAAAAGGGTGCCCATGGCGGCACCCTTGTCTGGTCAGCCGGACCGACGAGATCAAGCGCGCGATTCTAGCAGATAGGCCTGCACCGCCTGCGGATCAAGCCGGTGACGGCACAGTTCGCGCTCGCCCGCGCACAGCACCGGGATGTGTTCGCCATAGGCGGCTTCGAATTCCGGGTGCTCGTCGATGTCGATTTCACGCACTTCGACGCCAAGCGGCGCGATCATCGGCGTCAGCTGCTCGAGCAGATCGTCGCACAGATGGCACCAGCGACGCAGATAGAGCGTCAGCGCCGGCGCATTCGGCGGCAGATTCACTTCTCCGCGTCCTGACCATTCGGCACGCGCAATGTCAGGAAGGTCTGGTTGGTGCCCCGCCGGACCAGAACGGTCAGGCCGATCTTCGGTTCCATGCTGGACAGGATGCTGTTGAACTGATCCAGCGTGGACACCGGTGTCTGCTTGCCACGCGCAATGACGGCCAGGATGACGTCGCCGATGCGCAGGTCGGACCGGACGCCGCCGGTGATGTTTTCCACCCGCAGGCCACCTTCGATCTGCATGCCGCGCCGCTGCTGTGGCGTCACTTCGGACAGCACCAGACCCAGGCGGTTGGACTGCGGTGCTGCTTCCGGCGCACCGCCGCCACGACGGCCGCGTCGCGGATCGGCCAGATCGTCGTTCAGCTCGGCCACGGTGACCGCAATGTCGCGCGTGGCGCCATTGCGCCACACCTGGGCGATCGACGATGCGCCCGGCTTGGTACCGCCGACCAGTCGCGGCAGGTCGCCCGATCCTTCCACCGGTTTGCCGTCGAAACGCAGGATGACATCCCCCGGCACGATGCCCGCGACTTCGGCCGGGCCGCGCGGTTCGACCGAACTGACCAGGGCGCCTTCCGGCCGCTTCATGCCGAAGGAATCGGCCAGTTCCTTCGTCACCTCCTGGATCACGACGCCGATGCGCCCGCGCTGCACGCGCCCGTTGGCGCGCAGTTGCGACTGGATGTCCATCGCGACGTCGATCGGGATCGCAAACGACAGTCCCATGAAGCCACCGTTGCGGCTGTAGATCTGGGAGTTGATGCCCACCACTTCGCCGCGCAGGTTGAACAGCGGTCCGCCGGAATTGCCCGGATTGATCGCCACGTCGGTCTGGATGAAGGGCACGAAGTTTTCCTGCGGCAGCGAGCGCCCCTTGGCCGACACGATGCCGGCCGTGACCGAACTTTCGAAGCCGAACGGCGAACCGATGGCCACCACCCACTCGCCGACGCGCAGCTTGGTCGCATCTCCGAATTTCACCATCGGCAAGCCGCTGGCGTCGATCTTCAGCACCGCAATGTCGGTGCGCTTGTCGGCGCCGATGACGCGCGCCTTGAACTCACGCTTGTCGCTGAGCTTGACGGTGATTTCCTCCGCCTCGTCAACGACGTGCGCGTTGGTCAGCAGATAGCCGTCGGCCGACACGATGAAGCCGGATCCCAGCGAGCGCGCATCCGGCGACCCCGGGCCGCCGGGCTGCTGGGGCACAAAGCGACGGAAGAAGTCGTACATCGGGTCATTTTCGTCCATGCCGGGTGGCATCTGAGGCATGGCGCGCGTGCTGACCTTCTGCGTCGTGCTGATGTTCACGACCGCCTGCCCCTGCCGCTCGACCAGCTCGGAAAAATCCGGCAACTGGCGTGGTGCGGGCGGCTGCGCCGGCGCCGCCGCCATGGCAAACGTCGTGACAAAACTCAGGAACAGCGCGGCAATGAATGCTTTCATGATTCCGGACGGGTTCGGGTTTGCGGAACGGAACGGATCGCCGGCAGCAGCTCGGCACGCGGCTGCACGCGTCGAAGCCACAGCACGGATGCGGCGAGGCCGGTAACGGCCCCGGCTGCAACCGCCAGATCCGAGTCGCCGACGACGACGCGCGCAAGCAGCGCACCGGCGAACATGGCGGCGAGACCGACGCCATAGGTCATCAGCGCGGCAACCAGCGGGGCATTTTGCGGAACCGAAACCTCGACACGATCGCCTTCTGCGACCGCGTGCGATATCGGAATCACGTAGGTGGTCGGGCGGGCTGAACATGCCTGACCGCAGCCACCGACATCGTCACAGCGGCCGCAGCCGCTGCTGCGCACGACGTCCACCCAGGCAAGGCGACCGGCGACGCGTCGCACCTGACCCTGCCGGATGTCCATCAGCGCTTCTGCTCCACGCCCTCGACCATGCGCAGCAGACTGTGCGGTGGCACTTCGCCGAGCGCGGTGACGATGAAGTTGCCGACGCGGCGCTTGAACACATTGACCGCGCCATGCTTCATCGGCCCGATGAAATTGCCGTCTTCCTTGCGGAAGGGCTCGATGAACACCGATATCGCCGCCAGCCCGTCCGAGAACACCATGTGCACCATGTCCGGACGGTCGGGTCCGAGCGAGCGACGCATGCCGGCAATCTGCCTGAACCCCGGCACTGGCGCGCTCGCAACCCAGCCGACATCCACGTTCTGACCTGTGGTCGTGCTGGCGGAATGCACCGCCCAGCCTTCGGACATCGCCGCCATGCGCGAACGTACATCCTCGCGACTGAGCGGAAGACCTATTTCGAGTTGTGCAAACGCAAATTGCTCGATCGCCTCGCCGCGTTCATTGACCATGCGCGCCTTCAGCAGCAATCCGGTCTGCGCCTCGATCCAGAACACGTAGCCGAAACGGAAACCATCTTTCGGTTCAAGCAACACCGAGTGCGTCTCGAAACCCGCGACGCGACCGGACGCTCCGCGCTTGATTGCGTAGAACTCGCCGAGCGAGTTGATCGATTCCGGAAGCAGCGAAGGGAAGGTTTTGCGCGAACCCCGCCGGTCTTCGATGACGATCTTCTCTTTCGGCAGGTAACAGCGAACCTCGTCATTGATGCGCACTACCTCACGCGGACTGCCGTCGAGCACTTCCAGGCGTTCGATGGAATTTCCATCGGAATCGACGTAGTGGGCGATGCGCGACGTTTCTACATTCGCGCCGCTTTGATAAACGAAAGTACCGGCGTAGGACAGGTTTTGCGAGGCAGTGACCGCCCGGCTCAACATGGAAAGTGCTTCAGCCTGGCTCTGCGCCCAAGCGACCGGGCCGCCGATCAGGGCGGCCAGCAAGCAGACCGCGCGGAAGATCATCGACGGTCGTCGGCCGAAGCATCCGAAACACCACGTGCGTAGAGCGCCACGCCCTGCATGCTCCCGGTGGGCGAATAGCCGTGGTGCGCAACGAGGTAGGCACGCAAGGGCGCGTCGTTGTTCGCGCCGGTTGCACGTACCTGCGGCGTGTAACTCACTGACGGCGTGCTGGCCGCCAACTGGACGGGTGTGCCGGCAGGCATCAGATCAAGTCCGAGCCAGGACACGAGCGCCACGCCGGAGACAGCGGCCGCTGCCGACATCCACATACGCTTCGGGGCGGCCGCCGACCGACGCGTGACCGGCGCCAGAACCGTGGGCTCATCGTCAAGCCGGCTCATCACCGACGCGGTAAAGGCTGCGCCAAGTCCGATGTCGCCGCGCAAGGCATCACCGACCGCAACCTGCAGCGCAAACTCGTCGCGCAGGTCACCGTCGGCGTGCAGGCGATCGAGCACCTGCTGGGCCTGGCGGTCTTCGAGTTCGTTATCGATCAACGCGCTCAGATTCTCTTTCATGGGTCTTACCACCTCTTGTCAGGAGCCGTGTCGAGCAACGGCCGCAGTTTTTCCGATATCGCCTCGCGGGCGCGGAAAATACGCGAACGCACGGTCCCGATAGGGCAGTCCATCACGGTCGCAATTTCTTCGTATGCCATGCCTTCGAGCTCGCGCAACATGATTGCGGTACGCAATTCTTCCGGCAAGGCATCCATCGCGGCATTCACCGTTTCGCCGATCTGCTTGGTGAGCAGCAGGCGTTCCGGTGTGTTGATGTCGCGCAGATTGTCACTGTCGTCAAAGTTTTCAGCTTCTTCCGAATCGAATTCAGTGCTTGTCGGCGCGCGTCGCCCCTGCGATACCAGATAGTTCTTCGCGGTATTCACGCCGATCCGGTACAGCCAGGTATAGAACGCGCTTTCACCGCGAAAGGACGGCAACGCGCGGTAAGCCTTGATGAAGGCTTCCTGTGCGACGTCCTCCACTTCGGCCGGGTCACGTATGAGTCTTGAAAGCAGTCGGCCGAGCTTCCGCTGGTACTTGGTGACGAGAAGGCCAAAGGCCTGCTTGTCGCCGCGCTGCGCCCGCTCGACCAGCAACTGGTCAACTTCTCGCTCGCTCATTTGTGCGGTTGCTTTGCCCGGATCTTTCACCGGTACGGCATTTGAACTGGCGCGCAGTATATCCGAGCGCTCAGGCCTGAGTACTGCTTGAAGGGGAGTAAGGGTCGCGTCCATGCTGCAACAGACCGGGGCATCTCCGCAAAGTTCATCCGGTCAATGACCGGCACTGCAAAAGCGTACGGTCGCGCACAGAAAATATTGCCGGACGGCGCGCTGCGATATAGTGCGCGCTTTATCAGACGGCTCTTTCCCGTGTTGAATTTCGACGCGCTGGTACTTGGAAGCGGACTCGCCGGACAGGCGCTGGCGCTCCGCCTCGCCGAGGCAGGGCAGCGCGTGGCGCTGATCACGAAGAAACAGGTCGAGGATTCGGCTTCGAGCTGGGCCCAGGGCGGCATCGCGGCCGTGCTCGACAGCGCCGACTCGGTCGATCATCACCTGCGCGATACGCTGGTCGCCGGCGCCGGCCTGTGTGACGAGGAAGCCACCCGCTTCGTCGTCGAACACGGCCGCGACGCGATCGAATGGCTGATCGCGCGCGGTGTGCCATTCACACGTGATGCGCAGGGCGAACTGGGTTACCACCTGACGCGCGAGGGCGGCCACAGTCACCGGCGCATCGTGCACGTCGATGATGCAACGGGCTCGGCGATCCAGACGACGCTGACCGGCCAGGTACGCAGTCACCCGAACATCCACATCTTTGAGCGCCATCTTGCCGTCGATCTGATCGTCGGATGGAAGATCGGTCGCCCTGATCTCGGTTGCGCCGGTGCCTACATCCTCGACATCGAAGCCGGCGATGTCATCACCTTCGCGGCGCCGGTCGTCGTGCTCGCCACGGGCGGCGCAGGCAAGGTCTATCTGTACACGACCAATCCGGACACCGCGACCGGCGACGGCATTGCGATGGCGTGGCGCGCGGGTTGCCGCGTCGGCAACATGGAATTCATCCAGTTCCACCCGACCTGTCTGTACCACCCGCACGCCAAATCCTTCCTGATTACCGAAGCGATGCGCGGCGAAGGCGGTCTGCTGCGCCTGCCCGATGGCGAGCGCTTCATGCCGGCGCACGACGAACGCGCCGAACTGGCGCCGCGCGACGTGGTGGCACGGGCCATCGACTACGAAATGAAGAAGCGCGGCCTTGACTGCGTGTATCTCGACGTGTCGCACAAGCCGGCCGATTTCCTGGTCAGTCACTTTCCGAACATTCATGCCCGCTGCCTCGAACTGGGCATCGACATCACACGGCAGCCGATTCCGGTCGTGCCGGCGGCGCACTACACCTGCGGTGGGGTGAAGATAGACCAGCGCGCGCGTACCGACGTCGATGGCCTGTATGCAATCGGCGAAACCTCATACTCGGGACTGCACGGCGCCAACCGGCTGGCCAGCAATTCACTGCTCGAATGTCTGGTGTATGCCACCGCGGCCGCGCGGGACATCCTTTCGCGCAAGCCGGTCGCGCCGGTGACACCGCCGCCCTGGGACGAAAGTCGCGTGACCGACGCCGACGAGCAGGTGGTGATCGCGCACAACTGGGACGAACTGCGTCGCTTCATGTGGGACTACGTGGGCATCGTGCGCACCAACAAGCGCCTGGAACGTGCGCTGCACCGCATCCGCCTGCTCGAGCGCGAGATCGACGAGTACTACGCCCATTTCCGGATCAGCAACGACCTGATCGAACTGCGCAACCTTGTGCTCACCGCGCATCTGATCGTGCGCAGCGCAATCCAGCGGCACGAAAGTCGCGGCCTGCACTTCAGTCTGGATTATCCGGAAACCAGCGCGATCGCCAGCCCGACCATCCTGCGTCCGCGTCGTGTGCGTAATCAGGAAGTGCTGCACGCAGCCATCGCCTGAAACGCCGGAAGTCGTCAGCAGCGGTGAATTGGTCGGCGAACAGCATCAGCGTGCAGCCCGTACCCTGATCGGGGCGCAGGCTCAGCGATATCCAACCGCGCCCGGCTCGTACCGTCACGGGTCGCCCCATTGCGACCGATCCGTCAGCCCGGCAAACCGACATCTGTCCCGATTCGCTCAACTGAATGCGGGTCCAGGCAGCCCGCCGACATGCGAATACGGTCAGCGCAAGTCCCGCTGCAGCGAACGGCGCCACTACGGGCCGGAGCAAAACCGAAACGATCAGCGCGGCAACGCAAACAAAAAGGGCCGCGCTGCAGCAACGCGACCCTTCAAGTTCGATACGGACAAAAGCGGCTGGACCGTCATTGCCCACAACGACGGCCCTACAGCTGGTTGAACACCAGCGTGGCGTTGGTCCCGCCGAAGCCGAACGCGTTCGACATCGCCGCGCGGATGCGCAAGTCGCGCGGCACCAGCGGCACATAATCGAGGTCGCACAGCGGATCCTGATCCCGCAGGTTCGCGGTGGGCGGCGCAATCTGGTGATGCAGGGCCAGCACCGTCACCACCGCCTCAATGCCGGCCGCTGCGCCGAGCGCATGACCGGTCATCGACTTGGTCGAGCTGACGCACAGCTTCTTCGCGTGCTCGCCAAAGCAGCGTTTCACGGCGACCGTCTCGGCAATATCGCCGAGCGGCGTCGAGGTGCCATGAGCGTTGATGTAATCGATGCCGTCGACTGCGATGCCGGCGTTGCGCAGCGAATTGTTCATGCTGCGCGATGCACCTTCACCGTCCTCGCGCGGTGCGGTGATGTGGTGGGCGTCCGCGCTCATGCCGTAACCGGCGAGTTCGCAATAGATACGCGCACCGCGCGCCTTTGCATGCTCGTACTCCTCAAGCACGAGCACCCCGGCACCTTCGCCGAGCACAAAACCGTCGCGTCCGGTGTCCCACGGCCGGCTGGCGGCTTCGGGATCGTCGTTGCGACCCGACAAGGCCTTTGCCGCTGCGAAACCTGCGACGCCGAGCGGGCAGATGGTCGATTCGGCACCACCGGCAATCATCACGTCCGCATCGCCGTACTCGATGATGCGCATCGCTTCACCGATGGAATGATTGGCGGTCGCACACGCGCTGACGGTTGCAAAGTTCGGGCCCTTGAAACCGTAGTTGATCGAGATGATGCCGGAGATCATGTTGATGATCGAACCCGGCACAAAAAACGGCGACACCTTGCGCGCGCCGCCTGCCAGCATGACGTTGTGCGTTTCTTCGATCATCGGCAAACCGCCGATGCCCGAACCCACGCATACGCCGATACGTTCGGCGTTGTCGGGTGATGCGGTCAGCCCGGCGTCGCGGATCGCATCCATCGAGGCAGCGATGCCGTAATGGATGAAGGTGTCGAAGCGACGGGCTTCCTTCGGGGACAGATAGTTGGCGACGTCGAAATCGCGAACTTCACCTGCGATCTGTACCGGCAGTTCGGACGGGTCGAAGCGCGTGATGCGCCGGATACCCGATTTCGCCGCCAGGATGTTCTCCCAGGCTTGCCCTACGGTGTTGCCGACCGGGGAAATGATTCCCAGACCGGTCACGACAATTCTTTTACGTGCCAAAACGTACTCCGTCCGATGAACGATCAGGCCTTGCCGGCGAGATGGCCATTCACGTAGTCGATGGCCTGCTGCACCGAAGTGATCTTTTCCGCTTCTTCGTCCGGGATTTCGCACTCGAATTCTTCTTCGAGGGCCATCACCAGTTCGACCGTATCGAGCGAATCGGCGCCCAGATCATCGACGAATGACGACTCGTTCTTGATTTCGGCTTCGTTCACGCCCAGTTGTTCGGCGACGATCTTCTTGACGCGTTGTTCGATGTTTTCCATTGCGAAACTCCTTCCCTGTGTAAGCCCTGACGAGTCCGTCAGGGCACTAAAAAAAGTGGCGCGAGTGTAACAGAAAGCCTGCCCCGCTTCGCCGGCAACGACCGGTCGGCAACACCGCCGACCCCGCTGGCGTCAATGCATGAACATGCCACCATTCACGTGCAGCGTGCTGCCGGTCACGTAAGCGGCCTGCGGCGATGCGAGAAACACGACGGCGCCCGCGACTTCATCGGTCGTACCAAGGCGTCCGAGCGGGATCTGGCCCAGCAGCGCGGCGCGCGCCGTGTCCGCCAGCGCATCGGTCATGTCGGTCGCGATGAAGCCCGGCGCCACGCAATTGACCGTGATGTTGCGCGAACCCAGCTCACGCGCCAGCGCCATGCTCATGCCAGCCACGCCCGCCTTGGCGGCGGCGTAGTTGGCCTGGCCGGGGTTGCCGGTTTCACCCACCACCGACGTGATATTGATGATGCGGCCGTTGCGCGCCTTCATCATGCCGCGCATCACGGCGCGCGACATCGTGAATACCGCCTTCAGATTGGTGTCGATGACGGCCTGCCATTCGTCGTCCTTCATCCGCATGGCCAGATTGTCGCGTGTGATGCCGGCGTTGTTGACCAGCACCGTAACCGCACCGAACGCCTGTTCGATACCGGAGATCGCGGTAGTGATGTCTTCGCTGCGCGTGACGTCGAGCACGATGCCACGCCCCTTGATGCCTGCACCATCGAGCGCCTGCTGGATTCCCGCCGCACCGGCTTCCGTCGTCGCAGTGCCCACCACGGTTGCACCTGCGGCGCCGAGGGCCAGCGCGATCGCGCGACCGATGCCGCGGCTGGCACCGGTGACCAGCGCTATTTGTCCGTCAAGCACGCTCATCATCGGGCTCCGATCTGTTGTGCCAGCTGTTCCAGCGACGCCGCATCCGCCAGCGCCACACCCGTTAGGTTGCGGTCGATGCGCTTGGTCAGGCCGGCCAGCACCTTGCCCGGACCGCATTCCGCCACCGTGGCAGCGCCGAGCTCAGCCATGCGCTGGATGACTTCGACCCAGCGCACCGGCGCAGCAGCCTGACGCACCAGCGCGTCGCGGATGGCATCCGGCTCATCGGGCGAGGCAACGTCGACGTTGTTGATCAGCGTGATCGCCGGGCGGGCAAACGCCACCTTCGGCAGCGCTTCGGCCAGGCGCGCTGCGGCCGGCTGCATCAGGGCGCAATGAAATGGCGCGCTGACGGGAAGCGCCACGGTGCGCTTGGCCCCGCGCTCCGACAGCAGCGCCATGGCGCGCGTCACTGCCTCGGCATGGCCTGCAATCACCGTCTGTTCCGGCGAATTGAAATTGACCGCGCTGACGATCTGCCCCTGCGCGGCATCGTCGCAGCAGGCCTGTACAGCTGCTGCGTCCAGTCCGAGCACAGCCGCCATGGCGCCGGTCCCTGCCGGCACCGCGTCCTGCATGGCCTGCGCACGCAGGCGGACCAGCGGCACCGCGTCAGCCAGCGTCAGCACCCCGGCCGCGACCAGCGCGGCGTATTCGCCCAGGCTGTGGCCCGCGACCATGTCGGGACGACGACCGGTACGCGTCATCCAGCTGCGATACACGGCCACGCCGGCGGTCAGCATCAAGGGCTGGGTGTTGGTGGTGAGGGCAAGGCGTTCGGCCGGACCTTCGCACACCATCGCCCACAGGTCTTCGCCCAGCGCGGCAGACGCTTCATCGAAAGTGTTGCGGAGCACGGAGTCGTCGCCGTACGCGGCCATCATGCCGACCGACTGCGAACCCTGCCCGGGAAATACAAATGCGAGTTTCTGCATGTTCGAAAGACCTTCAGAAGCGAAGCAGCGCGCCGCCCCACGTGAAACCGCCGCCGACGCCTTCCAGCATGACGATCTGACCACGCCGGATGCGACCGTCGCGCACTGCCAGATCGAGCGCGAGCGGAACCGACGCGGCCGAGGTGTTGCCGTGGTCGGCCACGGTGACCACCACCTTGTCCATCGGCAGATCGAGCCGGCGGGCGGTGGATTGAAGAATGCGCACGTTCGCCTGATGCGGTACCAGCCAGTCGAGGGCAGACATCGGCAGCTTCGCTGCGTCCATCAATTCGATTGCGGTGTCGCCGAGCACACGTACCGCGAACTTGAATACCGCCTGGCCGTCCATCTGCAGCAGCGGCGTGCCGGACACCTTGCCGCCGCACACCGTACCGGGCACCGACAGGATGTCGTGGTAGTGGCCATCGGCGTGCAGCACCGACGACAGGATGCCCGGCTCGTCCGACGCCTCGAGCACGACCGCACCGGCGCCGTCGCCGAACAGCACACAGGTGCCGCGGTCGTCCCAGTTCAGGATGCGTGAAAACACTTCCGCACCGACCACCAGGGCGCACTTGTGCGAGCCGGAGCGGATGAATTTTTCGGCAATGGTCAGGGCGTAGATGAATCCTGCGCAAACGGCCTGGACATCGAACGCTACTGCAGTACGGTTCCCCAGCATGTTCTGCAGCAGACAGGCTGTACTCGGGAAGACCTGATCCGGCGTCGACGTCGCGACGATGATCAAATCAATGTCCTGCGCCGGGCGCCCCGCCGCCTCGAGCGCCCTGCGACAGGCATGCAGAGCAAGATCGCTGGATTTTTCGGAGTCGGCAGCAAAGTGTCGACGCCGGATGCCGGTTCGTTCGGCAATCCATTCGTCCGACGTCTCGATGCCACGCGCAACGAGATCGTCGTTGGACACCGGTGATCCTGGCAAATACGAGCCGGTGCCGGTGATACGGCAGAAGGTCATGCAGCCACCTCGGTACGTGTCATGCAAAGGGTAATGCGGGCGATCAGGTCGTTGCGCACGGCATCCGCCGCACGCGCCACCGCCTCTTCGAATCCGTAGGCATCGCTCGAGCCATGGCTCTTGACGACGACGCCACGCAGACCGAGCAGCGTGGCGCCATTGTAGCGACGATGATCAACCCGGTTGCGGAAGGCCTGGATCACCGGCCGCGCAGCCAGGTACATGAGCTTGCGCAACGGTCCGCGACTGAATTCCTCGCGCAGGAAGGTCGCAATCATCTGCGCCAGACCTTCCGACGTTTTCAGCGCCACGTTGCCGACAAAGCCATCGCACACGACGACATCGGTCGTGCCCTTGTAGATGTCGTTGCCTTCCACATTGCCGTAGAAGTTCAGATCGCTGGCGCGCAACAGTTCGGCCGCGCCCTTGACCGCATCGTTGCCCTTGATCGCCTCTTCGCCGATGTTGAGCAGGCCGACGCTGGGACGCTCGCGTGACTCGAGTGCCGACACCAGCATGGCGCCCATCAGCCCGAACTGGAACAGATGCTCGGAGGTGCAATCCACGTTGGCGCCAAGATCGAGCACGTAAGTGTGCCCCTTCATCGTCGGCAGGATGGACGCTATGGCCGGACGGTCGATCCCGGGCAGCGTTTTCAGAACGAACTTTGCAATCGCCATCAGCGCACCGGTGTTGCCGGCGGAGACCGCCGCCTGCACGCGCCCGGACTTGACCAGGTCTATCGCGACCCGCATCGACGAATCCTTCTTGCCGCGCATCGCCTGCGCTGGCGGCTCGTCCATGCCGATCACTTCAGTGGCGTGCACGACAGAGAGCCTGGGTTCGTTTTCGGCACCCAGGCGCTTCAACTCAGCGTTCAGAACGTCCTGCAACCCGACCAGCAGCACGCTGCACGCGGGATCACGCCGGATATAGGAAACGGCCGCCGGCACGGTGACCGACGGGCCGTGGTCCCCGCCCATGCAATCAATGGCGAGGGTGTAGCTCATGCGATGCATCCAGTCCAGTCACGATGGCCGAAACTTGCCGACATCGGGCTGTGCGCCGGAAAGTCAGAACAGGGGATCACTCGCCCTTGGTCTTGAGCACCTTCTTGCCGCGGTAGAAACCGCTCGGGGAAATGTGGTGGCGCAGATGCACCTCGCCAGTCGTCGATTCGACTGCCGTCGCCGGTGCTGTCAGGAAATCGTGAGCACGATGCATGCCGCGCTTCGACGGGGACTTCTTGTTTTGCTGGACTGCCATGGAACCACTCCTACCGGAAAACCGGATGAATAAAACGTGATGGGTCGCCGCTGCTTTCCCGACCGGTCGGCGGCTGCCGAACGGTCGAAGTGCGCCTACGCGCCGACCCTGCTTGTTGCACACCACCGGCGCCATCAAGCGCCGGCACCTACGACTTTCACTACTTTCCCTGCTTCAACCTGCCCAACTCAGCGAACGGCGACGGCTTGGCCACATCCGCGTCGGCGCCCGCGCCAGGCGGACTGCACTGTTCATGCAACGCGATGGCGGGCAGCGACAGCAACACCTCGTCTTCGATCAGCGTTCGCACATCCAGCAGACCTTCCAGCTCAAGCGCCTCATAGCTGTCGTCATCGAGGTCCTGATCGCCCCATTCTTCACCTGCCGGAACAAGGCGGAAGCGCGAATGGCTGCGCACACCCACTGCGACGTCCTCGAGGCAGCGCTGGCACTGCAACATCAATGATCCAGCAAGCGCCAACTCAAGCCAGCACGCGCCTTCGTCATCTACCTGCCCGGCGATCGACCAGTCTATCCGTGCCGGAACCGCCGAGCACTCCTGCGCGACACGTTCAAGCAACGCGACATCCGTACTGCCATCAAGTACACCGGATGTACGTGCAAACTGTATTGCGTCGAGATGCCAGGGCATTCCGTCACCCTTGCCGGATGCCTGCTGTCGGTCGCTGTCATCCATGCCTGTCACGGGAACCTCTATCGCACCCTGCTCGAACCAGACCGCCTGTCGGCGGGCCTGCAGGGCGCATCGGGCCGAAGAATCAAACCCAAAATGATACTATCCGGCACGTAATACTGTCAAAGCGTTCCGCAACGACACGCCGTCTCGCCCGCCTATGTCTGATACCCCGCCCCCGCTCGTTCTTGGTTCCTCGTCGCGCTATCGACGCGAATTGCTGGCGCGCCTGCGCCTGCCCTTCACGACTGCATCGCCGGACATTGACGAATCCTGCGTCGGTGACGAAACGCCCCGTGCGCAGGCCATCCGGCTCGCCCGCAACAAGGCACAGGCGATCGCCCTCCGTCATCCGGACAGCTGCATCATCGGCTCCGACCAGGTCGCCTGGTGCGGCGCCCGTCGCTACGGCAAACCCGGTACGCGCGATGCCGCAATCACCCAGTTGCTCGAACTGAGCGGCTCGAAAGTGACCTTCGACACCGCGCTCTGTGTCCTCGATGCGCGAAGCGGCGCGCTGCATGAAGCAGTCGTTCCGACCGAAGTCGTGTTCCGGACGCTGTCGAAAACGGAAATCGAACGCTATGTCGAACTTGACGATCCGATCGACTGTGCCGGCGCCGCGAAATCCGAGTCCCTCGGCATTGCGCTGCTGGAACGACTCAGCGGAGACGACCCGACCGCACTGGTCGGCCTGCCGCTGATCGAGCTGAGCCGCACGCTGCGCCGAATCGGTTATCCGCTGCCATGAGCGCACCACCGCACGGTGTGCTCTACATGTTGCCCAGCGCACTCGACAGCCGCGCCTTGTGGCAGGCCGATACACCTTCGGCGGTGCGGGAGTGTGCGCACCGGCTCGACTACTTTCTGGTCGAAAGCGCCAAATCGGCGCGGGCGACATTGAAGCGACTGGAGCATCCGACGCCGCTGCGCGAGCTGGAAATCGTCGAATTGCCACCCGAGCGCGGCGGCTCTCCGCTGCGTGCGCTGCTTGAACCGGTGCGCGCGGGGCGCAGCGCCGGCGTCATCTCGGATGCCGGCTGTCCGGGCGTCGCCGACCCCGGCGCACTGGCGGCACGCGCTGCACACGCCATGGGTATCGAAGTGGTGCCGCTGGTCGGCCCGTCGTCCATCCTTCTCGGCCTGATGGCTTCAGGGCTGAATGGCCAGTCGTTTGCGTTTCATGGCTACCTGCCGGTGGACGACGCAGAGCGGGCGCGTGCGTTGGCTACCCTTGAAAAGACGTCGGCGCAGCTGCGCCAGACGCAGCTGTTCATCGAAACGCCCTACCGAAATCTGAAAATGTTCGAAACCCTGCGCGCGCATTGCCGCGGCGACACCTTGCTGTGCATCGCCAGCGCGCTGACGGCACCTGATCAATACGTACGCACGCTCACGGTGGCGCAGTGGAAAACGGCCGATGTAGCGCGCATCGACCGGCGCCCCACCCTGTTCCTGATGCTGGCCGGCGCCTGAACGCTGACCGGTCGCCGCAAACTTCAGCGCAGACCGATGCGCGAAAAGGCGCCCGCAACACTTTCCCCGACATCGGCACCAAACTGCTTGGCGAAACGTTCCGCCAGATTCTGCCGCTGGGTGAAATCGACGATGTCTGCCGCCTTGACGACCTCGCGCGCGACAAATTCGACGCTGCCGAGATCATCGGCGAGCCCGAGTTCTATGCTGCGGGTACCGCTCCACATCAGGCCGGAGAACATGTCCGGCGATTCCTTCAACCGATCGCCGCGCCCCTTGCGCACGACGTCGATGAACTGCTGATGCACGTCGCCAAGCAGTTCCCGGGCGTGCACGCGATGGCCTTCGTCCTGCGGCGAAAACGGGTCGAGGAAGCCCTTGTTTTCGCCTGCGGTGAGCAGGCGACGCTCGACGCCGATCTTGTCCATCAGACCGGTAAAACCGAAACCTTCCATCAACACGCCGATCGAGCCGACGATGCTCGCCTTGTCCACATAGATACGGTCTGCGGCGACCGCAACGTAGTAGCCACCGGAGGCACAGATGTCCTCGACCACCGCGTACAGCGGCACATTCGGGTACATGGCCCGCAGGCGATTCATTTCGTCGTTGATGATGCCGCTCTGCACCGGGCTGCCGCCCGGGCTGTTGATGCGCAGGATGACGCCCTGCGTGTTCTTGTCCTCGAATGCCGACTGTAGCGATGCCATCACGCTCTCGGCGCTGGCTTCGGCCCCGGGCGCAATGACCCCGCTCAGTTCGACCAGCGCGGTGTGTTTGCGGTGTTCCGCCTGGCTGAAAAGGGTACTCCAGTCGACCACGGCGAAAAGCAGCACACCCAGGTAGGCGAAGCCGACCAGCTTGAAGAAAATTCCCCAGCGACGCTTGCGCCGCTGCTCGACCACCGATTCAAGCGCCAGGCGCTCGATCAGTTTTCGTTCCCAGACGGGTTCTGCACTGGGGTCGCGCTGCTTTTCCGGTTCGGACATTTTTAACCAATAAAACAAACATTTACGCGGGTCGCCATACCATTCCGCCGGATTCTTCCAGCGCTACCGGTTCAAGACGGCTGCCGCGGCAGGGTCCGCCGACGCAGTGCCCGGATTCAGGAGCATAGATCGCGCCATGAGTGGAACACATCAAGTATAACTTTGTGTCGTCAAAGAACTCGCCGTGATTCCAGTCAAGCTCTATCGGCACGTGGGCGCAGCGATTGATGTAGCCACGCACCTGCCCGCGAAATCTGACCGCGAATGCGGCCACTGCCTTGCCGCGCTGTTCGACCTCGAAGCGGACGCCGGGCCCGCCATCGACCAGTTCGGCCGATTCGCACACCGCTATGCGTGACATGCCAGCCACGCCGTCAGTTCATCGACACTCGCGCAATGTGCCTTCGGACGGGCCGCCAGCAGTTCGTGCAGGGGATGTGCGCCGTACGTCACCGCGACCGACTCACATCCGGCGTGCCGCGCCATCAGCAAGTCGTGCGTCGTGTCGCCGATGACCAGTGTGCGCGCCGGATCGAACGACAGTTCGTCCATCAGTTCAAGCACCATGTCCGGTGCCGGCTTCGATACCGACTCGTCGGCGCAGCGCGTTGCGGCAAACCGGCTGCCCAGTCCGGTATGGCTGAGCGCGCGGTCCAGCCCCGCCCGGCTCTTGCCGGTGGCGACGGCCAGGGTGTGTCCGCGCGCACTCAGGCCGTCCAGCAATGCGGGCACGCCATCGAACAGCGCCAGTTCGTGGTCGCGTGCCAGATAGTGGTAGCGATAGCGGCCCGCAAGTTCCTGATGGCGTGACGACGGTAACCCGGGCACCACGCGGGCGAGTGCGTCGACCAGGCCAAGGCCGATCACCGAACGAGCGATGCGGTCGTCCGGCGTGCCCAGCCCGAGATCTTCGCAGGCGCGCTGTATGGCATGGACGATGGCAGCGGCCGAATCGAGCAGCGTACCGTCCCAATCGAAAACAATGAGGTCAAACTGTGCGGGCATGAGGATGTCAGTCGGGGTTTTCGTTCTGGAGAGGCAGGTCGGCGTCTTTCCGTTCGAATTCGCGCTTCTGCTGCTGATCGATGCGGCGCACGAAGCCAGTCAGGTCGGCCGGCAGCGGCGCCGCCAGTTCAACCGGCTCTCCGGTCAGCGGATGTTTCAGGGCCAGACTGTGGGCGTGCAGGAACATGCGCGGCAGGCCTTCCTTGCGCAAGACCTTGTTGAGCGCGAAATCTCCATATTTTTCGTCGCCGACGATGGGAAAACCACTGGCCGACAGATGCACACGTATCTGGTGCGTCCGGCCGGTCTTGATCCGGACGTCGAGCAGGCTGTAGCCCGGCCAGCGTACTTCGAGCCGGACAATGGAGTGCGCCGCCTTGCCTTCACTGTCCACCGACACCCGGCGCTCGCCGGACTCGGTCAGGTATTTGGTCAGCGCCAGCTTGATGTGCTGCTGGGGATTCATCCAGCGTCCGCTGACCAGCGCGAAATAGTGCTTTTCCATGCCGCCATCGCGGAAGGCATCGTGCAGCGAAGTGAGCGCCGACCGCTTCTTGGCAATCAGCAGGATGCCGGAAGTTTCGCGGTCCAGCCGGTGCGCCAGTTCGAGCAGCCGCGCGTCGGGGCGGGCACGTCGCAGGCTTTCGATGACGCCGAAGCTGACGCCGCTGCCACCATGCACCGCCATGCCTGCCGGCTTGTTCAGCGCGAGAAAGGCCTCGTCTTCATAAAGGATGTCGAAATCGCGCGATGGCACCGGCGCGGGCGCACCCGGCTCGGCCAGCCGCATCGGCGGAATGCGCACTTCGTCGCTTTCCGCCAGCCGGTAGGTCTGATCGACCCGCTTGCTGTTGACCCGCACTTCACCCGAACGCAGCACCCGATAGACGTGGCTTTTCGGCACGCCCTTGCAGATACGGATCAGGAAATTGTCGATGCGCTGGCCGGCTTCCTCGATGTCCACGACATGCCGCACTACTTTCGGAGCTTTACCCAACTCCTTCATTTCAAATATACTGCGCTGCGTTTTCGGTCTGTTTGCGAGATAGGGGCAGTCCGGAGCACATCCAGCCCGAAGTGGTGGACGCCGGTATCAAAGTGTTCGGTGAAGTGCTTCATGCGGTCTTTCTTGGACGGACGAAAACCGGATCACGGGTTAATCCCGCTCACCCCAAGTAGCGAGTGTACTGAGTAGCGCGAGTACCGTACAGGCAGAATCCCCCAGGCAGCTGCGAGACCGCGGCTGCATTGAGAGTTGGCAAACCCCTCCACGTCCCCGTCCCGTCCTCATCGAGATAGAACCCGATTGCCGCCGAAACGATAGACGTTATTCATTTGACGAGCGGTTTGTCCTGCCCGTGTGCGGTGCGCGCGGGAGAAGTTGATGAAACGAATGCTCTTCAACGCAACGCAGGCAGAAGAACTGCGCGTTGCGATTGTTGATGGACAGAAACTTGTAGACCTCGACATCGAGTCATCCAGCAAGGAACAGCGAAAAAGCAATATATACAAGGCGGTCATCACCCGGATCGAACCCAGTCTCGAAGCCTGCTTCGTCGACTACGGTGCCGACCGCCACGGCTTCCTGCCGTTCAAGGAAGTCTCCAAGGTCTTTTTCAAGGCTGATCTGGAGCCCGGCCGTGCCCGCATCCAGGACGCGCTGCACGTCGGCCAGGAACTGATCGTCCAGATCGACAAGGATGAACGCGGCAGCAAGGGCGCCGCGCTGACCACCTTCATTTCGCTGGCCGGCCGCTACCTGGTGCTGATGCCGAACAATCCGCGTGGCGGCGGCGTGTCGCGCCGGGTCGAGGGCGACGATCGCGCCGAGCTGCGTGAAACGATGGACCAGCTCGAAGTGCCCGCCGGCATGAGCCTGATTGCACGCACTGCCGGCATCGGCCGCAACGCCGAAGAGCTGCAGTGGGACCTGAATTACCTGCTGCAGTTGTGGACCGCGATCGAAGGTGCGGCGCAGTCGCAGACCGGCGCTTTCCTTATCTACCAGGAAGGCAGTCTGGTGATCCGAGCGATCCGCGACTACTTTCAGCCCGACATCGGCGAAATCCTGATCGACACCGACGAGGTGTATGACCAAGCCTACACCTTCATGGAACACGTGATGCCCGGCAACGTGGCGCGCGTGAAGCGCTACCGCGACGACGTGCCGCTGTTCTCGCGCTTCCAGATCGAGCACCAGATTGAATCCGCCTACTCGCGCCAGGTCACCCTGCCGTCGGGCGGTGCCATCGTGATCGACCACACCGAAGCACTGGTGGCGGTGGACGTGAACTCCGGTCGATCGACCAAGGGCAGCGACATCGAAGAGACCGCGCTGCGCACCAACTGCGAAGCGGCCGACGAAATCGCCCGCCAGCTGCGCCTGCGCGATCTGGGCGGCCTGATCGTCATCGACTTCATCGACATGGAAAACCCGCGCGCCCAGCGCGAGGTGGAAACCCGTCTGCGTGACGCGCTGCATCACGACCGCGCCCGCGTGCAGATGGGCAAGATCAGCCGCTTCGGTCTGCTCGAACTGTCGCGTCAGCGGCTGCGTCCGGCGCTGGCCGAGACCAGCTACATCCCGTGCCCGCGCTGCAGCGGCACCGGCCACATCCGGTCCACCGAATCGGCCGCCCTGCACATCCTGCGCATCCTCGAAGAAGAGGCGATGAAGGAAAACACCGGCGCCGTGCATACCCAGGTTCCGGTCGATGTCGCCACCTTCCTGCTGAACGAGAAGCGCGCCGACATCAACGCCATCGAGCTGCGGCACAAGGTCAACATCGTGTTGATCCCGAACAAGCACCTCGAAACGCCGGCGCACGAAATCATCCGCCTGCGCCACGACCAGCTGAATCTCGAAGGCATCGTCGCGCCGTCCTACCAGATGGCCGTGAATCCTCTGGCCGAAAGCTACCAGCCGCCGTCGACCATTCCGGCCGATGAACGTCCGAAGCGCATGGAAGCCGCGATCAAGCACCTCACGCCGGACCAGCCCGCGCCGATGATGGCTGATCCCGCGCCGGCCGCACCCGTCGCCGTCGCGCCCGTTGCGGCACCGGCCCCGGGACCACGCGGTCTGTTCGGCATGATCGCGTCCTGGTTCCGCGGTTCCGATCCGGCGCCTGCGCCGGTTGCACCGCCGGTCGCCGAGCCGAAACCGGCCGGTAATCGTGAACGCAGTCCGCGCTCCGGTGATTCCGGTGGTCGCAGCCGCGGCCGTCGCGAGGGCCGCGAAGGTCGCGAAGGTCGCGAAGGCCGCGAGCCGCGCGAAGGTCGCGAGCAGTCGAATCGCACGGACGGGCGTAGTGAGGGACGCAGTGAAGGGCGCAGTGAGAGCCGTCCGGAAGGCAGCCGTGCTGAAGGTCAGCGCAAACCGCGCGAGCCGCGCACGCAGGATCAGGACAGCAACGTCGTCCAGGCCGAACGTGCCCCGCGCGAGCCGAAGCCGCCGCGCGAACCGCGTGAGCCGCGCGCGCCCCGCGAACGGGCTGCCAACGATGCGCGCGAGCAGCAGCAGGTCGATCTGCCGCTGGGTGCGGATTCGACGCAGCCGGAAAATGGTGTCCCCACCGAGGGCGCAGACGGTGCAGCACCGCGCAGCCGCCGCCGCCGTGGTGGTCGTCGCGAACGTGGCGAACGCCGTCCCGAAGGTGCCGAAGGCGGTGCCATCGGTGATGTCGCAGCGGTCGAGGGGGATATCGAAGGGGTGACGGCTGCTGCCAACGAAGCACCGGTCGACCTGACGGATGCCCAGGCGCCGCTGGCGCTGGCGGCCGCCGAGCCGCTCAAGGAAGCACCGGTGTTTGTGCCGGCTGCCGAACAGGTCACGCCGGTCGACATCGTTGCCCGCGCCGAACCGGTGGCTGCGGTGGTTGAAGAAACGCCAGCGCATGTCGAAGCACCGGAGCATATCCAAGCACCGGAGCATGTCGAAGCACCGGAACAGGTCGAAGTCCCGGCCCCGGCCGTGATGTCTGTTGCCGAAGCGGATGCAGTGGAGCAGATCAGCCCCGAGCCCGTTCAGGCTGCACCGGTCATCGACATCCCGGTCGTTGTCGACGTGCCGGTTGTGCGTTCCGCACCGCCGGTGACCGATAGCGCCGAATCGACGCTGGTGCGTGCCATGGAAAGCATCGGTTCGCCACCGATCCAGGCTGCGCCGGCTGACCTGCAGAGTTCGCTTGATGCAAGCGGCCTCGTCATGGTCGAAACACAGCCTGGCAGCAATGCAGGTCAGGCGGCGATCGAGCCCGAACCGGTTCTGCTGGGGCGTCGCCGTCGTCAGGCTCCGGTGATCGCCAGCGAGCCGATGCAACAGGTGGAAACGCGCGGCGAGTAAGCGCTCGCACCAAGTCGTCCGCGATGAACGGGGCCCGGTGGAAACCGGGCCCTTTTCATGGCGCTGGCGCAGTTTTCGCGGGTATTTTCCCCGGGTCAGGCACCCCTGTTTTCACCGACACTCATCACCTTGACAACATTCACAGAGGAGAGATTTACATGCGTTTCTTTGCTGCACTGACAGCCCTGCTCGCCAGCGCGCTGGTGTTCGCCCACGGTCCGTCGCGACTCAAGGCCAACGAAACCATCACGCTGAAGGCCAGCCCGGACGTGGTTTGGGCCAAGGTGAAGGACTTCAACCAGGTGCAGGCCTGGCATCCTGCAATCGAAAGCAGCACTGCCACCGCCGGTAGCGACGTGGGGTCTGTACGCACGCTGAAGGTGAAGGGCGGCGGCGAAGTGATCGAAAAGCTGGAAAAGCTATCCGATGAAGAGCGCAGCATGATCTACACCGCCCAGGACGGCGGTGCGCTGCCGGTCACCAAGTACAAGGCCTGGCTGACGGTGAAGCCGGCTGCCGATGGCGGCAGTGAAGTGGAATGGCGTTCGGTGTTTTTCCGCGTCGATCAGGGCGACTACCCGGCGGCTGGCAAGGACGATGAAACGGCGACCAGCACGATCAAGAAGGTCTACACCGACGGTCTGACGAACCTGAAGGCGCTGCTGGACAAGTAAAACTTCAAGCACAGCGATACGGGCGGCTTCGGCCGCCCGTTTTCATTTCAGCTGCTGTGCCAGATCACGGATCAATCCGTCGGCAGCGTCCTCGATCAGGTCGAGCACGCGTTCGAAGCCGGCCGGACCGCCGTAGTAAGGGTCCGGCACTTCGTCCTCGTCGAAGGATTCGGCATGCTGCAGGAATAGTGCGAGCTTGTGCCGCAAGTCGTCCGGGCAGCTACGCTGCAGATTGCGCAGATTGTCGCGGTCCATCGCGTAGATGCGGTCGTAGCGGACGAAATCCTCGTCGGTGATACGCCGGGCACGGATGCGCGAGAGGTCGATCCCGCGCGCTGCAGCGGCCGCCTGCGCACGCGGGTCGGTGCGACTGCCGATATGGTGTGCATGCGTGCCGGCCGAGGCAAGTTGCACCCGTTCTGCAAGCCCGGCGATGTCGAGCCTCGCCCGCACGACACCCTCTGCGGTCGGCGAGCGACAGATATTGCCCATGCAGCAGAACAGGATGCGCAGTTCGGCGTCGTCCGTATCCTGCCGGCTGCGACGCAGCCAGCGCTCAAGCACAGCTGCCGCTCGCCGCGATATCCAGCCGGACCGGAATGCCGCCCACCGCTTCGTCGTCCACCCAGCTGCGCGCAGGCAGTTCGACCGGATCGAAGGCCGTGTCGCCCTCGCCCACGTGGCTGCCCGGCTGCAGGCCGGCAAAATCGAACAATTTCGAATCGGCCAGATGCGACGGCACGACATTGCGCATCGCGGTCGCCATCGATTCGATGCGTCCGGGGTAGAGGCGCGCCCACTCCTGCAGCATGGCCTTCACCTGCCTGCGCTGCGCGTTTTCCTGCGAGCCGCACAGATTGCACGGAATGATCGGGTAGGCCATGGCGCGGGCGAAGCGCTCGATGTCGCGCTCGGTACAGTAGGCCAGCGGCCGGATCACGATGTGGCGGCCGTCGTCGCTGACCAGCTTGGGCGGCATAGCCTTGATCTTGCCGCCGAAGAACATGTTCAGGAACAACGTCTCCAGCAGGTCGTCGCGGTGGTGGCCGAGCGCGATCTTCGTCGCGCCCATCTCGCCTGCCACGCGGTAGATGATGCCGCGGCGCAGTCGTGAGCACAGGCCGCAGGTGGTCTTGCCCTCCGGAATCTTGTCCTTGACGATGCTGTAGGTGTCTTCGTTTTCGATCCGGTACTCGACGCCGATCGATTCGAAATAGGCCGGCAGGATGTGGTCCGGAAAGCCCGGCTGCTTCTGGTCAAGATTGAACGCGATCAGGCGGAAGCGCACTGGCGCGCGCTGCTGCAGGCCGCGCAGCAGTTCCAGCATCGTGTACGAATCCTTGCCGCCGGACATGCACACCATGATCACGTCGCCGTCCTCGATCATCGAATAATCAGCGATCGCCTGTCCGGTCGCGCGTTCGAGCCGCTTGCGGAACTTCAGGAAGGTGCTGGACGGCGGCGCCGCGTCTGGCGACGCCGGCACAGCGGAAAGGACTTGCGACATGGACACCCCGACTGCCGGTCTGGCACGCCGCAGCGCGCCGTCCGGCAACCCGATGTCGCCGGAACTGGCGTGGATTATATCGCGCGAGCCCGGGTGGCCGCGTTCAAGACCGGCCGCAGGGCGCCGTAGACGCACGGTATCGCAAACTCATCCTGCCCGAGCCGGAGACTTCCCCATGAGCACTCAGAAATTCCGCCTCGTCACCCGCAGCGACTTCGACGGACTGGTCTGCGCGGTGCTGCTGAACGAGCTGGACCTGATCGACGAAATCAAGTTCGTGCACCCGAAGGACATGCAGGACGGCAAGATCGACATCACCAATCGCGACATCACGACCAACCTGCCCTATGTCGCCGGCGCCTACCTCGTGTTCGATCATCACTTCGAAATCGGCTGTTGAGCAAGCATTCATGCGGCCCTCCAGTTGCCCGCTCTGGGCCGTGGCCCCGTTCATCCCCCCTCACTTGAACAGCAGCTGTTGACCCAGGAAGTTGCCTCTCCGTTGCAAAGAGTTGCGCAGGCGCCCAGCCAGATCGGGGCTCAGTTGAAGAACAGCTGCTCTAAGGCCTGCGCTGACGGCGCGGATTGCTGAATCGCCAGTCGGAGTGCTTCTCGGCTTGCATGGTCCATGGCCCGCACTGCGCGATAGACCCGCGCGCGCCAGAAGTTGAAGGGACTCACCCTGAAAGCGGCAGCCTTGGCCAGCGCCCGCTGTTCGAGACCGGTCATGAAACCTGCTTCGCTGTCTGCGATCACGTCTTCGCCGACCTTCTCGCGAAGTGCAAGGAATTCGCCTTCGACCCGTTCCTTGATCTTGTAGACCTCGTTCCAGGTGTCCAGCTTCTCCTGCCGATCCGCAGTGCCGCCTTGAAGTTCGACTACAACCCGCGGGAAAACGTCGGTGTCGTCGATCGTGACCTGAATCTCCGCCGGCAAGGCGGACTCAGTCCATGGCGAGAAGCTGAGTCGGCGCAGGCCGTTCTTGTGCAGCAAGTCCTTCGCCAACTTGGACTTGGAGTTGCACGTATGGCAGATCGGCAGCAGGTTGCCCGGATGGACACCAAAAAGCGGGTAGTCGTCTTTCGCCAGCAAATGGTCGTACGGACCGCGCCATTGCTCGTTGTCGTCGACGCCCGACCGGATTTGCGCCAGGTAAACCCACACTTCCTGCGTGCTGCCCGTCGCGGCCTCGCTCACCTTCTGGAAGAACAGCACATTGGTCTTCACCCCCTGGGCGTAGAAGATGCCGGTGGGCAGGCGCAGCAGGGTGTGCAACCGACACTTGTTCATCAGGGCGCGGCGGATGTCGGCGCCGACGCCGGCTTCGAACAGCACGTTGTCGGGCAGCACCACGGCGGCCCGCCCACCGTCGCGCAGGTGGCGCACGATGTGCTGCAGGAAGGCCAACTGCTTGTTGCCGGTGGCAAAGGTGAGGTCGTCGCGCGTGGGGCCCCCGCCACCCTTGGCGGTGCCGAAAGGCGGGTTGCTCAGGATGATGTGGCTCTTGGGCAGCGCGCTGCCGGCACTGCCCAGCGTGTTGCCCACGTGCACCACGCCTTCATCGTCCCCTTCCATGCCGTGCAACAGGCAGTTCATCAGCGCCAAGCGTCGCGTCCCGGGCACCAGCTCCATGCCCAGGAAGGCCTGGTTGCGCTGGAACTTGATCTGCCGCTCGGGAAGGTCGTACAGATCGTTTGTGTGGTCCTTGATGTAGCGGTCGGCTGCGATCAGGAAGCCGGCAGTTCCTGCGGCAGGGTCTTGCACGGTTTCACCGGGCTGGGGCCGGATCACCTTGACGATGGCGTCGATCAGCGGGCGTGGCGTGAAGTATTGGCCGGCGCCGCTCTTGGTTTCGCTGGCGTTCTTCTCCAGCAAGCCTTCGTACAGGTCGCCCAGGCCGTCCTGCCGTGCGCTGAACCAGTCGATGCCGTCCAGGCTCTTGACCAGTTGCTCAAGGTGTCGCGGCTCTTTCAGGCTGGTCTGTGCGTCGGCGTAGATGGCGGCAATCAGCTTGTCTTCGCTGGTGGAAAGCTTCAGCAACGTTTCACGGTAGTGGCGCAGCAGATTCAGGCCGCTCTTGTCTCGCAGCTCAGGCCAGCGTGCATAAGACGGCAGCTTGTGGTTCTGCAGCAAGCCGCTTTCGGTGTTCTCGTGCTCCATCTTGATGAAGAGCAGCAGCACCAGTTCGGTGACGTAGTCGCTGTAGTTGATGCCGTCGTCGCGAAGCACGTCGCACAGGTTCCAGAGTTTCTGGACGATGTCTTGGGTAGTCATGGGTTGGTGTTCTTGTGTCGTGCCCGATGGTGGAGTTTGGGGCTGATGGTCAGGCGGCGGCTTGGGGCCACAGGCCGTCGGCCAGGGTGTTCATCACTTGTTCGAGCTGGCCACCCAGCAGCTTGTCCAACTGCTTGGCACCGCCGTCGTTGGCAAACGCGGTGTTGACGAAGCCATGGTCGATGACGATTTCGTGGGTGAGTTGTCTGGCCAGGCGATCCAGCCACTTGCGCTGCAGCGGTGTCCAGGCCTGGTGGGCGAATAGCTTCTGCGTGGCGCGGGCCACGCGCTGATCGAATGGCAGCAGCGCCTCGCCCAATGCGGCTTGGCGGATGTAGGCGATGACGCCAGCGGCAATGTCCTGGTTGCTCTGCTTGCGCCAGGCGGCCTTGAGATTGGCCTCGGAGTAGCCAGCACCATCGAGCAACAGGCGAACTTCTTTGAGCTGCTCGCGCGTGAGGTCGCGCGGGCGGTTCACCACGGTGGCGATGGCGGCTGACTGGTTGAGCTGTGCGCGCACAAAGTGGCTGAAACTGTCCAGGTAGTCCTGGGGCTTGGTGTATTGGCCCCAGCTCTGTGTGCGTTCACGCAATTCGTCGGCGTGTTGCGAGATGACGGGCATGTACGCCGTGCCGAGCAACTGCTGTACTTCGGCCAACTGCAGCAGAAGCCGGGTGTTGTGGCGCAGATAGTCAGCGGCGGCCTGTGGGCCGCCTTCTCGGCCCAGATCGTGCAGGTAGCGGTGCAGATTCTGGGGCGCCACGCCCCATTGCTGTTCCAGCTCGTCAAGGCGCTGCCGCAAGGCCGGGCGCTTCTCGGCCTTGTGGGCGGCGTCGCGCAGCACCCGCATGAGCTTCTGGTTCAGCTGGTCCAGCACGTCGTGCGCGTGGCTGCGGTCGGGCGTGCTGCCGGGCGCCTCAAGCGCGGCCGGGTTGTTCAGCTCGTCGAGCAGTTGCTCCAGCGTGACCTTGGGGTCCTTCACCAGCGGCTGCATGGTGTTGACGGCCTGCAGCGTGGCGTAAAGGTCCACCGGGTCGTAGATCTTGAAGACGGTTTTGCCGATCTCATCGCAGCGGCGCGTGGCGCGGCCGATCATCTGCTCGTACAGGATGCGCGACTTCACGCGGCGCATGAATACTAGGTGGCAGATGGGCGGCACGTCGATGCCAGTGGTGAGCAGGTCCACCGTGATGGCGATGCTGGGGTAGCGCTCATTCTTGTAGCGGCGGATGAGCTGGTCCACCTTGTCGGAAGCGCCGGTGATCTTCTCCACCGCAGACTGGTTGTAGTGTTCGCCGTGCACGGCCTTGAAGGCATCGCCCAGCAGGCGTTTCACCATGTCGGCATGGGCGTCGGTGGCGCAGAAGATCATCGTCTTCTCTTCGCCCATCGGGTCCAGCTCTTGAGCCAACTGTTCGCAGATGACGCGGTTGAAGTCTTCGCTAATGACGCGCTTGTTGAAGCTCTCCAGTTCGAAGTGCAACTCGTCTTCGAGTTCGGCCGATTCGATCTCGCCGGTGCTCAAGTTGATGGCTTCCACCTGCTGGCCGCTGTCGAAATGAATGCCGTGGCGGCTGAGCAGGGTCTGGTAGCGGATGGGCGGTTCATGGTCGATGAGCCAGTCGTCAGCCACGGCCTCGCGGTACGAATAGGTGTAGACAGGGCGGCCGAAGATTTCTGTGGTGTGTCGCGCTGGCGTGGCCGTCAGGCCTACCTTGACGGCATCGAAGTAGTCCAGCACGCGGCGGTAGGTGGACAGGTATTGGGCCTGGTCGCGCAGGGCGAGCTCGCCCTCGGTCATGTCCTGGTCCAGCGTGTAGCCACGGTGTGCTTCGTCCACGATCACGCAGTCGAAGGCATCGACAGCGGGCGGGCCATCGCTGGCGAAGATGCGTTTGACCATGGCCTGCACTGTTGCCACCTGAACGCGGGTTTCGGCCTCGGCTGCCATGTCGCCGAGTTCGGCAATGTTGTAGATCTTGGACAGCGGTTGGCTTTGCTCTAGCGGTGCTTCATTGAAGACGTCCAGAGCCTGGTCGCCCAGGGCTGTGCGGTCCACCAAGAACAGGATGCGGCGGAATCGCTCGGCCTTGAGCAATCGGTAGATCAGCCCGATGATGGTGCGGGTCTTGCCCGTGCCGGTGGCCATTGCCAGCAGGCAACTCGTCTGCCCGGCTGCCAGTGCCGATTCGACGGCTGCAATGGCCTTCTGCTGGTAGTCGCGCAGCCCGAGATAGGCAAATCCCTCCTGCTGCAACCGCGCCTCGGCATCGGCCCTGCTGCGACGCAAGTGGTCCAGCAAGCCGTCAGGCGAGTGGAAACCCTGCAGCGGCTTGGCCAGATTGGAGGCTTGGCGCACATCGCGGAACCACGTGCCACTGGCCTCAGGGCTTTGCTTGATCAGCGGCCGGCCGTTGCACGAATAAGCAAACGGCAGCTTGAAACTGCCGCCCTAGCCGTCGGACCAAGGCATTCCTCGGCCTTCGGCCAGCCAGGCCGGCTCATGCTCAGCGTTGAGGCCAAAGCTGCGGGCGTAACGCTCTGCCTGGCCGATCTTGCCGGCGACGTTGATGTTCAGGCGCTTTGCTTCCACAGCGGCCAGTGGCGACAGGCCGGCAAAGAGCACGTAGTCGGCACTCTGCTTACCTTGCGTTGGCCACTCGGCAATGGCCAGGTTGCGCTGGCGATCCGGCCGCGCGCCCTTAGCGTGGGTGAGGGCGTGGGTGTCGGCCTCCCACCCTGCGTCTCGGAGCATCTGGTCGATCAGCAGGCGGGTGGCTGCTTCGTCCATCGTGACCTGCTGCGCCGCCCGGAAGGCGCGCTGCGAGAAGCGCTGAATGTCTTGTGCAGTTGCTGCTGCGGGCTGGGCTGCAGCGGCCTGCAGCTTCGCGTCGAACTCCGCTTTCAGTGCGGCGTACCGGGTGCTGGCCTCATCAGCCAAACTTTCGTAGATGCTGCGCTCTTCGCTCGCGCGTGTCGCCAGGTCTCGCTCTTGCTCGGCCTGTGCTGCGAGCAGCGTGACCAGTTGTTCCTTGGCGGCCTGCTCCGTTTGGGCTTGTTGGAGATCTTTCGCCAGGGCGGCCACTTGCTGCTGCAGCTCGACCAGTTTCTGGCTGGGATCGTCGGGCAGGATGAACGGGCCCGACTTGAAGTCCGGCTCCGATCCGAAACTGCGGTGGAACCACAGGGCGACTTCACGGGCGACCTTTAGCGCTTCGATTCCTTCGCGGTACCCGATGCCGTGGCCGCCTGATGCGCTGCTTCATTGCCGCGAACTCGCAGCAGATGGAACATCTGGCGCACCTGGGCGTCCAGGCCCAAGCGCTGGTCTACGGCGCGCAGCAGTTCGGCCTGGGTTGGCTGTTGGAGGCGCAGACCGATTCGGGAAGCGACTTCTTGCGTCAGCGACTCCGCCAGTAGGCGCAGCTTGAGCACGCAGCTGGCTGGGTCGAAGGGAAACAGCCTCTCGGCTGTTGCTCCGAGATCGGCCAGAAGCGGCGCGTGTTCGGCGAGGAAGCCGAAATTGCCGGTTCGTTCAGTGGGTGCGGGCGCCATGTGCGTATCACCCGCCGAGCAATTGGACGACCGTGCCCATGGGCACGAACAACCGGCTGGGTTGGACCTGCAAGGTGAGAAAGCCGTAGTGCCGATAGAATGCTGCTGCAGCTTCGTCCTTGGCATCGACCACCACTGCCATTGCTGCGATTTGATCGGCATGGGCCAGGCTGCGGTGCAAGGCATCGAGGAGCAGGTGTTCCCCAAGCCCCTGGCCCTTGGTGGACTGATCGACGGCCAGCCGGCCCAGCAAGGTAACGGGAAGCTGCGGATAGCGCGGCAGCTTGCGGGCCAAGTCGTCAGGCAGGTCGGCGAGGGTCAGCACCGAGGCCGACAGCGTGTAGTAGCCGAGGACACGTGCGTTCGGCGGACTCACTGCGACGAACGGCGCGGCTACGCGTTTGTCCGCGTCTTGCCGAGCCTGTTGCTTGAGATAGCGGTCGAGCGCTTCCGCGCCGCAATGAAAGACCGTTCGGTCGTGCCGTCGGCCCAGAGGCTCGACCGTGATGTTGGTCAATGCCACCGGCTATGCGCCGGTGCGTTGGCGATAAGCCTTGGCTGCGCGCTTGAGGCGCGCGTTCGGCTCCGGCGGGTTGAGCAGAGCTTGCACGAAGGCCAGTTGCTCTTCGCGCGACAGGCGGATCGACTCGTGCTCGGCAAGCACCCGGCGCGCTGCATCCTGTGCGCTGGCGACGACAAACTCGCTCAGCGTGCGGCCGGAGAGTGCCGCCGCCTGCTGGAGCAGATTCTTCTGAGCCGCGGACACGCGGGCTTCGAGCCGGGCGTCGCGGGTGGTGTCGAGGGTGTTTTGATTGGCCATGGTCGTCTCCTTGATCGAAATGTACGGCAAGTGTCCGTACGTGGCAAGCGCCGGGGAATCCATCGCGTATGCGAAATCAGGCGATTGGCGCAGCCCCTTGCATACGCAGCGGCCATGTGCCGTCGAGCAATCGCGCGGCGGGCCGGGTCAAGGGCGGGCGCAGCCCGGCGCCTGTTGACGACCATCCAGCACGCCTCGATCTCCCTGCCTAAAACTTCAGCAGGGTAGTCAATCAAGGGTGGGTCAGATTTCGATGCAATTTAAGGAACCGCTGATCAAAGGCACCCGTCCGGTATTTTCTGTCCCGAAAGTCGTGTTCCGGAAATTCGCGTCTTCATGACACCGAATTTCGCCTGTTTTTCACCCCTGAATCACTGATCCGAGTCTTTTCGAAGGTCATTGCCTCCGTTTTCGCGTCCTCAGGACGCAACTGTCCTGTACGGTGCGCACAGCGTTCGCTGCGACAGCACCAGATTCGCCATCGCGAACAGCACCTGCAACTGCGCCGTGTTCTTCGCCAGCCCCTTGTAGCGGCACTTGCGGTGACGGAACAGGTTCTTCACCACATGGAACACGTGCTCGACCTTCGAGCGGATGCTCGCCTTGGCGTGCTCCGCTTGCTCGATCAGCTTGCGCACCGGGTCAGCTTCATCGAGCTTCTTGTAGGTCGAGCGCCTGCGCGCAACGACAAATTCGGCTTTGCAGTCCTTGAGCGCCTCGCGCTTGTTCGCGCCCTGGTAACCGGCATCCGCATGCACATGCTTCTCCTCACCGTGCAGTAGCTGGTGCGTCTGGCTCACGTCCGATTCATTCGCCGCCGTGGTGACCATCGAATGCACCAAGCCGGTCTGCGCATCCACACCGATGTGCGCTTTCATGCCGAAGTACCACTGGTTGCCCTTCTTCGTCTGGTGCATGTCCGCGTCGCGCTCGCGTTCCTTGTTCTTCGTCGACGGCGGGGCGGCGATCAGCGTGGCATCGACAATGGTGCCTTCGCGCAGGATCAACCCCTGCTGGCCCAGTTGCTCGCGGATCAGCGCAAAGATGCGCGCCGGCATGTCGTGACATTCCAGCAGCCGACGAAATTTCAGCAGCGTCGTCGCGTCCGGCGGCTGGCGCTCGATCAGATCCACCCCCACAAACCGGCGTACCGCAATGCTGTCAACGATGGCGTCTTCGATGCCCTCATCCGACAGCCCCAAGCAGTTCTGGCACAGGTACATGCGCAGCATCGTTTCCAGCCCGACCGGCGGACGACCACGCTCGCCACGGTAGTAGTGCGGCTCGATCAGCCCAATCAGTGCCGACCACGGCACCAGTCGGTCCAGGTCGGTCAGAAACTTCTCCTTGCGCGTCGGCTTGCGACGCGCCGAGTACTCAAGATCGGCGAAGCTGGTCTGTCGTTTCATCGGGATGGTTGCAAGACTCGGGATGACTTGGGCATTCTACGGGGGCAGGATTAAATCAGTGTTTCCTTAACCCCGCAAGTGGGTCAATTCTGGATGGTCGTCATCAAGTTTTCGCGCAACGAGATTCTCGACCCGAAAGGCTGGGTGCGGCTGAACGACCTGATGGACGCCCGCGCCGGGCTGGGCCGCTTCCGTGATATCCGCATCAGCAACTACGCGCCGATGATGGATCTGATCCAGTACTGCCGCAATCACACGATCACCGACATCCTGCAACTGCCCGACGTGCAGGAACGCGTCGAGCTGTAGTTCGACCAGGCCGAAAAGGCGAAGGCGCATCATGGGCTGTCGAGTCGTGCCCGGCGGCAGCAGCGCAATCTGACCGCACGTCTGCGCGTTCCCACATTTTTTTCGCATAGAATCGGTGCCCCGGTCCTCGCTGTTGGCATGTCGCGATATCGCGTTTTTCAATTCGCCCCGTTCTGACCCTTTTTTTTTCGCTTGCCGTGTTGCTGCTTTGCCTGGGCGCCCGCCCGGCATGGTCGCAAGCGGCCACGGCGCCTGAATTCGGCCGTCTGCCGGACAGTGCGCGCATCGTGCTCATGCCACTCGACGTCGAGCTTTTTTCGGTCGGCGCCGGAGGCGTTGCCGAGCCTCAGGCGCAATGGACCGATCAGGCAACCAGGCTTCTGCGCGATTCGGTGAGACGGCGCGAAGCCTCACTTGGCGTCACCTTGCACGAAACCGACCTGAAGGACGACGACGCAGTCGCACTGAATCACCTGCACGGCACGGTCGCCACGGCGATTGCGCTGCACCACTACGTCGCTCCCTATGCCTTGCCGACCAAGGAAAAGCGCCTCGAATGGCATATCGGTGCTGACACCGCGCGGCTGCGCGACGCCAGCGGCGCCGACTACGCCCTCTTCCTGTACATCCGCGACAGTTACGCCACCGCCGAGCGCAAGGCGGCCATCGTGCTGGCCGCCATGATCGGCCTGGCCATGCCGGGCGGCATCCAGACCGGCTACGCCTCACTGGTCGATTTGCGCAGCGGTGACATCGTGTGGTTCAACCGTCTGCTGCGTGGCACCGGCGACCTGCGCGAAGCCGAACCGGCGGAAGAGTCGATCAGCGCCCTGCTCGAGAAGTTTCCGCGCTGACATGCGACGTCGTGATCTGCTCTGCGGCTGCTGCGGCGGCGGACTGCTGACGCTCTGGCCCGGCCGCATGGCAGCGGGCGTGGCCGACACACCACGCTTTGCGCGGCCGGATCTGGCCAGCGACGAAGGTGGCCTGTGGGCGATGATGGACCGCGAGGAAGAGCGCCTGCGCCGTTCGCGCTTCCTGCTCGGCGACGACGCGCTGCAGCGCTATGTATCCGACATCGCCTGCCGGCTGGCTGGCGATCACTGCCCCGACATGCGGGTCTATCTGGTGCGCACGCCCTACTTCAACGCCAGCATGGCGCCCAACGGCATGATGCAGGTGTGGAGCGGCCTGCTGCTGCGTGCCGCCAATGAAGCGCAGCTGGCTGCCGTGCTGGCGCACGAGGTCGGTCACTATCTGAAGCGGCACAGCCTGGAGCGTCTGCGCGACGCGCGCGCCAAGGCCGGTTTCGCACAGTTCCTGGGGCTTGCGCTGGGGGCGGCGGGTGCCGGCAGCATCGGTCAGGTGGCGCAGCTGGGCGTACTGGCCAGCGTCTATTCCTTTTCGCGCGACCACGAGCGCGAAGCGGATGCAATCGGGCTGGAACTGATGCATCGCGCCGGTTACGACGCCGGCGAAGCCGCCAGGGTCTGGGCGCAGCTGATCAAGGAAAACGCCGGCGAAGACGGGGGCGGCACGCTGCTGTTCGCCACCCATCCGTCGGCCGACGAGCGTCGCGACACGCTGAAGGCGGCTGCCACGACACTGGCCGGTGACCGGAATCCCGGCGAGACACACGCCGAACGCTACCGCGCGCACATCGCGCCGCTGCGCCTGCAGATGCTGCAGGACGAACTGCGCCGACGCGTACCGGACAGTTCGTTGCGCCTGTTCGACCGCCTGATGACCCACCACGGACGTGACGGACAACTGCTGTATGCGCGGGCCGAAGCACTGCGCTCGCGCGCTCGCGACGACGATCTCGATCAGGCACTTGCCGCGCTCGGCGAGGCTGAAGCTCATCCCGACCGGCCGGAAGAAGCCGTGCGCTTGCGTGGCCAGATCCTGCGTAGCCGCAACGACGCCGACGGCGCGCGCAAGGCCTTCCGCGACTATCTTGAACTTCGACCCGGCGCGCCTGATGCGCCGATGATCCGCAGCTATATCGAGACCCCTGCACCATGAAACTGATCTGCCTGCTTTGCCTCACCCTTCTGCTGACCGGCTGCGGCGGCCAGTTCAAGCGGGTCGAATCGGCCCCTGTTATGGTGCGCGGCAGCATGGAAGTGCAGGCCGGCGGCGACTGGAACCACCACACGCCGTACGGTTCCAGACACCGGGAAATGTGGACCCAGCACGGTCTGCCGATCGATCGGCTGGCGTTCTTCAGCGGTGTGGCCGACGGTGTGGCCCTGGACGACCTGGCGCCGCGCAATGGAAAGCCGCCGCTGTTCCGCAGCACTATGTCGCCGGAAGACACGGTCGGTCTCGTGGAAACCATGCTGGCCGGCAATGGTGGCCAGTTCCAGTTGCAGTCCCTGGCGCCCGACACGGTATCGGGCAGCCCGGGCTTTCGCTTCGAGTATCTCTACACGGCGCGCAGCGAAGAGGTGGAGCGCGCGGGGGCAAGCCGTGGTGCCGTCGTCGGCGACCGGCTTTACCTGATGCTTTTCGACGCGCCGCGCGGTCGCTATTTCGACCGCGGCAGGTCTGCGGCAGAGCGGCTGATGGACAGCCTGCGCATCGTGCCGGCGCGTTGATCGTCCGTTGACCGCCTGACTGCGCACGAGGCGCGCAATCAAAATTCACCCGCCAGGCCGCGCTCGCGTAGTATTTTCCGGGCCATGCCATTACCGCCGATACTTGCGAAACGGGCCTTCCTCGACCTGCTGCCCGACGCCATATGCGTGGTCGATGAACACGGCCGTTTCGTGTTCGTCAGCGCGGCCTGCGAACGCATCTTCGGCTATACGCCGGACGAAATGATCGGCCGCGCGATGATCGATCTGGTGGCGCCGGAAGACCGTGCCCGCACGCTGCAGGCGGCGGCCGACATCATGGCGGGCGAGCACAAGCTGAATTTCGAGAACAGCTATGTGCGCAAGGATGGCCGGCGCGTGCATATCCTGTGGTCGGCCCGCTGGTCCGACTCCGACCGGCTGCGCATTGCGGTTGCGCGCGACATCACGGAGCGCAAGCGTGCCGAAGCCACACAGGCCGCGCTGTACGCGCTGTCCGAAGCGGCGCACGCAGCAAGCGACCTGCCGGCGCTGTGCGCCCATATCCGGCTGATCATCGACAGTCTGGTGCCGGCCAACAACTTCTTTGTGGCCACCGTCGACGGCGACGGCGTGCTCAGCTTTCCCTACAGTCTCGACGAACATCGCGCGGCGCCGCCCCATGCGCTGTGCAGCGAAGTGGTGCGTACCGGGCAGTCGCTGCTGCGCACCGGCGCCGCACCCGAGGCCTGCTGCTGGCTGGCCGTGCCGCTGAAGACCGAGCATCGCACGACCGGTGCGCTGGTGCTCAAAAGCATGCCGGGCGAGGCCTGCTATACCGATCGCGACCTGGCACTGCTGCACTTTGTATCGACCCAGGTTGCCACCGCCATCGAACGCATGCAGCTGCTGGCACAACTCAAGCGCATGGCCCGGTTCGACGAACTGACCGGCCTGCCCAACCGCGCGCTGCTGCGCGACCGGCTCGAAACCGCGCTGTCGGCCGCGCGCCGCGAGCACACACACATCGGCCTGCTCTATCTGGATCTCGACCGGTTCAAGGAAGTGAATGACACGCTGGGCCACTCGACCGGCGACCGTCTGCTGCAGGAAATTGCGCAGCGGCTCAAGCACTGCGTGCGCGATGCCGACACGGTGGCGCGCGTTGGCGGCGACGAATTCGTCGTGCTGCTGCCCGGCATTCCGCAGCCGGAAGACGCCCTGGTGGTCGCCCGCAAGATTCGCAGCGCGCTCGGCCAGCCCGTCGCGCTGGGCGGTCGCCACCTCACGGTGTTGCCCAGCATCGGCATCGCGGTCTATCCGGATCACGGCGAAGATGCGCTCGCCCTGCTGGAAGCCGCCGATCAGGCGATGTATCGCGCCAAGCACAGCGGCGACGACTGTCGCTGGGCCGGTGCGGCCGACGAGCTCTAGCACACGCCGTTCAGGTCAGACGATGACGTAACGGTTGCGACCGCGATTCTTCGCCGTGTAGAGCGCCCGATCGGTGCGGCGGAACAGCGTCTCGGGGCAGTCGTCGGGGCGTACCGCGGTCACACCGGCGGAAAACGTGTAGGCCGGCAACCGCGATGGCATGAGTTCGGGCAGCTGCAGCCGGTTCAGCAGCATGGCGACACCCGAAATCTGCAAGTCGGGCATGATCAGCAGGAATTCCTCACCGCCGATGCGTGCCGCCACATCGCTTGCGCGGATGCCGCTGCGCAGGCGCTCGGCGAAGTCGCGCAGCACCTGGTCGCCGACGTCGTGTCCGTGCAGGTCGTTGCAGGCCTTGAAGTGATCAATGTCGATCATGACAAGAATCAACGTCGTATTCCCGGTGACCGATGCCGCAACCGCCGCCTGCAGGTATTCGAACGCGTAGCGACGGTTGTACAGGCCGGTCAGCGAGTCGCGCTGCGACACATGCAGTGCGTGGTCGTAATTCTGTTGCAACACGACCTCGCGCCGCTTCAGGTCGGAAATGTCGCTGGCCAGCGTCAGCACACCGCCGCCCGCGTCGATCGTTTCGACCACCCATACCCAGCGCCCGTCGGTCAGGTCGGATTCGAAGCTACGCGTCGGCCGGCTGCGCCGGCGCAACCGCACGGCGGAAATCCAACCGTCGATGTCGTCAGTGTCGATCAGCACGCCCTGCCGCGTTGCGTGGCAGTTGCGCATCATGTCTTCCCAGCTCGGGTGGTCCGCCGCAACAACGTTGTAGCTCGACTCGAACCAGCGGTTGGCATAGCGCAGCACATCGTCGGCGTCGAACCACGCGATGCCGGCGGCAGCATGGTCGAACAGGCCGCCTGGATCGAACGCAGCCGCAGCGCCTGCAAGGGGTGCGCAAGACAGTTTCATTCCGGCTAGATTCGATCGGAGGTGCGCCTGCGCGGCGGCAGCACGCGTGACGGATCAGGCCAGGCGAGCGGGTCCACGGCGGCAATGGAATTGAAGGCCGCTTTCGCGAACAGCCAGCCCTGCATCAGCCGCACACCGGAGTCGATCAGCACATCACGCTCGGCCACGGTTTCGACGCCCTCGGCGATGACGGTGATGCCCAGTTCCTCACAGGTGCGCAGCACGCCGCGCACGATGGCGCGGCTCGCACGACGCTGGTCGATGTTGCGGATCAGTTCCATGTCGATCTTGATGTAATCCGGCTGGAACAGCGCAAGCAGGTTCAGGCCCGAATAACCCGCCCCGAAATCATCGATGGCGGTCTTGAATCCAAGACGCTGGTATTCGGTGAATATTTCGCTCAGCCAGCGCGCATCGCCGACCCGTTCGCCTTCGGTCGCTTCGAACAGGATCTGCTCGACCGGAAAGTTGAAGTCGCGCGCGGCATCGAGCGTCGCACGAATGCACACTTCGGGGCGGTAGATCGCATTGGGCAGGAAATTGATCGACAGCAGTTCGGACATGCCCAGGCGTGCTGCGCCCTCGATCGCCGTGCGGCGGCAGATCTGGTCGAACCAGTAGCGGTTCTTGTCATCCACCTTGTCGAGCACCGAAGCCGCACCTTCGCCGGCCGGTCCGCGCACCAGCGCCTCGTGCGCGAAGATGCTGCGATCACGTACGTCGACGATGGGCTGATAGGCAAAGGAAAGCTGGAACTGGGCATCCGCGGGCGACTTGCAGCCTGAACAGCCGGTGGTTTTGGGTTGGATGTCGATGATGGAGCGGGTCATGGCCTGATTGATCGGTGCGGGTTTATACGTCGTCTTAACGGGTGGCCGCACCGGAACTTGATCGCGTTCGACGCTGGAAATTCGTGTTCAGGATCTTCTGCCGCGCCATTTCAAAGCGGCCGCACCGCCTGCCGCACTCACAAAAAACACAGCACACGAACCTGCACGCCAGCGTTCAGGGCGATGGTCCTGATGCCGCACAAGGCTTTGGATAATCAGTAAGACACGCCCTGCACGTGTTGCACGCTTGATCCATCCGGTCGATCATGACGATGCAGTCAGGTGAAAATGAGCGATGTGCCAGTGGTTCTGAAACAGACGGATACAAAAGGCGTCGCGTTCTCCGGTTGTCCGTCGATCCGACCGTCCACAATCAACGCTTACCAGTGCGCAAGCTGACATGCGCAGCGTCCTTTGCTGCGCCCGAACGATCGAAGCCGGCCACAAGGAGCTTGAACGCAATCATGCAAGCCCCGCTGCCTGCAAACGAAGCCGGCCGTCTCGCTGCCCTGGCCGAATTCGACATTCTCGATACCCCGGCTGAACAATCGTTCGATGCGATCACCCGTCTGACGGCCGACATCTGCGCGATGCCGGTCGCCCTGGTTTCGCTGGTGGCTGGCGATCGGCAATGGTTCAAATCGGCCGTCGGCACCGATATCGAACAGACACCGCGTTCAGTGTCCTTCTGCGCGCACGCGCTCGATTCTTCGAGCACGCTCGAAGTGGAAGACGCGCTCACCGACCCCCGATTTGCCGACAATCCGCTCGTGACGAGCGGCCTGAAAGTGCGCGCCTACGCGGGCGCTCCGCTGGTGATGCCGGGCGGAGAAATTCTGGGTACGCTGTGCGTGATCGACTGGGTGCCGCGGCGTCTTGACGCGCTGCAGCGCCAGGCGCTCCGGACGCTGGCCGATCAGGTGATGGCGCAGCTCCAGCTACGCCGGCAACTGCAGCTGCGCGCACGGACCGAAGCAGCGCTGCACGAGAGCGAGGAACGCTGGCAGTTCGCTCTGGCCGGTAACGCCCAGGGGGTATGGGACTGGAATATCGAAACCGGAGAGGTGTTCTACTCCGGGCGGTGGAGCGCGATTCTTGACCACGCGCCGTCAGACATCGCGCCCACACCCGACGCATGGTCGTCGCGCGTGCACCGGGACGATCTTGCGCAAGCGCTCGCGCAGCGACAGGCGCTGCAGAATGGTTCGGCGCCAACGTACGCAGCCGAATACCGCATGCGTTCGCGTGACGGTCATTACATCTGGGTGCTCGACCGCGGCATGGTCGCCACCCGGGATCGCAACGGTCGGGCGCTGCGCATGGTCGGCACCCACTCCGACATCACGGTCCGCAAGACCGCGCAACATCAGACTGAACGCATGGCGGCGCTGCTCGAGGAAGCACAGGGCATCGCTGCAATGGGCAGCTGGGAATTCGATCTCGACAGCAAGGTACTGACCTGGTCAGCACAGACCTGCCTGCTGTTCGGTATTGCCCCGAAAGATTTCCGCTGCACTTTCGATGAATTTCTTTCGTACATCGTGCCCGAAGATCGCGCTGCCGTCGCCGCGTGTATCCATGAGCAGACGCTTGCCGGGAGCATCGTCGAGAACACGTATCGAATACGTCGCCCGGACGGCGAAATCCGATGGATGTACGAGCGTGGCAAGGTGGTGTTCGATGGCGATGGCCGGCCGCGGCGGCGCCTGGGCATGGTGATGGATACCACCGAGCGGGAACAGGCTCGCGAGGCGCTTGCATCGACTGAAAAAAGCTTCCGCAAGGTGTTCGAGGACGCCGCTACCGGCATCGCGATCACGACGCCCGACGGGCGTTTCGTCGCAACCAATGCAGCTTACCGCCGCATGCTCGGCTACCCGGAACACGCGTTGCTGACGTGCACCCTGTGGTCGATCACGCATCCGGATGATGTTGCGGTGGTTCGCACCTTGATCGATCAGTTGCAGGTCGGTGAACGTGACAGCTTCGTCCTGGAAAAACGCGACCTTGCTTTGAACGGCCGGACTATCTGGTGTCGCATGAGCGTGTCGATGCAGCGCGATGCAGCGGGTGTGCCGCACAGCATGATCGGCGTGTGCGAAGACATCACGCAGCAGAAAGAGACCGAATCACGCCTGATGCAGACCGAGGCGCTGCTTGCCATGGCCTCGCGCGTCAGCCACCTCGGCGCCTGGATCATCAGGTCGCCCGACCACGCGATGATCTGGTCGGATGAGGTCAGACGCATCCACGGACTGCACCCGGACGAGACGCCCAGCCTCGATCAGGCACTGCAGTTCTACATCCCCGAACACCGGCCACTGGTCAGCACGGCAATCATCGAGTGCCTGAACTCCGGCGCGCCATTCGACCTTGAACTGCAGATCTTGACCGCTGCCGGGCAGCGGCGCTGGGTGCGCACGACCGGCGAAGCAGTACGCAACGCAGCCGGCGGAATCGTGCAGCTTCAGGGCGCGCTCCAGGATGTGACCGAACGCAAGGACGCGGAGTTGGCGCTGCGGGAAAGCCGGCGCGAACTGCTGACCCTGATGACCAATCTGCCCGGCATGGTCTATCGCTGTCGGGCGGATGAAGAACGAACGATGGAATTCGTCAGTGAAGGCGTCGTCGATCTCACCGGCTACAGGCCGGACGAGCTGATCGGCGACGGCGCCACGCACTACGCGTCGCTGATTCATCCCGACGATCGCGCCGGCGTCAAACGCGCCTTGTTGGCGGCGCTGCAGACCGGTCGTCCGTTCGAACTGAGCTATCGAATCATCACCCGGGACGGCAGGGAACGCTGGATGTGGGAGCGCGGACAAGGCATATTCAACCCGGAAGCCGACCGGACCACCATCGAAGGCGTCGTTTCCGACGTGTCTCAGCGGCGCAAGGACGAAGAGCAACTGCGTCTGCTCGAAACCTGTGTCGCGCACATGGGCGACATCATCGTGATTACCGAAGCGGAGCCGGTCTCGGCGCCGGACGGACCGCGCATCCTGTTCGTCAACGATGCGTTCGAACGAGTGACCGGCTACTCGCGCGAGGAAGCCATCGGCCGGACACCGCGCTTCCTGCAGGGGCCGGTGACCCAGCCGGAGGCGCTGGCCCGTTTGCGCAGGGCACTGGGCGAGTGGCAGCCGGTCCGCGAAGAGCTGATCAACTACAGAAAATCGGGTGAATTGCTGTGGCTGGAACTGGAAATTTTCCCGATCGCCAACGACAAGGGCTGGTACACGCACTGGGTCGCGATCGAGCGCGACATCACCGAACGCAAGCGCGCGGAGCAGGCCCTGCGCGACAGCGAGGACCGCTTCCGCAGGCTGTCACGTGCAACCAATGACGCGATCTGGGACTGGGACCTGCTTTACAACACCCTGTGGTGGAACGACGGGCTTGAAACGCTGTTCGGCTATGACCGGATGAAGGTCGAGCCGACCATCGAATCGCGCATCTCACGCATCCATTCCGCCGATGTGGCGCGCGTGATGGAAAGCATGACCCGCGTCATCGATGACGGCAGCGAGCAGTGGTCCGACAGCTATCGCTTCCGGCGCAGTGACGGCAGCTACGCCTATGTGATAGACCGCGCTTACGTGATCCGTGACCCCGACGGCTTTCCGAAACGCATGCTGGGCGGCATGACCGATATCACCGATCGCAGGCTGGCCGAGGAAGAACTGCGTACCGTCGCCAGTCGGCTTCAGCACTACCTTGCCGTCAGCCCGGGCGTGACCTACGCGCTGGCCGTGCAGGGGGACCGCGTGGTGCCCGAATGGGTCAGCGACAATATCAAGTGGCTGTTCGGCTACCTGCCGGAACAAACCATGGCGCGGGACTGGTGGGTGTCGAATGTCCATCCCGACGACCTCGAAGGCGCGCTGCCCCGTGTGCGCGAAGCACTTACGCAGGGCCATGTCATCCACGAGTATCGTTTCCGCACGCTGAATGATCACTGGATGTGGATCAACGACCGCATGCGGGTCGAACGTGATTCGAACGGCTCGCCGATCCGCATCGTCGGCGTGTGGACCGACGTGACACTGCGCCGGGAGGCCGAGCAGGAACTGACGCGATACAAGACCCGGCTGGAAGAGCTGGTGCTGTCCCGCACCGCCCTGCTCGAAGAGGCGCAGCGGCAGGCCGAAGCAGCCAACCAGGCCAAAAGCGTATTCCTGGCCAATATGAGCCACGAGATCCGCACGCCGATGAACGGCGTGCTGGGCATGCTCGAAGTGCTGGCGCACGGCAAGCTTTCGCCAAAGCAGGAAGACATGGTGCGTACCGCTCGCGAATCCGGCCGCATCCTGCTGGGCCTGATCGACGATGTACTGGATTTCTCGAAGATCGAAGCCGGACGCCTGGACATTGCGTACGAACCGGTGGCGGTGCCGGATCTTGCCGAGAGCCTGTGCGACACCCTGCTTCCGGTGGCGGAGGGCGTCATGGTCGATATCAGTGTATTCGTCGATCCGGACATCCCGTCGCAGCTGCTGACCGATTCGGTACGCCTGCGCCAGATTCTGTACAACCTGGTCGGTAATGCGATCAAGTTCTCTGGCGGCCGCAAGCACATGCGCGGCCGGGTCAGCCTTGATGTGGAGGTGGTGTCCAGCGATCCGCTCCGCCTCACCTTCAGCATCCGGGACAATGGCATCGGCATGCCGGAAGAGACGATCGTCAGATTGTTCACGCCATTCCTGCAGGGCGAAGGTTCCGCCACACGCCGCTTCGGCGGCACCGGGCTTGGCCTGAGCATCTGCCGGCGACTGGTCGAACTGATGGGGGGCACCATCGCGGTCTCGAGTGCGCCCGGCGAGGGCTCGCTGTTCACGGTCGAGTTGCCGTTCGTGGCGGCGGACGAACAGACTCCGCCCACGTTGTCCGATCTGTCAGGCGTGTCATGCATCGTGCTGGACGACGCGCTGTTTCCGGCGCTTCTACGGCGCTATCTTTCGCACGCCGGTGCTTCGGTACAGGCAGTCGCCAGCGCCGACGAGGCGGCGATGCGCGCCGTCGGATGCGCGCCACCCGTCGTGCTCATCCGCAGCGCCAACGCGCGTGATCAGACATCGGTGCTGGAGAGCCTGGACGAATTGCACCATGTGCTGATCACGCACGGCAGACGCAGGCGGCCACGAATGGCGGGTGTCGATGCGGTCAGCCTTGACGGAGGCGTCCTGCACCGCGCTGCGCTGCTGCGTGCGGTCGCGATTGCCGCAGGGCGCGCGTCGCCCGAAATCATCAACGAGTGGACGGCTCGCGAAACACTTGATGCGATTGCGCCGCTGTCCGTCGCGGACGCCCGGGCAAAGGGCGAGCTGATACTGATTGCGGAAGACGATGCCATCAACCAGAAGGTCATCCTGCAGCAGCTCGAGCTGCTCGGTCGCACGGCCGAGGTGGCCACCAACGGAAAAGAGGCATTCAGAATGTGGGCGGCCGGCCGTTATGCGCTACTACTGACCGATCTGCACATGCCTGAAATGGACGGCTACACGCTGTTGCGCGCCATCCGTGCCGAAGAGGCTGCGTGTGCGGACGACCTGGCGTCATTCCGGAGGCCGCTGCCGATCATTGCCCTGACCGCGAATGCACTGAGCAGTGCCGCCGCGCAGGCGCGTACCGAAGGATTTGACGACTATCTGACCAAACCGCTGGCGCTCGACATGCTGAAGGCGACGCTCGAACAGTGGATGCCGGATTCGGAACCTGAACCGGACCGGGGTGGCGACACGGGTGCGCAGGACAACTGCGAAATTTTCGACCCGGTTGAAATGCGGCGCTTCCTGGGCAACAAGGAAAAAACCATCCGTGGCCTGCTGCAACTTTTTCTGGAACGCGCCGTGCAGCAGTGCGAGGAACTCCTGCAGCATTGCGCCAACGGTGACGCAAGCTCGGTAGCAAGCGTTGCGCACATGCTCAAATCATCATCGCGATCGGTCGGCGCCGTAAAGCTGGCGGAGTGCTGCACGGATATCGAGCAGGCGGCGCGGGCGGGCCGGACAGCGAGTTTCGCGAAGCAGTTGAAGCGGCTGGACCGGATCTACAGCCGCACGGACGCAGCAATACGCCGCTATCTCGCGGAACCCGTCATCCATCACGACGATCGCACGGAACCGCTGAATTGAACGTACTGATCATCGATGATGACCCGTTCGCGCTGACGCTGCTGTCACAGCAGCTCAACGAGCTCGGAATGCGAGGCGTGCAGACGTGCGACAGCGCAGATGGCGCGCTGACACGTCTTGCCGATCGTGCCGAGCACTTCGACGCGCTGTTCTGCGACCTGAACATGCCGGGCATGGATGGCATCGAGTTCCTGAGGCATCTGGCGCAAACCGATTATTGCGGCGGCCTCGTGCTGATCAGCGGCGAAGACCAGCGCATCCTCGATACGGTTGGTCGCCTCGCCAGTGCGCGCGCGCTGAAGCTGTGGGGTGCATTGCACAAGCCGTTCGGGCTGGATGCCCTCAAAGCGGTGCTCGATTCGGCGCTGACACGTTCCGGCGATACCCGCGCGAGCGCACAGGGCGCGCTCTATCCAGCGGATGCGCTGTTGCAGGCAATCGACGACGGACAGCTCGTCAATCACTACCAACCCAAGGTTGACTTCGCAACCGCCAGCGTAGTCGGGGTCGAAACCCTTGTGCGCTGGAAGCATCCGGCCGACGGTCTCGTCTTTCCGGACCAGTTCATCGGCACCGCGGAAGCACACGGCCTGATTGACCGACTGACCCATGCGGTGCTTTCCCGTGCGCTGTGCGATGCTGCGCAGTGGAACGGTCTGGGTCAGACACTGCGCGTGGCAGTGAATGTATCGATGGACAATCTCGTCGCACTCGACTTTCCGGACGAAGTCGCGCGCGCGGCGCAGATAGCCGGGGTGCCGATTTCGCAGCTGGTACTCGAAGTGACCGAAAGCCAGTTGATGCGTGACCCGCTTGCGTTGCTCGACATCGTGGCGCGGCTGCGCCTCAAGCGCATCGGCCTGTCGATCGACGATTTCGGCACCGGGTTTTCTTCGCTTGTGCAGTTGCGCGATATTCCATTCGACGAACTGAAACTGGACCGCAGCTTCGTGCACGGTGCCAGCACCAGCACATCAATGATGGCCATCCTGCGCGCCAATCTCGGCATGGCCCGCCAACTGGGGCTGCGCACCGTCGCCGAAGGCGTCGAGACCCGCGAGGACTGGGACTGCCTGCGCCAGCTCCGCTGCGACGTCGCACAAGGCTATTTCATCGCGCGTCCGATGCCGGCGGAACGGCTGCCCGAGTGGCTCAGCACCTGGAACACACGTCGTCTGGAACTTGTGTCGTAGCCGCGGGCCGACGCAGCCTGTGCGCGAATGGGTGCGCAAGCTGTCGCACGTCGATTGGGGACGATGCCTGACGCCGATCAGTCCGCGCCGTGGACGTGCGCGAAGCAGCTAGGGCTGCATCGCCATGTCCGGCTGGTCCAGCAGGCCCTGCAGCGTATGCCCGTCCTGCGTGCCGACGAAGCTGCATTCGGTGCTGTGGCCATCGCAGCGCCCGAGAATGGGGCAGCGGCTGAACAGTTCGGCTGCCCAGTCCACGAACGCACGCACCTTGGGCGACAGGTGCCGGTTCTGCAGATAGACGACCGATATCGGCATCGGTGACGGCTGCCACTGCGGCAGCACCTCGCGCAGCGCGCCCGACTGCAGGTGCGCATGCACCATGAAACGCGGCGGCTGGATGACGCCGAAACCCTGCAGACCGCAGGCGACATAGGCGTCGGCGTCGTTCACCGACACCTTGCCCGGCACCTTCACCTCGACCACCTTGTCGTCGACGACGAAATCAAGATCGATGACGCGGCCGGTACGGCTGGAAAAGTAATGCACCGCGCGGTGGTCCTGCAGGTCGTCGAGCGTGCCCGGCGCACCATGGCGCTCGAGATAGTCGGGCGCGGCGCAGGTGACCGTTTCCATCGTGCCGATGCGTCGCGCAACCAGCGTCGAATCCTGCAGTTCGCCAACCCGGATGACGCAATCCACGCTTTCGCGCACCAGGTCGACCGGACGGTCTCCCATGCCGATCACCAGTTCGATGTCCGGATAGCGGCTATGGAACTCGCACAGTCGCGGGATCAGGAACAGCCGGCCGACCGGCGCCGGTACATCGATGCGCAGCCGGCCTTTCGGCCCGCGCGATACCTCGCGGAAGGACGCCTCGGTCTCTTCGATGTCGGCCAGGATGCGCGCGCAGCGCTCGTAGTACGCCGCACCATCCGGCGTCAGGCTGATCCGCCGCGTGGTGCGGTTGAGCAGCCGCACGTGCAGCAGGTTTTCCAGGTTCTGCACCGCCGTGGTGACGGTGGCACGCGGCAGGCCGAGGCTGTCGGCGGCACGGGTAAAGCTGTTGGAATCCACGACGCGGGTGAATACCTGCATGGCCTGCAAACGATCCATGGTGCAGCTCCGTCAGAAAGGGTCGTCGCCGACCGATTGTTCGCGATTGGCGAATAGTGTTACCGAATTATCGATATTTATCCAGACGGCGCCAACACAGACAATCCGGTCACGCCTCGACTCCGGCTCTGCCGACAGGACTGACCGCATGAACCCGCCGCACCCCGACACCGTTGTCGAACGCTCGCCTGCGCTGCCGTGGCGCGGCCTGGACATTGCCGGCCCGAGTGGACGCGTTCCGCTGCGGCTGTATCGGCCCTCACCCGACGCGCTACTGCCGCTGGTGATCTACCTGCACGGCGGCGGCTTCGTCGGCGGTTCGCTCGACGACGCCGATGCAGCGGCACATTTCATCGCTGGCGAACTGCCGGCCGTGGTGCTGTCGGTCGGTTATGCACTGGCCCCGGCACACCCCTTTCCGGCCGCACCGGAAGACGCCTATACCGCAACGCTGTGGGCCTTGAAACACGCAGCCACCCTGGGCGCCGACCCGGAGCGCCTCGTCGTCGCCGGCGATGACGCGGGCGGCAATCTGGCCGCCAGCCTCGCGTTGATGGCACGCGACCGGCAGGACTTCCGCATCGCGGTGCAAGTGCTGATCGGGCCGATGCTCGACCCGAGCATGACGCGCGCCGGCGACGCGCAGCGGCTGCAGTCCGACCTCAGCGTCGCGGACTGCACCGACTGCTACCGCCAGTACCTGCCGCGGCTTGCGCAGCGCCTGCATCCGTACGCCGCGCCGCTCGAATCCTGCCGCCAGGCCGGTCTGCCACCCGCCTACATCGCCACCGCCGAGCACGACCTGCTGCACTGCGAAGCCGAAAAATACGGTGCGGCGCTGATTGCCGCCGGTGTGCACACCCAGGTCGAACGCTTTGCCGGCGTGACGCACGCCGGCCTGCTGGCCCATCCGCCGGTACTCGCTGGCGCGGTCCAGTTCATGCGCTGCCGGCTCGGCCGGTGCGCACCCGCCTCTCCCGCCTTGAATCGCCCTTCAACCCTTGCATGAGGTCAGCCATGTCCATCCTGAACCGCCGTCATACGCTCACCTTTCTCGCGGCCACGCTGATCCTGATCGGCAGTGGTGCGGCCGTGCTGCACGCCCGGGCCGGCACGCCGGAAGCCACGGCGACCGCAGCACCGCCCGCCACCGTGGTCGAGGTCGCCGAAGTGTCCAGCCAGACCATCATCGACTGGCAGGACTATTCCGGCCGGCTCGAAGCGGTCGATCGGGTCGACATCCGGCCGCTGGTGTCGGGCACGCTGACCGCGGTGCATTTCCGCGACGGCGCGCGGGTGAACAAGGGTGACCTGCTGTTCACCATTGACCCGCGCCCGTATGCGGCCGAAGTCGAACGCGCGCAGGCCCAGCTTGCGGCGGCCGAAACGCGCGCGGCCTACACCGCCACCGACATGGCGCGCGGCCAGCGCCTGGCCGCCGACAACGCGATCGCGCAGCGCGACCTCGACGAAAAGCAGAACGCCGCGCGCGAAGCGGCCGCTCAGGTGCAGGCGGCGCAGGCCGCGCTGACCTCGGCCCGGCTCAACCTCGAATACACGCGCATCACGGCACCGGTGTCGGGCCGCATTTCGCGCGCCGAAGTGACGGTCGGCAACATCGTCGCCGCCGGCGCCGGCACCGTGCCGCTGACCACGCTGGTGTCGATGGACAAGGTCTATGCCGCCTTCGATGTCGACGAAAAGAGCTTCCTGAAGTACGTCAATCCGTCGCGTGCCGCCGGCGGCGAACCGGTCGCGGTATTTCTCGGCCTGGCTGACGAAGACGGCCATTCGCGTCGCGGCCGCGTGTCGTCGGTGGATAACCGGCTCGACACCTCGTCCGGCACGATCCGCGTGCGCGCCGTGTTCGACAACGCCGACGGCCTGCTGCTGCCGGGGCTGTACGCGCGCATCCGGCTCGGCGGCGGTGCGCCGCGCGAAGCGCTGCTGATCGACGAACGCGCCATCGGCACCGATCAGGACAAGCGCTTCGTGCTGGTGCTCGACCAGACCGACCGCACCGCCTACCGCGAAGTGCGGCTGGGCGCGCGCCAGAGCGGCCTGCGCATCGTCGAGAGCGGCCTGAGTGCCGGCGAACGCATCGTCGTCAATGGCCTGCAGCGCACCCGGCCGGGCGACACGGTGAGCCCGAAGACCGTGCCGATGAACCGCGAAGTGCTGGTCGACGCGCCCGCGCAGCCGGCCCGGCGTACCCCGAACGTGAAGGCCTGAAGCCATGAACATATCCAGATTTTTCATCGACCGTCCGATCTTCGCCGGCGTGCTGTCGATGCTCATCCTGCTGGCCGGCGCGCTGTCGCTGTTCCAGCTGCCCATTTCCGAGTACCCGGAAGTGGTGCCGCCTTCGGTCGTCGTACGCGCACAGTTTCCGGGTGCCAACCCGAAGGTGATCGCCGAAACCGTCGCCTCGCCACTGGAGGAATCGATCAACGGCGTCGAACAGATGCTGTACATGCAGTCGCAGGCCAACAGCGACGGCAACCTCACGCTGACGGTCTACTTCCGTCTCGGCATGGATCCTGACAAGGCGCAGCAACTGGTGCAGAACCGCGTGTCGCAGGCGCTGCCGCGACTGCCTGAAGACGTGCAGCGGCTCGGCGTGACGACCATCAAGAGCTCGCCCACCATGACCATGGTGGTGCACCTGACCTCGCCCGACGACCGTTACGACATGACCTATCTGCGCAATTACGCGGTCATCAACGTGAAGGACCGGCTGGCGCGGCTTGAGGGTGTCGGCGAGGTCGGCCTGTTCGGCTCCGGCAACTACGCCATGCGCGTGTGGCTCGATCCGCACAAGGTTGCGCAGCGCGGCCTGACCGCCAGCGACGCGGTGCGCGCGATCCGCGAACAGAATGTGCAGGTCGCGGCCGGCGTCATCGGCGGCTCGCCCAGCGCACGCGACGTGCCGCTGCAACTGTCGATCAATGCGCAGGGCCGGCTGAAGACCGAAGCCGAGTTCGCCGACATCATCCTGAAGTCGTCGCCCGACGGCGGCATCACACGTCTGGGCGACGTGGCGCGCATCGAACTGGCGGCGTCCGAATACGGCCTGCGTTCGCTACTCGACAACAAGCCGGCAGTCGCCATCCCGATCTTCCAGTCGCCGGGCGCCAACGCGCTCGACGTGTCGGACCGCGTGCGCGCAACCATGGAAGAACTGTCGGCCGACTTCCCGGCCTCGGTCGAATACCGCATCGTGTATGACCCGACGCAGTTCGTGCGCGCGTCGATCAAGGCAGTCATCGTCACGCTGCTCGAAGCGGTGGCGCTGGTCGTGCTGGTGGTCATCCTGTTCCTGCAGACCTGGCGCGCCTCCATCATACCGCTGCTGGCGGTGCCGGTGTCCATCGTCGGCACCTTCGCGCTGATGCTCGGCTTCGGCTACTCGATCAATGCGCTGTCGCTGTTCGGCATGGTGCTGGCCATCGGCATCGTGGTGGACGACGCCATCGTCGTGGTCGAGAACGTCGAGCGCAACATCAGCGAAGGCCTGAGCCCGCGCGACGCGACCTACCGCGCGATGCAGGAAGTCAGTGGGCCCATCATCGCCATCGCGCTGACGCTGGTCGCCGTGTTCGTGCCGCTGGCCTTCATGACCGGCCTCACCGGCCAGTTCTACAAGCAGTTCGCGATGACCATCGCCATTTCGACGGTGATTTCCGCCTTCAACTCGCTGACCCTGTCGCCGGCGCTGGCCGCGCTGCTGCTCAAGGGCCACGACGCGAAACCGGATGCGCTCACGCGCGTCATGAACCGCCTGTTCGGCCGCTTCTTCGCCGCCTTCAATCGCGTGTTCAGTCGCGCATCCGACCGCTATTCGCGCGGCGTATCGGGCGTGATTTCGCGCAAGGCGTCGGCGATGGGCGTCTATGGTGCGCTGCTCGCGGCCACGGTCGGCCTGTCGTATCTGGTGCCCGGCGGCTTCGTGCCGGCGCAGGACAAGCAGTACCTGATCAGCTTCGCGCAACTGCCGTCAGGCGCCTCGCTCGACCGCACCGAAGACGTGATCCGCCGCATGGGCGACATCGCACTGGCGCAGCCCGGCGTGGAAAACGCGGTCGCCTTCCCCGGCCTGTCGATCAACGGCTTCACCAACAGTTCGAGTGCCGGCATCGTGTTCGCCACGCTCAAACCGTTCGATGAACGAAAAAGCGAGGACCTGTCGGCGGGCGCCATCGCCGCCTCGCTGAACCAGAAGTTCGCTGCGATCCAGGACGCCTACATCGCGGTGTTCCCGCCGCCGCCGGTCATGGGCCTGGGTACGCTGGGCGGTTTCAAGCTGCAACTGCAGGACCGCGGATCGCTCGGCTACGCCGAACTGGACGCTGCCGCGCAGGCTTTCGTCGCCGCGGCGGCGAAGGCACCCGAACTGGGCCCGACCTTCTCCAGCTACCAGATCAACGTGCCGCAGCTCGACGTCGATCTCGACCGGGCACGCGCCAAGCAGCTCGGTGTGCCGATCACCGACGTGTTCGACACCATGCAGATCTATCTCGGCTCACTGTACGTGAACGACTTCAACCGATTCGGCCGCGTCTATCAGGTCAGGGCCCAGGCCGACGCGCCGTTCCGCGCCCAGGCCGAGGACATCCTGCAGCTGAAGACGCGCAATGCCAACGGCGACATGGTGCCGCTGTCATCGCTGGTCACCGTCAGGCCGTCGTTCGGCCCGGAAATGGTGGTGCGCTACAACGGCTACACCGCGGCCGACATCAACGGCGGGCCGGCGCCCGGCTATTCGTCGGACCAGGCGCAGGCGGCGGCCGAGCGCATCGCGGCCGAAACGCTGCCGCGCGGCGTCAAGTTCGAATGGACCGACCTGACCTATCAGAAGATTCTGGCCGGCAACGCCGGCGTGTGGATCTTCCCGATCAGCGTGCTGCTGGTGTTCCTGGTGCTCGCCGCGCAGTACGAAAGCCTGACGCTGCCGCTGGCCGTCATCCTGATCGTGCCGATGAGCATCCTGGCTGCGCTGACCGGCGTCTGGCTGACCGCGGGCGACAACAACATCTTCACGCAGATCGGACTGATGGTGCTGGTCGGGCTGTCGGCGAAGAACGCCATCCTGATCGTCGAGTTCGCGCGCGAACTGGAACTGCGCGGCCACGGCATCGTGCAGGCGGCGATTGACGCCAGCCGCATGCGCCTGCGCCCGATCCTGATGACCTCGATCGCCTTCATCATGGGTGTCGTGCCGCTGGTCATCTCGACCGGCGCCGGCTCGGAAATGCGTCATGCCATGGGCGTGGCGGTGTTCTCCGGCATGCTCGGCGTGACGCTGTTCGGCCTGTTCCTGACGCCGGTGTTCTACGTGCTGCTGCGTTCCCTGAGCGGACGCCGCCTGACCCATGCCGGCCACGCCCCCGCCACCCCTGCCGCGCTTGCGCCGCAGGCTGCCCACTGATCAACGGGAGACCTACGCATGAACCTCAATCTCCGACCCCGCGCGCCGGCGTTGCTGCTGGCCAGCCTGCTGCTGCTCGCCGGCTGCTCGGTGGTGCAGCCCTACGAGCGCCCGACGGTCGACACACCCGCCGCATTCAAGGAAGCAGCGGTGGGCAACGCCGACTGGAAACCGGCGCAGCCGTCCGAACAGAGTGCCCGTGGCGAGTGGTGGACGGTGTTCGGCGACGACACGCTGAACACCCTCCAGGCGCAGGCGCTGGCCGCGAATCAGGACCTGAAGGCCGCCGCCGCCCGGCTGGCGCAGTCGCGGGCGCTGCTGAAGGACGCTCGCTCGCTGCGCGCGCCGCAGGTGAGCGCGGGCTTCGGCCCGACCCGGCAGCGCGCCTCCCCCGCCTCGCGTGGCCTGCCGGATGACGGCGACGCCAGTTCGCTGACACTGTGGCGCGCCCAGGCCACGGTGGGCTACGAGGTCGATCTGTTCGGCCGCGTCGCCGCCGGTGTCGATGCCGCATCGGCCACGGCGCAGCAGCGCGAGGCGCTGTTCCGTTCGGTGCAGCTCGCGCTGCAGGCCGACGTCGCCCAGGGCTATTTCCTGCTGCGCGAACTGGATGCCGAACAGGCGCTGTATGCCGGCACCGTGCAGTTGCGCAGCGACGCACTGCGTCTGGTGCAGCGACGCTTCGACGAGGGCGACATCAGCGAACTGGATCTGGCGCGCGCGAAGACCGAACTGGCGTCGGCGCAGTCGGAGTCGTTCGGCGTCGCCCGCCGCCGCGCCAACGCCGAACATGCGCTGGCGCTGCTGCTCGGTCGCGCGCCGGCCGATTTCAGCCTGCCGCCGAGCCCGCTGCAGCAGGTCAGCATCCAGGTGCCGGCCGGCCTGCCGTCGGCGCTGCTGGAACGACGTCCCGACATCGCCGCCGCCGAGCGCGCCATGGCGGCGGCCAATGCGCGGGTCGGCGTGGCGCAGACGGCGTGGTTCCCGCGGCTGAACCTGACCGGCGCGCTGGGCTACGAATCGTCCGACCTGGGCAATCTGTTCCAGTGGTCGAGCCGCAGCTTCCTGCTCGGTCCGCTGGTCGGCACGATGCTGTCGCTGCCGGTGTTCGACGGCGGTGCGCGCGAAGCCGGTCTGGAGCGCGCCCGCGCCGCCTGGGAGGAAGATGTCGCCAACTACCGGCAGACCGTACTGAACGCCTTCCGGGAAGTCGAGGACAATCTGGCCGGACTGCGCATACTGGCTGACCAGACGCGCACCCAGGACGAAGCGGTGCGGGCGGCGACGCGTGCGGCGCAGCTGTCGCAGATCCAGTACCGCGAAGGGTCGGTCAGCTTTCTCGACGTGATCGACGCCGACCGCAGCGTGCTGCTGCAGCGGCGGGTCGCATCGCAGCTCGAAGGCGAACGCGCGCGTGCCGCCGTCGGTCTCATCCGTGCGCTCGGCGGCGGCTGGGACCACCCGGCCGAAGCCATCAACACATCCGACGCAGGGCCGGTTCAGCCCCTGCATGCCCGACATCATTGAGGAGATCCATCATGACCGTTACCCGCAAAGTTGCCTTCATCACCGGCGCCAACCGCGGCCTGGGCCTGGAAACCGCACGCGGCCTCGGCCAGCTCGGCATCGAAGTGGTGCTCGGCGTGCGCAATGCCGAACGCGCGGAAGAAGCCATCGCCGCGCTGCGCGCCGACGGCATCACCGCCAGCGCGATCGCGTTCGACGCGAAGAAGCCGGCCACCTACCAGAATGCCTATGACCACATCGCGCACCACTACGGCCAGCTCGATATCCTGGTGAACAACGCCGGCATCGCGCTCGAAGACCTGTTCGCACCGGACGCCAGCAGTGTGACGCCGGCCGTACTGCGCGAAACCTTCGACGTCAATTTCTTCGCCGTGGTCGAACTGACGCAGCTGTTGCTGCCGCTGATCCGCCTGTCGCCAGAAGGCCGCATCGTCAACCTGTCGAGCATTCTCGGCTCACTCACGCTGCAGAGCGACCCGACGTCGCCGATCGCGGCCGCCAAGGCCTTCGCCTACAACGCCTCGAAAACCGCGCTCAACGCCTTCACCGTGCATCTGGCCGACGAACTGCGCGACACGCCGATCAAGGTCAATTCGGCCCACCCGGGCTGGGTGAAGACCGACATGGGCGGCGAAAACGCGCCGATCGAAGTGTCGGAAGGCGGCCGCACCAGCGTGATGCTGGCCACCCTGCCCGCCGACGGCCCGACCGGCACCTTCACGCACGTCGGCGAAGCGCTGCCCTGGTGAGGCAGATGCAAGATGCAGGACACAAGATTCAAGGGCAAAGCTCGACGCTCGATGGATCCGACTGCTTGCATCTTGAATCTTGCATCTTGAATCTGGATTGAATGGAGTGATGATGACGATTTCCATGTATGAAACTTCGATACCCGTTTTCGTGCGGGTGCTCCGGAACATGTCCGACGTGCTCGCGAAGGGGGCGGCAGATGCCGCGACCCGGAAGATCGACGAGTCGGTCTTCGTCAACGCGCGACTCGCACCCGACATGTTCGCGCTGGCGCGTCAGGTACAGATCGCGACCGACATCGTCAAGGGTGGCGCGGCACGTCTGGCCGGTGCCGAGGTGCCGCGCTGGGAAGACAATGAAGCAACCTTCGCCGAACTGCAGGCGCGCATCGCCAAGGCCATCGACTTCGTGCAGGGCTTCGGCGCCGCGCAGATCGACGGCAGCGAGGAACGCGACATCACAATCCGGCTGGCCGGGCGCGACGCGCATTTCAAGGGCCTGCGTTATCTGCTCGATTTCGTGCTGCCCAATCTGTATTTCCACGCCACGACCACCTTCGCCATCCTGCGCCACAACGGCGTCGAGGTCGGCAAGATGGACTTTCTCGGCGCGGCGGCGCTGGGCGATGCGCCGGGTGCCTGAAACCGCGGCGTTGAAATGACGGCGGCGCGACCCCAGCTTCTGCGAACCCCAACCGGCGAAACGGGCCAGACGTGCCGCTGCTCCTCTTCATCCTGCTGACGCTGATTCCGGCGGTCTGGCTGCTCGCCGAACCGCTGCGCATCGAATCGCGCCGCCGCTGGCAGCGCAGCCGGCCGTTCCCGCCGGCCTGGCGGGCCATCCTGCGCCAGCGCGTGCCGCAGGTCCGGCTGCTGCCGGCCGACCTGCAGCTCCAGCTGAAGAAGCACATCCAGGTGTTCGTCGCCGAAAAGACCTTTGTCGGCTGCGACGGACTTGAAGTGACCGACGACATGCGGGTGACCATCGCCGCCCAGGCCTGCCTGCTGCTGCTGAACCGGCGCAGCGGCTACTTTCCGGCGCTGCGTGAAATTCTCATCTATCCGTCGGCGTTCGCCGTTCGGCGCCTGACCACCGACGCCGCCGGCGTCGTGCATGAAGGGCGCGCGGTCCATCTGGGCGAGTCATCGGCGCGCGGGCATGTCGTGCTGTCGTGGGACGACGTCGTGCGCGGCGCGGCCGATGCGGCCGACGGCCACAACGTCGTCATCCATGAATTTGCGCATCAGCTGGATCAGGAGAACGGCGACGCCAATGGCGCCCCGCCCATGGTCGGCCGCCACCGCGTCGAGCGCTGGACGCGCGTGTTCGACGCAGCCTACAGCCAGCTCCACCATCAGTTGCGGGGCCAAACTGCGCCTGCGCTCGATCCTTATGGCGCGAGCAGTCCGGCCGAGTTTTTCGCGGTGGCGTCGGAAGCCTTCTTCGAACGGCCGCAGCATCTGGCAGAAAGCTTTCCCGACGTGTTCGGCGAGCTGAGCCGTTACTACCGTGTCAATCCGCTCAGCTGGTGATGACCGCGTTGCGGCCTACAGCAGGCGCCCGTCATGCAGCGCGCTGGCCACCAGCACCGCCGTGACGCCGATGCCGTCGAGCGCGCGCAGGTCCTCGCGGTTGCGCACACCGCCGGCGGCAATGACAGCCACGTCGGAGCGCATCGACTGCAGCGTGCGGATCAGCTGCAACGCCGGACCGTCTTCGGCACCGACACGCCCCAGTTCCATCGCGAGCACCCGGGCCGGCCACTCGACCGGGTCGTACGACCAGTCCGGGCCGAGCGGAACACCGCGCCGGTAATCGAGCGACAGCACGGTATCGATGCGCGCGTTGCGGAATTTGCGCAGCGCGCCATAGCTGCGCATCGATTCGGTGCCGAACACCGGCGTCACGCCGGCCGCACGATGCAGCGCCAGCGCAGGCGTGGCATCGACATAACCGCCGTCCACCCACCACTCGACATCGGGGTGACGCACGGCCAGTTCGGCGATCAGCGTCGCGTGGTCAGCCCTGGCAGCGGTTTCGCCGCCGTCCTTGCCGCTGACCTTGCCGCTGACCTTGCCGTTCGCCTTTCCAGCGACCGGTCCGCGAATGGCATCGATGTCGGCCACATAGACCTGACGCGCACCGGTCGCCTCGATCAGCGCCTGCGCCACGTCGTGCGGGTCGCAGCCATCGACCAGTGAAGACTGCAGCGGCTGGTAAGCTTGCCGGTCGCCGCGGCGCGCATGCACGACCTGGCCGTTCATCAGATCGATGACGGGAATGATTTGAGGCACCACGAATCCTTATATGAAACGTCGAATTTTCGTGTTCGAGTTTATCACCGGCGGCGCACTGGCCGGCCTGCCCCGGCTGCCGCCCGGGCTGCTGCGAGAAGGCCGGCTGATGCGCGATGCACTGCTGCGCGACGCGGCCGCGCTGCCCGATATCGACATCATCCTGCTGCATGACGCCCGCCTGCCAGCGCCCGACTTTCCGGCGCATCTGATTGCGGTCACCCCTGACCATGCCTTCGACGCCGGTTTCGAAGCGGCTTTCGAGCATGCGCTCGCGGCCGCCGACGCGGCGCTCATCGTCGCGCCGGAGAGCGGTGGCGTGCTCGCCGCACTGACGTCCCGGGTCACGGACGCCGGCAAGACGCTGCTTGGTTGCGACGCCGACGCCTGTCGCATCGGCGCGTCCAAGTCGCTGACCGCCCGCTGTCTGGCCCGGGCCGGCATCCCGGTGCTGCCGCACTACACCGATGCCGCCGCGCTGCCGGCGCTGCCCGGTCGCTGGGTCGTCAAGCCGGATGACGGCGCCGGCTGTGACGGCCTGCGGCTTGTCGACAGCGTGCACCAGGCCGCGCAGGCACTGCGCCCGGGCTTCGTGGCACAGCCCTGGGTCGCCGGCGAGGCGCGCAGCCTGAACCTGCTGTGCGCGCGAGGCGAAGCGGTGCTGCTGTCGATCAACCGCCAGCACCTCGCGATCGACGGCGACCAGGTGGCGCTCGCCGCGTTGGCCGTCGGTGAGGTGCCGATCGACGAGACATACAAGGCCTTGGCACGGCGCATCGCTGGCGCCCTGCCCGGCCTGCTCGGTCATGTCGGCGTCGACGTGCTGCACACCGCCGACGGCCCGGTCGTGGTCGAACTGAATCCACGCCTGAGCACGTCGGCCTGCGCGCTGCACGACACGCTGGGCTGCAACCTGCTCGCCGCCACGCTGGCCGCGGCCGACGGCGGCCCGCTGTGGCGTCCGGCCGGCGCAGCGCGGCCGCAGCGCATTGATCTTGCGGAGGCCGTCGATGCCGTCTGACAGCGCATTGACCGGCTGGGACATCGGCGGCGCGCACGTGAAGGCAGCGCGCGTCGAGCACGGCCGGGTCACCGGAGTCGTACAGGTCGCCTGCCCGCTGTGGCACGGGCTGGACAAGCTCGATGCAGCCGTCGTGCAGGCACGTGCGGCACTCGGTGACACCGTCCACCACGCCATCACGATGACCGGCGAAATGGTCGACCTGTTCGATTCGCGTGCGGCCGGCGTGGTGGCTATCGTCGAGCGGTTGACTGCCGCACTTCCGGGCGAGCTGCGCCTGTATGCCGGGCGCAGCGGCTGGGTCGCGCCGGCCGGTGCCGCCGCACATGCCGACGATATTGCCTCGGCCAACTGGCTGGCGACTGCCGCCTGGGTCGCGAGCCGCTGCCCGCAGGCGCTGCTGGCGGACATCGGCAGCACCACGAGCGATCTCATCGTGATCAACCGCGGTGTGGCCAGCACCAGCCGCAGCGACGCCGACCGGCTGATCAGCGGCGAACTGGTGTATGCCGGTCTGGTCCGCACGCCGCTGATGGCGCTGGCCCCGGCCATCGATTTCCGCGGCCGGCGGCACCGCCTGATGGCCGAACATTTCGCGACCACCGCCGACGTCTGGCGCCTGCTGGGCGAGTTGCCGGAACACGCCGACCCGTATCCGGCCGCCGACGGCGGCGCCAAGACGCCGGAAGCCAGCGCCCGACGCCTCGCCCGCATGATCGGCCGCGATGTCGATGAAGGATCGATGGACGACTGGCACTCGCTCGCCAACGCGTTCGCCGACGCCCAGCTCACCGCACTGATCGACGCCAGCCGCGCACTGCCCGGCATCACTACCCTGCCCGTCGGCGCACCGGTGGTGTGCGCCGGCGCCGGCTGCATGATCGCCGCCCGCCTTGCCGCCGCGCTCGATCGCCGCGCGGTCACGCTCGCCAGCCTGCTGGCCGACTGCGCCCCGACCTTCGCCGACGATGCGACCACCTGCGCCCCGGCCGTCGCCACCGCGCTGCTGGCGGAGCGTGCGCGATGAAGCCGTCAGGCGATACCGCGTTGGCGCCATTCGCGTCAGAGCGGCCCCTGTGGGAGCGGCGTCCCCGCCGCGATCGTGCCGCGATGCTCGCGTTGCAGAGTGCGTATCGCGGCGGGGGCGGAACGGGGGTTTCGGCGAGCATTGATCGCCGCCCGCAGAGCCGGCTGGCCATGCAGGGCCAGCCGTGGTGCGCCGCTCCCACGGTCGCCGCTTCCGGAAGAATCCGGACCGACCCGCCATGAACGCCCCGCTCGTCATCAAGCTCGGCGGCAGCCTGCTGAGCGATCCGAAGGACGGCCGGCTTCAGCGCTGGTGCGACTGGCTGGCCGGCGCGGGCGCGGGACGCAACATCGTCGTGGCCGGTGGCGGTCCGTTTGCCGATGCGGTTCGAACCCATCAGGCGCTCTGGGGCTTTCCGGATGATGTCGCGCACCGCATGGCGCTGCGCGCGATGGACCAGTACGCGCTGATGCTCGCGGGATCCCGTCCCGGTTTCGTCGCCACCGACGAGATCGCGCGGATGACTGGTCTGTGCGCCGCCGGCCACACTCCGGTGTGGATGCCCGCGCGCGAACTCGACACCCGGCTCGACCTGCCGCGCGACTGGCGCGTCACCTCCGACAGTCTCGCCGCATGGCTGACGCTCCAGCTTTGCCTGCCGCGCGTGCTGCTGGTGAAGTCGTGCAACATTCCGGAGGCGCCACTCACCGAACTGGCCCGACGCGGCATCGTCGATACCTGGCTGCCTGCGTTCGCGGCAGAGCACGGTATCGAGGTGTGCCTGGTTCAGGCGGACAGCCCGCTACCTGTGTAAGCCGCGCCGGTGTGCGCCGACGATCAAGACGCCCGTCAATCGGCCGCGGCACCCTCTGCCGCGGCGCCGCGCAGCGCGGCGAATTCGCGTTCGATGTCCGGCAGCAGCTCGGCGAAACGCTCGCGTACCGGCTCGGGGCGCTGGCTCACGTGGCACACCGGGTCACCGTACAGCTCGGTTGCGCCGCCAGCCAGTACGTTGGCGAGGAACACGATGTCGGCGACGGTACGCATTGAAACGGGCGCGCTGCGTGGCTGTTCGTGGTCGCGCATTGCATCGATCAGTACCGCCGGCAGGCCGAGCGATTGCAGCAATGCTTCACCGATGGTTTCGTGCCATTCCAGAATGAGTGCCTCCACTCCACCGTGATCGTCAGCGGCACGAGGCTGACGGGCCAGCCGATCAAGCAGGTAGAACGCGCCGATGTCGTGCAGCAGCGCCGCCGTCATCGCCTCGTCCGGGTCGATCGACGTCAGACGCTACGCGATCACGTATGCCGCGGCGGCGGTGCGCAGCGTGTGCAGCCACAGACGGCGCGACAGCGCGTCGACGTGGGTCAGCTGGCGCGCGCAACCGATCTGGCAGCCGGACACCGTGCTCGCGATGTGCCGGCTGCGCTCGCCGCCCAGCCGTGCGATCGCATCACGCAAGCTGGTCACCGGGACGGCCGGACGCAGCCGGTTGGCGCGACGCAGCACCCGTGCGCACAGCAGTGGATCGACCCGCACGGCGCCGGCCAGCTGCTGCAGCGTGACCTCCGGTGCGCGCAGCGTCTGGCGCACGCGCATCAGCGCATCGAAGCAGATCGGAAAGATGACCCCCGGCCGCAGTTCGCGTGCAATGTCGGCCAGCAGGTCGAACGCGCGTGTCGCCCCGTGCGGCGCATCCGCGCCGCCACCTCTGGCGGGTGACGCGGCAAGCGCAGCTGACAGGGTGGGCGTTGCGGCTCGGCTCACATCGGTCTCCAGGCAGTCGACGATCACGGGCCGGAAGGACCGCCCGAGCAGGCGAATCATCCGGACTGGACGGCTCAACGCTTGACTACACACAAACGACGTACATGGATGCGGCACGCGGCGTGGCGCAGCGCCAGCCGGACAAGGCCGCCTGAAACGGTGACGTCCTCCATATGGGATCTTGCGCCGCGCAGCGGGCATGTACGCGCGCGAAAAATCACGCCTGTCGATCGGCAGACTGCATTGCAGGCAAGAAGGTCTGCACCGGCACCGTGTCGGCACTCGTGCGATGCAACCGGACATCGATTCCCGCATCGGCCCACCGGCTTGCGCTCTGGCCCTCTTACATGCCGGCGGCCAGATCACAGCGCGGCGCCAACTATTCACGGTTACTTTTTGTCGCAGCGCGCGATTCCACCCGGTTGATCCGGCATGCTGAGGCGCCCGTACACCGTGAATTGCCCGAATCCGACGTGCCGAACACTCTGGATGCGCTGCGCAGCCGCCCTGACTGGCGGGTGTTCCTGCTGTTGCCGCTGCTGCACTTCGCCAGTGTCAAGCTGACGTTCTCGACCGCGCTGTCGCCCGAGAACGAGGTGGTCATGTGGCTGCCGAACGCGGTGCTGCTCGCTGCGCTGCTGCACTACCGCGGTGAACGCGCGGTCGTGCTCGCGCTGCTCGCGCTGGGTTCCGATGTACTGGCCAACCTGCCGGTATTCCCGCCGCTGCAGGCAGTGCTGCTGAGCCTGTGCAATCTGGCCGAGGTCACGGTCACCTACCTGCTGATGCGCCGGCTGGGTGCTTCGCCCGGGCTGGAGCGCATCGGCGACTTCGGCCGCTTCCTGCTCGCCGGGCCGCTGTTCGGTGCGCTCGGTTGTGCGCTGCTGGCCAGCGCAGTGCTTCTGTTCACGCGTGACAACGTGAGCGCGGGTTACTCGACACTGGTGCTGCTGTGGTGGTTCGGCGACGCACTGGGCCTGTTGATCTGGACGCCCCTGTTGCTCGCACTGCTGCAACCCGAACGCGACCCGCCGATACTGGGCTGGCGTGATACGGCGGTCTTCGTGTTCACCGGTCTGCTGGCCGGCTCGATCTTCCTGCAGGAACACGCTGCCGACCCGGATACCCGGCTGGCACTGACGCCGCACCTGCTGCTGCTGCCGGTGCTCTACATCGCTGCGCGCTGCGGCCGCCGCCTCACAGCACTGACCGTGGCAATGATTGCGTTGGCCGCCGCGTGGTCGCAGACCACCGGATTCCGCCCTTTCGGCGACGCGACGCCGCACGAAATGATTCTGCGGGCGCAGGAGTACATCCTGACGCTGAGCATCATCGGCATGGGGCTGGTCATCCTGCTGGGCGAACAGCGCGCGCTTGCGCACGAGCTGGAAGACAAGGTGAACGAGCGCACCCGGGCACTGGAAGAGTCGAACCGCCGGCTGGCCGAACTGAGCGCCACCGACAGCCTGACCGGCGTGGCCAACCGGCGCTGCTTCGACACCACGCTGGCGCTGGAATGGGCGCGGGCGCGGCGCAATGGAGAGCCACTGGCGCTGTGCATGCTCGATGTCGACCTGTTCAAGGACTACAACGACCACTACGGCCATCAGGCTGGCGACGATTGCCTGCGTCAGGTGGCCGACCTGATCGGTCTGCATGTGCGACGCTCGACCGATCTGGTGGCCCGCTATGGCGGCGAGGAATTCGCCTTCATCAGTCCGGGCGTCGATGGGGCACAGGCGCTCGCCACGGCGGAGTCGGTGTGCGCGGCGCTGCGCGCGCTGCCGCACCAACGCTCGCCCTTTTCCGTGCTGACCGCCAGCATCGGCGTGGCCGTCATCGTCCCGGGCGACCACGACATGCCGGACGCGCTGGTGCGCCGGGCCGACGCCGCGCTTTACGAGGCCAAGCGCCGCGGGCGTAACCAGGTCGTGCTGGCTGGCGCGCCTGAGCAGCCGGTGGCGTGACCGGCTTCGACCGGCCCGGAACGCCCCGCATCGGAACGGCAGTCCTAATACCAAAGTTGTGGTTTCGATTGTCGAGCACCCTTACAACCCTGTAGGGGCTGGCAAGACAAGCAAAGCAAAATCATGTGCTTAGTCGCCGGGTATGCTTTTTGCTTTACACTAACGAAAAATGCTCCGCCCACAGGGAGGAGGTCAGACTTTCAGGAGATCCGCCATGTTCGTCCGCCGTAAGCTCGTCGTGCTCGGCCTGCTGTCGCAGGCACTCTTCGTCGCGCCCTCGAATGCCGCGCCGGTCAACTGGGTGGACTGGACCAGCGGCACCGCCGGCGCCAGCGGTTCGGCCACCGGCGTCCTGAACATCGGTGACTCGGCGGTCGATGTCGATTACGTCGGTGAAATCGCTTTCATCCAGACGGCTGGCGGCGGCAACTACTGGAACCCGTCGTCGCCCTACATCAGCGCACTGGTCGACAACGCACCAGGCACGACAGACATCATCGCGCTGTCACGGGCCACATCCAAAACACTGACGTTTTCGTTACCTGTACAGGACCTGTTCTTCGCCGTGGTCAGCCTGAACGGCAACGGCTACCGGTTCGACCAGGATTTCGAAGTGGTCGGTTTCGGGGCGGGCTACTGGGGCAACGGCACACTGACCCGCGTCGATCTGGGCGGCGGCCAGTTCCAGCTGAACGGCACGGGCGAACCGCATGGCGTCATCCGTTTCACCGGTGCTGTCAGTTCGATCACCTGGACCAGTCTGACCAACGAGTACTGGAACGGCTTCACGGTGGGCACCTACGGCATCGCACCGCCGCCGATACCGGAGCCCGAAACCTGGATGTTGATGCTGGCAGGCCTGGGCATTGCCCTGCTGGCGGGCCTGCGCCGCCGCTGATCCGCAGGTGACGCGGGCGGACTGCCCGCACTTGGCGCGACCTGCTGGCAACCTCGTTGCGGCACAGCCGGCGCAACAACCTTCCCTCTAGCGTTCCGTTCATCCGGCGCTGCCGCGCCCGATCCGTCCGCAGCAGCGCGCGTGATCCGCTATCCTGTCGCGCCAACCGGTGCCACCTGCGCTTGCAGAACGGCCGCCGGCCTTCCCCCCGCATCCGAAGTAGCCGAGGCCTTTCAGTGATCGAAGAGTTCCAGGGTTATCTGCTGTTTTTCCTCGGCGCCTGGTGGATCGCGCTGATCGCGCTGGTCGCCGGCGCATTCGGTGGCCGACACTCGCAGCGCCTGGTGGCCAGTCCGCTGGTCATGGTCGTGATCTTCATCCAGGTATGGATCGTCGTCGCGCTGGCCAAGCTGGCATTCGGCTATGTCGGCTATCTGATGGAGCTGGGCAAGAACGTGCAGGCCATCTATCCGGAATTCGTCATGCCGCTGGCCGCCGGCATCTATGTGGCGCGCCAGCTGCTGCGGCTGGACGCCCAGAAGCACGGACGACTGCGTGCCGACACCGGTCTGCCACCGCCGCGACGGCGCATGCGTCGTCCCTACTGAGCAGTCCGCCAGCGCGGGTTCAGCGCAGACGCACGACGTGGTCCAGTTCGCCCTTCTTCACCTCCACGACTGCGTCGAGCGATTTCAGCATGTCGCTGAAATCGGTGTAGCCGTGGTCCTTGACGTCGAACGTGGCGTCGAGCCGCTTGATCATCGGCCAGATCGACGCCTTGTTCACCCACGGTTCGCCCTGGGCACCGGACAGCAGACGCACGGCGCGTCGCAGGATGTCGGCCGCCGGATCCGAAGGCTGCACGGCGCTCGCTTCGGCCGGCGATGCCTCGTCGGACGGGCTCTTGCCGATCAGGTTCTCGTAATAGCGGAACTCGTGACAGCTTTTCGCCCAGTGACGATTGGTGGCCTTGCGCGTCCCGACGCCGATCAACGTGCGCCCGGCCGCCTTGATCTTCTGCGCGACCGGCATGAAATCGCTGTCGCCGCCGACGATGATGACGGTCCCGATGTGACCGAAGCGGCTGATGTCTTCGGTCGCGTCCAGACACAGCTTGATGTCCGCACCGTTCTTGGCTGACGCACCCGGCGGAAACAGCTGGATCAGTTCCACCGCGCTCTGCAGCAGCACGTCGCGGTAGCGGCCGAAGTACTGCCAGTTGCAATAGGCACGATTGATCGCGATCGGTCCGAACGATGCGCCGAGGCCGACGATGGCATCGATGTCGACCAGCGGTTCCTGCACCTTGAAGCGGGAATCCGGCTTGGCGTAATGACCTTCGCCATAACGGTCCTCGACCAGACTGGCGTGCAGGTTCTCGAAATCCCAATATAGGGCGACCGACCGGTTCGGTTCGCTGTCACTGCGGCTCAATGTGTGCTCCCTGCGTGCTCGGATGGGGCCGACATGATGCCTGCCGCCGCGCGTACGCGCCGGAAAAAGGTGGGCGGGCTGGCCCGGCCGCCCCCTTTGCAGTAAACTTTTCAGATACTTGGTGATTCCAGAGGCAGTGCCTGACGAAGGCGCTGCCTTTTTGTTTTGGGGAACCATCATCGAACGCCAGACCTTGCGTTCGTTCATCCGAACATCCATCCATCATGAGGTGACCCGCATGCAGCATTCGCCCCCCATCACCGTATCCAGCCTCGATACCGCGCGCCTCTACCGTCTGCTGGACCGCGAGGTCTACCGGCATCAGCCGGGCGCCGACGCATTGCGCGATGAACTGGATCGCGCCACAACGGTGGCACCGTCCGACATGCCGCCGGGCGTCGTGACGATGAATTCCACGGTGCGCTTCATCGATGACTCGAACGGCGCCGTCTTCGAACTCAAGCTGGTGTATCCGGAAACCAGCGGCGTATCCGGCACGGTGTCCGTGCTGGCGCCGATCGGCAGTGCGCTGCTCGGCCTGTCGGTCGGCCAGGCCATCCCGTGGCAGGTGCCGGGCGGGCGGCAGATCACGGTGCGCGTGCTCGATGTGCTGATGCAGCCCGAAGCGATGGGTGATTACGTCAGCTGAACACAGGCGCGCCACAAAGAAAAAGGCCGGCACATGTGCCGGCCTTTTTTGTGCGCGTCGCCGATTCAGCTGCGACGGTAGGCAATGGCGCCGATCAGGCCGAGACCGGCGATCAGCAGTGCCCAGGTTTCCGGTTCCGGCACCACGGCCACGCCGCTGAAGCTCACTTCCGACACCGAAAACGCGTTGTCGCCGCCGACGGCGTAGAGGCGGGCGTAGCGCGCAACCGTCGTCGGGAAGTCGATGGTCGCCTGGTACTCCGGATCGCCCGCCACGCTGGAAATGATTTCGCTGCCGAAATTCGACTGGCCTTCGAACGCGAGGTTGGTGAACAGCGTGTTCCACACCGATCCATCGAGCGACACCTGAACCTGATAGAAGTCGTTGTGATCGACGCCGATGAGCACGTCGCTCAGCGTGTAGAGCTGACCGAAGTCGAAATCCAGCGTGACACCGCTGCTGCCGACCTGATCGAACCAGGACACCGAATCCGTCTGGAACGGCGTGCCTTCCGGCGCGATGTAGCCATCGAACAGGATGGACAGATCGGCACCGTCGATCGCGACGAGACCGTTGTTCGATACCGACACCGGCGTGACCGGCGATGCCGCAAAGGCGGCCGGGGCGCTGATCAGCGAAGCAGCGATCAACAGGGATTTCAGCGTGGAACTCATGAGTGGTGTGTCCTTCGTGTAGGGGGGCGCTGCGACGCCACAAGCAAAACCCAAACCAGTTCTGCAAACCATTGATTCAATGGAACCGGATTACGCCGCGGCAGCGTGCTGTCAATTTTTCCGACGTTCGGGGATCCGTGCTCACCGGATCGCCGCGGCCCGGGTCAGAACGCCCGCGCCAGATCCATGCCGGCGTACAGGCCCGACACTTCGTCGGCGTAGCCGTTGAACATCAGCGTGTCGCGCTTGGCCAGTTCGCCCAGACGGCGCTCGCGGCGCTGGTCGTAGCGCTCGCGGCTGACCCGCGGATTCACGTTCGAATAGAAGCCGAAATCGTGCGGGGCCGAGCGATTCCATGACGTCAGCGGTTGCTCGTCGGTGAACCGGATGCGCACGATGGACTTGGCACTTTTGAAGCCGTATTTCCACGGCACGGCCAGCCTCAGCGGCGCGCCGTTCTGCTTCGGCAGCAGGTCGCCGTACAGGCCGACGACCAGCAGCGTCAGCGGATGCATCGCCTCATCCAGCCGCAGGCCCTCGATGTACGGAAACACCAGCGGATTGAAGATGGGCGACGACATGAGTCTGGCATCGTGAAAGGACTCGAATTCGACGTATTTCGCGCTGCCCAGTGGCTCGACCTGCCTGAGCAGCGCCGACAGCGGAAAGCCGACCCAGGGCACGACCATCGACCAGCCCTCGACGCAGCGCAGGCGGTAGATGCGCTCTTCCAGCGGCGCGAGCTTCATGACCCGTTCGATGTCCAGCGTGTGCGGCGTGTGCACCAGGCCTTCGATGCTCACCGACCACGGTCGTACCGGCAGCTTGTGCGCATAGACCGCCGGGTCCTGCTTGCTGGTCCCGAATTCGTAGAAGTTGTTGTAGCCGGTGACGTGTTCGAGCGGCGTCGGCCGATCGCTGATCGAATGCGGGCTGCGCTGCAGCGGGCCCAGTCCGGACGCTGCGTACAGCGCCCCCGGCGCGGCGCACGCGCCGAGCAAGGCGCCGCCGGCGCGCAGCACCTCGCGGCGTGCCTCGAACGCGCTGCGCGGGGTGATGTGCGATGGCGGGATCCGGATGTGCGGGGGTTTCTGCATGCGATGACGCTGGGCGTGTAATGCTGCGACAGACCGGCGGGGTGCCGCGATCCTTACGGATCGGTGGTCGACCACAGCAGCGGCAGACCGCCCGGTACACGCAGTGCACCGGTCACCGCGATCCTGAGCAGGCGCTGCGCCCCGGGATGGGCGGCCAGTGCTTCTTCGTCCTCCACGATCTGCGCGCATCCGTTCACCTGCAGCAGGTCTCCGCTGTCGAAATCGATGAACAGCAGACCGGCGCGCGGCTCGAGCAGCAGATTGCCCAGCGTGTTGAAGAAGAAGTTGCCGACATAGTCGGGCAAGGTCAGCACATCATCCGGGCCGACCGTGATGAAGCCCGGTTCGCCGCCGCGGTGCGACACATCGACGCCGGCTGCATGCGCGCTCGCAATGAACAGCGTGTCGGCGCGCCTGATCAGTGCGCGCGCCGCGTCGTCGAGCGCCGGCAGCGGCTGCGCCATGGCAGGCGGCTCGTCGTCACCGAAGAAAAAGGCTTCGCGCGTGCGGATGTATTTCGGGCAGTTGCCGAAGCTCTGCGCCACCTCGACATCGAAACCGGCTTCGCCTGCCCGGATGACCGATCCATTCATCCTGTTGCGCCGCCGCGTGTGCGGCTGGATGCCGAGCAGACCGAGCGGCGCGCCGACGCGCACGTGGGCGGCCAGCGGGCTGCCCGCCGGTGCCTGCACAGCGACGCGCAGCGTGTGCGGATCGGGCGACTGCACGAAGCCCGGCGGGCCGGACAGCACCGAAGCCCAGGGCTGTCCGTCGGCGTCGACGCTGCCGACAACGAGAAACGGCAGCTGCGCGAAGAAGTCGCGATGCTGATCCGGCATGTGGTCGCGGATGGCGCGCGGGCCGACCTCGGCCATGCGCGCCTGCATGCCGGCCCGCGCCTGCAGCGCGCGCTCGCCGTCGTGGAAGGGATCGCGGGGGGTGTCCATGGCGATCAGGCGCGCAGGCCGACCTGGCTGACCGGCATCGCGACGAAGCCCGGCAGCGCTTCGACGCGCGCCAGCCAGGCACGCACGTTCGGGTAGTCGTCGAGCGACACATTGCCTTCCGGCGCATGGGCGACGTAGGTGTAGACCGCGACGTCCGCCAGTGTCGGCGTCGTGCCGGCCAGCCAGTCATGCTCGGCCAGTTCGCCGTCCATCACGGCGAGCAGGCGGTGTGCGCGGGCGATCACCTCCTGCGTGTCGAACTGGCCGCGGAACAGCGTCACCAGTCGTGCCGCCGCCGGGCCGAATGCAACCAGACCGGCCGCGACCGTGAGCCAGCGCTGCACCCGCGCCTGACCGGCCGGGTCCAGCGGCAGCCAGCGGCCGGGCGCGTAACGTTGCGCCAGATAGACGAGGATGGCATTCGAATCGGCGATCACCGTTGCGCCATCCTCGATCACCGGCACCTGGCCGAAACTGTTCTTCTGCAGAAAGGCCGGCGTCTTCTGTTCGCCGCCCGCCAGGTCGACCTGGCGAAATTCGTACGGCAGACCCAGCAGTCCGAGCAACAGCTCGGCGCGGTGGCTGTGGCCGGACAGCTTGAAGCCGTGCAGCACGATGGGGGCATCAGGACGGTGGATGGCGGTCAGGGACATGGCGGATTCCTCGCTTGGGTTACGTGACGCCGGATGGCGACGCAACACACTATCCATGATCCGTATCAGGCAATAAATGGCCTAAAGTGGATAACACTGCTCCACTTATCGAAGCAATATCCGGCATGGACACACTCAGGGCGATGCGCGCCTTCGTCAACATTGCCGAGCAGGGCAGCCTGACTGCCGCCGCGCGCGCACTCGACAGTTCGCTGCCGGCCGTCGTGCGCACGCTGGCCGCACTCGAGGCGCATCTGGGTGTGCGACTGATGAACCGCACGACGCGCCGCATCGCGCTGACCGACGAAGGCCGCAGCTACCTCGAAAGCTGCCGTCAGGTACTGTCGGCCGTGCAGGACGCGGAGGAGGCGCTGCAGGAAGGGGCGACAGAGCCGTCCGGGCCGATCACGCTGACCGCGCCAGTGCAGTTCGGCCTGATGCATGTCGCGCCGGTCGTCACCCGCTTCGCGCTGCACCATCCGCGCGTGAAGCTGCGCGTTTTGCTGCACGACCGCGTGGTCAATCTGCTGGAGGAAGGCATCGATGTCGGTGTGCGGATCGGCGCACTGGACGATTCAAGCCTGATCGCGCGCCCGCTCGGGACGATTCGCCGCGTCGTGGTCGCCAGCCCGGCGCTGATCGCAGCGCGCGGCGAGCCGTCGCATCCCGATGCATTGCGTGGTGCACCCTGCGTACACTTCACCGGCGCGTCCGGCCTGGGCTGGAGCTTTCACATCAACGGCCGCGTCGTGCCGGTGCCGGTCGCCGGCAATCTTGAGTTCAACCACGTTGCACCGGCCGTGGCCGCCTGCGCAGCCGGTGCCGGGTTCGGATTGTTCTTGTGTTACCAGGTCAGGCCGCATGTTGAACAGGGCACGCTGCGCATCGTGTTGCGCGAATTCGAGCCACCACCGCGGCCAGTCAATATCATCTATCCGCATGCCCGCCTGCTGCCCGGCCGCACCCGGTTGCTGGTGGACTGGCTCACGCGAGAACTGGGTGGCGACAGCGCCGCGTTTGCGCCGGATCAGGCGTGAAATACGCACGGCCCGGCGAGCGCGGCACAATATCTGAACTTGTCGGCCCTGCAATGCGTCTCACGCGCGGTCGCCGCCGGCGTCAGCGGATGATCGCGCCATGATCACCGAATACCGGCAGCCCTTCCAACACCCGCATCCGCCGGAGTATTACAAGAACATGCAAGCCCATCCGGATACGCTTTTCCTGCGCACGCCCCGCCTCGATGCGACCGACCCGGACGCGCTGCGCAGCACGTTGCGCGATTACTTTCACGCCACCTTCAGCCGCTACGAACAGCTGTTCGAGGTGCTGGCCTGTGACGAGGCGTACTACAGAAAACCGATTTCGCTGCGCCATCCGCTCATCTTCTATCTCGGCCATACCGCGACCTTCTTCATCAACAAGCTGCTGCTCGCCGGTCTGATCAATGAGCGCATCAACCCGCGCTTCGAATCGATGTTCGCGGTCGGCGTCGATGAAATGAGCTGGGACGATCTGAACGAATCGAATTACGACTGGCCGAGCGTGCAGGCGGTACGCGACTACCGCAACGCCGTTCGCAGCGTGGTCGACCGCGTCATCCACGAAGCCCCGCTCGCGACACCGATCGACTGGAACAATCCGTGGTGGGTCGTCATCATGGGTATCGAGCACGAGCGCATCCATCTCGAAACCTCATCGGTACTGATCCGCCAGAGCCGGCTTGATTACGTGCGCCCTCACCCGGCCTGGGAACCCTGCCGCGACGCCGGCGATGCACCGGACAACGCGCTGCACCCGGTCGCTGCCGGCGTCACGCGACTGGGCCGGCGACGCGATGACCCGATCTACGGCTGGGACAACGAATACGCGCAGCGTGAAGTCACGGTCGATGCCTTCCAGGCCAGTCGTTTCGTCGTCAGCAATCGCGAATTCCTCGAGTTCGTCGACGATGGCGGCTACGCGAACGACGCCTGGTGGGAAGACGAAGGTCGCGCCTGGCGCGACTGGCGCACGCGCGACGGCCACCAGACCGCGCATCCCGAGTTCTGGGTGCGCAAGGCTGACGGCTGGCACCTCAGGCTGATGCTCGAAGAGATTGCGATGCCATGGAACTGGCCGGTGGAAACGAACTACCACGAAGCCAAGGCCTTCTGTAACTGGAAGGCCGCGCGCAGCGGCGCACCGGTGCGGCTGCCGACCGAAGACGAGTGGTATCGCCTGCATGACGCGGCGGGCGTGACCGAGGTACCGGAGAACGGCGCAGCGAGCGCCAACATCCACCTCGATCACTGGGCGTCGTCCTGTCCGGTCGATCGCTTTGCCCACGGCGACTTCTTCGACGTGGTCGGCAATGTGTGGCAATGGACTGAAACGCCGATCTACCCGTTCGCCGGCTTCGATGTGCACCCGACGTATGATGATTTCTCGACACCGACCTTCGACGCGCGCCACAACCTGATCAAGGGTGGCTCGTGGATTTCCTGCGGCAACGAGGCGACGCGCGCATCGCGCTATGCCTTCCGCCGCCATTTCTTCCAGCATGCGGGGTTCCGATACGTGGTGAGCGATACACCGGCCACAGCGCCGAACGTCTATTACGAAAGCGACCGGCAGTTGTCCGAGTACGCCGAATTCCATTACGGCGACGAGTACTTCGGCGTGCCCAACTTCCCGAAGGCACTGGCGCAGATCGCCATCGAAGCCATGGGCGATCGCCCGGCCCGCCGCGCGCTCGATCTGGGCTGCGCCACCGGCCGATCCACCTTCGAACTGGCGCGTCACTTCGAACACGTCACCGGCGTCGATTTCTCGGCCCGCTTCATCAACGCCGGCGTCCATCTGGCCGAACAGGGCGAGCTGCGCTACACCTTGCCGGACGAAGGCGAACTGGTGTCGTACAAGACCCGCCGCCTGGCCGACATGGGGCTGGACACGGTGCGCGGGCGGGTCGATTTCATGCAGGGCGACGCCTGCAACCTCAAATCCGTGCTGACCGGTTATGACTTCATGCTGGCCGCCAACCTGATCGACCGGCTGTTCGATCCGGCCGCCTTCCTGAAGTCGGTACATGAACGCCTCAATGTCGGCGGCGTGCTGATGATCAGCTCGCCCTACACCTGGCTCGAAGAGCACACGAAACGCGAAGACTGGCTGGGCGGTTTCAAGAAGGACGGCGAAAGCTGGACCACGCTCGATGGCATGAAGCTCATCCTGGGCGAGCACTTCCGCCAGCTCGGAGCGCCCCGCGACGTGCCTTTCGTCATCCGCGAAACGCGTCGCAAGCACCAGCACACGATGGCCGAGGTCACGCTGTGGGAACGCGTGCGCTGAACGGGACGACGGACATGAGCATCGATTTCGACCGCCTCATTGCGCGCGACGGGACGGCCAGCGTCAAGCACGACGGGCGTGGCAGCTATTTCGGTACGACGGCCGTGACCCCGCTCTGGGTGGCCGACATGGATTTCGCGGCGCCGCCCGCCGTGCTTGATGCGCTGACGGCGCGCGCGGCGCACCCGGTATTCGGCTACTCGCTCTACCCGGACGGCGTGTTCGATGCGCTGACCGGCTGGCTCGCATCGCGCCACCGCTGGACGGTGGCGCGTGAATCGGTGCTGATGTGCCCGGGCGTCGTGCCCACGCTGTATGCCGCGGTTCAGGCGTTCGCCGCCGAGGGTGAAGGCGTCATCGTGCAGCCGCCGGTGTACCCGCCCTTCTTCTCGGCCATCCGCGACACCGGCCGGCGCGTGATCGAAAACCCGCTGCTCGAGCGCGACGGCCGCTGGACCATCGATCTCGATCACCTCGAGCGCTGCGCCGCCGACGGCGCGAAACTACTGCTGCTGTGCTCGCCGCACAATCCGGTCGGCCGCGTGTGGTCGCACGAGGAGCTCGATGGCATGCTGGGCGTGGCGCGCCGTCACGGGCTGGTCGTGCTGGCCGACGAAATCCACCACGACCTGATCTATCCGGGCTACACGCACATTGCGCTGGCCACATTGGCGCAGCCGGGCGACCGTATCGTCACCACGGTGGCGCCGAGCAAGACCTTCAACATTCCGGGGCTGGGCCTGTCGGCGCTGATCGCGGACGACGCCGAGCGGCGCGCAATCGAAAACGTCTTCGGGCGCCTGCACGTCAGCGCGTCCAACCCGTTCAGCGTCGCCGCATTCGAAGCGGCCTACCGCGACGGCGGCCCGTGGCTCGATGCGCTGATGACCTATCTGGCCGGCACGCGCGACGCCGTCATGCAGTTCGCCGCACAGCGCCTGCCCGGCATCCGCGCCGTGCAGCCGGAAGGCACCTACCTGATCTGGCTGGACTGTCGCGCACTGGGGCTGAACGACCGCGCACTGCGCGACTTCTTCGTCGGCGGCGCACAGGTCGGCATGAACCCCGGCATCACCTTCGGCACCGGCGGCAGCGGTTTCATGCGGCTCAACCTCGGCTCGCCCCGTGCAGTCATTCTCGATGCGCTGGGGCGGATCGAGCAGGCGTTGTCACGGCGCTGAGCGGCCCTTCCGGGAGCGAGGGCGCGGCGACGCTTTTGTGGGAGCGGCGGCCGCTCCAACATTCAGCCCTGCGCCGCGATGCTGCGCCGGAACATCAGCAGCGAGGCGCCGAAGAAGGCGAGTGCAATCCCAGCCATCGCCAGCAGGCTGGGCCACACCACGTCCAGACCGGCGCCGCGGTAGAGCACCGCCTGGGCCAGACTGACGAAATGCGTGGTGGGTGCGAACAGCATGATGTTTTGCACCACCTCCGGCATGCTTTCGCGCGGCGTCATGCCGCCGGACAGCAGTTGCAGCGGCAGCACCACCAGAATCATCATCAGGCCGAGCTGAGGCATGTTGCGCGACAGCGTGCCGATGAAGATGCCGAGCGAGGTGGTGGCCAGCAGTTGTACCAGCGTGCCGGCCATGAACAGCGGAATCGAACCGGCGATCGGCACGTCGAGCACGCGGCCGACCACGAAATACAGCGACAGTCCGACCGCGATCCACACCACCAGCGCCATCGACCACACCTTGGCCAGCATGATTTCGAAGGCGCCGAGCGGCATCACCAGCAGGTGTTCCAGCGTGCCGTGCTCGCGTTCGCGGATCAGTGCCGCGCCGGTCAGGATGACCGACAGCATGGTCACGTTGTTGATGATTTCCATCACGCTGCCGAACCACGAACTGGTCATGTTCGGATTGAACATGACGGTCGGTGCCAGCGTGATCGGCGATGCCGCCTCGCTGCGCCGGTGCTGCACGAACTCGCCCACTTCGCCCAGCACGATGTTCTGGATGTAGCCGGCGCCGATGAAGGCCTGGCTGACGCGCATCGCATCGATGTTCACCTGTATCGACGGCTGCACGCCGGCCAGCACGTCGCGCTCGAAGTCCGGCGGAATGACCATGACGAAGGTGTACAGCCCGGCATCCAGACCGGCGTCGCCCCGCGCTTCGGTAATCATGTCCGGCAGCCGGAAGTACAGGCCGTAGAAAGCGTCTGCGATGCGCCCGGACAGCACCGAGCGGTCCTCGTCGACGATGGCGATCGGCGCGTTGTGCAGTTCCTGCGACGTGGCGGTGGCGGCGCTGTAGATGCCGCCCGAGAAGGCCCACACGATCATGATGAGCAGCACCTTGTCGTTCCACAGGCTCATCAGTTCCTTGAGCCCGAGCCGCCAGGCGTTGAGCAGGCGCTTCCTCATCATCGCTCCTGCTTCTTCAGCAGCCACACGCTGAGTAACGTGAGCACCGGCACGAAGGCGAGCAGCGCCAGGAAGTCGGCGTACAGGTCGCGCATTTCGAGCGCCTTGGTGAACAGGCCGCGGCTGATGTTGAGGAAATACGTCGCCGGGAAGAAGGTGCCTATCGTGCGCCCCACGCCTTCGAGCGAAGACACCGGATGCGTGAGCCCGGAGAAGGTGACCGTCGCCAGCATGGTGACGACCGCGGTCGCGGCGAGCGCTGCGATCTGCGTGCGGGCGAAAGACGACATGAGCAGCCCGAGGCCGGTGGTGGCGGTAACGAAGATGAGCGCGCCCAGGCTGAGCGACAGCAGGCTGCCCTTCAGCGGTACCTCGAACACGAACACCGCCAGCGCCACCAGTCCGTAGAAGCTCACCATGCTGACGGCGATATAGGGCAGCTGTTTGCCGATCAGGAATTCGAGCCGGGTGACCGGTGTGGCGTACAGGTTGGTGATCGAACCCAGTTCCTTCTCGCGCACCACGCCGACCGCCATCAGGATGGCCGGTATGAAGGTGAGCAGCAACGGGATGACCGCCGGCACCATCGCGAACACGCTGCGGAAGTCCTGGTTGTAGCGGTAGCGCATGTCCAGCTTCGCCGGATGCGCGGTGGCCGGCAGCCCTTCGCGCACCGCCGCCTGCTGCAGGAAGTCGGCGTGCAGGCCCTGCACGTAGCCGAGCGTGGTTTCGGCGCGGAAGGGCATGGCGCCATCGACCCACACGCCGATCTCGACCGCGCGACCGCTGCGCAGCCGGCGCCCGAACTCCGGCGGTATTTCCAGCGCCACGCTCAGTTCGCCGGCGCGCATGCGGCGGTCCAGCTCTTCAACGCTGATCAGCGGCGGCTGTTCGATGAAATAGCGCGAGCCGGCCATGTTCTCGATGTAGGCGCGGCTTTCAGGGGTGTCGTCTCGGTCGAGCACGGCGAATTTAAGGTCCTCGACGTCCATCGAAATGCCGTAGCCGAGGATGAGCACCAGGATGACCGAGCCGAGCAGCGCGAAGGTGAGCCGCACCGGGTCGCGCAGCACTTCCAGCCACTCGCGCCGCGCGTAGGCCAGCAGCCGGCGCCGGCTGAAGGCCGCCGGGCGCGCGGCGGGTGGCGTCGGCGCGGCGGTGGCTGGCGGCGGTGCCTCCGGCCCGGGCGCTGCGCCATCGCCGGTCGCTTCTTCGAGATAGGCGATGAAGGCCTCTTCCAGAGATGCCGCGCCGCGCCGCGCGATCAGCGCCGCCGGCGTGTCGCTGGCCAGCACGCGGCCGGCGTGCATCAGCGAAATGCGGTCGCAGCGCTCGCCCTCGTTCATGAAGTGGGTGGACACGAAAATGGTCACCCCGTCCTTGCGCGACAGCTCGATCAGCAGCCGCCAGAAGCCGTCGCGCGCCACCGGGTCCACGCCCGAGGTCGGTTCGTCAAGGATGAGCATGTCCGGCTTGTGGATCACCGCGACCGCCAGCGACAGCCGCTGCCGTATGCCCAGCGGCAGACCGGCCGCCTGCGTGTCCAGATACTCGGCCAGACCGAAGCGGCCGACCATTTCGTCTACGCGTGCGGCTATGCCGGCCGCCGGCAGGTGAAAGAGCTGGGCGTGCAGCACCAGGTTCTGCCGCACGCTCAGTTCGCCGTACAGCGAAAAGGCCTGGGTCATGAAGCCGACGCGCTTGCGGGTGTCCATGTCGCCGCCATCGACAACGTGACCGAACAGCAGCGCCCTGCCCTCGCTCGGCGGCAGCAGGCCGGTCAGCATTTTCATCGTCGTCGTCTTGCCGCAGCCGTTCGAGCCGAGGAAGCCGAAGATTTCGCCGCGGCCGATCTCGAAATCGACGTGGTCCACCGCGGTGAAATCGCCGAAGCGCATGGTGAGCCCTTCGGCGACGATGGCCGGGCCGTCCGCCTGCGCAACGCGCGGCGGCACCACCAGTGCCTCGTGCCCCTGGCGTTTGGCCAGCGGCAGCAATTCGATGAAGGCGGCGTCGAGATCCTTCGCGCCGGTGCGCGCCAGCAGTTCGGCCGGCGTGCCGGTGGCCAGCACGCGACCGTCGTCCATCGCCGCCAGCCAGTCGAAACCGGCCGCCTCGCCCATGTAGGCGCTGGACACCAGCACGCTCATGTCGGGCCGGCGCGCCCGGATGCGGTCGATCAGTTGCCAGAACTGGCGCCGCGACAGCGGATCGACGCCGGTGGTTGGCTCGTCCAGTATCAGCAGGTCGGGGTCGTGGATCAGCGCGCAGCACAGGCCGAGCTTCTGCTTCATGCCGCCCGACAGCTTGCCGGCTGGCCGGTCGCGGAAGGCGGCGAGCCCGGTGCTGTCCAGCAGTTCGGCGATGCGCGTTTCGCGCTCGCGCGTCGCCTGGCCGAACAGGCGGCCAAAGAAGTCGACGTTCTCGAACACCGACAGCGTCATGTACAGGTTCCGCCCCAGGCCCTGCGGCATGTAGGCGATGCGCGGGCAGACCGCGCTGCGATGGCGGCGGTCGCGCATGTCGCCGCCCAGCGTTTCCACCCCGCCCTGCTGGATCACGCGCACCCCGGCCACCAGCGCCAGCAGGCTGGACTTGCCGACGCCGTCCGGCCCGATCAGCCCGGCCATGCAGCCGGCCGGGATGTCCAGCGTGATGTCGTCGAGCGCGACCGTGTTGCCGTAGCGCAGGCCGACACCGGCGAGCCGGGCGACCGTCTCGGTCATGGCGCCGTTGACGGTCTGGGCGTGCCGACCAGCGGCGGCAGCGTCGCCGGCCACGGCGCTTCGGGGTCGAGCCGCACCCAGGCGACGCCGGGCAGGCCGGTCTTCACCTGTTTGGCGTGCGCCTTCAGCAGTTCGGGCGGAATCTTCACCCGCACACGGAACATGAGCTTTTCGCGCTCGGTGCGCGTTTCGACCGACTTCGGTGTGAACTGCGCCTGTGGCGACACGAAGCTCACGCTGGCCGGAATCGAAATGTCCGGCCGCACGTCGAGCACGATGCGCGCCTCGCTGCCGATGGCGACGCGCCCCGCCTGCGAGGTCGGCAGGAAAATGGTCATGTAGACGTCGGTGATGTCGAGCAGCGTGAGCACCTTGCCGCCAGCCGCCAGCACCTCGCCCGGTTCGGCCAGCCGATACAGCACGCGGCCTTCGGCCGGGGCGAGCAGTTGCGCGTCCTGCAGATCTACGCGGATGCGCGCACTGCGCGCCTCAGCCGCCTCGATCGACGCTTCGGCCTGCTTCACCGACGCGCGCGCCGCGTCGATCGACGACTGCGCGCCGCGCAACTGCGACGACGCAGCCTTCCGCGCGTCCAGCGCCGACTGCCTGCTGGTGCTGTCGACGTCCAGCTTCTGCGCCGAAATGAAACCCTTGTCGACCAGGCGCTGCGTGCGTTCGATGTCCTTCTCGGCCAGCACCAGCTGGCTCTGCCGCTGCGACACGACGGCGCCGGCCGTCGCCGCGTCGCTTTGCCGCTGCGCCACCGCCGCCACCGCCACCGCGCGGCTGGCCTTCGCCTGTTCGATCTGCGCGTCGCTGATCTTCAGTTCGGCTTCCAGCGCGCGCACGTCCATCAGCGCGACGACCTGGCCGGCGCTCACGTCGTCACCCTCGCGCACCGCCACACTTTCCAGCCGCCCGCTGGTCTTGGTGGCAACATCGACCTCGGTCGCCTCGATGCGACCGTTGCCGGAAGCGAACGCCTCGCTCACCGGCGGTGAGGCGTACTGCTTCCAGCCGTAATAGCCGGCCGCTGCGGCGGCGAGCACGAACAGCGCCAGCACGAGGCGGCGACGCGATGCAGTCATGGTTCAGTCCGTTGCAATGCGGGAATCGCCCCGATTGTGCGCCGGCCCGTGTTTCAGCGCCTTGATTTGTCGCAATGCAGCAAACGGTTTCAGCCGGCGATCGCAAGCGCGGCCTGCAACAGAAGCAGCAGCGCATGCGGAAAGGCCACCGTCGGCTTCAGCGCACTCGTCGCGTACTCCATCAACAACCCGGCAGCACCCGGGCGCGTCGCCTGCCACTCGGTGTGCAGCTGGCAGGCCGCGTACTCCGACGCCCCGTCGGCGATCAGCGTTTCCACCTTCAGCAATCGCTTACCCAGGCGCCCCTGCACCGTGCGCAGCATCGCCTCGATCACCCAGACGATGGCGGTCAGCGGCGCCGCCAGTTCTAACGGAAAACCGAATAGTGCGGCGCCCGCGGTCAGCGCCACCGCCGCGATCTTGATCCCGACCGCGCAACGCTCATGGCGCTCGTGGTCCTGCTGCAGCGTGGCCCATTCGGTCTGGAGGGGTGAGGGGGAGGAGGTGTTCATGAGAGCGGAGGCGATACGGGAAAGGTTCAGGAAGGAGCGAAATCTACCCGGTCGCGCAGTCGCCTGCCCGGGCATGCGTCGGGCTTGCATTAGAAAACCATCTACGCGTTATAGTTGCGCAGGCGGATGGCATTGCGCGGACAATCTTTATTCACGTTAGGAAACAATGACACATAGCTACGACTTCGCAGGCGTTAGCGAGAAGCTATTCGTTATTGAGCAGCTACAAGCTGCTAGCCGAGAGTACTGCCGCAACGCCGGGATCTGCCAAGGCTCGTACCCGTACGGTCATAACGCTTGGAACGACTACGAGCACAAGATCAAGCGGATCGTAAGTGGCTACATGATCGAGATCGCTGCAAAGGTCAGAATTCTTCAAGACTCAATGGCAGGGCAGATTCGCCCTTCGATCTTTGAGCGGGCGGACAAGTACGCTGTCGAGAACATCCCTCTCGGAGAAGTGCATTCCGGGGGCTTCAAATTAAATGTTCGGGAGTCGTGCAACAAGACCATTCACGCCACACACGTGGAGCTAGGCTGGGTCACTCGCAACCGGAAGAGTCTGAGCGCCTACACCCATTGGTCAGGAGCGGTAAATCTCTATGGGTCAAAATCCGCGAAACCATGGCATCTAGAACTGGATGCTACCGCTTGGTGTATATCTATCGATACATATCTGGATCATGTTCTAAGTAGTGCTGCAACTGATGGTATTCACATCAGATGAGTGCCTAACGATTCATTCAAGCGGAGGCCTTCGGCGCGACTTAACTCAGACGTTCGGCATCACTAACGAGGAGGTGCTCATGGGGATGTATGTAAGCCGACTCAGGTCTGTGCCCGTCGGTATGTACGAGTACTACACCTATCTCATTGACGCTTCAGCGGCCGAAGCGCACTCGGGTGTTGTAGATTCCTTCTTCGATTCCTTCGCCAGGCGCTCTGGTGTGAACGCATTGATCGTTCGCGGGCCGAAGGACTTGTCGAGGGAGCTTTACACGTTCTTGAAAACGCATGTGTCGGAAAATTTCGTGCGACTGGCAAGTATGTTTCACGAAGCTACGTGCTTGGTGATTTCAGAAGGCGCACTACAAGCGACAACGAAGCCGATCTACGTCCTTCCGCTTCTGCTCCGCGGTGCGGACGAACCGGAGCACTCTGAGCTAGCAGATGCGCTGCTAACCTCCTTGCTGAGCGCCCTCAAGTCCAATCAACTCGGCAGCTTCGTTAGCTCCCTGGGTGCGGAGAAGGTCGAACTTTCCAACATGAAAGGCGGAATGCTCGTGGCCACATTAAGGCACGCGAACGATGTGCTCGAGTTGAAGCCCAATATTGCAGGAATGGGGCTCAATCTGAATGCTGCAATACAAAAGGCTCTCGGCCCGTCTCAGCGCTCATTGCCGGGCTGATTGAGTAAATTGAAACAATTGAACAACTAGGAACAGGCCCTGAGGTTTCCCCGCACATTCATATCGGCGCGAGATCGGCACGAATTTTTAGAGAAAGAAGATAGAAAAATAGGTTCAGAGTCCATTTGTTTCTCGGAACTCTCGCTTTCTAGAAGAAAAATCCCAGAGGATTATCTTTGACCATCCCTTAGAAGTGACGGTATTTGGCCAGATTGCGAGGAAAAATGGCAGACAAAGAAAGACGCAAGGAAGTATTTGTTTCAGTTTCCAAGAGCGGGAATTTTCTTAACGCTGCCTACGAAAACTATATGGCGGAACCGAATAAGCGGGAGGAGCTACCACTCGAGATCGCAGCCCTCCATAATGACGGCCATATCGACTTAGTCTCCGAATTCTCAAGACTCGAAAACACGCGTGAAGGCAGCTCTAAGTTTTTCACGACGCTCCATATTTTCGAGAAGGCGCTGCCGAATCTAATTGCCTCGATCAGAGATGTCATGCGCTGTGTTCTGCATCTTCACAAAGCCGCTGGCCAAGACATGGCAGCCGGAATAATATTTAATGCTTATATAGCACATTGTGAAAAGGACCCGACTCGCCCGCTGGAGGCGATGAGAATAATTGAGATAGAGCACGAACAGTTTGCGGACATGTTGCCGGCGACTGTTGCGGCCGGGTCGCGAGCGAACAGTTCACATTACTTGTCGGAATTGATTCGATTTTGCCAGCATCCCGCGCCGGTTTTTCGCAAGCGCGCAATCTTCTCCCTATCGAGCATAACGTGGCCCAAGGGGGCAAGCGTGCCGAAAGAAGCACTTGCATGTCTTGAGAGCGCAGCCACAGAGAATGAAGACGAAACCCTAGCGAATGTCATCACGTCCGCGTTTAAGTTCTATCAGCAGGACAAGACAACGGAAGCACTGGTGACCCAGGGCTTCCGCACTCGAAACGCATAGCGCCTGAACCATGCCGAATGGGTTGTTCCGCATGTTATCCCGTTTACCGTCAATGACCTGATGCAGCCCCTTGTGGACCTTCGCGAAACGGCGTCTACTCTCGTCTTTTGGACC